>NZ_QULW01000016.1:56528-100007 GCF_003481825.1 Clostridium sp. OM02-18AC | reverse complement strand
GATTTTTTAGTTTAAAAGAGCGTGTGAAAAATGATTTCTCATTTTTTCACACGCCCTTTCTTTTTCTAATGTTTTTTCATTAATTTCACAAGATAGTTTTCCCTTTCCTGCCATAATAAGTCCTCTTATTCTTTCTGAAACACGGAATTCTTACAACACTGGCATGATGGTCATAATCCAGCCAACACAAATAATACATCCCAGAACAGCAAACAGCCATCCGCTCTTTAAAAGATCTTTCTGATCATATCCGCCGTATTCCATCATGTAAGGAACTGCGCCAGTCGCCATCGGAGTCATAAACGCAGTCAGGGCACCTGCCTGAATCAGAATGATCAGCCCCCGCGGATCACCGCCGTTCTGGTAGCAGGTCGCAATGGCGATTGGAATGAAAATCAACATTGCGCCGCGGTTTGACATAAACTGTGTCAGAATAAACGGAACCACAAAGAAAATCAAACCTACAATGTAATTATTGTTTACAACCGTAACAATCTTGGCGATACCACCACCGATAAAGTCACCTGTACCAGTTGCAGAAAGAGCTCCGGCCATGGCCAGCGCACCAACAATCAAAAGCAGCATACTGACAGGAATGGACTGCAGGGCTTCCTTGGGTTTTAAAACACCACAAATAATCATCAGGACAGCACCAATCATACAAATCTGCCAGATCTGAAGCATTTTAAGCACATTGGCCTGAAGCATTAAGGTAAGGGCAACACCAAAGAAGATTACAATGCCAGCCACCTCTGCAAAAGCAGGAAGTTCATCTCTGGCTACAATCTTTTCCTGACTACTTTCCTCGGTTACAACCGATGGAGCCTCCGGACAAAACTTAGGCATAATGAACGCACAATAAAGGACGCTGAAAATAAGCATTGGCAGACGGGCTTTCATCGGATCAAAGAAACCCACCTCCGGCATCGTACCTGCAAAATTCGGGATTTTATCATAGTAGGAAATGATATATCCGTTCAATTCTGCTGCCTGTGTCGCACCAGTACCAATAGGCAGGGTACAGCAGGTCGCAATAGCAACAATGCCAAGCGGTAAAGCAATTCTGGTTTTGGAAATTCCCAGGCTCTCAGCAGAAGCCATGCAGAGCGGAGCAACAATACCAAAAACAACAACCGGGCTCTGCACCATCTGGGACAGAAGCATTGCGAGGATGCAGTACATAAGCAAAACTTTCGAAAGATTTCCCTTTGCCAGTCTGGAAATGGCAGTCGCAAGATCATTACAGAATTTTGTACGGTTAAATCCTGCTGCCACGACGCTCATGGCACCAATCATGATCACATTATTATTGGAAAAATAGGCAAGGGCCTCAGATGGCGCAAGGCATCCTGTTAAGGACAGCGCGACGAGGGAAGTCATGGCAACCGTTCCAAGGCTCCAGATACCCGTCATATAGCCAATACAGGTCAACGCAAAAATCACCAGGCAGATAATAAGCTGTGTACTCATAGTTTCTTTTCCTTTCTTTAAAAGCGACACATATAGCAAATTACTGGTCGCAGATAGATCCGTCACAATTCAGACGGGTCATGACCTTATGCGGACGGAACGGAAATTTTTCTTCCAGATCCGGAATGACATCAATACCGATGCCAGGTTCTTCCGGAACTGGAAGGTAACCATCCCTGAATTCCGGAATATGATCCACCATGTCACACTGGCGAAGTTTCACACCACTGCCAGTCAGGTGATCTGCCGTAGAAGCGGCAAACGGATTCGGATACTCCGTAATAGCAATATTATCCGTTGCTGCCACAAACTGTAATACTGCGTTCGTCATGACCGGGCTGCAAGGGTTGTGAGGCACAAGGCTTTTATGATGCGCTTCGGCAATGGCTGCAATTTTCTTTGCTCCTGTAAATCCACCACACACTCCAAGAGACGCGCGCACATAGCTGCAGGCATTACGCTCTAAAAGCATTTCAAATTCATGATATGTGTTGATCCGTTCCCCCGTTGCAATTGGGATGCGGCATTGTGCTGCGACATGTCCCATCTCATCAAAATTATCCGGTCGGATCGGATCTTCTAAGAACATCGGGTTATAAGGTTCCAGCCTTGCTGACAGCTGAACCGCAAGTCCCGGCTCCAGGCGGCGATGCAGTTCTAAGCAAAGATCCACCTCTTCGCCAACAGCCTCCCGTACCTTTGCGATACGATGCTCTGCCTTATATAACAGAGCGGCATTTCCATCTTTGAATGGCTCCGTTCTCGGCTCATCCAGGTACGGATTCAGGTGACCTAAAGCCGTATATCCCTGCTCCACACTCTTAATCACGTTAGCAATCAGTTCTTCTTCGGTGCGTCCTGCCGTATGGTTATAGACGCGTACCTTGTCCCGGCATTTTCCGCCTAACAGGCGATAAACCGGTACGTTAAAATATTTTCCCGCAATATCATAAAGGGCAATATCAATGGCAGACATGGCTCTCATGACCGCTGCGCCGCGGAAATGAGAAAAACGATAAAGATACTGCCAATGATGCTCAATATC
Source organism: Clostridium sp. OM02-18AC (assembly GCF_003481825.1). Classification (GTDB taxonomy): domain Bacteria; phylum Bacillota; class Clostridia; order Lachnospirales; family Lachnospiraceae; genus Brotaphodocola. The sequence continues at coordinate 97,492 of NZ_QULW01000016.1, read as the reverse complement.
CAGTGGATCCTTTCCAATTAAATACTCCGACATGATGCTCATTGCCTGAGCAGAAGCTTCCAGGAATCCCCATGCGCCGCTCTCACCAAGTCCCGTAATTCCTTCATCGGTATATATTTTGCAATAAACAGCGCGATTGGCGCGTAATACCTTAAAATCTGTAATCTTCATCGAAACCACCTCACTTGATCCGGAAATCTGCCAGTACCGCCCGGTTGATATCCAATCCTACACCCGGAGCCTCAGAAGGACTTACTGTACCATCTGCGTTAAAGATGACCGGATTTTTAAATGCTTCATATACTTTTGCATCGTACTGCGGCGGATAAAATTCTGCAAAATTCACATTCGGAACCGCGCAGTCCAGATGCACATGAATCTGCTGCTGACCATGAGGGCTCATAACAATTCCGTTTGCATCAGCCATAGCTGCCACCTTCATAAACTCGGTAACACCGCCGAGGCTGGCTGCATCTGGATTTAACACGCTTACTGCCTGAGTATTTAACAGATCGCGGAATCCAAAGCGGGTAATTTCATTTTCACCTCCGGCAATCGGAATATTGCACTTTGCGGCAACCTTGCGGTATCCATCATAATCATCTGCATCCACCGGCTCTTCAAACCAATAAGGGCAATACTCCTCAACCATTTTGCCAAACTCGATAGCCTCAAAGAAACGGTAGGCACAGTTCGCATCCAACATCAGTACGGTGTCTTCACCAATCACTTCTCGAACCGCTTTCACACGGGCTGCATCCTCACGCATGCTCATAGCACCGACTTTCATTTTGACCGCGTGAATCCCCCAGCTTAAGTATTCTTCCATTTCTTTCTGAAGTTCCTTAATTCCTTTTCCCGGCGCGTAATAACCGCCTGCTACATAGCAGTCAACCCGGTCTCTGGCACCTCCAAGAAGCTTGTACAGCGGAAGATTTGCTGCTTTTGCCTTGATATCCCAGACAGCCATATCAATAGCAGATACTGTTTTTGCGCTGGTTCCGCGGCGCCCAATAAACTTAGGTACGTACGTCTTTGCGAAAATCTGTTCATTGCAAAGAGGGTCCATACCAATGATGGCTTTCCCCATACTCTCAGCAAATTCAATCGCCCAGCTGCATCCATACCCGGTGATTCCTTCGTCCGTGTCAATCACCAGCAGATTCAGGTCATTGTGTGTGTAGGTATGTTTTCCATTGGCAATCGGTTTTTCCTTAGGCCAGCGATAATGTTCCACACGCACATCTGTAATTTTCATAATTACGCTCCCTTCTCCATATAACCATTTAGTTTCATCGAGAAATCAAAATTATTTATATTTCTCTTGCTTTTTTGTTACAAATCTATCATAATACAGGATACAGAAGGTGTCTAATACCGTTTTTTTGAGCAGATTATAAAATAATTTTATATTGCACTTGCATCAACGGTAATATTACCAAAACCGGATTTGGCAATTTATGCAATACTTACAAATTGGAGGGATTATATGCTATACGAGAAACTGGACTATGTATTAGCCATTGCTGAAGAGCAGAATCTGACACGTGCCGCAAAGAAATTATACATTTCCCAGCCAACACTGACGATGTATCTGAACCGCCTGGAAGAAAGCCTGGGCGTAAAACTTTTTGACCGGAAAAAGACCCCCATTGCCATCACACCTGCTGGTCGACGATATATTGAAAAAATGACAGAAATTTCTGAAGAAGAACAGATTTTACGCGGAGAACTGAGAAGTGTTCAGGATCCTGCGCAGACATTCCGCATTGGTGCTGCACGCGTACGGGGTCATTACTGGCTTCCATCCCTGCTGCGAATTTTATCCGAACGGCATCCCGACATGAATTTCGTTGTTTCGCTTGGAGCAGAACGTCATCTGCAGCGCCTGCTTGAAAAGCATTCCATTGATCTGGCGCTTGGCTCTCTTACAGAAATTCCAAGCGGTGAAATTCCATTGGTTATAGAATCGGTTTCAACAGAACGAATTATACTGGTAGCTCACAAGAAATACAGATTGGTACCAGAAGAAGAACAGGCACAGAATTCACCAGACAATCCCTATCTGTTAAACCCGGAAAAACTGCAAAATCTTCCATTTATTGCTCCGCCTCCTGCAAACGGAATGTATCGCAATTTCCAGCGTATGATTGGTTTTTATGGCATCCGGCCAAAAAGCAGCATTGTAGTAGATATGATGACAACCGGGCTGATGCTGACCAAAGAAGGACTTGGCATACAACTCATTTCAGCCGCAATTCTCGTCTCCCTTTCTGTGCAGGAGCGTCAGAATCTGGATTATTGTGTATTGCCCGATTTGCCCCAATCACGCTTCTGCGCCGTTGCCTGGCGAAAAGAAACCGAACTTCTTCCACTGATTCAGGAAACCGTGAATATATTGAAAAAGGATGTAATTCCCCAGCAGCCATATACAAATGTTGTACCATTTCCAACGACTTACAAAAAACAGAGTAGCCGAAATGGTTAGTCTGTTCTCCCATTAGAAACATGCGCCGCCGAGCGCACACCAAAAAAGTCCAGAAAACGACACTTTACCGTTATCGTTCTCTGGACTTTTTTATTTCGTAAATTTATTCATAATATCTGGTGTAATCTTGTCTGTGGATCATGGATGCAGCTTCTACGCATGTTTTACTTGTGTATTCTTTACATTTTTCTTTTCAAACAACTCTTTCCCGGATGTATACACAATGATGACACCCAGAACCATCAGTAGGATTGCAATGATGAGCTGTAATCCTTCTACCATAAAGACTGCAGTTCCTGCGCCGAATGCCTGAATCAGTGCAATGGTTCTCTCAACCAGGGCAGTAAAGGTTACACACAGCATGATGATGAGCGGCGGGAACAGGGTCTTGTTCTCTCTGCCAGTTACCTTTAAGAATACACATAAGGTGATCAGTACCAGGGCGCTTAACAGCTGGTTTGCACTGCCGAACAGCGGCCAGATGTTAGAATAACCGATCTTGGTTAAGATAAAGCCGCAGGCCAAGGTTACGACGGTTGAGAAGTACTTGTTGCATAACAGTTTTCTCCAGCTCTCTGCATGCTCCATATCATCAACGGAGAACAGCTCCTGGAAGGACATACGTCCGATACGTGCTACAGAATCCAGGCTGGTCAATGCCAGTGCGGAAACACACATGGTCATGAAGCACTGCGCTACATAAACCGGGATGCCAAACATCTCCAGAAATCCGGCAACGCCTGCAGAAAAGATCTGGAACGGGGTTCCGGTTGCTGCGGTACCGTCTGCTGCAGCTGCCGCGCCGGCAACACACAGAGCCAGAACAGCCAGCAGGCTCTCCAATACCATGGCACCATAACCAACCTTCAGCATATCTTTCTCATTGGAGATTGTCTTGGAAGAGGTTCCGGAGGAAACCAGACTGTGGAATCCGGAAACCGCACCACAAGCAACCGTTACAAACAGGATCGGGAACATATCTCCCATTTTGGCATTCTTAAATCCGGTGTAAGCCGGAAGGTTCATGGTCGGATGTGCAACCACCAGACCGACAACGGCACCGACGATCATTCCTGCAAACATAAAGGTCGTCATAAAATCACGCGGCTGCATCAGAAGCCACATCGGCATAACAGCTGCCAGGAAGATATAAGCAAAGGTCAGATAAGACCAGGTGTCCTTACCGGCAACCAGCGGGAACGCCATACCGACTGCAAAAGCAGCAACGGTACATGCCAGTCCAGCCAGTGTTTCTTTCCATCCGGTCAGGTGAAGATGTTTCTGCATCAAACCGAATACCATAGCGAACACGATGAACATCAGGGAAATGGAACCTGCTGCACCATTCGTCTGTGCTGCCGGAGATAAAGAAGCGACTCCATCGGTTACGGTATAAGCATTGAAGGTGCCTGCAACCATATCAGCGAAAGCAGCGGTAACGATCAGGGTAAAGAGCCAGCAAAACAGAAGGAACAGCTTCCGTCCGGTCTTGCCAATGTATTTCTCGATCAGAAGGCCCATGGACTTGCCTTCATTCTTTACACTGGCATACAGGGCGCCAAAGTCGGTTACTGCACCGAAGAAGATGCCTCCGATGATAACCCACAGAAGAACCGGAACCCAGCCAAATGCTGCTGCCTGAATGGCACCGGTGACAGGGCCTGCACCTGCGATAGAGGAAAACTGATGTGCAAAAACGGTCCAGCCGTCAGTCGGCACGTAATCCTGTCCATCTTCTAAAGCAACAGCCGGGGTCTTCGCTTTTGGATCGATGCCCCATTTATTTGCAAGCCAGCGGCCATAAAATGTGTATCCACAGAAGAGACACACAGCTGCGATCAAAACAATAACAAGTGTATTCATAATTGTTCTCTCCTCTCAAAACTATGCAACGCGGGAAATCAGCAAACAGACCGCGGATGAATCTCTGATGTGCGACGCAGCCACAGAAGCAGCCACCTGCAGTTTTCCTGTAAATGTATCGCAACAAAAAAGCCTCCGTCTCCCCGCAGAACTTTTTCTGCAGGAAGACGAAGGCATAGTTACCACAATATTACCGGATGCGCTCCGCGTTACCACTTCCCTTGCTGACATACTGCCAGCCACTCTGACCATATCCTTCCGTCTCTCAGTCCGGAGGAATACGCGCCCGGTTAACGGTGGGTTTCCGTCCCGTCTTACTTTCGCTTAACGTCCGGTATCACCGGAGCGTTGCTGCTCATGTGTTGCACAAAGCATAACACACAAACTATGTTTGCATTTCAGACAAGCTGCTTGCAGGGGATAACCTCTTTGCCCCGCTGCTTCCTCACACCGGCCGGAAGCTCTCTGAAAACGGTTCTGGCAAAAAAGCCTTGTCCTGTTCGTCGCATTTGTTTGTTTCAATCCTCAGTCAGTATTTTCGTAGAGACTGATGGGATGTCAACGCTTTGAATAACTGCCATTATAGTCCCATTTTTTAATTTGTCAATTATTTTTTCCAAAAGTTTTTTATTTGGAACAATACAAAAGCCAGAAACCCATTTCCTGATTTCTGGCTTTTCGATCCTGTTATTCCTGTTATTTTAGAAGATTCTCCATCCACAGATGAAGTTATTTGCCCACCAGGAGCTTAAGGAACGGTGTACCACCTTACCGTTACCGGAGGAAGCATCGATTACGGTTCCGCCGCCTGCCACGATTCCGACATGGCCGCTTACGACGATGATGTCTCCGGCACGCAGACTTGAGAAGCTGCTGATTCTGGTATATCTTCCGGCATTTCTCCAGCCAGAGGAAGTCATGTAGCTCTGGCGCACACCTACCTGGTTTAAGCACCAGTATACGAAACCAGAGCAGTCAAACGAGTTCGGTCCCTTAGAGCCCCATACATACGGGCAGCCAAGCTTGGAGCTTGCCACTGCAATGAGGGCACTTGCACCGCCGCTGGCTCCGCCGGTATTCGGAACCGAAGTACTTCCGGAGCTTCCCTTCTTACTTCCGCCACTGGTCGTATTATTTTTGCTGTTGTTCTTGCTGGTGCTGGTCTTCGGCTGTGCCGGTGCCTTCTTGGCATCCCCTGCAGTCAGCTTCGCCATGGTCATGACGCCGACCGTACCATCCGCACTCAGTCCGTTGGTGCGCTGGAACAGCTTGACTGCATTCTCCGTCACCTCACCGTAATAGCCAGTTACATTTGCAGATTTTAAGTAGCCTAACTTGCTTAACAGGTTCTGGACACGCTGGATATTATCGCCGCTATCACCCAGGCTTAAGCCGTTCGGAACCGCATCCGAGCTGTTCAATGCGACACGGGTTGCCGGTCCAAGGTAACCATCCACAACCTGGTCATTCCGGGACTGAAACTGTTTTACCGCAATGATCGTATCGTTTCCGTAGCTGCCGTCCGGCTCCGTGGTCATATAGCCCAGCTCTTTTAAGCGCTTCTGCGCCGCCAGGACCAGATCACTCTTCTCGCCGTATGCCAGCATGTTTGCCTTCACATCTTCACTGTAAAGAAGGTTCATGGTCTTTCTGCCGACTTTACCATCCTGGTCCAGACCATTGACACTCTGCATCTTCATGACCGCTTCTTCGGTCGCGTCACCAAAGCTGCCGGTCACCTGACTGTCGCTTGCCAGATAGCCCAGCTCATACAGACGGCTCTGGATCCGGGTGATATCGGTACCCTCATCGCCCTTCTGCGCCGCATAATACTTGGCATCCGGGGAAAGGATCGCCTCCAGGGTATCCGGGCCGATGATGCCGTCCTGCGCCAGCTGGTTCTGACGCTGGTAGATCTTGACCGCACTCTGGGTTACCTCACCATAATAATCGGTCGGCTCATCGTTATCCATAAAGCCTAAATCCATCAGGCGCTGCTGCAGCTTTAAAACGATCGGATGTTTCTCACCGATGCGCAGGTAATCCGGGATCGGTTCACTGTATTCCGCATCCACGCCCTCTACAGACGGAAGCAGCGGACCATCCGGTGAAAGCGCCATGACTGTTTCATCTGCGGCAGTCTGCGGCAAGGTCTCTTCCATAAGAACCAGGTTTTCCTCGGTGGTTTCGCTCTCTGCCTGGTTTGCCGTCTGGGCTGCGCCGCATCCCGCCAGAAGACCAGCCATGAGAAGCGCCGCACTCACGCACTGTACTTTTCTTTTCCAATTTCTTTTTGTATTTCCAGTTGTCAAAATTCTGACCTCACTTCCTGTGGTAAATGTCAAAGGGGTTCTTATTTTGAACCCCCAGTTGACCTATATTTTATCACAGTTCACAATTTCTGTGAAGTCTTATCCTGTTTTTGTACGTTTAATCACCTTCAGCCTCGTGAACTCCTCACGGTCCTTCTCCTCCAGCGCATTGCCGATGGTCGTAACCAGATTCTGGTACGTCGGTATGGTGATATTCTTTAATGCATTGGCCCGCTTCTGGGTCTTGCGGATGCTGGACGCCAGCCGGTAAGCGGAATTTTCCACCATGGAAAGCTTTACCGTCAGCTCCTTCACTTTCTCAAAATGCATCCGCGCCTCGTCGAGCGCCGGACTGGTGCTTGCGAAGGCATAGCCCGGTGTCAGCGGCACCGGCTCATGCTGTACCAGTGGAATCTCCGTTCCCATGATACTCCTTGTCTTGATCTTGATGGTATCGTCCACCGGAATCGTCGCAGCGATATCCTGGATAAAACCGATGCCGAGCTCAATATTGGCTTTCTGGAGCGCCCTGTAGGCTTCTGTAAACGTGGTATCGATCTCTGCCTGAATATCCTTTGCCTGGTCGATCAGACCCATCAGTTCCCGAAGAAGGATATTCCTCTTTTTATCCATCAGCTCGTAACCCTGGCTCGCCAGGGCAAGGGAATTCTTCGCTAAAATCAAATTGCCCTTGGTAGGAAAGGTATTCGGATTCATACAGATTCCCCCTTACTGCCGCGCTGCTTCGGCCGATGCCGCGCCGGTGCCAAATGCATTCCCATTTGCCTGCCCGGTTGCAGCTGGCTCTGCCATGCCATCACTTCCAGAAGCCACCGCGCTCTTTTCTGTTTCCTCAGCCACCAGATCCCCGTTCTCATCCAGCTTCATCGGCCGGTAATACTGATCCAGGATCTTCGTATCGATCCGGTCGAGCTCCGCTTTTGGCAAAAGTCCAAGAAGCTGCCAGCCAATGTTCAAGGTGGTTATGATATTCCGGTTGTCATGGGGATCCTGTCCGACAAAGCGGTGCTCAAACTCCCGGCCAAAGACCAGATATTTTTTATCCAGCGGGGACAGCTCATCTTCGCCGATGACGGATGCCAGCGCCCTCGCATCGCCCACCTTGGCATAGCAGGAAAACAGCTGGTTTGCCACTGCCTGGTGATCCGCACGGGTGTAGCCTTCGCCGATGCCGTCCTTCATCAGACGAGACAGGCTCGGCAGCACGTTGATCGGCGGGTAAACCGACTGACCGTTTAACTCCCGGTCCAGAACGATCTGACCTTCCGTAATGTAACCGGTCAGGTCCGGGATCGGGTGGGTGATGTCATCGTTCGGCATGGTCAGGATCGGGATCTGGGTCACGGATCCGTTCACACCCTTTACAATTCCGGCGCGCTCATAAAGCGCTGCCAGTTCGCTGTACAGATAGCCCGGGAAGCCTTTTCGGGACGGGATCTCGCCCTTGGAAGAGGACACCTCACGCATCGCCTCTGCAAACGAAGTCATATCCGTCAAAATGACCAGGATGTGCATGTTCTTCTCAAATGCCAGATATTCCGCTAAAGTCAGCGCACATTTCGGCGTGATCAGACGCTCGACCACCGGGTCGTTTGCCAGGTTCATAAACATCGCCACGTGGGAGGAAACCCCGCTCTCCTCAAACGTCCGGCGGAAAAATTCTGCCACATCGTGTTTCACGCCCATGGCCGCAAAAACGATCGCAAACTGCTCGTCGGAATCATCGCCCAACGATGCCTGCTGCACGATCTGCGCCGCCAGCTGGTCATGCGGAAGTCCGTTGCCGGAAAAGATCGGCAGCTTCTGACCGCGGATCAGGGTCATCAGACCATCAATCGCAGAGATTCCGGTACGGATGTAGTTACGCGGGTACTCACGGGTCACCGGGTTTAACGGCTTTCCGTTGACATCCAGCATCTTTTCTGGCAAGATCTCGCCCAGTCCGTCGATCGGCACGCCGATTCCGTTCATGGTACGACCCAGCATTTCCTCCGAAACACCGAGCTCCATCGGGTGACCGGTCAGGCGGGTATGGACATTTTTCAATCCCATGCCCTCGGTTCCCTCAAAAACCTGGATTACCGCCTTGTCTTCGTATACTTCAATGATACGACCCAGCTTCCGTTTGTTTCCGTCGACCGTCATCTCCACGATCTCGTCGTAAGCCGCACCGGAAACACCCTCTAACACTACCATGGGGCCGTTGATCGCACTCAAACCTAAATATTCAATTGCCATGTCACAGCCCTCCTATGCATTCCGCTCGATGACGCCGTCATAAAAGGCATCAATCTTCTTTTTATAATCATCCAGCATTGCCAGGTTGTCATTCGGTACATCGTACTTGATGGCAATGACCTGGTCAAAGATTGGATCTTCTTTCAGTACCGACATCGGCATGCCCATCGAGATCAGCGAACGGGACTTCCGGTACAGATACAGAATGATCTCCATCATCTTAAACTGCTTCTCCATCGGGACGCAGGTATCGTCCTTGTGGAAGGCATTCTGCTGCAGAAAGCCCACGCGGATCACCTTGGCGATCTCCAGGATCAGCTTCTGGTCGTCCGGCAGGACATCGCCGCCGATCAGCTTCACGATCTCCATCAGACTGCTCTCCTGGGACAGCAGATAAACGATCTGGTTGCGGTAGTCCACAAACTTTTTATCGACATGCTCCGTGTACCACGGACCGAGATCGTTTAAGTACTCAGAATAACTGGTCAGCCAGGAAATGGCAGGGAAATGTCTCGCGTAAGCCAGGCTCTTGTCCAGCCCCCAGAAGCAGCGCACGAAACGCTTGGTATTCTGCGTTACCGGCTCGGAGAAATCACCGCCCTGCGGCGATACCGCACCGATGATGGTCACACTTCCCTCGGTTCCGTTTAAATTCTGCATCATACCGGCACGCTCATAAAAGGCAGACAGCTTCGATGCCAGATAAGCCGGGAAGCCTTCCTCCGCCGGCATCTCCTCCAGACGTCCGGAAAGCTCACGCAGAGCCTCTGCCCAACGGGAGGTGGAATCCGCCATGATCGCAACATGATAGCCCATATCCCGGTAATACTCTGCCAGCGTCAGACCAGAATACAGGCTCGCCTCACGGGCTGCCACCGGCATATTGGACGTGTTCGCGATCAGGGTAGTGCGGTCCATCAGCGGATTTCCGGTCTTCGGGTCGATCAGCTCGGAGAATTCCTCCAGAACCTGTGTCATCTCGTTTCCGCGCTCACCACAGCCAATGTAAATGATGATGTTCGCATCCGACCACTTTGCGATCTGATGCTGGGTCATGGTCTTTCCGGTACCAAATCCTCCCGGAATTGCCGCCGTGCCGCCTTTTGCCAGCGGAAACAGCGTATCCAGGATACGCTGGCCGGTCACAAGCGGCTGGGTTGCCGGGAAACGCTTCGCCGTCGGTCTTGCCACACGGATCGGCCATTTCTGGGTCATCGTCAGTTTTTCCTCGGTTCCGTCAAGATGCTGGATCGTTACCAGTGGATCATTGATCGTGTATTCCCCATCTTCCACCACATCCAGCACATAGCCTTCCTTATCCGGCGGCACCATGACCTTATGAAGGATTGCCGGAGTCTCCGGCACCTCCGCAAGGATCGTGCCCCCGTATACCCGGTCACCTTTTTTCACGGTGATGTGGGTCTTCCACTTCTTTTCGTTATCCAGCGCGCTGACATTCACACCGCGGCTGATGTACGCGCCGCCACTTTTCGCGATCTCGCTCAATGGCCGCTCAATTCCATCAAAAATATTGGTCAGGATGCCCGGTGCCAGGGTAACGGACACCGGCGCACCGGTTCCTGTTACCAGCTCACCCGGACGGATCCCGGCTGTCTCCTCGTAAACCTGGATAATGGTATCCCCGGCTTTTAAGCCGATGACTTCGCCCACCAGATTCTCATGGCCTACATAGACCATCTCATTCATGGTAAAGCCCGCGTCCCCTTTCACATGGACGATCGGGCCGTTGATCCCGCAGATCACACCCGTCTTAGACATCTCCATTTCCTCCTTCTGTCAGGCTTAAGTCGAAGTGGAACTTCTCCCTGGCTTCCTCCAGCTTCGTCTGGAAGGAATTATCAATGAGGATATGGCGCGACGGGATTACCGCCCGGGTTCCTCCGGTAAAAGAATACTCGCTGATGCGGAATTCCGCGTTTCCATTGTGAAGCGCAAGGCGGTTTGCTTTATCCTCATCGACCGGATCCAGGTAAATGATCACCGGATCCTGCCCTGCAAACTCTACCGCATGTTTCACCTGGCGCTCCAAAAGCTTCTGGTAGTCCTGCGTCTCCAGGTAATGCGCCAGCATATCCTTTAACTCCACAAACAGCTTGTCTTTTAATTCTTCCTGTTTCTGCCCCAGCATCCGGCGGATATCGATCTGCCCTACCGCCAGCTGTTTGTTGATCTCCCGCTCGATCTTCTCCGTTTCCTGCTGCAGCTGCAGCTTCTCACGTCTGCGGGTATCGGCTTTATGTTCCTCAAATGTCTTTTCCAGTGCGGACATATATTCATCCAGCATCCGTCCGCTGCGAACCCTGGCATCTTCCATGCAGGTGTCCAGAAAATGCTGTAATTTTTCCTCGGTGGTCACATTGGTCACCTTCCTTTTTGCATTATAATTTCAGCCCGATCGCTTCGTTGACGTAGGCCGTGATAAAGTCCGGCTTGCGGCCGGTTCCATGACGGTCCGGAATCTCTACAAACAGTGGCTGGCGATAGTTTAACTTTACCTCATTGACCAGTTCCGGGAAATCCCGCCCGAATTTTTCTGTCAGCAGTACGATTCCGATCGTCTTGTCGGCCAGGACCTTATCCAGTTCTGCCTTCAATTCCTCTTTTTCGTGCACCACCGCACCTTCCACACCGGCGAGCCGCATGCCGGTCCAGGTGTCGATGTTGTCACTGATCAGATACATCTTCATCTTACAGGGTACCAAGGATCATAAAGGAAATGATCAGTCCGTACAGGCAGACACCTTCGGCAAGACCAACGAAGATGAGGGATTTACCAAGAATGGAGCCGTCCTCACTGATCGCTCCCAGTGCGGCAGATGCTGCTGCGGATACGGCAATACCGCCGCCGATGCAGCTCATACCGGTGGAAAGTGCTGCTGCCAGATAGCCCCAGCCTGCTGCACTGTTGACTGCCTTGGCAGTTTCTTCTGCCGCAAATGCATGACCAGTAAACATGAGTCCCGCAGCCACGCCAATGGTTGCCATAAACAGAAATACATTCACGCCGATGGCGGTCTTATAACGACCTCTCGTCTTCTCTCCTGCCGCAAACGCGCCAAACGGAACTCCAATGCTAAGGATTAATGCTGCTGCCAGTGTGATTTTTGCTAATAAAGTCATGATCTGATTCTCCTTTTTTATTCTGAATATCTTTTGTTGTTTTATCTGCGGTCTGTTTTCTGCTGTCCCGGCTCTCAGTCCTTTCCGGTACTGTCAGCCCTGGTATTTTGGAAATTCCGCTAATTCTGTCTTCCGTACGGCTTAAACTCCCGCCCGGTTCCACGGTAGAAACGGCTGAACAGCTCATAATACTCCAGACGGAGTACCTGGATGCCAACGATCAGTCCTTCCATGCCACACACGAAGAGGTTGCCCAGGACGACCACCAGCCAGTTTGGCGTTCCCGCCTCGGCACCGGCTAACATCAGGACCACTTCCATCATCGCTGCATGGCTGACTGCAAACGCGCCCACACGGACAAAGGAAAGGGTGTTGGAAAAATAGCTTAAGCATACTTCAAACAATTCAAATACACCCTGCACGAAAAACATGCCCTTTTCCTCCGGCATGATCTTCGCATGCTTCTCAGCCAGTGCCGTAAGCGGCTCCTTAAAGAAGATCACCAGAAGCGGCAGGACAAACATCACGATCAGCACAGCCGTAGCCGGAAGCGTATGTCCGCTCATGTACAGAATGATCGTGACAGCCAGTGCACCGTAGAATACGATACCTGCAATGCCGTTGGTATCAAAAAATGCCTTTTCCGTGTCATGGCTTCTCAGGCTGTTGATGACGTTCAAAAGCATCGTCATCAGAACAATTCCCATGCCCATGGCAATCGCTACGATAAACACGGTATTCAAATTTCCAACAAACGGAAGGTTCGTCATCGCTGTCTTCGGATGCAGCCACAGCGGCTGTATGATATTCTCAAATCCAAAGACACTGCCGAATAAAAATCCGAAAATGGTCGAGAAGAAACCACAGCAGGAAATGATCGCCGCCAGGTTCATCTTCTTTGCCCGGTACAGCAGGTAACCGCCAAGCATCAGGCACAGGCCCTGTCCTGCATCGCCAAACATAAATCCAAATAAGAACGAGTAAGTCAGACCGAGAATGACCGTCGGGTCGATTTCCTCATACGATGGTAGTCCATACATGCGGATGAACATCTCAAACGGCTTAAAGAGTTTCGGATTCTTTAGCTTGGTCGGCGGCTTGCTCATGATGTTTCCATGATCTTCCTCCACGAAACAGAAGGTCTTATCATCCTCTTCCAGTTCCTTGCGGAAAGCCTTCGCGTCTGTCTCGCTCATCCAGCCGCACAGAATATAAAACGTGTGATCCTTATCCTTTGTGCAGGCGGCAAGGCGGCGCACATCGAAATTTCTGGAATAGGTTTCCAGCTTCCGGCAAGCGGCTCTGAGGCTGTCTGCCTGTGCAGCCAGCGCTTTCTGAAACTGCTCATCGATCCCGCGGATCTCTTCATAGACTCCGGAAAGCTGATGCTCCAGTTCATGGGTCGCATCCACCGGGGTTCCCTCATATTCATCCGGCAGGAAAAACCGTTCAAAATGCAGCGATGCGTAAATTGCATCGATCTTATCGCAAAGCGGCTCCGGCACAAAATACACCAGCCACACATACTCTGCATCTTCCTGGCATTTGTGCACCACCGTATCGATGGTATCGTACACATAATCCATGAATTTATTGTAATACTCATGCGTCATGCGTCCAAACCGGAATTTGATATACTGAAAATGTAAAATGTCCTTCAGGTCATAATTCAGATCCGTAAACGGGATCACCCGGTCCATGGACTGCTCCATGTCCGATGCCTGCTTCTCCAGTGCTTCCTTCTTTGCCCGAAGGGACTTTAACTGCTCATCCAGACTGTGGATCGTGTTAACGGCATCTTCTACGGAAATCTGTCCGGCTCCCTCTAACTGGATTTTCAGCATTCGATCCGGTTTGCCGGACTGTTTCTGTTTTTCACCAGTCCCGGCCGCTGTTCCAGTCTTTCCTGCGGTTGCGTCTGCCCCGCTTCCAGTCTTTCCTGCTGGCACACCTGCCTCAGCCGTTCCATCGATCTCCTTCATCAGCGTTTCTGCTGTCTGCAGCTCCGCTTTGTAAGGATTGATCTCCAGATACGGCCTGAGGCTTGCCACCGTCTTAAGCTCCGACAGGGCGTTTTCCAGCTGGATCTCATATTTTGAGAGATACTGCTCCACCACCCGGTCAATATCATCCTTCGGACCTGTGATACTCAAAAACTTCATTTTTTCTATCACAAGTAATTCCTCCTGTCTGCAGCGTTCTGCTCCGTTTTCGGTCGCAATTTCCAAATACTCCCTCCGAAATTGCACCCCAAAGCTTCCCACTGCGTTCCTTTATTGTTTTGCTATCAGCCCCATGATCTCCGGCGCGGAAATTCCATACCGGATTCCCTCTAACGCCGTGACGATCTTTCGCATCTCCTGTTCCTTAAAATACAGATACGAATCCAGCACCGCCGGAGAATGCGGATAGCGGCGCCCGGTCTTTCCATAAATCTGGTCTAAAATCTGTTTCGACAAAAGCTGGACATCCGGTACCTGTCCGGCATCACCTGCATCCAGTTTTCCATACGGAGTTTCCTTTAATACGGCAAAAAACTTCGCATCATCCTCCGCCTCAACTAACTGCTTTACCGTCTCTGCACGCAGCCGGTAATGGACCGGGATCAGTAAGGCATAAATCTGCGCCGGGGAAAGCCGGTAAAAGCTCCGCGCCCGGAAGATCCACTGGATATTTAAAATATCCAGGCGGCTTCCATAGCATGCATCCAGGATTTTCCGCTCCGCTTTGCTCAAAATCTTGGTCCGCGCTTTCCAGAGAGACTGAAAATAAAATAGATCCAGCTGCAGCTCACAGTCAAACAGACTGTTCTGTTCCTTATCAAGCAGCTGCCTCAGCAGATCCCCGTATGCGCTCTTCCCCAGTGCATCGGTAAACTCTGCAAGATTTTTTGCCTTACAAAGTGCTTCGAGATCCAGATTGGAATGCTTCTCAAAAAACTCCTGGAACACCGACAGATCCGGCTGTCCTTCCCTGCCGCCCAGCATATGCCGCAGAAGCTTCTTGATCACTTCCACCTCATAATGCCGGAAGTAAAGATCCAGGAATTTCCGCTGCTTCACACTGGAGAAGCGGTAAAGCTTGGTAAAATCGCGGTACTCCGACTGGGTCAGGATCTGTTCAATATACCCCCGGTGCAGCTTCGTATCGTCCAGACCGGCAAACACTTCCGCATACGCTGGCTGCTGTTTCAGATAATCTGCCGCGCTGCGGACATCCTCCTGCTCTGCCAGCTGGCGAAACTCTTCTTCCGTCAGCAAACGGCTTTCCATTGCCCGCACCTTTGTCGTTATCCCGCTGTAGGCCAAAAGCCCCATACGATCACTCCCTTATTAGTTCCTGAAACAGCTTCTTCACATACGTTTCATGATGAAGCTCATAATTTTTTTCCATCCGTACAAGCTGCGCCTCAGCCTGTGCCTTCTGCTCAGACAATTCAGACTTCATCCGGCTTTCCATCTCCTGACGAAGATCCTGCACCTTTTTTTCTGTCTCGGCATCTGCTGTCTGGTCGAACTGCCTTGTTTTTTCTTCCATCTCAGCCGCAAACGCTTTCTTGCGTGCAGCGGCATCATCCATGACGGTCACAGCAGCTTTTTCAATCTCCGATATCCTCTTGATCACGGTATCCATCTTGCTCCTCCTTGTCTTTTCGATTGCACTCATACTCAATATATAAGTATCCATTCTATAGGTATTTTATTATATTTGTCATAAGCGCTCTGCTAACATCATACTCTTTTGCCCCAAAAACTCCATAGTGAAAATGAAAGAATAACACTTTTTTAACGATGTTTTTTTGTCAAAGTGCCGAAATCGCATTGCGAGGCTGTAGAAATTATGTTGTTAAATATATGGTTATTCTTCCTGCAGATACCGGCTTGCCACATACGCCTCCTGCCCGTTGTAGAGGATCACGGCCCAGTCAGCATTGTGGGCGCGCACATATTCCACGGTCACGCCTGCATTCAGCTGACCGATCCGCTCCGAAGAAGTACTTGGCTCCGGACGGACATTCAAAACATCCGTAGTACGGTAAACCGGTCCTGTGCTTTCCGTCTCTTTTGGCGCAGCTTCCGTTGTTTCCATGGTTTCCACAGCAGTCGGACCTTCGGTTTCCTTTGTCTGGCTTTGCGGCTTCACAAACTTCACGACCAGAAGCAAAAGGACAATACAGAGCACCGGTACCAGAAGCTTCAGCAGATTATAAAACGAAAAGGAAGCATTCCGGCCTCCCGAACGTCTCCGGCTCCTGGAAGAAGCAGCGCTGCTGTTTCGTGTTCCTGCATAAGTTCTGCCTGCGGCAGCTGCGTTTCCTTTGCTGTTTCGTGCTGTTCCAGAAGAATTCCCCGTATTTGCGCGGCCAGTACCCGCCGTACCCTTTCGTGTAGTGCCAGTATAAGACTGGCTGGAAGATTTCTGCGTCACTACCGGTCTTGTGAGCGGTTTTGCTCCTTTTCTTGTCTTGCGGTATTCATCTGCGAACGTGTACATTTCCTGAGAAAGCATGTGGTACGCCTGATTCGCGCTGTAGGCATTTGCATCGCCCTCATGAGCTGCTTTGTTGCCGATCATCCGGATCTTGTGATAGTTCTCACACGTGGTCTTGGAGATCCAGCGGTTTTCATAAAGCGCATCAATCATGTTTTTTAAATCGCTCTCATCCAGGATGCCCGCCTGATCTGCCAGATTTTTTACCATAAATTCCAGAGTCTGACGTGCTTTCATCATAGAAGCATTGTACTCTCTCTGGACAATCAGCCGTTCTGTATCGTTCACGCCCTGCTGAATCTTCTCCCAGCTGCTGTTTCCACCTGCCATAAAGAATCCCTCCTTTGTACACCGTTATTTTTCGTTCCTGTGCACGCATACGTGCCCGGCACCATAACATAACATTTACTACAATTATACTATATCCGGCAAAATTGCGCATGCAAAAAAGCATTGTTTTTCGTATTGTAAGGAAACTGTAAGTTCCTGCAAGACGCAAACAGAAGCATTCTGTTCATTCCTGTTCATGCATTACGCAAACAGCAGCAAATTCCCGCCCTAGGCAAACTGCAGCGGGTATGCTATAATAATTCCATTATGAAGAACTACATTGTATTTGACTTAGAATGGAATCAGAGCGCAAATGGAAAAGAAAAATCCATTCCGCATTTCCCCTTTGAAATTATCGAAATCGGGGCTGTAAAACTGAATGAAGCATTTCAGATGACTGACGAATTCCACCGGCTCATCCGCCCGCAGGTCTACACACAGATGCATCACGCAATCTCCGAAGTGACCCATATGAATATGAAGGAATTGCAAAAAGATGGCGACCTGTTTCCGGATGCCGCTGCGGAGTTTCTTTCCTGGTGTGGGGAGGATGCTGTATTCTGTACCTGGGGAAACATGGATCTGTTAGAACTGCAGCGGAATATGGATTTTTACCACATGGAAAATCCTTTTCCGAAACCACTTTTTTATTATGACGTACAAAAGCTTTACGGGCTTTTCTGCCGCGACAACGCAAGAATTTCCCTGGACTCTGCCGTAGAAGAACAACAGCTTATGGAAGCGCGTCCCTTTCACCGGGCCTTAGACGACGCTTACTACACGGGGAAACTGCTCACCATGCTTGGAAACACGCCAGGACCAGAGACGATTCTGCCATTTTTGTCCGTCGATTATTACCGCCTTCCTTCTAATAGGAAAGAAGAAATCCGCATAACCTTTCCCGGCTACTCCAAATATGTTTCCCGGGTCTTTGACACCAAAGAAGAAGCCATGGCAAGCAAGAACGTCACCGAGATGATGTGCTACCGCTGCGGCCGTATGCTGCGCAAAAAAGTCCGCTGGTTTACACCAAACCAGAAAACCTATTTTGCCCTGGCGCTCTGTCCGGAACATGGATTCCTCAAAGGCAAGATCCGCATGAAAAAAGTAGAGGACGAATCGGTATTCGTAGTAAAAACCTTAAAGCTGACGGACGAAGAAGGCGCACAGGCGATCCTGCAGCGAAAAGAAGATGTCCGTAAAAAACGTGCAGAACGAAACCGAGCAAAACGAAAACAAAAACGCACAAAAAAACTTCCGTGATCTATTCTCAGATTACGGAAGTTTTTTATTGTGGACCATGAAACCAGTTTAATAATGCTTCTTCGGATCGTCCAGAAATGATTTATGTTTTTTCGGTCTGTGTTTTTCTTTCGTCTGCTTTAACGCGGAATCGGAACGTTTCTGCTGAAGCATCATGTCAAATTCCGAGGTCGTCATGCCAATATCCTGCAGACGCTGCTTGCGGCGCTCATAGCGCGCGGAGCGCTCTTCCTCTTCCCTTTTCTCGATCCGGTATTTTGCCGTGAGGAGTCCGGAACCAATGATCGCAGCCACCGCAGCTGCTCCAACAATGATCCAGAATGCCGGAGGAATGTTCAGATGGAACCCGGTCTTGCGCTTTCCAAAAGGACTTTGCTTTTCTTCGGCTTCGGAAGATGCCAGCGGATCCGTTTCGGCAAGTGCAAGCGGATCCTGATCAAACGAAGTCTCTGCCTCTAATCCGCTTTCCGTCTGTGCGCTCTGACGGCTTCCTGCTCCCACAGATGCATTGCTTTCCTCTGCCACTCCGGTTTCTGTTTCCGTATTCGTTTCTGCCTGAACGCTTGCAACGGCCGGTTCTGTTTCCTCCGCGGTCTCCTTGTGCAGCAGATAACTTGCCCCAATCTGACGGTCATTATACTGATAGGAAATGCGGGCCACCGCTGCAGACGGGGCAGACTCCGGCAGATCATAACGGATCGAAGACTGGGCTTCCGAAATATCTGCCGTTTTCGGCAGTGTCACATAGCATTCTTTCTGCATATGCAGCACAGACAAGTCTGCCGCCGGAAGTCCGGCAATGGTCATGTCATTTGAGATTGAGGAATACGTGCTGTCCGCATCCGCAATGTTCACTGACTGAAAATTGGCAAATCCAAAATCCAACAGGGCTTTGGTATCACTGTAATGCGTCTGATGACCATTTAAGATCACCGTGATCAGCTTCATTCCGTTTTTTTCCGCACACGTTACCAATGTATTTCCAGCCAGCGTGGTATAACCAGTTTTGCCGCCGATCACGCCTGCATAATACTGCGGCGCATTTTTCTTTAACATACGATGTCCCGGATACACCCGGAATCCGTCCGGATTGTGTCTGGTCGGCGGCAGATCGTAATAAAGACTGGAATCAATGGTGACAAACGTCTCATTTTGAAAAGCGGCCTGCGCGATCAGCGCCATGTCATAAGCCGAGGTATAGTGCTGCGGGTCGTTCAGTCCGCTCGGATTGTTAAAATGACTCTCCTGACATCCCAGTTCCTTTGCCTTGGCATTCATCAAAACTGCAAAATTTTTGATAGAACCGGCAGTATGCTCTGCCAGTGCGTTGGCAACCTCATTCGCCGATTTCAGCAACATGGCATACAGACAATCCCGCACCGTCATCTTGTCGCCTACGTCCATTCCCGCACTGCTGCTTCCCTGCTCCACACTGTAGATCGCATCATGGGAAAAGGTCACTACATCATCCAGGTTGCAGTGCTCAATGACGATCAGGGCAGTCAGGATCTTGGTGATGCTGGCCGGATAATACACTGCATGTAAGTTTTTTCCATAAAGAACGGCTCCGGAACGGGCATCCATAAGAATGGCGCCTTCCGCTTCCACCGAAACATTCGACGGCCAGTCTGGAGCCGCCAGTGCCGGTGAAACAGAGATGCCGGTGAGCAAAGTCAGGCATAGCAATAGAGTCAGTATTCGTTTCATTCTGTTTTATCTCCCAAAAAGCCGGGCAAGGATGGGTTTTCCTTGTCCGGCGATATTCTTATGATCTTAGGGCATGCGATCGAAAACCAATTCACAGGCAAACCTGCATCAGATTTTCGTTTTTTTACCCCTTCTATCATTATAATAAAGGATAATGAGACAAATTGCAAATACTGCAAGAACAGATACTCCATAAGTTACGGCAATGCGCGCGGCCGTGTCCATAAAGAATGGCTCCGGAACAATATTGATCAGAAGATCCGTATCCGGATTCAGCAGCCATAAGTCATTATTGAAAAAGATATGATGGAAGATGATAAAATATTTATTGAAATCTGTGGATATGATTGCAGCAAGGATCGCCAGCACTGCAAAAAACAAGGCTGATCCTGCGCAGATCATTTTCGGCAGCACCCGGCGCACATCTGCTTTCCGTGCAAACAGCAGGACCACACAGACTACGATCAACCCAATACTGATCCGGCGAAGAGCAAGTCCACCCAAAAACAATCCTCTCACATCCTCCATATGGGCAATTTCCCGGTCGTTGAAGAATTCACGGGGCTGCCCGTCCACCACAGTCGGGACATGAAGATCTTCCCGGTTTCCACGCAGATATGCCATCATCTGGTCCGTAACATCCAAAAGATCATTCATTTCCATATGAACATCCTGCAAAACACCATATTTCGCATATTCTTTTTCGTAATAACCCGGAGTCCAGTAAGTAACCGCTTCAATCGAAGTGATCAGTAAGATGATCATCAGCGCAAAGCCACATAAAATACCAAGCAGATTGTGCAGGATTTTCATTGGAATGTATCCCCTTTCTGAATTTCAGTTCTAATGCTGCCGCAAAATCTATATAGCAAAAAACACCGACCCCGCAGCTCTCTGTCTGCAAAATCAGTGCCTTTATAATGCGCCTTCAGGGACTCGAACCCTGGACAAATAGATTAAGAGTCTACTGCTCTACCAACTGAGCTAAAGGCGCTTATTTAATTTTTTCTGTCCCGCTTGTTTGTTGCTGTCTCAGCGGCACGTTCATTATTCTATCCTAAGTCCCACCAAAAGTCAACACTTTTTTTAAATTTTTTTCAATTTTTTTCCGGTCGACTTTTGATGGGGCAAAAAGCCTTATTTTATCAGCATTTCCAGCTCTGTCTTACTCTGGACGCCAACGCGTTTTTCCACGGCTTCTCCATTTTTAAACAGAATCAGGGTAGGAATCGAGAATACTTTGTAAGTACGGGCAAGCTCCGGAGCGAAGTCCACATTCAGCTTTCCGACGATCACATCGTCCTGCTCGTTTGCCAGTTCCTCAACTGCCGGTGCCATCATCTTACACGGACCACACCAGTCTGCATAAAAATCTACCAAAACCGGCTTTTCTGATTTTAATACCTCAGCTTCAAAATTCTCAGATGTAAATTTTCTTTCCATATAGTATAGTTCCTCCTTTTCTTCCGCTATATGTTTCCCTGTGTATCTGTCTCGGATGCTATCTGACTCCTGCCATCTGTACTGCTGCAATATCCAGGTTTTCGTCTGCATATCGCATGTCAGCATTTCTTGCAGCGGTTCAGCTCCTTTTCCACCTCTTTGAAACACTTGCGCCATTTTAAAATGCGGCGGTTTAAGGCTTCCTTATCGCAGGTAGCACTGCGCAGACAGCGGACCAGTTTTTTCTTGATTGACATATGCATCACCGATTTCTATGCTGCCGTTCGCGGCAGACGCACTTAGCAGCGGGATTTTCCACTCAGGAAATTCCTGCCCATGAACAGCAGCATTTCTTTACCGATAGTATATGCAGATCTGACTTATTCACTCACATATCCGGTCCTGACGGCATCTCATTTTTATCGCAGATGTCTGCATCCTGCAGATTCTGCTTTGGTCCGCCCGCTTTTGATTCCGCCGCACACGGCATTTCCTGACCGCCAATATGCCAGCAACGGTCAGCATCGCCTAGCGGCTTGCGATCAGCTTGCAGATGGGATTCCCCATTGCAGAAAACTTGGTCTCATACTCGGTCATGACATTGCCCTCAGCCATATCGCTGTGATGAAGGTCTCGGGTAAATGCCTCGATTTGCCATCCTGCCTCCGGAATTGCCTCCAGAGAATAGGTGAACAGATCCTGGTTATCCGTCTTGAATTCCACACGGCCGTCCTTTGCAAGAACCTGGTCATACACCTTCATGAAATCCGGTGAAGTCAGGCGGCGCTTTGCGTGACGGTCCTTTGGCCACGGATCCGAGAAGTTTAAGTAAATCTTTTCGACTTCCCCGGGCGCAAAAATCTCGCCCAGCTCTTTTGCGTCCACACACATGAAATATATATTGGGAATCTCCAGCTCTTCCCGTTTCTGAAGCGCCCGCAGCAACACGCTGGAATAACGCTCAATGCCGATGAAATTCGTCTCCGGATGTTTCTGCGCCAGCTCCATGATGAATTTGCCTTTTCCCATTCCAACCTCGATCTCGATCGGATTTGCATTGCCAAACAACTCATTAAAATGGCCACGATGCTCTTTCGGCTCCTGAATGACGAAAGGACTGCTCGTAATGGCTTCCTCTGCGCCCCGGATGTGGCGTAATCTCATAATTTTTTCCTCCGTTTATCTGTTACTGGTGATACGTTTCTGAAAACAGTCATAACGTTTTCTCTCGCCTATAACTTATAACTGCTCCGTATCTGCTCTCATTCTATCATTGCACCAGACAGTTTGCAAGGAAAAGCCGCCACAGTTAACTCCGGGAAACGAGCCAAAAAATTTCATTAAAATGAGACGTTTCTCACAGTGTCAGCCATAAAGCGACCTGCTTAGAATGCCTGGTCCAAAATCTTTCCGTCGATAGAAATCGTAACAACCTGCCACGGAATGAACTTTCCGCTGTTCTGCAGCGCCGTCATAGCTGCATGCTGCAGACCGCCGCAGCAAGGAACCTCCATGCGGACAATGGTGACACTCTGGATATCGTTGTTGCGGATGATCTCGGTCAGTTTTTCACTGTAATCCACATCATCCAGCTTCGGACAGCCGATCAGAGCCACCTTGCCTTTTAAGAATTCCTGGTGAAAATTTGCATACGCATAAGCGGTACAGTCAGCTGCAATGAGCAGGCGTGCATGATTAAAGTAAGGTGCACGCACCGGCGCCAGCTTGATCTGTACCGGCCAGTTTGTCAGCTGGGACTGCATGGAACATGGTGCTGCTGCCTCATTCTGCGCTGCCTCTGCTGCTTCCTCCGCGTGGTCGATCTGCTGCGAACGGCTTCCCGGACATCCGGTGAATGCCGGGGTTTCCTCATGCACGATCTGACGCGCGCGGCTTCCCGGACATCCGGTAAATGCCGGAGTCTCCTCATGAACGATCTGACGTGCGCGGCTTCCCGGACAACCGGTAGATGCAGATGCTTCCTGAACAGCGCTGCTGTGTGTGTCTGATGCCTGAGTGGCAGCCTGCTCCTGCTTGCGGCGTTCCATATGCGCTTTCACCGCAGCCTCATCGTAGGCAGCTGCCTCACGCTCTACAAAAGTGATCGCTCCGGTCGGGCAGGTCGGCAGACAGTCGCCAAGTCCATCGCAGTAATCATCGCGCAAAAGCTGTGCCTTTCCATCTACAATCCCGATTGCTCCCTCGTGGCAGGCATTGGCACAGATACCGCAGCCGTTGCATTTCTCCTGGTCAATATGAATCACTCTTCGAACCATGTTCTCTTCCTCCTAATAAAAAATCGATATGTGAATATTCTTTTTGTTGTTTTCTTGCTTGTACAGGCAGATTATACTATAATGAGTCTCATAAAGATGTTGTTAAAACAACATTTTCGAGAAGAAAGGAAATGCCATGGATAATCAGTTCCTCGCACAGACCATCCTGTTTCGCGGCAGCACCCCAGAACAGGTAAACGAAATGATGAAATGTTTTTACGCAAGGGAAAAACATTTCCAGAAGGGCGAAATCATTTTATATATGGGCGATCTGGTGAAGGACCTCGGAATCGTCCTCTCCGGCAGCGTGACCATCGAACGGGATGACCTTTTGGGGAACCGGAGTATCTTCGGTCATGCCGGACCGGGACAGATCTTTGCGGAAACCTACGCCTGTGTTCCCGGCGAACCGCTCATGGTCAATGTCGTCGCGGACCAGGACTCCGACATTCTGTTTCTGGACATCGGGCGGGTACTGACCACCTGTCAGACCACCTGCAGCCACCACAGCCAGCTGATCCGGAATCTGCTCATGGCATCCGCAAGAAAAAATCTCGGATTGTCCGAACGCATCATGCATACATCTCCAAAATCGATCCGCGGACGCCTGATCTCCTATTTTTCCGCCCAGGCAGCCAGGGAAGGAAGCCGGAATTTTTCCATTCCCTTCAACCGCCAGCAGCTTGCAGATTACCTGGAGGTCGACCGCAGCGCCCTGTCGGCAGAGCTTAGTAAAATGAAAAAAGAAGGACTGCTGGATTTCTGGAAAAACCAGTTTGCATTAAAAACAGATACAGACGAACCATCCCCAAACCAAAAGAAATGACAAAAACATTTTCTAAGATGAGAAAGATACCATGACAGCAAAGAAAGGACCGGTAACACCGACTATGGAAACAACCAAATTATATTATAAAGACAGCCATCAGGACAGCTGTCTCGCAACCGTAATCTCCTGCGAAAGAAACGAAAAAAAGAACTGCTATGAGGTCATTCTTGACCAGACCGTATTTTTCCCGGAAGGCGGCGGCCAGTACGCCGACACCGGAATTTTAGGAACCGCAAAGGTACTGGATGTCCAGGAAAAGGAGGGGCAGATCATCCACTATACCGATCAGCCACTGGATGCGGGAACCGAAGTGGAAGGTCGCATCGACTACCCCGAGCGCTTCTCCCAAATGCAGCAGCACACCGGAGAGCACATCGTCTCCGGTATCGTGCACCGTACATTCGGATATGACAACGTAGGTTTCCATCTCGGACAGGAACTGGTCACTATGGACTTTAACGGGACATTCACCGAAGAAGAATTACAGAACGTCGAGCTGGAAGCAAACGAAGCCGTTGTAAAAAATCTTCCGATTCTGGTCACCTACCCGTCCAGAGAAGAACTGGACCAGCTGGAGTACCGCAGCAAAAAAGAGCTGACCGGTCAGGTACGTATTGTTGAAATTCCTGGCTACGATGTCTGCGCCTGCTGCGCACCGCATGTAAAGCGCACCGGAGAGATTGGAATCATCCGCCTGATCGACGCAATCAAATACAAAGGCGGCACCCGTGTGACCATGGTATGCGGCTTCCGCGCCTTAAAAGATTACCGCATGAAAGAAAGTAACATCCGCGAAATCTCCCGCATGCTGTCCGCAAAGCCCGAAGGAAGCGCCCAGGCCGTAAAACGGCTTCAGGACGAAGCAAAATCCTGGAAAGAAAAACTGATCCAGACGCAGAGCCGTGCCATGGAGCAGATTCTGGAAAATCTCCCAGAGCATATGGAAAACTATCTCGTTTTTGAAAAAGATGTGGACAAAAACGTGGCTCGCCGGTTTGTAGACGAGGGAAAAAGCAAATGCCAGGGCATCTGCAGCATCTTTTTGGGAAATGACGAAGACGGTTACCGCTATATTCTCGGAAGCGAATCCGTAGACTTGAAGGCCTTCTCTAAGACCTTCCATGAAACACTTGGAGGAAAAGGCGGCGGCAAGGGAGAGATGGTGCAGGGAACCGTCAACGCATCAGAAGAGACTATACGGAATTATATAGAAAAGAAGTAACAAATCTGCAGCAGCACCAACATCCGCACCAGCGCAAGCACGAAAACGGCTAATCTGCCATCTGCAAAGGAGAAATCATGAACAGTCTGGAAATACAATACTTCCTCACCATCGTAAAACACGGCAGCTTCACGGAAGCCGCCCAGGTTCTTTCGGTGAGTCAGCCCGCGATCAGCAAACAGATCCGGCAGTTAGAAGAAGAACTTGGCTGCAGCCTTTTTACCCGCTCCGGCCGCACACTTTCCCTGACCCCGGCTGGCCAGGCTTATCACGACTACTTTCAGCAGTGTCGTTTTCAGCTTGATCTGTTAAAAAATAAGCTGAACGCGCAGAAAAAAGACGGAATCAGCATCATTCGGATTGCTTATCCGGATGATGTCGATCCGTCTCATTTTCGTACCCGTTTTCTTGATGCTGCAGCTTCTATATTCACACCAGTACATCTGGAGTTTACCTGTTATCCAGAATCAGAACTACCAGAAATACTGGAGCAGGGACGCTGCGATCTAATTCTGACCGCAGCGCCACCAGTCTGGAGCCGGTTTTCTGATAGCGGGAAACTTTTTACCGATGAAAATCCGCTGTCTATACAGCCATTTGCTGAAATTTCCCAGGTGCTCCTTTATGCCGCATCCTGCCCAGAGTCGACAGATATTTCCTGTTTCCAGGACTCATCCTTTTTATTACCAGAACACGATGTATCTACCTGGAAAATCCAGAATCTCTACCACTTTTTCAATAAACTTGGTTTTGCACCAAAAATCCGGTCAGCGGCCAACTTATCCACAATTTTAGACCTCGTTGCACAAAACGAGGGAGTATATCTCACCCATGCATGGTGTCGTGCCTGCAAAAGTGTGGATTATCAGGCGCTGCCGCTGCCAGTTTCCCAAATCGTTTATCTAGGCTGCCACAAAACCAACAGGAGTTCAGAAACATCTGAATTATTTATCCAGCTTGCAACTTGAAAAGGTGATATTGAAGACAGATTATCAAAAAATCCTTGACGTAAAGTCAACTTCGGGTTGTAGAATATAATTGATTTACCTATTTCGATACCGCATGGGCTTACGCAGGCTCTGAGGATGCCATCCGCCAGGCTCTGGTAGAGCGCTATCCGCGTGAAAGCTTCCAGCTCGCTACCAAGAATGCCGCATGGATCAACTGCAAGACAAAAGAGGAGGCTCACGCACAGTTCGAAACCTCTTTAAAGCAGACCGGAGCAGGCTATTTTGATTTTTACCTGCTCCACAACCTCGGAGAAAGCCGCACAGAGTTCTTCGACCGTTTTGATCTGTGGAACTGGCTGGTAGACAGTCACGGCCGCAAACGCGCTGACCAGTGCATCAAATGCGGTAAGTGCGAAGCAGTCTGCCCGCAGCATATCGCGATTCGCGAACACCTTGATGAGGTTACTGCGAAGCTATTGGCTGAATAAACAATATCACACAGTAAGTATCAAAGGGGCGAAAGTTCCTGCAGCCACCATGCATGGCGGCTGCAGGAGCTTTCGCCCCTCGTTCATTGTTAGCCAATATTGTTTATAATATGATTGTGAAACAAATGTTCGCATGATATACTAAAAAAGGAAAGCACTCATGACAGGAGTGGCTGCTTTCTTTTATAGTTATTATAAATCCTCTATATGAAAAATCAAGAAAAAATTCAAGAATGGAGATGACTAACATATGCCAAACACGACAACTCAAAATCCTGCAACCGGAAGCCAACTGGAATTAACCAGCCTGACTACCGAATATGAAAACCAGTTTGACCGCAGCAACAAACTGGATAATAAAGTCTATATCACCATTACATTCTGCGGATTCTTTTTTGTATTTATTATTGGCTTGTTTAATGGACTTTCCCAACTGGAAAAGCCTCAGGATGGACTGCAGCTTTTTGTCTCTGTATTATATATTTTAACCTGCATTGGCGTGATGGGTGCATATGCTTTTGTCCTGGTATTTTTCATGCGTCTGTTGCAGCCCGAGCAGATTACCCGAATGGACCCGGATATCATGCGGAAAGAACATTTCGAAGAAATGGAAGAAGAGGCGGCAAGGCTTCGCCTGATCGCATTGTACCGGGAAACCGTGAATGGAAATCTGGTGAAACTTCACCGCCGCTGTGATGAGTTTGTGAAAGGATTAAAATTTATTGTACCAACTGTATTGCTGGCTTTTGCATGCTACGCGCTTCAGATTATTCTGCAGATTGCATGGTAAAAATAAATAAATTGTTACTTCAGATAATCCCCCACCGGCGTAGAATTATACTGCTTTTTGATCTCGATCACGATCGAACCATCCTCATTTGTCACCTCGGACACAATCTTATACTGCGCACGAAAATACTTTTTCAGTATGCATAAGAATGAAAAAACGAGACCGTTCACTCAGTAAATTTGAATGAAACGATCTCGTTTTTCATGTAAATTGTACTTGGATTTGTACCTTAATTATTCCCTGTTTTTTTCAAAAATGTAAGTGATTTTTTGTTTCTCACACTCACTTTGCACACTCTATGATCATGCTTTCGCAGTGCTCATATCCAAGCTCTGAACTGTTCAATGCCAGCGCATAATTGCTTGCCATTCCCCATTTCTGCTCGGTATAAAAGTTGTAATTTGTCCGGCGCCGCTTATCGATATCTTCCATCATCTTCACAGCTTCCGCCTCTGTCACATGGTACAGACGGCTGATCCGCTCTGTTTTCTCCGGCATATTTCCATGAATAAAAACATTCAATACATCACTCCGGCCCTTTAATATAAAGTCCGCATTCCGGCCAATGATGACACAGGATTCTTTCTCTGCAATATCTAAAATCACCTTCCTCTGTGCCTCATAAACAATATCCCCCATGGATTTCCCGGTTGCGTCACGCCCGCTAAACGCATACGCAAACAGGCCTTTTCTTGGGGATAATTCGCTGCTTTCCAGAACATATTCCGGGGATAATCCGGCATGCTCCGCAATCTTGCCGATAATATCCTTATCATAGTATGCGATTCCCAGTTTCTTCGCCACTTCTTCGCCGATAAAACGACCGCCGCTGCCAAATTCCCTGCTGATCGTAATGATTCGTTTTGCCATAGTATTTCCTGTTCCTTTCTTTTTCCATAAATAAAAAGAACGAGCAGCAAAAACTGGATTTACGCAGTTATTGCTACTCGTTCGCCACCTATTATATTGCCTGTTTTTCAAAAAGTCAAAGGGCTTTTTCCGTATTTTTACTCCTGCCCCATATCCCGGTCACATACATCCAGAAATTCGGTTACCGCATCCTTTGCAGAAACATACTCCCCTGCCGCATATCCTGTCATACAGGAATACCACGCCTCGACGATATTCGGCGTAACCTCGCCCAGGTTTACACTGCCATCCTTAATGAACTCTGCATCCAGGACCTGTTTATAATTCTCAGTGATGCTGCTGTTCTTTGCCACAGACGGAACTCCTTTGATGTTTGCCATCTTGTTGATTTCCTCCTCCGTGGAAAGGAAACGAATGAACTCCATTGCATAATCCAAATGGCTGCCGTCCTTGTTCACCGCAAATCCACACCACGGTTCACGGTAAACGTATGCCCCGTTCTCTCCGGTCGGCGGGTAAATAAACGTGTAAGAAAAAGGTTCCTTCTGGAATGCTTCGGATTTGGATTCCCGTTTTTTCATTCCACCGACCTTTTCGGTATTGCATACCCAGAATGGCACATCCCCCTCCAGGAAACGGAGGATTGCCTGGTCATAATTATCCTTCGGGTAACTGTCATTGACCGCAGGATCTGTATAACCGCCCGCAAGAATTTCATCCACAAGCTCCACGGCTGGCATAACAGCCGCTTCGGCTGCTGCCCGGTCTCCCTCCTGCAATGCCTTATTCAGTGGCTGCCCGTCACAGAGACCAGAAAAGATCTGATTTGCCACCAGCTCCGCATACACCTTTGCAGTTGGTCCCTGAACAGGATTGTATCCTTTTTTCTTTAACGCAGAAAGCACATCCAGAAATTCCTCTCTATTTTGGGGAAGTGCCAGACCTTCTTTTTCCAGAAGGGATGTATTCACGATCATCCCGTAAATATTTTGTCCCATGGGAATGGCAAGCTGCCTGCCGTCAATACAGGATGCAGAAAGCATCTGCGGGTCTATTGCACTGAAATCAACATCTGCCTCCGACAGATTCACGCAATATTTTGCAAGTGCACTATCCTTTGGAGTTAATAATTCACTGGAAGTCATAATAACATCAACGTTGGGATTTGCCTGCAAATATGCCACCTCATTACTCCCGCCTACCTGCTGGTAGGTATACGTGATATTCGGATAAAAGCGGTTAAAATCGCTCATGACCTGATCCAACGCCTCAAAATTCCCAAAATAACCAATCATATCCAGCTGGATTTTTGCATCCTTATCCATTCTCGGTGTAAATCCCGTTTCCGGTTCTTTCTTTGCCGAACATCCAGACAACAGCAATGATGCTGCCAGTGCCGCAGTCACCATACCGTGTGTAAAACTTTTCATATCGTAACGCTCCCATTAAAACATTTTATTTTTTATCTTTTTCAGATAATTCAAAAGCACGATAGTATCGATCGGCTTTGCCATATGGCCATTCATTCCACTGGAGATGCAGGCCTGTACATCCTCCGCAAAGGCATCTGCCGTCATGGCGATCACCGGAATATTCCGAAGGGCGGCCTCGTCTAAGTTCCGGATCCGCTGGCTGGCCTCCAGACCATTCATTTCCGGCATCTGTACGTCCATCAGAACTGCATCATACGTTCCTGCAGGATTTGCCAAAAGCTGCTCGATACAGAGCCTTCCGTTTTCCACCCGCTCACAGGTAACCCCGAATTCTTCCAAAAGTATCTCAATCACTTCCCAGTTTAACTCGTTGTCCTCTGCAACCAGCAGATGAAGACCTCTTACATCATCATCTTCCAGATGTCCCTCCTGCTTTGTCACAGGCTGCTGATCTACAATTGGCAGATTCAGTCGAACCGTAAAGGTCGTTCCCTTCTCAACCTCACTCTCGCAGGTGATCGTACCGCCCATCAGATCAACCATCTGACGCACAATCGCCAGTCCCAGACCAGATCCCAAAGTCCGGTTTACCTGGGTATTGATCTCACGCGAAAAAGACTGATACATCCGGTCCTGATATTCCGGTGTCATGCCGATTCCCGTATCGGATACACAAAAGACCAGGCAAGTCAGCTTCTTATCCGCCTCTGCCGGCTCTTCCCCAAAACGCATGGTAATGCTGCCGCCATCCGGGGTATATTTCACAGCATTTGACAGAAGGTTCATATATATCTGATTAAGCCGGATTGGATCGGCCAGAACAACCGGATGCGGCAGCGCATCTTTCTGAATGGTAAAATGCAGATTTTTCTCCCGGATCTGCAGCGCCAGCATATCGTCCAGCTCTTTAAAAAATTTCTCCACCAAGACCTCCGAAGGAGTCAGCACAAACTGACCGCTCTCGATCTTTGAGATATCAAGGACATCGTTGATCAGGGTCAGCAGGCGTTTTCCAGATGTCATCGCTTTATCCAGACACTGCGTCACATACTCCGGATCCTGCACATGGCTTTTCGCGATCGACATCATGCCAAGTACCGCATTCATCGGAGTCCGGATATCGTGGGACATGGAAGAAAGAAACTGAGTCTTTGCCTCACTGGCCTCCTGCGCCAGCTTTGCAGTCCTGCGAAGACGCTGGTTTACCTGACGCAGATAAAGTCCGTCCAGAAGCACCAGTGCCGCCAGCGTTCCACAGATCAGGACTACGATCAGCCAGGTGCCATTCTCCGGCTGCAGCTCATCCAACCGGATCACACCAAGGATATCCAGATTGGAATTGCCACCAAAGGACGAATAATACCACAGACAGTCCTCATTCCTGAAATTTTTATAGCAGAGTACACCATGATCGGTGCTTTCCAGTTCTTTTTGGAAACTGTCCACCTTGTTGTAATCATCCTGGAAATTATAGCCCCGAATATATTCCGGAAACGAAATTGATTTCATGGATGGAGACTGAATCACATAACCGCCTTTTGTTGTCATGATCCCGACCTCGGCAGACTGGTATTCTGCCGGAAATACCCAGGTCTTTTGCAGTACATTTGTCGGAATGGCCCGCAGCAGCAGAAAATCTTTCGTCCCATCTTCCGTCTGCAGCGTGATCCGTGCCCCGACACTGACTGCCGGTGAAACCGTTTCATCCAGCTGATACCGCCCGACCACCGTAAACTTCGGCGCTGTGCCATTGTACATCTCCCACATGGCATCCAGCATGAGCTGCTCCCAGTCCTTTAACTCGCCCTGGAATCTGTGATAAGTATCGATCTCATCATGACCAGCCGGATAGCTTGCCGACCAGGCATCAAAATTTTCCATATCTACAATATGAACATACCGCCCCGGATTGGTGTTGATAGACCGCAAAAAGTCCAATGCCTCTTCCCGCGTCATCTGCCGGTCGTTGATGTAGAATGCCCAGTTTTCCACATAGCCCCGCTCACTGTCCAGATAATTCTGGGAAACGGATTTCATGGATTCTACCGTGGAAATAAAATCCGCCTGTTTTACTTCGATCTGCGAAGTGCGGACATGATACGCATAGATCAGGGAGACAGCGACTGCAACGAGCATGAGCACGATATTTCCAGCCCATAAGGCTGCTTTATACAATTTTTCTGTATGCTTGGTATACAATGCCATGCTCCTTCCCCCTTAGCCGTATTTTTGGTTGTGCATATGCGTCTGGCAGAATCTGCTGCCAAATCTATCTTCATTGCTGTTCACTCATGCACAACCCAAATTCTCCCCCCAAAAACGTAGAATTCCCTAATATAAATAGTAACACCACCACACAAAAAAGTAAATGCGTTCATTGTTTCAAGTATAAAATCGTAGTATCCTTAATAATAACGTAACAGCAATAAACAAAATTTATCAAAAACCTGCAAAAAAATTTACAAAGGAGGACTTTTTCCATGCCAACACTTGCCAAACGCTATTTTTTCTTTATTCTGGGGCTGATCATCAACTCTTTTGGCGTTGCCTTCATCACCAAAAGCGCCCTGGGCACCTCCCAGATTTCCAGTATTCCTTATGTTTTAAGCCTAAAATTCACCATGCTGACCTTCGGGCAGACCACGTTCCTGTTTAATATGATCTTCATTGTCATGCAGATCGCGATCCTGAAAAAGGATTTTCACCCGATCCAGTTTCTGCAGGTTCTGGCCAACATTCTGTTCAGCTTCTTTATTGATATCAGCATGCTCGTGCTGGCATGGCTGAACCCGCAGACACTGCCACTGCGCATCTTAAGCCTACTGATTGGCTGCGCGATCCTTGCCATCGGGATCAGCGTAGAAGTCGCTCCTGATGTCATCAAGGTTCCGGGTGAGGGCATTGTCCATGCAATCTCCCGCGTATCCGGCATCGAATTCGGTAAGGTCAAGATCCGGTTTGATGTTACGTTGATCATCATTGCGATCGTACTGTCATTCCTTTTCTTCCAGCGCTTAAACGGCGTCGGACTTGGCACCATTGTATCTGCCATCCTTATCGGGCCAATGATCTCCTTTGTGAACCGGCATCTGCTGGGGATTGAAAAGATCCGTGGGCTGGCTGGGCAATAAATGAAAAGAGATTTTGCACTGACAACTCATTTCAGATGTATGGCAACAAAAAAATGGCAGGAAATATCCCCACTGCATATTTCCTGCCTAATATTTACTTTTTTCCCATGCAAATCCGTTCCTGCACAAGCTTTTTTAACTGTTTTATATCAATTTTCCTGCTTGCGGATCAGTGCCAAAAACATGCTCGGCACTCCATTTAACACACTGCAATGACTGTTTTCTATAGCCTCCCACACGTGAAGCGTATGAAAATACGGAATAATATGCATACACATACCGCTGACCAGACAAGCAACAATTCTAGCAGTAATTCCAAAGCAATGAAACAATGGTACCGTAATACACATTTTATCTGTTGCATTCCAGTGCATAGCCATGGCCACGGCCCTCGCATTATTCACAATACTATAGTGACTTAGCATGACACCTTTCGGCATACTGGTTGTTCCAGACGTAAAGATAATGCATGCTGTGTCCCCCGGATTCACCAATTCCCTCATTGCTGAAAACGAACTGCAGCTCCCTAATTCATGGTTTTCTATCCACGCTCTGTCATTCATTTTATTCATTGAAATAAAATATCTAATTCTTGGTAATTTTTTATGCAAATCTGCAATCATGTCTGCATAGACACAATCCTTGTAGCCAGTCCCATAATATAAGATCTCCACATCTGAATAGTCCAGAACTTTCCGAATCTCTTCCACTTTGTAACAGGTATTCAAAAGTACCGGAATGGCCCCTCTCTTCATTAAAGCCAAAAAAACAAATACCCAGGCCGCACTGTTTTCGCTCCAGATTCCTACATGCGTTCCCCTTTTTATATCCAAACTTTCCATCTCAAACGCAAGTGTCTCAGCAATCTGATTTAACTGTGCATAGGTGCAGCTCCATGCGTTCTCTTCTATTGCCATATGATTTTCTTTATTTCTTGCCTCTTCCTCCAAATACTGCCCAATCGTTTTTTCTATCAATTCCATATGATATTCTCCATATAAAATGAACTCCGCTGCCTGATGAAAGATTCTCAGACAGCGAAGCTCAAAAATTGATTTTTTACAAACTTGCTTTTTCAGAAGAAATCAGAAAAACAAGACGTTCCTCTGCTACCTGTTCATCACTCTGGTTATAAACATATACACGGAACGTAACCACGCCTCTACCAGGCGTTTTACTTGGACGTTTTTCCTCTACGACTAACTTGCAGTAAATAGTATCCTCAAATCTTACCGGCTCCTGATAACTGATTTTCATATCAAGCAGCGCTGTTGCCGTACCTTCAAACATTCTCGTCTGTGCCAGCAAACCTGTACTAACAATAAATGTTACATTTCCATATGCAATTCTTGAACCATAAATCGTACTCTTTCCGTAAACATCATTGGTATTGGTAGCGCTCCAATCACCAGATAAACCTGCAAAATTTACAATATCTGCTTCTGTAATCGTTCGTGCTCCAGTGATAAATTCGTCTCCTACATTCCATTCATCATAGGTTTTCCCAGGAAATACATAATCTTTCATCGCCATAAGTATCTTCTCCTTATTCCATATGTTCACGGTCAGTCGCCATCAAAATAACCCAGGTTCCATCCATAACCATTTCTTCCTTCTGATTAAAGACAGAAATACGATATGTTATAATTCCACGTCCTGGTTTTCTTGATAAACGCTTTGCAGTCGGAGTCATCGTGAGATAAATCGTATCTCCCACGTATACCGGTTTTAAGAAGCTCATCTGCTGATCCAGTAGTCCAATATAGCTTCCATCCACCCAGAGCGTCTGGCAATCCAGCCCATGCAGTTAGTTGAAAGCTTCGCCACAAACGATGTCCCGGTATTCTGCATCTCCTTAAAAGCCGGCGGAACCGGCCTGAACCTGACTGCTGCTGACATCGTCATCCACTAC
Organism: Clostridium sp. OM02-18AC; assembly: GCF_003481825.1. Classification (GTDB taxonomy): domain Bacteria; phylum Bacillota; class Clostridia; order Lachnospirales; family Lachnospiraceae; genus Brotaphodocola. The sequence continues at coordinate 62,294 of NZ_QULW01000016.1, read as the reverse complement.
GATCCGTGGTGGAACGGTGGCAGCCCAGAACCAGGCAACCGACCGTGCGCACCGCATCGGCCAGGAAAACACCGTAACCGTTTACGAACTGATCGCGGAACACACCATCGAAGAGCAGATCCAGAATCTTCATAAGAGTAAGCAGGACCTGGCCGAAGAGATTCTCTCCGGAGAGGGAATCAGCAGCATCCTGATCGACCGGGATGAGATTTTGAAGCTGCTGTAGGATCGGTGAATTTGAGAAATAGGCTGACCTGTAACTACTGTCATTAACTCATTAACAATTGCTTTGGGATGCTTCACAATCAAAAAAGACGTCAGATCCACTTTTTCGGATCTGACGCCCATATTTTTCTAAAACCGGTTCCCGCACTTCGGGCAATACTCAAAATCTTCTGTTGTCTCATAACCGCAATGATCGCAATGCCGGTGTCCATATCCACTGGTTCCCTGCTGCACCATCGTCAAATGCTGCGGCAGAATCTCCACCTGTTCCCCACGCGCAATCGCCTTTCCGATTTCCGGATCAAGCTCATACAGCGTATTGCAGCAGCTCATCTGCACATAATAGTGCCGGTTCCACTTCAAGCATGGGATAAAAAATAACGACAACACCGTATACGTCATAAAGACCTGGTACCGCCCATACTTGCCGCATACACTGCAGATGACGGTCTGCGTAAAATCAAGCTGCTTTCTTCCATCGGTAATTCCCATCATAAAAAACATAGTGTCACTTCTTTTCTTAATTTATAGTGTAATCATTATAGCTGTTCTCTTTACACAAATGCAACCTCATTTTATGTTCCGGTTTCGTTACTGTTCGCTCGTTGCGCAAACCGCTCACGATTCATGGCTTACCTGACATCCGATTTTTTTGCAATTGCCCTATGTACTTTTCTTTTACCTTGTTTTATAATACATCCGATTTGAGATTCCTCATAAATCACAGGAAACTTTCCGAACGAATATACACAAGGAGATATTATGCAAAAGAATGACATCAAGGACCTGACTGTCGGATCCCCGATGAAGCTGATCCTAAGCTTTGCGATCCCGATGCTTTTCGGGTTCCTTTTCCAGCAATTTTACAACATGGTCGACACCATCATTGTTGGCAAATGCCTGGGCATATCAGCCCTGGCAGCGGTCGGCTCAACAAGCTCCATCAACTTTATGATCATCGGCTTCTGTACTGGCGCATGCAGCGGCTTTGCAATCCCGGTAGCCCAAAAATTCGGTGCCGGAGACTATAACGGGATGCGGAAATTCGTAGCCAACTCCGGCTGGCTGTCCGCAGTCTTCGCCGCAGTCATGACAACCATTGTCGGTATCCTCTGCATGAACATTTTGCAGTGGATGAACACGCCGGAAGATATCATCCAGGGGGCTTACGATTACATTTTCGTGATTTTCCTCGGAATTCCTGTCACCTATCTTTACAACATGCTCGCAGGCATCATCCGGAGCCTGGGAGACAGCAAAACACCGGTCTATTTCCTGCTGCTTTCCTCCCTCATGAACATCGCCCTGGATTTCTTTACGATCCTTGTGCTCGGCATGGGAGTCCGCGGACCGGCACTGGCTACCGTCATCTCCCAGGGAATTTCCGCAGTGCTCTGCCTGATCTACATGATTCGGCATTATCCGATCCTGCATATGAAACAGGAGGAATGGAGACCGGACAGCCACATGCTCCGCGTCCTCTGCGGCATGGGAATCCCGATGGGGCTCCAGTATTCCATCACGGCGATCGGAAGCGTTGTGCTCCAGACCGCGGTAAACTCGCTTGGCTCCATGGCCGTGGCAGCAGTTTCCACCGGAAGCAAGGTCAGCATGTTCTTCTGCTGTCCGTTTGACGCACTCGGCGGTACCATGGCAACCTACGCAGGCCAGAATGTCGGTGCCAAAAAGCTGGACCGCGTAAAAGAAGGACTGAAAGCTGCAAGTCTGATCGGGATCATCTATTCCCTGATCGCATTTGTGGTCCTGCTTTTCGGCGGCAAATACATTGCGCTTCTCTTCATGGACGCAGGGCAGACCGAGATTATCGGCAGGGTAGCCACGTTCCTGGCCGCAAACAGTATGTTCTATATCCCGCTGACCTTTGTCAACGTCGTCCGCTTCACGATCCAGGGAATGGGATTTTCCACGTTTGCGATCCTGGCCGGAGTCTGCGAGATGGCTGCACGGTCACTCGTCGGCTTCTGCCTGGTTCCGGTATTCGGGTTCCTTCCGGCGTGCTTCGCCAGCCCACTTGCGTGGATCTTTGCAGATGCGTTTTTGCTTCCAGCATTCTTCCACTGCCTGAAAAAATTGAAGATTCTGTTCGGAGAAAATTAATCATCGGAGGTGCCACTGGCACCTCCTCTTTTCTTATTCAGCCACATCATAAATCCCACACACAAAATCAGCTGCAGCGCAGACGACATCGGCGTCGCCAGCCCGATATGAAACAGCGATGTCTTCAGCTGGATTACTAATTAGTTATATTCAGGATAAAAACAGGCTATTTGATAATTTTTTCATCCATATTATGATGATTATACCTTAAAGGAACAAGAAAAACAACAAGGAGGTGAGTGGTCTGATGGCAGAAAAAGTTTGTATCTGCGAAGACGTAACCCGAGACGGATTTCAAAGTGCTGACAGGATTATCCGTGTCGAAGACAAGCTTACAATCCTGGAGATGTTGGCAGATGCCGGCGTACAGCAGATTGAAGTCGGCGCATTTTCCAAATACGAAAGTATGAAGAAAATGAGAAATACCGGAGAACTCTCTTTTATGTCACTCTTCATGTCGTATCACATTTCACTCATTGTCATTTTATCTTCTTTGCCAGTGATGTAAACAACGCCGCCTCTCCATAAGAGTTGCCTGGGACTGTCGCACTAAATAGATGTTTAGTGCGATAGTCCCATCAAACAAACTATTTCTAGCGAAAATCGAACAACACCCACCACTAACGCTTAGGAGGCGCTCGTTTGCGGTATAAATCGTTGTAAAGATGTGTTCTTCTAAGTCAGGGGAAATATAGAAAACCTGTGCGAAGAAAATTTTTGACATTTTTATTGATGCGTAATATTATGGTTATAGAAAAGGGCACTGTCGATAGACGGCTAGCCCACATACCTATTGATCAAAAAATAACGAGACCGTTTCAAGTTTTGTGTAAACGCTAAAAACTGATATAAGATTTGTGAATAGTTACAAATGGGCAGAGCCGATTTTCCGGATTCTGCCCATATCTGCATTATACAGGAGTTTTTGGGCATGTCAATAAGACCTGCCCAAAACAAGCTGGTTTTACAGGTTGTGTCCGATCAGACGCTCTTCAAAATAGATTTCAAGCTGGGAGTGGATCTGCCCCCAGTCCTGCCTATGTCCGGTCCATTTTTTCGTGATATCCATAGTTGCCAGATACAGCATTTTCAAAAGGCTGTCATCTGACGGAAAAACGGTCTTGCTTTTGGTCACTTTCCGAAGCTGACGATTGAATCCTTCAATGGCATTTGTGGTGTAAATTAGACGTCTTACTGCCTCCGGATATTTGAAGTATGTGGACAGGGTTGCCCAGTTATCATGCCAGGATTTATAGATTTTCGGGTACTTGGAATCCCATTTATCTTTAAACAATTCTAACTCATTTAAAGCTGCTTCTTCCGTTGGAGCCGCATATACAAGCTTCAGATCAGCCATCAGCTTTTTGATGTCTTTGTAGGAAACAAACTTCGTTGAATTACGGATCTGATGAATAATACACTGCTGGATTTCTGTTTTTGGATAAACAGCTTCAATTGCCTGTGGAAATCCATTTAGTCCATCCACACATGCTATCAGAATATCTTCAACTCCGCGGTTCTTTAGTCCATTCATGATGGAGAGCCAGAACTTGGCACTTTCGTTTTCTCCAACATACATACCAAGAACGTCCTTTTTTCCGTTAATATCGATGCCAAGAGCAATGTAGACTGCACGTTTTACAATGCGTCCTTCACTTCGGACATGATAGTGGATAGCATGACTGCTATGTAAAGAACTGTATTCTGTTTTAGTTCTACAAACTTGAAGTTATAGTGCAATCTTTTTCCATTTTCTAATCTTGGTTCTAAAGGTTCCGAACGGAGCAACTGTATTAACATGTATGAATTTGTATACTTCCCAGACAGCTGTTTTAGTTGCTTCGTCAGCCCATTTTCTTATATGTGGTTTAAATAATTCTTCCTCACTCAGAGAATCAATCATTGCATAAATAGAGTTGATATTCTCATTCAATCTGTCTTTCAATTCTTGCAGTGACAGCTGAGCATATGTATCTGTGAACCATTGATATAATTCGCCAAGCTGATTCCACTTAAAATTATCCGAAGGAGTTTTAACAGGAATACCCTTTCTTTCGTCTGATTCCCATTTAATAACAAGAGTTGTCCAGCCAACCTGATAAGCAAGATTTTCTGCCGGAGTTCGATCGATCTCATCAATTCTCTTATCTTTTAAATGCTCCGGAATATCATTAAATTCTGAAATATATTTTGCAAAGCTTTTATTTATCTCGTTTTTAAGCTCGTCTTTATTCTCATATGTTCTCAATAGTCTATCTCCTCAGCTTCCGATTTTCCAGTTTCAAAAACAGGAATTTTCAAATTAGTCTTTGCAAATAACCTTTGAACCTTCACCATCAATTACAATTCCCTGACGGTTGTTAATCGGGCATAGATTCAAATCCGAAAACTCAGTCATTATTTTCTCGGTAACTTTCTTAAATGGTGCTGTAAGATAATGCGGAAGAACATAGAAATCAATCAAATCAAGCCCTGCATCATCTTCTTGTGAGTAGTCCTCTGGCTTTTCATCCATTTGCTCGATATATTGGATGCTTGGAGCGCATATAATTGCGCCTGCCGACTCGCCGATCATCAATTTTCCATTTGCCAATTCCTTTTTCAGTAGCCCATCAGTTCCCGTTTTACGGAGCTGGTCCATAAGAAAGAAAGAATTTCCGCCGGTAAAATATATCACATCTGCTTCTTCAAAAACAGACTGTATCGTTGAATAAGCCTCCGTTGAAATATCAATTTCAGTTACGATTGCTCCCAACTTTTTGAATAATTTTCGAGCCGAGCCGACATAACCGGTGTAGCCTTCACGCAGTGAAGCTGTTGGAATAAATGCGACTTTCTTATTTTCAATTTCTTCCTTTATCAGACTTCCCACACTTGAAAAGTGCGAACATAAAAATAGTTTCATCAATATTCTCCTTTATAAATACCGATTTGACACTTTGTCTATGCTACAAATTATATCACACTGGTTTTTGAAAAGCTATTTCTATATGTAAAGGCAACATTTCGGAATCGTAAGGGTAATCCTTCTTCAACAAATCCATACTGAGCTGATCCGAGAAATAATCAAAGTATTCTTGATACCGGTCATTCTCGTCCATCATTCCACCATTTCCGGAAGGAAAGATAGAATCAGTATCATTAAATTCAGTATTATTTTTATCAGTATTATTACATTGTGATTTTGGAAGTTCTTGAGTTGTGATTTCCATTGTTCCAGAATTGTGATTTTCACAATTCAAGAGTTGTGAATCCACAGCAGAGATAAAGTTCTTCACATAGATCAGGTTAGGTTTTCCCAGACCCTGGCGCTTGCGTTCAATCAATCCTGCTTTCTTCTCAAGTTCACTGAGCAGCTTGACAGCCTTTTGTTCAGCACAGTTCAGAGCCATCTTCGCTTCGTCGATTGTAAAAATGATATAC
>NZ_QULW01000016.1:0-56468 GCF_003481825.1 Clostridium sp. OM02-18AC | reverse complement strand
GTTGTGATTTCCATTGTTCCAGAATTGTGATTTTCACAATTCAAGAGTTGTGAATCCACAGCAGAGATAAAGTTCTTCACATAGATCAGGTTAGGTTTTCCCAGACCCTGGCGCTTGCGTTCAATCAATCCTGCTTTCTTCTCAAGTTCACTGAGCAGCTTGACAGCCTTTTGTTCAGCACAGTTCAGAGCCATCTTCGCTTCGTCGATTGTAAAAATGATATACACTCGACCGTTTTTATCTATCCAACCATTCTTTGCAGACAGGCTCATGCGGTCAAGCAAAATGCCATACAGCATCTTGGCATCGGCAGAAATATTCCAGAACCTCTCGTTCGTGAACAACACCTTCGGAACTCGATAGAATGTGAATAGATCGGATTGCTGACCGTAAAAATAATCAAAACTCACACGGCTTCACCACCTTCTTTCTGCGGAAAACTTTCTGTTGTCAGCGGTATGCTGCGGAAAGTCGTATCCGTCTTTTCGTAAGGACATCGGGCAAAATAGCAGAAGCGGTATTCCTGTTCATACGCATCCATATCAACGAAGCCCCACTTCACGCATAACCTTCTTCGTACACCAACCAATGCACGGGTGATCTCGCCCATAGGGACAGCCATCACATTCCGACTTGGGTTTCGGTGGCAAAGAGATTAAGTAGTAGCAATTATTTCTACCCAGACGGCAACCCTTTCTGCCATTCGTCCAGTAGTAGCAATAATGGCAATCGCTCGGCTTGTCTGCGGCATAAACAGGCTTGCTCAAATAAAACACCTCCAATCACTTGTATTTACCCATGCCTTTGGGCATAAAAAAAGAGCGCCTATCCATCCCCAATGCGGGGCAAATAGACGCTCTATGTATATAACGATATTCAATTTTATCTGCTATAACTGCGTGGTACTCAAAACATCCGCCTTTTTTGATTAGCTGGATTTTTGGCACGATTTTGGGGCTGATTAGCAGGAAGGGCATTTTCATTAGCAAGAACGCCCTTTTTTCTGCTAAAAATTAGCTGGCGACTTTGTCTTATAACAACCGTTCGATTCTGGAGGGGTTGTCAAAAATCAAATTTTGGAGTAGAATTTTATCTCATACAGTGAAAGAGCTTTTTCGTGCCTTTTCATATAAGAAAAGCCGAAAACCCTTGAAAACAAAGGCTTTCGGCGTTGTTAGCTGGCGTCCATAAGAGGATTTGAACCTCCGACCCCACGCTTAGGAGGCGTGTGCTCTATCCAGCTGAGCTATATGGACGTGTCTGATATATGATTATAGCCCGATCAAAGTCGAACTGCAATCCTTTATTTAGTTTTTTTGAGGCGACCGTTGTAACGCAACCTTAGGAGGCGCTCGTTATATCCATTTAACTATGAGAACATCGTACGTAAAACGCACTTCTATAGAATAACAAAAATCCCGCAAAATAGCAAGCCCCGGCAATCATTCCTCTGCCAATTTATATTGGCTGCTGTTCACGCATGCGCTCCCGGCAATGCCAATTTCCTGCCCGTCTCTGCAACTTTATAATTCCGCTTTCGATCCTTCGGCAAACTTTGCAGTCCCTTGCATCCAGATCTGCCCTTTAAACCGGCGACCGACCTTCGGTTCTCCCATCAGATCCTTCTGGGCGATACCTACATGGAACAGCATATCGCTGCAGCTGATGGTCAGATCGTAAACCATCTCGCCGGTGACGCGGTTTTCCTTCGTATCGATCTTTGTAATCTCCCCGATGATGGAATACTGGTCACACTCGATGCCGCTTGGCATGAAAGTAGAATCCACGATAGAATACAGATCTTCCTTCATGGCACGTCTGGAAACCTGGGAATACAGATCAATATCCTCGATCGTCAGCGTTTCCATGGCATCTTCATCGCCTTTCTTCGCTGCCTCTAACAGGTTATTGCGGTCTCTGGCCGCTACCTTTGCCATCTCGATCTGCTTTCTGGTTTTATGGAGCGGAAGAAGCACCTTGCCTTCTGCTGCCAGACCAGTCAGATTCACCGATTCTACCGTCCGCGACATCCGCTTGATCTTTCGTTCCCGATATTCATAACCGTTTTCCAGATAAAAGATCAGGGAAATGCCCACCCGGTATTCATCCAGAAGTCCGGCATACGTCTCTTTTTCAGTGTGGCGCTGAATGGAGCAGTCTGTTTCAGATGATACATCTGCTGAATTCAGATAAGGATAATAGTACTCACACTGAAATGCCCCTTCTTCGTTCATTTCCCCCATCATGACGATGCCCATGCCGGGTGCCACCTCTGCCCGCAGTTCACACAGATTCGTCTCCTCATCAAGCTGGATGCGGCGCCATTTGGCGGACGGCACTAACGATGCCAGCAGCCGTTCGATATCCCGCTTTCTTCTATATGTGCTAAAGCCGATACTTCGCAAAAATTTATGCATAGTTTCATGCCCTCCAAATCCTCAAAAATTCGTATCTGCCCAGACTTCCTGAACATTTACAAACGTCTAATTTCTGAGAAAAATCTTTACGCCTCATTATACATGATACGTAACAGCATTTCAATCGGAAAGTTGACATGTGCAGCTTCCGGTAATATCATGGTAACTATTCAGAGCCAGGCAGATTTTCAGACAAAATTGTAAATCATACTTGCATGAATGAACGATTTTGTCTGGAAATCTATTTTGACTTTGGGATGTACCAGAACTTACAACTTCTGACTGATCACACAAACGAGAGGAGCAAAATTCATGAAACAGACTACCCCCACCATCGGCATTCTCGGAGCCGGTGCTGTCGGTTCCTACCTGGTTATGGGGCTTTCCGAAAAATATAAGGAAAATCTCTGGGTAATTGCCGACGGCGAACGCAAAAAACGTCTGGAAGAAAACGGACTCAACATCAATGACCAACACTATATTCTCAATGTAAAAACACCAGGTGAAGCGCACGGCGTTGATTTTCTCTTTGTCTGTCTGAAATATACCCAGCTTCGTTCTTCCCTTCCGGATATCGAAGCCATTGCAGATAAGCACACGACGGTCATCAGCCTGTTAAATGGCGTCGACAGTGAAGAAATCATCGGACAGCGCATCGGCATGGAGCATATGATCTATTCCCTGATCCGCATTGCCTCCCAGCGTATCGGCAACTCGATCCACTTTCCGGTTCCGAAAGGCTACAACGGAATTTATGTCGGTCTGCCGAAGCAGCCTGCCAGTCAGGATCCGCGTCTTTTAGCCATTGCAGACATCTTTGCCGATACTCCTATTGTTCTGCATTTAAGTGATGACATCCTGCTCGATATCTGGGATAAATTCGGCTTAAATATTGCCCGCAACCTTCCCCAGGCAATCCTTGGCGTTGGCATGCAGGCTTACGATGACAGCACCTATATGAATGCCATCATGCGGCAGATGCGCCACGAGGTCGTTCTGGTCGCAAATGCCAAAGGGATTCCGCTCAAGGAAGAATTTAAAGCCGGAAAATGCAAACCGTCCCAGCGTTATTCCACCCTGCAGGATCTGGACGCACACCGTCACACAGAAATCGATATGTTCTCCGGAGCCCTGGTCCGCATGGGAAAAGAGCTCGGAATCGAATGCCCGTACAATGAAATGACCTACAATCTGATCAAAGTACTGGAAGAAAAAAATGATGGGAAGTTTGATTACCCGGAAGAATGACAAGAATCCTAACATACTTTCGTTTTAAAGGCTGCCGCAGGCGGCCTTTTTACATGCAAAGCCAAAAAGCCACCCTTGTCTTTGCCATTTCATTTGGCGGAAACAAGGTTGGCTTTTTATACAAATATTCAATTCTTTTTTCTGCGGCTCTGCCTGCTTATCCGGAAAATCAGCCCTTATAAAATTGCTTCCCGAATCTTCAGCACTACCTTTTTGATTTCCATACTTTCTCCCGGCGCGCAGTTTGGTCGGTGAATATCGTTTGTGAAATATACTGCAAAATCTCCAGGTTTCAGCTGAATAAAGTTCTCACCCGCTACTTCCGAATAGTACATGACATCCCGTTCCGGATGCTCCTCCCGCTCTTTTCCCTCCGGCAGCGGCGCAACTCCCTGCATTTCTTCTCCGCGAATCAGATACTGGATATCGATATACTTATAATGGCTCTCTGCCTTTTTATTTTCCGGCGCTGCAGTTGTCTGCTTCTGGATCATGGCGTAGATGTCATCCCCATCGATCTCATAACGGCCAACCTCCATATGTTCCAGATCGGAATTTTTCAAAAAATCAAACGCTTTCTGAAATGGCTCCGGCCACTTGCACTGCGCACTCTGTGCTTTCAAAGATGAATAAATCATGTTAAGCCTCCCTATTCTGCTTCATTGTGAAGTCGATACACAACTGCACATCTTGCAACACAATGTTAAAATTTCGGATGATTGACTGACCAATCCGGCTGCCCGCCGGATAATACTTTGTGAATCTGCATGGCCGCATGAAGCGCCATACGGCCCATACATTCTTCCGTATTGGATGCCATATGCGGTGTCAAAATCACTTTTTCATTCTTATATAACGGATAATCCTCTTTCGGCGGTTCCTGGCTCTGTACATCCAGTACTGCATAGCGAAGCTCTTCGTCTTTTAATGCCGCATCCAATGCATTTTCATCGACAACCTCACCTCTTGCGACATTTAGAAGGATTGCGCTATTTTTCATCATCTCAAACTCTTTTGCCCCGACTGCATTCCGGTTTGCCTCTCCGCCCGGCAGATGGAGACTGATAAAATCTGCTCCGGAAAATAACGCTTCCCAGCTGCACATCGTCACATACTCAGGCGCCTGCTCCTGCTTTACAAATGGATCATACGCAAGAATTTCCATATCCAGACCATAATAGGCTTTTTTTGCTACCGCACGTCCAATTCGCCCAAAACCAACAACACCAAGTTTTTTGCCGCCTACATCCAGTCCCTTATGGGAATTTTTATAGGTATACTCACCACGGTACATGGCATTGCTGCAGTCCCGGATATTTTTTGCTGCCATCAGCAAAGCAGATAAGGTATACTCTGCAACAGAATCTGACAGTGCCTGTGGGGTATTGGTTACCCAGATTCCACATGTTTCCGCCTCTTTGATATCAATATTATCGAATCCTACACCATGACGCGCAATGATTTTTACATGCTTTGCTGCATCAACCACTTCTTTCGGACACTGCGCAGTACGGATCAGCATTGCATCGCAATCAGCGATATCGCGGGCCATCTCCTCGGGTGAAAACCCGGTTCCTTCTTTTATTTCATATCCATGCTCCAGAAGATAGTCTGTTCCCTCTTTTGCTACAGCCTGTGGAATATATACTTTCATGTCTCTTATGCCTCCTTTAAGCTTACTTTCTTAGAGTTCAGATATTCTTTTCTGACTGTCCAGATCAGTGTACCGACTGCAATGAGCAGGAAGATACAGGAAATAGGAGAAGTCAGGAATGGGAGAAAACTTCCCTGGCTCTTCATGAGTCCACGGCGCAGGTTTGTTTCTACTGTCGGGCAAAGAATAAAAGCAAGAATGATCGGCGCCTGCGGCAGCTTCATTTTCTTCATGCCATATCCTAACAGGCCAAATAACATCATAACTACAACATCAAATACACGGTTGTTATTTGCATACGCACCTACAGTGCAGAAAATCATAACAATCGGAAGAAGCAGATTCTTCGGTACCGACAGAATACGGATAAACACCCGCATACCCAGATACTCTACAATCAACATCATGATATTTGCTACGATCAGGGCTGCAAAAATACCATAAACAAGCTTACCTTCTGTACGGAATAACAGTGGTCCCGGGGTAATACCATGAATCATAAAGCCAGCCAGGATCAGCGCTGTTGTGTTATCTCCAGGAAGTCCCAGCGTTAACAGCGGAACTAAAGCACCACCGGTAGATGCATTGTTGGAACTTTCCGAAGCAATTAGGCCATCTACAATACCAGTTCCAAATTTCTCCGGATGTTTCGAACGGTTCTTAGCCACAGAGTATGCAAGGATATTACAGATACTTGCTCCAAGTCCTGGAAGGATACCGATTGCAGTACCAATCATAGTGGAAATCAGGAAATTGCTTCCCTGTCCCTTGATATCATTCAAAGTAAATCCAAATCCTTTAATCTTACAATCCTGGGCACGTTCTTCTCCAGGCTTGTTTTTATCTTCCAGTGCAGTCAGTACCTCTGCCACTGCAAACAGACCGATCAGCATTGGAATCATACTAAATCCGGCATTCAGTTCCGAAATTCCAAACGTAAACCGGGTGAAGCTTGTAATCGGGGCAATTCCCACAAATGCCAGGATCAGACCGATCATACCACTTAAAACACCTTTTACCAGGGATCCCGACGAAAGGCTTACGATCATCGTCAAAGAAAACAGTCCAATGGAAAAGTACTCATATGGTCCAAACTGCAGGGCAAATTTTGCAATAAATGGAGCCAGCAGCATCAGAATGATATAGCTGATCAGACCGCCAAAGAAAGAAGCAACAATACCAACTCCCAGTGCTTTTCCCGCTTCTCCTCTTGCTGCCATGGGATGACCATCAAACGTTGTTGCGACAGATGCAGCAGTACCTGGCATCTTTAACAGGATCGCACTGATCAGACCACCAGAGGTTCCTCCGATATACAATCCACAGAGAAGAGACAGACCTGCAATTGGATCCATGCCAAAAGTGAGCGGCAGGAACAATGCAACACCCATTGTTACACTTAATCCAGGAATGGCACCTACGATAATGCCCATGAATGTTCCAAGAAGGATCAGGACCATAATCGGCAAATTACAAATAGACAAAATGCCCGCTGTGATTTCACTCATTTTCTTTTTCCTCCTTTACAGAATTCCTTTCGGCAGACGTATTCCAAAAATTTCCGTGAAGATCAGGTAAATGATCACAACGGCCACCACTGCCAAAATTCCAAATCTTACCCATCTGATGTTTTCTTTTTTTGTCATCATACACAAGGTAAAATACAGAAACCAGACACTGTCGATGATAAATCCAACCGGTTTTAACAAAGCCGCATACAGAAAACATGCCACAATCATGCTCCACACGCCTATGGTATTTTTCTTGTATTCAACCGGCTTTTCCACATAGGTTTTACTGGATTTCCATCCTCTCATGGTCAATGTCAGTGAAAAGAAAAATACAATAACCGCAACGATCATCGGCAGAAATCCGGCTCCGATCAGATCTCCTTCTTTCCTGTTAATCTGAAAACTGAGAATAAATAAAATAACAGCTATCGCAATACCGATCATTCCACAGATCATATCGCTGTACTTTTTCATAATTTAGGGTCTCCTTCCTGTCAGCCTGGCATAAAAAGTGGACCAGCAGACGTACTGTCCTGGTCCACTGTCATACTATCTGGCTTTAAGACTACTGTGCTACGAACAGATCCTTATAAGAATTCAGCTTATCGTATACCTGCTGTGCATACTCTGTAGCTTCCTTCGGATCCATGTAAACCGGGGTTAATGCGTAGGAATCTTCTGCTGCCTTAACAAATTCCGGATTCTCAACAACTTTCTTCATCGCTGCACTAAAGGTATTCACAATATCGTCTGGAGTTTCTTTTGGGAATGCGACAAAGAAGAATTTACCAAATACCATGTTATCCAGGCCCTGCTCTTTTGCAGTTGGGATGTCTGAGAACAGCGGGTTTCTTTCATCGTTTAAAACAGCCAGTGCTACGAACTCTCCGGTCTCCAGATAGTCCTTTACAACTGCATACTCTACGTTGATGATATCCGTATTGTGACCAGCCAGGGCAGCTACTTTATCTGCATTTCCACCGATATCAACAAGGTTCAGATCAATGCCAGCCTCTTTTTCAAGTGCAAGTCCAACTAACTGCGGATAACCGCCTACTGCCATACCAAATTCGATTTTACCCGGATTTGCTTTTGCCTGGTCAATGAACTCCTGCAATGTAGAAAAGCCAGAATCTTTATGAGTTACAAGAAGCGTTGTGTTCGCCTGCAGGCACACACCAGCCATTTTAAACGCATCCAGCTGATAATCCACCAGATCCGCAATTTCCGGAAGCATAGCTTCTGTGTGGAAGAACAGGGCATTGTAACCATCTGGCTCTGCGGAACGAACCTGCTCCATACCAATCGTTCCAGAAGAACCTGAAACGTTTACAACCGGCATAGCCACACCCAATTCTTTTTCCATGTACTTTGTCAGCAGACGGGCATTTGCGTCCGTATCTCCTCCGGCCTTTACCGGTACCACGATCTGGATCGAGTCACTCGGGTAAGTATCCTCCTTTTTGCTGCATCCTGTAAATACCATGCTGGCTGCGATTGCTGTTGCAAGTACCACTGCGATTTTTTTCTTCATAGTTCTTCTCCTTTTATCTTGTAAAATTAATATTAATCGCTTAGATATCACTGTTATAACAGTTTGGGTAAAAAATAAAAGCTCTTCCTACTCCCCTCCTTACGCCATATTGTTATGACTGTTATAACATATAAAAAAGTAAGCAAAATAATGCTTTTTGACTTTCTCTCATTTGGGTCTGCTTATGCCTTCTCTTCTTTTTCCGGCAATGTTGCAAGAATTGGTCCAAGTGAATCCAGAATATGTTCCCGCATGGCTTTTTCCGCCCGTTCCGGGTCTCCTGTGTTGATTTCATCCAAAAGCTTTCTATGCCAGTATCTTGGATACTGCGTTTTAGATGCGCGTGCACCCAAAGCTTTGCACAATACCCAGAACAGATTGATGCGGTTTAATGTTTTGATCAGCATCTCATTGTCTGTAAGTTCCGCAAGTCCACGGTGGAACCGAAGATGATTTTTTCTGGAATCCAATGCACTGTTTTCTTCATAAGGAACCGTATCGAGTTCTGTTGCAATGTAGATCAGCTCCTGCATGCGCTCCGGAGAAGGATTCTGACTCACAATCCGGGCCACTTGACATTCGATGGCTTCCCTGAGTTGATAACATTCCATGATTTTCTTTCTATTTGGAATGGTAACAAAGGAACCCCACTGCGGTTTGGATTCAACCAATCCATCTTCCTCCAGTTTCTTTAAAGCTTCAATAACTGGTATGACACTAACACTGGTCACTTCTGCCATCTTTCTTCTGGAAAGTTTCATTCCTGGTGGAAATTCACCATCCAGGATCTTTTGTGAAATAATACGATATGCGACATCTGCCGCAGTCTGAAAAACTTCTTCCTGCATGTTCTCTCCTTCTCTTTACGCTATCATAATATTACTGTTATAACGTTTTTGTCAATATCTATTTTGTGCATATTCCCTAGTTCTACATTCTGTTCAAAAATTAACATTGTCTTTTGTGCACATTTCATATTCTTCCAGCGAATCTGCTTTTATCATATTGACATTCTGTTATAACAGTAATATCATGCAAACAAATTTAATCTTAATTAAGGAGGACCTTCCATATGAATCCACAAACCACGCAAACCGCACAGGAAAAAGCTCAGGAACTTCTTGCCCTGGAGCAGGAACTAGTGTTATCCTCATTTTCCAACGAAGATGCATTAAACATTGGCCTGCAGGCTGTCGCTTATATCCATGAAGCAAAGAAAAGCGGCGTTTACATCGAAATCCGCCGCGGTGAAAATATTGTTTTTTCCCACTGTATGGATGGTGCCAACTGGGATAATCGCCTTTTTGCGCAGAGGAAATTAAATACCGTCACAAAATTTGAACATTGCTCTATGTATGCCGGTGAAAAATATATTACAAAAGGACGACAGTTTTATGATTATTATGCGCCGCAGGAGTATCAATGTGCCGGAGGTGGTTTTCCTATTGTAATTCCTGGAACCGGTATGGTCGGAATGATCGGTGTGTCTGGTCTTTCCGCAGCAGAAGACCACGAAGTATGTGTCGAGGCTCTCAGACGTTTTCTGAAAAAAGCATAAGGAGGCACCAGCATATGAGTTATCAAAGAGAATTTTCTCACAGACTGAGAGCCGGATTGGTCGGAATCGGTTCTCATGCATACCGCAACATTCTCCCGGTTATGAATTTCCTCCCAGTTCAGCTCGTTGCTGTCTGCAATCGCAGCAACATCGAGCTTGCACAGCTTACTGCCGCCCAGTATGGCTGTAAAAGTTATCAGAAACCAGAAGAAATGTACGAAAAAGAAAATCTGGACTGTGTATTTATCTGTGTCTCCCCGGAAGCACATCCGTCTCTTGTAATCCAGGCTCTTCAGACCGGCTTACACGTATGGGTAGAAAAACCTGCCGCCATGAATAGCGAACAGATTTTGCAGATGATCGAAGCCAGACAAGACCAGGTTGCCTTGGTCGGCTACAAAAAAGCCTTTATGCCCGCTGTAACCAAAGCCCGCGAGGTGATCCAGTCTGAAAAATACGGGAATCTGGAAAGCATGCTTGCCGTATACCCTATGAAAATGCCTCAAAACTGGACGGAAGTGATTCAGAAGGGTATCCGGACAGACTGGCTGAACAACGGCTGCCATTCTCTTTCTGTCATGCTTTCAACCGGAGGTTCCGTGCAGTCCGTTGTTTCTGTCCAAAATGAAACTGGGCATGGCGCAAATATCATCAAATTTAAAAATGGTGCAATCGGCACATTTTTCCTTGCATCCGGTCCTCAGCCAATTGAAGAATATCATTTTTATTCCCAGAAATGGCATCTGCACATTGATGACAGCAATAAAGTCACACTGCAAAGAGGAATTCCTTTTGTTTACGAACGCACCACTTCTTTCACTGCACCAGGTGATGACTGTGGCGCAGTTGTCTGGAAAGTCCAGAACTGCAAAGCATCTCTCGACAATCAGGCTGCATTTGTCCAGGGCATGTATCAGGAAATGATAGAATTTTGCAACTGTATTCTGGAAAAGCGGAAGCCAGATATTGGCTCTCTGGAATTTGCACTGGAACTCACAAAAACAGCGGAAGCTTTAGCTGTTTCTAATGGAAATGAGATCAAACTATAATCAGCAGCCGCACCACTCGCCTTCTTGATATACAAGGCAATAAAAAACTCCCCCGGAACCATTTTCACAGTCCCGTGGGAGTTTTTGTTATCTGTTTATGTTCAGCTCAAGACTTGTCTTATACAATACCCTGTGCCAGCATAGCCTCTGCAACTTTCTCAAATCCTGCAATGTTTGCGCCTGCAACATAGTTGCCTTCTACGCCGTAACGTTTTGCAGCATCGTTTGCTTTTGCGAAAATGCCAACCATGATGTCATGCAGTTTTGCATCCACCTCTTCGAAGGTCCAGGACATTCTCATGCTGTTCTGGCTCTGCTCCAGACCGGATACAGCAACACCGCCTGCGTTTGCAGCCTTACCAGGCATGAAGAGGATCTTCTTCTCTACGAACAGGTCGGTAGCCTCTCTGGTGGACGGCATGTTAGCACCCTCAGCTACTGCGAAGCAGCCGTTTGCGATCAGTGCCTTTGCATCGTCTAAGTTCAGCTCGTTCTGGGTTGCGCACGGAAGTGCGATGTCACACGGAATGGTCCAGATACCCTTGCCCTCGGTATATTTTGCAGTCGGAACAGCCTCAACATACTCTTTGATTCTGCCGCGGCGACCTTCTTTGATCTCTTTTACAACATCCAGCTTGATGCCGTCCGGATCATATACATAGCCGTTGGAATCGCTCATGGCAACAACCTTTGCACCCATCTGCTGAGCTTTCTCTACTGCGTAGGTTGCAACGTTTCCGGAACCAGAAACAACAACGGTCTTGCCAGCCAGCTCTTTGCCATTGTGCTTTAACATCTCATCCAGGATATAGACCAGACCATAACCGGTTGCCTGGGTTCTTGCCAGGGAACCACCGAAAGTCAGACCCTTACCAGTCAGGACGCCCTCATACAGACCGGTAATTCTCTTGTACTGACCAAACAGGAAACCAACCTCTCTTGCGCCTACACCGATATCGCCAGCCGGGCAGTCGGTATCTTTACCGATATGACGGTACAGCTCAGTCATAAAGCTCTGGCAGAATGCCATAACCTCACGGTCAGATTTGCCCTTCGGGTCGAAGTTGGAACCACCTTTACCACCACCCATAGGCAGTCCGGTTAAGGAGTTTTTCAGAGTCTGCTCAAAGCCTAAGAATTTTAAGATGCTCTGGTTTACGGACGGATGGAGACGAAGACCTCCCTTGTACGGTCCGATCGCGCTGTTGAACTGTACACGATAGCCCTTGTTTACCTGTACTTTACCGTTATCATCTACCCACGGAACCTTGAAGGAGACGATTCTCTCCGGCTCTACAAAACGCTCCAGGATACCAGCTTTGCGGTATTTCTCCTCGTTTGCGTCAATCACCAGTTTTAAGGAATCCAGAACCTCTTTCACTGCCTGATGGAACTCCGGCTCGCCCGGGTTCTGTGCTACTACTCTCTCATAGACCTCATCTACATAAGACATAACTATTCTCCTCCTTGAGCTATTATCTTTTTCTTAAAAAAGACAATGAGGCACCGCCAATATCGGCGGAGCCCCATTGCTCTCAACGTATCGTAGAAATTATAGCAAGTTAATATGCTAAAGTCAATCCTTTGATTTCGAAACTTTTATCGCAAAAAATCATAGCTGATATGCCTTGTATTTATATTTTCGTAAAGAAGCCATAACATGATTCCGCAAATACATAGGTTCACGGACTTGAAATAATTAGGACTGCGCGGCAATCTTCTCCGCTAATTCCTGTAAATACATCCAGCGGTCCATTTTCTCTTCCAGCAATGCTTCCTTTTCTGCCTTCTCAGTCATCAGCTGGTTCAGCTTGCCATAATTAGTCGCGGATTCCGCGATCTGGCCGTCCAATGCCTCGATTTCTGCTTCCAGCCCGGCGATCTCATCCTCGATCGTATCCCACTCGCGCTGCTCCTTGTAGGAGAATTTCAGCTTTTTCTGGTGTGCGCGGCCATCCTGCGAGGATTTTTTGCCTGCACCAACTGCATTGAGGTCATCCGCATCCGCTGCATTCTGGTCCAGACTTCCTGCTGCACCATTTCCACCAGCTGCTCCAACACTTCCTGCTGCGCCACGGCCATAACGATCTCCTGCTGCACCATTCTTCCCGCGTCCAGCACTTCCGCCCAAAAGCTCCGGGTGTTTTAGCAGATAAGCCGCCTGGTAATCCGTGAAGCCGCCCTCATACTGCACGACCTTTCCATCGCCCTCAAACGCGAAGATCCGGCGCACCATGCGGTCCAAGAAATACCGGTCATGCGATACCGTGATCACGATGCCCTGGAAACTGTCGAGGTAATCCTCCAGAATGGTCAGCGTGCGGATGTCGAGGTCGTTGGTCGGCTCATCCAGGAGCAGGACATTTGGCGCGTCCATCAGGATCCGTAAGAGATACAGTCTGCGCTTTTCACCGCCGGAAAGGCGGCTGATCGTGGTATACTGCACGCTTCCCGGAAACAGAAAGCGCTCCAGCATCTGGGATGCGCTGATGCTTCCGTCCTTTGTCTGCACGTACTCTGCCACGTTGCGGATATAGTCAATGACCTTTAAGCTTTCATCCATGGCCTCGTTTTCCTGGGAGAAGTAACCGATCTTTACGGTCTGGCCGATCTCAATGCTTCCGGAATCCGGCTGCACCCATCCGGCAATCATCTTCATGAGCGTGGACTTTCCGCTTCCGTTCGGTCCGATGATTCCCACACGGTCATTCTTTAAGAAAATGTAGGTGAAATCTTTTAGCAGCACCTTATTGCCGTAGGACTTGCACAGGTCCTTCACTTCGACCGTTGTGCGTCCCAGACGGCTGGAAATAGATTCCATCTCCACCTCTTTGTCAAACTCCGGCGCATCCATGTCACGAAGGGCTTCATAGCGCTGAATGTGGGCCTTCTGTTTGGTGGAACGTGCACGGGCACCTCGCTGCATCCAGGCAAGCTCAGTTTTTAAGATGGACTGACGCTTGCGCTCCGATGCCACGGCAATGTCGATGCGCTCTGCTTTCAGCTTTACAAATCCCTCATAATTCGTCTGATAGCTGTAAAGCTTTCCTTTATCCAGCTCTACGATCCGGTTCGTTACGCTGTCCAGGAAATACCGGTCATGCGTGATCATAAGAAGCGCACCGCGGAATTTCTTTAAGTAGTCCTCAAGCCAGTCTGCCATCTCACTGTCTAAGTGGTTGGTCGGCTCGTCCAGGATCAGAAGATCGGCTGTGGAGAGCAGCACACTGGTCAGCGCCACACGCTTTCTCTGACCACCGGACAAATGCTCCACCTTCTCGTCAAAGTCATAGATGCCAAGCCGCGTCAGAATATTCTTCGCGCTGGCCTCGATTTCCTCGCGGGAGGAAAAATGTGGCTCTGACGCATTGTCCCGCACGATTGCATCCAGAACCGTATCCCCTGAGGTGAAGACCGGGATCTGAGGAAGGTAGCGGATATATAAGTTGCGCCGACGCACCACAGAGCCGTCATCCGGCTCCTCCAGACCTGCCACGATCTTTAACAGCGTGGATTTTCCGGTTCCGTTGATGCCGATCAGGCCAACCTTCTCGCCTTCGTTGATGCTGAATGCGGTATCATCAAACAGCAGGCGCTCGGTATAAGATTTTGTCAAATGTTCAATTGTAATTAAGCTCATAATTCACTCCACATGTGCAAAAAGGACAGCCCCGTCGATCCCCGCGGGGTTCGGTCATGGGACTGCCCTCTCTATTTTCAGGTTTGTTTTTCAGGCTTGTCTTTGCCGTTCACGCAAAAAGCCGCGGCAAATGCCAGGAAATTAATCCTCGTCTTCCTTCTCATCCACAGCAAATACGAAACGCTTTCTTGCCATCTCGTCGCTCTCAAGGTACTCGTCGTAGGTGGTGATTTTATCGATCAGCTTACCGTTTACGATCTCCATAATACGGTTTGCGGTGGTCTGCACGATCTGGTGGTCACGGGAGGAGAAAATCAGCACGCCCGGGAACTTGATCAGTCCGTTGTTCAGTGCAGTGATCGACTCCATATCCAGATGGTCAGTCGGCTCGTCTAACATCAGCACGTTTGCTCCAGAGATCATCAGCTTGGAAAGCATGCAGCGGACTTTCTCACCACCGGACAGAACGCGAACCTTCTTCACGCCATCCTCGCCGGCAAACAACATACGGCCAAGGAAACCACGTACATAGGTTACATCCTTCTCCGGAGAGTACTGGGTCAGCCAGTCTACGATAGTATCGTCGCTGTCGAACTCTGCAGTATTGTCCTTCGGGAAATAAGACTGGGTTGTGGTAAGACCCCACTTGTAGGAACCCTCGTCCGGCTCCATCTCGCCTGCCAGGATCTGGAACAGAACGGTCTTTGCACGCTCATTCGGTCCAACCAGTGCAACCTTGTTGTCGCGGGTCAGGGTGAAGCTGATGCCATCTAAGATTTTCTCGCCGTCGATGGTCTTGGATAAGTTCTCAACAGTCAGGACCTCATTTCCGATCTCACGGAACGGGCGGAAGTCGATGTACGGATATTTACGGCTGGACGGACGGATGTCGTCTAACTCGATCTTCTCTAAGGCACGCTTTCTGGATGTAGCCTGCTTGGACTTGGAAGCGTTTGCGGAGAATCGCTGGATGAACTCCTGCAGCTCTTTGATCTTCTCCTCTTTCTTACGGTTTGCTTCCTTCATCTGTTTTACCATCAACTGGCTGGACTCATACCAGAAGTCGTAGTTACCAGCGTAAAGCTGGATCTTACCGTAGTCGATATCTGCGATGTTGGTGCAGACCTTATTTAAGAAGTAACGGTCATGGGATACCACGATGACGGTGTTCTCGAAGTTAATTAAGAACTCCTCCAGCCATGCGATCGCATCCAGATCCAGATGGTTGGTCGGCTCGTCGAGAAGCAGGATGTCCGGGTTTCCGAACAATGCCTGTGCTAACAGGACCTTGACCTTTAACGCACCGGTTAAGTCTTTCATCAGGCTGTAATGATACTCGGTATCAACGCCCAGACCATTTAACAGGTTCGCTGCATCAGACTCAGCCTCCCAGCCGTTCATCTCTGCGAACTCACCCTCTAACTCTGCTGCCTTGATTCCGTCCTCATCGGAGAAATCCGGCTTCATGTAGATGGCATCTTTCTCTTTCATGACATCGTACAGGCGCTTGTTTCCCATGATAACGGTATCCAGTACGGTGTACTCGTCGTATTTAAAGTGGTCCTGCTGCAGGAAAGAAAGACGCTGACCCTGGGTGATGACAACGTCACCGTTGGTCGGCTCTAACTGTCCGGATAAGATTTTTAAGAAAGTAGACTTTCCGGCACCGTTCGCACCGATCAGTCCGTAGCAGTTTCCTTCGGTAAATTTGATATTTACATCTTCAAATAATGCTTTCTTGCCCACACGCAGGGTAACACCATTTGCACTAATCATTCTTTTCTAACACCTTTCATAAAAAAGAGGGGCATAATCATGTCCCTCGTCTTTTGCATCATCTCTATTTTACAGGAATTTCCGTATTTTGCAAGCGCTATTTCACTGGATTTTGCGGGAATTTTCAGGTTTTTCCACAGTTTTCCCAAATACAGAACTGCTTTTCCACAAAATCATCTGTTTCCGGGTGTGTTTTGAGAATATCCCGCAATCATTTTCCATTTCGCCTTGCCTGTCCGTATCCGTCATTCAATCGGTTTTTCTGTCAGAATGTCAGTTTCCAGCTAGGCCCGTTTCCACTCCACAGAAGCCGCCAGCAACGCCCGCAGGCAGAACTCTTCCCGCTTCACCAGCTCATCCTCCAGCAACCCGCGGTTTTCATCAGAATGTTCTACCTCTCTTGAGAAGCAATGCACCAGATCCACGATCTGCTTCTCCGGCAATGTATGTCCCTGTGTTTTCTCCTGCAGCCACTCTGCCATGAGCATTTCCTCCACCAGGATCGTTGCCGCCACAGCCAGCTTCATTTTTCCATATGGATTGTCGTTGTAAACAGCCCCGCAGAAGTAGCCGAACACAAAGTATACCATGATCTGCTCCCTGAGAAGCTCCATGCGTGTACCATTTGCCGTCAGAAACGCCCGGCGGTTCGCCTCGTACGTTTCCCGTCCGGCTCCGTAAAGGATCTCATCCATACCATCCCTGCGTGCTGGCCATGCAGCATCCAGCGGCTCCATCTTCTCAAACACCGCGAAAAGTTCACTTGCAGTTTCAAAGCGGCTGTACTGCCCAAGTCCGGCCGACGCCAGGCGGCGGCAGAAACGCTCCACAACACCTCCGACACTGCCTGGTACCGTCTGGTCAATGTCTGCTGCATCTTTTTCAGCGTTCCCAGCTTTCTCTGTGTTCTTCACTTCCTGCGCATGCTCTTCCGCCTGCACTGCACGGCACATGCTTCCCACGCGGTACCGCTCCAGCAGTCCGTCCACCTCATAAAGCTTCTCATCCCGCACTCTGCGCTGCAGATCATGAGCCAGTGCCAGGCACATTGCCATGCGCAGCTCACTGGATAAATTCCGGTTTTCCAGAATCTCAAAGATCACATCACGCACTTCACCGAGCTTGGTATACAGGAAAAAGTCAAAATCCTCATCCTCACAGCTTTCCTCTTTGTCATTCTCGCTGGAAAGAAAACGCACCGGTTCCTTCGTTCCCAGAATGATCCGCGCTGCCTCAATGCACGACAGACACAGCGACACCTCACGCACACCATCAAACACCTCGATATGACGTGGATAAGTCCGGCAGGTCCAGCAAAGGCTGTCCGATCCCATACCGATATAAAGATCACACAGATTCTCCTGATTCAAAAATGCACAGCGGTGATCGCGCTGTTTAAAACACTTCTGTTTCCAGTCCACCGACTCCTGCAAGCGTGTCTTCATCTCACCCTCAGCCTGACGGTATTTCTTCAACGATTTCGGATCGATCGTAATCGCCCAGCCTGCACAGCAGGTATCCTCACACGCCGACGCAATGCACTGGAATTTCTTATAGTAATGCGGATATGTATACAGCATACTCATTATCTCCTGACAAATTTTATCACTACTAATTATTATACCAACATCACACCGTAAATATCAATAACTCCGAAAGCCCCCGCTACATACGAAAAACCTGCAACCACTACTGAAATGGCAGAGATAGGCTAACTATCTGCCATTTCAGTAATGGCTGCAGGGATTTACTGTGCGATATTGTTACTTAAGCATCGCCCCATAGCGCCCCAAAAAGTTCTTGGTACGCTCATTCTCCGATGCAAATACCTGCGCCGGAGTTCCCTCCTCGACGATAACTCCGTCTGCCACAAAGATCACGCGGTCGGAGATATCTCTCGCGAAGGCCATCTCATGGGTTACGATCACCATGGCAATGTGCAGGTCTGCCAGCGACTTAATAACCTTTAACACCTCTCCAGTCAGCTCCGGATCCAGTGCGGAGGTCGGCTCGTCGAAGAACAGGATCTTCGGATTCAATGCCAGGGCACGGGCAATCGCCACACGCTGACACTGTCCGCCGGATAACTGGCACGGATACGCGTCTGCTTTGTCGGCCAGTCCCATTTTCTCCAGAAGCTCCATAGCTCCTTTGCGTACCTCTTCTTTCTCCCGCTTCTGAACGGCTATTGGCGCATCCATCACATTGCGGAGTACCGAATAATGCGGAAACAGGTTAAAATTCTGGAATACCAGTCCGTAATTCTGCTGGATCTTCTTCAATTCCTGTTTCGATGCATAAACTGCATTTCCCGCTGCATCGTTCCAGGCTGCCTTTTCCCCTAAGTAGATCAGCTCACCGCTGTCCATGGTCTCTAACATGGTCGCACAGCGCAGCAGCGTGGATTTACCCGAACCAGACGGCCCGATGATGGATACGATCTCGCCCTCTCCTACATGCAGAGAAATATCCTGAATGACCCCAAGGTCTCCAAATGATTTTTTTACATGATTCATTTCCAGTAAGTTCATGATATCCTCCGAATTTATTGATAGTAGGAAAGTTTCTTCTCAATCCATTCCATGGCTACCGCCACGATCAGGTTAAAGACATAATAGAATACACCGGCTGCCACAAACGGGATCATGCTGGTCTGGGAAGATGCCAGTGCTTTCGCAATAGCAAACATCTCCAGAACGCTGATGGTAAATGCCAGAGATGTATCCTTGACCAGGGTAATGACCTCGTTGGTCACGGACGGTAAGATCCGTTTGATCACCTGCGGCAGGATGATACGGAAAAAAGTCTGGCTGCGGCTGTAGCCTAAAAGCTTTGCAGCCTCGTACTGGCCTGCCGGCATAGACTGGATGCCGCTGCGGTAGATCTCCGCGAAATATGCTGCATAGTTGATGACAAATCCGATCATCGCTGCAATTAAACGGTAATTGTTACTCTTGATCTTAATGCCGAACAGATAATAAGGTCCAAAATAAACGACCATCAGCTGCAGCATCAGCGGGGTGCCGCGCATGATAGAGATGTAGGTCTTTACGATTCCCTGAAGGATCTTATTCTTCGACATTCTTCCGAATGCGATCAGAAGACCAAGGGGCAGGGAAAAAAGCAGCGTCACGACGAAAATTTCCGTGCTGACCAGCATTCCTCCTGCTAACTGTGATACCATTGTGTTAACCTGCATAACTTCTACTCCTTCGTTTTCTGATTCATTCGGGACGGCTTCGTTCTTCTGCCGTCACATATCATTCTTTTTTATTTTCCGATGGTGGTTACGTCACGACCAAACCATTTCTCAGAAATCTCTGCCATGGTGCCGTCTGCTGCCATCTCGTCCAGTGCGCCCTGAACTTTATCTCTTAACTCTTCGTTGCCCTTCTTAAAGCCGATACCGTACTCCTCGGAAGAAAGGGTCTCATCCAGGATGGTGTACTTGTCAGACTCGCCTCTCTGCTCAATCTGGTAACCAGCTACGATGACATCCATAGCGATGGCATCGACAGCGCCCATCTCCAGATCCATGAATGCAGCGTTGTAATCCGGGGTTGTCTGAAGAGTACCAAAGGTAGCGCTTAACTCTGCGTTGTCCTTTAATGCAGCCTCAGCGGAAGAATCGGTCTGAACCTCAACGACCTTGCCTGCCAGATCAGCCAGAGTGCTGATGCCGGAATCTGCTGCTACAACGAATACCTGGCTGTTGTCCATATATGGGGTACTCCAGGTGTAATCATCTTCACGTCCATTCATGGTAAAACCGTTCCAGATGCAGTCGATGGTGCCGGAGCTTAACTCCATATCCTTTGCGTCCCATGCGATCGGCTGCGGAACAAACTCAAGGCCCAGTCTGTCTGCCACTTCCTGTGCCAGTTCCAGATCAAATCCAGTATACTGACCGTCATCTCCTACAAAACCCATCGGCGGGAAATCCTGATCGAAGCCAACGGTAAAGGTACCGCCTTTCTCACCAGCCTCGTCTGCTGCCTCTGCGGTGGTTTCTTCTGCCTTGGTCTCCTCAGCGGAAGTTGCTGCCTCAGTTGCTGCTGCGGTGGTCTCTGCCGGTTTGCTGCCTCCGCATGCAGTCATGGATACCGCCATCATACCTGCCATTGCTGCGCTTAACATTCTCTTTCTCATAATATTTCCTCCTCATTTTGCGGGTTTTGCTGCTGCCTGCTGCCAGACAGTAACAGGGATTTTCCGCTGCGGTTCACTCCATTTTTCGAAGCGGATATTGTACACGTACCGCGAACACGTTATCATGGTAGCATACTAAAGTGTTTCTGTCTACCCTTTTTTTCACAAAAAGAAGATTCTCTGTTGCTGCACAAAGGCAGGAATTTTTCGAATCGTTTTGAACGGGCTTACATTTTTCCCGTCTCCTGCGCAAACCGGGCCAACTCTTCGTTTTTCCGGTTGATCGTTCCGAACGCCTTTGCACAGCAGATCACGCTCCTGCAGTCCTTCAGTACCCCAAGCGCCACCTCATAAGTTTCCTGCTGAATTGCTTCGTATGGCCGCTCCGAAATCACCTGAACCGCCAGAGCCTTCGCCACCGGATAATCCAGGTCATTTTCATGCAGAATTCCTGCTGCAAATGGAATCCCCTGTCTTTGCAGCCTCCGGTAGACCGGAATCCCGCTCCCGTTTCCACCGATCACAAATACTTCCGGCTTGCCCTTCACTGGAGGCAGCTCCACCGAACCATACTCAGCGCAGTAGCTTTCCTGCGGGACCCCAAACAATTTTTCCATGCAGGTTTCTGTAAAGATTTCTTCCGGCGTTCCGCATTTCCAGATCTGGTTTTTGCCGACACAGACAACATAGTCCGATACCTTCTGCGCCAGATCCAGCTCATGCATGGACATCAGCACTGCCACCTTTCGCTCCCGCACCAGTGTTTTTAAAATGGTGAGCAGCTCCATCTTGTGACGGATATCCAAAAATGCAGTGGGTTCATCCAACAGGATCACCTGCGGCTGCTGGCAAATGGCGCGCGCCAGCAGGATTCGCTGCCGCTGTCCATCACTAATCCGGGAAAAATCCCGGTCTGCCAGATTCCTGGCACGCACCATGTCCAGTGCTTCCCAGACGATCTGCCGGTCTGCATCCGACAAGGTTCCAAATCGCCCTGTATGCGGATACCGGCCCATGGACGCCACATCAAAACAGGTCATAAGCTCTGGCCGCGTCCGCTCTGTCATCATGACGGCCATCCGCTTTGCGATCTCCTGCTCCGACCAGTCTTTCATGACTGTCTTTTCCAGGAAAACCGCACCATCTACCGGCTTTAGCTGCCCTGCGATACTTTTTAAGATCGTGGATTTTCCTGCACCGTTTGGACCGATCAGCGTCACGATTTCCCCACGTGCGACATGAATATTGATCTCGCGGATCCAGACTTTTCCATCATACCCCGCCGCAAGATCATCCGTCCTCAGATATGCTTCTTCCTGTTCCATCACTTCTGCACTCCCTTTCTGCGAATCATGATCCAGATCACCACCGGTGCCCCGAATACGGCTGTTACCGAGCTGATGGAAAGCTCCGTCGGTGCAAACAGCGTCCGCGCAATCAGGTCACTGAACAAACAGAACACCGCACCACCCAGAAAGCAGCCGGGGATCACAACGATCGGCTTTGCCGTCCCAAACAACCGCTTCACGAGTTGCGGCACTGCGATTCCCACAAAGGATACCGGACCGGCAAAGGCTGTCACGCAGGCGGACAACACACTGGATAATAAAATCAGTTCCGCACGGAAACGCTTCACATTTACGCCAAGGCTTCTGGCATATTCTTCGCCGAGCTGATAGGCACTGATGGGCTTCGCCATACAAAAAGCAAGCACAAAGACCGGAAGCACCACAGCCGTGATCACCCTTACCTGATCCCAGGTCGTTCCAGAAAAGCTGCCCATAGACCAGTTGTGCAGGTTCACGATATTCGCGTCGTCCGCAAAGGTCACCACAAAATCCGTAATCGCCGAACAGATATAGCTGATCATGACACCGCATACGACTAACACCGACATCTGCCGGATCCGTTTTGCGATTACCAGCACAAAGCCCATGGAAAGCATGGAACCGGCAAAAGCTGCCACGATCATGATTGCTGAGCCCATAAAAAGTCCTTTTCCAAGAAACAGAATCATGACCAGTGCCACCACCAGCTTTGCCCCGGAAGAGATTCCAAGGACAAACGGTCCGGCGATTGGGTTTGAAAAAAAGGTCTGGAGCAGAAATCCGGACACGGAAAGCGCCCCGCCAAGCAGCGCCGCTGCAAGAAGTCTTGGCAGACGGATATCCCACAGGATGTGGAATGCTGTACTCTCTCGGTCTGTTCCGGACAAAATCGCCTGTATGTCCTGGAGAGAAAGAGAAACACTTCCCACGCGAAAGCTTGCCGCCGCAAGAACCGCCAGCAAAAATCCCAGCAGCAAAAATCCAAGTTGACAGCGCATGATCCGATTCTTCATAACGTTTTTCCTCTCATTCTTTCCAAACTGCAAGACAAACGCATTCCTGCACTTGCCTTTGCGCAGCTTTTTCCAGGACTATTTTCGTAATCACCCGCGTTTTCCCGCCTACGGCTGCACTGCAAAGCCTGCATTTACTGCAGCCGGTGCAGATAATGTAGTTCTCCATCCGCAGGATTTTCCTCTGCCAACACAGTGTGCAGATCCAGGATCATATTGCCAAGTCCCATCGTCTCCTGGAACATATTTTTTCCGGTACACCAGACATTGCCTTCTTTGACGGCCTTAAAATCTGCCAGAAGCGGGCTCTTCGCCAGAAGCTGATCGAGCGTCTCCAGTTCCCCGTCTATGGTACTGTTGTAGATCAGGATATCCGCATTCTTTGCTTCCGCATAAAAGGTTTCCATCTGCATGTTCATCGTGGAAAGCGCATTTTCCTCTTCCGATGCGGTCTGCGGCACATAACTTCCGCCCGCAAGCTCGATCATCTTTGCCACATAATCTCCCGGTTTTCTTACATTCACCGCACCATTTGATGTGATGTAGAAAAATGCTGCAGTTTTTCCGGTCGGCTGTTCAGACAGCACGCCGTCTAAGGCTTCCATATTTTCCCGGAAAAGCTGCTCTGCCTTTTCTTCCTCGTCAAACAGTACGCCGTACAGCCGGATCCATTCCATTCTTCCAAGTGGGTGCTCCTCATAGCTGGAACGCTCTACCAGTACCGGGATCTTCAGCTGTGTAAGCTGTTCTTTCACATCCGGCGTATGGTAGATCATGGTCGATTCCACCGCCAGGTCGCAGCCATCTGCCAGAATCTTTTCGTAATCCGGGGCACTGTATTTTCCTGCATAGGTGAGGGTTCCGGCTTTCATTGCCTCTTTTGCCGCATCCACATACCACCCGGATTCTTTGGTACCAGACAACGTGATCCGGTCTGTGCGTCCGATCGCCGCGATCAGATCCATCGCGGAGGTTGCCGCCAGATACACATGGTCTAACGGTTTCTGCAAAACAGTAATGGAATCCGGGACGCCTTCCGGCACCGGCATGGTTTCCGGTACGACCAGATACTTCCCGTCATCCTGAATCTGAATCAACTCATAACCGCCCTCGTAAGAATCCACGCTAAACTGCGTGGCATACAAAAGCTCCATGCTGCTTTCCGGCTGCATTTCACTCCAGACCGGTGCTGTCAAAGCTGCGTTTGTATCTGATGTTGCACCGGAAACTTCTGTGTCCGTGTTCGTCCCACCAGAAACTGCTGCACCTGTGCCCGATGATCCAGCTGGCACAGAATCAGCGCCTGATGATGAACCCGTTGCCGGTGTTCCGGCGCATCCCGGCATTCCTGCCAGACAAGCAATCAGCACTCCAACCGCCAGAAGCTTCCGCATCCGTTTTAATGCTTTCCTGTTTTTCATCATACGCCTTACGACCATCCCTTTATTTCACCTCAGCAATGGAAGCAGAATCAAACAGCAGAGTATAGTCAATCTCATGCGGCGTGCTCATCGCCGTGGTATCTGCTGCCACGGAAATCTTCCGGTCAAACACGGCAACCGGAATCTCAAATGCAGAATTTCCGCCCTGGTTTACCGGCAGGAATTTTTCTTCCCCAATCTTCATGTAATCATAGTTCGGACTGCTCCAACGTACCGTTGCAACTGCCTCTCCATCCTTAATTTCCAGCTTTGCCGGAGACTCCACCGTTACCTTTCCGGAACCGCCCTCCATGGACACCTTCACGGTGTAACTGCCGTCTGCAAGTCCCAGACTCTCTGCAGTCACCTGCTTACTTTCCAGATAGGCATCGTCTGGAAGGGAATCGGCACGAAATACCAGTACCCGGTCATACCACTTTTCTTTTTTCTTGCTGAATGCACTGCAGTCAATTTCTTTGTCAAGCGCCTCTACCGGCACCGTAAAATGATGGCTTCCATCCGACGCCTCTTCATACGGGATCATGTCATCCTCAGAGGCATTGACTGCCTCAGCGCCGGTTCCCATATAAAGCTTTAAGTAGCCGGTACCGCCCATCTTCATATCCGCTGTCATCGCGCCATCCTTTACGGTAAGCTCACATTCCTCGATCTGAAACATGGAAGAACTGGAATCCACGTCTACCGGATACACGCCATCCTTTAATTCCGAAGCCGGAACCGGGACCATGCCCTCTGTCCCTACCTGTTTCTCCGCGACCGTCTCATCCGCTGCTGCGACTGCGCTGTCCGCGGAGGATTCGTTCTGACCTTCGCTCTGATTTTCGTTCTGATCTACCGTTTTCTCCTGTGCACCATCCGCGGTTTCTCCTGTGACAACCGGCGCGCCGCCCTGTGCAGGCAAAGTCTCTGCCTGATTTTTTCCGCCGCAGCCTGCTGCCAGCATACCACTCAGGCAAACGACCGCCATAACGCCATAGATTTTCTTCTTCATAACAATGCTCCTTATTCTCTATAAACCAATTAGTGGAGGCACCGCTGGCGCCTTCTCGCTATGTAGTCTAATAAAAACGGGCGGCTGGAACTCCATCCTGCCACCCGTTTTCTCTATCTTCTGCTCGAATTTTACATCCAATGCCTCTTACCAGCAACATTTTGGCGATTTCCAAATGCTGCTGCAACGCAATTTTATTTTAAGGTATCGATTGCAGCCTGAGCATGCTCGGTAAACAGCTTCTGGATCGGCTCTAACTCACCTAAGCCACGCAGAATACAGGTTACCTCATAACCCTCTTTCTCAAACTCCGTCTTCCAGGAACCATCCTCGTCGCCTGCCATATCGTTGTTTGCATGGTCACCGGCTACAATCATAAGCGGCTCAAGAACAACCTTCTTGTACTCGCCCTCTTTTACCTTTGCAATCACATCCTCCAGACTCGGCTCAGCCTCAACGGTACCTACATAGTAGTGCTCAAAACCTTCATCTGCCAGCATCTGCTGCATCTTTGCGTAAACCGCATTGGAGTCAGCCTCAGTGCCGTGACCCATAAAGCAGATTGCGGTCTCGCCGTCATCGTACTCTGCGGTTGCGTCTGTGATTGCCTTGATGACTGCCTTAAAATCATCGTCGCTGGTCAGAAGCGGCTCGCCCACTGCTACCTGCTCAAATGCATCAGAATTCTGTGCGATCTCATCGACCAGATCATGGTACTCCAGACCATTCATCAGATGGGTCGGCTGGACAACCAGGGTCTTTACGTTATTGTCAATGGCACGTTTCAGTGCTTCGCCTACATTATCGATTGCTACGTTATCTCTGGACTTTACATGGTCAATGATGATCTGGCTGGTAAAGCCTCTTCTTACGGAATAATCCGGGAATGCTTCTTCCATTGCGTTCTCAATTGCGCCAATGGTCAGACGGCGGCTGTCGTTAAAACTGGTTCCAAAGCTGACAACCATTAACTCCTTCTCGCCGATTTCGTCCTGATTTCTTGTGTTATCCATAGATGCATCTCCGGTGTCGTAATTTTCTTCGTCTTCTGCCTCAGCCTCTGCAGTGGTTTCTTCCGCTGTGGTCTCAGCCTCGGTTGCTGCCTCGCTGGAAGTTTCTGCTGCTGTGGTTGCCTCGGTTTTCTCTGCCTTTCCTGCACAGCCTGCCATCATCGCAGCAGAAAGCGCAGTGACTGCAAATAATGCTGTCAGTGTTCTTTTTTTCATGTTCTTCTCCTTCTCTGAAATAACGTGGTATCATAAACCACCATTGCTGACACTATCGATTTTGGAATACCTGGAGAAGTCTCACGCATTCATGGCAGAACCGTCCCTGCCTGCGAACAGTAACAAAAAACTCTTCTTTTTGTGATCCGGAATAAGGATCTGCAGAATAACGGTACGACCAAGTCCTCGTGATCTGGAATTCTCCTGTACCAACAACCGGCAGGTTTCCTGGCTTGTCCATCCACGCACTGAAAAATCCCTTCCCAGTCTCCAAAAACCAGTGGGCAGCATACCATTTGGTATCCTTGTCATCCAGTGCTCCCTACTTACAGTGACGAGATCGCGCAGGTCTTCCACCTGCTTCCCTTTTACCCATTGTCTGTACATGCAGACTCCGGCACCGATTGTCCTAATTTCGATATGTATCCATAGTAGCATTCCCAACCGGAAAAAGCAACCCACACCACCTTTTTTACATGTCATTTGCCAGTTTTTTCAGATACGGGATCACCATAAGCGCCGCAGTCACCAACGATATTGTCTCTGCGACCGGAGTAGCCCATGCCACACCCTGAATACCAAATAAAGCATTGAATAAGATCATAAACGGTACGTCTGCCGTTCCTTTTCTCAGCATGGAAAGGATAATCGGCTGTTTTTTCTTACCAGTTGCCTGAAAAACAGTCAAGGCAAAAAATGTCATTGTCGTCATGGGACAGGCAGAGCAGATGATATGCAGAAAATTACAACCATACTCTACCGTTTCCCGGTCATTGATAAACATCCGGGTCACTAAAGCTGCATTGGTATAAAGTCCTGCCGCAATCACCAGTGACACGCCCAGGCTTAAAACAAATAATCTCTGAATTGCCTGAAGCATCCGTTTCCGGTTCCCGGAAGTAAAATTATATCCAATTAACGGCAAGGTTCCCTGCGTAATTCCCTGCGCCACGGCAAATGCCAGCATATTCACTTTCTTCGCAATGCCCATTCCCGCTACTGCCACATTCGAATATCCGGCAATGATATGATTTAAAACGGTATTGGAAACGGTTCCCATCATGGAAATCAGAAAGCTTGGCAAACCAACACTCAGGACCTCAGCCGGAATATGTTCCCCCAGTGTATACTTAGCTGGTGAAAACGTCAAGGTACTCGTCGAACGGATTTTCCAGATAAACCGCAGAAAATAAAGCAGAGCCATGCTATTGGAAAGCAGCGTTGCAATTGCAGCTCCTTTAATCTGAAGATGAAGCCCATAAATAAACACCGGATCGAGGATCATATTTAAAATACCACCAAAAGCTACGCCAAAACTCGCCTGTCTGGAATAACCTTCCGCACGGATCAGATGAGCCAGTGCCGGATTCATAACGGTCGGAATCGCACCAAGTCCAATGGTCCAGAACAGATACGATGATGCCAGGTCAAACGTCTCTTCATTTGCGCCAAGAATTGGCATCAGTACCGGCCGTGAGAAAAGGATCAGAATACCATAAAGACCCGCACTGATCGCTGCTGTCCAGATGCAAAAAGCACTGCAGCGCGATGCTTTTTCCCGTTCATCTGCGCCTAAAAATCGCGAGATCAGACTGGAACCACCGACTCCAAACAGATTGGAAAGTGCCGTCATAAACATAAAAAGCGGCATGGCAAGAGTTGCAGCAGCTACCTGTTTTGGATCTCCAAGCTGCCCGATAAAAAATGTATCTGCCATGTTGTAAATGATCGTTATGATCTGACTGACTACCGTCGGCACTGCCAGGGTCAGAATCGCCTGCGTCACCGGCATACGCGCAAATAATTCCTCATTCTTTTTTGTTTCTGTCATGCTCAAACTTCCTCTTTTCTTCCTGTCTCAGGCTGTTAATGTAACACTGAACAGCAAAATGAAAACTCTTATCCACATCTATCGGATAATGAGAAAAGAAACCTGTATCCTCCTGCGAAACAAATCCATGTACGATTGCCCGAAATAGCCTTCGGTAATGGATGCTTTTTTCTTCGCTTAAATGAAAATCTTCTAGCATTTTCTTCAGCGGATCCGTAAAAAGTGTCGCTGCATCATCCAATACCCGATTATCTCTTGCTGCTGTATTCATGATCAGCCAGTACAGTTCCCGATGCTTCTTAGCAAAGCTGCGATACGCATCTGCCAAAAGCCGTACCGCATCTTCACCATGTTTCCCTTCTATTGTCTGCATCTCCGTTTCTTTTTGAAGACGCAACGCATAACGACATATCTCCGCAATCAGTCCATCCATACTTTCCACATGATTATAAAGAGATGCTGTTTTTATCCCCAAAAAATCAGCCAGCAATCGCATGGAAAACGTTTCCCTTCCCTCCTTCTCAATCAACTCTGCTGCTGCTTTTATCACGATTTCTGAATTCAATCCTTTTTGTGCCACTCAGATCCACCTTTCTGTTTCACATATATCCAGGAACTGGCTCCTGCTCAATAAAACTAATGGTATTAGTTTTATTGTAAGCGAATGCCATTCGTTTTGTCAACAGCAATCAAATATCATAATCCACTTCATCCTCTATTTGGAGAACAAAAAAATGCCCCGGGATTCCATTCCGGGACATTTTTTTGTTCTATATCTTACTTTCCGTAGTAAGCTCTTAAGTACATCTCCTTGATCTCGCTCATCAGCGGGTATCTCGGGTTCGCACCGGTGCACTGGTCATCGAATGCCTGCTCAACCATAGCATCCAGGGTATCTAAGAAGTACTTCTCATCCACACCATACTCTGCAATGGTTTTCTTCACACCAACAGCTGCCTTCAGCTCTTCAATCTTCTCGATGAGTTTCTTCACAGCTTCTTCGTCGGTCTTCGCCTGAATGCCTACGAAGCGTGCGCACTCTGCGTAGCGGGCCATGGTGTGCGGATACTGGTACTGGGAGAAGGTTCCCATCTTTCTCGGGCACTCAGCAGAGTTGAACTCTACAACCAGAGAAATTAACAGTGCGTTTGCAATGCCGTGCGGCAGGTGATGGAATGCGCCAAGCTTATGTGCCATGGAGTGGCAGACACCTAAGAATGCGTTTGCAAATGCCATACCAGCCATGCAGGAAGCGTCCGCCATCTTGCTTCTTGCCTCTACATTGCTGCCATCATTGTATGCAGTCGGCAGGTACTCAAAGACATTCTTCATAGCCTTCAGTGCCAGACCATCGGTATAGTCGGTTGCCATAACAGAAGCATATGCCTCCAGTGCATGGGTCAGAACATCCACACCAGATGCGCTGGTTAAACCCTTCGGCTGGCTCATCATGTTATCGGTATCTACGATCGCCATATTCGGCAGCAGCTGGTAATCTGCTAACGGATACTTCACGCCGGTCTCCTGATCGGTAATAACCGCGAACGGAGTTACCTCGGAACCGGTACCGGAAGAAGTCGGGATCGCTACGAAGTAAGCCTTCTCACCCATCTTCGGGAAGGTGTAAACACGTTTCCGGATATCGATGAAACGCATTGCCATGCCCTGGAAATCTACTTCCGGATGCTCGTACATTACCCACATGATCTTACCGGCATCCATTGCAGAACCACCGCCCAGTGCGATGATGACATCCGGCTGGAATGCGGTCATGGCCTTTGCGCCCTCGATTGCATTTGCCAGGGTCGGATCCGGCTGTACGTTGGAGAAGCACTGGTAAACAATGCCCATCTCGTCCAGTTTATCGGTAATCGGTTTGGTATAACCGTTCATATACAGGAAGGAGTCGGTTACGATGAAAGCTCTCTTCTTGCCCATGACATCCTTCAGCTCACTTAAAGCAACCGGCATGCAGCCTTTCTTGAAATATACCTTCTCCGGTGTACGGAACCACAGCATGTTCTCTCTCCTCTCAGCAACCGTCTTAATGTTCAGCAGATGCTTGACACCTACGTTTTCAGATACAGAGTTGCCGCCCCAGGAGCCGCAGCCCAGTGTCAGAGACGGAAGCAGCTTAAAGTTATACAGATCACCGATACCACCGTGAGAAGACGGCGTATTGATCAGGATACGGCAAGTCTTCATGGCAGCTGCATGTTTTGCCATTTTCTCTTTCTCGTTTACATTGATGTAAAGAGAAGAGGTATGACCGTAACCACCATCTGCAACCAGACGCTCTGCTTTGGCGATTGCCTCATCGAAGGTCTGTGCCTTATACATGGCAAGAACCGGAGACAGCTTCTCATGCGCGAACTCCTCGCTGATGTCCACGGACTCCACCTCACCGATCAGGATCTTGGTATCCTCCGGGACCTCAACACCTGCCATCTGCGCAATCTTAAATGCACTCTGACCAACGATCTTTGCATTCAGGGAACCATTGATCAGGATGGTCTTTCTTACTTTCTCAATCTCATCCGGCTTTAAGAAATAACAGCCGCGGTATGCGAACTCTTTCTTTACTGCTTCATAAACCGGAGCAAGTACCGTTACAGACTGCTCAGATGCGCAGATCATACCATTATCAAAGGTCTTGGAATGGATAATGGAGTTAACAGCCAGTTTAATGTCTGCAGTCTCGTCGATGATAGCCGGAGTATTACCAGCACCTACACCAAGAGCCGGTTTGCCGGAAGAATATGCTGCCTTTACCATGCCAGGACCACCGGTTGCCAGAATGATGTCTGCATCCTTCATAACGGTATTGGTAAGTTCCAGAGACGGAACATCGATCCAGCCGATGATGCCATCCGGAGCACCAGCCTTTACTGCTGCATCCAGAACCACCTTAGCGGCTGCAATGGTGCAGGCCTTTGCACGCGGATGCGGGGAAATGATAATGGCATTTCTGGTCTTCAAGCAGATCAGCGTCTTGAAGATTGCGGTAGAGGTTGGATTGGTAGTTGGGATTACTGCTGCAACCAGACCGATCGGCTCTGCAATTTTCTTGATACCATATGCCTTATCTTCTTCGATCACACCGCAGGTTTTCATATTCTTGTAAGCATTGTGAATATGCTCTGCAGCATAGTTGTTCTTAATTACTTTATCCTCTACAACGCCCATTCCGGTCTCTTCCACAGCCATCTTGGCTAACGGAATTCGCATCTGATTTGCCGCGATTGCTGCTGCATGGAAAATTTTGTCAACCTGCTCCTGCGTATAAGTTGCAAATACCTTCTGTGCTT
The DNA here is from genome assembly GCF_003481825.1 of Clostridium sp. OM02-18AC. GTDB lineage: Bacteria > Bacillota > Clostridia > Lachnospirales > Lachnospiraceae > Brotaphodocola. The sequence goes on along the minus strand of NZ_QULW01000016.1, from coordinate 24,793 downwards.
CACGCATAGCAGCCATTTTCTTTTCCAGTGCTTCTACATTGTCGATGATTTCCGGAACTGCTGTCATCTCTTTCTTTGCCATATTCTTATCCTCCAACGATTTGTGTGAGTGGGGTTTCTTGATCTTTTCCGATATTTTTTTAACGATCAATTCTGTTAGTATTATACCACTCGTTAAATAATTGTCAATATATTTTTATTTTTCTTCCTGTCTTTTTTTTCGTACAGTTTGTATGTATACAATGTACTTTTATTTTCATCTATTTGATATCATATTCTCCTTGTTCCTGTCGGCTTTCAAAACTGCGCGTCTGTCATTTATAAAAATCCAGAAAAACGAACAAATAAAAAAATTTTTACAAAAATAGAAGGATAGAGATCCATTATCTGGACTCCTATCCTTCTGTTTTGAACTGCACTGTTTCTGCTTGTTTTCTACTTGCTGTTTTTACTGGCTGTTTCCGCTTATTTTTGCTCATCTTTTCAGTTATCTCGATTTTCCTGATTGTCTGTCTGCGTTTTCACACTTTTCCTGAAATTACTTTTTATCTTTTCCTATACAATTATAGCATCAAGATTCCTGCGTCGGTTTCTTTTCTCTGTATCCCAAGGCCTGTTCCAGAGCTTCTTTTTCTTCTGCTCCCAGCAAAACCTCCGTTTCCCCGCGCTCTACATCTTTCAAATACAAATAACAGCCTTCCCGACTGTGAACAGAATTCAGGACAAATCCCGTATTGGTATAATCCAGAAGAGCCAACGCAAAACTCAAATTTCCACCCATGCCTTTAAACGCATTGTATTTTACAATTCCGATTTTCTGGAATGCAGCACGACTGTTTTTATTAGCAGTACGAATGGAATCCTTATTAAAACGATCCTGTGATTTCAGGTCAATGATATCATTCATCTGCTCAATGATCAGATTTTCCATGGTCTCCGCATCTCTTCCACGCATAAAAATATCATATCTGCGATAAAGTTTCCTCATGTTGATCAGACACATAACGGTTACAACCAGTAAGACCAGAGTCAAAACTGCCAATGCTATCAAAAGATAAACCGGGTCAAATCCCAGATTATTTAAAATACTTCCTTCCATATAATAAATCCCGTCTTTCCGTTTTGTGGTTACTCATCTGCGCACTGCGCAAACATATCGTAAATATTCCTCTACTTGTTTCGTATTTCTCTCAGACTTTCCATTTATAAATCCAGTCTGCTGCAAAAAAATGTATAACCGGTAAAACTACATCGGCTGAATGGATTCGATCAATTCGACAATCCGTTCCAACTCAGCCTCAGAGTAATATTCGATTTCGATCTTTCCTTTTGTTTTATCCTTGCGGCTGATATTCACTTTCGTTCCCATTACGGTTTTCATACGGTTTTCCATATCCTGAAATACAAGTTCAACCGCTTCATCCACTTCTTTCTTTTTCTTTTCTTTCTTTTCCTTGCCCAGTAATTTTACAGCTTTTTCAATTTCCCGGACACTCATTCGTTCCAATTCAACTTTTTTCGCAAGTTCGATCTGCTGCTGCGGATCGCTCAAAGCCAGAAGAGCTCTCGCATGACCACTGCTGATGCGCCCCTCAACAAGCATCTTTTGAACTTCCGGAGTCAGATTCAACAAGCGCATACTGTTGGTAATCGTTGTACGATTTTTCGAAACTCGTTCTGCAATTTCTTCCTGCTTCAAAGAAAATTCCTGCATCAAACGCTGATAAGCCAACGCCTCCTCGATCGGGTTTAAATCCTCTCTCTGCACGTTTTCAATCAGCGCAATTTCCATTGCCTGCTGCGGACTATACTCCCGAATCACAACTGGAACGGTCTTCAAACCTGCTAATTTGGCAGCTCTCCATCTCCGTTCCCCCGCAATAATTTCATAATTATCCTTCTTTTTCTGCACCAGAAGCGGCTGTAAAACACCATACTTTCGAATGGAATCAGCCAGTTCCTCCAACTGTACTTCATCAAACGCCTTTCTTGGCTGGTCACGGTTTGGTTCCAGTTCCGATACTTTCAGTTCCAGTTCTGTCTGTGCCGGTTCTTCCTGTTGTCCATTTTTCGCTAAAGCTGCAGTATTTACAGCGTCTCCAAGTATCTGCACGCTATCCATCGCCGCCGTATCGTCTTTTTCTGTCTTTTCGTTTTGTTTCAGGCTGCTGTTTCCTTTAGCATGAAAACTTTCTTTTTTATGCTCCGGCCCTGCAGCTTCTTCTCGATTCGCTGATCCGGCAGCGTTTTCTCGATTCTCTGCTTTCAGTATTTTTTCTGATTTCGCTGTTTTCGCAGCTTTCTCTGTTTTTTCTGTCTTCGCTGCCTTCTCTGTCTTTATTGCTCTCTCTGCTTTTTCTGTCTTTATTGCTTTCTCCGCTTTTTCTGCTCCAATTACCTCTTCTACGGTATCTTCTCCGAACAAAGCGCCAAGTCCTCTGCCTAATCCTCTTCTTGCTCCTGCCATTTTACTCTTCTTCCCCTCTGCTAATTACTTCTGCCGCCAGCATACGATAACTCTCTGCACCAGTTGAACGGGTATCATATATATTAATTGGTTTTCCGTGGCTCGGTGCTTCTGCCAATCTGACATTTCTTGGAATGATCGTTTTGTAAATATTCTTATTTAAATGTGCTTTTACATTTTCAACTACCTGAAGTGACAAATTGGTTCGTGCATCGTACATGGTAAACACAACACCTTCCAATTCCAGCTTCGGATTCAGTTTCTTCTTTACCAATTCGACGGTTTGAAGAATCTGACTTAAACCTTCCAGCGCATAGTATTCACACTGAATCGGTACTAACACGGTATCTGCAGCAGTTAACGCATTAATTGTCAACAAACTCAAAGATGGCGGACAATCAATGATGATATAATCATAATTGGCTTCCACTTTCTCCAGTTCCATCTTCAATAAAGATTCTTTCTTTTCTACATCCAAAAGTTCAATCTCTGCTCCGGCCAGATTCACATCCGACGGAAGGACATCCAGATTCTCCTGCACCTCTTTAATGATACATTCTTCCAGGCTGCATTCCCCTACCAGCAATTCATATACGGTTTTATCCATATAACCTTTTTCAAATCCAAGTCCGCTTGTTGCGTTTCCCTGTGGATCAAAATCCACAGCCAGCACTTTCTGCCCCGCCTCAGCCAAACATGCAGATAAATTAATTGCCGTCGTAGTTTTTCCCACGCCGCCTTTCTGATTTGCAATTGCTATTATTCTTCCCATATAACCATCCTTATACATCCCCGAAAAAGGGAAAGAAAAACGTTTCATACGATTTTCACTTTCTCAGGTTTCTTTTTTTATCACTTGTTTGCAGCAATAGCATTAGTATAGCACACTTTTTTTCGTTTTCCTATTCTTTGTCGCAAAATCTGTTTTTTTAAATCAATTTTTTGACCAATCATTTTTCTTACTGTCTCTGCTGTATATAATAATTCTTGTAATAACGCTTATATCAACCTTGTAACCTGTACTATCTTCAGCGAATTTTTAAAAACGTAAGCTTTGCGCGAAATTTATTACGAACCTCAAAGTAGATGTTTCACGTGAAACATCTACTTTTTAATTTTTGTTTTCGTTGCATCTTTGGCAAAATAATACTATACTTATAGTGCGAATGCATGTCTTTTTAAGGCAAGAAGGAGGTTTTATGAAAGCAAAAAACAAATTACTCACGCTCCTTATACTTTCAGCTGGTGCTGCTGTTACAACCGCAGCAATCAATAAAGCAATCCAGGTTTCTGCCGTCTCGAAGAACCTGCTTGCAGAGCCAGAGGCACTCTGTTTCAAATGGCGCCTTGGAAACATTCATTATACAAAAGAAGGAAACGGCAAGCCGCTTCTGTTGATCCATGATATTGATTTCATTTCATCTGGACATGAATGGAAACAGCTGATTCCGTTTTTGAAAAATGAATATACAATCTATACAATTGACCTGTTAGGCTTTGGTCGTTCCGAAAAAGCAAATATGACATATACAAATTTCTTATATGTTCAATTGATTTCAGACTTTATCAAATCGGAAATCGGGCACCGCACCAGCGTTATTACCTCTGGGGAATCTGCATCGATTCCTCTTATGGCATGTTCCTTAAAGCCAGAATTATTTGATCAGATTATGGCGATCAACCCGCTCAGTCTTTTGGACTACAGCTCCATTCCTGGTAAAACAGCCAAAATGTATAAATGCATCATTGAACTGCCGATTGTGGGCACCCTTTTATACCATATTGCAAGCAGTAAAAAAATGATCTTGGAAGAACTGATGGACAGAAAGTTTTTCAATCCGTATGCTGTGAAATCCAGTTATGTAGACGCTTGTTATGAAGCTGCTCATTTAGGATCTTCCCCTAAGTCTACCTTTGCAAGTATTCGCTGTAATTACACAAAGTGCAATTTGATCAACGCACTGAAGAAAATTGATAACAGTATTTATCTGATTGGCGGCGGTGCCGTAGATAATATAAAAGAACGACTGGGTGAATACAAAGAATATAATTCCTCTATTGAAACAGCTATTCTGCCAAAATCAAAGGAATTACCACATGTTGAAAAGCCAGAAGAAATTGCAGAACTCGTAAAAACATATTTTATAAAATAAGGCATGCGCAAAACCAATTGCTGTTTGTGCACCGTGTTAAACAGCAACTTTCTAAAAGTTGAAATACTTTTCAAAATCATTTTCAGCTGATGTTTCACGTGAAACATTATAATTGACTTTTTGCACTGACAAAATCATATGATTGTTTTCACACGTTTCCAATGTTTCACGTGAAACATAAAAATACAAGAATGGAGGATTTTCACGATGATTCAATTTAACCATTTTAATTTTAATGTCCTGGACCTTGATAAAAGTCTAAAATTCTACAAAGATACGTTAAACCTTGAACCAATTCGAGAAAAAGATGCTGCTGACGGATCATTTAAGCTTGTCTATCTTGGAGATGGTGTCAGCAACTTTTCCCTGGAACTCACATGGCTTCGTGATCGTACAGAACCATACAATCTCGGCGAATGTGAATTTCATCTTGCTTTCGTAACCGATGAATATGAAAAGCTTCATGAACAACATAAAAAGCAAAACGTCATCTGCTACGAAAATGAAGCAATGGGTATCTACTTCATCTCCGACCCCGATGGCTACTGGATTGAAATTGTGCCGGCTAAGTAACAATTTAGCACAGTAAGTCCGAAAGCCCCCGCCGCGCCATGCATAAACGCATTCACGCCAATTTTCACCCGTTTTGCTCCGCCGCCTATTAGATTGCTTCTCCGCTAACTCGCTCACTGCGTTCGCTCAGACAGAGCTCCAAAGCAATCGCTATGCTCACAAAACGGGCAAAATTGGCTAAAAGAATGCGCTTATGCATGTCGCGGCGGGGGCTTTCTACTGTGTTGGCTCCACTACATACAAAAAACCTGCAACCACTACTGAAATGGCAGAGATAGGCTAACTATCTGCCAAATCAGTAATGGTTGCAGGTTTTTATGTTAGTAAAGCCAGTACACAGGAAACGCAAGCCAGCCGGTACAGGATAAGCATTTGTTTGAAAATCCGTGAGTGGGCGAGCATAGCGTTGGAACGGAGACCCTTGTTTGAGCACGCAGCGCGTGCGAGTTTGGGTCGCAGTTCCAACAATAGGCGGCGCAGCCTACGAGCAAAAGGATTTTCACCCAAATGCTTATCCTGTACCGGCTGGCTTGTGTTTCCGTATCTACAGAGACTTACTACGCAATATTGTTATTTCCCAATCGGTTCTTTCGAGGGCATTCCCGCTTTTCTCGGATACTTTTTCGCAGTCTTCGCGATTTTATCAATTACCACCAATGAGCGGTCTGCATCTGCTCCGGTCAGTTCAAAGCGGATCACATCTGCAATACTTCCGCCAAGGCTTTCGATTGCTTTGGTTCCCTGCTCCAGTTCTTCATCAATTTTCCCTGATTTATACGGGATGAATGCGCCCCCTACTTTTACGAACGGGAGACAATATTCAGACAACGTTGCCGCATTCGCAACTGCCCGGGATACACAATAATCATACTTCTCACGGTATTTTGCATTCTGACCAAAGTCCTCTGCTCTTCCGTGAATCGTTTCTACATTCGTAAGTCCCAGCTGACCGATCACTTCATTTAAAAATTTGATTCTTTTATTTAAGGAATCCAGCAATGTAATCTTTAAATTTGGAAATGCAATTTTTAACGGAATTCCCGGGAAACCGGCGCCCGTCCCCACGTCAATCGCAGATACACTCCGTCCATCCTGAAGAGGTACTGCTTTTACAAGTGCCAGGCTGTCTATAAAATGCTTGCTGACCACTTCTTCCAGTTCTGTAATTCCGGTCAGATTCATGACCTTATTCCATTCGATCAATAATTCATAATAGTGATAGAATTGTTCCATCTGATGTTCCGAAAGCGTAATCCCCAGTTCCAGGGTTCCCGCTTTCATTTTATCCACAAAAATCTGTTCCATAATCCCTCCTGTGTGGAATTTCGGCAAAATCTGCTGCCATAACTGTATTGTACGGAATTTTCAGTTCAGAAAATTCCATTTCAGAAACAGCAATCTATTACCCTCTATTTACTGTGCCGCATCTGCTCCAGATGCACCAGCAATACGGAAATATCCGCCGGAGACACTCCGGAAATACGGGATGCCTGCCCAATCGATGCCGGTTTATACAGATTTAACTTTTGTACTGCTTCGCGCCGAAGACTGTTTACCGTACTGTAGTCAAAATCCGGATCCAGCTTTTTCTTCTCCAGCTTCTTGAACTGGGCTACCTGCTGCTGCTGCCGCTTCAAATATCCTTCATATTTAATATTTATGTTAACCTGTTCAGCCGTATCATAAGAAAGATCTGGCCGTTTTTCATCAAGTTCAGTTAACATAAAATAATCAAGTTCCGGTCTGCGCACTAACTCGGCCAGTGTTGCGCCTGTCTTTAATGCTGTACTTCCATGACTCTCCAAAAATGCCTGAATCTTTGGATTTGCTCCTACCGTTGTTTTCTCCAACCGCTCTATTTCTGTTTGAATATCTTTTTCCTTCTGAAGAACCTTTTCATAAGTTTCGTCATCTACCAGGCCGATTTCATGACCGATTCCACGCAAACGCAGATCTGCATTATCCTGACGCAAAAGCAAACGATATTCAGCACGGGACGTCATCATACGGTATGGCTCATGATTTTCCTTGGTAACCAGATCATCGATCAGAACACCAATGTATGCCTGGGAACGATCCAGAATGACCGGTTCTCTTCCCAGTACCTTCATAGCTGCATTCACGCCTGCCATAAAGCCCTGCACTGCTGCTTCCTCATATCCGGAGCTTCCGTTAAACTGTCCGCCACTGAACAACCCGCTGATTGCCTTAAACTCCAACGACAATTTTAACTGACGTGCATTGATGCAGTCATATTCAATGGCATATGCATTCCGCACGATTTTTACATGCTCCAGCCCTGGGACAGTACGGTACATTGCATACTGGACATCTTCCGGCAGGGAACTCGACATGCCGCCCAGATACATTTCATTCGTATAGAGACCCTCTGGTTCAATAAATACCTGATGACGCGTTTTGTCCGGGAATTTCACCACTTTATCCTCGATTGACGGACAGTAACGCGGTCCAGTTCCTTCAATTGCCCCGGAGAATAACGGAGAACGATCCAAATTATCACGGATAATCTGATGGGTCTCTTCATTTGTGTAAGTCAGCCAGCACGAAACCTGGTCTTTTTGTACCGATTCCGGATCTGTAGAGAAGGAAAACGGAACAACCCGCTTATCTCCAAACTGCTCTTCCATCTTAGAAAAATCAATGCTTCGCCGATCCGCACGCGCCGGAGTACCGGTCTTAAAACGGAACATTTCAATTCCGTTTGCAATCAGGGAATCGGTCAGATGGTTCGCCGGCTGCAGACCATTTGGCCCCGTTGCATTGCTAACGTCACCATAGATACAACGTGCTTTTAAATAAGTTCCGGTTGCCAGGACCACGGCTTTTGCATGATAAACCGCTCCGGAATACGTCTTCACCCCGGTAATCTTGTGATCCTCCACCAGAATTTCTGATACTTCCGCCTGGCGAATGGTTAAATGTTCGGTATTCTCCAGTGTACGGCGCATCTGTCTGCTGTAATCCTGTTTATCCGCCTGCGCACGCAGGGAATGAACTGCAGGTCCTTTTGATTCATTTAACATTTTGGACTGGATAAAGGTCTTATCAATATTTTTTCCCATTTCTCCGCCCAATGCATCCAGTTCCCGGACCAGATGTCCCTTGGAGCTTCCTCCGATATTCGGGTTGCAGGGCATCAGGGCAATACTGTCTACACTGACCGTAAACACAATCGTCTCAAGCCCCAGTCTTGCGCAGGCCAGCGCTGCCTCGCATCCGGCATGTCCTGCACCGACCACCACAATATCATACGATTCTTCTAAGTATGGCATACTCTCTATTCCTTCCAGCTTTCTTATCTAAACCTGCATACGCCTGCCAGTCAGGTGCACCACCACAAATAAACGTTTTGGCAGACGTATTTGGCATCATTTTATTTTCCCATGCAGAATTTGCTGAAAATCTCATTGACCAGGTCATCTTCAACTGCTTCACCGGTAATGGTTCCCAGCTGCTCATAGGCGTCCATCAGGTCAATAGTCAGAAAATCCTCCGGCATCTGATTTTCAATGCTCTGCTTTACCATGCCCAGACTGTTCCATGCATTTTGCAGCGCAGTCTTGTGGCGTACATTGGTGATCAGGATCTCATCATTAAAATCGATGTCTCCTTCATAAAACAGATTCTGGATTGTTTTTTCCAGTTTGTCAATACCTGTCTCTTCTTTTGCTGAAACAGAAATTACGGTTTTTCCGGTCTTTTCCTGTAAAAGTTCCTCAGAAATCACGGTATCCAGGTCTGTCTTATTCAGAAGCACTACCGCTTTCCGGTCGCGGATCAGCTCCATGATCTGTGCATCATTTTCATCCAGCTGACGGGATCCATCTACCACATAAATAATCAGATCCGCCTCATCTGCTGCCAGTTTCGCCCTCGTCACACCAATCTGCTCCACCACATCATCCGTTTCGCGAATTCCTGCCGTATCGATGACATTCAGGCTGATTCCATGCATACGGATATGCTCTTCTAACGTGTCACGGGTTGTTCCGGCAATATCCGTTACAATTGCACGATCTTCTCCCAGAAGCACATTCATCAAAGAAGATTTTCCTGCATTTGGTTTTCCAAGGATAACCGTACGGATTCCCTCTGAAATCACTCTTCCATTATCTGCGGAACGGACCAGGCGCTCCACTTCCTTCATCATAGGATTCAGTTTTTCCAGCAGAGATTCCTCATATCCATCCAGGGAAATATGTTCCGGATCATCCAGGGCCGATTCAATGAATGCAATCTGATACAGGATCTGATCCCTCAGTTCTTTGACTTTTCTGGATACCGATCCCTTTAACTGACTGACAGAACTTTTCATTGCATAATCATTCTGGGCATTGATCACATCCATGACCGCTTCTGCCTGGGACAGATCGATCCGTCCGTTTAAAAATGCCCGTTTGGTAAATTCTCCCGGTTCTGCCGGTCTCGCTCCATATTTGATTACTGTTTCCAGTATTTTTTTCATAATCAGGACACCACCGTGGCAGTCTATCTCCACTGTGTCTTCTGCAGTATAGCTGTGCGGTCCCCGCATCAGCATCACCAATACCTCATCCAGAATTTCTTCTCCATCATGAATCATACCATAATAAATCCGATGGGATGGTGCCGTATTCAAATCAAAATGTTCTCTTTTGCTCATAAAAATCCGGTTCACAATCGAAATTGCATCGTCTCCACTCACACGGATAATTCCGATTCCGGAACTGCTCATTGCGGTTGCAATCGCCGCAATCGTATCTGCACTTCTATCTTTCAGCATAATTTCCTCCGACTGGCTTCAGGCAAAACCAGCCCAAAAACAAACGATTAAATTTAACCAGCGGAATACCGCTGATGCCTCCTTACTATGACAATCCAATACAAAACGGGTGCCAGGTGGTGGCCAAACCACTACCAGACACCCGCCTGTATTCATACAGTTATCTTACGCTTCCGCACCTGGCGCTTCTGCTTCTTTTTTCTCTGCAGGAGCCTCTGTCTTCGGCGCTTTGTTTTCCGCGTTTCTTCCTCTTCCACGATTATCGCGGCGGGAACCATAACGCTCTTTTCTTCCGCCGCCTGCCGGGACTTCTTTCTTTAAAGAAATAACCACATGACGGAACGGATCTTCCCCTTCGCTTCTGGTCATGACATATTTGTCATTCTGAAGCGCAGAATGAATGATTCTTCTCTCATACGGATTCATCGGCTCTAAAGAGACCGGACGCTTGGTGCGCTTTACCTTATAAGAAATATTCTTCGCTAAAGTTTCCAGCGTTTCTTTTCTTCTCTCACGGTAATTTTCGGTATCAAGTTTTACTCTCAGATAACCTTCCGTTTCTTTATTTACTACAAGACTTACCAGATACTGTAAAGAATCCAGGGTCTGTCCGCGTTTTCCAATGAGGATTCCCATATCGTCACCCTCCATGGAAACCAGAAGTTCCCGGTCACTGGCATTGTATGTGGTATCGATCGAAACCTGCATTCCCATTGCACCAAATACCTGATCCAGAAATTCTTTCGCTGCTTTTTTTACAGCCTCTTCATTGATCTTTACAGAAGCCTTCTTCGGCATTTCTTCTGCAGCAGTCTCCTGTACTGTCTCTGGTGCAGCTGCCTCACGTCTGGTTGTTGCTTTTTCGGAAACCGGAGTTTTTGCTGCAGATACTGCTTCTGCCTTCTTTCTTTTCTCCGCTTCAGCCTTTCTGGCTGCTTCCGCTTTTCTGTCAGCCTCGGCCTGTGCGGCTTTCTTCGCAGCTTCCGCTTTTTTCGCCTCTTCAGCCTTTTTGGCTTCTGCGGCTTTTTTTGCCTCCAGCTTCTTTGCCTCAGCCAGTTCCTTCTCCTCCGCCTCAGTCATCACGTGAGCACGGATGATGCAGGGTTTCTTACCAAAGATGCCAAGCAGACCAGCACTCTCTTTCTGCACAACTTCGTAATGAAGATGCTCACTGGTCGTCTGCAGTTCAATCAATGCTTTTGTGATTGCCTCGTCCAATGTACTGGCAGAGATTGTAATCTTCCCATCCATGGTGTTACCCCCTTATTTATTATTGTGTTTTTCGTTATATCTGGCAACCATATTTGCCTTGGAAGCCAGACTTCCCGGTTTCGCGTCTTTGTTGTAATAACTGGTAGACTGCTCCACCTGTTTTTTGCTCTTCTCGAGCTTCTCTGCACGCTCTGCCTCTTCCTTCGCTGCAACAGCCTCCATGTGTTTTAAGTTTGCAGTTGCATTCTGATTGACTTTCTGCGGCGGAAGACCTTTTTTCGCACGTTTTTTGTTTGCCTTTTCCACGTTCTTGCGGATCAGCTCATCCATATCTACCTTGCTCAGGTAAGTATTTACGATCAGCTGCTGCAAAAGCTGGAACGTACTGCTGGCTACCCAGTAAATACCGATTGCTGCCGGGAAGGTAAAGCAGAAAAATACAGACATAAGCGGCATGGTAACGTTCATGCTCTGCATCATCTGGGAACTCATATCTTCCCCGTTGTTTGTCTTCTTCGGCTGGGTTGCCATCATTAATTTGGTGCTGGCATACTGGGTAAGACCTGCAAGGATCGGGATCAGCCATGCCAGGTTTGGAACGAAACTTCCGTTAAACGGATTGGATGACAGGTTAATACCAAGGAAGGTATTCATCTTCTCAATCGTAGCTGCATTGTCTGAAATAACAGACGCTGCATTTGGGAAAGCCTGTGCCAGTTCTCCCCACTGGGCCGGATTCAGCTTGTAAAGGATATCGACCATTTTGTTGGCCAGAGCCTCACCGCTCACTCCGGTCAGATCTCCGATCGGGTTAACACCCGTCAATGCAATATTGTGATCCGTTGCAAACTGCAGCAGATTTGCTGCTGCCCCCTCTGTCAGGGCAGACGCGGAAGAACTTCCGGTCAGCGCATAAACCACATTCAAAAAATGCTCCTTGATCGGCATTACATAAGCCGGAATACAATAGATCACGCGATACAGCGCAAACAGGATCGGCATCTGGATCACGAGCTGGAGACATCCTCCAGTCATGGATGTGCCGTATTTCTCATAAACAGCTTTCGTCTCCACATTCATCTTCATCATGGAGTCATTGTCTGTTTTGCCCTTGTATTTCGCCTGGATGGCCTGAAGTTCAGGCTGCATGACAGCCATCAGCTTAGAAGCCTTCTGCTGCTTGATCGTCAATGGGAACATCAGTATTTTCACAACCAGGGTAAATAAAATAATGGATAAACCGATATTCAGAATACCAAAGGAATTGGTAAACTCAACCAGTATATTCAGGATCCATCCCAGGATCTGGGAAATCGGACCAAGAATCGCCCCATGAACCTTTGTTAATACTAAGTAATCCAATCTGCTACCTCCTCATGTGTTACGGAACTGGGTCATAACCGCCTTCTGCCCATGGATGACACCGGAGTATCCTCTTCACAGACAACCATAAACCTTTCACCACGCCGTACCTGGTAAGTGCCTCAATGGCGTATTGGGAACACGTAGGCGTGTAAATACAGTGAGTTCTTGTTTTCAACGGGGATAAAAAGATCTGGTATCCGCGTATCATTAATATAAGAAGCTTTTTCATCAAATCTGAAATTTTGCTGATCATATTCTCACTTCGATTCTCTTATTATGTTATGCAGTCCGCACAGGTGCATAAATGCACGCTCAATTGTCTTATAATCTGAGTCTTTTGCGGCAGCACGCGCTACCACGATGATGTCTAATCCTTCTTCTAATGTGTTCCTGTTCAGTCGGAAACTCTCCCGCACCAGCCGGGCCAGATGATGTCTCACCACACTGTTTCCAACTTTTTTACTCACCGATATCCCAATCCTTGACTGGGCTTCTCCGGTCTTTTTTACATACATGACCAACTGTCTGTTGGCATAGGATTTCGCAGTGCGGTAAATTGCCTGGAAATCAGAATTCTTCTTAATGCTCGGAAATCGTTTCATTTTCTGCTACCACCATACTGATCCTGTATACCAGGTAATACAAAATACAAAAGGTCACAATTTCTTGTGACCTTAACTCATTAAGCGGATAATTTCGCTCTTCCCTTTGCTCTTCTTGCAGCTAATACTTTTCTTCCACCTGGAGTACTCATTCTAGCTCTGAAGCCATGAACTTTGGATCTCTGTCTGTTCTTCGGCTGGAAAGTCATCTTCATGTTGCGGCACCTCCTTCTTTACATCGCTTATTTGATTGAACACATTACGACTATTTTAATTAAACATCTTCTCAATTATATAGAAAACATGCGGGTTCGTCAAGCCTTTTCTTAAAAAAGAAATATCCCCAGAATCCACACAAAAACGGCTGCTCCCAAAAGGCTGCCCACATACAAGCTGTTGATATTGTGAATAAGTTATCCACAAGTTGTGGATAAGTCTGTTGATAATTTTCACAAAACGGCGAAGATTTTTCGGTTTTCATTGAAAATCAGCCGTTTATGGTATACAATGTTTCTAGATTGGGTGCTCTCGCATATCCACAAACAGTCCCATTTTTTTCCACACAAACTGTGGATATATTATGATTATCATCATGGTCACACTGCAGCCACCCGTATAGATTAAGTACAGGAGACGGAAATAATGTTAGAAACACTGAAAGAAAAATGGAACGATATACTGAAATTTTTAAAAGAAGAATATGAGATCTCCGATGTCTCCTTCGATACCTGGCTTCTCCCGTTAGAGGTCTATGCCTTAGAGCAGCCGGGAAATATTGTGAAGATCATCGTTCCAGATGCCAATTTTCTCGGATATATTAAGAAGAAATACAGCGTCATGCTGAAGGTATCCATTGAAGAAGTTACCGGCATCAAGTGTGACACCGTCCAGTTTCTTGTGGAGGAAGATATTGTTCCGGAACCAGCTTCTGCAAACCAGCTGATCCAGAACAATACAAACACGGTAAGCCTGTCCACACTGCAAAATGCCAACTTAAATCCCAAATATACCTTCGATACCTTCGTTGTCGGAGCCAACAACAATCTGGCACATGCGGCATCCCTGGCTGTTGCTGAATCTCCGGGTGAAATCTACAACCCTCTTTTTATTTACGGAGGTGTAGGTCTTGGAAAAACACACCTGATGCATTCCATTGCAAACTTTATCCTGAAAAACAACCCGAAGGCCAAGATCCTTTATGTTACTTCTGAAAAGTTCACCAATGAACTGATCGATGCGATCCGTAATAAGAACAACATTTCCACCACGGAATTTCGCGAAAAATACCGCAACAATGATGTCCTTTTGATCGATGATATCCAGTTCATTATTGGTAAGGAAAGTACGCAGGAAGAATTTTTCCACACATTCAATGCACTGCATGAAGCAAAAAAACAAATCATTATTTCATCGGATAAACCGCCAAAAGAAATCGAGACTCTGGAAGAACGTCTCCGCTCCCGTTTTGAGTGGGGTCTGACCGTAGATATCCAGTCTCCGGATTACGAAACACGAATGGCGATCCTTCGAAAGAAAGAAGAGATGGAAGGTTACAATATAGATAATGAAGTAATCAAATATATTGCAACCAACATCAAATCCAATATCCGTGAGCTGGAAGGCGCCCTTACCAAGATCGTTGCACTTTCCAAGCTGGAAAAAAATCGCGAGATTGACATCGAACTGGCTGAAAAAGCATTAAAAGATATCATTGCCCCAGGCGACAAGCAGGAAGTTACTCCGGAATTCATCATTCAGATCGTTGCCGATCATTTTAACCTCACCCCGCTTGATATCATGTCTGCAAAACGAAGCAAAGAAATTGTTTATCCGCGCCAGATCGTGATGTATCTGTGCCGTACTATGACAGAAACCGGTCTGCAAAATATCGGTAAGGCACTGGGCGGCCGTGATCATACCACGATTCTTCATGGAATCAAAACGATCAGCGCAGATCTGGAAAAGAATCCTTCCCTTCAGAATACGATTGACATTCTGAAGAAAAAAATCAGTCCGCAGTAATATCTGGTTAACATAATGCATGAATCGGTTAACATAAAACATGGTGCGATCCCGCTTCCCACTTATTCACATTTTTCTGTGGAAAACGCGTGGATTCCGTGTGAACAGTCTGTGGACATTTTTTTCGCCCGATTTTGTCATTTTTTCACATGTGGATAACCGCCTGGTATTCCAGAAGTTTCAGAAGAGTTTTCAACAGCCTTATTCACGTCGAAAACTCTGCTGATTTTCTGGGCTGAACCGGCTTTTACACAAATCCACACGCCCTACTACGATTACGACGAAATTTTATTTTATATATCTTTAAAAAGACTCTGAACCGACAGAAAGGAAGTTATCAACATGAAGCTCGAATTTAAGAAAGATGCTCTCCTCAATGGAATCAATATTGTATCCAAAGCAATTCCTTCCAGAACGACCATGTCCATCCTTGAATGCATTCTGATCGATGCCGATACCAATGAAATTAAACTTACCGGCAACGATATGGAACTGGGAATTGAGACAAAAGTAGAAGGTTCTATTCTGGAACGCGGTAAAATTGCACTGGAAGCAAAACTTTTTTCTGAAATTATCAGAAAACTTCCAGATGGCGATACTCCGGTATCGATTACTTCTGATAATCATTTCAATACAATCATTGAATGTGAGAATGCAGTATTTAATATTCAGGGCCGGGATGGCGAGGAATTTTCCTATCTTCCTTACATTGAGCGCGACCAGCATATCAGTCTGAGCCAGTTTACTTTAAAAGAAGCAATTCGTCAGACCATTTTTTCTATCTCACCAAACGACAGCAATAAGATGATGGCAGGCGAACTTCTGGAGGTAAAAGATGATTTTCTCAAGGTGGTTTCCCTGGACGGACACCGGATCTCCATTCGCAACATTCAGCTGAAAGAACATTATGATAACCATAAGGTTATAGTTCCGGGAAAAACACTTTCTGAGATCAGTAAGATCCTGACTGGTGACAATGAAAAAGAAGTTCTTATTTATTTCAGCAAAAATCATATTTTATTCGAATTTGATGATACCATTGTGGTTTCCCGTCTGATCGATGGAGAATATTTTAAGATTGACCATATGCTTTCCAGTGATTACGAAACGCGTGTGAAGATCAACAAACGTGATTTCATGGATAATATCGATCGCGCGATGATCCTGATCCGCGACAGTGACCGCAAACCGATCATCATGAACGTGGAAGATAATAATGTTAATATGAAGGTGAAGTCAGCATTTGGTTCCATGAATGCCAATGTTCCGGCACACAAATCCGGTAAAGACATCATGATCGCATTCAATCCGAAATTCCTGCTGGATGCGCTTCGTGTCATTGACGATGAGGATGTGGAGCTTTATATGATGAACCCGAAGTCCCCATGCTTTATCAAGGATGAAGAAGGAACCTATATTTATCTGATCCTGCCTGTAAACTTTATCAATGAAGCATAAAACCGTGAGATGCCAGGGTGCTGGGAAGCATTGGAAAAATTTGTTGTTGTTTGCGCAAGGCATGAGCAGCAGCGTATAAATGGATATGAAACAGAGCAAACAGAGGTTTAGAGAGGAAAATTATGGAAATCATTAAACTGAGAGATGAATATATCAAGCTTGGCCAGGCCTTAAAGGCAGCTGGTCTTTGCGAATCCGGTGTCGATGCCAAGTATGCGATCGAGGACGGACTGGTAAAAGTAAACGGCAACGTAGAGTACCAGAGAGGAAAAAAGCTTCATGCAGGAGATGAAGTAACGTATCAGGGAGAGACCATTCGGATCGAATTATGATAATAGAGTCCATTGAGCTTCAGAATTACCGGAACTACGATCAATTACATATGGAGTTTTCTCCGGGTACCAATATTCTTTACGGGAACAATGCCCAGGGAAAGACGAACATTTTAGAGGCGGTCTATGTCTGCTGCACCACCAAATCACACCGCGGCAGCAAGGACCGGGAGATGATCCGGTTCCAGAATGATGAATCCCATATTAAGCTTACGGTGCGCAAACGGGATGTCCCGTACCGCATCGATATGCATTTAAAGAAAAATAAGGCAAAGGGCGTGGCAATCAACGGGATTCCCATCCGGAAAGCCAGTGAGCTGTTTGGGATTGTGAACGTGGTGTTTTTCTCACCGGAGGACTTAAACCTGATCAAAAACGGTCCGGCGGAGCGGCGCAAATTCATTGACCTGGAATTGTGCCAGTTAAATAAGCTTTACGTGCACTCCCTGGTGTCCTACAACCGGGTCCTGCTACAGCGGAATAAGCTTCTGAAAGAGCTGTTCTTTCATCCGGAATATGAGGAAACCCTGGATGTGTGGGATATGCAGCTGGTCCAGTATGGAAAAGAAGTGATCCGCTTCCGGGAAGAATTTATCGGACAGCTCAATGAGATCATTTCTGAGATTCACCAGAAGCTGTCCGGCGGAAAAGAAAACTTAAGGATCGTGTACGATCCCAATTCCCAGGCAGAGGAGCTGGAAGCAGGCATTGCCAGAAGCCGCAGCCAGGATGTGAAACAGAAGACAACCCTGGTGGGTCCGCACCGGGATGACATTGGTTTTTACATCGGTGATATCGATATCCGGAAATTTGGTTCCCAGGGACAGCAGCGCACTGCGGCGCTGTCGTTAAAGCTGGCAGAGATTGAGCTTGTAAAAAAGCTGGTGCGCGATTATCCCATCCTTTTACTGGATGATGTGCTTTCTGAGCTGGACGGGGAGCGGCAGAACCATCTTCTGTCTGCGATCGATCATATTCAGACGATGATCACCTGTACCGGACTGGAAGATTTTGTAAACAACCGTTTTCAGATGGATAAGCTGTTTCGTGTGGTAAATGGAACCGTGACCAGTGAAAACTGACGATAGACAGGTTATAGATATATTTTTTGACTAGGAGGAAATAACATGAGTGCAGAATACGGAGCAGACCAGATTCAGATTCTGGAAGGGCTGGAAGCGGTCCGGAAGAGACCTGGTATGTATATTGGCAGCACTTCGTCCAGGGGACTTCATCACCTGGTTTATGAGATTGTAGATAATGCGGTAGATGAAGCGCTGGCCGGTTACTGTGACAGAATTGACGTCACGATCCATGAAGACAATTCCATCACGGTACTGGATGATGGTCGCGGCATTCCGGTCGGCATTCAGAAAAAAGCCGGTATTCCTGCGGTAGAGGTTGTCTTTACGATCCTTCATGCCGGCGGCAAATTCGGCGGTGGGGGATACAAGGTATCCGGTGGTCTGCATGGTGTAGGCGCGTCGGTTGTAAATGCCCTCTCTACCTGGCTGGAAGTGCGTGTTTATCAGGATGGCAAGATTTACCAGCAGCGCTATGAGCGTGGCAAGGTGATGTATCCGTTAAAGGTAGTCGGGGAATGTGATGCGGACAAACACGGAACCGAAGTTCATTTCCTGCCAGACCCGGAAATTTTCGAGGAGACCGTATATGATTTCGATATCCTGCGTATCCGTCTTCAGGAGACGGCGTTCTTAACCAAGGCATTAAAGATTACCCTGCGTGACGACCGGGAAGAAAAGAAAGAAAAAGTATTCCATTATGAGGGTGGTATCCAGGAATTTGTTACCTACTTAAACAAGGGCAAGGCAGCGCTCTACGATAATGTGATTTACTGTGAAGGCACCAGAGACGGTGTGTTTGTTGAGGTTGCCATGCAGCATAACGATTCTTATACCGAGAACATCTATACCTTCGTAAATAACGTAAATACCCCGGAGGGTGGTACCCATCTGGCTGGTTTAAAAAATGCGCTGACCAAGACCATCAACGATTATGCCCGCAAGAATAAGCTGTTAAAGGACAGCGAGCCGAATTTAAGCGGTGAAGATATCCGTGAGGGCTTAACTGCGATCGTCAGCATCAAGATCGAGGAGCCACAGTTTGAGGGCCAGACCAAGCAGAAGCTTGGAAACAGCGAGGCCATGGGAGCGGTAAACAGCATCGTCAGTGAGCAGCTGACTTACTTCTTAGAGCAGAATCCTGCTGCAGCCAAGACCATCTGCGAGAAATCTGTTCTGGCCCAGCGTGCCCGTGCCGCAGCGAGAAAGGCCCGTGACTTAACCAGAAGAAAGACTGCATTAGAGGGAATGGCACTTCCGGGCAAGCTGGCAGACTGTTCCAACAAGGATCCGGAAAAATGTGAGATCTTTATCGTAGAGGGAGACTCCGCAGGCGGTTCTGCGAAGACAGCACGCTCCAGAGATACCCAGGCGATCCTGCCGCTGCGCGGTAAGATTTTAAATGTGGAGAAGGCAAGACTGGACAAGATCTATGCCAATGCGGAGATCAAGGCGATGATCACGGCATTCGGAACTGGAATCCATGACGATTTCGATATTTCCAAGCTGCGTTATCACAAGATCATCATCATGACCGATGCGGATGTAGACGGAGCTCATATCAGTACCCTGATGCTGACCTTCTTATACCGCTTCATGCCAGAGCTGATCAAGCAGGGGCATGTATACCTGGCACAGCCGCCGTTATACAAACTGGAAAAGAATAAAAAGATCTGGTACGCTTACAGTGATGAAGAACTGGCTTCGATCATCAAAGAAGTGGGACGAGACAATAACAATAAAATTCAGCGTTACAAAGGTCTGGGAGAGATGGATGCAGAGCAGCTCTGGGAGACCACCATGGATCCGGAGCGCCGTATCCTGCTTCGTGTCAACATGGACGACGATGTGGCATCCGAGCTGGATCTGACCTTTACCACCTTAATGGGTGACCAGGTTGAACCGCGCCGTGAGTTTATCGAGGCAAACGCAAAATATGTACAGAATCTGGACATCTAACTGGGCAGTGCAAGGCTTTGGGCAGCAGGCAGCTGTTCATGGTCTACAGCATTCTGCAGGATGCCGGACGGATATGCAACCGTAACAATGAGACAACAAGGAGAACAATATGGAACCAAATATTTTTGATAAAGTTCACGATATAGATTTGAAATCCACGATGGAAAAATCCTATATCGACTATGCCATGAGCGTTATCGCGTCCCGTGCCCTGCCGGATGTGCGGGACGGTTTAAAGCCGGTTCAGCGCCGTGTGCTTTATTCCATGATCGAGCTGAATAATGGACCGGATAAGCCACACAGAAAATGCGCGCGTATCGTCGGCGATACCATGGGTAAATATCACCCGCATGGTGACAGCTCTATCTATGGAGCTCTTGTAAATATGGCACAGGAATGGTCTACCCGTTATCCGCTGGTAGACGGGCATGGAAACTTTGGTTCCGTGGATGGCGATGGTGCGGCTGCGATGCGATATACCGAGGCCCGCTTAAGCAAGATCTCCATGGAGATGCTGGCTGACATTGGAAAAGATACCGTTGATTTTATACCGAACTTCGATGAGACAGAGAAAGAGCCGGTTGTGCTCCCGGCCCGGTATCCGAACCTGTTAGTGAACGGTACTACCGGTATTGCAGTTGGTATGGCAACCAACATTCCGCCTCACAATCTGCGTGAGGTCATTGGTGCTGTCGTAAAGCTGATCGATAACCGTATCGAGGAAGACCGCGACACAACCCTGGAAGAAATTTTAGAGATCGTAAAAGGCCCGGACTTTCCGACCGGAGCAACGATCCTTGGAAAAGCAGGCATTGAGGAAGCCTACCGCACCGGACGCGGCAAGATCCGGGTACGTGCAGTATCCGATATCGAGACGATGCCGAACGGTAAGAGCCGTATTGTAGTGACCGAGCTTCCGTATCTGGTAAACAAGGCAAGACTGATCGAGAAGATCGCAGAGCTGGTCAAGGAAAAACGGATCGACGGAATTACTGATCTGCGCGATGAGTCTGACCGTCAGGGTATGCGCATTGTCATTGAGCTGCGCCGTGACGTCAACGCAAACGTGATCTTAAACCAGTTGTTAAAGCATACCCAGCTGCAGGATACCTTTGGTGTCATCATGCTGGCTCTGGTCGATAACCAGCCAAAAGTATTAAATCTGCTTGAGATGCTGACTTACTATCTGCGTCATCAGGAAGATGTTGTTACCAGAAGAACAAAATACGATTTAAATAAAGCAGAAGAGCGTGCCCACATCTTACAGGGCTTGCTGATCGCCTTAGACCACATCGATGAGGTCATCCGCATCATCCGTGGTTCTGAGAATGTCCAGATCGCAAAGCAGCAGTTGATGGAGCGCTTCGGACTCAGCGATGCCCAGTCTCAGGCAATCGTAGACATGCGTCTGCGTGCACTGACCGGTCTGGAACGGGAGAAGCTGGAAAACGAATACAAAGACCTGATGGCAAAGATTGAGGAATTAAAGGCAATCCTGGCGGACGAGAAAAAGCTGTTAGGCGTGATCCGCGAGGAAATCCTTGTGATCTCTGACAAGTACGGCGATGACCGTAAGACCGCCATTGGCTTTGACGAGTTTGATATGTCCATGGAGGATCTGATCCCGAATGAGAATACCATTGTGGCGATGACCAAGCTTGGCTACATCAAGCGCATGAGCGTCGATAACTTCAAGAACCAGAACCGTGGCGGCAAGGGAATTAAGGGCATGCAGACGATCGATGAAGATTACATCGAAGACCTGCTTCTGACTAAGACCCATAATTACATTATGTTCTTCACCAACAAGGGCCGCGTATACCGCCTGAAAGCTTACGCAATCCCAGAAGGCAGCAGAACCGCGCGCGGAACCGCGATCATTAACCTTCTGCAGCTGCAGCCGGAGGAGAAGATCACAGCGATCATTCCGGTGAAAGAATACCATGAGACGGATTATCTGTTCATGGCAACCCGCGGCGGCATGGTCAAGAAGACTCCGGTAAAGGAATACGAGAACGTCCGCAAGAACGGTCTTCAGGCAATCGTGCTGAAGGAACATGATGAACTGATCGAAGTAAAGGCAACCGATAATACGAAAGATATCTTCCTGGTAACGAAGAAGGGACAGTGCATCCGCTTCCATGAGACCGATGTGCGCGTAACCGGCCGTGTATCCATGGGTGTGATCGGTATGAAGCTGAATGAAGGCGATGAAGTAGTCGGCATGCAGATGGATACCCAGGGTGAAAAGCTTCTGATCGTTTCTGAGAATGGTATGGGCAAACGGACCCCGATCGAGGAGTTCACGGCACAGAACCGTGGCGGTAAAGGTGTGCTCTGTTACAAGATCACCGAAAAGACCGGTGATATCGTAGGTGCAAAGCTGGTACACGATGACCATGACATTATGATGATCACGAACGAGGGTGTTGTGATCCGTATTTCCGTAGAGGATATTTCCGTGATCGGCCGGAACACTTCTGGTGTCAAGCTGATGAACATCGATCCGGATTCTGATATCCGCGTAGCAAGCATCGCGAAGGTGCGGGATGACGGAGCAAAATCCGAGGGAGATGGAATCGAAGATCTGGAACTTTCCGAACAAGAAACAGATCAGCAGGAATAAAGAACAGGGTCTGGTCCTTGTAAGAATAAAATTAAAAGGCAAGTAAAAGAGGGTGCTGCCGGCTGTTTTCCCTGAAATAAGAGGGAAGGGCAGCTGGCAGCATTTTTATGTTCCATAGGAAATTAGAACGCAGAGTGCACTTGGAGCAAAGGCAGATGGTTGTCAAAGCAACCGCGTCTTAGTGCGGGAATGTGTCAAGGCATATTGGTTTTCAAATTTAATAGGAGTGGGTCAGAAGATGATAAGAACAGTAAACGTAAGTGAGATTACAGCTGCAGTAAAGGAAATGTGTATCGAAGCCAATCATTTTTTGTCAGAAGATATGGCAGAACGGATGAAGATGGCAGTGGAGCAGGAAGAATCACCGCTTGGAAAACAGATTTTAAACCAGCTGCAGGAAAACCTTAAGATCGCAGGTGCGGATATGATCCCGATCTGCCAGGACACCGGAATGGCAGTTGTATTTATCAAGATAGGCCAGGATGTGCATTTAGAAGGCGGCAGCCTGACCGATGCCATCAACCAGGGTGTACACGATGGTTATGTAGATGGTTTTTTGAGAAAGTCCGTTGTGAAGGATCCGATCTTAAGAGAAAATACGAAGGATAATACTCCGGCTATCATTCATTATGAGATTGTGGAAGGCGATCGTATCGATATCACGCTGGCACCAAAGGGCTTTGGCAGTGAGAATATGAGCCGCGTCTTTATGCTGAAGCCGGCAGACGGAATCGATGGCGTAAAGAATGCCATTCTGACGGCAGTAAAGGATGCCGGTCCGAACGCATGCCCTCCTATGGTTGTGGGTGTAGGAATTGGCGGCACCTTTGAAAAATGCGCCATCATGGCAAAACATGCCCTGACCAGAAATCTGCATGAGCATTCCGAGGTTCCTTATGTAGCAGACCTGGAAAAAGAAATGCTGGAGCGCATCAACGGACTGGGAATCGGACCGGGAGGTCTGGGTGGCCGGGTAACGGCATTATCCGTAAATATTGAGACTTATCCGACTCATATTGCCGGACTTCCGGTTGCAATTAATATCTGTTGTCATGTAAACCGTCACGCACACCGTGTATTATAGAAGGAGATTCCTATGGACAGAAAAATTCAGGTACCGATCAGCAAAGAAGATGCGAAAAGTCTGAGAGCAGGAGACTATGTATATCTGACCGGAACGATTTATACCGCAAGAGATGCTGCTCACAAACGGATGCAGGAAGCACTGGATGCAGGAAATCCGCTTCCACTCGATATGGAGCGCAATGTCATTTATTATATGGGACCGTCACCGGCCAGGGAGGGCAGACCGATCGGCTCAGCAGGACCGACTACCGCAAGTCGCATGGATAAGTATGCTCCGAAATTAATTGATCTGGGACTCGGTGCCATGATCGGAAAGGGAAAAAGAAGCCAGGCGGTGATCGATGCGGTCGTAAGAAATGGCTGTGTTTATTTTGCTGCAGTCGGAGGTGCAGGTGCACTGCTTTCCAAATGCATCCTTTCCTCCGAAGTGATCGCGTATGATGATCTGGGAACCGAGGCGATCCGCAAACTGGAGGTAAAGGATTTTCCTGTGATCGTTGTCATTGATTCAGAGGGAAATAACCTGTATGAAACCGCAATTCGCTCTTATTCGCGTGCTGCGCAATAGCAGCGGGATCTTGCCGATGCGTTGCATTTCAAACTGGCAAGATCTGCTGCGAAAATTTTTTTGAAAATGTTGTTGACAAAGCGAAGTCTGTGCTATATAATAGGCAATGCGTCTGAAAACGTAAGTTGAAGCGCAAAATCATATGGAATTATGAAATTCGGAGAAATACTCAAGAGGCCGAAGAGGCGCCCCTGCTAAGGGTGTAGGTCGGGCAACCGGCGCGAGGGTTCAAATCCCTCTTTCTCCGCTCTATTCCAGATGATTCTTTTTTTCTCTGAAAGACAAAAAAGTCTGGAAAGAAAAATAAAAAAAGTTGTTGACAAAAGCGAAAACATCTGATAAGATATAACACGCTGCTGAAAACAGCAAAGCGAATCTGAAAAGATTCAAAAAGAAATTTAAAAAGTTGTTGACAAAAGCTTGAAGCTGTGCTAAACTATCAAAGCTGCCGCTGAGAGCGAGACAACAAGATGAACCTTGAAAATGAAAGATTGAACAGTGTTTA
>NZ_QULW01000015.1 GCF_003481825.1 Clostridium sp. OM02-18AC | reverse complement strand
AACTTTTAAAAGAGCGGTGGAATTTACTTTTGCACTGGAATTTACTTTTTCAAGTCAGCCATGGAATATAAATGATTGCGCTCTTCTGAAATGCCGTAACCACCAGTCCCAGACAGAGAATATCCAGCATCACCACTTCCGAATTGTTGTTGAGCAGGCAGACAAAGGCGAGAACCACCTCAAAGATTCCCTGCAGAAAATTCAGCTTCCAGACACCGGTCTCAAACCTGCGCGGTTCCATGGATCGTAAGCGCGAAAACCCCCAGATCCAGCGTAATCAGCGCCCGGTAAAGGATAACCCTGCCGCCTACCATATGGATTCCCATGCTCACATAGTATATAATCCAGCTGCCGTTTACAAAGAATCGTCCCCAGGCCGGCTGATACCGGTAATGGGCGAAGCTGTAATCCGGCAGATGCCCGGCCCTTCCATGCCCCAGATTCATGATCGATGTTTCACATCCATTGTTGATGCTGTTTGTATACAGGGAATGCTCCAAATCGTCCTTTGCCGCCGGGTTATGCCGGAAATGGACCGGTACCTCGCAGGTACTGCCGTCTTCTTTCTTCACGATCTTAGAAAACACAAAATCGGTATTATTGATCATCCGGTATTTATTCCGGCAGGTCTTGGACCAGGCCTTCACCGGCGCATAGAGATCGTATGGCAGAAAATGAAAGGGTAACACCAGATCCTGGTAATATTCTGCAGACCGATCAGATCGGTCCTTGCATCCATCAGTTCGCTTTGCAGCTGTGTGGTTGCCGCTGCACGCGCTGCCTGAACCTTTTTTAACAGCGTTTCCGAACAGCAGTCCACAAACTGGGCACTGTAGGCAATGGCCTGACTGTCAGGGGCGCTGTCACATCGATTACCATCAGCACAACCTCTTCCACATCCGGAACCCGTGGTCAGGTATGCGCTCTCAGATCTCCCAGATAGAGCAAAGCACTCCCGCCAATCACGGCAAAAAACAAAATACCTAATATGATCCGCGCCGTTTCCTCGATGATCACTCCATTTACATCAATCGTTTGTCCTCTCATCTTTTCAAACAAAATCTGGATATCCCGGATGCCGGACCACACGGAAAACAGCATGATCCCGAATCCGCCTGTATATAACCGGCTCTGCAAACGGCGCATTTTCTGACCTGTATCCACGGCTTGTCACCTTCTTTTCTTAAGTATCCTGACTCAGGGTTTCTATCGTTCCAAAAATCATTTCTTTGTAATTGCCCTGCTTCACATCCGTAAGTTCATAATTCTTTTTTATCACACGAGAAAGTCCCCAGAAAGACTGCAGTTCTTCCTCATGAATCGCATTGTAAAACAGCGTATGGTTCGCTGGGGAACAGCCCTTCGACCAGGACGGGATACCGTCAAAATCCATTCTCGCCACGATCAGCTGCGGAGTTTCGCAGGTATCCGGGTCTACATTAATCTCCACTGCATAAACCGGCCCGTTGATCCAGCCATTTTCCATGACTGGCCCGTCTTCCTTTCTCTGGAATAACAGAATAAAGCTCCAATAGATCCAGCCCTCCCAGGTAAGATCAGAGCTGTAGCGCATGAAGCGCTCCATCGGCATGTAGTACCGTTCTTCATCCAGCTCTGCCCTGCATTTTTTCATAAGCTTTTCAATACTTTTTAACGTCTGGAATACCACCAAAAACGCATTATGTATATTTTCACCCGAAGTCATAATACAACGTCTCCTCCACTTCCGTCTTGGACCATGTAAAGCCGTCAAAGGCCACAAATCCTTTTTCCGTAAGCAGCTGTTTCAAATCCCCGATCATCGTCTTTCCGTATGGGGTCACGACAGGTAGCTGGTCCAGACCAAGGAGAATATCCTGCCAGGAAAGATACGCAAGATGCACGTTCTGAAACACCGGCTTGGTGCAGTTTTCCGCATAAATCTGCTTCGATTCTTCTGCATCTGCCACCAGAAGCAGGATCTTTTCCTTCTTCCTGCACCACTCATTCTGGAGCACCAACGCTTCTTTTTCCAACTGATCCTCTCCGGATAAACCGCTGCGGTATTTCACTTCAATCCCGATTCCAACATCGGAAAACGGGATAAATCCGTCAATCTCCACCAGCCCGTTTTCCGAACGTTTCCAGAATTCCAACGTAAATGCATCGTCTGTAAGCGTGTTCAAAATACGCATCACCTCAGGATCCCTGCTGACAGTATAATGCCGGAAAATCCACCCAAGGCCACGCTGAAAGGGCATATAACGCATGGTTCCGAAAAAATTCCCAGTCAGCTCATCTTCCAGAACGGAAACCGTCTTATGATATAGTTCTGCGATCACATTATTTAACTCCTTTTTTCATCCTTTGTTTTCCGGTCCCAGCAGGTTTTCCGGTCAGCTTCTGTAATCTTACGAACAACTTTGCACGGATTTCCAACCGCTACAGAATCACTTGGAATATCTTTGACCACAACGCTTCCGCCGCCGATCACAACGTTATCCCCAATGGTGACACCCGGCATGACCTGAACGCCCGCTCCGATCCAGACATTGTTACCAACCGTGATCGGATACGCGTATTCCAGTCCCTGGTTACGGCGCTCCAGATCGATCGGATGCCCCGCCGTATAGAAGCCACAGTTCGGTGCGACAAATACATTATCCCCGAATGTAACTTTCGCGCAGTCCAGGATGACCATATTGTGGTTGGAATAAAAATTTTCGCCCAGCACAATGTTATAGCCATAATCACACCAGAACGGTGCTGTGATGCAGAAATTTTCGCCCGTTTTTCCCAGAAGCTGAAGCAAAATCTCCCGCTGTTCTTCTTCCTGTGCCGGATGAAGCTGATTATACTGATGACACAGTTCCTTGGCATGGATACGTTCTGCCTTCAATGCTCCATCATAATTGGCATCATAAAGCATCTGATTTAACATTTTTTCTTTTTCGGTCATGTTTGTCTTCTCCTCTCCTACCTGCATTCCAGTCATCTCGCTCTGCTTTTCCGCCGCTTCCTGCAGCCCGTCAAGTTCCTCCTGCAAATACTGGAAAAACAGTCCTGCATGATACCCATCTGCTACCGCATGTGCGATCAGAAGATTCACCGGCATCGTGATCTTGTCACCATTTTTTTCGTATTTTCCCATCGTAATGATCGGGAAAAATGCCGGGTCTGAACCGTTCGTTGTCCTGCTGCCGAATGCAGTAAATGAGGTCCACGGCACACCGGAAATGCAGTAAAAGTTGGCTGGCTGTCCTGCCTTTGCCTTGATTCCTTTTTTGTCTTTATAAGTCTGCATATCCGTTATGATATCCCGGTAAAAGGTATCAAAATCACTGGAATAATCCGTCCAGCAATCGGAGAACGTTTTATCGTCCTCATGAAAAATCGTGTAGTTTGGAACCACCTGCTCCCAGACACAAAGGTGCCCATCTGCGTCCCGGAACATGCGGAAATTTTCAATCCGGTTCACTACTTTTGTGACCAGATAGATCAGAGATGCATAAAATTTATAGCCGCATGAATGGCAAAAATCAAGCAAATTCTTCACATCGATAAGCGCTGTCATGTTGCACTCAACCTTCAATTTTTCCGTATAATACTGGTAATGTTCCCGGCGCGCCCAGGTTTCCATATCGATTTTTTGATACGAAGTCATGACTTGTATTCCCCCTATCTTAATTCATCTACAGGCGGTTTTTCGCGCCCCACACACAAAGCTGGTCCAACACCTTCATGAGCGACTTGCCCCGCTCCGAAAGAGAATATTCCACTTTCGGCGGGATCTGCGGATATTCCTTGCGCACGATCAGCTGGTCTGCTTCCAGCTCTTTTAAATTGCTGCTCAATGTCTTGTCTGTGATGTTTCCCAGATACCGCTTCATTTCATTAAAACGGACTGGTTCATATTCCATGAGACAGTACAGGATTACCATTTTGTGTTTGCCGCTGATCAGTGACATCGTGTAGCTAAACCCGGTATCCGCAAAATTCGCATGCTCAATATAACGTTCCATGCATCCCATCTTCACACTTCCTTTCATGATAGTACCTGTCTTTCTTAACAGTACTTGTGTTTTTTACGTCGTCTGCTATCATTATAGGAGGATGACCATACGAAGTCAATCCTTAAGAAGACTGGAGGGATTTTTCATGAAAAAAGATTTAGGAATCAAACCATATCTGTTTCCAATGCCGGTTCTGATGATCGCAACCTACGGCGAAAACGGCAGTGTTGATGTCATGAACATGGCATGGGGCGGCATCTGCGCAGCGAACATGGTTTCTTTAAACATCGATGAAGATCATAAAACTTCTGAAAATATCAAAAAGCACGGTGCTTTTACCTTAAGCATCGCGGATATCCCGCACATCGAAGCGGCTGATTTCTTCGGCATTGCCAGCGGCAACAAAATGGAAGATAAATTTGAGCGCAGCGGTCTGACTTCTGTCAAGAGCGAAAAGGTCGACGCCCCTGTCGTTCAGGAATTCCCGCTTACCCTGGAATGCCGTGTTGTAGAAGACAAAATGGAAGTCTACGGGCACCATGTGATCGGCGAGATCGTCGGCGTTCTGGCCGATGAATCGGTCCTGGATGAAAAAGGAAATGTGGACCCGACCAAGTTAAATGCTTTCGTATTCGACCAGTTCCAGAGCGGCTACTATGCCATCGGGGAAAAGGTTGGCCAGGCATGGCAGACCGGTGCTCCGCTGATGAAGAAATAATCGAGAAATAGATTGAAAAAAGCCCGCTCAAAATTTGGCGGGCTTTTGCAATCCATTTTAATCCTTATACATTCTTTCAATCACACAAGTATGTGTCTTCGTATCTTTCTCATAATTAATCCCCACCAAAAGAAGATTTCCCTGATATTCTTTCAGTGCATCTACACAGTGTTTGTCTTTAATCTGGCTGATTGCACCTCTCGCGCTTTTATCCCATTTCAGTTCCATAACGATTGCCGGTTTATCCAGATACATTTTTCTTGGGATAAAGCAAACGTCTGCATATCCTTTTCCTGTTGGAAGTTCCCGGATAATCGTATAGTATTCTATTGCAAAATAAAAAGCAAGATTGATCGTACAGCTTAGTGAATTTTCATCGTTATACTGAAGAATGGAAATTTCCCGATGCGCTTTATCAATTCCTTCTGCAACTGCCTTTTCATCCAGATTCCAAAGAGCCTTTAATAATTTTCTGGAAGACTCAACTGACGCTGTTACTTCAGCCCAGTCCATGGTACTGATTGCATTGATATATTCCTGGGAAACTTCTTTGTTAGGAATTGTAACCGTTTTATCCGGCCAGTGATAGCTCAGATATCCCAAATGGATCAGCAATGTTAAAACATCATCTTTCCCTTGAAAATTCGTCATATCATTTGAAAATGTTCCCGTATTGATCTGGACTCGTTCTCCTGCAAGCATACGGATTACCGAATCCTTGAGTCCATCAAAATTCATCTTAATATATACTTTTAATGCCTCATATGTTTCTGTTTGATTCCAGTAGTTATCGAACACGCCACTGAGCATCGCGTCTACTACCGATTTCGGACTATACATCGCGTACGAAATTTTTTCTTCGCCGTTCACTGCTACCAGTTCATATCCATCATACCAGGCTTGCGTTTCCTCAAAATTTCGATGAAATCTTTCACACAGTGACGTTACTTCTTTCTCTGTAAAGCCGAAATATTCAGCCATCTCCCTTGGATTCGTCATGGAATATTCCGTAAACATATTCAATGCCGAATGAGAACCATATTTTTTTATTGGGAGAATCCCTGTCATATAAGCCAGCGCCACATAGTCTTTATCTTTCAGCCATGCACGTAAAAAATCCAGATACTTTTTCTGTGCATCTTTATTCTGTTTATACTCACGGAACAGACAATCCCATTCATCGATCAAAATCACAAACGGACATTTCGTATAACGGAATACATCCTTCATAACCTGAATCAGGTTCTTTTCATCCCGAAATTGTATTTCGTGAAAGGTTTCTTTAAAATCCGAAACCAGATAATTTTTAAGCATCTCAAGCATCTCTTCCATGGTTTCTGACATGCTTAAAAATTCCTGCATATTAATCTTGATCACGTCATATTGATTCAGATGTTCTTTATATGATTTTTCTTTACTGATTGCAAGACTCTGAAACAATTCTTCTGTATCTTCATTTCGGTCATAGTACGCGGCAAGCATATTGGCTGCCATAGACTTGCCAAATCTTCTTGGACGGCTTACACAGATGTATTTCTGCTCTGTACAAAGAGCTTCATTCGTCCTTGCGATCAATTCGCTTTTGTCCACATATATTTTTGAACGAAGACTGCCGCGAAATGAAAGATTTCCCGGATTTAGGTAACTTCCCATGCAAATCCCTCCCATCAAAAACGCTTTTATCTGAGTTCATTATACTTGATTCCATTCAGAATCACAAGACAGGAAGCCTTTGTCTCAGACTTTTATTCCAGGCATTATTTTTCCCCAGACCTCTTTCTCAGATCAGATATCGCAGTCATCTTTCTGCTCAGATCTACATTCACCAAAATCTTGATCAGCCAGACAAATACGACCAAGACCAGAAGTGGGATCACACAGGATGTGATCAACATGACTGCCACAGCCTCCACAAAACGGCTCAGGGAATGCTCTGCTTTCTGCAACAGCTCTTCTGTTGATAATGTTACATTTTCCACTGCACTCGTAACAGATTCTTTTGCACTGTTCAAGGCTCCCTTTGCCATTTCCCACAGATTACCGCTTCCTTCTTTTTGCTGCTTCTGTTCTGTTTTAGCATTTTGTTCAGGCTGGACTGCCGTTGTATCGGATTCTGACTGACTTTCCAGGATTTTCTGTGTTTTCCTGGCCTCGTCCAACGTCAGATCGATCTGTGTATGATACGTATCATCAATCAGATCTGCCAGCTTTACGCTGGATGGAACTACCAGGAAAATACAAATTCCAAATACCAAAAGTTTTCTGGCAAGACATCGGATACTGTCGTTTTCAAAGAATTTATTTCCGGCAAACAGCAAACAGGCCAATGGAATAAAAATGCGAAACGCAGCATATCCGGTAATTGTCACCAAATATTTTTCCAAAAATATCGCGCAAAGTACAATCATCAGATAACCGCTTAAATCTGCTATTTTTTCCGCAATGGGTGTTGCCACATCACCAGGCAGCAGCGTGATCAGCGCAGAAGTTGCTGTTGCAGCTACCGTGAGTTCAAGAACCGTATCCTTTTTTTCGTCCAGCGAGGAAATTACTTCTTTATGATGTTCCGGGGCAGAGGCATACTTTGCTGCTACAGTAAACGATAAAACCGCAATCAGCAGCCAGACTGCAACTATGATCCACTTCTTTTTCTCATAAGTAAACGGCATCTTTTTTCTCCTTATGTATCAGTTTGTTGTTTCCTTTCCAACTATAAATTCCATACTTCCACCTGACTGGCTTCTGCTTTGCGAAACACAATATCACCCTGCAGCTGTTCCAGATCATAAGAACCGACAGACAATCCGCTTTCCACGGAAATCAGGGTATTTACATCCACGACAGAATTCACATGGTACAGCTCGTCACCACGCCGCACTCTGCGCAGCAATGCCTCGGAAGAAACACGGTAACGCCCCGGATTGCGGCCAAATGCTTTGTAAGCGGCGCGACTTCCTCGCACGCCTGTAACCTCGCTCCACTCTTTTCCTTCGATATCATTTTTTACCGCTGGAAGGATTTCATGATCCAGATAATCCCAAAATACGTCCGAAGATGCTTTTACTTCTGCGGTAAAATGAAGACAGCCAAGACGGATCTCCGGGTAAACCGAAAGTAAGGCAGGATCTATGTTTATCGTTCTATTCATACGTGTCACCTCTTACGAAATTTTTTGATCTATCTTTCATCCAGATAGCTCTTCAAAAAATACTCGGCCAGACTATTTGGCCGGATATTGGTTCTTGCTTCTTCCGGTGTAAACCACTTGCAGCGGTCCACCTCCTGATTTGTGTGCAGTTCCTCTGCATTATCCACATAGGCCGTAAAATTGCACATCAGCGTGTTCGAGGGCTCGAAAAACTGGGTCCGGTTAAATTTCATGTGGGAAACATGAAGTCCGGTTTCTTCCCTTACTTCGCGCACAACTGCATCTTCCTCGGCTTCCCCGCGGTTCACATAGCCAGCCACCAGAATGTAGGTTGGCTTTCCGTATTGCTGGATCAGCAGGATTTTTCCGGTCTTTTCATCGGTAACGATCATGCTGACCGCCACGTTATACATCGGGAAACGGTACTGCTGGCACTTTGGACAATAGGGAACCATTCCCTCTCCTTCCAGTTCTTTTTCCATCAGCTCCGTTCCACATTCGTAACAATGTTTTTGAATCATGTCACACCTCTTTCTCTCACATCCATGCGTTCTCATGTGCTTTATCGTTATTCCACACCCAAATATTTAGAATCCCCATGGCAGATACGCTGCCACAACCGCTAATATTACCGCCGGGAGCATATTGGCTACGCTCAGCTTTTTCCCCCAGATCAGATTCACGCCGATACAGAAGATCAGCGCAGAACCAACCAGGGACAGATAGTCCAGTGCCAGCTCCGTCATAATTAGAGAAAGCAATCCCGCCAAAAGCGTAATACCGCCTTCAAATACAAACACTGGAATTGCAGAAAACGCACATCCTTTTCCCATGGATGAGGTCATGACCGCAATGATGATAAAGTCCAAAACCGATTTCACGGCCAGGGTAGAATAATCGTGCAAAAGACCGTCCTGGATTGATCCCACGATCGCCATAGCGCCAATGGAAACGGTCAGCGATGCGGTCACAAAGGCATTGACCAATGCAGCGTCACCGGAAAATCGGCAAAATCGGCTTCCGCAACTTTACTGTACGGAATTTTCTTTCAAAAAATTCCTATCCATGTACCGTAACATCCACCCAGCTTTTTGCGCCAGCCACCTGCTCTAACTCCGGAATCGTCAGTTTTACCGCACTGTGGTCATTGCCTGCTGCCGGATAGACTACGTCAAACTGACGAAGGCTCTCATCCAGATACACTTCCACACCTTCCCTGATCCCAAACGGGCATACTCCGCCCGGCGCATGTCCCACATGCTGCTCTACTTCATCAAACGGGATCATCCTGGCCTTCACATGAAAGGTGTCCTTATATTTCCGGTTATCTACCTTTGCCGTTCCCTCTGTCAGAATCAGCACGGTTTTTTCTCCCTGTAAAAATGACATGGTCTTTGCGATCATGGCCGGCTTTACGCCCAGCGCCTCTGCTGCATCGGTAACTGTTGCAGTCGAAGCATCTAACTCGATAACGTGATCCAGAAAGCCCTTTGCTTCCAGATCTGCTTTTGCTTTTTCCAGTGACATTTATTCCTCCTGTGTTTCTGTCATTTATCTGACGATCCGATTGGATTCAATCAAAACTTATCCTGTCCTACTTCCAGTTCATTCCCCTACAGCACCATCAGCAGCGTTCCCGCTCCGATCAGGACACACCCGATCATGGATTTCATTGTAAAGGATTCGTGCAAAAATACAAATGCGAGAACCAACGTAATGAGCACGCTCAGTTTATCAACCGGCACCACTTTGGATGCCTCCCCGATCTGCAGTGCCCGGTAATAACAAAGCCAGGACGCCCCGGTTGCAAGTCCGGAAAGAATCAAAAACAGCCAGCTCTTTTTGCTGATCTCGGAAATACCGCTCTGGGTATGTGTCAGAAAAACCATTCCCCATGCCATCACAACAACCACCATAGTCCGGATCGCTGTTGCAAGGTTGGAATTCACGCCATCAATGCCGACTTTCGCAAGAATGGAGGTAAGTGCCGCAAATACTGCCGATAATAATGCGAATAAAAACCACATAACGCATTTCTCCTCATATGTTCAACTCCGAAAATAATATAATGAAAGCCGCCGCATATCAAACGTGCGGCGGCTTTCTGCCAATATATCTTATTTATGCTTCGGTACCATAACTTCCATACCGCCCATATACGGCTGCAGCACCTTCGGGATCTTGACAGTGCCGTCTGCCTGCAGGTTGTTCTCCAGGAATGCGATCAGCATACGCGGCGGAGCAACTACGGTGTTGTTTAAGGTATGAGCGAAGTACTTTCCGTCCGGTCCGTCTACGCGGATCTTTAAGCGGCGTGCCTGTGCGTCTCCTAAGTTGGAGCAGGAACCTACCTCGAAGTACTTCTTCTGACGCGGAGACCATGCCTCTACGTCACAGGATTTTACCTTTAAGTCTGCCAGATCACCAGAGCAGCACTCCAGGGTACGAACCGGGATGTCCATGGAACGGAACAGATCTACGGTGTTCTGCCATAATTTGTCGTACCACATCTTGGACTCATCCGGCTTGCAGACAACGATCATCTCCTGCTTCTCGAACTGGTGGATACGGTATACACCGCGCTCCTCAATGCCGTGGGCACCTTTCTCCTTACGGAAGCATGGGGAATAGCTGGTTAAGGTCTTCGGAAGCTGGTCTTCCGGGGTAATGGTGTCGATGAACTTACCGATCATGGAGTGCTCACTGGTACCGATCAGGTACAGGTCCTCACCCTCGATCTTGTACATCATAGCATCCATCTCTGCGAAGGACATAACGCCGGTTACCACGTTGCTGCGGATCATGAACGGCGGGATGCAGTAAGTGAAGCCACGGTCGATCATGAAGTCACGAGCGTAGGAAATGACTGCGGAATGAAGTCTTGCGATATCGCCCATCAGGTAGTAGAAGCCGTTTCCTGCTACTTTACCTGCTGCGTCTAAGTCGATGCCGTCAAAGGTCTTCATGATGTCGGTATGATACGGAATCTCAAAATCCGGTACGAACGGATCGCCGAATTTTTCGATCTCTACGTTCTGGCTGTCATCTTTACCGATCGGTACGCTCGGATCGATGATATTCGGAATGGTCATCATGATCTTTAATACCTTTGCTTCCAGCTCGGTCTCCTGAGCTTCCAGCTCTGCAAGGCGTGCTGCGTTTGCTGCTACCTGAGCCTTAACCTCTTCTGCCTCTTCCTTCTTGCCCTGACCCATTAACTGGCCGATCTGCTTGGAGAGCTTGTTGCGGGATGCACGAAGGCTGTCTGCCTCTGCCTTTGCTGCACGGTTCTTCGCATCCAGCTCAATCACCTCGTCCACCAGCGGAAGCTTCTCAAACTGGAACTTGTTTTCGATATTTTTCTTTACGATGTCCGGATTCTCACGGACAAACTTTAAATCTAACATCTCTTCCTCCTGTATACGTTTCTGTTTTCCCAACCGTAAAATACATACTCTGTACTTCCAATATGCCCGGAAAGCAAAAATGTAGTATAATCAAAATCGATTATACTACACTTTTTTCTGAATGGAAAGACTCTATTTTATTTTAGCACTTAGTCTAACTCGTAAACATCGCCGTATTTTGCTTCGAAGGATTCTTTATCAGCCGGTACTTCGATCTCGCTGCTGATGATCTTCTCTTTCACTTCGTTTACTGCCTCGATGACATCGTCTGCGATCAGATCCTGGCTCGGTGCGATATCTACACCGCCTGCTGCCAGGTCATAGGTGTGAACACTGCTCTCCAGGGTTCCGTTTACTAAAGACTCGATGGTATCAAATACAGCATTGTCTACACGCTTCATAGCAGAGGTCAGGACGGTATCCGGGGAGATGCCGGACTGGTCGCTGTCTACGCCGATCGCATAAACACCAGCCTCATGACAAGCCTCGATCACGCCAAGACCGGTTGCTGCTGCTGCGTGGAAGATGACATCTGCACCGTTGGTGATTGCAGTATTTGCCATGGTCTTACCAGTTGCTGCATCTGCAAAGGAGTTTGCGTTGAACTGCTGGATGGTTACATCCGGGTTCGCATCCAGGGCACCTGCACAGTAACCGTAACCAAACTGGTTCATGGTCTCGTTTGCCATACCTGCTACATAACCGATGTTGTTGGTCTTGGTGGTCTTACCTGCTACAAAACCAGCCAGGTAGGAAGCCTGCTCTGCGCGGAACATCAGGCAGGTAACGTTCGGAAGGTCGATGGTTGCATCATCTACGATCGCAAACTTGATATCCGGGTTCTGCTCTGCTGCGGTTCTGGTTGCATCTGCAAGCATGTAACCGATGCTGATGATCAGGTCATACTCCTCATCTGCGAAGGTCTCCAGGTTCGGTGCGTAGTCTGCATCGGTGCTGGACTCTAAGTAGTTTACGGTTACGCCAAGCTCTTTTGCTGCACGCTCCATACCTTCCCATGCGGTCTGGTTGAAAGAACCATCGTTTACACCGCCGACATCGGTAACCAGACCGATCTTTAAATCAGATGCGTCTACTGCTGCGGAACCGCTTTCTGCGGTGTTGCTGTCTGCACTGTTGCTGTCTGCTGCTTTGGTGTCTGCTGCACCGGTGCTGCTGTTAGAACCGCCGCATGCCACAAGAGACATGCACATTGCTGCTGCCATCATAAGAGCTGTAATTCTTCTTTTCATAATGTTCTCCAATATAATAATTTTCACGGTCTCAGAATAACCCTATAGTTTATAACACAAATCAATGTGCTTGAAAAGGACACATGTCACTTTTTCATTGTTTTTTTATAAATACGAGAGCCTGACGTGTTTCATTTTTCACGGACATATTGACAAATAAAATCTGCTTTCGCAGTTCTGGAGACTTCACGGGAGCGGATGGTGCTGTCGATAACCAGAAGCTTCATATTCTTATCGTCCTTTCTTTTTGGATCCAACTATATCATCCTTTTGCATAGAAAATCACCCTTTGTTCCTAATTCCAATTTCAAGGAATTATGCATCTTCGTCAATTCGTTCAATCTTAAATACATTGAGTGTATCCACATCCGGACAGGCAAACAAAGCAGTTCCCTCTTTCTGCCCTGGAATGTTTCCGCCGTACCGCAGGATATCAACATACGGAAACGCTACATGCATCGCCATAGGGCACAGATTGCCTCTTTCCGTGTCAAAATCATAGGAATCACCAATCTTATGCCCTCTGTGGCAGCCAACGGTACCTTTTTGATCAATCAGGGTAATTCGGATCTTTGGTCTTTTCATCAATCAATCTCCTCCAGACATGTCTCAATCGGTATTCCTTTGTATTTATCTGCGTTCCCGGCATTCTTCACGATCATATTTTTTACCGTCGTCATGGCACGCTCTGTGGCATCGCGCAGGCTGCATCCAGCTAATATCTTACCCATGAAAACGGCCGAGAAAATATCTCCTGTGCCAGGAAATCTTACCGGAATCTCCTCAAAATCAATCTGAAAATATTCCTTCGTCTTATCATCATAACCGAACACACATTTTTGTTCTGAACCTTTGATCTTTGCACTTGTGATCACAATGGATTTTGCACCCAGGCGTTTCAGTTCATCGATGATATCCTTTAATTCTGCCTCTGTGGCACCCTCTTCATGGTACTCAGAACCGGCGAGATATGCAGCTTCCGTATAATTAGGAACCGTGTAATCGGAAACCGAGATTAATTTCCGCATAAGCGCAACCGTTTCCTGCGTAATGCCATTGTAAAGCTTTCCCTCATCACCCATGATCGGGTCGGTAAATATGGTAATGCCCGCTGCAGATTCTTCCCTGCAGAATTCCGTGATCAGCTCCGTTTGTTCTTTGGAAACAATAAAGCCAGTTGATATGGCATCGAACTCAAAATTCAGCTGTTTCCATACGTCAAGCGTATTTTTCATGTATTCTGTGGTATCGAGAATATCAAATTTACCATAGTCCAGCGTGTTCGAAACGATAGCCGTAGGAAGGCTGAATATCTCATATTTCATATGAGAAAGCACCGGAATCATTGCAGATAATGCGACTTTTCCGTAGCCTGCCAGGTCATTGATCAGCAAGAGTTTGTTATTCATCATTTGTACCTCATTTTCGTGTTTTTTGACAGATCTTTAAGAGTTTCAAAAGGCCCCGTCAGATATTTTTCTAATGCGAGCATAGCATATTCCTTTTGCAAATACAAGAAAATGCCAGACGATTCGTTCATCTTAGATGACATGAGAGTTGACAACTCCCGATTAAAAACAATAAAATCGAACCATATTTTAAACGAAAGGACCTAACCAATGAAAAGCAAAATCATGACAGCAGCAGGCCTGCTCACCGTAGCCCTGACCTTCACAGGATGTGCAGGAAACCAGGCAAAGGAAACTGCAGCACCGGCAGGAGAAGCAACAACCCAGGCAGAAGAAACAACTGCACAGGCAGATGCATCTGTAAAGGAAACCGAATCAGAAGCAGTATCCGAAACAACTGGAAATGCCGCAGAATCAGAAACAAAAAACTTCGAGCAGCGTCTTGAGCCGGTAGAACCGGTAGACAAGTGTTGAATGGGGCGGTCATTGGATGGTCCTGATCGGTTATGACGATATGAGAACCTCTGACATCATGCTCGATGATGTACTGGTATTCGCTGACTCCTACGACACTTCTGACCAGTGCCAGGATGGTTACTATACCATGAGCTTTGAGCGTTACGTGAGCCAGTGGTTTGACCATCAGGTTATGGGAGAAAATGAGAAGAACCAGCAGTATGTAACAATTAAGTAGAAAAACAGAATCATATCGTTAACGCAACGAACAAGGGCCGAAAGATCCTGCCCCGCCATACGGCGGAGCAGGATCTTTCGGCCCTTTCATGTTTCCTGTATCAAATTACTATTTTATTTCAGCTTATCCAGAATC
This sequence comes from Clostridium sp. OM02-18AC, assembly GCF_003481825.1. Taxonomy (GTDB): domain Bacteria; phylum Bacillota; class Clostridia; order Lachnospirales; family Lachnospiraceae; genus Brotaphodocola. The sequence goes on along the minus strand of NZ_QULW01000015.1, from coordinate 86,582 downwards.
GAATCCCCAATGGTTCCTTCCGGCATCTTTACACCGAAATCGTCGGCAATGGTTGCTCCGATGATCGCAAAGGTATCGGTCTCCGGAAGCTCGCCGCTCTCCTTGCACGCCTTAGAATATGCCAGAAACGGCACTTTCTCGCGGGTGTGATCGGTTCCGGTGTAGGTCGGATCATTTCCGTGGTCTGCCGTGATGATGAGGAGATCATCTTCCCGCAGCGTATCCAGAAGTAAGCCAAGATTTACATCGAACTTTTCAATCTCCTGTGCGTAGCCGGACGGATTTCTGCGGTGTCCCCACAGGGCATCGAAGTCAACCAGGTTCACGAAGCACAAACCATGGAAATCTTTCTTTGCCACATCGATGGTCTGCTCCATGCCATGAACAGAGCTCTTGGACTTGTAGGCCTCAGTGATACCCTCGCCCACAAAGATGTCGTTGATCTTTCCAATGGAAATGACATCATAACCGGCACTTTTAAGCGCATTCAAAGCAGTCGGACCGAATGGCTTTAACGCATAGTCGTGGCGGTTGCTGGTGCGCTTGAATTCGCCCTTTTTCTTTCCTATATATGGTCTGGCGATGACGCGGCCAACCTTCCACTCATCCTTCATGGTCAGCTCCCGGGCGATCTCACAGCAGCGATAAAGTTCATCAAGGCCAAATGTCTCCTCATTGCCGCAGATCTGAAGCACAGAGTCTGCAGAGGTGTACACGATCATATGGCCGGTTGCGATTTCCTCTTCACCAAGCTCGTCTAAGATTTCGGTGCCGCTGGCGCTCTTATTGCCGATGACTTTATGTCCGGTGCGCTCCTCCAGCTCTTTGATCAGCTCCGGTGGGAATCCGGTCTCGGTGAAGGTCTGGAATGGTTTGGTCACTTCCAGACCCATCATCTCCCAGTGTCCGGTCATGGTATCCTTGCCGCGGCTCTTTTCACGCAGTTTTCCATAATAGCCCAGCGGCTTCTCCACCGGTGCGACCTGCTTTAACGGGATGATGTTTGCCATCCCCAGTTTCTGAAGGTTTGGAATCTGAAAGGTTTCCACGGATTCGGAAATATGCCCCAGGGTGTTCACCCCGATATCACCAAAATCTGCAGAATCCGGCATAGCTCCCACTCCAAGGGAATCCATGACTACTACAAATACGCGTTTAAACTTTTCCATGTAATTCTCCTTAATTTTATTTCAGATTATCCGGCCCGAATCCAAGAGGCAGCAGCTCTTTTAAAGTATAGATCTCATACTGCTCTTTGGAGACTGCCAGAATGATCTGGAATTCTTCCGGGTTACAGAACTCCATCATAACCTGGCGGCAGACGCCGCATGGAGCTGTGATTTCTTTTAATTCTTTATTGGCGCCACCGACTACGCAGATGGCATCAAACTCCCGCACGCCTTCACTCACGGCCTTGAAAAATGCGGTGCGCTCTGCGCAGTTGCTTGGCGTATAACCGGCATTTTCAATGTTACAGCCACCGTAAACGGTGCCGTTTTTCGCCAGCAGTGCAGCTCCCACATGGAAGTGGGAATACGGCACATAAGAGTAATCCATCATGCTGATGGCCTTTTCGATCAGGGCTTCGATCTGATCCTTTTCCAGTTTCTTCATGATTTGCTTAACACTCCTTGGGAGGATTCCCTATTTCGGATTTCCTCACTTTCTTTATCCATGCGCCCACTCAGGCAGGCAGATTTTTTAGTATCCGGTTGCCTCTTCCTGCTTTACCAGCTTGATGATGCGGCTGGTTCCCAGTCTGTCAGCACCCAGGGAAAGGAATTTTTCTGCGTCATCCAGAGAAGAGATACCGCCTGCTGCTTTCATCTTTACATTCGGCCCGATGTGCTCGGAGAAGAGCTTAATATCGTCGAAGGTTGCTCCTGCTTTGGAGAAACCGGTGGAGGTCTTGATGTAATCTGCTCCTGCCTTTGTCACCACTTCGCACATGCGGATCTTCTCCTCGTCGGTCAGAAGACAGGTCTCGATGATGACCTTTAATACCTTGGAGCCGCATGCTTTTTTCAGGGTGCGGATTTCTTCTTCGATGCAGTCAAACTTTCCGTCTTTTGCCCAGCCGATATTGATGACCATATCGATCTCGTCTGCGCCGTTTGCCAGTGCATCTTTGGTCTCAAACTCTTTTGCTGCGGTGGTCATATAGCCGTTCGGGAAACCGATGACGGTGCAGACTGCCATCTTGTCCTGCACATATTCCTTCGCCTGTTTTACATAGGACGGCGGAATGCAGACGGAAGCGGTTCCGTAAGCAACTGCGTCATCGCAGATCTGCCTGATCTCAGCCCAGGTTGCGGTCTGGGTTAACAGTGTGTGGTCCACATGCTTTAAAATTTCTTTTACATCCATTTTATGAATCCCCTTTCGTTTCTATCACTTATCACAGTCAGAAGCAGATTGTCCCGGCACATGCCAGATTCTCCATGTTCTGCTTCTGCATTTCTGTTTTTTGCAATATCGTTATGCCAGCTCTAACGCAATCTCCATCATCTTGTGAAAACCAAGCTGCCGGTCTTCGGCGCTTAAATGCTCGTTGGTGTAGAGATGATCGGAAATCGTGAGCATGCAGAGTGCCTTCTTGCCTGCCTTTGCCGCATTCATATAGAGTGCTGCTGCTTCCATCTCCACAGCAAGCACGCCCATACCGCGCCACAGGTCATTGACATTGCCCATTGCGTTGTAAAACACATCGGAGGAAAGCACGTTTCCGACTACGACGTTTGTGCCCTGGCGCTTTGCGGTTTCCACAGCCCGGCTCAAGAGCTCATAGTCTGCGATCGGCGCAAAGGTTCCCGGCAGTCCATACTGGTATGCATAGTTGGAATCGGTGCAGGCACCCATGCCGATGACAACGTCCATCAGCTTCATATTGTCCTGCAGAGCCCCCGCGGAACCGATACGGATCACCTGATCTACATCATAAAAGTGGAACAGCTCGTAGGAATAGATTCCGATGGACGGCATTCCCATACCGCCTCCCATAACAGAAATTTCTTTTCCCTTGTAGGTTCCGGTATAACCAAACATATTCCGGACCCCGTTTACCTGTCTTGCATTTTCCAGATACGTCTCTGCAATGTACTTTGCACGCAGCGGATCGCCCGGCATCAGTACGGTTTTGGCGAAATCGCCGAGTTTTGCGCTGTTGTGCGCAGTTGGTGTATTCGTCATAATAAATCCCCTTTCCTTCTCCTGTTTTCCAGATAGTGGGAGACATCGAGCTGCCTTTCGCGCCAGACCCGCCTGCCCCCTATTTCTACTTAGATTATTACAGGCCTGTATATAAGTCTTACTTCCTATATACAGACCTGATTAAAATTTTAAAGAACAGTGTAAACCTTTGCTGCTGTGTATGCGCTGCGCAAACAGCAACGTCATTCTTATTTGGACTTTACAAAGATCTTTCCGTTTGCTGCCGGGGTATGTGCCTTACCGACAAACAGTACCAGTGCCACGATGGTTACCACGTACGGGATCATGGAGATTAAGTTCGGGGATACCATGTTGCTCTGCGCTGCCAGGGATTTGATACCGCTGCACAGACCAAAGAGCAGGCATGCCTTAGTTGCTCCCTCCGGGGAGAACTTACCGAAGATAACCGCTGCGATCGCGATGAAGCCCTGTCCTACGATAACGCTCGGGCGGAACTGGTTGATGGTTGCCAGGGTTACGAACGCACCGCCGAGACCTGCCAGGAATCCGGAAAGGATCACACAGGTGTAACGGACTTTGTAAACGTCGATACCCAGAGACTCACATGCCTCCGGATGCTCTCCGACTGCTCTTAAATGTGCACCGAATTTGGTCTTGTAGAATACAAACCAGCAAACAAATGCCAGAACAAATACCAGATAAGCAACTGCGTATACGTTCAATACGTTGTTCCAGAAAGAACCGGTCGGGAACACGCCCTCAAACAGCTTCGGGAGCTTACAGCTCGGATCCATAGCCGGTGTATCGGATGAGTTGTTGTACATGGCCTTACAGAGGAACAGTGCCAGACCAGGTCCTAAGAAGTTGATCGCTGTACCGGCGATGGTCTGGTCTGCATGGCAGGAAATACATGCGTAAGCATGGATCAGTCCGAACAGTGCGCCTGCCAGACCTGCACAGAGGAATGCGATCCAGCCGTTTCCGGTGGTCAGCCCCATAACAGCACCGGTGAACGCGCCGATGGTCATCATACCCTCAATACCGATGTTAACAACTCCGCTTCGCTCAGAGAAGCAGGAGCCAAGAGCCGCAAGAAGAAGCGGCGGAGTCGCGATCAGGGTCGCGTTGATCAGAAGACCAAGGTCTTTTATAATTTCATTCATCTTACTTTGCCTCCTTCTTCTTTGCTGTCTTCAGGACAAAATACTTAAATACATGAGCGATCGCAATCAGTAAAACAACGCAGCCCATGATGATGTCTACAACCTCAGACGGTGCTTTTACGATACTGAGCTTGGATCCGCCGTATTTCATGGCACCGTAGAACAGACCGGAGAAGATGCAGCCGATCGGGTTTGAAGAACCGATCAGGGCAACGGTGATACCCTCGAAACCAAAGCCCTCCTGACCAGCGAACTGGCTTAAACGTCCGGACATACCAAGTACCTGGACTGCTCCGCCAAGACCGGATAACAGACCGGAAATACCAAGTGCAGTCAGAATGGATCTGTTTGCATCGATGCCGCCATACTCTGCAGCGCTGCTGTTAAAACCTACGGCTTTCAGCTTATAGCCAAGGGTGGTCTTCTCGATGATGATCCAGATCACGATTGCTGCGACTACAGCCAGGACAAAGCCCCAGTGTGCACTGGTACAGCCAAGTGCGTTTCTCAGGCTTTCCGGAAGAAGGAGTCTCGCGGAAGCTGCGATATCCTGGGTTGCCTCAGTCTTATCGCGGTGGATGAACGGCAGGTTTACCATGTAGTTGGACAGATAGAATGCGATCCAGTTAAACATGATAAAGGAAAGTACCTCGTGGATGCCGCGTTTTACTTTCAGGAGGCCTACGATCAGAGACCAGATGCAGCCTGCAGCTGCCGCTGCCACCAGACATACGATCGCATGGATGCCTGCCGGAAGCTTTAACACAATTCCCAGAATGCAGGCTACCAGACCGCCGATCACGAACTGACCCTCAGCGCCGATGTTGAACACACCGGTACGGAACGAGAAAGCTACACTTAAACCAGTGAAGATCAGCGGTGCTGCGTAAACCAGGGTCCATACCAGGTACTTCGGCTTACTGAAAATGCTGCTAAAAAGCTTTCCGTAAGCGACTGCCGGGCTGATGCCCGCAATCGTCAAGAAGATGGCTCCTACCAAAAAGCCAATGATAATTGCAATGATGGTGTAGAGTACATTGCATTCCAGAATACTTTTCTTTTTATTCATTTGTCTTTTTTCCTCCTGCCATCATAAATCCGAGTTCCTTCTCGTCTGCGTTCTTACCAGGAACACTTCCGGTGATCTGGCCATCGAAGATAACCTCGATCCGGTCGGAAAGGCTCATGATCTCATCCAGCTCGAAGGATACCAGCAATACTGCACGGTTTTTATTTCTCTGCTCTACCAGATACTTGTGTACAAACTCGATCGCACCGACATCAAGACCTCGGGTCGGGTTCACCGCGATCAGAAGGTCTTTGTCGTTCGTTACCTCGCGGGCAATGATGACTTTCTGCTGGTTACCTCCGGACAGGGTGCCGGATGGTGCCTCTGCACAGCCGCGCGGACGGACATCGAACTTCTCGATCAGGTCCAGGGCATGTTCCTTGATCGCTTTGCGGTCGAGGATACCATGTTTGGAATACGGCGCTTTCTCGAAGTGCTGCAGGATCAGGTTATCCTCGTTGGAAAATTCCAGAACCAGACCATGTTTCTGACGGTCAGCCGGAATACTGGAAATTCCATTTTCAAACGTTTCCTTCGGAGTCTTGTTGAAGACATCTTTTCCAAGCATGGTAACCGTGCCGGACTCTGCCTTTCGAAGACCAGTCAAAATCTCAACCAGCTCGGTCTGTCCATTTCCGTCGACACCGGCCAGTCCTACGATCTCGCCTTTTCTTACATCTAAGTTAAAGCCTTTTAAGATTTCCACACCGCGGTAATCCTTTGCGTGCAGGTTTTCTACATGCAGGACAACCTCGCCTGCTTCCTGGTCTTTTTTGTCGACCTTAAAGTTAACGTCTCGTCCTACCATCATGGCAGCCAGGGCATTCTCATCGACATCGGCTACTTTTACAGTCTGGATGTATTTACCCTGACGGATAATGGTACAGTTATCGGAGGATGCGGTGATCTCCTTTAACTTATGAGTGATCAGGATGACACTCTTTCCGTCTGCAGTCAGGTTGGAGATGATCTCCATAAGGCCCTCGATCTCCTGCGGGGTCAGGGACGCAGTCGGCTCATCCAGGATCAGGGTCTTCGCACCGCGGTACAACACCTTCAGGATCTCCACACGCTGCTGCATACCTACGGAAATATCTTCTACCTTTGCGTCCGGGTCTACCTTCATGCCATAACGCTCGGACAGCTCCAGCACTTTTTTCTTTGCAGTTTCCTTGTCAACACTTAAGCCCTTAACCGGCTCCATACCCAGAATAATATTCTCGGTTACGGTGAATGGCTGGATCAGCATGAAATGCTGGTGTACCATACCAATACCGATGTCGATCGCATCCTTCGGGCTGTTGAAATGAACTTCCTTCTCGTTGATAAAGATCTGTCCGCTGGTTGGTTTGTACAGTCCGCAGAGTACATTCATCATGGTACTCTTTCCGGCTCCGTTTTCACCTAAGATTGCGTGCACCTCTCCTTTGTGCACGGTCAGGTTGATATGGTCGTTCGCCGTAAAGTCGCCGAACTTCTTGACGATGTCTTTCATCTGAATTACGACTTTACTTTCATCCATATGGCTCGTTCTTGCCACGGCTTGGTCCCTCCTGTTTCTTTTATCGTTTGCTGTCTGCGCAAGCGCGTAACAGCAATCTTTCCTCATCAGATCAGCGTGATATGCTGGAATCCTTTTTCTTTTAAAATGTCTGCCAGATAAGAAAGATACTTCTGGTCAGGCACCTGGAAATGGGAATATTGTTCCCGCACTCCCATAGGGCGGTATGCAATGATCTTTACGCGGATATCTCCGTATTTCAGATAAGGAGACAGAAAATCGCCCATCTCCCGCACACTTTTTTCCGTATCGTAAAGATCCGGGACGATCACCGCGCGTACCTCGTAAAGCTTTCCGGTTTTTGCAAGATAATCCGCATTCTGAAGCACCATTTCATTGGTGACCCCTGCCACCCGCTCATGCTCTGCTGCCTCAAACGCTTTGATGTCCAGCATCACACCGTCGGAAACCTCCATAAGCTCCGGATACTGTTCGAACGGGACCATGCCATTACTGTCGATCAGGGTTCCAAGACCATCTTTTTTCGCAAGCTTAAACAGCTCTGTTAAAAATTCCGACCAAAGCATGCACTCGCCGCCAGAAACACTGATGCCCCGGATAAACGGGATCTGCTTTTTCACGCGTTCATAGACTTCCTCTGGTGTCATCTCGCAGGTACGCGGAGAACTGTCATGCGGACAGATGTGGATACAGGTATCGCACTGTACGCACTTTTGGGGGTCAAAAACAACCTTCTTATCCTCTCCCATGGTTAATGCTCCTGCAGGACAGTTTACCACACATTTCCCGCACTGTACACAAAGTTTTCTCGTTTCCGGGTTATGACAGTATTTGCAGTCAATATTACAGCCCTGTAAAAAGATGGCTGTCCGGTTTCCCGGACCATCCACACTGCTGAACGGGATGATCCGGTTTACGATTGCTTTCATTTAGCGCACCTTTCTTTCCAGAATGTGGCCATTTCTTGCCGCGCCAAGTCCCAGTGCCGTGGTATCCTGAAGGACAGCCTCACCGCCAGCCAGTTTCTCCAGCTCAGAACGTTTTACCAGATAACCGGTTACACGGATCACATCGCTGTCGCTGGAATAGAAGGACAGGTAACGCAGATCCATCTTGAAGGAACCTTTGATGATATCCAGAACGTACTCCGGGTTTCTGTGCACAGTCATATCGATCGGGAAGATATCGCCGGTGCCGGATGTAAAGTACTTGTGGAACTTTCTTAACACGTTCAGCTGGTCGATCAGCTCCTCCGGCTCCTCGCCGATCGGAATTCTGGTTCCCGGAGTTACGTTCTCATCCTCTGCCAGGCCTACCTGTGCATGAAGCAGGAAATGTCCGCCGGTTCCCTCGCAGTATTTATTCTTATGGTTTAAGTTGAACTCCTTGATGATCTCCATGATCTCTACGCCAAGATTGTTGGCATTCTCGTCATGACCGAAGCGTCCCTTGATGCCCTCTTTCTCGAACAGGATGTTGACGCAGTCAGCCAGACCTACCAGACCATACATACCGGAGAAACGGTCTCTGTGGATGAAGCCCTCTTTTGCCAGGAAGTTATTCTCAAAGAAACCGCTCTCCTCAACCTCAAATTTGATGCGGGCATCCATATAGCGTGCCATGATATCCAGTACATACGGAAGCTCTCTCTCCTTGAAATCCTGGATATTCTTTGCGCGCTTTGCGATATTGCCCAGCACCAGACGGCAAAGGGTGTAAGCGCCGCCGCCAAGCAGCAGGCCATTGTAGCAGCTTGCGATGACATAATTCTCGCCCAGTTCGCTCTTAAACATCTTGTGGTTTGCAAAGCTCGGCTTTGCGCTGTGCATTGCGCAGTCAATCGCTTTGAGCGCGAAATCATCCGGAGTGATATCCTCGTCATACTTGAAGCTTAAGTTCGGAACGGCATTCTCCAGTTCTTTTTCTGCCTCTAAGAGCAGGCGGCCTGCCTTGGTCTCACGCGGTCCGATGTTTGCGTGGGAGAAGGAATCCAGGATAGTACGGTCCATCTGGGTTAAGAACAGCTTCAGCATCTTCTTTGCCTGTGCCTCGTCCACCGTGTCGATGTACGGCTCTAAGAGCTCGTCTAACTGGCCCACATAAACCGGGTAGTTGGTCACGCTCGGGACATGTTTATAGAAGATCATCAGGCTGTTTAATGCCTCATACAGATCGGTCGGCGGATCTAACTGGAGGAATTTGCTTCCTTCTTTTAAGAATTTTGCGTAATCCGGGATGATGTAACGCGGACGCATCGGCGCATGACCCTCGCTTAAATCGCAGATGCACTTTCTGTCGATCGGCACGTTTAACAGTTCATCCAGACCTTCCGGAAGATCTAAGACCTCCATCAGGGAATCTGCCTGGTTTGCCAGACAGGTCAGCTTCTGCTCATGGGTGAGCGTCGCGCTCTCAATGATCTCAAGAATGTTTTTTCTGGTTTCGTTGACTCTTTCCATAGAAATGTCACGCATAATAACAACTTCCTCCTACATGTGATAGATATGATTGATAAAGTTTCAGAATCGTAATGATTCCGTTTCTTTGCAATTGCTGAAAGTTACTTCGCATCTTCGCGAATCAGTTTCCGGATGGCTTCCACTGCCACACGGATGGCCATATCGGTGTCGTGGGCTACCGGATTGGACAGTCCCTGTTTTTCCCGCTCCTGGTTGGCCATAACCAGAAATACGGAACCGCAGCGTACGTGCAGTGTGCTGGCTACGATGAAAAGGGCCGCGGATTCCATCTCCGATGCAAGACATCCAAGACGTTTCCAGGCTTCCCACTTATTTAAAAGTTCATAGCTGACCGGCATGGTCTCCGGGGAGTGCTGCCCATAAAACGCATCCTTACACTGCACCACACCGACGTGGCAGGTCTGTCCCAGTTTTTTCGCGGACTCCCGAAGTGCAATGGTCACGTCCAGATCGGCTACTGCCGGAAATTCGATCGGCGCATACTCTTTACTGGTTCCCTCCATGCGGATAGCACCGCTTGCCACAACAACGTCTGAGCTTTTTACGTCAAGCTGCATACCGCCGCAGGTTCCGACACGGATAAAGGTGTCTGCCCCGCACTTGACCAGTTCTTCCATGGCAATGGATGCAGACGGACCGCCAATACCGGTGGAGGTCACGCTCACTTTGACCCCATCCAGGTAGCCGGTATAGGTCACATACTCACGGCTGTCGGCAACCAGCTTTGCGTCATCAAAATAAGCGGCGATCTTGGCGCAGCGCTTCGGATCGCCAGGCAGAATCACGTAACGACCTACATCGCCCTCTCCTACCTGAATATGATACTGTTTCTCTGGATTTTCTGAATACTTCATTTGTCATTCCCCCGTTTCATTGATCTGTGCTCCTACGAGTTTCCGGATTTTCTGATACTGCTCCCACGTCATAACGATGCTCCAGCCATCTCTTGCGATCAGCCCCTTCTCCTCCAGATCTTTTAACGCTCTGGTAATCGTCCGCTCGGAGACACCAGTGACTTCAGAAAAATCTTTTCTGCTTAAGTATACGCGGTACGTATCACATTTTCCGTAGGTTTCATATAAATTCGTAAGAATGAGATAAACCCGCTCATTGCCCGGCAGCATCACATAAAGGCGTTCTTTTCTGGACTGGCCCAGAAGATACCCAATGATGCGCTCAGTTTCCATGTGCAGGGCAGATACATCGTTTAAAAGCCATTTTTTACAGATATCCCCCGGTATCTTTAAAAGCAGGCTGTCCTGTGTCGTGGCCAGCGTTGTCTTATATCGGTTCATCTGTCCCAGGATCTCCATGGTCCCGAATATTTCAATGGGTTCAAAATGGCAGAACCCATAAACCGTTTCGCGCACCCGGTAGTCAACCGCGGATACACTTCCTTTTAAAAGGATATACACCTTATCGACCAGTGTTCCTTCCTGAATGAAAGTCGTTCCCGCCGGCATCCGCACCACCTGCATGCTGCTTTTTAAGGCTTCCGGCGCATAAGTAAAGTAACGATTTAAGTAATTCTGCTGTTTCGGACTCAGTTTGCTGATCACGTCATCTGCTTCGCTCATTTTGTTTATTTCCCCGGTTTTATTCTCATGATACCTTTTTTATACCACATTTCCCATAAACAAGAAAGGACAAATGTCACTTTTATTCTCGATTTCCATTATTTTTATGCCACTTGGCAGATTTTCCCATGAAATAAAATTCTGCATAGAAATACGGGGTCCGCAAATCTGCGAACCCCGCGTCTGCCATGCAGTATCTGTCATGTTACGATTCACGTAATGTGCCATGTAACACGATAATAGCATCTGTATTAGTCTAACTGATATACATCACCGTATTTTGCCTCGAAGGACTCCTTGTCATCCGGAACTTCGATCTCGCCGTTTACAATCTTTTCTTTTACTTCGTCAACTGCAGAAATGACTTCCGGTGCGATCAGATCCTGGCTCGGAGCGATGTCTACGCCGCCTGCTGCCAGGTCAAAGGTCTTCACGCCGCCTTCAAGAGAACCGTCGATCAGTTCCTGAACTGCCTCGTATACTGCATTGTCTACACGCTTCATGGCAGAGGTTAAAACGGTGTTCGGAGCAATGCTGGACTGGTCACTGTCTACGCCGATCGCATAAACGCCAGCCTCCTGGCATGCCTCGATTACGCCAAGACCGGTTGCACCTGCAGCCTGGAATACGATGTCAGCACCGTTGGTGATTGCGGTGTTTGCCATGGTCTTACCGGTAGCGGAATCAGCAAAAGAGTTTGCATTGAACTGCTGAACGGTGATGTCCGGGTTTGCATCGATCGCACCTGCGCAGTAGCCGTAGCCGAACTGGTTCATGGTCTCATTGGTCATACCAACGACAAAACCGATGTTGTTGGTCTTGGTGGTCAGACCAGCTACATAACCTACCAGGTAGGAAGCCTGCTCAGCACGGAACATCAGGCTAGTTACGTTCGGAAGGTCGATGGTTGCGTCATCGATGATCGCAAACTTGGTATCCGGGTTTGCTTCTGCTGCTGCTCTGGTAGCATCTGCAAGCATGTAGCCGACACTGATGATCAGGTCATAATCCTCATCCACAAAAGTTTCCATGTTCGGAGCATAGTCAGCATCGGTAGCGGACTCTAAGTAGTTTACGGTCACCCCCAGTTCCTCGCCTGCTCTCTCAAGGCCTTCCCAGGAAGACTGGTTGAAGGATCCGTCATTTACGCCGCCTACATCGGTGATCAGACCGATTTTGAACTCGGAAGCGTCTTTTGCGTCTGCTTTTGCCTCCCCGGTCTTTTCTGCGCTGTCGCCAGCCTCCTTTGCTGCTGCAGTGGTGTCTGCAGTGTTACTGGAGCTGCTGCCTCCGCATGCGGTCATGGATGCTGCCATGGTACCAGCTAATAATACAGCCAGCATTTTCTTTTTCATAAGTTCTCTCTCCTTTTTGGGTTCTCGGGCAAAAAAGCCTTATTTTCATATTATCATTAATTCCTATAAAAGAAAAGGATAATTTAACATGAATTTTACTTATTTTCACTTATAAATAAATATCATGAGAAATTATCCTGTTTTTCTTCTGTTTTTTTGCTTTTACTTTTATCGTTTTATCACTGCTTCAGCCTGACTTTATTTGATTTTCATAAAAAGACCAGCCTTTTTTAAGACCGGACGCACTGCCATGTAAACCACGACGACTACAATGGTTCCGACAATGGCATTGACGAGGGTTGCACCTGCTGCCCAGGTTGCCATGATCTTGGCTGCGTCAGACTGGACGCCAAGAATGTAATTTTTATAGAAGTAACCAACAATCGGATCCATCACCACGTTAAAGCCAAGTCCTGCAATCGAAGCGATCAGGGACCACTTCATAATGTATTTGCTGTCGTGATCCTCCGTAATGTGTGCAATGTTATGTGCCACAAAACCTGCGATCAAACCAATGCAGAGCTTTAAGATAAAGGTCTTTGGAGCACTGGTAATATAAACCGGGTCTAACAAATCTGCAATGGTCATTCCCAGGGAACCAGCCACACCGCCGTAGCCACCACCCAGAAGCAGAGCTGCCAGAACGCAGAATGCATTTCCGATATGCAGTGCCGTGGTGTCTCCGCCCGGAGTCGGGATCGGAATCTTTAAGAAGGTAAAGGCCACATAACACAGGGCCGCCATCAGCGCAGTCAGTACCAGCTTGTATACCTTATCGTTTTCTCTGTCTTTCATAATCATTCTCCCTTGCTGCTTTTGTATTTATGTTGTGCCGGCAACAACGATCTTGTCGCATATCATAGCACGCAAGTGGAGTGATATTAATAGCCAGTTTTAAACTTTTTAACCAGTCCAGTTTTCGTGTGCCTTCCAGCCTGCAAAACAGCCAGAAGCTCCTGACCCCTAATCCCTGGATTCGATACAGATCAGCACCCCATCCTCCAGCGTAATCTTCGCCGTATCTTCCGCGATCTCATTGCTGACGCAAAGCCCCACCTCTTCACCGCGGCGGATGGTCTTATCCTTTAACGGGTATTTAAAGCCGGTCAGCGTGATCCCCGTCACCTCTTCTGTGTACGGGGCAAAGGAAACGTATTTTCCCCACTGCGTTTCTTTGGAGAACTCCCGCTCCCCGTCCAGCAGATACAGCCGGTTCTGGGCGTCGATGATATAGGCATCGATTCCGCGCTCCATACAGGTTTTCAGCGCATGGATATTGCCGATCATATGGTCAATGCGGCCTCCGGTCGCACCAAGAAATACAATCTCGTCACAGGCAAGGGTCAGCGCCCGGTTTCTCGCAAGCTCTGTATCGGTCTCATTTTTCTCCGGCTTGTGCTGTTCCCATACAATGTACGGGTACCGCCGGAATTCCTCCCGGACCTCACTTGAGACCGAATCAAAATCCCCTACGATATAGTCCGGCACCAGTCCCAGCTCCTTCACCGCTTTCAGACCGCCGTCCACCGCTATGATCTTATCAAATGTTTCATGCTCCAAAAAGGAGCGGGCGAAAGCCAGATCCAGCTTTCCGCCCGTCATAACCAGACACCGTTTCATTTATTTCCCAGCCTCATCAAAAATTTTCAAGAATGCCTTTACATTGGCTGCAGCGTCGTTTTTGTATACAGCACTGCCTGCTACAAAGACATTTGCTCCTGCTTCCATCAGTTCCTTTACATTGCCAAGTCCGACTCCACCATCTACCTGGATATCGGTCTTCAAACCGCGCTCATTTAACATGGCGCGGAGTTTTCTGATTTTATCTACCGTATAGGGAATGAACTTCTGGCCGCCAAAGCCCGGGTTCACAGACATTAAGAGGATCATATCTACCTGATCCAGTACGCAGGAAAGCGTTTCCACCGGAGTTGCCGGATTCAATGCCACACCAGCCTTCATGCCAAGCTCCTTAATCTGATTGATCGTGCGGTCCAGATGGCAGCATGCCTCCTGGTGCACACAGAGAAGGTCAGCCCCGGCTTCTTTTAAGTCTGCCGCATAGCGTCCCGGCTCTTCCACCATCATATGGACATCAAAAACCTTATCCGTGCAGGAGCGGATGCTCTTGATGACCGGCATGCCAAAGGAAATGCTCGGCACAAACATGCCATCCATCACATCGATGTGGATGTATTGTGCGCCTGCCTCTGCCACGGTCTGGACTTCCTTTCTTAAATCTCCAAAATCTGCTGCAAGAATAGATGGTGCTAAAATATACATGGTCACTTACTCCTTCATTCCTTTTCTAAAATCCTTCCGCACACTCGTGTCCCGTGCAGCATTTGAAATAGTTCCGCACGCACACAACCGCTGAACATTAATATTTTCTCCGGTTTTTCAACTCCTGATATAAGAGTCCGTAATTGTCATACCGGCTCTGACTGATCTTTCCTTCCGCCAGGGCCTCCTTGACACCGCATACCGGCTCCCCGATATGCACACAGTCGGCTGCAAAACGGCACGCAGGCTCGAAAGCCTCGAACTCCGGGAAGTAATCTTTCAGATTCTGCGGTTCAATCTCTTCCAGATACATGGAAGAAAAGCCCGGCGTATCCATCAGGTACGTATCCTCCTCCACACAGAACAGCTCCGCATGGCGGGTCGTATGTTTTCCCCGCTTGATCTTTTCGCTGATAGTTCCCGTCTCCATCGCCGCCTCCGGCTGCAAGAGATTGGTGAGCGATGATTTTCCCACACCGGAAGGCCCAGCCAGGATCGTGGTTTTTCCACGCAGATATGCCCGCACGGCTTCCACACCGGTCTTCTCATACGTGCTGACAAACATAACCGGATAACCGGCCTGCTCATAGATTTTCCGGTATTCCTCCTGCTTTTCTTCGGATTCCAGATCAATCTTGTTAAAGCAGATCGTTACCGGAATGTCCTGCGCCAGCATCATGATGAGGAAGCGGTCCAGAAGATTAAAATTCGGATCCGGCTGGGTGATGGCAAACACCACCAGAGCCTGATCCACATTCGCTGACGCCGGACGTACCAGCACATTTTTTCTCGGAAGAATTTCATCGATATTGCCTTCCAGTGCGGCTTCATCCAGCACGGTAAATTCTACATTGTCTCCTACTACCGGTTTGATGCCCCGGTTTCGGAAAATTCCTTTTGCCTTACAGGCATATACCTTGTCCACTCCGTCATGGATATAATAAAAACCTGCAATTCCCTTAATGATTTTTCCTGTCATGTCTCTTTCTTCTCTTTCTAATCCATTGGGAAGAATGTCAGCGGATACGTCTTAATGACTGCGCCGGAATTTACATCCACGATTTCCAATGAACCCTGATCGGTGCCATCCATACTCTCGATACTGGTAAAGTTTACCGGAAGGAGTACATCGCCTTTGATGGTAGTAGACTGCGTCAGCACCTTATAATGCGGATCATCCGCAGTTCCCTGGCGCAGGCGGATCATGATGGTAACGCTGGAGGTTCCGGCGCCCGGTCCGATCAGATTGCTCAGATCATAGACCTGGTTGATGGATGCCACATAGCGCTGATGTTTTACTTCCGGTCCGCTGCTGACCACATAATCGATCTTGCTGCCCTTTTCCAGCTGTGTGCCAGAAGTCACAGACTGGCTGATGACAGAGCCCTTTTCCACCGTATCGCTGGATTCCGTCGAGGTATTGCCCGGCATCAGATCATTCTCTGCCAGAAGCGCGATTGCCTCTTCCTCCGTCTTTCCTACCAGATACGGAGCAGGTACCTTATCCACATGAGGTCCGCTGCTGACATACAGATATACCGTACCGCCATCTGCCACCAGTTCCGGTTCATAGCGCATCACGGTTCCGGCCTTGATGGTTTCGTTTTCTTCCTGCGTAACCTGGACATGAAGACCTTTGCTCTCCAGAAAGCTGACCGCCGTCGTTTCATCCAGTTCTGTAATTCCAAGCTTGCCAAGATACAGCTTGTCGGTTCCATTGCTGATCACAACATTGACCTGACCGCCCTTTAGCACAACACTTCCTGCTTCCGGATCCTGTTTTGCCACATGACCTTTTTCTACATCATCAAAATATTCGTAGGTCCGCTTCATAGTCAGAGAGCTTTCTTTTAAGGTACTCTCTGCCATATCTTCTGTCATTCCAAGTACCGATGGCATCGACACTTCCGTATCTTTTAAGATCAGCTCCCCGCTTTCTGTCTGGGCGCTTTCCGTCTGGGTATTTCCAAGGATTCCGCTCCCGGCTTTGAAAAATGCCCCCAGTTTGGAAAATACAACGATCAGCACCGCCACGACTACGATCGCGGCTACAATTCCTGCACCTGCCAGAATACGCTCGATGTGCGGGTTGGCACGGTCTTCTTCCTCATCACGGCTGCGTCGTTTTTGCACGGTTCTGGACGTTGTCTCGGATTTTCTTTCCCGCTCAGGTAATGCCTTTTCCTGCTCTTTTTCATCCTGATAGGACTCCCATGCCGCCTTTGCTTCCCGGTCGTAGTTTTCCCTGTGTTCCGGCTCCATACGTTCCGGACGCCTGAAATGCTTGATCTGGGACAGCTGCTCACTGCTGATCTGAACCGTTTCCCCGTTCAGCGCCCGCTCCTCTGCGTCAATCTGGTTTGCTGTCCGCTCTCCGGACGGATGGATCAGGGCATCGCGAAGGTCCATGATCACATCCTGTGCACTGCGGTAACGGCGCTCCGGCTTTTTCTCCATGCAGGTCAGGATGATCCGCTCCAGGCTGACCGGAATCTCCGGATTGTAAACACTTGGCGGAACCACGGCATTTTCCAAATGTGCAATGGCAATGGCTACGGTGTTGTCTCCCTCGAATGGCACCTGGCCGGTTACCATCTCATACATGGTAACACCTAGGGAATAAATATCACTGCGCTCATCGCTGAAGCCGCCGCGTGCCTGTTCCGGGGAAATATAATGGACCGATCCCATGGCAGACGACGTCATGGTCTGGGCTGATACGGCTCTCGCAATACCAAAATCCGCCACCTTGACTTTGCCATCTTTGGAGATGATCATGTTCTGCGGTTTGATGTCACGGTGAATGATATGCTGCTCATGCGCTGCGGCAATCCCCTGTGCCACCTGAATGGCAATGCCGATGGATTCTTTTACCTCCAGCCTGCCCTTTTTCTGGATATAGCTTTTCAGGGTAATCCCCTCGATCAGTTCCATGACTATGTAATGGAGTTTTCCCTCATCAATAACATCGTAAACACTCACAATGTTTGGATGGGACAATCCCGCTGCAGACTGGGCCTCCATCTTAAATTTGCTTACAAAACTGCTGTCGTTACAGAATTCTTCTTTCAAAACCTTAATGGCTACCAGCCGGTTCAGCTTATGGCATTTTGCCTTATATACCACGGACATGCCGCCTGAACCGATCTGTTCCAGGATTTCATAACGATCCTGCAAAAATGTTCCCGGTCTCAGTATCATAAGCTCACCTCTCTTATCTGCGGTTCTATAAGGACAACGGAAATGTTATCCTGCCCGCCGCTTCGGTTGGCTGCCTCCACCAGAGCCCTCGCTCTATCCTTTACTCCATCTTCCGAACGGATGATATATTCCATTTCGAATTCATCTACCATGTTGCTCAGTCCGTCCGAGCACATTAAGATCTGGTCTCCACTCTTTAATTTTAGGGCAAACAGATCCGTATCGACCTCGTCACTGACGCCGACGGCCCTGGTAATGATGTTTTTCTTTTCCATATAATCCCGGCTGCCGCGCTTTAACTTTCCCATGGCAACCAGTTCTTCCACGTAAGAGTGGTCTTTTGTGATCTGCTCCAGCTCTCCGCGCAAAAGATATAAACGGCTGTCTCCAATATTCGCCACATAAAGGACATTTCCTTTGATCGTAGCCAATACCAGCGTACTTCCCGTACCGTTTAACTCCGGGGTTTTGCTGGCACATTCATAAAGTTCGCGATTCACCGTACGGATTCCCTCCTTCAGGATTCCGTGAACATCCCGGTCCAGATAGGGCGTTTCAAAAAAGCGCACCAGATTTTCCACCACAAAGCGGGATGCAAAATCACCGGCCTGGTGACCGCCCATGCCATCTGCGACAATAAAAAGGTTCTCCAGGGATCCAACCGGCTCAGTGCTCGCATAGACAAAATCCTGGTTCATGCTTCGCTTCTGTCCTACATCCGTCAGTGCACATGCCTCCATGCCTTTAGATCCCTCCTTTGTTTTCCTCTTCCAGGAAACTTTTTCTTAACTGCCCGCAGGCACCGTTGATATCACGGCCCATTTCCCGGCGGACCGTCACATTGATGCCATTTTTCTCCAGATATGCCTTAAATGCCTCGATTGCCTTCCGGTCTGACTGACGGTAGTCACGCTCCTTGATCGGGTTGACCGGGATCAGGTTCACATGGCCGTGCATATGCCGGATCAACGCAGTCAGGGCCTTTGCCTCATCCAGATTATCGTTGACTCCGCTTACCAGACTGTATTCAAAGGTCAGACGGCGCCCCGTCTTCTCAAAATAAGTCTGGCAGGCTGCCAGGATATCTTTTAAGGCATAGCGGTTCGCGATCGGCATCAGCGTCTTTCTCACCTCATCGTTCGGAGCATGTAAGGACAGCGCCAGCGTGATCTGGACATCTTCTTCTGCCAGTTTCAAGATTCCCGGCACAATGCCGCAGGTCGACAGCGTAATGTTTCGCTGGCTGATATTCAATCCGTTTTCATCGGTGATCATGCGGATGAAACGGATCACATTATCGTAGTTGTCCATCGGCTCGCCGGAACCCATGATAACAATGTTGGAAACGCGTTCCCCGGTCAGAGACTGGATCCGGTAAATCTGATCCAGCATCTCTGCCGGTGTTAAATTCCGCTCCAGACCGTCTAAGGTAGAAGCACAGAAGCGGCACCCCATACGGCAGCCCACCTGGGACGAAATACAAACGCTGTTTCCGTGATGGTACTGCATCCACACACTCTCAATGACATTGCCGTCTGCCAGCCGGAACAGATATTTTCTGGTTCCGTCGATCTGTGAGATCTTTACATCCGCCGGATACAGCGCTGTCAGAAAAAACTGCTCTTTCAATTTCTCGCGGAGTGGCTTGGAAAGATTGCTCATCTCATCAAACTCTGTCACCAGCTTCTGATGCAGCCACTGGTAAATCTGCTTTGCCCGGAAGGGCTTATCTCCCATCTGCCGGATGCTTTCTGTCAGCTCCTCCAGCGTCATGGATTTGATATCTTGCTTTTCCATAATCTATTATCTGCTTTCTTTATTGCCGTTCACGCATGCGTGCCCGGCAACAGGATTTTGTGGCTGCTTTCCATTGTCCGCAGCCGCGTTATGTTATCCGTTTTCTCCGAAATGCGGAAATAAAGAATCCATCGCACGGATACTTGCCCGGCAGCAGCTGGATATAACCGTCTTTCATGGTTTCTTCGCTTACCTGACTGCCAAATGCCCCCTCAATGCTTACCGGTTCAAACGGAAAATGCTCTAAAAACCAGGCACGCTGGTCTTCATTTTCCAGATGGTCGACTGTGCAGGTGCTGTAGATCAGCTTCCCGCCCGGTTTTACATACTTCCAGACCACCGACAGGATATCTTTCTGAAGTTCTGCCAGATCTTTTAAGCTTTCTTCTGTCACCTGATACTTGATATCCGGCTTTTTCCCGATGATGCCAAGACCGGAGCAGGGCAGATCTGCGATCACCATATCTGCCTTTTCTTCCCAGGATGGATCCTCCAAAAGGGCATCCCAGACCTCCGCCCGGATATTGTTAAAGCCGGTGCGGCGGATGTTATCTTCCACCAGTAAGATCTTGGTCTCGGTTAGATCTCTTACGACAACCTGTCCGGTTCCCGCAAGCTTATCTGCAATGTGCAGGCTCTTTCCGCCCGGCGCCCCACAGACATCCAGGACCATATCATTCGGTTGCGGATCTGCCACTTCTCCCACAAAAGAAGAACTGACATCCTGCACGGTGATCCATCCTTCCCGGAATGCCTCTAAAGCATCCAGGTAATCATATCCGGAAAGGAGAAGCGCATGGTCCGCAAGCGGGTTTTTCTGAACCGCTGCCCCGTCTTTTTCAAGACTTGCAAGGATTGTCTCCATGGAAGCACGGTCCAGATTGCAGCGCACCGAAGTTGGGCGCTCCTCTAAAAATGCTTTCATGATTCCTTCCACGGTTTCTGCCGGATACTGCTGTTTCCACAGTTCTATGATCCAGTCTGGCATGGAATATTTTCTTTCCCAGTCGATAAATACAAACGTTTCTTTTTCCCTTGCCACGGTGCGCAACACTCCGTTTACAAAGCCTTTCAGGCCATGAAACTTACGCTTCACCGCAAGCTTCACAGCCTCGTCGCACACTGCGCTGTCCGGGATCCGGTCCATCTTTAAGATCTGGTATACCGACATACGGAGGATGGTACGGATCACCGGTTTCATGTTCTTTACTTTTGTTTTGGAACACTGGTCAATGACCGCGTCGATGGTGAGAAGATACTCAATCGTACCTTCCGTCACACGGGTAATGAACGCACGACTCTGTTTTTCCAGGTACTGGTACTTATCCAGTGCTTTTTTTAATACCACATGGCTGTAACCGCCATGTTCCAGGATCTCCATTAAGACATCCAGGATCAGTTCCCGCTCTTTGGTTGGTCCGTTCTGTTTAGTCATTTCGTCTGCGTCCTCCAAACAGGATGATCAGCCGCATAAGCTGTAAGATGGAAGCTGCCGCAGCTGCCACATAAGTCAGGGCTGCTGCCCCCAGTACTCTTTTTGTGCCGCTCACCTCATCGCCCTGCAAAATTCCAAGACTGTCCAGAAGATTTGCGGCTCTCGAAGAAGCATTGAACTCTACCGGGAGGGTGATGATCTGGAATAAGACTGCCAGTACAAACATCCAGATACCAATCTCAATAAACGGAGTCAGACCGATAAAGAAACCAAGGATAATGAGCGGCAGGGAAATCTTGCTTCCAAAGTTTGCGATCGGCACGAACGCGGAGCGCAGACGCAGCGGTGCATAGCCCACATTGTCCTGAATCGCGTGTCCGCACTCATGCGCCGCAACGCTTACTGCTGCAACCGAAGTACTGCCATATACCGATTCCGATAAATTCACAGTTTTCGTCCGCGGGTCATAATGGTCGGTAAGCTGTCCGCGCACCGGCTGAACCGTAACATCGTAGATTCCCTGGGACTGCAACAGACGTTTTGCCGCCTCCGCACCAGTCATGCCGGTCATGCTGCGCACGCGGGAATAACGCTGAAACGTACTGTTTACTTTCGAAGATGCCCACATGGAGAGCAGCGCTCCAATGTAAACAAGGATCATTGTCGGATCAAAAAGGCTGTAGCCCAGCCCGTAGTAACCACCATACATGATTACTCACTCCTTTCCATCATAGAACTGGCTGCCACCTGGTATCCCCTGAGGAATGCCGCGGTATCCATCCGCTTCTTTCCTTCCAGCTGAAGACTGGTCACGCACAAAACACCTGCTCCGGTCTGGATCTTTAAGCCCTCGTCGGATGCACTGATCACGCTGCCGCAGGGAAGCTTCACGTCCGGATCCGGAAGTACTTTTGCTTCCCAGATCTTTAACATTTTTCCATTCCACCTGGTAAACGCACTCGGCCACGGATTTAAGCCGCGTACCAGGCGTTCAATGGAAACCGCATCCATGGTCCAGTCAATATCGCCCATGGATTTGGAAATTTTCTTCACGTAGGTTGCCTTCTCATGGTCCTGAGGCACCGGGGTGATCTCACCCTTTTCCAGCTTACTTAAGGTAGAAAGGATCAGGTCTCCGCCAAGCAGACTCAAACGGTCAAACAGACTTCCGCCGGTTTCCTCCGGGTCCAGCTTCACCACGGTTTTCTCCAGCATGTCGCCGGTATCCATCTCGACATCCATCATCATGGTGGTGATTCCGGTTTCCTCGTCACCGTTAATGACTGCCCACTGGATCGGGGCTGCGCCGCGGTATTTCGGCAGCAGGGATGCGTGAATGTTGACACAGCCGTATTTCGGCAGCTCCAGAAGACTCTTCGGCAGGATCTGCCCAAACGCAATCACAACCATAACATCCGGGTTTAATGCACGCATCTCGTCCACAAATGCCTCATCCCTTGCGCGCACCGGCTGGTACACCGGGATGTTGTGCTGCAAAGCGCATTCTTTTACCGGTGACATATGGATTTCCTTGCCACGGCCCTTTGGCTTATCCGGCTGGGTTACCACACCAACCACCTCATGCTCGGAAGCAACTAATGCTTCCAGTGTCGGCACCGAAAAATCCGGTGTTCCCATAAATACAATTCTCATATGCTTATTCTTCCTCCGGTTCTGCAGTTACATCCATCAGCTCGCCTTCCACTAAATCTACATAGAGTTCTCCGTGAAGGTGTGCACACTCATGGCAGATGCAGCGTGCTAAAAGTTCTTCGCCCTCTAACTCAAACGGTTCCATGTTCTCGTTATAAGCGCGTACCACAACGTGGTTCGGACGGGTTACCATGCCAGCCTTTCCCGGCACGCTCAGGCAGCCCTCCTGACCGGTCTGGCTTCCACTCTGCTCGATGATCTCCGGATTGATGAGCACATACTGGTTGCCGTCATCCACATCCATGACTACAATCTGCTTTAACACGCCAACCTGCGGTGCCGCAAGTCCCACGCCGTTTGCCTCGTACATGGTCTCAAACATGTCCTCGATCAGCTCTGCGATACGCGGGGTGATCTCCTTTACCGGTTTGCATTCCTTTCTTAAAATATCGTCTCCAATGGTTCTTACCTGTCTGATTGCCATTTATCTGTTCCTTTCTGTATTCGATCGATAAGTCATTTTCTGCTTATCGGGGCGGCATCCATGACGCGTCCCCTGATTATTTCCGCTGCAGTTTACGTGAAATCGCACTGCAGGGTTAGTTTTTTACAGCTTTCTGTTTCATCCCAGCGCATTTTGACATACTTCTGGATTTTTATTAGTATATCATAGTTTTCCTGTTTCATATATAAAATTTTTCTGTAAATATCATTAACTTTGTACACCGGTGCCGGAACCGGCCCGATGATCTGGGTCTGTTCTTCAAAGTGTTTCCGCACGGAAGCAGCAATGGCCTCCATGATCCGGGTCATCAGCTCCTCATTTTCCCCTGCCACCTGCATGCTCAGCATATGACAGGCCGGAGGGTACTGCATCAGCCTGCGGTAGCCCATCTCCTGCTTAAAAAAGCTCTCATAATCCTGCGAGGTGGCTGTCTGGATGCTGTAATGCTCCGGCATATAGGTCTGGATCAGTGCAATTCCAGCTTTTCTGCCGCGTCCCGCACGCCCTGCGGCCTGCACTAAAAGCTGGAACGTCCGCTCTGCTGCGGTGTAGTCCGGCGCATACAATGAGACGTCGGCTGCGAGTACACCAACCAGCGTCACGCCCGGAAAATCATGTCCTTTTACGATCATCTGGGTGCCAATCAGGATATCGGCTTTGCCCTTTGCGAATGCGGACAAAATCTTTTCATGACCGCCTTTTTTTGAGGTAGTGTCCAGATCCATCCGAAGAAGCTTTGCCTCCGGAAACATCTGCGCTGCCATCTCCTCAATCTTCTGGGTGCCGATGCCAAAGCCCGCCAGATACGGAGAACCGCAGTGCGGGCATTTCTTCGGCATCGGAATCTGGTATCCGCAGTAATGGCACACCAGCCGCTGATGGTTGTGAAGTGTCAGGGACACATCGCAGTGCGGGCATTTTAATGCCTCGCCGCAGCTTCTGCAGGAGACAAAGCTGGAATATCCGCGCCGGTTGATAAACAGCATCACCTGTTCTTTTTTCGCCAGCCGGTCTTTGATCAGCTCCTGCAGACGCAGGCTGAAGATGGACTTATTTCCGGCTTCCATCTCTTTTCGCAGATCCGCGATCTCCACAGCAGCCAGCTCACTTCCTGCCTTGGCACGTTTTTTCAGGGTAAACAGGCGGTAGATTCCTGCCTGTGCCTTTGCGTATGCCTCCACAGACGGCGTGGCAGAGCCCATAACAAAGGCGGCTTCGTTTAACTCTGCCAGCTTTTCAGCCACCTCCCTGGCATGATACCGGGGCGTGGTCTCGCTCTTATAGGCACCTTCATGCTCCTCGTCCAAAATGATGAGACCCAGATTCGGAAACGGCGTAAACAATGCCGAACGGGCACCGATCATAATATCCGTCTCGCCCTTTCTCGCCCGCTCAAACTGGTCGCATTTCTCTCCCGCGGAAAGCCGGGAATGCATGACACAGATCCGGCTTCCAAACCGGCTGTAAAACCGGCTCACCGTCTGGTAGGTCAGGGCAATCTCCGGGATCAGCACGATCACCTGTTTCTGTTGTTTTAACACATGGTCGATCATCGCCATGTAAACCTCGGTTTTTCCGCTTCCGGTAACACCATGGAGCAGACACGGAGTGCGGTCTCCGGTATCGTAAGAGGAGCAGAAGGCATCCACAACTGCCTGCTGTTCCGGATTCAGTACAACCGCAGAGCTGTTTCCTGCTGCTGGTACTGTGTTTTCTGCCCCTGCTGCATTTCCTGTGTCTGCCGCATTTCCTGCGTCTGCCGCATTTTCGCTGGTTCCAGTCTTGTTTTCGTCCTGCAGACTCGTTCCGGGCAACTGCGGCATCCCGGTCATGGTTTCCACAATCTTTTTATTGCGGGCCTTCACCTTTTTTTTCACCGGAAGCACGGTTTTTAATGCCTGATTCATGGTGGAGCCGTACTGCTCTTTCATCCACCAGGCCAGCTCAATGAAACGGCTGTCTGCCGTAATGCTCTTTTCCGTGACTCCGATGATTTCCTTGATCTTATCTTTATCATAATCCGGCTTGTCGGTGAGTTCCACCACATAGCCAGTCCGTTTTCTGTTTCCTGAACCAAAAGGGACGCAGACCTGCACCCCGACACGGATCTGCGGCAAAAGCGCCGGCGGGATCCGGTACTGGAATACCCGGTCTACGTCTTCATGGGAAATATCTATGATAATGCTGGCATATTGTTCTGCCATAAATACTCCTGTCTTTTGAGGTCTTACACCCCATGTTTTCATTGCTGCCCGCACAAAACCGGGCAATTCTTTGTGCAGCTGGCTATCATGCTTCTTTCATTACTCTTCACGTGCTGCGCAAACAGTAATTTTTTACTCAGCCAGCAGCTTTGCCGCCACCTCGCCCAGGCGCATGCTGTTGGAGCCCTTCAAGAGCACGCAGTCACCCGTCTGAAGCTTTGCTTTTAAGGCATCTACCATTGCTTCTTTCTGGTTTTCATCAAAATGCAGGTATTCTGCCTTCATACCGGCACGCTTTGCGCCTTTTTCAATCTGCAGGGCAAGCTCTCCGTATGTAAATAATACATCCACCGGATGCGATTTCATCCAGCTTCCTACCTCATAATGGAATTTGGCAGAATCCGGTCCCAGCTCCTTCATATCGGCAAGCACTGCGACCCGGCGCCCTTTTGCTTTCGCCTCTAACACCTCAAGTCCTGCTTTCATGGAAACCGGGCTTGCGTTATAGGTATCATCGATGACCGTGACCCCGTTCTTTTCCGCGATCTGCTGACGGTTTTTAAAGCCGGTAAACGCAGCCAGAGTCTTCACAGCATCAGAAAGCGGAACTCCGCTCAGATCTGCCACAGCCAGTGCTACCATCGCATTTAACACGTTGTGACGGCCCATAATGCTTAATCGCACCATGTATTTTTCGCCGCGGCAGTTTGCTGTGAACACCGGATACCCATCTTCGCTGCGGATATCCTCCGCGCGGTACTCCGAATTTTCCCCGGTTCCATAATAGACGGTACGGCATCCTGCTTTTGCTTTTGTCTCCTTTAGCAGCGGGTCATCCCCGTTTAAGAAGAGAATGCCGCCTTCCTTTAAACCATCCTGAATGGTCAGTTTTTCGCGGTAAATATTCTCCTGGCTTCCAAGCTGCTCAATATGGGTAATGCCGACATTGGTGATCACCGCCATATCCACCTGTGCGATTTTCGCGATCACGGTCAGCTCTCCCGGCATGCTCATGCCAAGCTCTAAGACACCGATCTCATCCGCAGAGATGATCTCGGACAGCGTGATCGGCACACCGACCTGGCTGTTGGAGTTACCCGGGGTCTTGTAAACCCGGTATTTTGCAGAAAGTGCTGCTGCCACCATCTCACGGGTGGTTGTCTTTCCGACACTTCCGGTAATGCCGATGAGCGGCAGACTTAAGTGGCTGCGGTAATAGCGGCCAATCTCCTGCAGTGCCTTTTTGGTGTCGGCCACCCGGATCCACGCATGATCTGCATCCTCTGCATGATCGTGCTCGGAAGTCAGCACCGCCACAGCTCCTGCGCCAAAGGCCTGCTCGATAAAGCGGTGGGCATCTACCTTTTCGCCGATGAGCGGCACAAACAAGTCGTTGCCCTTCATGGTTCTGGAATCAATGCTCAGATGCTCCACCGGATGATTCTCATCCCCGCATAAAAGCGTTCCATTTACTGCTGTTACAATATCCTTTACCGTTATCTTTTCCATGTCCGGTTCTCTTTTCTGTTTCTATTTTTTACATGCTGCCATTCTGGCAATGCTCTATGTCATTTTTACATACAGCATGTTTCGCAATGCCATGCCATTTTCCATCATGGATTCTGCATGCGTTTTACTGCAAGGTCTTCACAACCTCTTCCACCACGGCGCGGTCCAAAAACGGATAACGCACTCCGTTAATCTCCTGATAATCCTCATGTCCCTTCCCGATGATGGCAATCATATCTCCCTGCTCGGCATGGGTGATGCTGTAGGTAATGGCTTCCTTCCGGTCCGGGATTTCGATGAATTTTCCGCCGGTTTTCTCGATGCTGCCGCGGATATCCGCAATGATATCCTCCACCTTCTCAAAGCGGGAGTTATCTGCAGTGATGATGGAAAGATCTGACATGCGGCCGCCGATCTCACCCATGGAATAACGGCGGTCTTTTGAGCGGTTTCCACCGCAGCCAAATACAACCACCAGGCGTTTCGGATGATACTCCCTGAGCGTTTCGAGAAGGCTTTCCATGCTGACTGCATTGTGGGCATAATCCACAATCACACAGCATTTTTCGGAGGTATAGACAATCTCCATACGGCCATTGATCTTTAAATGCTCCAGGGCATGCTGCAGCTTATCTGCCGGAACGCCCACCCAGAGCGTAACCGCTGCTGCCGCCAGCGCATTGTATACATTAAACTTGCCAGGGATACTGACACGCACCGGGATCTGATGCTCGCCCTTGATGTCAAACTCCACGCCGACAAAATCCGGCTCAGAGACATAGTGGATGTTCTCTGCCTGGAAGCCTGCTCCCTCTTTTAAGCCAAATCCGGTCCACGGACACGGGATATCCTTTACAATTTCCTCGATATGCTCATCATCGACATTGACCAGGGCACGCTTACTCTGCGCAAAAAGCTGCTTTTTATAGTATAAGTACTCCGCAAAATCCGCATGTTCATCTTTTCCGATATGATCCGGAGAAATGTTGGTAAACAAGCCGTAATCAAACTGGATGCCTGCGACCCGGTGCATCTTCATTGCCTGGGAGGAAACCTCCATCACGCAGCACGCACAGCCTTCTTCCACCATTTTTGCAAAATAACGGTGCAGATCATAGGATTCCGGCGTCGTGTTCACAGTCGGGAAATGCTCCTCGCCGATGTAGACACCGTTGGTTCCGATCATGCCGGTTTTCTTTCCGGCTGTCTCCAGAATCGTCTTGATCATGTGGGTCGTCGTTGTCTTTCCCTTGGTTCCGGTAACACCGATCATGGTCAGCTTGCGGGAAGGATAGCCAAACCGTGCTGCCGATAAAAGCGCCAGTGCCTCCCTGCCATTTGCTGTCTCCACGACCGTCACATCTGCCGGTGCCTCTACTGCATGCTCAGTCACAAGCACCTTCACACCCGCATCCGTTACCTGTCCCACAAAATCATGGGAATCGATCTTTGTTCCTTTCATGCAGACAAATACAGCTCCCGGAGCCGCTTTTCTGGAATCGTATACGACTTCGTTTACTTCCACGTCCAGGCTTCCCTGTACCAGCTTGTAAGAAAGTCCCTCTAACCAGTCTTTTATCGTCATACTCTTCGTCTATCCTTTCCACACGTTTTTGTTTTCTGTCCATGCATGCACGACATGCAATCCTGCTGCCCCGCATGCATGTTTCATGCCTGCAATCCGGCCTGTGCCAGATTACAGGCGTTTTTTCTAGAACAGTCCGGTAATCACGCCGTTTTCATCGACATCAATGCCGTCTGCAGCCGGTTTTTTCGGAAGTCCCGGCATGGTCATGATCGCGCCGGTCAGAACAACCACAAAGCCTGCGCCTGCGGAAACATAAGCATCGCGCACATTGATGGTGAATCCGGCCGGGCGTCCCAGCCTGGTCTGGTCATCAGACAGGGAATACTGGGTCTTTGCCATGCAGACCGGAAGATTGCCAAAGCCCATCTCCTCGATGCGTGCCAGGGCCTTAGATGCTGCCGGAGCGTAGGAAACGCCGTCTGCACCGTAGATCTCGGTGGCAATGGTCTTGACCTTATCCTTTAAGCTCATCTCATCCGGGTACAGGGCATGGTAATGGCTCTCCTTGTTTGCCAGAGTCTCCAGCACCTTGTTTGCCAGGGCTTCACCGCCCTCGCCGCCTTTTGCCCATACCTCAGAGAGCGCGAATTCACAGCCGCGTGCCTCGCAGAAATCGCGGATGAATGCGTACTCTGCCTCGGTATCGGTCACAAAGGAGTTTAAGGTTACTACAACCGGAACACCAAACTTCTGCAGGTTCTCGATGTGCTTCTCCAGGTTTACGATACCTTTCTTCAGCGCATCCAGATTCTCTGCCGCCAGTTCCGTCTTCGGCACACCGCCGTTGTACTTTAATGCACGCACGGTTGCCACCAGAACAACTGCATCCGGCTTTAAGTCTGCCTTGCGGCACTTGATATCCATGAACTTCTCTGCACCCAGATCTGCGCCAAAGCCTGCCTCGGTTACCACGATATCCGCCAGCTTTAACGCGGTCTTGGTCGCACGCACGCTGTTGCAGCCATGTGCGATGTTTGCGAACGGTCCGCCGTGTACCAGGGCACCGGTATGCTCCAGGGTCTGGATCAGGTTCGGCTTGATGGCATCCTTTAACAGCGCTGCCATTGCTCCTACTGCATGCAGCTGTGCTGCAGTAACCGGCTCTCCGGCATAATTATATGCAACGATGATCTTGCCGAGACGCTCTTTCAAGTCGTTCATATCGTTTGCCAGGCAAAGGATTGCCATGATCTCAGAAGCAACCGTGATCACGAAATGATCTTCACGCACAACACCATCTGCCTTTGCGCCAAGACCTACCACAACATTGCGGAGTACACGGTCGTTCATATCCAGGCAGCGTTTCCAGAGAATCTGTCTGGTATCGATCTGAAGGGCATTGCCCTGCTGGATATGGTTGTCTAACAGTGCTGCCAGTAAGTTATTCGCAGATGTGATCGCATGGAAGTCTCCGGTGAAGTGAAGGTTTAAATCCTCCATCGGAACGACCTGGGCAAAACCGCCGCCTGCTGCTCCGCCCTTAATGCCGAAGCACGGTCCAAGGGACGGCTCACGCAGGGCGATCATGGTCTTCTTGCCAAGTCTTGTAAGGGCATCTGCCAGACCAATGCTGGTCGTAGTTTTGCCTTCTCCGGCCGGAGTCGGGTTGATCGCAGTGACCAGAACCAGCTTTCCGTCCGGACGGTCCTTCACCTGCTGCCACAGCTCATCAGTGATCTTTGCCTTGTACTTGCCGTACAGTTCCAGATCATCCTCAACGATTCCATAGCTCTCTGCAACCTCTTTGATTGGAAGCTTTACCGCCTCCTGCGCGATTTCAATATCTGTCTTCATATCCAGTATCCTCCCTTTCTTTTTCCTGTGGTCTGAATGAAACTGTCCGCTGGTGATTTCCTGTCTGCGCACAATGCGCCCGGCAGCCTGTACCGTTTCATCCTGGGTTAAATGATCTGGTCAAATTCTTCCATAGTCATAAGGACTTTACGGGGCTTTGTTCCCTCTTCCTCGCCGACCACACCGGCCTCCGCCAGCTGGTCCATGATCCTTGCGGCACGGTTGAATCCGATCTTGAACATACGCTGCAGCATACCAATGGATGCCTTTTCTTTTTCTATTATGAAACGGCCAGCCTGCTCAAAGTACTCGTCCCGGCTGTTAGACGGGTCGGAGCTTGTCGCAGAAGGAGCCGCGTTCATACTGTTTTCTACTTCCGGACTGTACTGGGCTGTCAATCCCTGCTCGGTTAAAAAGTCCACTACCTGCTGAACCTCCGAGTCGGAGACAAAAGCGCCCTGCACACGCTGAGGTTTCGGGAACCCTGCCGGATAAAAGAGCATATCGCCCTTTCCGAGAAGTTTCTCTGCACCGTTCATATCGATGATGGTACGGGAATCCACGCCGGAAGAAACGGAAAATGCGATTCTTGACGGTACGTTTGCCTTGATCAGTCCGGTAATGACATTGACCGACGGTCTCTGGGTCGCGATGACCAGATGAATGCCTGCCGCACGCGCCAGCTGGGCCAGACGGCAGATTGCATCCTCCACCTCGCCTGGAGCCACCATCATCAGATCCGCAAGCTCGTCCACGATAATGACGATCTGCGGCATCTTCTTCGGTTTGTTTGCGTCACCAATATCCTGAATCGTCTCAATCTTTGCATTGTAGCCTTTTAAGTCACGCACACCGTATTTCGCGAATTTCTTGTAGCGGTCTGTCATCTCGGCTACTGCCCAGTTCAAGGCACCAGATGCTTTCTTCGGATCGGTCACAACCGGAATCAGCAGATGCGGAATGCCGTTATATACGCTCAGCTCCACGACCTTCGGATCCACCATGATGAGCTTGACATTCTCCGGGTCAGCCTTGTAGATGATGCTCATGATAATGGTGTTGATGCAGACCGACTTACCGGATCCGGTCGCGCCCGCGATCAGAAGATGCGGCATCTTGGCGATATCGGTTACCACGACCTGACCGCCGATATCCTTTCCGACTGCGAAAGCCAGTCTGGACGGATGCTTCTGGAACGTATCGGACTCCAGAAGATCGCGCAAGAATACGGATGTCTTCTCTTTATTCGGCACCTCGATACCCACTGCAGACTTGCCCGGGATTGGTGCCTCAATACGGATATCCTCTGCCGCCAGGCTCAGCTTAATGTCATCAGCAAGTCCGACGATCTTGCTGACCTTTACGCCCTGCTCCGGGTGCAGCTCATATCGGGTGACGGAAGGTCCGCAGCTGATATTGGTCACGGTAACGCCAACGCCAAAGTTGCGCAGCGTCTGCTGCAATTTCACTGCGGTTTCCCGGTATTCCTGTTCCGAATAACCGCCCAGATTGCGGCTGCCGCGCTTTAACAGGCTAAACGGCGGAAAGATGTATTCCTTTTTCGGTTCTTCTTCTTTTTCCTGAATCTGCTGCTCCACTGACACTTTGCTTTCGGCCTGCTCTGACTCGTGTTTTGCTGCTTCTGCCTTTTTGGCAGATTCCAATTTCTTCTGAAGCGCCTCGGTATCGGTCTCGATGACCTTGCCTCCCGCAGTGACCACACGTTTGCTTTCCTCCGGGATCGCAAAGTCGGTGTTCTGCTCCGTTTTTACGGTGTATGCCACATCCGGATCTGGGAGATACTCCTCCGGGGCAGGCTCCTGCATGTACGGAGATGGCTCCTGCATCTGCTGCACTGGCTCCGGCTGTGGTTCCTGCACGGTCTCCCACATCTGCTGCGCTGATTCTGTCTGCAATTCCCGCCCGGTTCCCTGTGCTGGTTTCTGCATCCGGTTCAGCGTCGCATTTTCTGCGGAAGCTGCCTGGACTGCTTTCGTCTGCTCCTGCTGCATATTCCGCCCGTTCTGCATTTCAGTCTGCTGCTGTACATAAGCATCTGCTGTATACTGATTTTCTTTATAAGGATTTTCTGTGTATGTATCCGGCTCATCCCACGGAGCCACATCCGCATAAACATCCGTGTTATCGGTCTGCCCTGCTTTTCCCTTTTCCGGCTCGTCAAGTTTCCTTGCACCGCCGGTGAAAACTTCTCCGGTTTCTTCAAAACGCCCAAAACCAGACTCAGTCAGTTTTCTGGCCGCAGCCTCCAGATCGTAATCATCCTCCGGCTCCGGCGGTACCACTTCCCCGGTCGGAAGATTGGTTGAATAAGCAGGAACATCCGGCTTTTCATTCCGGTATTCATCCGGCATGGAAATACTTCCGGTAAACAGATCTGCCTGGTCCGGTGTCTGCCGCTTCGGACGCGGACGGCTTGCAGCATGCTCTGCCCTTCCACGGGTGCCATAACTTTCATCATAGCTGCCGCTATCGCTGTCACCATAACCATAGCTGTCATCGTAATGTTCCGCATGACCGTCAGCATAGTTATCATGATAGCCACTGTCATGATTGTCGGCACTGCCATCATCATAGCCGTTATCATAATCATCCTCGTAACGCTCGCCGTAATCCGCCTCCGGATCTTCCTCCAGGTACTCGTCTTCTTTCGCCGGCAGATACGTGGAACCAAGATTCACACCGCGCACCCGCTGTTCTTCGCGAAGTCTCCTGCGCTCTTCCTGGCGCTCAGCATGGATTTCCCTGCGGCGCTCCATGTCCTCCCTGGCATACTGATAAGCCACATCGCTGTGCCGTTTCACTGCTTTCACAAACGAGCGTCCCGTGATGCACACCATACATAAAATCATGCCTACAGCCAGGATCAGAAATGCACCGATGCTTCCCAGCACAGAGCGAAGTACTCCAAATAAAAGTCCTCCTGCCAGACCGCCGCCCATACCGGATGCCGCAGACAGACGGTAATATTCCAATACACCCTTCCCGGCTTCCGGCTGCTGTCCAAATATCATCTGTGAAAAGCCGCAGAGCAGAAAAAAAGCTGCTGCAGAAGCAACTGTCTTGTGCAAAGCCACGCGATTTCCCCGGTTTGCCTGGTAAAAACAGGTCCCTACGAACAGGACCAGCGGAGCAATGTATCCTGGAAGACCAAACAGTCCCAGCTGAACACCGCGCAGAAAATCTCCGGCAAAGCCACAAAGATGAAAATTGCTTAAAAATAAAAGCACTGCGGCCGCAAACGATCCCAAAACGATCACTTCTGCGCGTACCAGGCTTTCCTCTTCCTGAACTGGCTCCGGTTCCTGGACCTTTCTCGGTCTTCCGGCTTTTTTTCTGCCGTCTGCCGCATTCTTCGCCCCGGTTCCTGCAGCTTTCCGGCTGCCCGTTGTTCTTGCTGTTTTATCTGAATTTACTTTGTTTTGTTGTTTCTTTGCTGCCACAAAAATTCAGCCTCCTCTTTCCCAATGTAGTTAGTATACAAAAAATTATCAGGAAATGCAAGACGCGGACATACTCCACAAATTCAAGATTCGTTCCTGTGCACACGTTGCGCAAACAGGAATGGATTTTGCCGGTTCTTCAGAACATTCCTACCTGTGTACCGTATCTTCTTCTCCTTCTTCAATTTTCCGGTACAAATACCCCAGTGCCTCCCGGATCCCCCCGACCTCATCGATGAGTCCGGCTTTTACGGTTTCACTTCCTACTAGCACCGTTCCCAGGTCCCGGGTCAGCATTTCCGTATTCAGCATCAGCTGCTTCACCTGGTCATATGCGATCTGCGCATGGTCGCTGACAAAGGTCAGGATCCGGTCCTGGATCATTTCAAAATACTCGTAAGTCTGCGATGCCCCGATTACCGTTCCGCTCATGCGCACCGGATGCACCATCATCGTCCCGGTCGGGACAATAAAAGAGTGATCGGTTGAAACAGCAAGTGGTACCCCAATGGAATGGCTGCCGCCCAACACCAAAGAAACGGTTGGCATGGAAAGGGAGGCGATCATCTCTGCAATGGCAAGCCCTGCATCCACATCCCCACCGGACGTATTCAGAAGAACCAGCAAGCCTTCCACACTGTCATCATCTTCCAGCTCGGCAAGCCTGGGCAGAATCTGATCGTATTTGGTAACCTTCGTATTTCCGGACAGATTTTCGTGCCCCTCTACTTCCCCGATGATGGAAAGCAAATGAATTTTATGTTTGCCATTTCCACCATCCAGCGTAGCCTGCGCATAGCCCAGACCAAACGCTTCATTTCCGCCGCCCTGAACCCGCTCGCCTCCATTTTGCATTCGTTCCGTTCCATTCACTGGCACATCTGTTTTTTCCCTTTTCCTGGCATTTTTTTCGTTCATGCGATTGACTTCAGACATTTGTTTTCCACCATCTTCCGCATTCCAATTTTCTGTCTGTTTGTTTCTATTTTTCATTTTCCGTTTGCCCATCTGTGATTTCATTCCTTTCTGCCTGCAAGCATTGATAAAATTCTTTTACACACCAACTGTGCTTGGAATTTTCCATACGGAACATCCTTGCTGCAAATTATTATCATAATCCAATATTCCCCATAACTCAGGAAGTATTCGCATTTTTACAGGAAATACGCTATACTAAACACAGTTCTGGCATTCCTGTTTCCATATTCAGATTTCACAGACTGCCGGAAAGCTTGACATTTCGAAACATATTCAGAATAAAACACGGAGGACTTTTTATTATGTCAGATTATACCGTCAGCAGAATATCTCCCACTGATAAACGCGCTGTGCGCCAGATGGACGCATTATTGGAAAAAGAAGGAATCGAACGCGACAAAAATCTCGATTACAGCATCGGTCTGTTCGACGATGACTACAACCTGGTCGCAACCGGTTCCTGCTTTGCCAACACACTGCGCTGCATGGCTGTATCCTCAGAGCATCAGGGCGAAGGCCTGATGAATCAGGTGATCTCACACCTGATCGAATACCAGTACAGCCGTGGCAACACCAGTCTCTTCTTATATACTAAGTGTAATACGGCCCGGTTTTTCAGTGATCTCAGTTTTTACGAAATCGCCCGTGTGGAAGGAAAAGTTGTTTTTATGGAAAACCGCCGGACTGGCTTTGCTGATTATCTGAAACAATTGCAGCAGGAAACCGCTGCTTTCTTAGCAGCTCAAACTGCCCCCGTTGTTCTGACACAGA
The DNA here is from genome assembly GCF_003481825.1 of Clostridium sp. OM02-18AC. Taxonomy (GTDB): domain Bacteria; phylum Bacillota; class Clostridia; order Lachnospirales; family Lachnospiraceae; genus Brotaphodocola. The sequence goes on along the minus strand of NZ_QULW01000015.1, from coordinate 51,066 downwards.
CAGAAAACCAGGACACACACAACGACAAAGACGGCGCGGATGCCTCTGTACCAACCAGCACACAAAAAACCGGCGCTGTCATCATGAATGCCAACCCATTCACACTCGGTCACCGTTATCTGGTTGAGCAGGCGGCTGCTTCGGTAGACTTACTTCATGTATTTGTAGTCTCAGAGGATGCTTCCCTGGTTCCATTCTCCGTCCGCAGACAGCTGGTTGCAGACGGCTGCGCAGACCTTTCCAATGTGATCTGCCACGAGACCGGTCCTTACATGATCTCCAATGCGACCTTCCCGTCCTACTTTTTAAAGGACTCCGACACGGTCATCCGCTCTCATGCCAAGCTCGATATCCAGGTGTTTCTGCGCATTGCCAATGCGCTTTCCATCACAGACCGTTTTGTCGGGGAAGAACCCTTCAGCCAGGTAACCGGCATCTACAACCAGGTCATGGCTGAGGAGCTGTCCGCCGCCGGCCTGACCTGCAATATCATTCCAAGAAAAGCCGACGCAGATGGTGCCATCAGCGCGTCCGACGTGCGCTGTCTGATCAAAGACGGAGATTTTGAGGCATTAAAAAAGAAGGTGCCAGCATGCACCTTCCAATATTTCACCTCCGCAGCCGCCGAGCCTGTCATTCAGAAGATCCGGGCAGCCGCCGAGGTACGGCATTACTAATAGAAGAAATCCTGCATCTCTGATACGCACTGTGCGATATTGCTGTTTTACATCAGGGGAGCAAACAGCCGCAGCACCTTTCCCGCGATTTTCTTCGGGATCGGATAATTTCTGCAGTCCTGCTGTGTGATCTCCTGGCACTGTTTTAAGGTTGCCTGGAAATCTGCCTCTGCCTGCTGCACGGCCGGATTCCGGTACAGATAAACTGCACATTCAAAATGCAGGTGCAGGCTCCGGTAGTCCATATTGATGGAACCAACCACCGCCTTGGTGTCATCGCTAGTAAATACCTTTGCATGGACAAAGCCCGGTGTATACTCATAAATCTTTACACCTGCCTGCAAAAGCTCCGCGTAGTAGGAACGCGCCAGCAGGTAGGCATAAATCTTATCCGGGATGTGCGGCATGATGATGATCGTCTCAATGCCGCGCTTCGCCGCAAAGGTCAGCGACGTGATCATATCACTGTCCAGGATCAAGTAGGGTGTCATCATATGCACATAGTAACGGGATTCATTTAAAATATCCATGTAAACATGCTGTCCTACCGGCTCATTATCCAGCGGACTGTCCCCGTACGGCATCGCAAAGCCCGAGCGGTCCAGTCCTGCCGGGTACTGGTAATCTGGCTTGCATAGATATCTGACATAATCATCCGCCTGGTGTTCCGTAATGTTCCACATCTGCAAAAACATCATCAGAAATCCGGTCACGGCATCGCCCTTTAACATGATCGCCGTATCCTTCCAGTGTCCAAAACGGACCTTCCGGTTGATATATTCGTCTGCCAGATTGATTCCTCCGGTGAATGCAGTATGTCCGTCGATCACCGTGATCTTTCTGTGGTCCCGGTTATTCTGTGCGGAAGAAAGGACCGGGCGCACCGGGGAGAACATCTTGCAGCGGATCCCATACTGCTCCAGCTGCTTCGGATACCCGTACGGTACTAAGGTCAGGCTGCACATCCCATCGTACATAAAGCGGACTTCCACACCGGATGCCGCCTTTTCTTTTAATATCTCCAGGATAGTGTTCCACATTTCTCCTTTTTCCACGATGAAATACTCCATGAAAATGTAGCGCTCTGCTTTTTTCAGTTCTTCCAGAAGCACCGGATACATATCATCGCCCAATGGAAAATACTGTGCACTGGTGTTTTCCCAGATCGGATACCCGCCATATTCGTTCATATAATAAGCCAGCCGCGCAGTTCCCCTGCTTTCCCGGTACAGACGTTCCATAACCTGTGTCTGCTGTTTTAAAAAAGGCCTGGTTTCTTCGATGTTCGCTTTCAGTCTCCGGTCGATCATTCTGGTTCCTGGCTGTGCTTCCACAAAAAGATAAAACAAAGCACCGAATACCGGAAATACCAGAACCGGGATGATCCAGGAAAGCTGATAAGACGGATTCTGGTTTTTATTGATGATGTAGATCACAACGACAGCACTTAAGCCTACAAAACCTCCATATAAGTAAAACACATGCTCACTCAGCCACTGAAAGCTGTACAAAAGCGTGATAAACTGGATCAGAAGTGCCGTAATCACAAACGTGGTACGACCAAATATGACCCGCAGGAATCGTCCCCAGGTTTTCTTTTTCGGCTTATGCAGCTCCCATTCTTCCTGAATATTCATCGTTTTATCGTCTCCTGTCTCTTTCTTGCTGTTCCCAGATGAATCTTATCACGTCCAACCTGCTGAACGGTAATTTCTTCTCCGTCTTTTTTGGAAACTCCCTTTGCAATCAGCCTGGTCTTTGAATAATACTGGGTATCCACCGCTTTTCCATCTATACAGATTTTGGAGTAGCTGTTAAAGGGGCCGCCAAATACAATAACCTGATCCGTATTGTGCAGCGTTGTTCTCTGAATGATCGGAGTGACGCCAAATTCCAGTTTTGTCGCCGGATAAGGCGATTCCCCTCCATATACTTCGTGATCCCCATAAAGAATGTCATACTGCAGGATCTGCATGGCATCCAGATATTCCTGCGTGTCTGTATCATACTGGTCTAAATGACGCTGGTGGAACCGGATCATGGTGCCCTCATGGATATCCAGCATATTCAGGACATGGGCAGCAAGCTGGTAAGCTTCTACATCGCGCTTCACAGCAGGAAGGTTGACATTGTTCCAGACAACATACTTGGTCTGGAAAAGTGAGCCGTTCTCCATCTCCTCTGCCGTCCATTCAAAGCCCGGCAAATGATCGCCATACATCACCAGAACCGTCGGCTCCATGCGTGTATTCAGCATATTGATCAGCTGTCCGATAAATTCATCCATCTCATGGATCTGCTCACAGTAATATTCAAACGAAGGATATTTGCCATGTCCCTGCACGGAAATCGTGTATACAAAGTCGCTTCCCATAGTGGAGTCCAGCACCTTTTCGATCTCTCCGACCAATACCTTATCTTTGCACCAGCCGGTTGGATTCCGCTCGATGTCATACATATACTCAATCGGCGTAAAAGTATCGAACCCAAGCTGGGAAAACACCTTGTGGCGATCATAAAACGTTGCTTCATTATTATGCACCGCATGCGCCTTATACCCCAGATTTTTCATATCAAATGCCATGCTCTCACAGGATGTCTTCTGGAGAATGGTCTTATACGGATACTCTCCCGGTCCGAAGAAATCCAGATTCATGGCGCTGTTACACTCAAACTCCGTATTCGCCGTTCCGGCACCCACCGAAGGAACACTCAAATAACCAGATGGGAAATTCCGCTCCAGGAAATGAAACATCGGGATGGGATCTCCCTGTACCGGATTGTTCTTCCACAAAAGCGGATCAAAAAAGGATTCCAGCTGCAACATAATGATATTCGGGTAGCGGCCTTCTATGTTTTTTGCATCTTCGGTCTGTGTCTGCTCTTCGCTTTCCAGTTCCTCCACAGCCGCCTGGTCATAGCTTTGCGGTTTCTCAATTCCGGTATTCAGAAGTGAATTGGAAAAACAATAGGCAAATCCATAATCCTTATAAGCCTGTCCGATATTTCCAAAATGAAGCGCCACTGCGCCTGTCGCAATGGAGAAATTTAAAACCCCCCAGATCACCAGCATGGAAACCGCCGATACACAGACAGATTCTGTCAGATTCACCTTTCCTGGATCCAGCGGCGCTTTTTTCCAGAGCACTGCACAAAATAAAATCGCGGCCACTGCAGCCACTGCCATCAGCACGATCTGCCACCAGGTCAGATACGTTGTCAGAAGTGTGGCTGCATACTTTACCAGGCGAAGGTCCGCTGCCGTAAACGGTGTAGTCCGGAATACCAGAAGAACACTGTTGGCAATCGCCATCGTCAGGCCGGTCACCACAAGCACAACCGCCAGAAACACCTTCCGCCTGGTAAAGAAAACCAGCAAAAACGGCGTCAGAAACAACAGACTGTTCAGCAAAAATACCAGCGGTGTATGCAAGGCAAATCCAATTGCACCGATCAGCGATTTCCGGTTCAATATTTCTGTTACTACGTTCAGTAAAATTGCCGTTGCAACCAAAATTCCCAGTATTTTCCACAGCCGTTTCATAACTTTATCTTCCGTTCCTTTCTATATCTGTCCTGTATCTATAACCGTACTTTTCATTTTAGCATACTCTGCGAGAAATCTACATAGTATTTTTTTATAAACGAGTAGGCAGAAGCAATTGAATTTTTTTGTGTTTTCTCCTATAATGAAGCGTATGTGGCTTTTTACGGTCAATGCAACAGTCCTGTTACAGTTCACGCATCGCGCAAACGCGATCACAATTGGCCGCAGAATTGTCACAAATTCATACAATTTTATACAGAAAAGTGAGGATATGTTATGACTGATACTCTGGTACAGGGTCTGGCTTCCCTTCTCGGTGGAAAAGTATCCGGGGAAGCCATCATCTTTATCATCTCCATGATCCCGATCCTGGAACTGCGTGGCGGACTGCTTGCTGCATCTCCCGCTCTTTTGAATGTTCCGATCTTAAAGGCAATTCCAATCTGCATCATTGGAAACCTGCTTCCAATCCCGTTCATCCTTCTTCTCATCGAAAAGGTTTTAAACGGTATGGAGCGTGTACCGGGCTTAAGCAAAGTAGCAATCTGGGTCCGCCAGAAAGCAGATAAAAACAAAGGCCAGATTGAGAAATTTGGTTTCTGGGGTCTCGTTCTCTTCGTAGGGATTCCGCTTCCCGGCACCGGCGCCTGGACTGGCTCCCTGATAGCCGCCCTGCTCCACATGAAATTCGGCAAAGCCATCGGCGCGATTTTCTGCGGAATCATCATGGCCACCGTAATCATGTCCCTGTTATCCTACGGACTGCTTGGCGCACTCTTCGCCTAGTGGTACAAAAAAGCTCCCGCACCTGCTTTCGCAGGCCGGGAGCTTTTTTTCTGTTACAGCACAAGCCATTCCATCCGGAACTGACCCGCTCACGTCCGCCCCGGCGAACCGGGGACAGTCATGAACGATTTATATTGATTTCTTCACGAACGATTACTCGTTGTCGTCACCGTACAGCTTAACCAACTTGGTCAGGTACTCGTAACGCTCCTTAGCCTCTGCCTCGTTTCTAGCGAACAGGGTAGCTGCTCTCTCCGGATTCTTCATAGCCAGAGATGCGTAACGAACCTCGCCCTTTAAGAAGTCCTGATAGCCTTCCATGTTCGGAGCCTTGCTATCCAGGGTGAACTTCTTCTCAGCAGCCGGGTTGTAACGGAAGTTGTTCCAGTAACCGGTCTCAACTGCCAGTTTCTCCTCGGTCTGTGCTTTGCTCATGCCCTTCTTGATACCGTGGTTGATACACGGAGCGTAAGCCATGATCAGGGACGGACCCGGATATGCCTCTGCCTCAGCGATAGCCTTAACAGTCTGAGCATAATCAGCACCCATGGAGATCTGAGCTACGTATACATAACCGTAAGACATTGCGATGCTTGCAAGGTCTTTCTTCTTGGTCTCTTTACCGCCAGCTGCGAACTGAGCTACAGCACCAGTCTTGGTAGCCTTAGAGGACTGACCGCCAGTGTTGGAGTAAACCTCGGTATCGAATACCATAACGTTGATGTCCTTACCGGAAGCAAGGATATGGTCTACGCCGCCGAAACCGATATCGTAAGCCCATCCGTCACCACCGAATACCCACTGGGACTTCTTAGCCAGGTAGTTCTTGTTTGCTACGATGTACTTGCAGGTCGGGCAGTCAATGCCTTCCAGAGCTGCAACTAACTTATCGGTAGCGGTACCGTTGGTAGCACCTACGGTGAAGGTATCTAAGTAGTCTTTGCATGCAGCCTTAACTTCCTCAGAAGCGTTCTCGTTTGCTGCAACCTGCTCAACCTTCTCCTTTAACTCATCACGGATTGCGTTCTGAGCCAGTAACATACCGTAACCAAACTCAGCAGCATCCTCGAACAGGGAGTTATCCCATGCCGGACCCTGACCCTTAGCGTTTACGGTGTAAGGAGTAGACGGTGAAGAGTTACCCCAGATAGAAGAACATCCAGTTGCGTTGGAGATGTACATTCTGTCACCGAACAGCTGGGTGATCAGCTTAGCGTACGGAGTCTCACCACATCCAGCACATGCGCCGGAGAACTCAAGTAACGGCTGTTTGAACTGGGAACCCTTAACGGTGGTCTCTTTGAATTTAGCAACAACATCCTCTTTGATCGGCAGGGTTACTGCGTAATCAAAGGTCTTCTGCTCGTCAAGGTGCTTGTCAAGCTTATCCATGGTAAGAGCCTTCTCGCCCTTCTTGCCAGGACATACGTTTGCACAAGAACCACAACCGGTACAGTCAAGTGCAGATACAGCGATGGTGAACTTGTACTGCGGCATACCGGTTAACGGTAAGGTAGCGCCCTCAACCTTAGCAGCCTCTTCCTCGGTCATAGCAACCGGACGGATTGCAGCGTGCGGGCAGACATAAGAACAGAAGTTACACTGGATACAGTTCTCGGAATTCCAAACCGGAACGTCTACAGCGATACCACGTTTCTCGAATGCTGCAGAACCGGACGGGGTATTACCATCTACATACTCTTTGAATGCAGATACCGGTAAGTTGTTACCTTCCTGAGCACTAACTTTGGTCTGGATGTTGTTAACGAAATCAACAACGTCTTTTCTGTCGCCGGAAACGGTCTTGTAATCAAGTCCCTCATCCTCGCAGTTCTTCCAGCTCTCCGGAACCTCTACCTTAACAACGCCGGTTGCACCAGCATCGATAGCAGCCCAGTTCTTCTTAACAACGTCCTCACCCTTACGGCCGTAGGTCTTCTGAGCAGCAGCCTTCATCAGGTCGATTGCTTTCTCCTCCGGAATGATACCGGTCAGTTTGAAGAATGCGGACTGTAAGATGGTGTTGATACGGGTCGGGCCCATGCCGGTCTCGATACCGATCTTAACACCGTCGATGGTGTAGAAGTTGATGTTGTGATCAGCGATGAATTTCTTCATCTGACCCGGAAGGTGCTTGTCCAGCTCCTCGTGAGTCCACGGGCAGTTTAACAGGAAAGTACCGCCGTCAACCAGCTCCTGAACCATGTTGTACTTACGAACGTATGCCGGGTTGTGGCATGCTACGAAGTTTGCCTGATGGATCAGGTAGGTGGATTTGATCTTCTTATGACCGAAACGAAGGTGAGACATGGTAACACCGCCGGATTTCTTGGAGTCATAATCGAAGTAAGCCTGAGCGTACATATCGGTGTTATCGCCGATGATCTTGATGGAGTTCTTGTTAGCACCTACGGTACCATCTGCACCAAGACCCCAGAACTTACAGTTAGTGGTTCCTTCCGGAGTGGTAACAAGCGGAGCACCTACCGGCAGGGACAGGTTGGTAACATCATCTACGATACCAGTGGTAAATCTCTTGATGGTGTTGTTCTCATAGATCGCAACGATCTGAGACGGGGTGGTATCTTTGGAACCAAGACCATAACGGCCGGAGAAGATCTCAACCTGGTCGAACTTGCTGCCCTTTAATGCTGCAACAACATCCAGGTATAACGGCTCGCCTAAGGAACCTGGCTCTTTGGTTCTGTCAAGAACAGTGATCTTCTTAACAGTATCCGGGATAGCTGCGATCAGAGCCTCTGCGCTGAACGGTCTGTAAAGACGAACTTTAACAACACCAACTTTAGCACCGGTAGACTTTCTCATGTAATCGATGGTCTCCTCGATGGTATCGTTAACGGAACCCATAGCGATGATAACCTGCTCAGCATCCTCAGCGCCGTAGTAGTTAAACAGTTTGTAGTCGGTACCGATCTTAGCATTTACTTTGTCCATGTACATCTGTACTACTGCCGGAAGAGCATCGTAGTAAGAGTTGCATGCCTCACGAGCCTGGAAGAAGATATCCGGGTTCTGTGCGGAACCTTTCTGAGACGGGTTGTTCGGGTTTAATGCTTTTGCACGGTATTCTGCAATTGCATCCCAGTCAGCCATCTCAGCCAGATCGTCGTAATCCCACTCTTCGATCTTCTGGATCTCATGAGAGGTACGGAATCCATCGAAGAAGTTGATGAACGGAACTTTACCTTTGATTGCAGACAGATGAGCAACCGGAGTTAAGTCCATAACCTCCTGTACGCTGGACTCACACAGCATAGCGCAGCCGGTCTGACGGCATGCATATACGTCGGAATGATCGCCGAAGATGTTCAGAGCGTGAGAAGATACTGCACGTGCAGATACATCGATAACGCCCGGTAACTGCTCACCAGCGATTTTGTACAGATCCGGGATCATCAGAAGAAGACCCTGGGAAGCGGTATAGGTAGTGGTCAGAGCGCCTGCTACCAGAGAACCGTGAACAGCACCAGCTGCACCAGCCTCAGACTGCATCTCAGTGATCTGTACTGTACGGCCGAAGATATTCTTTCTGCCTTCAGTAGCCCACTCATCCGTATGCTCAGGCATTACGGAAGACGGAGTAATCGGGTACATAGCTGCAACTTCGGTAAATGCGTATGAAGCATGAGCAGCGGCCTGATTACCATCCATGGTTTTCATTTTTCTTGCCATTTGATTATCCTCCTACAAATGTGAATATGCTTTAACCCGGGTAAAACCGGGAAGTTTCCAGTGAGAAAAATGCACCGGAAAGAGAAGTCTCCCCGCATAAGGAGACTGACCTGTGTATATTATAGCAACTTTTTATCGATTTGCAAACACGAAAACAGGAAATTCGCGTATTATTTTGCATACAATCTGTCCAAAATCCAAGTTAGCAATTGCTTATTTCTGGATTTTCCGTTGAAAAAAAGAAACAGAAGCGCTGTCAAAAAGCGCTTCTGTTTTGTTAATTTTTCTACAGATTTCAAAAACCCTTTTATTTTCTTTTTACACACCCGGATTCGGCGCAATCGTCGGTGCATTGCCGGAATCGGCTGCTGTCGGCGCATTTCCGGAGCTATTGCCACCGGAGCTGCTGTTGCCGGAATCGGCTACTGTCGGATGGGATACCGGCTGCTGGGATGCTGCAGTGGTAGCCTGGGCTGTCGTTTCAGCCGCAGTAGTCTTTTCTGCAGCTGTATGAGACGGTGCAACCGCCGTTGTCTCCCCTGCCTTATGACTCTCGCCCGCAGAAGAAGTTCCTGTTCCTGCATCGCCGGACGGTACCACAGTTGTTCCATCGGCTGCGGAAGCAGAACTGTCTGCCGCAGAAGATGCACCTGCCGCTGTTGTACCGGTACTGTTTCTTAATATAACCGGCGTGTGTCCTTTGTAGGTAACGCTGTGATCCACATTCTGACTGACTACTTCTCCGTTTTTCGTAACGATCAGACGGGTTTCCCACTTGCTTCCCTTGCTTCCCGCACTCTTGACTTTCTCCGTTCCCGGTGTAAGCGTCGGGTCCTCTTCATAGGTCGGTGCAGGCGGGTCAGTCTCACTGAGCTTCGTGGATTTCAAAGAATGGGTAACCCCATCCTCCAGGACCGGAATTCCATAAATGGATACCGTACAGGTCTGGTTGTAATAACTTGCGCGGATACCAATCGCTGCGCTGGAGTTATTTACAAATTTATAATCCGGACCGCCCCAGCTTACGGTTGCATCGGTTCCCGGTGTTACGTAAGAAGGCTCGAACGTATGGGAACGGCGCATGGTCGTTTTCAGTCCTGCCTTCACAACTGCATTGTACATGGTAGAGGAAACCTGACATACACCGCCTCCAATCTCTTGAACGACTTCACCATTGTTGTAAGCAGCTGCCGCCTGATATCCCTTTGCCTCGGTACGCTCACCCACCCGGTTGTTAAAGGAAAATTCCTCCCCCGGCTGAAGCACGATGCCATTGATTGCCTGGGCAGCCAGCTTGACGTTGGTGTTTCGCTTCTGGTTTGCAGTCGTATTGGTCGTGAAAGTGCCGATTGTTTTATATTTTTCCCGTGCGGTTGCCTCGGAAAACTCCGGCTCCACCTCATTTACCGTCGCTGCAATGGATGCACTGAAATCCTTGCGGTTTAAAGCTGCCTGAATGTCAGCCTTCAGCTGTTCCTGATCGACTGCCAGACCGTTTTCTGCCCCTTTAAATAAGAACTTATCATTCTGGGAATCGTATTCAGAAATAGAACCATTCTTTGCTTTTTTATTCCAGAGCGCTGCCACGCTCTCTGCTTCTTTCGCAACTGCATCCTCCAGACCGGTGGTATCCAGCGTATAGCTTTCTTTCGGTTCTCCGGTGTAGATTTCCTGCAAAAGTGCATCCACTTTTTCTGCCATCAGATCATTTACGCCGTAACTCTGATCCTGCCAGGTCACTTTCATGGCCCACGGAAAATCTTTCAGGATCGCAGCCTTTGCTTCATCCCTGGACATGCCGGTAATGTTGATGCCATCTACGGTTACTTTTTTTTCCAGTTCCGTCTCAGGAACAGTAATCTCCGTCTGAGCTTCTGTCTGATCCGGTTTTGATCCGGTCACTTTCTTCATTAAAAATGTGACACAGAAAATTGCAAGGATCAGGATCACACCGCCAACAGCAATCTTTACAAAATCCGGTCCTTTGCCGCCTCTTCTGCCTCCGCGTCTGCCCGAAGAAGTTCTTCTTGTTTCATTATAATAACGGTCCGTTCTGGAAGATGCCGATGTTCTGCTTCCCGAGCTGCGTCTTGCAGCGCCAGCCTCGGTTCCTCTTGCAGAACTGCTGCGCGAAGCAGCGCCGCTTCTGGAAGATGTTCCTGAGGTGCTTCTTCCACTGCCGGTTGTGGTTCTAGTCTGTCTTCCAGCAGAAGTACTTCTTCCACTGCCGGAATAGGAACTGCTTCTGGCCCTGGAGCGCCCCGTCCCGGAATTTTTGCCATTCTCATACTGATTCATGATTTCACCTGTGTTTCTTCTATAATAATCTTTACGCTCATAACGCACTCAAACAGTATAGCATATTCGTTCAAAAAAAGAACCACTTATTTTTATAAAAAACACAGAATTTTTTATTAGTTTTTTTGACGGTATTTTTCCTGTCTGCCAGTTATGCCTGTAGTCTTTCTGTATCGAATCAGGGTGATTTTCTGTCTAATTTTGGAAATTCTGGCAATTGAACGATTGTTAATTTTTTGTTATACTCTTGTTTGTCAAAAAGATAACTAACTTAATTTACGGATGCGCCCAAGGCGTCTCCCCGTATGCAATGAAATAGAACAAGGAGGAATCCCAAATGAAAATTCAGAACATCGATAACGTAGAAAGCTTTTTCAAAATCATTGATCAGTGCAAGGGGCCGGTTGAGCTGGTATCCCCGGAAGGTGACCGCATTAACTTAAAATCCAAACTGTCCCAGTATCTCTCCATGGCAACCATGTTTTCCAATGGTTACATCAAAGAACTTGACATCATTGCCCAGGACAAAGAAGATATCGAGCGTCTGATCAAATATATGTACCAGGGCGAATAATGTTTCAAAAAAAGGAACCGTTCTTCCATCGCGGTTCCTTTTTTTGTGAATCCGAAAAACCAAATTATTTTTCACAAAACCGGAAACAGTGACAGGCCACTTCTCATATGATGGATTGTAAATATCTTTTCGGAGGCTTTTCATATGAGCGATCTGGCTGCAACAAACTGTGGATGTGGATGCGACTGCAATTCAGGAGGAAACGGCTGCAATATGATCTGGCTGATCCTGATCTTGTGCTGCTGCGGCGGCAACGGATTTGGTTCCGGATGCGGATGCGAACATAATAACGGCTGTAACTGGATCTGGATCATCCTGCTGTTATGCTGCTGTGGCGGCAATGGCGGTGGATGCGGCGGCTTCTGCTGATCCTCTCACGTGCAAAACGTGTCTCATGGTCAGTATTTCGTATGCCAGTCCCAGGCAATGCCTGACAGGTATGCAGACACAGGACAAGAAAGAATGTGTCTTGGCACATTCTCGCGCCGAGGCGCGGTTGCCGAAGCAACCATCCACCCTTGCGCCGAGTGCGCATCCCCGCGGAGCGTTTTTGTTTCATAGGACGCACTTTCCTATGAAATAAAAAAATCCCCCTCACAGACCGAGGGGGAATTTTTTTTGCAGTTTTTCAGTCTTGTTTTTCTTTTTCATTCTGCTTTGGATTTTCGTTTTGTTTTCGATCCCGCCTGGAACCCTGTTTCAGATCCGGTTTGGGATTTTGCTCCGGATATTTGTTTCGTTCTTCCAAAAATGAATTTTGCCTGCGCAGACAGGCTTCACACTCCTCGTCAATCTCATATACTGCATTTCCATCTATGATCAGTCTTGTCTTCATTTCATCACTCCGGGGTTCTGAACCAGGTTTCCTGCTACCGTCTACAGCGAACGTGGACAGGGCTGTTTTATCCAGTTCAGGACAGTGTCTCTTCTACTTTATGATATGCGCACATCCTGCAGCATGATCTGAATTTTCGTCGCATATACTGTTTCAAAACAAACAAGGACAATGCTGTTTTCGCGCAGCGCAAACAGCAGCACAGGGACTTCGTCTATGAGTGAAAAAATGGAGAATCAGTTCAAAATGACGGACTTTGATTATTTAACCGCTGATCCAAAACTGCAGATGTTAAAAGCTGCCATTCCCTATCTTCCAGTTGCACAGCAGCGAATCTTTTCCCTCTTTGTAAAAGTTCAGGAAGTGAAACGGGCGCAATCCATCTTCGAAGGTGAAGAAGTTTCCGCCATGGGGCTTTCCCCCTCCACGCCAAAACCCGCAACGCCCATGCAGCTTCTGCAGATCATCAAACCGTATGCCAGTCCAAAGGAACGGGAAATGATCGAGATGCTGGAAAATTTTCAGATCATCAAGGAGGTATTATGAACACAGGTGAATGGAAAAATGACCCAAGACTCGCCAATATGGACCCGTTCAAGCTGCAGTACATAGAAACCCTTGCAAAGCAGATCTCTTCCCAGTCAAAAGAACAGCTGCTCCAAGCCCTGCTCTCCCTTCAGGCAGATGCAAAAAAGAATCACATTTCTTTCACCGACGCAGAGACGGAGCTTCTGGTTTCCACCATCACGGCAAATCTGCCTCCCGACGAAAAAAAGAAGATTGAAATGCTGCATATCCTTGCAAAAAAAATGGCTGCCAGGTCCTCCTGACAGTCATTTTCAAAATTCTTATTTGCAAACGATATTGATGATCTTGCCCGGTACGTAAATTTCTTTTACGATGGTTCCGGTGATCTTGTCTGCAACAGCCTCTTTTGCTGCTGCAAGGGCAACCTCTTTGGAAGCGTCTGACGGAATGGTCACAACGCCTCTTGCCTTACCGTTAACCTGAACACCGATGGAAATTTCATCATCCTTCATGGCTTCCTCATCGCACTCCGGCCACTGAGCATGGAATACGCTGTCGGTGCCGCCGAGCTCCTGCCAGATTTCCTCGCCAATATGCGGTGCAAACGGAGCAAGTAAAACAGTGAAAGTCTTTAAGGTCTCTTTATCGATACCGCCGGTTTTCTTCGCCAGCTCGATCAGCTTGTTGTTGTACTCCATGAAACCGGATACCACAGTATTTAAGCTGAACTGGTTGAAACGCTGCTCGATATCGAATACCAGTTTATGACGCAGACGAACCATCTCTTTGGTCTCAGCTACCTCTTTATCCTTGCTGTCCTGAACCAGGTTCCAGAAACGGCTTAAGAAACGGGAAACACCCTCGATGCCGCGGTCATCCCACTCTGCATCCAGTTCCGGCGGTCCTACGAACAGCTCGTACATTCTCAGAGCATCACAGCCGTAATCTCTTACCAGATCATCCGGGGAAACCACATTTCCTTTGGACTTACTCATCTTGATACCATTCTTACCATTGATCATACCCTGGTTGAAGAGCTTCTTGAACGGCTCATCGAAATCTACGACTCCGATGTCGTGCAGGAACTTGGTGTAGAAACGGGAGTAGAGAAGATGCAGAACTGCATGCTCTACGCCGCCGATGTACATATCAACCGGCAGATACTTGGCAGCTTTCTCCTTGGAAACCAGCTCTTTGTCGTTGTGGTTGTCCACATAACGCAGGAAGTACCAGGAAGAACCAGCCCACTGCGGCATGGTATTGGTCTCTCTCTTTGCCGGGCCTCCGCACTGCGGGCACTTGCAGTTTACCCACTCATCGATGGCAGCAAGCGGTGACTCACCGGTACCGGTCGGCTGATAGCTCTCAACCTCCGGAAGACGTAACGGAAGCTCCTCCTCTGGAACCGCTACGTTGCCGCACTTCGGGCAGTGAACGATCGGGATCGGCTCGCCCCAGTAACGCTGTCTGGAGAATACCCAGTCACGCAGCTTGTAGTTAACGGTCTTCTTACCAAAGCCCATCTTCTCGATCATTTCCGGAGCTTCTTTTTTCAGTACGGAAGACTCCATACCGTTCCAGTCGCCGGAGTTGATCATGGTGCCGGATGCCTCGGTATAAGCTTCGGTCATGTTCTCGATCTCTTTGCCGTCTTTTGCGATAACCTGGATGATCGGGATGTTAAACTTCTTAGCAAACTCGAAGTCACGGTCATCGTGAGCCGGTACGCACATGATCGCGCCGGTACCGTAATCTGCCAGTACATAGTCGGACAGCCAGATCGGAACCTTTGCACCGTTTAACGGGTTGATCGCATAGCTTCCGGTGAATACGCCGGTCTTCTCTTTGTCCTGCATACGGTCTACGTTGGAACGCATGGAAGAATCGAAGATGTATTTCTCAACAGTCTCTCTGGTCTCGTCGGTAGCCAGGCTCTTTGCCATAGCATGCTCCGGAGCCAGTACCATGAAGGTAGCGCCGTGCAGGGTATCCGGGCGGGTGGTGTAAACGGTGATCTTCTCATCTCTTCCCTCAACCTGGAAATCAACCTCAGCACCGTAGGATTTGCCGATCCACTCGCTCTGCATCTTTTTCACTTTCTCCGGCCAGTCAAGCTTGTCCAGATCGTTTAAGAGACGGTCCGCATAAGCGGTAATCTTTAACATCCACTGACGCAGGTTCTTCTTGGTAACCGGGGAACCACAACGCTCGCAGCAGCCGTTTACTACTTCCTCGTTTGCCAGACCGGTCTTACAGGATGGGCACCAGTTGATCGGGAACTCTTTCTCGTAAGCAAGGCCTTTCTTGAACATCTGTACAAAGATCCACTGGGTCCATTTGTAGAACTCCGGATCGGTAGTATTTACTTCCATATCCCAGTCGTAGATTGCTGCGATCTCGTTGATCTGGCGCTTGATGTTCTTGATGTTCTCGGCGGTAGATTTTGCCGGATGAACGCCCATCTTGATCGCATAGTTCTCTGCCGGAAGACCAAATGCATCCCAGCCCATCGGATGGATAACATAATGACCCTTTAACATCTGGTAACGGCTCCATACATCGGAGATAACGTAACCTCTCCAGTGACCTACATGAAGTCCGCTGCCAGACGGATACGGGAACATATCCAGGCAGTAATATTTCGGCTTTTTGCCGTCATTGACATTGATCGGGTTTTTCTCCCAGTTTTCACGCCACTTTTTCTCAATGGCGCTATGGTTGTAACTTGCCATGATTCTTCCTCCTGATTGCTTTTTAAGGAATCAAAGCAATAAAAAATGCGCCTCTGAACTTAGTGTCAGAGACGCAGGATATTCTTTCGCTTTTGATCCTTACGCGGTACCACTCTGCTTCATGCTTTCGCATGCGCTTTTGATCCGATAACGGCGGATGTCCGTCCCGGCCTACTTTCCATAGAAAACGCAACGGTATGAATAGAAAACCATTACAAAACGAAAAGGGTTCGGCGGGCTGCTCCGAGACCAGTTTCTGCGCACATTCTTACTGTCTTGCACCTTCCGGCAGCTCTCTGAAAAGTCCGTCACGCATACTTCTTCTCTTCTTTGCATTTACGCTGTTATCTAATTTAGCATAATTGGGAATCTGTGTCAAGGGTGGAATTCGCCTGTTGAGCACGCTTGCACCTTCGCAACGAAAATTTTCTCATGCTTTCGCATGTCCTTATTTTTCTTCGTACTGTCCCAGATCGATTTCGCCAGAGAACACCTCCACTGCCGGTCCGGTCATAAACACATGTCCGCTCTCACGGTCCCAGGTGATTTCCAGGTTTCCGCCGATCAGCTGGACCTCCACGGTATTCTCCACCAGTCCCAGCATCATGCTGGCAACTGCACTGGCCGTTGCCCCGGTTCCGCAGGCCCAGGTTTCCCCACTGCCGCGCTCCCAGACACGCATCTGCAGATGCGTCCGGTCGATCACACGGATAAACTCACTGTTCACCCGGTCCGGAAAGCGCTCATGCATCTCGTAAGCCGGTCCGATTTTCTCCAGATCCATGCAGTCCACATCATCAACATAATAAACCGCATGCGGATTTCCCACATCGATTCCGGTAAATTCCAGGATTCTTCCTTCGATCTGGATTTTCTCCGGCAGCTCACTGGTCAGTTTGGGAACCCCCATATCTACTTTTACGGTTTTGACTTTTCCGTTTTCCACCTGCATATCCAGATATTTGATGCCGCCAAGGGTTTCCACGGAGATCTGCGGCTTGTCTACGATTCCATGATCATACGCATATTTTCCGACGCAGCGGATGCCGTTTCCGCACATGCTGCCCTCGCTTCCATCTTCATTGAACATCCGCATGCGGCAGTCAGCCACTTCAGACGGGCAGATGAGGATCAGACCATCGGAACCAATGCCAAAATGGCGTTCGCTGACCAGTTCTGCCACGCGCGCCGGATCCTCCACATGCTCCTCAAAACAGTTCACATAAACGTAATCGTTTCCGATTCCCTGCATTTTTGTAAATTTCATAAACTCCTCCAACTGTATTTATCTAATTTTTCATGATTTGCATCCAACCGCAGACATCCGTAAGACATTTGCGGCAGCTGTTGTCTTCTCCCTACATCAGACTGATGACCATCTGCGCCGTCTCCAGCATATTAGTTCCACTGTCCATGCTGCACTTTTGTATGTACCGGTGCGCTTCCTCTTCTGTCATGTTGTTGCGCTCCATGAGAAGAGCTTTCGCCTGATTGATGATGGCCCGCTCCTTCTCATCTCTCTGTTTCGGCTGCTGCCGCAGTTTTTTTCTGCGTCTCGTCTGCGCCTGAACGATCATCTCCAGTGTTCCGATCAGGTCATGAACCTTTAGCGGCATCGGCAGACACACCACTTGTTCCGGCGTGCCAGATGACCATTTATTTGGGGATGAGATCATCAGCATACTGAATTCCGGACTCATGCAGTCATAAAGTTCTGAATACAGCATGTCTGTCAGACGGTAGCCGCACACGATAATTCCACTGTTCAGATCGTCTAACTGCGCCAAAATCTGTGCTCCGGAGGTACATACGGCGATAACCGGAAACCCATTTTTCATCAGTATGTTTTTTATGCTTTTTGCGTCTTCCGGCTTAGAAAATGCTACAATGATATTCGCCAAAATTCTCACCTCCAGGGGTTGTTGTCAGGTGACTTGAAAAGCTTCTTTTTTCCACAGCAGAAAATCATCAGAATTTATACAAATATTCCTGGACCTCCCAGTCTGTCACTTCTGCACGGAATTTTTTCCACTCTGTGTTTTTTGCCTCGAGGTATTTGTTATAAATATGATCTCCAAGCAGTTCTTTTACAAACGTACTGCCTTCAAACGCTTCAATCGCTTCCCCCAGTGTCTGCGGAAGCTGGGAAATGCCAAGTGCACGGATTTCCTCATCCGTCAACGCAAATACATTGCGGTCTACACTCGGCGGCGGGGTCATCTCTTTTTTGATTCCATCCAGTCCTGCTGCAAGACAAGCTGCCAGGGCAAGATATGGATTCACGGCAGAATCCGGGCAGCGCAGTTCAATACGGGTGCTGTCGCCCTTGGAACTTGGGATGCGGATCAGGGCACTGCGGTTTGCCAGAGAAGACCAGGCAACACAGACCGGAGCATCATATCCCGGAACCAAGCGCTTATAGGAATTGACAAGCGGATTGGTAAGCAGCGTAATCTCGCGGATATGAGCCAGGATTCCTGCCATAAACTGATAAGCTACTTTACTTAAACCAAGGCTGTCGCTCTCATCCACAAACATATTATTTCCATGTACATCACCCAGGGACATGTTAATATGCATGCCGGAACCATTTACCCCGGCCTTTGGCTTCGGCATAAAGGTTGCGTGAAGTCCATGGCGTTTGGCAATGGTTTTGACCGCCATCTTAAAGGTCATGATATTGTCTGCCGCCGCAAGACCTTCGGTATATTCCAGATCAATCTCATGCTGGGCCGGGGAAATCTCGTGGTGAGACGCTTCCACTTCGATATCCATATCCTCCAGATTCAAAACAATGTCCCGGCGGACATTCTCTGCCAGATCGATCGGTCCCACATCAAAGTAACCGGCATTTTCATGGGTATTGGTGGTTGGTCTTCCCTCCTCATCGGTATGGAATAAGAAGAATTCACACTCCGGTCCTACATGGAACTCATAGCCCATGTCTGCTGCCTCTTTTAATACCTTCTTCAGCACATAGCGCGGATCTCCCTCAAACGGTTCCCCGTTTGGGCGGTATACATCGCACATCAGGCGGGCTACTTTCCCCTGCTGCGGTCTCCACGGAAAAATTGCAAAGGTATCCAGGTCCGGATACAGGTACATATCGGATTCCTCGATTCTCACAAACCCCTCAATCGCAGAACCGTCAAACATACAGCGGTTGTTTAATGCTTTTTCCAGCTGACTTGCCGTGATTGCCACATTTTTCAGCATTCCGAAAATATCTGTAAACTGAAGGCGGATGAACTCTACGTCCTCTTCCTCCGCCATGCGGATAATGTCTTTCTTTGTATATCTGCTCATGTCAATCTCCCTTCCATGATATACATGATTCTATCAAAGAAACGAGGGCGTCAAGAAAACCGTTTTCACGGCTTTTCTGAAACGCCCTCGTCTCGCTACGTCCCATTGCACCAACAACAAAGGGATTTTCATGTTACTGATGATAACAGCTTCCCTCTTTTTTGTCAACACAGGAACGTTCCTGCAAGCTATGCCAAATTTGCTTATCAGGTATAACTTTTCCATATTTCCATGTCAAAAACAGCATTATTTTTTATAGTCCAGTGCCCGGATCGCATTGAGGATCGCCAGCACAGAAACACCAACATCGCCGAATACTGCCGCCCACATGCCAACAACACCAAGCGCTACCAGAATCAGGACTGCAATCTTCACCGCGATCGCAAAAATGATGTTCTGCTTTACGATTCCAACGGTTTTTCTGGCAATGCAGATCGCATCCACGATCTTGGACGGTTCATCGTCCATGATGACCACATCTGCTGCCTCTACTGCTGCATCGGAACCGATTCCGCCCATGGCAATGCCGACGTCCGCGCGGGCCAGAACCGGAGCATCGTTGATGCCGTCTCCCACAAAGGCCAGTGTCTTTCCTTCCGGTTTTTCTTTCAGAAGCTGCTCCACCTTTGCCACTTTATCGCCCGGAAGAAGATTTCCATATACGTGGGTAATCCCAATGGACTCTGCCACTTTCTTTCCGACCTCTTCTTTATCACCAGTCAGCATGACCAGTTTGCCCACACCCTGCTTTTTCAGTCCTGCCAGCATAGCCGGGACATCCGGGCGCACACTGTCGGAAATTACGATACAGCCTAAATACGTGCTCTTCTCTGCCAGATAAAGCGTAGTTCCAAGGACAGCTGCCGGAGTATCCACTTTTACATTCTGGCCGTCCATCAGCTTCTGGTTGCCAATGTACAGATCTTTCCACGCTCCATCGATCTGGATCTGCGCATGAATGCCATGACCGGAAATTTCTTCCACACCACCAATCCGGCTGGCATCAACCTCTTTTCCATAAGCATTCTTAACTGACAGGGCAATCGGGTGGTTGGAATGATACTCCCCAAGTGCTGCCAGTTCCAGAAGTTCTTCCCTGCTGCCATGCACCGGCGCAACGTCAGTCACTTCGAATCGGCCGGTTGTCAGGGTACCTGTCTTATCAAAGACTGCTGTATCCAGGCTGCCCATCGCCTCCAGATAGTTGCTTCCCTTCATAAGAATGCCCTGTCTGGATGATGCGCCAAGACCGCCAAAAAAGCTTAACGGAACGGAAATCACCAGTGCACATGGGCAGGAAACAACCAGGAAACTGCAGGCACGGTAAACCCAGGTACTCCAGCTACCGTCAAGAACGAGCGGCGGAACTACAGCCAGGAGAGCTGCTAAAATTACAACAGCCGGTGTGTATACACGGGCAAAACGGGTAATAAATGCCTCTGCCTTTGCCTTTCTGGAGCTTGCATTCTCCACCAGTTCCAGAATCTTTGCTACGGTTGAATCATCGAACAGTTTTGTCGTCTGTACTTTCAAAACACCGGTTAAGTTGATCGAACCACTCACAATATTCTGTCCTGCTTCCACCTCTGCCGGCATGGACTCTCCAGTCAGCGCCTTGGTATCCAGTGTGGATGTTCCTTCCAGGACAATGCCATCAAGCGGTACCTTTTCCCCCGGACGGATGATGATGGTGTCACCAATTTCTACCTCGTAAGGATCGACCTGCTCTTCTGCTCCGTCTCTTAACAGATTGGCATACTCTGGATTGATATCCATCAGATCGGTGATGGATTTTCTGGATTTGTTTACCGCATAATCGTTGAAGAGTTCGCCAACCTGGTAAAACAGCATAACTGCAACCGCCTCTTCGAGAGAACCAATCGCAAAAGCACCAAAGGTCGCAACTGTCATTAGGAAATTCTCATCGAACACCTGACCATTTTTTAAGTTTCTGCAGGCACGCAGCGGAATGTCATAGCCTGCGGCAAGATACGATAGTACAAACAGGATCCAGGCCCAGGAAACCTTTTTCTCCACACTCATAGCAATCACAAAGAAAATAGCACTGGTCACAAGGCGGATCACCATTTTTTTCTGTTTTTTTGTCATACAAGTTCCTTTCCATTAACGAAGCACTTTAAACTCTGCCTCCGGCTCGACCTTAGCAGCTACAGCTCTTGCTGCTTCCACCAGCTCGTCTTCTTTTCCATCTTCTACTTCCATAATGAGACGCTGGGTCATAAAGCTTAAGCTGGCGCTGTTCACACCATCTAATTTTTTGACACCTTCCTCAATTTTTGCAGCACAGTTTGCACAGCATAAACCTTCTAATTTGATGATCTTCTTCATGATAAAATCTCCTTTTTATTTTTTCTTTTATTATTGTTTTCTTTTTCTTCTTTTCGCTGCCGTGTTTTTGAATTATCCCTTTTCCAAAGCCGCTCTACTCGCTGATATGTTCCATACCCTGAGCCAGGATTGCCTGGATATGGGCATCTGCCAGTTTATAAAATACGGTTTTTCCATCGCGTCGGAACGATACCAGACGCATCTGCTTTAATACGCGCAGCTGATGGGAAATTGCCGACTGCCCCATCTGCAAAAGTGTTGCAATGTCACAGACACACATTTCCGACTGACTGAGAACATACAAAATCTTGATCCGGGTGGAATCCCCAAACACTTTGAAGAATTCCGACAGATCCAGAAGCTGCTGCTCGTCTGGCATAACACCTTCTACTTTTTTTACGATTTCCTCATGGACATGCATGAATTCGCAGGAGCCCTCTTCCACTTCCTGCTCGATCTGAATTTTCTCCGCCTCGGTCATAGCATTCCTCCGTTTTTTTCATTAAATGAACAACTATTCATATGTTTATATTACCACATATTGCAGTATTGTCAAGTACTTCTGCATATGATCGATCCCTTGCAAAAACAGCCTGCGATTTTTTCAAATCACAGGCTGTTTTCCTCAATTTTCATTCTTTACTTTTTCTGGATTTCATTTCCAATTTCATACCACTGATACTGCTTAGGGAAATGCTTTCATTCCCCTCACCATAGAAGATTCTTTTTTGGAGCTTAACCGTTTCTCTATTTCAGCGCATCTGCCATCGCTTTCATTGCTTCTCTGGTGTCTTCATGCACCGCAGATTTGATGGTTACCACCTGCTCCAGAACGTGGATGTCTTTCATCGGTTCTAAGATGCCGCGCATGATCTTTGCTGCCAATGGTGCCCAGGAACCGTTTTCGATGAGTCCGACAGTACGTTTCTGGAAGTTTTTGGATTTTAAGTGAAGCAGGAACTCTTCCATGCACGGGAATACGCCTCCGTCGTAGGTTGCTGCTGCCAGTACAAGACGGTCGTAGTAAAAGGCCTTGCGCACAGCCAGGGAAACATCGGTGCGGGACAGATCAAAGACTTCCACTTCTTCCCCGTTTGCACGAAGCAGTTCTGCCATTTCCTGTGCTGCCTGTGCCGTGTTGCCATGAATGGAAGCATAGGCAACCATAACGCCATGTTTTTCCGGCTGGTAAGTGCTCCAGGTCTGGTATTTCTCAATGTAATATCCAAGATTTTCTTTTAAGATCGGACCATGCAGCGGACAGATCATCTGAATATCCAGACCGGATGCTTTCTTTAACAGTCCCTGAACCTGCACGCCATATTTGCCTACAATATTCAGAAAATAGCGTGCTGCCTCTTCTGCCCATTCTTCTTCGGTATCCAGTGCACCAAACTTTCCAAAGCCATCTGCAGAGAACAGGATTTTTTCACTCTGCTCATACGTTACCATAACCTCCGGCCAGTGCACCATCGGCGCCATGAAAAACTGCAGGGTATGTGCACCAAGGCTTAAGATTTCTCCCTCTTTTACCACAACCTTGCGGTCTGTCAGATCCATCTCAAAGAACTGGTCCATCATGGCAAAGGTTTTTGCATTCCCTACGATTTTTGCTTCCGGATAACGGTCTGCAAAGTTTTTGATATTTGCGGCATGATCCGGCTCCATGTGGGATACCACCAGATAAGCCGGTTTCCGGTCACCCAGCACTGCGGCAAGGTTTGCGAACCACACATCAGTAGCGCGCTTATCTACGGTATCCATAACGGTTACTTTTTCGTCCATGATCACATAAGAGTTGTAGCTGACTCCGTTTGGGATCGGATACTGGCTCTCAAAAATATCCAGTGTTTTGTCATCGGCTCCGACATATAAAATAGAATCTGAAATAGAAATATCTCGCATTGTCTGTCTCCTCCTGTTTTCGATTGCTTTTATTATAATGCGGCTTAAAAATTGCGTCAACGAACATTTTCTTTCTGGAAGCGTTCTACCATCTTCGCGACATCATGGGTTGTATAAGGCTTTTCGATAAAGCCAAATGCCCGGATTTTCCATGCTTCCAGAGAAAAGCCCGGAATGCTGGACATCAGCACCACTGCCGGAGTATTTTTTAATTTTTGAAGTTCCGATGCCAGACTGATCCCGCTGATATCCGGCATCACAATATCCGTAAATACCATATCCACCGGGTTTTCTTTCACAAACTCTACCACAGCCACCGCTTCTTCAAAGGTGCCAAGCAGATTGACATCCTCCATATTTTGAAAAATACGCTCCATCTTTTCCAGAAGATCCGGCGCATTGTCCACCGCAACAACATTGACTGCCATTTCCCATCCTCCATTCCTGTAATGATCCATTTCTGCAACCATCTGCCTTTGCGCCATGTGCACGTGTCCGGCAACCGGATTTCCCAAATTTTCCGGATTTTTCGCTTTCCAGATCAGTAAATTCCATAATCACGGATTCCATCCCGGAAATTTCGGCATATCGCAAAGCGAATTCCCCGATAAAAGATTCTCCACTGCACTTTTGTATTCTTCCATACGCTGGGCTTTGCGGATTTTTTTCACAGGTTTTGCGCTGTCCGCAAATGCTTCTCCCAGATAGGTCCACAATTCTTTCATCTTAAAAAGAACATTTTTATCTCCAGGTATTGCCTTCCGGTAACCTTCCAATACATCCTCGTGAAATGCCCGAATCCGCTCTATGGTAAGAGCAGTCTCTCCGTTTTCTGCCATACTTCCTGTTTCTTTCTGATTGCAGATCTGCATTGCATCTTCCGCCAGCGCCGGATTTGTTAATAATCCCCTCCCGAGCATGATGCCAGAGACCGTCGGATAACGTTCCTGAAATGTTTTAATTTCTGCGCAATCAAACAGGTCTCCATTATAAAATACCTGGTTTTTGCTTTTTTTCAGCGCCATCTCAAATACTTCCCTATGTGGATGATTCTTATAATAATCTTTCTGTACCCGCGGATGAATGATCAGATTTTTCAGGGAATACCGGTTGTAGATGGCAAGCAGTTCCTCCCACTCGTCCGGAGTATTTTTTCCGATCCGTGTCTTGATCGACAGCTCCATTCCCATTTTCGCCATGCCCTCGCAAATCTGGTATAAAAATTCGTCCAGTTCCATGGGATATTCCAAAAATCCGGAACCGCGTTTTTTTGCCACAACAGTCCCGGAAGGACATCCTAGATTCAGATTCACCTCGCGGTAGCCAAATTCCTGCAAACGTCCGGCTGCCCATAAAAAGTCGTCTGCCTTATTGGTCAGAATCTGCGGAATAACCGGTACCCCTTCATTATGCGCAGGAAGCACATCGTTCAGTTCCCGTGGTGTCAGTTTTCTCGTCTGATTCGGAGAGAGAAACGGGGTATAATATTGTCTGATCCCATGAAAGTGCCGGTGATGGGCATTCCGGAACACATAACCGGTAATTCCCTCCATCGGCGCAAATAAATAATCCATATTTTATAACTCCTGTACTTTTTGTTGCTGTTTATGCATACATGCCCGCAATGGGATATGTCTATCCTTCTATGCAATAATTCTTTAGTTCTTCTCTTCGTTTTTTGTAATCCGGGCAGTACTTTTCCACTTCCGCCCAGAATTCCCTGGAGTGGTCCATATGCCTCCGGTGTGCCAGTTCATGGATCACCACGTAATCCAGTAACTCTTCCGGCATAAATGCGAGCTGATAGTTAAAATTCACGTTGCCTTTGGCACTGCAGCTGCCCCAGCGCGTTTTCTGATTTTTAACGGTAACCCGGCCTACTGTCACTCCCATAACCTCGCAGTAGTGCCGCACCCGTTTTCCGATTTTCAGCTGAATTTTCATCCGGTCTGTTTTTGACAGAGATTCCAGCGGAGGAGCCGGCGTCTTCTTCCTGTTTTCTTCCCGCTGTGCCGTGAGTTTTGTTTTTTCCAGAATCCATTCCCGGTGCGCCTCCACAAACTGTTTCAGTTCCCGATCTAAAAGACGGGCAGGTATCCGGGCAAAAACCGTATTCTGGTCACGCACCTCCAGCCCAAGGCTCTTACGTGCGGATCGGATGACCAGAATCCGGATTGTCTGATTGATACCCTGTACGTTTAGTTCCTGTATCATAGTTGTCTTCTATTTCCTTGTATTTTCTATGCCCTTGTATTTTCTACATCCTTATGTTTTGATATCTTTGTTTTCCGCATTGCACCTGTTTTCTGTCACCCAAGAATCCGCTGTAACGTCTCCTTCAGTTTTTCCATTTTCTGCTTCATCCACCTGAAATCCCAGATCTTCCAAAATGCAGCGTATAATTTCCATGTTGAGTTCATTATCCTCCGCCACAAGGATGCGCATTCCTGCATAATGTTCCAGTGAGATGGCTGCTTTTTCTTCTTGTTTTTCTTCCGGGCTGGCGAGTTCCAAAACTATCCGAAAGCTGAAAGTACTTCCTTTTCCAATTTCACTCTCCAATGCAATACTGCTTCCCATCATTCGTACCAGCTGGTTGCTGATGGTCAGTCCCAGACCCGTTCCCTGCTGTTTGATGGCACTGCGGTCAATCTGTGTTTCTTCTTCCTCTGCAAGTTTCTTCCACTGATAATCCAGACTGTTCACCTGAAAATCCGCATGAAAAGTCGTCAAAAACAGATTGCTTAATCCAAAATGACGTTCCAGGCGCAGTGCCAGCAGATCCAGTGCGGCAGCAAGCGAGCTGCTCCGGTCAAAAAGATTGAGCGCAAGTGATGCAAGTCCCATCTGTTCTACATAGCCAGCCGATACAATCCGCCCCAGTTTCTTTTCTTTTCCGGTATCACATGCCGCTTCTGTCCAGAACCACAGAAGCGTATCCTGAAGCTCAGCCTGCGCAGCAGCCCGTTTTACACGTTTTAACAAAAGATCCGTAGCATCCGTGCGGGTTCCAAAATATGCTCCGGCATGGAAACGCAATTCCAAATCATTTTTTGTCAGGGAAGTAAACTGCTGTGCCAGCTCATGTAAGAATGTTCTGGTCCCGGTTCCGCTCACGAACATCAAAATAGGAGTTGATGAGATAACTGGTCGAAACCTCCGTGCCAAGGATCCCATATACCACACCATTATGGATCAGAGGCAGCGAATAGGTAATCATGCGGTGGTCATCCATTTTATGGTCTTCGAGGATAAACGGCTCCGCCCAGTACCCAAGCTTGATTTTTTCTGAAGCTGTGCGCAAAAATCGTCATACCAGCTTTCAAATGCTTCTTCTGTCACGTAAGGTGCCACCGCATCCTCCCTTGGAGTCCCTGCTGTTTTACCACCTCATCCAACGCATCCATGGAATTCGCTTCCTTGCGGACCGGAAGATAAGCCGACTCACACACAAAGCGAAGATTAGCATGTCTTTTTGCTGAACAGCATATGCTGTATCCGCATAGGTAGAAAAAATATCCGGAAGCGGCTCTGCGCCCACAGTTCCGTTCACCGCATCCGATACCGCCTTTTCCAGATCTGAAATTGAGCCCTGGCTATATCCCTCGACATAAATGCCAAGATCCTTTCCTGTCGTTCCGTTAAACTCAGAAACCAGCTCATCAAACGCCGCCTGCTGTGCTCCATTGTAATAATGCCAGACAGTCAGGGAAACCGGATTGTCCGGATCCAGAATACTGCTGCTTTTTGTATTTTTTGTTTTTGCGCCGCAGGCAGAAAGCACAGCTGTAAGAGCTACCATACTGCCCGCCACCACAAATTTTCTTCACTTTCTCATATCGTTCCTCCCAAACAGCTCTGTTGTAATCCTTATCATCCATCATAGCACAGATTTCTGGCGCAGGCAATCGCAGAGCCCACTAAACAATATTGCACAGTAAATCAAAGGGGCGAAAGTTCCCGCAGCCGCCATGCATGGCGGCTGCGGGAATTTTCGCCCCTCGTTCGTTACTGTGCAATATTGTTTATTTTTTATTTGCGGAATGCTGCTACCAGTGCCTCGGCATCATTATAATTTTGTGCCTTCAGCTCACTGATGAACCAGTCGTCGATTCCGTCTACTGCATTTTTGAAGGAATCGATATCCAGATCTGCATACGGGGTGATGGTCACACCGTTTTTGCTGCTCCAGCGGCTCATGATCTCTTCGTCTCCGGCGCGGTTGATCTCACGCTCGTAGCGGGTAGCTAAAGCGCCACACTCGTCGATGACAGCCTGCTGCTCCGGAGTCAGCTTGTCGTAGATTTCCTGGTTGATGCAGAAGAACAGGCAGTCGTAGTTTGCGTTCCATAAGGAACAATACGGCTGTACTTCCTGTACACTTGCTGCGTCGATTGCCGGAAGCGGGTTCTCCTGACCTTCTACGGTCTTCTGCTGCAGGGCTGTGTAGGTCTCGGACCAGTTCATGTTGGTGGCATCTGCGCCCCATCTCTTATAGCACTCCATCAGCAGGTTGCTTCCTGCTACACGGATTTTTAAGTTCTTCATGTCATCCACGGACTTGATCTCGCGGACACTGTTAGTCAGTTCACGGAAACCATTCTCCGCGATGCCCATGCAGTGCAGGCCATACTCGCTTAAAATGTCTTTTAACATCTCACCGGCCTCACCGTCCAGCATGGCGTCTGCATCCTCAACGGAATCAAACAGATATGGAAGGGACACCACGTTAAAGCGCGGGTCAAACGCAGAGTAAATCAGGTTGCTGTGCATGGAAATCTGAACCGGATCCCCATCGATCAAAGCCTGGATCCCCTCAGACTGGTTTCCGTTGGTCAGCTGGTCTGCCGCGTATACATTCACCTTGATCTTTCCACCGGTTGCTTTTTCAACGAGCTCGCCGAACTTGCGTCCGCCCTCGGCCCAGGTACTGGTCTCGGTGGTGGAACAGGTAAAGTTCCAGGTCTGCTCTTTCCATCCAAGATTACTGTGATCCTCTACGGAATCCGCACCGATGCTGCTGTCTGATTTCTCGGTAAAGACTGCGATCAGGTCTGCTGCATCTTTGTAGCCCTGATTCTCCAGCTCTTTCTGATACCACTCAGCTACGCCGGAAACAGCATTTTTGAAGGAATCTACATCCATATCCTCGTATTTGGTAATGGTAACGCCGTTGGTGTTCTGCCAGCGGTCCATGATCTCCTCATCACCGGCACGGTTGATGTAACGCTCATAATCAACCGCTTTCTGGCCTGCCTCATCGACCACAGCCTGCTGCTCCGGTGTCAGAGCATCATAAATCTTCTGGTTGATGCAGAAGAACAGGCAGTCGTAGTTTGCGTTCCATAAGGAGCAATACGGCTGTACTTCCTGTACGCTTGCTGCGTCGATTGCCGGAAGCGGGTTCTCCTGGCCCTCTACGGTCTTCTGCTGCAGGGCCGTGTAGGTCTCGGACCAGTTCATATTGGTGGCATCTGCGCCCCATCTCTTGTAACACTCCATCAGCAGGTTGCTTCCTGCAACACGGACCTTTAAGTTTTTCATATCATCCACGGATCTGATCTCGCGGACGCTGTTGGTCAGCTGGCGGAAGCCGTTCTCTGCAATACCCATGCAGTGCAGGCCATACTCGCTTAAGATGTCTTTTAACATATCACCGGCCTTGCCGTCTAACATCGCATCTGCCTCTTCGACAGAGCCAAACAGATACGGCAGGGATACCACGTTAAAGCGCGGGTCAAATGCAGAGTAGATCAAGTTGCTGTGCATGGAAATCTGAACCGGATCTCCGTTCATCAGTGCCTGGATACCCTCGGACTGGTTTCCGTTGGTCAGCTGGTCAGCTGCGTAAACATTGACCTTTACCTTGCCTCCGGTTGCCTTTTCCATGAGTTCGCCGAACTTCCGTCCGCCCTCAGCCCAGGTACTGGTCTCGGTGGTAGAACAGGTAAAGTTCCAGGTCTGCTCTTTCCAGTCTAAGTCACTGTAATCGCCAATGGTGTCAAAGTCTGCGCTTCCACCATCTGCTGCTGTGCTCTGATCACTATCTGCCAAAGCAGTAACTGCCCCGCTGTAGGAATCCCCGGCCAGTGCCTTCGGCAGGAAGGTGGACACAACCGGCACATAGGTGATCAGAAGCAGGACAATCACGGATGCGCCGATCATCGGCATAACCGCACGGGAAATCTTCGGAATATCGACCTCCATACCCTTTTTCAGCTTGACAGAGATTGCAACAAATAAGTTTACGCCAACCGGCGGGGTTACCTGTCCGATCGCCAGGTTTACGGTTGCAACGATACCAAAGGCAACGACATCGTATCCGAGTGCCTTACATACCGGCAGCATGATCGGAATGAAGATGTACATCGCAGAGTTTGCATCGATGAAGCAGCCTGCGATCAGGAAGATCACGTTCACGATCAGAAGGAAGGTGAACTGGTTGTGTGCAATGCTTCCAAGCAGGTCGGATGCCGCCTGTGCGATACCAAACTTGGTACATACAAAAGAGAACAGAGACGCACTGGCTACGATCAGCATGATGCCGCCGGTGGTCTTTCCGGATTCTACCAAAAGTCCTCTTAAATCCTTAAAGGTAACTTCTTTATAAATGAAAATACCAACAAACAGACCGTATACAACAGAAACGGCTGCTGCCTCAGTCGGGGTAAAGATACCGCCGTAAATCCCCCCCAGGATGATGACCGGCATCAGCAGACCCCAGAATGCATCCTTAAATGCTTCCCAGCGTTCCTTGCCGCTTGCACGTTTCTGGCTGGACTGAATGTTATTTTTGCGCGCCTCGATCATAACCACGATGACCAGAGCCACACCCATTAAGATGCCCGGAACGATACCTGCAGTAAACATATCTGCGATGGAAACGCCGGTGATGGATGCATATACCACGAATGCGATACTCGGTGGAATGACGATCGCGATGGAGCTGGCGGTTGCCATAAGAGCCGCGGAGAACGGAGCGGAGAAGCCGCCCTGCTCGATCATAGCCGGGATCAGCACGGCGCCCAGTGCAGCCACGGTTGCCGGGCCAGAACCGGAGATCGCACCGAAGAAGCAGGCTACGATAACGCACACGATCGCGATACCGCCTCTTCTGTGTCCGACACAGGTATTCACGAATTTGATCAGACGTTTGGAAATGCCTGCCTTCGCCATAATGTTACCGGACAGTACAAAGAACGGAATGGCAAGCAGCAAAAACTTGCTGATACCGGAATACATGTTGGTTGCAACGATCGTTAAGGATGTCCCGGAATACAGGATCGCACAAACGGAGGAAAGTCCGAGGCAGATTCCGATCGGGATACCCATGATCAGGAAAATGAAAAATGAGATAAACAGTACCGCACTGATCATTTGTCATCGCCCTCCTTTCCACAGCTGTCCAGATAAAATTCGATAAAATGCAGGATCATGCAGGCTGCGCCGATCGGCACGAAGGACCAGAAGATCCACTCCGGCCAGTTCAGCACGAACGTGCGCTTGCCGTTCTGCATCTGGGTGATGACCTTATCCAGACCATACTTGAATAAAACTGCGGTGAAGGCTACAGAAAGGATCGTGCTCAGAAGCAGAAATCCCTTTCTTGCCTGTGCCGGAAGACGGTCAGTCAGAAGTGTTAAATTGACCAGTTCGCCGTCACGGCATGCCAGTGCTGCTGCAAGCAGCGTGATCAGTACAAAAACTGCAACAACCAGTTCCTCGGTAAAAGACCAGGACTGATGAATGACTTTTCGTGAAAATACATTTCCCACGGTCAGAACAAGAATGAGCACGGTTGCGATTTCCAGCACCAGTTTTTCCAGTCCTGCGAGGGCATTCATGAGTTTTTTGTAGGTTTTCATATACCTTTTAACCCCTTTCCCTTGTGATAAATGGTAACTGTCCTGCATACAAGTACAGACACAGTCACGATACCTGTTTTGATACTACCTGTTTTGTTTTGGAATTTTTGGCATACAAAGAACCTGCTGTCGGCAGACACCCTATGTATTAAGAGTTTTGGTAACTGTTCCGTATAGAGCTTCCCAGTTACAGATTTTGATTTTCAGACACCAAATGCATAAGACCTGCTGTCGGCAGTCGCCCTGTACATTCAGAAATCAGATCACCTTCAGATACGCGATATGCTCACTCTGATTTTACAGAAAAAAAAGGTCCATCCCATTCAGGGACGGACCTTCATTTCTCTTTTGAAACCACCCTGTTTCAAGTAAGAAACAGATACAAACACGTGTACCGGTATCTTTCATTATTACTTTTTCTCAGTAAAGTATGAACGAAATAATGATACACTATTTTAAAACTATCGTCAATTCTAAATTTTTCCTAAACTTTATAAAAGTTTCGTTCCTGTTCGCACATGCGTGCCCAGCCAAGGGATTTAGTTAAATCCGAAGAATTTCTGGCTGATCTTATAACCGGCAATGGATACGGTGCGTCCGCTCTTTCCAGGCAGATTCATGCTCTGACCTAAGAAGCCCCAGCGCAGGCGCATATAAAGGGCAAAATCCTGCTCCTTCAAATCCTTCCAAAGCTGTTTTTTCTTCTCCATATTTTCATCGGTTCCAGACTTAATGGCAAGAATGGAGCAGATCGTCATCATGATCTCGAGGTAGCGCACCATATAATGACGCAGCTTGTAATTTGTGATCTTCGCATCATGGTAATACCCCAGCATCAGACGGGTTACCAAAAGCTGCTGGTCGATACGCCCGATCATGACCTGCTCGTTGACTGACTGGTCCTGTCTTCCGATGAAATACCGGTAAAAATTTACATCCAGATAATAAAATGTCTTTACATACGGAAGCGGCTGGAATACGAAAATATTATCGACATAGAAGGTGTGCTTCGGCAGTTCCAGGCCACACTCCTTTAACATCTGCGTACGGTAAATGACCGAATGCATCAGAATATACTGACCCAGCATAAATACCTTTACATCTTTCCAGGTGCAAAGCTGACGCTTTGGAAGTGCCGTACGGTACTGCATGACCCGTTTGTGCTTTGCCCCCTGCTTCTCATAGACAAAGTTAGTGATAAGCATATCCAGGGTCTGGTTGCCCATGACAAAGCTTCTAAGCGTCTGCAGAACTTCTTTATATGCCTCCTCATTGACCCAGTCATCGCTGTCTACCACTTTAAAATAGACACCGGTCGCTGCCCTAAGACCGGCATTGACTGCCTCACCGTGACCTCCGTTTTCCTGGTGGATGGCCTTGCAGATACCAGGATAACGTGCCTCGTACTCGTCTGCGATCTGAGCCGTATTGTCCTTCGTGGAGCCGTCATCCACGATCAGGATTTCTACCTCGTCTCCGCCCGGAAGCAAAGACTCGATACAGTTTCTCATATAGCCTTCAGAATTGTAACATGGAATTGCTATCGATAATAATTTCATACTTTTTCAAAAACCTCCTTGGTTTTATATAACGATGTGACAGCCACCAAAAAGCCAGCTGCTGCCAAAATTACCGCTGTCTGGGTCTGCAGGACCGGCAGATTTCCAAAAGAAAGCCTGTCCGGAAGCGATGGAATTTGGGATACCTGCCTTACATAAGCGGCTGCCACGGAAAATGCCGCTGCAGCCATATTTGCTCCTGCATGCAGAAATACCGCCGGAGCCAGCCTGCCGCTCCAGACCGTCACCAGTTCCAGGCAAATACCCAGCAAAAAAGCATACACTCCCTGACCGAGATTTCCATGATACAGTCCAAACAGCAAGGCACAAAAAATCACGGACAGGCGCGTCCCCATATACATGCACAGTCCCTTATGGATAAATCCCCGAAATATCAGTTCTTCCGTCAATGGCGTAAGCACCACCGTGATCAGGATCCGGAGCGCACCTGGTGTGCGGTATATGGTTTCCTGCACACGGCTCCAGCCTGTTGACGGTGCAAAAAGTACCTGCAGCACCATATTCAGGCACAGACATGCCCCAATCCCGGTCAGTGCAGCAAAAAAACAGCCTTCCATAAAGCGATTTCTCCCGTCAGACCTGTTTTTTTCTGTTTTCTGCAGTGTTTCACCCGCTGTTCTCTGCGTTGATTTCTGCAGCTGCAGCATTCCTGCGTTTTGTGCCAGAACCTGCATTTTTGTCAGATTCCGGTATACGGAGAACAAAACGGGAAATGCCAGAAGCGCACCTGCCCCAGTCACCACAAGACCGGCTTCCGATCCTGACAGCAGGGAACGGATCTGTGCATTTTTCGCATGTTCCGCAAACAAAGAACAGCCTGCCATGGCTGCCTCTGTACACAGTTCATAAAAGACAAGCGGTCCAAGCAGCAAACATGCAGTCTGGAACGCTTCCATTTTCAATCGTTTCTTCCGTGTTTTCTTATACATATTTCATTGGATTGCGTATCCGTAAGGCACCAATGGCGCATCCACGGACTAATTTTTCAACAATGTCATCCTTTTTCCTATAACTATTTCACTATACCACAAACCGGTTGCAATTTTCAAGCAGAAACACTATAATGAATCCAAACAGGGACTACCTAAATAAAAAACTACATACAGAAAGGGTTCAATCATATGGCAAAGAAAAGAATTGTTATTGCGCTTGGTCACGACGCTCTTGGTACCAATCTCCCGGAGCAGAAAAAAGCAGTAGCTTCCACCGCAAAATTAATTGCGGATTTCATCCAGAATGGCTGGCAGGTCGCTGTCG
This sequence comes from Clostridium sp. OM02-18AC, assembly GCF_003481825.1. Lineage (GTDB taxonomy): Bacteria > Bacillota > Clostridia > Lachnospirales > Lachnospiraceae > Brotaphodocola. Next base: position 17,134 of record NZ_QULW01000015.1, on the reverse strand, counting down.
TTCACAGCAATGCACCTCAGGTAGGCATGATCCACACCGCTATGAATGAGCTTTGTTTTAACCATGAAGGAGAAGGTTATACTCCTGCTCCCATGTCTGTCTGCTCTGCCATGAGCCAGGGCTACATCGGCTACGACCTTCAGAATGGGATCCGTTCCACGCTGTTAAAACGTGGTATCTATAAGCCGGTATCCACCGTACTTACCCAGGTTATGGTTGACCCTTACGATGAATCCTTCTACAATCCAATCAAGAAGGTAGGTCGTTATATGACCAGAGAAGAGGCCGATGCGGAAGAGGCAAAAGGCAATTATGTTACCGAAATTCCAGGCAAGGGCTGGCAGCGTATCGTATCTGCACCCAAACCAGTTGGTATTGTCGAGATCGATACCATCCGCACCTTAATGGATGCTGATCAGATCGTCATTTCCTGCGGCGGTGGCGGTATTCCGGTTCTGGAACAGGGCAGTGAACTGCGCGGTGCCAGTGCTGTCATCGAAAAAGATTCCGTCAGCGGACTCCTCGCAAAAGAGATCGATGCCGATGTTCTCATGATCCTGACCGATGTTGCACAGGTAAGCTTAAACTATGGAAAAGCGGAAGAGGCCCCACTCTCCCACCTGACTGTGGAAGATGCAGAGAAATATGCTGCTGAAGGTCAGTTCGGTGAAACTTCCATGCTTCCTAAGATTGATGCTGCTGTTTCTTTCATCAAGTCCGGAAAGGGCCGCAGTGCCATCATCACAACCATGGCAAAAGCGGAAGAAGCCGTAAACGGTAAGGCCGGAACTACCATCGAGTAATCTGATATCTGATCCAAAAAATATTTGTTGCTGTTCACGCATGCATGCCCAGCAACATGAACAACCATTTCAAATTGGAAACGTGCTCCGCCAGGCACACACGATGAAAAACGGAGTTTTGCAAAACCGCAAAACTCCGTTTTTTAAATCCGTTATCTGTTATCGTCCATACTTTTATGACCCATATATCTTGCATCCGCTCCAGAAGCAAGACGTTCATTTGCAGCGGCAATCTTGTCTTCGATCGTATAGTTTAAATCGCTGGTCATTTCCACCATGACAATTGCAAACTCATTCCCGCCGATCCTGCATACATAATCAATGCTTCGAAATGCTTTCTGCAGGGTGTCTGCTACCTTTTTCAGGATTTCATCCCCTGTTGCATGCCCATAAGTATCATTCACCGATTTAAAGGTATCTACATCTACCAGAATCAGGGCAATTCCATATAGGTGCGCTGACCGGTCATGGCATAAAGCCGAACCTGCTCCGTCAGGTAATCGGAACCATCCTGCAGCTGCTTTGCTGCCCGCTCACATTGGATATACGGTTCCGTCGTGTCATGCAGAATCAAAAACTCCCGCTCACTGATCATGGAAATAATCAGAAACAGAGCCGCCACAAACACGGTAATGCCTATACTCCAGGAGCTTACTCTTCTGATCTTAATTTTTTTGCCCATCCCCATTCTTCTTTTTTGCAGCAATAAAAGACTTTGAGGTTTTAGTCGCTGTCCTGGTCATCATGGTTATCCAAATTGTACTACATCTTTGATCGGCTGTGCCGGAACAACTTCCTCTGCATAAAGCACCGGTCCCTCGCCATTATAATCCTGCCAGTACTCAATCTCAACTCTGGCCCGTACAGTGACCCATTGTCTGGTTTCCAGGTTTCTGGCTTCCTTGGACTTGCAGATGTAACCCAGAAATGTCATATCCTCTGCACAGCAGGTCATAGCCATACGTCCCGGCACAAAATAGTTCTTCGGAAAATTCGGAGATTTCATGACCATAGCAGTAAATTCCACAACTTTGCCCTTATAACGTTCTGGCTTGTCCATACAGTCAATATACCAGATGCCATAAGCCTCCGGACTGATCTTGATGACATCAGCCTTCATATCATACGGAAGATCTTCTTCCGAAATCTCATCGATCTCGCCATTTTCATCCTCAAAAACAATTTCACACTTGGTGTTCATGGATTTGAGCATGCGCTTATAACGTTCCAGATCATCAATGCCGTCGCAGCGGTTACAGATGATAAGTTCAGAATTTTTCACCATCGCATTTAACAGAGACTTCATATTCTTCACATACAGATCTAACGTAGACATATCGATGATGGTGATCTGCTGATAAATGGTCCAGTCTTTCGGGAGCTTTAAATCATCCTGATTCCACATGCCATTCCACTCGATCAGCACACGCTCCGGCTGATGCAAAAGTTCCAGATCGGTTAACTGCTCTGGTGTGATCTGGTCTAAACTGTCTACATATACAACGGAAGTCTTTGTATCTTTTAAAAGGGCATCATCGTATTCCGTGTCGCCTTCCTCACAAACGATCAAAAGGGTCTTTCCCTCTGTCTGGAAATAATCCTGTTCCATTGTGAAGGACAAAAACTCGGTTTTTCCGGCTTCCAAAAATCCATTGATCAAGAATACCGGCGTTACTTCATCGTCAATCATTGGTCCCATATTTTGTACCTGTCCTTTTTTCTTTTTAAGAAAGCGCTGATGCATTCAGCGCCTTCTTCTGATCTATTTGGGCAATTAGTTTCTTCCAAATGCTTTCTTTAATTCGTCTTCCTTTAAGTTGGCACCGATGACACATACCTTACCGGTATAATCCGGTGCTCCGGTGCGGATCTCATACTGCTCCGGCACCATATCAAAATAGTACCACTCGCCTTCCTTCTCGCTCGGAAGCATGCCTTTTGCACGGAGAACATCACCGTATTCATTGCCGTAAGCCAGTTCTTCCAGAATTGCAGTCAGATTTTCCTTGCTGCAGGCATCGATGGTCTCAAGCCCCCAGCTGCTGAATACCTCGTCTGCATGATGATGATGGTGATGGTCGTGGTCATGGCAGCCGCATCCGCATTTCTCATCATGGGCGTGATGATGATGCTCATGATCGTGGTCATGGTCCTCACAGCCGCACTCCTTATCATGGTCGTGATGATGGTGCTCATGATCGTGGTCATGATCGTGGTCATGGTCCTCACAGCCGCACTCCTCGTCATGGTCGTGATGATGGTGCTCATGATCGTGGTCATGATCCTCGCAGCCACAGCCGCAGTGCTCGCCATGCTCGTGGTGATGGTGGTGTGCGTGCTCCTCCTTTACCTGGGCCAGCAGTTCTTCCATCATGGTGTCCGGCTTTTCAATCAGCTCTAAAAGCTGTGCACCGGTCAGCTGGTCGATCGGAGTGGTCACGATGCTTGCATCCTTATTGTGCTCGCGAAGCAGATCAACATCGGCTAAAACCTTCTTGGAATCTGCCACATCGGTACGGCTCATAACGATGGTTCCTGCATTTTCGATCTGGTTGTTGAAGAACTCACCAAAGTTCTTCATATACATTTTGCACTTGGTTGCATCTACGATGGTTACTGCACTGTTCAGTTTTACATCCAGGTTCTTTGCCACATCGCGCACTGCGTTCATAACGTCAGAAAGCTTGCCAACACCTGACGGCTCGATGATAACACGCTCTGGTTTGTACTTGGTCAGTACCTCTTCCAGGGATTTTCCGAAATCTCCTACCAGAGAGCAGCAGATACAGCCGGAGTTCATCTCACGGATCTCGATGCCGGAATCCTTTAAGAATCCGCCGTCAATGCCGATCTGACCAAACTCGTTCTCGATCAGGACAACCTGCTCACCCTTGATGGCCTCCTGTAAAAGCTTCTTAATAAATGTTGTTTTTCCTGCGCCTAAAAAGCCGGAAATAATATCAATCTTTGTCATGATGATCCCTTCTTTTCTTTATGCTCTGTCAAGCAGCTGTTAGCAGCTGCTATCGCTATCGTTTCCCATTCTGTCACAAAATGTCCAGAATGTCAATATGCCGGGCAGGTTGTGCCCGGCATATCATGTTATTGCTGGTTACTGGTTATACATATGGGACCGGTAACCTTTATTTTCTTTTTTCCATATAAGCACTGATGCCGTCAACCACTTCCTGATCCAGGATGTGCTCCATGCGGCAGGCATTCTCCTCTGCCATTTCCTCAGAAACACCCGTTACCTCCTGCAGGAATGCAGTGAGGAGCAAATGGCGTGCGTAAATAGACTTTGCCTTGACAAGCCCTTCCTCGGTAAGCTGGATGTCGCCACCCTGCTCCATGGAAATGAAACCCTGGTCACGTAAAAGTCCCATGGCCCTGCTGACACTCGGCTTACTAAAATTCAGCGCACGTGCCACGTCAATGGAACGCACAACTCCTTTTTTTTCTTTGATCATCAGTATTGTTTCCAGATAGTTCTCCCCTGATTCGTGCATACAACAACAACCTCCTGTCCCATCATGGGATACCGCAGCAAGTCTGACAAACGAAAAAACGGGCTGCGAATACTATAATCATAAACGATAATCCCATGCAAGTCCAGCACTTTTCCGAAGTTGTACGAATTGTTTCTATAAAAAAATTCTCAATACATCTTTTCATTCTGACGTTGTTCGAATTTCTCCATATAAAAAACTTCTTCTCCGGAAAAGCAGACACCCGCTTTATTCCGGAAGCAGATTCCGCATGCTCTTTAAGCTGATCAGAAGTGTCGAAGTATTGTGCAAAAGCGCAGAGGTGGCAGGCGGCAGAATGCCAAGAACGCCAAGCGCGATCAGACCTGCATTAAACCCTACGATCGTGCGGTAGTTCCAGTTGATCCGCTTCATCAGATGATTGCTGATCAGTTTTAATGTTACCACCTCGTAGAGGTTGTCCGCACCAATCGTTACATCTGCGATCTCTCTCGCAAGCTCCGCACCATCGCTGATGGCAATACCCACATTCGCTGCGGAAAGTGCCGGGGAATCATTGATTCCGTCACCGATCATGATGACCTTGCGACCTGCATTCTTTTCTTTCTCCACAAAGCTTGCCTTATCCTCCGGAAGCACCTCGGAATAGTACTCATCGACTCCTGCCTTTGCAGCGATCGCTTTTGCCGTACGTTCACTGTCGCCCGTCATCATGACAACCTTGCTGATGCCTGCCTCTTTTAAGGAAGCAATGACATCGCGCGCCTCCTCACGCAGCGGATCCTGAATGCAGATCACGGCTGCCAGGGCACCGTCGATTGCCAGATACAGATGGGAATATTCCGGCGGAAGGGCATCGAATACGTCCTGTTTTCCTTCCGGTATGGTACATTTCTCGTCTTCAAAGACAAAATGAGCACTTCCGATGATGGCTTTCTTCTCGCCATTTTTATCCTCCAGGGTTGTGGAAATGCCATGTGCCACAATATACTCCACCTTGCTGTGAAGTTCCTCATGAACCAGGTTTTTCTTCTTCGCTGCATCAACCACTGCCTTTGCCATGGAGTGCGGGAAATGCTCCTCCAAGCATGCCGCGATCCGGAGCAGTTCATCGCCGCCCATCTCGTTAAAGGATACTACATCCACAACCGTCGGCTGCGCCTTGGTCAGGGTTCCAGTCTTATCAAAGACAATGGTATCTGCCTCGGCCATCGCCTCCAGATACTTGCCGCCCTTTACCGTAATGTCATACATATTGGCCTCACGGATTGCGGAAAGAACAGAAATTGGCATAGCCAGCTTTAAGGCACAGGAGAAATCAACCATCAGAATCGACAGTGCCTTCGTGGTATTTCTGGTGATGAGCCAGGTAAGACCCGTGCCGAGCAGGCTGTACGGAACCAGCGTATCAGCCAGATGCTCTGCCTTGCCCTCCAGGGAGGATTTTAATTTTTCTGATTCCTCGATCATGGTAACGATCTTGTCGAACTTGCTGGAACCACCGGTTTCTTTGACGCGGATGGTGATCTCACCTTCCTCGACAACAGTGCCTGCATAAACAGAGGCACCTGCTGTCTTGGCTGCCGGAACCGACTCGCCGGTTAAGGATGCCTGGTTGACCATGGCTTCTCCTTCGACCACTTCGCCATCGAACGGGATCACATTGCCCATGTGAACACGGACAAGGTCTGCTTTCTGGATGGTATTGGTCGGAACCAGTACCTCCTGTCCATCGCTCACCAGCCATACTTTGGTGATGTTTAAGGACATGCTGCGTGCCAGATCTCCCACCGATTTTTTGTGCGTCCACTCTTCCAGGATTTCACCAACACCAAGCAGGAACATGACGGAACCTGCCGTATCGAAGTCGCTTCTTATAATCGAAACGCCAATCGCGGTCGCATCCAGAACCGGAACTTCAATCTTTCTGGCTGCCAGTGTACGGATTCCTTTCCATATATATTTCACGGATTTCACCGACGTGATCACTGCCCGGATGCTGGCCGGAAGGAACATGATATTTCCTGCACGCAGGATCACGCGGGTCATCAGCTTGTCCCAGTATTCACTGTTTAAGGCACGACCGGAATTCTGCAGATAAGACTCCGGGACCTCTGCCTTCTCATAAGAGAATGTCTGCAGATCGCGGACAACCTCATTCCGGTCTCCGTCAAAATGAATGACCATTTCGCCAAGACGTTCCCGTACTTTTACAGAAATCGCATATGGCTTCGCGTTGAAGTAATACTGCAGAGTGTCAGCCTGCTCGAAGCTCATGCGGCCCTGCAGGATCTGGACACGGATTCTGCCGCGGATTTCATGTTTGATTACAAATTTCATGAGATATCCCTCTTTTCACTACGGATATGTATTTTGTATGTATTTCAAAGGAAAAGGGATGCAATCACTTCTGCTGCATCCCCCCATTTTCCTGTTTTCACGTTACGATTCTGTATCATCCAACACCGTAACATTCCTGCAAAAACCGGGCGGCAAGTCACAGATACCGCCCTAAAACACAAGCATTACTCAGCGTCTGCTGCTGCCTCGGTTTCTTCTGCTTCAGCCTCAGCTGCCTCATCTGCAAATGCAGCTGCCTCAGCTTTCGCTGCACGCTCCTCGTTGATCTGCTGAGCCTCAGCGTAGATGTCCTCTGCGTTTGCCTGTACGCTTGCTGCTACGTTCAGAACACATGTCTTTGCACGAAGAACAGCTGCAGTACAGTTGGTATAAAACTTCTTTGCATCCTCACTTGCAAGAACTTTTACGCCTGCGGTGCCAAACAGAACACCTGCTGCAAAAATTCCGGATTTCTTAACATCGAAAGCTTTTAAACATTTTAACATGACTGGATTCCTCCTCATATGTAATTTTTTTGTTTATCGGGTATTCTAACGCATTCTTTTTCAAAATTCAAGAGTCTTTTTGATAAAAATTATTAATAATGGAAGAAAAGGAATGTTAATGATAATCTTTCTCATTAACACTCCTTTTCACGATTCTCCGCCCGGAAAATGAACTTCCTGTTTCAGTCCGGAGGCAGAACCGTCTTCTGCATTTCATGCGAACGCCATATGTTCTCCCATACCGTAATCAATCCGATACATGTTTTTTCTCTGAATCAGACCAGCTTCTTCCAGCGTTTTCACCATACGGTAAACCGTAGCCATGCCAATGCTTGGGTCACGTTTTGCTGCCTTATAATAAATTTCCTTGCAGCAGCTGCACTCATCCTGTAAAATCACATCAATCAAAAGTTTTCTCTGGCTGGTAATCCGGCAGCCATTCTTCTTCAATTCCGAAATAATAAATCCTTTTTTTGCCTCAGCTGACATATGATACCTCCTCTTGGTTGTTTGCTCTTTCCGGTTGATTTTGGTTAGTTTTTGCTAACTTATGGTTTTACAGAAAGGGCAGACAAAACTGCCCTGATCTGTTTGTTTCTTATTTTGTTTTTGGTTTCGGAGTGGAAGGATGACAGCTTGCACAGCCGGAACAGCCGGCACAGCTTCCAGAACATCCACCTGATTTTTTCTGCTGGTGACGCTTTCGGATCACATAGAAACAATATCCGGCGATGACGGCCACTACGATAATATCTGCTAACACTTCCGTTCCCTTCTTTCTATGCTGTTCACAGGTTGTGTAGACAGCAGCACTTTTTAGCTGTTCTGTAATTCCAGTGTATCATAATGTCATGGACAAACAGCTTTTCATTTTAGCACCAGTTCCTGTATTTGTACAGTATCCATGCTATGAATGCAGCTCCGGCCGGTGAAAGCCGGAGCTGTAAAGATCTTATGTATCATTTGTTTTCAGAGCTTCTTACAACGTTATGAAGCAGCCTGTACTGATCTCTTTGCGTAGGTCTTCTGGTCTTTATACGGATCCGGACGGAACAGCATGAAGAGCATGAAGAGTAATACAACGAATCCAACTACAGTACCAACACCGAAGGTGCCATACAGTAAGAAGGAACCAACCTGATAAATAACCAGGGTTACTGCGTAAGCAAATACATTCTGGAACACAATTGCAAACCAGAACCATTTGCGGCTCTGCATCTCTTTTGCCATGGTAGAGATTGCTGCCAGGCATGGAGAATCAAGCAGGTTGAACAGCAGGAAGCTGAAACCAGCCAGAGCAGTTGGGAACCACATGCCAACACCAGCTGCAACGGTATCTGCATCCTCGACATCGCCTGCAACGTTTGCAAGAACGCCCATGGTAGAAACGATACCCTCTTTTGCACTGAAGCCGGAGATTGCTGCTGCAACCGGCTGCCACTCGCCCCAGCCAAGCGGTGCGAACAGCGGTGCGATCGCGCCGCCGATGATAGCCATTAAGCTGTCTGCGGAATCCTCAACCATACCAAATGCGCCATCCTGTACACCAAAGGTGCTTAAGATCCACATAACTACACATGCTAAGAACAGTACGGTACCTGCTTTGATGAAGAAGCCTTTCAGTCTCTCCCAAACGTGAAGCAGGACAGTTCTTGCAGACGGAATGTGGTACTGTGGCAGCTCCATAACGAACGGAGCCGGCTTACCGGAGAACGGTTTGGTTTTCTTTAACATGATAGCTGCGATCAGAACTGCTGCGATACCGATGAAGTACATCAGCGGAGTGATCATGCCAGCGACATCCCAGCCGGTTACGTAACCAGCCATAACACCGCCCATAAGAGCGATAACCGGAAGCTTTGCACCACACGGAACAAAGGTTGCAGTCATAATGGTAAGACGTCTGTCGTTATCCTGCTCAATGGTCTTGGAAGCCATGATTCCAGGAATGCCGCAGCCAGAAGAAATCAGCAGCGGGATGAAGCTCTTACCGGAAAGTCCGAAGTGACGGAACACACGGTCCATAACGAATGCGATACGTACCATGTAGCCGCAGTCCTCAAGGATAGACAGGAATAAGAACAGGATTGCCATCTGCGGCATGAATCCAAGGACGGCACCCAGACCACCGATGACGCCGTCAACAGCCAGGCTGATGATGAAATCGCTTGCGCCTGCATTAGTAAGGAAGTTGGTTGCAACATCCTGAATGGCACCTACAAAAGTATCGTTGGTCCAGTCGGTAACAAAGGTACCAACGGTGGATACGGAGATGTAATAAACAACCCACATGATCGCGATGAAGATCGGAATACCAAGAATACGGTTGGTTACGATCTGGTCGATCTTATCGGACACGGTCATCTTGTCTTTGCCCTTCTTTACAGAAGAGGAAACAACCTTCTGGATGAATTTGTAACGCTCATCGGTTACAATGCTCTCCATATCATCATCATGCTTTTCTTCGATTTCTTTTCTGGTTGCCTCAACGATGCTTGCAGCGGAAGCCGGAAGTGCGATGCTCTCAACAACCTTGCTGTCGTTCTCGAGGAACTTGACTGCATACCATCTCTTCTTGTCAGCAGTGATGCTGTCCGGAAGAACCTCTGCAACCTTGGCAACTGCTTTTTCCATCTCCTCGGTGAAGATTTCCTTCGGCAGTGCTGCCTCTTTCTTGTGGGCAACCTCAACTGCCTTATCGATCAGCTTGTCAAGACCGGTCTGCTTTAATGCGGAGGTCTCAACCACCGGGCAGTTCATTAACATGGAAAGTCGCTCTACATCGATCTTCATGCCTCTCTTCTCGAGAAGGTCGGTCATGTTTAATGCGATGACAACCGGAACACCAGTCTCGATGAGCTGGGTGGTTAAGTACAGGTTACGCTCGATGTTGGTGGAATCCACAAGGTCCACAATCACATCCGGGTTCTCTTTCAGCACATAATCACGGCTGACAACCTCCTCCAGTGTATATGGAGACATGGAGTAAATACCCGGAAGGTCGGTTACGATTACATCCTCATGTTTTCCTTTTGTTTTTAATTTGCCTTCTTTTTTCTCTACCGTAACGCCCGGCCAGTTACCTACATACTGGTTTGCACCGGTGAGGGCATTGAACATGGTTGTTTTACCACAGTTCGGGTTTCCGGCAAGTGCAATCTTAATTGCCATTTTCTTCCTCCCTGAAGCCAGATCCTGGCTTTCATTCTTCAATGTTGTCCTATGTATGATTCGTTGTTTGTCACAAAAACTGTATCGCGCAGAATTTTCAATCCCAAAGTTTCCTGCCGCGTACAATAACTATTTTACCTCTACGCACTGGGCATCGTCTTTTCTGACAGACAGCTCATAGCCTCTGACGGTAATCTCAACCGGGTCTCCAAGAGGAGCAACTTTTCTGATGTAAAGCTCGCTTCCTTTCGTGATACCCATGTCCATAATACGACGCTTGTAAGCACCATCACCACTGATTTTGGTTACCACAACGGTACTTCCAACTGCTGCATCACCTAAAGTCATCGTCTTAAATCTCCTTTCCCAAAGATCACTGCCTGATCACCGCCCTGGGTCTTCGTGGCTTCCGTTCGAATTCTTAATAGTTTTATGCCCTGATTCTTTGCGTTCTCCGTTCCGGCCCTCTGCAGCCATTTGATCCTGGCAGATATGTTTTCATTTGTATATAGTTACGTACCTCACGGAAACTTACGCTACCATGATGTGACGTGCCATATCCTGGTTAATTGCGACTCTGGAATCCTTGATGTTCACGATCACATTGCCTCCGATCGCTGAGATCACGGTAACCTCGGTTCCTGCCACGAAACCAAGATTCTCCAGAAAACGTCTGCACTCCTCATTTCCTCCAACCTTGTGGATTCTGCTCGCCTGTCCAACCGGCGCCATAGTAAGTGGCATCATAACTCATCTTCTTTCTTTTCTTATAGTATATAAATGAAGCTGCATTGTAACTGATGTAATAATTTAATCTGACACTTACACCAAATACAGTCAGGCGGAAGCATTAGCGCCCGCTAACTTTAAATTAGTATAGGCTAACTTCGGTTAGCAGTCAATAACTTTGCAGCAATTTTGTCATTTTTGTTAGTTGTTGCTAACCGCAAGTTTCCTTATTGAGAAATTTTTATTACTATTGTAAGCTTGACAGATTTTTCCAGGAAAATATGGTATGATAGGCATATCTTAGACGTGTTTTGGAGAGGTTATCGATATGATTGAACTGGTTTTTAATGAATTTCTCAGCACATTTCCATTTTTTATATTGGCTTATCTGCCGGTCTGCGACCGCATGCGTTTTGCATTCAAAAAATCCTTCCTGATCATGTGCGTCTGGGAATCCGTTTATCTTTGCCTGTTTTCCCTGCTCGTGATTTTCGGATCGCCCAGTGTTTCCGCCCAGTATCTGGCAATACCAGTCCTGTTTGCCCTGATGGTATTTTTGGTTGAAACGGATATTGGCATTGCCGCATTTCTTTTTTTATTTACAATCGATTATCTTCTGGTTATCCGGGCTGCAACCTTTTGTCTCTGCCAGAAAATTTTTCATTTTTCATTTCTTACCTGGCAGGCCGGGATCATCACCCTGGTGCTCACCCTGATGACTGTATTTTTCATGTCAAAGTTTTTGAGAGGGATTCTTTCTGACCTACTCTCTGTGCAGCTGCCGGAATTCTGGAAAACTGCCTGGCTGCTCCCATGCTCTGCAACCGTCATAGTCCTGCTCCTTACCGGGAACATCCGCAGCGGGGTCATAAAAAACAATGCACTTATGGCAAGAATCCTGCTTCTGGTCTGCATGTTTCTCATCAGCCATCTGATTCTTTTGTTTATCCGGAATCTACAGGAACAGATCATGGAACAGGAACGAAACAAAGCGATGGAAAATCTGTTAAAAATTCAGAGGAAACAGTCCGAAGAGCTCCAGACACGCATCAAAGAAAACCGCAGGGCAAGACACGATTTCCGTCAGCACAGGGCCGTGATCCGTGACCTGGTAAGCCGCGGGGACTTAGATTCCTTAAAAAATTACCTGGAGGAATATGAACAGCAGTTTCCCGATTCATCCGACCAGCTGTATTGCGGAAACCTTGCCTTAAATGCTGTCCTCTCCTATTATGCAGACCAGGCAAAACAATATTCCATACCCATAACACTCAAAATCGAACTGCCGGAAAAACTGCCCATCCCGGAAACCGACTTTTGCGTCCTGATCGGAAATCTTCTGGAAAATGCCCTCGAAGCCTGCAAAGCGCAGGTCAGCGATCCCTTTATCCGCGTTCTGATCCAGCAAAACCAGATGTCTTCGATCACGGTCGCAGTCGACAATTCCAGCTTCTATCGTCCAGTCTGGGATGGACAAAAGCTTCTCTCCAGCAAACACCCTGGAAACGGAATCGGAACGGAATCCGTGCGTTATATTGCGAAACGCTACAAAGGCGATGCACGCTTTGAGTGGAAGGGCGGAGTGTTCTACGCATCGGTTATGCTGAACCTGCAATAATTCTTTTCCTGTAAAAATTATTGGACACGTCACTGACGCCTCCTCGACATGCAATACACCAAAAACGACTGCCCTTTCATGTCAAACCACATGAGAAAGCAGTCGTTTTCGTTTTTCATGACCTGTGTATTAAGAATACACTTCTTCTATTGTTCGTCAGAGCCCATATTTTTCTTTTGATAAAGCTCCATTACTTTTTCAACATCATAATCCGGTGCCATTTGTTTTGCAATCTGGCAAATAAGCTGCACAAAGGCTTCGTCCAATTCCAGAGTTTCTGCGATCCGTAATACGGAATCGTTTTTCTGCATTTTCTTTACAATAAGCCGAACCTGTTCCAGAAGCTGCCCCTCTTCCAGTCCAGCTTTATGACCCTCCGCAAGACCAGCTTCCCGACCCTCTGCTAATCCAGCATTTCTGTATTGTTTTTGCAGTAATTGATAATTTCGCTCTTCATCGTATTCATAGATGCTCACTTTTAACACCTCCGCACGATTTTTTCGCAGGAAATCTGCCAGCACATCATTTTTGATACATTCCTCCATTGCATCATTCACTGCCAGAACCAGCGGGAGACCGCTTTTCTGCTTTTCGCGTACCAACGCTACAAACGTTGAATAATCATGAAGCTCCCTGCATTTTTCCATTAATGCCACATTATGCCCTTTGTTGATGTTTAACACAATTGTTTCCAGGTGAGAATTCCAGCTTTTTCTGTTCTTCTCTTCTGGAATTCCCTGTTTGATTGTTTCGTGGTTTCTCAAGCATAGAAAAATTCCAGTAGATTGTTCAGAATGGCAATGCCATAGAAAATAGATAAACCGCACGGTGAAATAGAGGTTCCCATGCTGTGGCTAAAAGAATGTTCCTGCTTTGCTTATAACATACCATTTTTATGCTGCATTGGCAAGGGAAATCTTCTTTATATAAACAATATTGCACAGTAAGTCTCTGTAGATACGGAAACACAAGCCAGCCGGTACAGGATAAGCATTTGGGTGAAAATCCTTTTGCTCGTAGGCTGCGCCGCCTATTGTTGGAACTGCGACCCAAACTCGCACGCGCTGCGTGCTCAAACAAGGGTCTCCGTTCCAACGCTATGCTCGCCCACTCACGGATTTTCAAACAAATGCTTATCCTGTACCGGCTGGTTTGCGTTTCCTGTGTACTGGCTTTACTAGAATAAAAACCTGTAACCATTACTGATTCGGCAGATAGTTAGCCTATCTCTGCCATTTCAGTAGTGGCTGCAGGTTTTTCGTATGTAGTGGAGCCAGTACAGTAGAAAGCACCCGCCCCGCCATGCGTAATAAGCATTCGTTAGCGAATTTTGCCCGTTTTGTGAGTATAGCGATCGTTTCAGAGCTCTGTCTGAGCGAACGCAGTGAGCGAGTTAGCGGAGGAACGATCTATAGGCAACGGAGCAAAACGGGCGAAAATTCGCGTGAATGCGTTTACGTATGGCGGGGCGGGGGCTTTCGGACTTACTGTGCAATATTGTTTATTTCTTTACAACGCGCATAAGCACACTCTGTGCGATCGTAAACAACACAAATGTAGCCAGATTCACCATGACGACGCTGGCACCTGCCGGGGTGGAAAATCCGTAGGAAAAAATAATTCCAAGGAGGAAACATACAACAGCCAGAACTCCGGAGCAGATGACTACACCGCGGAAGCTTTTAAAGATTCTCATGGAGGTCAGTGCCGGGAAAATGATCAGGCTGGAAATGAGCATGGCGCCCATCATCCGCATGCCGAGTACAATGGTGACCGCCGTTAAAACAGCGATCAGAACATTGTATAACTCCACCCGCACGCCGGTCGCTTTCGCAAAGTTTTCATCGAAAGTTACAGCAAACAGTTTGTTGTAGCAGAATACAAACAAGCATAGCACAATGATAGAAAGTACTGCGCTTAAGATAACGTCCTCACGGCTCATCGCAAGAATGCTTCCGAACATGTAACTGCTGACATCGGTTGTCATACCAGTTGTCAGGGAAGTGACAATAATGCCAAGGGCAAGGGAGCTTGCGGAGATCATGGCAATGGCTGCATCGCTCTTCACTTTTCCGTTTTCAGTGATGCGGAGCAGGAAAAAGGCTGCCAGCACAACAAGCGGGATTGATACCTTAAGCGGAGACCAGCCCACGGCAATGGCGATGGATAACGCACCAAAGGAAACGTGGGATAAGCCGTCTCCGATCATGGAATAGCGCTTTAACACCAGACTGACACCCAGCAGGGCGGAGCAAAGCGATACCAGGATTCCGCCTACCAGGGCGCGAACCACAAACGGATAGGAAAGCATTTCCAGAATCATACTCATGCCTCTTCACCTCCCAGAAATTCTTTGCCGGCCACACTTTTTTTGTATTCTTCTGCTGTTCCGCAGAATACAACGTTCCGGTGAAGATGCAGGATCTTGTTGGCCTGGCTGATGACATTGCCAATATCGTGGGATACCATGATGATGGTGATCCCGTCTTCTTTATTCAGCTTCTTAACGAGATGATAAAAGTCCTGGATTGCGGACGGATCAAGACCAGTGATCGGCTCGTCCAGGATCAGAAGCTGTTCCGTGGCACAGAGGGCACGCGCGATCAGGACACGCTGCTGCTGACCTCCGGAAAGTTCCCGGTAACATTTATTTTTCAGATGTTCAATGCCCAGGCGTTCCAGATTATGCGCTGCAAGTTTCCGTTCCGCCATAGAATAGAATGGACGGTTTCCCCTGCGGCTTAAGGTTCCGGACAGTACAACTTCCTGCACGGTAGCCGGGAAATCCTTCTGAGCCGCGGTCTGCTGGGGAAGATAACCAATCCCGCCACGTTTCAGATCATCTGCCACAGTAAGCGTTCCGCCCGTTGGCTTTAAAAGGCCCAGCATGCCCTTAATGAGCGTACTCTTTCCCGAGCCGTTTTCCCCTACTACGCAGAGATAATCTCCCGGATAAATTTCCAGATTCAGATCAACAACCGCGTCCTGGTTTTCATATCCAAAATCAGCATGTTCGCATTTGATAATCGGATTCATCAGTCAATTCCTTTTCTTAAATTTTCGATATTCTGGCGCATCAGTTCCGCGTACGTAATGCCGGAATCAAACTGCGCCCTGGTAACATTGTGACAGGAGTGAAGAAGCAGCGGCTCTGCCCCGGTTTCTTCTCCAATGATTTCAGATACCCGGTGACTGCTCAGTTCCAGGTAGTATACCACTGGAATCTGTTCTTCTTTTACCTTGTCGATCAGATAGGCGATCGTTTTTGCGCTCGGCTCCGTGTCGGAACTGCAGCCCGAGAAAGCCGCCCGGTAATCCAGCTGGTATTCATCCGCCAGATAGCGGAATGGGAATTTATCACCCATCACGATCATGTTTCGTTTGCGATTTCTGGACACCTCACGGAAGCCTGCATCGATCTCTTCCAGTTCCTTTTTGTAATTTTCAGCCCCCAGCCGAAATACCTCTGCATGTGCCGGATCTGCCTCTGCCAGTGTTTCTCCGATCACATCCACCAGCTTCATGGCATTCACCGGCGAAGTCCAGATGTGCTCGTCGTACTCAATCGTTTCTTCATGACCATCGTGATCCACGTAGTCACTATGATCATGATCGTCGGTCTCCTGGGCATGCGCTGCATGCTCCTCCGGTGTCTCTCCACTGTGGTCGTGATCGTCAACTTCCTGTGCATGCGCCGCGTGTTCCTCCGGCGTCTCGTGACTGTGGTCGTGATCATCACTGTCTGTATGGGAATGCACATGATCATGGTCGTGATCGTGCCCGGCATCTTCCATGCCTTCCACGATTTCCTCTTCTACGGTATCTACATAATCCATCATAGTAACAATCGTCATGTTGGAGGTATCCAGGGCCCCCAAGGTATCCTCCAGCCAGTGTTCCATGGTTCCGCCGTTGCTGATCAGCACATCCGCATGCTGGATTGTCCGGATGTCAGCCGGGGTTGGCTCAAATGAGTGACTGTCCATGCCTGCCGGAATGACCATCTGAAGGTCTACCTGGTCACCAGCAATCTGCCGCACGAAATCATAGTACGGAAACAGAGTCACCGCCACCTTTAATTTCCCATTTTCTTCCGAAGAAGCATCAAAGGCGCCCTGGCTTCCTTCAGCCGGTCCGCATCCACTAAGAAACACGGATGCACCAAGAAATACTGCCAGCAGACATTTCGGCAGCCTGTGGCTTTTCCAAACTGTATTGTGTCTGTTTAATTTCATGTTCATTTCTTTCTGTTGCTGTCTCACCGCTGCAGACAAACCTGCACAGTGATATGTCTCTGTAACATCAGACAGCTTCAGTCATCATGCATTGTGACTGAAGCTGTCTCATTTGGTTGCATAGTTAGTTTAAGTATACCACATTCTTTTTATTATGAAAAGAATCATTATTTACAGATTTTCTCGCCTAAAATGAAAATTTAAATTCCACTTCTCCAAAGGGCGGTGGAGTTTACTCTTGCAC
>NZ_QULW01000014.1 GCF_003481825.1 Clostridium sp. OM02-18AC | reverse complement strand
TCGCGCTCTGCGTCGTCTGCACATTTGGTAACCTCGATGGCATCAAAATAATCATCCACCGCGATACGCTTTACCTGATCCACGACACTCCGGTTCGGGAAAGACATCCAGCGAATAGTACCTACCTGAAAATATTTGTGAATAGACTCTCTCATGTTATACCTCCCAATTGATAAATATGAAATTTGTTCAATAACACCAAGTTCCAACATGTTAACAATTATAAAAAAGTGAATGATCCTACAAAATATTAATGTTCTATCATTCACTCTTTTATATTAAAATTCTTTTCTTAAAATCAAAATGCAATCGTAATCATTTCCCATACATCCAACTGATGCAGAGTTATAGTCAGACAATTTCCTGTTTGTTCCCAGGTAAGTTCCTGTTCCTCAATCTTAGCATGTACAGATTTTACCTGAACATTTTCAGAAAGCATTACCTGTACTTGAATATCATGAACCGGAATTGTTTCCCTGATTGGCCGTTCTCCTGTTTCATTAATGAAATGAATCATATATTTTCCTGCTGTTTCAAATGCAGTTACCTGGACGGTCGAAGGGGCTGTAATATTCAGTTCACGCTGTTTCAATAAACAATCTGCCATATTTCCTGCTAAATGGTAATGATCCATAAGCCGGAATTCTCTTGTCAATGCACTCAAAGCAAATGGAAGATAAATCACTTCACCTTTTCCATAAACATGTTTCATGATCAGCGGGATATCCGTATGAGAAACCGGCATAGAAGCACGTTCTGGTGGAGCTCCAGTTACCTCTACCGGCGCAAAAGGAGGTACTAATGTAGCGAGGCATTCACAATCTGTATCTGGTGTACAATAGAGCACCTGTCCACGAAATGCCAGTTTATCTGTATCCATTCCCTGCTTCAGCATTTTTCCGGTCTCTTCAAAGCGCAAATAACTTGCTTTCAAATATTCACTGGTGCTAACTGAGGATGTTACACCCAAAACATCTGCAAAATCTACGGTTTCTCTTGCATTCAGATTCTCAATGATTGCAGTTCCTCCCTGGTTAACGTATTCTTTTACCGTTTCTTTAACACCAGCACATTTCAAGAGTCCCTGCGGCACAATTGCTAAGCGATAATTCTTCATATTTTCTCCGGCAATGGCATAATCCTGCATAAAATCATAGGTGATATGATTTTTTGTTAAAATATCTGCCCAGGCAATCGCATGTTCTCCGCCATCCCAAAACAAAACCGCTTCTGCTTTGCTTCTGGCTCCATCCATGTCCACTTCACTTTTTACGATCATGTGATCCACTTTGTCTATGGCCTTTAAAATACGCTTATCTGTTATAGTATCCGGATATCCGGTTACAGAATGCCAGAGAATTCCCCCAGCTGCCGGAACCTGACACATCCACGGCAAATATTCTGCTGTTGGAAGGCCTACATGCCGCCAATCCATACCCGGACAGGAATGGATGATTCCAAACGGCCGAAGTGCTTCGTCATTTCTTCTTCCAGCTTTCATGGCAAGTGTTGTATTTACGGTTTCTGGAATTCCTCCATGTATACCTCGTGAAAGCACATCCTGAGACTCTGTACAAAGCAAATCTGCCGTAGCATAACGTTCGTAGATGCTATCCCGTTCTATTCTTCCCATTCCCAAAAAGCTCCAGGAATATGGAATATAGTAGAGAATCATCGGTACCTCTTCTCTTGTTTCTTTGATTGCCTGGTAAATAACACCAATATTATCTTTTGTACATCTCGAGATCCAATCTGGAGCAAATTCTTCCTCCAGCTCTGGCATTGAGACTCCATAGACTTTCTCATATTTTTCCTGACATTTTTCACAAAAACATGGAGAAGCCATTGGTGCATTAAAGAATATGCCATCGATGTCATATTTCTCAAGGACTTCCTTGATCACCGGTACTGCAACTTCTTCATTTCGATATCCACCATTCGCACAGGTATTTAAAAATAAAGACCAGTTTCCCATTCGCTTCTCACCACGAAAATAAGGAGTTTTATCCCGTTTTCTCGCAAACCACTGAGGTTTTTTCAAATATGTAGTATCGTCTGTTATGCTAAAGTCAAAACGTGCCACAAATTTTATGTTTCTGCCGTGAAATTCCTGAATTAATTCGGCCAGAAGATCCCTGTTTTTCGGCAAAAATTCATTGATATGATGATATTTTACTTTACTTGGATACCAGGCATAAATTCCACCTACATTCATTACTACTACATTGCATGCAAGCTGCTCTGTTTCAAAAGCTATTTTTTTAGGATCCATCCACGCTGTATCTGCAACCTGCAGATTGTACTGCATAACACGCATAGGACCTTCCCACCACATTTTTTTCTCCATACTATTCCTGCCTTTTCGTCTTCTTATACGTGGATCAGAAATGCCTTATAAAGTTCTCCTTTTTCCAGATTAAATGTCATTCCATCCTGATATTCTGTTGCTTTTAATCCCTGTTCTGTAAGTTCTTCCACCAAAACAGGGGTAATTTCCTTGAATTTTACTTTTATATTTTTTATTTCATGCGACTCAAAAAATGTCATTCCATTATATCCAGTCAGATTAATCATCTGTAACATATAAGTTTCCGGTGCACACTCTGCCAGAAACATTTCCACCATCTCCGGTGCTGTTGTTTCAAAGGAATACGGTAAAGTTCCGGCTGCAGCCATAATATCAAACAAAAGCTTTTTAAATTCGTCATATCCTAATTTGTAATACAATGTCCCGATGCTCCATGGAATATAAATATTTTTTTCTCCATAAATGCTCATCATGCAACTATCTGTTTCTTTGTGACCGAAGCAACGCTCCGGCGGTCCAAACATTGCTTTCTCAACCAATGGCAGGTAACCCTCTGCACCAGGGAGAAGTTTCATTTTTCTGTACGGTCCATCTAAAAATACCCATTCTTTTTCTGCTTCTGCGAAATCCGGGAATATTTGTTTTGGCTCTGTTTTTAGATATGTTCCCCGTACATCCGTTATTTTTTCCGACACCCCGATTCCAAATAACTGTTCCAGACACGGAGCAGATTCTTCCATGGTAAGACCGGTTCCTACTACAGCCGCTTTGGTTTCCACTAACGCATCCATCATTTCAGTGGATAAGGTATGTACATCCGGAAGAATTATGTAAGTATATTCATCTAATTCCTTTAACTTATCTTTTAGAGAATCCACTTCAACAATCGTAAACTGAAGATGAGCTTCTTTCAACATACGGAAAATGCCACGATATTCGGCACACAGGCTTTTTCTGCTTCCTTCTTTCACCAGCATGATCTTCGTCTTAGGATTAAAGTGCCCATAATATTGTTCATACTGTTTATGATGATGAAAAATCTTTCTGACAGAATCAAAATTTTCCCGATCCGGATAGTCATCAAAATTTCCAATAATACACCAATCAAGGATGCCGCCACTAGCCAGATTTCCATAAAGACGAATCTGATTCAACTGATTTGAAACTCCCATAAAACGATATGGAAGATCTACAGCATTGATACAGCAGTTCGAACATATTTTATCCGAAAAACTCCCCTCAATTTCGCCTACATTATCAGAACTATTGTAAATCCAAAATGGAAGCGGGCGGTCTACAGCCGAATTTGACTCGTTTCTAACAATATCAACGCCCGTTGTCGCATAAGTGCTGACTGCACAATCCGGGTTGATACTTCTTGCCAGATTATGAATCTTCATCAGCATCTCATCCGCAGTTTTTTTCTTAAAATCAACGTATTTTAGAAATACCGGATCTTCGATATCTTCTTTGACAGGCAATTCTTCTCCGTACATTTCACGAAATTTTTTCTTACAGTTCTCACACTGGCAGATTCCCACATAATTACCACTATAATCGTACGTAACATAGCCGAACATATTGAAAAAAATACCATCTACCGGATATTGTTCCATTACTTCACGGATAATATCAAGAGAGCGTTCGCGTTGATAAGGACCATTTACACAGGTTGCAACTGTATCATGATAACGAACCGGATTACCATCCAACCCTTTAAAATACCATTCTGGATGCTCTTCGTAAAACTTTTCATGTGTCTTACTAAAGTCAAACCGCGCAATGACCCGAATCCCATTTTCGTGACATTTATTTAAAATTTCTCCAAAAAAATCGCCCTCCATATACGGGTTTTCCCATTGAAAATCAAGCTTGGTCGGATGAAATGCCGTAATACCTCCGCATCCAATCTGAAGTGTATTTGCCCCAAAGCTTTTCAGCCATGCAATCTGATGATCAATATTCATTTTTGCATCAATATCCCGAATATTGTTCTGTATCATTCGAATATTGTTCTTAAGCCACCATGCCATACCCTTCTCCTTCTCATTTTATTCTGCTGCCAGGTGACATCTCACAAAATGTCCCGGTGTTACCTCTCTGAGTTCCTGCGCTTCCTTACACTTTTCCGTTGCATACTTGCATCGTGATGCAAAACGACAGCCTGGTGCTGGATTAATTGGATTTCCGACCTCTCCCTGAAGCAAATGACGTTCCCTATTGCGGCGACTCAGATCTGTAGTCGGAATTGCTGCCAACAAAGCTACTGTATATGGATGATACTGATGTGCAAAAAGTTCATCTCTTGCTGCATACTCTACAACCTGTCCAAGATACATAACAGCAATTTGATTGCTAATATGGCGCACTACACACAGATCATGTGTAATAAACATATAAGCCAACCCTTTTTGTTCCTGCAAATCCATAAGAAGATTGATGATCTGGGCCTGAATGGATACGTCCAACGCAGACACCGGCTCATCACATACAATAAACTTCGGATCCAAAGCCAATGCTCTTGCCAGACCAACCCGCTGCCGTCTTCCTCCATCCAATTCATGTGGGTATGTATTATAATATCTCTGAGGAAGTCCGCACATATCCATCAGTTCCTGAACACGAACTTTCATATCACTTCCTTTTACATTGTGGACCACTTTCATCGGATCTGAAATAATCTCACCAATAGACATACGTGGATTCAGAGATGTAAACGGATCCTGAAAGATCATCTGCATATTGGTATGCATCTTTTTCATTTCTTTTTTGTTGTAATCCAGAATATTTTCCCCATGAAACAAAACTTTTCCGTCCGTTGCATCCACAAGGCGCATCATGGTTCGCCCAAGTGTAGACTTTCCGCATCCAGACTCGCCTACAATACCAAGTGTTTCTCCGGCATTGATTTTCAAATTAACATCATCTACTGCATGAAGAAGTCCTCTTGGAGTATTAAAATATTTTTTCAGATTTACGGTTTCAATTAGCGGAGTTGCCATTTCCATGTCCTCCTTTCTTATTAAAAAGGAAACATTTTATACTATGAGTTCCTTCTGTAAATACAGGTGGTTCTTCCTTTTTGCACTGTTCCATACAATGTTCACACCGGTCTGCAAATTTGCATCCTTTGGGCAGATTTGTCGGATCTGACATAAAGCCAGGGATCGGAACAAGACGGTCAATTTTTCCGGTCAGTTCCGGAATGCTGTTAAACAATCCCGTTGTATATGGATGATTCTTTTTCCGGGTGTAGATATCTTCCACTTTTCCTGTTTCAATCACCTCTCCGGCATATACCACTGCAACACGTTCGCAAAATTCTGCAACTACTCCAAGATCATGCGTGATCAAAATCATGGCAGTATTATATTTCTTTTGTAGTTCCTGCATCAGCTGCAAAATCTGCGCCTGAATGGTTACATCCAATGCTGTTGTGGGCTCATCAGCCAACAGCAATTCCGGCTCTGCTACCAATGCCATGGCAATTCCAATACGCTGCTTCATTCCACCGGAAAACTGATGCGGATAATCATTTTTTCTTGTTTTCTGGATTCCAACCAACCCAAGAATATCCTCTACCTTTTTTTCTTTCTCTGCTTTCGGCATCTCTGGAAAATGCAGATCGAGAACTTCATGGATCTGATCGCCAATAGTCAAAATGGGATTTAAGGAACTCATTGGATCCTGAAAAATCATAGCCACTCTCGCACCGCGGATTTCCCGCATTGTTTTGTTATCTGCATGAATAATATCAATTCCATCATATAAGATAGTTCCAGATTTAATTTCTCCTACTTTCGCTGGAAGAAGCTTCAGTATGCTAAGTGCTGTTGTAGATTTTCCGGCACCTGTTTCTCCAACAATTCCTAACGCTTCGCCTTTTTCCAATGTCAAGTTCATTCCATTTACTGCATGGACCACTGCCTCATCGGTATTGTACTGTACATAAAGATCTTTGATTTCAAGTAAATGATCTGACATAATCCCCCTCCTAATTCTTTGTTCTTGGATCCAGAGCATCCCTCAGACCATCTCCGATAAAGTTCAGACACATGACTGAGATTGCGATGAAAAAGCCCGGAATCAAGCCAAGATATGGATAAAAGCGGATATTGGTACGATTTTCCGAAAGAATAGTTCCCCATTCTGGTGTTGGAGATGCAACACCAATACCTAAGAATCCTAACGAAGCAATCGCAAGAATTGTACCACCAAGTCCAAGAGTTGCAGATACGATAACCGGTCCCAAACCATTCGGTACAACATGTTTAAAAATAATTCTCGCAGAACTTGTTCCACAACATTTTGCCGCTTCCACATATTCCTGATTTCTCAGAGTCATAATGGAAGCTCGGACCGTACGTGCATATTTAGGAAATTCTGCAATAGAAAGTGCAATCAGCATTTTAAAAGTTCCCTGACCCAAACCTGCAACAACAGCCATCGCAAGGAGCATTCTCGGTACTGCCATAAAAATATCACAAATACGCATAATGATCATATCTACTGTACCGCCAAAATAACCAGCGATACCACCAAGAGTAACCCCAACAATCAATGCACTGGTAACAACAATCAAACCTGCCAGCAAAGAAATTCTTCCACCATAAATGATTCGTGCAAACAAATCACGACCAAACTGATCTGTCCCAAACCAAAATTCTTTACACGGAGCAATAAACCTGTTTGCCATACTCTGTTTAATCACAGCATCATAATTGATATATAATGGTGCTGCTGCACACATAATAATCATAAATACGATTGCTGCCAATCCGAACATAGCCAGTTTATTTTTCCGAAAACGATAAATGATCATCCCCAACTGGCTCTTATTGGTCATCGTTTTTTCTTTTTTCACCTTGCTGCTCCCCTTTCTTTAGCCATTCAGTTTTACGCGCGGATCAATCACTGCATAGGTAAGATCTACCAGAAGATTGACAATTCCTACAAAAACAGAAATAATTACGATAATTCCCATTACCACCGGGACATCTCGCAATTTTACTGCATTAATCATCAAACTGGCTACTCCCGGAATCGCAAAGACACTTTCCGTTACAATTGCACCACCAACAATCGTTGCAATATAAGAACCAATCGTTGTAATGACTGGAAGCAGACCATTTCTCAGCACATGCTTCGTTACAATCTTAAATTCAGAACAGCCTTTGGATCTTGCAGTCCTAACGTAATCCAGTTTATTTACCTCAAGAATACTAGTTCTGGTTAATCTGACAATTCCGGCAAAAGAAGCACATGCCAGAGTAATCGATGGCAGTATAAAGTTCTTCAATGTTTCCGCTCCCGTAGCTGGCAGCCATCCCAGCGTAAGACAGAATAGAATCTGTGCCATAAGTCCAAACCAGAAAGCTGGCATAGAGGAAAGGAACATAGCTATAATCAAAGTGAAATAATCCAATTTACTATTCTGTTTCACTGCTGCGATTACGCCAAGTGGAATACCAAAAATAATAACAAACGCATTTGATAAAATTCCCAGAAGAAGGGTATTAGGAATTCTGGAAAGAAATTCTGCCATCACATTAAATCCGTTATACCAGGAAGTTCCGAAATCTCCCTGAAGCACGCCTGCCATATAATGGATATAGCGCACAATGATCGGATCATCCAGTCCCAGCTCCTGTCGTTTTGCAAGAATTTCTTCCATGGTAGCATCTGATCCAAGAATCAGAGTCGCCGGATCTCCAGGCGCCATGCTCATAATAAAATAAATAAACAAGGTAATTCCGACTACAACCGGAATTAACAATAATAAACGTTTTATGATATATTTGACCATGTAAATACCTCGCTGAAATCTTTAAAAAAGAAGGAGCAAAATGTCATTTCATCTTGCCCCTTCCTGTTATTTGTTTTTTATCTGCCTGTTTTCATTATTTATTAATTCCAGCTCCAATCATTAAAGAAATACAGGCCAGTCAGGGATCTCGGCACTACACCATTTAAGTTTGCATTATATGCGCACGCATTAACATCATAATAAATGGCAGTACCATATGCATTCTCAGTAATCAGATCACAGGCTTCTGCGTACAGCTGTTTTCTCTTCTCTGCATCTACTTCTACACGTGCACTCTGTAATTTGTCATCCAGTTCTGCACTCCAGGTTCCTGCATCATATTTTCCATTTGAAAGCAGATAACTGCTGTTATACTGATAAAATAATCCATCTGCATCCAAAACAGATACTCCGCCGAAACGAATTGAAGCGTCATAATCTCCGCTCTGTTCAAAAGTTGCAAAGTAAGAAGCTGAATCTACTGCATTTACAGTGCAATTAATGCCAAGCTCAATCAACTGACCTTGAATAATCTGCGCTGCACTTTCATCTTTTGTACCAGATACTGTAAGAATTTTGAACTCTTCACCATTGTAAGCAGACTGAGCCAGATATTCTTTGGCTTTTTCCGGATCATACTCAATAACTTCATAAGTTCCCTCATCTGGTCTTCCAGAAAATCCTGTTGCAATCGGAATATCTGCAACCGTTGCCTTACCTTCATAAACACCTATATTAACATCTTCCTTATTAATCCCAGAAAGAACTGCTTTTCGGAAATTAATATCTTTTGATGGTCCTTTATTACAGTTAAACTTAAAATGATCGATGGATGATGCATCTTTAGTCTCCCATTTCACTTTATCTGTAGTCAGTTTGCTTAATGCACTTAAGTTTGCATTAATCAAAACATCAATATCTCCGTTTTCCAGAGAAATCATCTGGGTATTGGTATCTGTCAGCACCTGGAACGTAACTGTCTTGATTTGTGGCTCACCGCCCCAGTATTTATCAAACGCTTTCAACGTGATATGATCACCAGATACTCGTTCTTCAAATGTATAAGGTCCCGTACCGATTGGTTTTTCATTATAAGCATCTTCCCCGACTTCCTCATAGTAAGACTTGTCCATGATCAGAGCGAAACGACCTGCTAATGCGTTTAAAAATGGTCCATACGGACTGGTTAAGTGAATGGCTACCGTATGATCGTCAATAATCTCACAATCGTCATAGTTTGCCAACTGTGCTGATCCTGCAGAAGTATGTCCAGCTCCATCCAGAGAAAATTCGACATCTTCCACGGTCATCTTATCACCATTGTGAAAATAGACATCGTCACGAATCGTAAGTGTGTATGTGCATCCATCATCTGATACTTTCCAGTCTGTCGCCAAAAGCGGCTCATGGCTGTTATCCGGTCCTAATTTTATCAAAGACTCATACACATTATGCAAAATCGGGACTTCATCCATTGATGTACTTGCTTTACTATACCAGGAAATGAAAGTATCCGGTTCTGCTGCGCACGCTACCGTCACACTATCTTTTTTCTCCCCAGACGTTGTTGTTCCTTCACTCTGAGTTTCTTCTTTGGAGTCTCCAGCCGCATTTCCCCCAGCTGCTGCAGAGCCTGCCCTGTTTCCGCATCCTGCAATCGATGTCGCTGCAAGAAGCATCGCGAGTGTGAGTACCCATGTCTTTTTTTTCATAGTTTTGCCCTCCATATATTTTATATTTTAGTTTCAAAATAATATTTACATTCTTAGAACATCCACCTTATTAGTTTTCAGATTTAAATGAGTTTCCTCATATTCTTTTAATTTCTTGCAAAGAGATCTTTGGCTAATCAAAAAGTGAGCTTCCGTCTGTCGGACAGCCAGTTCTGTTTCGCCCCACTCCATTGACTGTATAATTCCTTCATGTTCCTGATAAGAATGAGGAATTCGATCTGGTCGAAATGGAATCCAGCATTGTACTAATGCCTGTCGCATTTGCAAGTCTTCAAGATACTGAGGCAGAATTGCCTCGTCATTCATTCTTGATATGTATCCATGAAATAATCTGTCTATCTCGCCTTGCTCATAACTATCTGTTGTTTCCAGTAATTTATGGTTGATTTCACGCAATTTTTTTATATGTATTTCATTTACAAAATTCATAGCTCTTCTAACACTGAGACTTTCAAGTACAAGACGCAGATCCGTGATTTCTTTTAAACTGTCCATCGTAATTCTTACAACCTGAACGCCTCGTCTTGGCAAATATTCCACGATTCCTTTATTTTGAAGAAGTCGAAGTGCCTCACGTATCGGCGTTCTGCTTACATGAAACATTTCGCATAATTCAGCTTCTCTTAACGGAGTTCCTGGTTGGAATTTTCCAGTACGTATCAACTCCAATGTAGCCTCTTCAATTTCCTGAACTGTCATTTTCTTTTGTTCATTTTCAATACACATATTGAAGTCCCTCACTTTTAGTTATATCTTTTTATATATATTCTTTTTACTTCATGCCAAAAGCGCGTAATTGTATACAAATTTTATTTCAAAATTATTTTTTCTTTGTTCATTTTCTCTTTTCGTATACAATTTACCACATACATATGTGTTTGTAAAGGTTTGTTTTGCGATTTTGTATACGATTTTTTATTTTTTACATTTTATACAAAATGTTTTTGTTCTAATCGTATACAATCACCATTTTCATAGCCATACACTTCATTTTCAAGAATCACTTAAAATCAAGCAATGTCTTCTTTTCCGCCAAAAGACAACAAAAAAGCTGTTTTCATGCATCTCATGCTATGAAAACAGCTTTTTACGTTTTAATTCATTGAATTAGATAATAACCTTTGCCGGGCACTTCTCTGCGCACTTGCCGCAGTTGGTGCACTTCTCGTAATCGATGACTGCCACATTATTCTCCATATGGATCGCATCGAACTCACACTGCTTGGTGCACAGGGTACATCCGATACAGCCAGCGGTGCAGACTTTCTTGACAGCCGGTCCCTTGTCGTGGGAAGAGCACTGTACAAGATGCTCTGCCTTGTAAGGAACGAGCTCGATCAGGCCCTTCGGGCAGGTAGCTACGCACTTGCCGCAGGCTACGCACTTCTCTTTGTCAACGACTGCAACACCGTCTACTACGTGGATTGCGTCAAACTGACATGCCTTCACACAGGAGCCATAGCCCATACAGCCGTAAGCACAAGCCTTCTCGCCGGAACCCGGTGCTACGGTTACCATGGAACAATCGGTAATTCCATAGTAGTTGTACTTCACGTTGGTCTTGTCGCAGGTACCTTTACATTTTACGAAAGCGACCTTCTTCTCAGAGCTGCCGCTCTCAACACCCATGATCGCAGCGATCTTGTCTGCTACCGGAGCGCCGCCGACCGGACATCCGTTAACCGGAGCGGTGCCTGCAGCGATTGCTGCAGCCAGACCGTCACATCCCGGGAAACCACAACCACCACAGTTGTTGCCCGGAAGTTCTGCACGGACCAGAACTTCTTTTTCGTCAACCTCAACTTTAAACTTCTCACTGGCAATGCCCAGGAGCACACCGATGATGATACCGATGGCACCGATGACAACTGCCGCTAAAAGCAAACCTGTCATATTCTACTACCTCCCATTAAATCAGTCCGGAGAAGCCCATGAAGGCAATCGCCATCAGACCAGAGGTAATCAGAACGATCGGAGAACCCTGGAAATTGTATGGGATGTCATTGTCTTCAATACTCTCACGAATGCTTGCCAGCAGTACGATTGCGACGGTGAAACCAACCGCAGTACCGAATCCGTTTGCTACACTGAAAATGAAGTTATAACCCTTCTGTACGTTGGTCAGGGCAGAACCCAGAACTGCACAGTTGGTCGTAATCAGCGGAAGGAATACACCCAGCGCGGAGTACAGGGACGGCATGCTCTTCTTTAAGAACATCTCAACGAACTGTACCAGTGCTGCAATTACCAGAATGAAGGCAATCGTCTGTAAGTACTCTAAGTGCAGCGGAACCAGCACCAGAGAGTAAACCAGGTTTGTTGCAATGCTTGCCAGCGTAATTACGAAGATAACGGCTGCACCCATACCAATGGAGGTGTCAACCTTCTTGGAAACACCAAGGAACGGACACAGGCCCTGGAACTGGCTCAGGATGATGTTGTTAACCAGAGCAGATCCGACAATAATTAAAATTAACTCTTTCATTTACCTGTCCCTCCTTATTCGTCTTTCTTTTCAGCCTCGGCTGCTGCCTTAGCTGCCTCTGCTGCCTGCTTCTTAGCGAGAGCTGCTGCAGCTGCTGCCTTCTTGGCCTCTTCTGCTTTCTTCAGCTCTTCTGCCTTTTTCTCTTCCAGGACAGAGTGGTTAGAGGAACATGCAGAACCGCTGCAGGATGCGCAGTTGCCGCCGCATGCCAGTGTGGACTGCGGTACGGAACCGTTGGTTGCACTCGGAGCTTTGAACTTGTTCTGCAGTGCGGTCAGGCAAGCCAGTACGAAGAATGCACCCGGTGCCAGGCCGATGATGGTTACGTGGAAATCCTCCGGAATGATCTCCATGCCGAAGAAGGAACCACCGCCAATGAGCTCACGCACGATTGCGATACAGGTTAAGCCTACGGTGAAACCAAGACCCATACCGATACCATCGAATGCGGACTCGATCGGACCGTTCTTTGCTGCATATGCCTCTGCACGGCCCAGGATGATACAGTTAACAACGATCAGCGGGATGTAGATACCCAGTGCACTGTACAGGCTCGGTACATATGCCTGTAAAAGCAGCTGAACGATGGTAACCAGGGATGCTACGATTACGATGTATGCCGGAATACGTACACGATCCGGAATAATCTTCCGCAGTGCGGAAATAATAAGGTTAGAGAAAACCAGAACCGCCGTGGTGGACAGTCCCATACCGATACCGTTGATCGCGGTGGTGGTTACTGCCAGGGTCGGACACATACCAAGCATCAGGACGAAGGTCGGGTTCTCTTTAATAATACCGTTGTATAAACGTTCGATACATTTATTCATGACTTCCTACCTCCTACTGTGCCAGGCAGTTATCTACAAAATAAACTGCCGCATTCACCGCATTCGTGACTGCTCTTGATGTAATGGTAGCGCCACTGATTGCGTTGATCTGATCGTCAGAAGTTGCGCCGTCTTTGGTTACGGAGAACACTTCTGCCTTCTTGCCTGCAAACTGACCTTTCCACTCAGGCTTGTCCGCATTCATACCAAGACCTGCGGTCTCAGCCAGGGTTAAGAACTCGATACCATTTACGGTACCGTCAGACTGAATACCTACGGAAACGGTGATCGCACCGCCGAAACCGTCGTTGGAAGTAGCGGTTACAACGTAGCCTGCTGCTGCGCCGGAAGCATCGCTTGCTGCTACAGCTTCATCTACCATAACTTTGCCGTAGCCAAGTCCTGCGATCTCCTCGTTTGCTGCCGGAATCTTGTCTGCCAGGTCACCTGCGTCGAAGCTTGCTGCGTCCGGAAATACGGTACGGTAAGCTGCCTCTTTTGCTGCCAGGTTTGCTGCATCGATCGGAGCTTTTGTCATTTCATAAACGCCGCCCAGTAATGCGCCGGCTACCAGGGTAATGCCGCACAGAACGAAGGCATCTTTCATAAATCCACCTTTACTCATGCCTTTTTGCCCTCCTTTCCAAATGCTACCGGAAGGGTATAGCGCTCAATCAGCGGAACCAGCAGGTTGCTGATGATGATTGCATAGGAAACACCCTCTGCAGAACCACCAAACAGACGGAATGTTCCGGTCAGCACGCCAAGCAGAATACCGAATACGATCTGTCCCTTCGGGGTGATCGGGCTGGTTACATAGTCGGTTGCCATGAAGAATGCACCGAAGATCAGTCCGCCGCCGCAGATGTGAGCCAGAACAAAGTTCAGATCCTGTCTGCCGAAGATGAATACGAATACTGCAACCGTTGCGATATAGGTTAACGGAATGCGCAGGGAAATTACTTTCTTAAATACCAGGTAAGCAGCACCGATTAACAGGGCTACTACAGAAACCTCACCGATGGTTCCCGGGATCTTACCGATGAACATAGCCATAAGGTCTACGCCAAGGTTAGACTCGCCAGCCTTCCATGCAGTCTTCATCACGTTCAGAGGAGTAGCGGTGGTTACGCCATCCAGGGTGAAGGAAGACATCTTGCCTGCGAAGGAAATAAGCAGGAAGCATCTTGCTGCCAGTGCCGGGTTCATGAAGTTCTGACCCAGACCACCGTAGATCTGTTTCACGATCACGATTGCAAATACACCACCGAGCATCGGGATCCATAATGGGATCTCAGACGGGCAGTTCAGTGCAAGGATCATACCGGTTACAACAGCACTGAAATCACTGATGGTAACTGGTCTCTTGGTTACTTTTTCAAATACGTACTCACTCAGTACGCATGCAAATACAGTCGCAATGATCACGAGCAGGGCATGCAGGCCGAACTGGAATACACCGAAAGCGGTGGCCGGCAGCATGGCGATTGCCACGTCCATCATGATGCTGCGGGTAGTTTCCTCGCTCCGCACATGCGGGGATGAGGATACGTTAAATAATTTAGCCATGGTTTACTTTCCCCCCTGTGCTTTTTTTCTGCGGTTGGCTGCAACCGTTTTTCTCATTTCCTTGAAAGCCTGGGTCAGAGGACGTTTTGCCGGACATACGAAGGTACAGCTTCCGCACTCCATACACTCCATACCGTTGAGTTTCTCAAAGGTATCGCAGTCGCCCTTTAATGCTGCTTTCATCATCATAACCGGAACAATATGGCTCGGGCATGCGCTTACGCACTTACCGCAGCGGATACACGGAGTCTCCACGTTTGCTGCCACCTGGTCCTTGGTCATGCACAGGACAGAACCGTTGGTCTTGATGACCGGAACGTCTAAGTCGAACATAGCAAAGCCCATCATAGGACCACCGGAAATGACTTTCTCCGGCTCAGTCTTGAATCCGCCTGCTGCCTCGATCAGCTCCTGGGTGTTGGTTCCGATCTTAATACGGAAGTTTCTCGGATCTGCGATCGCATCGCCGGTTACGGTGAATACACGCTCGATCAGAGGAGTGGTCTTGCATACTGCATCGTAAATAGCGATGACAGTACCAATATTGTCCACGATGCAGCCTGCATCTGCTGGAAGCATGGAGGAGTTTACTTTTCTGCCGGTGATCGCGTAGATTAAGGAACGCTCACCACCCTGCGGGTACTTGGTCAGAAGCTCGCATACCTCGATACGCGGCTCGTCTTTTACTAACTCTTTCAGCTTTTTGATTGCTTCCGGCTTGTTGTTCTCAATGCCGATCACGCCCTTTGCCTTGTCAAACAGCTGAAGGATAACTTTCAGACCGCCGATGATCTTTTCCGGATCCTCCATCATGCAGCGATAGTCAGAAGTCAGATACGGCTCACACTCTGCACCATTGATGAGAATGTACTCGATTGCATCTTCGTTCTTCGGAGACAGCTTTACGTTGGTCGGGAAACCAGCGCCGCCCATACCTACGATACCAGCTGCTTTTACGATATCGCGGATTTCCTGCTTGGACAGGGTGGACGGGTCACGGTCTGCGCCCATGCCTTCTACTGCCTCATACAGTCCATCATTTTCCACTACAACGGAATTTACCATGCCGCCGCTGGCAACACGTCTCGGCTCTACAGCCTTAACAGTACCGGATACGGAGCAGATGACATTTGCAGAAATGAATCCGCCTGCTTCACCGATGATCTGACCAGCCAGGACTCTGTCGCCCTTCTTTACCAGCGGGTTCGCCGGTGCGCCGATTCCCTGGGACATCGGGAATACCAGATCTCCCTTCGGCATCAGGACCTGTACCGGCTTGCTCTCGGACAGTTCTTTACCCTCGTAAGGATGAACGCCGCCTTTAAATGTAGCCAATCCCATTTTCCTTTACCCTCTTTCTATACATTTTCAACTTGCTATCGACAAAATCTCTCGTTTTGCCATCATGGTCAGTATAACATAATTCGCGGTTTACGACAATCAAAAATTACATATTGTATACAATGTAACAATCGTTTTTTTCTTTGAAAACATGTCAGATTCACAGTTTTTGACCGAAATTTTTGTTAATTCGCGAACGATGTTAGCAGAGTGAAACCGCCGCTTGTTTTTGTAAAAAAACATGAAAGTTTCGACATGTTTCTCATGCCGTTTGAAATTGGGATTTTGCCGGAATTTCGTGGGATTTTGTCCGAAATTATCCGCATTTTCGATTGTTAATTTTTTATCGAAAAATGATGCGTTTTTTTCGCTTATGAGTACTTATAGTTTTTACTTATAATTGTTATTCGCATGACTTATAAGTATAAACTTATTTCTGCTACAGCCCAGACATTATGATCTATCATGCTTTCCAGATTTTTCACAGTCCTTTCCATCCTTTGGCAGTCGCTTTTTCTTTTGCAAAGTTTCCGCAAAAACTTTCAAACTTTTTTCCTGACCATGCAATAAAACAACGATCTTCTGCATTAACCTTATGAACGGATGAAAAGAGTCCTGTTCTGTAAAAGAAAACAAGGCAAAACCAATCACAAATCAAACTATTTACGAAATCCTTTGATGCATTACACTCTATCACACCCGCTGCGTTTTCTTTTCCCGGACATGGCAATTTTCAAAAAACCTTAAAAATTAGGGTTGCAACCAACGAAAAACGCGTCACTGGCGCGTTTTTTGTATGCCAGGCAAAAAGAAAGCGCCTCACCGGTGTTTCGTCCACCAGTGAGGCGCTTTCTTTTTATTTATTTAAAAAGTCCTTTTTTCTTATGCTTCGTCTCGGTCGGAGCTTCCCCATGCATCACGGCATCGAAGTTCTTCAATGCCTCTCTCTGCGCTTCGTTTAAGCGCTCCGGTACCTGTACCACCAGGGTAACATAATGGTCACCGCGAAGGTTGCGGTTACGTAAGGACGGTACACCCTTGCCTTTTAAGCGGACACGGGTATCAGTCTGGGTTCCTGCCTTGACCTCATACTCTACCTCGCCGTCTACCGTCTTGATGCGGATCGGACCGCCCAGAGCTGCTGTTGCGAAGGAGATCGGTACGGTAGAGAAGATGTTGACATCCTGACGCTTGAACACCGGATGCTGGGATACTACAGCCTCAACTAAGAGGTCTCCTCTCTCGCCGCCGTTTACGCCAGGCTCACCGCCGCCTGCGCAGCGTACGCTCTGTCCGTTGTCGATACCGGCCGGAATGGTAACCTTGAATTTCTTCTTTTTGGTGATATAACCAGTGCCATAGCAGTCAGAGCATTTCTCTTTGATGACTTTGCCCTTGCCGCCGCAGTCCGGACAGGTCTGGACATTCTGTACCTGACCGAAGAAGGACTGCTGGGTGTAGATGATCTTACCTTTACCGCCGCACTTCTTACAGGTTTCCGGTGAAGTACCAGGCTTTGCGCCGGTACCGTGACAGGTTGCACACTCTTCTTTATAATTGATCTCAATTTCTTTTTCACAGCCAAATACTGCTTCCTCAAAGGTAATACGGATTGCGGTTCTGACATTGGCACCGCGCATCGGACCGTTGTACTGGCTGCCGCCGCGGCTTCTTCCGCCGCCGAAGATATCCCCGAAAATATCTCCGAAGATGTCTCCCATGTCAGCGCCGTTGAAATCGAAACCGCCGAATCCGCCGGCACCGCCGCCAGCGCCGCCCTCGAATGCAGCGTGACCAAACTGGTCATACTTTCTTCTCTTCTCCGGGTCACTTAACACGCTGTATGCCTCAGATGCCTCCTTGAACTTACGCTCGGCCTCGGCATCGCCCGGGTTAGCGTCCGGATGATACTTTTTTGCAAGGACACGATATGCTTTCTTTAATGCAGCCTCATCGGCGTTCTTCGGAACTCCCAGGACCTCGTAATAATCTCTCTTAGTCTCTGCCATGATGCTTTTCCTTCCTCTTCACTTAAGACGCATCCGCGCCCCTCTTTTTTCTAAGCTCTTTATGCTGTCGTCCAGCTTTCGGATTCCTGCACACACGATGCAAACCACTGTTTCTGCATGCCTTAACAGGAATGACGTTCAGACACCGAAATGGCTGTCGCCTCTTGCGAAAGTCCCGGAGCAAACGCTCCTGAGATTTTCGGAAAAAGCGCCAGCCTCTCCCGGCAGTACTCCGGATTGGCGGAGAGACCTTGCGGTCTCCCCGTTGGTCCGTTATGCCTAACTATATGGATTATACCTCTTTGAAGTCACCATCGATGACATCATCGTTATTTCCAGCGCCTGCATTACCGCCTGCTGCGCCAGCTGCACCCTGTGCACCTGCTGCGCCCTGTGCGTTTGCAGCACCCTGAGCTGCCTCGTAAACCTTACTGGACAATGCCTGTGCGCTGTTCATCAGTTTCTCCTTGCCAGCCTTGATGTCCTCAACCTGGGCATCGGTCATGTTGTCGATCGGAGCACGGTTGATCGCTTCTTTCAGAGCGTTTAAGTCAGCCTCTACAGCAGCCTTGTCGTTTGCGTCGATCTTATCGCCAACTTCGCTTAATGCCTTCTCGGTCTGGAATACCATAGCATCTGCGTCGTTTCTTGCATCGATTGCTTCTTTTCTCTTCTTATCCTGAGCCTCGAACTCAGCAGCCTCTTTGACTGCCTTATCGATATCAGCCTCAGACATGTTGGAACCGGAAGTAATGGTGATGTGCTGCTCTTTGCCGGTACCAAGATCCTTCGCGGATACATTTACGATACCGTTTGCATCGATATCGAAAGTAACCTCGATCTGCGGAACACCTCTTCTTGCCGGAAGGATGCCGTCCAGACGGAACTGACCCAGAGTCTTGTTGTCACGTGCGAACTCACGCTCACCCTGTACAACGTGGATATCTACTGCTTCCTGGTTATCAGCTGCGGTAGAGAAGATCTGGCTCTTCTTGGTCGGGATCGTGGTGTTTCTCTCGATCAGTCTGGTAGCGATACCGCCCATGGTCTCGATAGACAGAGACAGCGGGGTTACATCCAGAAGAAGGATATCACCTGCGCCTGCATCGCCTGCAAGCTTACCACCCTGGATCGCAGCACCGATTGCTACGCACTCATCCGGGTTAAGGGATTTATTCGGTTCTTTGCCGGTCATCTGTTTTACTTTCTCCTGAGCTGCCAGCATACGGGTGGAACCGCCGACTAACAGAACCTTGCCAAGCTCAGCGGTGGTTACGCCGCCATCCTTTAATGCATTCTGTACCGGGATTGCGGTTCTCTCAATGAGGTCGTGGGTCAGCTCGTCGAATTTTGCTCTGGTTAAGTTCATATCCAGATGCTTCGGACCCTCTGCGGTTGCAGTGATGAACGGCAGGTTGATGTTGGTGGTGGTTGCGGTAGAAAGCTCTTTCTTTGCTTTCTCAGCAGCCTCTTTCAGTCTCTGCATCGCCATCTTATCACCAGACAGGTCTACACCCTCAGCCTTCTTGAACTCGTCAACCAGCCACTGGGTAATACGATTATCGAAATCATCGCCGCCTAAGTGGGTATCGCCGTTGGTGGAAAGGACTTCGATAACGCCGTCACCGATCTCGATGAGGGATACATCGAAGGTACCGCCGCCTAAGTCGTATACCATGATCTTCTGCTCATTCTCGTTGTCCAGACCATATGCCAGTGCCGCTGCGGTCGGCTCGTTGATGATACGCTTTACATCCAAACCTGCGATCTTACCAGCATCCTTGGTTGCCTGACGCTGTGCATCGTTGAAATATGCCGGAACGGTGATAACTGCCTCGGTTACGCTCTCACCCAGATAAGCCTCTGCATCTGCTTTTAACTTCTGCAGGATCATAGCGGAGATCTCCTGAGGAGTATAGCTCTTGCCGTCGATGGTTACTTTATAGTCAGTACCCATATGTCTCTTGATGGAAGCGATGGTTCTGTCTGCATTGGTAACAGCCTGACGCTTTGCCGGCTCACCGACCAGACGCTCACCGGTCTTGGTGAATGCTACAACAGACGGTGTGGTTCTGGAACCTTCCTGGTTCGGGATAACTACCGGTTTACCACCCTCCATAACTGCTACACAGCTGTTTGTGGTTCCTAAGTCAATACCAATAATCTTACTCATAGTGATTTCCTCCTACTCTATACTGAAACAAAATTTTGTTAATACGCTTTGTTCTTGTTACACACAGCCGGTTTAGTTTGCTACCTGAACCATGCTGTGACGTACCACGCTTCCGCGGTACTTGTAACCTTTCTGCAGTTCCATGGCGATCTCATTCTCGCCATACTTCTCGTCCTCCACATGCATCACTGCGTTGTGTAAGTTCGGATCGAACTGCTGACCTACTGCCTCGATCGTTTCCACTCCGGCATCTTCCAGGGTTTTTACGAACTGCTTGTAGATCTTTTCAATGCCTTCGGCGAAGGAAGAACCCTTCTCATCCTCCGGCACGGCTGCCAGGCCTCGTTCGAAGTTGTCGAGCACCGGAAGGATCTTCTCGATAATGTCCTTCGCTCCGATCTCATACATGGCTGCCTTTTCTTTTTCCGTACGCTTGCGGAAGTTATCGAATTCAGCCATCTGCCGTTTTAAGCGGTCCTGCAGATCCTCGATCTGGGCATCCTTCGGATCCTTCCTTGCTGCTTTGGCATCTTTCTCATCTTCTTTTGCGTCGTTGTTTTCTTTGCTCTCTGCTTCCTTTTCTGCAGCTTTGTTTTCCTCTGCTCCTGCGGAAGCTTCGCCGTTATTTGCCTCGGCGTGCTCAGCTTCGAGATTTTCGTTCTCTGCCTCTGCCGCGCCCTGCTTCATTTCTTTCTCTGTCTGACTCATGGTGATTCACCTTTCTTTATGATCATCCGCTGCCGTCCTGGCAACTCTAACTTTCTTCATTTTTAAATGTGGCATCCAGCTGCTTCATCAGATGTTTCAGCGTGCTGAGTACCTTTTCGTAATCCATCCGCTTCGGTCCGATGATACCGATGGTACCACGGATTCCTTCGCCCAGTTCATAATTGGCGGTGACCACGCTGCAGTCCTTCATGGTCTGGAGCGGTGTCTCGTCACCGATGTAAACCTGGATTCCGTTGTTGTCTTCGGATTCATTTACATCTGTGATCAGCTCCTGAAGCTTATCTTTCTGTTCCAGGGTACTGATCAGCTGGCTTGCTTTCTCGCCGTCACTCAGTTCCGGATACTTGAAGATGTTGGTCGCGCCGCTGGTGTAGATCTGAAGGTCTTCCTCGTCGGCCCGGATGGCTCCCGCCACTTCATTCAGCACCAGATCAATGATCTGGCTATGGGCACCGGCCTGCTGTTTGAGCTTCGTGATCACATCTAAATTGATCTGCTCAATGGTGAGACCGTTCAGCGCACTGTTCAGCAGAATGTTTAAGTTCAGGATCTCTTCCTGGCTGACCGGCTCCGGAATGTTCACCATGGCGTTCTTGATGAGGTTTCCTTCCACCACGATGACCACCAGCAGCTTGTTTTCTTCCATCTGGGAAAGCTGGATGAATTTCAGTTTGTTCTGATGGTACTGCGGTCCGCTGATCATGGCAGCGTAGTTGGTGTTGTTGGCAAGAAGCTGTGCCAGCTTCTTTAATACCAGTTCCACCCGGTCAACCCGCTTGATCATCAGACTCTTGACCTCGGTGACCTCCTGCTCTTTCTCCTGCATGATCTGGTCTACATAGAAGCGGTAGCCTTTGTCGGAAGGAATACGCCCTGCCGAGGTGTGCGGCTGCTGAATGTACCCCATCTCCTCCAGGTCCGACATCTCGTTCCGGATGGTTGCGGAACTTAATTTCAAATCCGTGTATTTGGAAATGGTTCTGGAACCTACCGGCTCACCTGTTTCCAGATAAGTTTTGATGATGGCTTTTAATATCGTGACTTTACGATCATCCAGTTCCATTCTGCCGCCTCCTTCTTTTCTCTGTTAGCACTCATCACTAAGGAGTGCTAACATTCTGTGATTAATATACTTTACCCCATGTAGTTTGTCAAGAGGTTTGCAAAAAAAATCTGTGTTTTTTCTGTGATTTTTTTCCAGTTTCCATGCTCTGTTTCACTACTTTTTTCTGGTGTTCCAAATGCCGCATCACAGGATCCGGCAAACGTCTTTCATGGAGGTCTTTTCGTTTTTTCCTTGACAAATCAAAAAAATCATGTAAAATAGGGACTTATCGTTCATATATTACAAATTTGTTACATATATTTATTTTGTGTGAACCAAATATTTCTTTTTTACGTATGGCTTCACATGCAGCAAATTTGGAAAAAGGAAGGATGGATTTTATGTCAAAGAACCGAAAATTTTTTGTAACTCTGCTGACCACCGCACTGTTTCTCATCGGAGGCGCTTTCACCTCTCTGGCATCCGACTTGGATGGTTCTTTCGATGAGTTTGAAGGAAATACCATTGTCGGTTGGGGCTGGGACTCCACACAGCCAAATACCGCGGTTCCAGTTACGGTTACCATCACCAATAAAGAAACCGGCGAACAGGTAAAAAGTATTCACCAGACTGCAGCAACCTATCGCTTAGACCTGAAAGAAAACGGAGTCGGAAACGGTTATCACGGTTTCCGTATTACCATGAACTGGGACACGCTCCCGGACGGAACTTATACAATCGAAGGAAACGTAGACGGCAAAGCACTCTCCAACCCGAAAACCTATACCAAGGGAGAGGCTGCTAAGAATAATGAAGAAAACAATACCTCTGACGACAGCCACGAACATGCCGCAACCGGGCTGAAATCCCTTGGTTTCTTCCACACCACCGGCTATTGCCCGTGCAAACAGTGTTCCGAAGGCTGGGGACGCCGCACCTGTACCGGTTCCATCGCAAAGTCCAGCCACACCATTGCCGTAGACCCGCGCGTTATTCCTTATGGAAGTAAGGTCATGATCGGCGGAGTTGTCTACACCGCAGAAGACCGCGGAGGCGGTGTCAAAGGAAATCATGTGGACATCTTCTTCGACACCCACGCCCAGACACGGCAGCACGGAAAGCAGACGCAGGAAGTGTTCCTGGTGCTGGGGTAAAATAACCATTTGATTCACTTTAATAGGGTCGTGTGAGTTGCCTTTCGGCAACTCACACGGCCCTTGTCATATACTTATATTGTTATTTACATCACCAGTCTTTTACAGATCCATCGAATGCCCGGTGCGCTGCATTGCTGCCGCGCTCTTTTGCCGGATACAGTTCTTCTGCATCGTCGGCAAGTTCGATTCCGATTCCCGGTGCTTCCGGAATCATCATACAGCCATTCTCAAAATGGAATGGTTCTTTCACCATCTTGTCTTCCGCTCCATTTAAGCAGAAGCCCGGGAGTTCCTGGATCCCAAGGTTCGGAATGGATGCGCAGATCTGCAGGCAGGCTGCCGTGGATACCGGTCCAAGCGGGTTATGCGGAATCACCAGTACATCGTGTGCTTCTGCAAGTGCACAGATCTTCTTGCTGGTGGTAATGCCGCCAACTGCGCAGACATCCGGACGGATATACTGGCATGCATGGCGTGCCATCAGCACTTCAAATTCGCGCAGATCGATGGCTCTCTCACCGGTTGCGATCGGAACCCCGATCTTGGATGCCACCTCTGCCATCGTATCCACATTGTCCGGCGGAACCGGATCTTCCAGGATCATCGGGCGGTATGGCTCTACCGCACGGCCAAATGCGACAGCCTCTGGCAAGGTCATGCCGCGATGCACTTCCAAAACGAAATCAAAATCATTTCCGACTGCTTCCCGGCAGACACGGACTTTTTCTACTTCCCGCTCTATACGACTGGCGAAGAACTCTCCCTTTCCATCCGCGCTGCTCTTCGGTCCGTTGCAGAAAATCTTGGCAGCGGTGAAGCCCATCTGCTGTAGTTCCTGATACTGCTTTGCGAGTTCTTCCTTATCATCGGTTATATGCATGACGGAAGCGTAAACGCGCACCTTATCGCGGGTTTTTCCGCCCAATAATTCATAAACCGGAACGCCGAGTGCCTTTCCTTTAATGTCCCAAAGCGCAATGTCAATAGCGGAAATCGCACTCATAATGACAGAACCGCGGAAATACACGGATCGCAGAAAGTTCTGGTTAAAATCTTCAATACGGAACGGATCTTTACCAATTAAGTAATCCGCAAACTTTTCAA
Organism: Clostridium sp. OM02-18AC; assembly: GCF_003481825.1. Lineage (GTDB taxonomy): Bacteria > Bacillota > Clostridia > Lachnospirales > Lachnospiraceae > Brotaphodocola. Next base: position 80,285 of record NZ_QULW01000014.1, on the reverse strand, counting down.
TGGCTGCTGCCGTTGCCTGCAGATATCCCCAGTTTCCGGCTTCTCCAAGACCGGTAATGCCGGCATCGGTGTAAACCTGTACGAAGAGATAATGTTTGGCAAAGCGCAGCTTTACGTCTGTAATCTTCATAGTTTCACTCCTTTAATGTTCTACATTCTTTCATTTTATCGGTTTATCTGTTCCAAAAAGAAACGATCATGCAGTTCTAATGCTCGTTCCCATCCAGGTGTCCGGTTGGTTGTAAATCCGTGCATAGCTTCTGGAATCCTCTGCATGGTTACACAAACTCCCGCCTTTACCAATCGCATTCCAAAGTTTTCCGTATCATCTCTCAGGCTGTCTTCTCCTGCAGATAAAATCAAACAGTCCGGAAATGCAGCCAGGACCTGCTCCGTTGCAAAAGCAGGGGAACAGCATGGATCAGATGCATCTGCATCTCCCACATAAAAATCTGTATACAGTTTCTCCGTTTCCGCGCGTTTCACCCAGAATGGATCCTGTTTTAATTCCTCTGACAGCCTTTCTACCGGATTCGCGGTATTGTCTGTTGGGAAATACTCCATCAAGGCGCAACATGGATGAAATGCTTTCGTTTCCGCATTTTTCACCAGAGCCGATGCCACAAGATTGCCTCCGGCACTATGTCCGGCAAGCATGATTTTTTCCGGATCGATACACAGTTCTTCTGCATGTTCAAACACATACTGTATGATTCCATAGCTTTCTTCTGCAGCATAAGGGAACGGTTTTTCCGGTGCAAGACTATAATCAACATCCCATACCAGAGCATTCGTTGCTTCCATGACTGCACAGCAATATCTACGGTCACGATCCGTGCGTCCTTTTAAAAATCCACCACCATGAAAGTTTAATAAAATTGGGGCCCGATCCGGCAAAGCTTCCGGCCGTTCTTCAAAGACATGCACACAATAACCGTTTTTTGTCTGAATCCAAAGTTCTGTTTCTTTTCCCGGCAGTGCCGCTAACTCTTCCTGACTCACAGGACCAAAACGATCTCTGTGCCGCACAGTCTCTGCAATAGCAATTTTTTCTTCCTGTGTCATATCCACGTCACTCCCTTTCTTTTAAAATGCAGGGAATACTGTCATGGTATAAACGATATAGATAAATGGCAAAATCAATGTAATCAGTGCGCCACTCTTAAAGATGGCCTTCAAATCATAACCGCCATCAGCCATGCACATCGGAACCGCCGGTGTCGCCATCGGAGTGAGGAATGCCGTCAGGGAACCTGCATTGACTAACAGAACCAGTCCTGTCGGATTTGCACCCAGTGCGGAACAGGTCAGCAGACAAATCGGAACAAATACCGCAGATACAGAACGGTTCAGCATAAACTGAGTCAGTGCAAACGGGATCAGGAAGAATAACGCACCGAGCACATAGTTATTGTGAGTACCACCAACGGCTGTTGCCAAAGCATTTCCAATCATATCGCCTGCTCCGGTGTTCGTCAGGGCGGTTCCAAGTGCCAGTGCACCTACAAACAGCATTAACATATCCCACGGGATATCACGCAGTGCAGATTTCTGATCTACCACACCAAATAAAACCATCAGAAGGCTTCCGGTCAATGCCACAGACCAGGTGGTAAGATGAAGCTGGCTGGAAAAGATCAGGCATAAAATGGTTCCAAAAAATACGGCAATTCCAATCTTATCTACAACCGGGCTGAGTTTCTGTGCCTGCTTTCCAGAATTGCGGTTTTCCAGTGCTTCAATCGGGACAATCGGAGCCTTTGGTGTAAATTTCGGTCCGATAAACAGTGCCCAAAGCGGAACAATGATCAAAATCGGCCAGGTACCAATGGTAAAGTCAATCGCACGGATGCTCATACCGGTAAATCCATAGGTTTCCATAAATCCGGTAAACTGTCCGGCCTGCTGGATCGCAGTTGAAAGCGGCAGAATCCCGCAGCATGCCACACACACGACCATAACCGGGAACATATACTGGGAACGGCTATGGTTCGTATTGTCACAGAGTGCTGCCAGAAGCGGGCTTACGATCGCATAAACTACCATCGGGCTCGCAATAAAGTTTGTCAGAAGCACTGCCAGCAGAATATAACCAAAATATGCGGTTACAAAACTGCCTCTTGTGAGCTTCATGATTGCTCCGCACATACCGTCTACCAAAGATGTGCGCCGAAATCCTGCTGCCACAATAAACATGGTTGCCATCAAAAGCGTATTTACATTTGAAAAACCAGACAAAGCACCTGCCGCATCAATACAGCCGGTAAAATATAACGCTGTCAGAGAGATCATTGCCGTAAGCCACATTGGAATCTTGTTCAGCATGTAACTAACCAGCGTTGCCGCAAAGATTACCATACAGATCATCATTTGAGTATTCATAGTTTCCCCTTCCATTATAACATCATTTTTCGAAACTCCATAAGCACTTGGCTGCCCGGTCACAGGCTTGTTGTCGTTGTGCTTATCCTAACAGAGGAAAACTCGTTTGTCGCTGCAAATATTCGCAGGTTTCCGTTACGCTTTTCTTTTCCTTTAACCTCATTTTCTTTTTATGCAGGCATATCTGACAATACGAAATCCAAATATTTTCCCTGTGCAATCTGTCGTTTTCTGCATTTTTTCTTTGTGCGTTTTGCCAGTTCTTCCTTTTCCGAGCTTGTACAAATTCCGAAACAATAATTGACTTTTCTGGTTTTGTCAGGTATCCTAAAAGCAATTTAATCAGATTCCATGTTTCATTTCCGAATTTTATGACAGGGAAAATATTTGGATTTTTAAGGAGAGAAAAAATGGATCAGACCAACTATGAGCTGGATCTTCCCCGGGAAAATATCCATCTGCGCTGTTTTGCACACAACATTATGAATTACCGCTATCACTGGCATACAGACGAATATGAGCTGAGCATTGTTCTTCAGGGAAACCAGCAGTACTGCCGCGGCACCGATACGCACACGCTTCTCGAAGATGATCTGATTCTCACTGCCCCGGGCAATGGCCATGCGTCTACGCGCCAGCAGCCGGATACCCGGGCACTCGTTCTCCATTTTCCGGCAAATGCATTGAAGTTTCTGAACAAGAAGGGGTACATCTACCAGTTTCCATCCTGTCTTTCCAACGAAGGAAACCGTTACGAACCCAGATTTTGCCAGCTTCGTTTTTACGCAGCCCAGATCTGGAATGCCGTCGAGCAGGGTGGTGCTTATGCACAGTTAAGCGCAAAAGCCAATCTGGAACTGCTGCTGATCAGCCTTTTCACCAGGTTCGACCCGCAGCAGCTTAACCTCATCTCGGAAGATGACAAGCGTCGTTCTACCATGCGTCTTCTGCTGACTTATGTGGAAGAACATTATGCTGAAAAACTGGCACTGGAGGATCTGGCAGACTATGCCCAGTATAACCGCACTTACATTTCTACTTTATTTAAACAGATGGTGGGAATTAATTTTCATGAATATCTCACGCGTGTCCGATTCCAGCATGCACTAAATGACCTGACCTACACCAAAGATAATCTTACCGACATTGCATTAAGAAATGGATTTCCAGATTTAAAAACGCTGACGGCACGCTTCCGTTCCACGTTGCTTCGCACGCCTGCCGAATACCGCGCAGCCTTAAAGCCAGGAGATGTGCTTTATGAAAACCAGCGTCAGTTTCTGGATCCTGCAGACAGCGTGCTGCGGCAAAAATTAAAAGAATACGCTAAAATCGGACTGTAATAAACAAACCCCAAAAGATGTAACGTTGCCGATCGCCAAATTTGAAATCTGGCTTTTCGCAATGATACATGTTCCGGGGTTTTCCGTTATAGGACTATTCCATTATTTTAACTGCTCTTTATAAATTGCAATCACATTCTTCATGGCTTCCTGTCCAGGAGCACCGATGGTGGTTCTCTTCTCGACACAGGTCTTCATGCTGATTGCTTCGTAAACATCTTCCTCAAATACCGGGCTGATCGCCTTGAATTCCTCTAACGTCATGTCATCCAGTGCAATGCCCTTATCGATGCAGAACAGCACCAGCTGGCCTACAATCCCGTGCGCATCGCGGAACGGAACACCGTGATTTACCAGATAGTCAGCCGCATCGGTTGCATTGGTGAAACCATTCTTTGCGCTTGCTTCCATGACTTCTTTGTTAAAGGTCATGGTAGAGATCATGCCGGTAAACAGTGCCAGACATCCTTTTACGGTATCAATGGCATCGAAAGTCAGCTCTTTGTCTTCCTGCATGTCCTTATCGTATGCTAACGGAATGCCTTTCATCGTAGTCAGAATCGACATCAGTGCGCCATACACACGACCGGTCTTGCCGCGTACCAGCTCCGCAATATCCGGGTTTTTCTTCTGCGGCATAATGCTGCTGCCGGTGCTGTACGCATCGTCGATCTCCACAAAGCGGTACTCGTTGCTGTTCCAGATGATGATTTCCTCAGAGAAGCGGCTTAAATGCATGGCAATCGTGGACAGGGCCGATAACAGCTCGATCACATAATCGCGGTCAGATACGGAGTCCATGCTGTTTAAGGTCGGTCCGTCAAAGCCAAGAAGCTCTGCCGTATACGCACGATCCAGCGGATAAGTGGTTCCTGCCAGCGCGCCGGAGCCCAGCGGGCAGTAGTTCATGCGCTTACGGATGTCATGCAGACGGCTTCTGTCACGGGAGAACATCTCAAAATAAGCGCCCATATGATGAGCCAGAGTAACCGGCTGTGCTTTCTGTAAATGCGTGAAGCCCGGCATATAGGTATCCAGATTTTCTTCCATAATCTTTAACAGTTCTTCCAGCAGATTCTTAACCAGCACATCGATCTCATCGATCTCATCGCGGCAGTAAAGCTTCATGTCGAGTGCGACCTGGTCATTTCTGCTTCGTCCGGTATGAAGACGCTTGCCGGCGTCGCCAATGCGTTCGATCAGATTTGCCTCTACAAAAGAGTGGATATCCTCATGTTCTTTGGTAAATACCAGCTTGCCGGACTCAATATCGGTGAGAATGCTGTTTAATCCGTCGATGATTGCCTTGCGATCTTTCTCCGATACAATGCCCTGCTTTGCCAGCATGGTGACATGCGCAATGCTGCCCTGAATGTCCTGATGATAGAACTTCTGGTCAAAGGATAAGGATTCATTAAAGTTGTGTACCAGCTGGTTTTCTTCCTTGGTGAAGCGTCCACCCCATAATTTCATAATATTCGTCTCCTCTTTTTCGTATTTTGTATCATGATCACTGTTCAGGCATACGTAAACAGCAACTTATCATGTTCAGCAGGATAACTGCCTCCGGTTACCATTCCGCCGGATGTTCCTGCTCTTCCATTTCCGACTCTTCAAGGTCCTGCATTTCTGGCCCTGTCTGCGCATACGTGCTCATTTCTTCCTGCGCAGCATCGTCTGCACGATATGCATCTGCATCCTGTTCATACTCCTGCTCTTCCCGGTACCGGCGAAGGAAATATCCGCCAAGTGCAATCAATGCCAGCAGCACCACACTGACTCCTGAGATGATTGCTCCCGAAATCAGTCCCTTCGGTGTGTATTCCATCGTCACGGTATGGGTTCCGGCACTCAGCCAGATTCCCACAAATGCATCCAGAATCTTTTCCGGCTTCTGTTCTTTTCCATCGACCAGAACGTTCCAGCCTTCATCGTAAGGAATCGACATGAACATCCAGCCATCCTGGTCGCAGCTGATCGTTCCTTTTAATGAGGTGTCGGTCCAGCTCGTCAGCGTCCATGGATGGGCAGAAAGCTTCGCTGCGACAGAGCCGAGTCCGTTTTCCGAGAAACGGTATACATCGGCCCACATTTCTTCCTTGCTGTCCACGGCTGTCAGGGTAACTGCTTCCCCGGCAACGCAATAGCCAAGTTCCAGAAGATAGCCGCGGTCTACATTGGTAAAGGTTTTCGTACCCTTCCAGGTCGTGGCTGTCACTTTTTCAATCTTTTTATTTCCGACATAAGCGTAATACTCCCCGCTTGTTTCCGGATAAAAGATCAGGTCACTGCCCTCTGTACTTGTATCCAGGACCAGATTCATGATCTGCTCAGCCCCAAGCGCATCAGCCAGGCTGTTCTGGACATCTGCCGGATTTCCTGTTTCCCGGTTCCATTTGGATTCAAAGTCCGGTTCCACATAAAAACCAACCGGAAGCGTGTAGTTATTCTGATACAGCCAGACACCATCCTGCTCCCCGATCACCGTGCGAAGGGAAGTGTCTTCCGGCTTTTCCGAATAAATTCCATACTTCACGGAAAACAGCGCATCGATAAGCGGTGTACTTCCGGTAATGCTGTAAGCATTCGTCGAACTTTCGCAGCCCAGCTTCTTAAACAATGCAGAAAGATCTGCATTCGCAGTAGAAGAAAACAGGGAAACCGATGGGAAATGCATCCAGGCTCCATCATTTTTGGTTTTCCGTGTTACTTTTTCCATGCGGAAAAATGTATCGTTCGGCTGGATAGAATCCACCAGCTGCTCCACAGCCGCATTATCGTCCGTGTAGGCCGTCCGGCTGGTTGTCGTCACACTGGTTACTGCCGTATTCACCGCGGCTTCAATTGAAACCACTGCCAGTGCATAAAACAATGCCGGGAAATAATAACGCCTGCCCTTCTGGTATAGCGCAATCGCCCCCAGATACAGCGCCAGGAACAAAATCGCCACATAATATACAATAAAATGGAAGTGATCTTCCGTAACCAGCTTCTGTGCCATCAGCACAAAGACCACCGATCCGGCAAACGCTGCCGTCACATGCTTCCACGGTGTTTCCCTCAGATACATATAAGCCCGGTAGCACGCAAACAGCACAAGGAAAATATAAATATAGGACTGTCTGCACGGCAGACTGTTTGGGTAATGGAAGCCATGCCAGATAAAGTTCAGGACATTAAACGAAAAGCTTGCAAAGAAGAACAGCAGCATGATACCGTATACCGCCTTTTCCTTTGCAGATATCTTTTTGCAGAGCAGGTAAAGAATGAAAAACATCAGCACCGCTACTCCGCAATACACATTCGGCCAGTGATCCAGTCCGATTTCCGTCTCCACGTTGCCGATATGACGCGCGATCATATCAAAAATCGGAAAATACTGGGAAAATGTCTTTGGAAAGCTCACATCGCCCGAAGCGGTCATCTGCAGGGCAAAGACCTCCGGAAGCAGAACTATCGCCGACAGACCACCCGCCAGCAGGGAATACACTGCAAACTGGAATCCGCGCCCGATAAATTTTTCCCAGTGCATGTCCTCATCCAAAACCAGCAAGGCAATAAAATACAGCACCATAAAAATGCAGGTCATGATGGAGATATAATAATTGGAAAGAATGGACATGCCAAGCGTCAGGCAGTAGAGCATTCCTTTTCCGTCTTTCACAAGCCGTTCCAGTCCCAAAACGATCAGTGGAAACAGGATAATGCAGTCCAGCCACATGATATTCCAGCTGTAAGCCGCCATATATCCCGATAAGGCATAAAAAATACCGAAAAACGCTACACCAAAATCATTGGTTCTGCAATGCTTCCTTAAATAATACGCCATCGTCAGACCGCACAGACCCGTTTTCAGCACAATCTGGTACGTCATAAACTCGATGACCAGCCCCTTTGGGCAAAGGATCAAAAGCCAGTTGAACGGGCTTGCCAGATAGTAGGCATACAGTGCTGAAAAATTCACACCCATGCCAACGTCCCAGCTGTAAAGCAGGCTGCCGCCGTTTTTCAGTTTATACTGAAATTCCGAAAAGAACGGCGCATACTGATGGTACATGTCCGTTCGCAGGAAGGTTTCCTCCCCAAATGGGAAAATCCCCCGCTGCACAAAAATGATCAGCATAATCACCACCGGAATCAAAAATGCTGCGATCAGGGCATCGCCGGAGCGGATCAGACCTTCCTCTTCCATAGCCTGCCTGCGCAGACGCTTTTTCGCACGTTTTTCCTGACGGGTGAGATGCCTGGGGGGTTCGTTTCCGACCTGCACCGATGATGCACCTTCTCGTTCCGGTATTTTTGCACTTTCCGATCTTTCTGCTGATTCCGACATTCGTGCATTCACCGGTGTTTCTGGATTTTTCGGCATTTGTGTTTTCTCCAATGTTTCTGGATTTTTCGGCATTTGTGTTTTCTCCGATGTCTTTTCACGTTTTGGCATTCCTGCATTCTCAGATGTTTCCGGAGTCTTCTCCACGAACTGCTCAGTCTGACTGCTTTTGGCTTCCACACTGGCGACCGCACGTTCCATCTCTGCCAGCAGATCCGCCACACTTCCCTTGTTTTCCCGAAGTGTGCCTCTTTTTTCTTCAACCATAAGTAAATCCTCTAGTTCTCTCGTAACACAGGCGATTTTTTCGCTTTGCATGCTGCATCTCCCTACTTACGATGATTATGATTTCCTGTAACTATTCCAGACTCGTAAAGTTACAATGTTTTCTTAAAAATAAACCACTTGCTGAAGACGTAGTTCAGGACCAGGGAAATGGCTGATACCACAATCTTACAGATAAAATCCTGTTTGATTCCAAGTCCACTCACCATAACGATCATTGCCACCATGGTAAATACGCCGGTTGCTGCCCGGCACGCCACAAACGGGACAAATTCTGACCAGACTTTTTTCGGATGAAGGTCAAAACTGCAAAACACAAACAGTTTATTCGTCACAAAAGCAAACAACACTGCCGCCGCCCAGGATCCTGCCGTAGCAACCCGATAATCGATTCCAATATGGCGCATGTACCAGTAGCTGATCCAGTCCACCAGGGTCGTCAGTACCCCGAAAATCAGGTAGGAAATGGTCTCCCGGTTTACGAGTTTCTTCCATAATTTAGTTATCATCATATTCTCCAATTTTCACTGCTTTACACCTGGCATCTTTGCCATCCTCCGCACCTTTCCGGTGCAGCGTGTCAGCGATTATTACATATGCCCCATTATATGGCACAGAGCCTGAATTGTAAAGCGCTCCCGCCCCAGTCCGAAAAATTTTATAAGTTTTTTTAATAAAAGACTTGCTATTTATTCGTTTTGCGTATATCCTATTAGCAGAAGCTGCTTTCTTTCGTGGCAGCTTCCCCCACAATCGTAACTTTACAGTTTTTGCAGCTGCCTGTATTACACAGCCGCAAACCATAAAAAACACTCAGCGAGGTATGAAGATGAAACCAGTTAAAGAAGGAAAGGTACGCGAAATCTATGACAACGGTGACAGCCTGATCATGGTAGCCACTGACCGCATCAGCTGTTTTGATGTGATCCTCCACAATACGGTGACAAACAAAGGTAAAGTTCTGACCCAGATGTCCAAATTCTGGTTTGATTTAACCAAAGACATTCTGCCAAACCACATGATCACCACCGACGTAAAAGAAATGCCGGAGTTTTTCCAGACTCCGGAATTTGAAGGTAAGACCATGATGTGCCGGAAGCTCACCATGCTCCCGTTAGAGTGCATTGTCCGCGGCTATATCACTGGAAGCGGCTGGGCAAGCTATAAAGAAAACGGGACCGCATGCGGCGTAAAGCTGCCGGAAGGCTTACAGGAATGCCAGAAACTGCCTGAGCCGATCTACACCCCTTCCACCAAGGCAGAGATCGGTGATCACGACGAAAACATCACCTATGAGCAGAGCATCGATCACCTCGAGAAATACTTCCCGGGCAAAGGTGCCGAGTATGCTGAAAAACTGCGTGACTGCACCATCGCACTCTACAAGAAATGCGCTGACTACGCATACAGCCACGGCATCATCATTGCAGATACCAAGTTTGAGTTTGGTCTGGACGAAAACGGCAACATCGTCATTGGCGACGAGATGCTGACTCCGGACAGTTCCCGTTTCTGGCCGGTAGAAGGCTACGAAGTTGGTCACAGCCAACCGTCCTTCGACAAGCAGTTTGCACGCGACTGGCTCAAGGCAAATCCGGGAAATGACTGGACTCTGCCGGAAGATGTTGTTCAGAAAACCATTGAGAAATATCTCCAGAGTTATGAAATGCTGACTGGGGAGAAGCTGAAATAACAATTTCAGCCAAAAACAACGGACCGTGGAAGTTGCCGAAGGCAGCTTCCACGGTCCTATTACGTTCACTCTATTATTACTTTAAATCAACCGTACTATTCAGTTCTTTCGCCATTTCCTGCCAATGATCCATTCTGTGCTTTAATTCTGCTTTGCTTTCCTCATCTTCCCGGAATGCGATGGCCGTCCACGGCATTTCATCCAATGCCTGCACAACCTCATCGATCTTCTGGAACGGGATGGAAATCATGCGTAAACCTGCAGGATATGCTTTGCGGCGTTTCAAACCATGATAAAAACCGGTGGTAATGTGGTTTACTTTTCCTGTTATAACCGGATATGCATACATCCAGGAACAGCTGATTACCGGGGAGGATTTGGATTCCCAGAAATCTCCGGAAATGTAACTGGTCGCCCGCATCAGAATATCCGCTTTTTCCACATCAGCAATGCACATGATCATATCCGGGTCAAACTGACAGTCTTTGACCGGTGAAAATACGACGTAATTTACTGTACCTGGTTCAATAACCGGAAGCTCCTGATACAATTTTCTGCACCCGGCAGGGCTGCGGTACATCTCAAAATCTGCGCCAGCCTGACCACTGGCTGTAACCGGCGGTTTTGGAATCATGCCAAGAGCCATTTTTCCGTAACATGCATCATCTTCTTTTGTAATATAAAACGTCTTGCCGGTTTTCTGGACTTCGCGCACATATTCGCAGAATGCATATTTTTTGTCGCCCTCAAAATGCGGTACTCCCTCCGGTTTCGTCGGTAAATAGTGAAGCGCAACCGGTTCATATTCCAATTCCAGTTTTGCGAACATTTCTTTCGCTTTCTGACTCAACATCCTTTTTTCCTCCTGCTGTAAAGCATTTATTTTATATGCCGTTTCTTACCTTATTTAAAAGAATTTAAGATTCCAAGCAGTCCTGTTGATAATCCTGGAATAAATGCTACCAGAATCAGGGCAAGAATCAATACCGCAATAAATGGGATTGCCGGTTTAACAATCTTATCCATCGGCATACCCGTCATACTCTGTGCAACAAAGACATTTGCACACACAGGCGGTGTACAGAAGCCAATTGCAAGAGCAAGTGTCATAACGATACCAAACTGCAGAGAGCTTACGCCAACAGCCTTGGCAACATTTAAAAGAACCGGGCTGAAAATAACGATAGCCGGAGTCGTCTGCATGAACATACCAATAAAGAACAGAATTACCGTCACGAGCAGCATTACAACATATGTATTGGTGGTAATACCCAGGAAGAATGCAGCAATTGCTTTATTGATTCCCATATACGCAAAAATCAGACCAATCGCAGTAGCCGGTGCAACCGTCCACATCATACCGCCAGAGAATGTTGCGGTAGATTTGAACTGTCCCCAAAGCTCCTTAAAGGTAACCTCTTTATATACAAAGCAGCCAATGATAATGCCGTAAACCGTTGCTACAACTGATGCCTCTGTTGCCGTGAAGATACCGGCATAGATACCGCCCAGGATAATGACTGGCATGAACAATGCCCACTTTGCATCCCAGAAACCTTTCAATGCTACCTTAAGTTCGAAATGGTTTTCGCCTTTGATTCCATGTTTCCTGCAGTAGATATAGTTTACAATCATTAAAAGACCGCCAACCAGCAGTGCCGGAACAATTCCTGCAATAAACAGATCACCAATGGATTCATTGTTGGTTACACCATAAATAACCATCGGATAACTCGGCGGAACGATGATTCCAAGACCGCCTGCTACCGCAACCAGACCGGTTGCATAGTATTTATCATATCCGTTTCTTACCATCTCTGGAAGCATGATCGCACCAATTGCCGCTACCGTAGCAACCGCAGAACCGGATACTGCACCAAACAGCATGCAGGCCAGAATCGTAACCATACCCAGGGAACCGGTAATACCGCCAATACAGTTATTTGCTGCATTTACAAGGCGTTTGGAAATACCGCCCTTATCCATGATGTTACCGCAAATCATAAAGAACGGAAGTGCAATCATCGAAGAACTTGCAACACCCGTGTAAAAGCTCTGTGCCAGGAATGATGCAGAAGTTACCTGGTTAAAAAACAGTAAAATGAAGCACGGAAAGATCAGACAAATTCCGATCGGAACACCGATTGCAAAGAACACAACCATACTGCCAAATAAAATTAACAAATCCATACTTATGCTCTTCCTCCTTTGTTCGCAATTCTTTCCTGATACTCACGCTCACAGGAATCCAGATCCAGAGACGGCTTGGATGCACCAAGGCGTTTTTCGTCTTCGTGTAAAAGTTTTACGATATCTCCAAGCAGTTTCACTACACTTACAACCAGAATAAACGGAATCAGCCAGTAACTGATTGCTTTCGGAATTCCAAGAATGGGGGTTTTGGAAGAACCAATGCTCTGAATCAGTTCCATAAATGGGAAAATCAGATAAATGTTAAACACAATGAAGATCACATCGCTTAAAATCAGCAATGCTTTTTTCACTTTGAACGGAAGTACGTTCAGCAATGCATCGATTCGCAGATTCTTACGGTAAGTAATCGCACTGGAAACGCCAAGATAAGTCATCCATACAAAAAGAATGATGGAAAGTTCCTCAGTCCAGGTGAAGGAATGATGAAACACATAGCGGCTTACTACCTGCAAAAACAGCAGACACATAATCACAATAAATAACACTGCACTAATATACTGATCGATATTTACAATGAAATTCTTTAAGTCGAACTTTTTCTTGTCCATATCTGTTCCTTTCTGTTTTGAAAGACTGCCAGAGCACAATGTCTCCGGCAGTCTTTTATTTTCCTTCGTATTCAGGTTTTACCGGAAATTAAACACCTACTGCTTCCATCAGGGCATTGTAACGCTCTTCGCCCATAACTTCTTTTGCTTTCTCCCATGTAGTGCTTGCTGCATCTTTGAAGCCCTGAAGTTCTTCATCCGTCGGCTGATAAATGGTCATGCCTTCATCCTCAAGAAGTTTCTTGTATTCATCGTCTGCCTTAATCGCTGCTTCCTTGGATGCTTTTACAGCTGCCTCATTTGCTTTGTCGATCGCTGCTTTCTGGTTATCAGAAAGGCTGTTGTACTTATCCGCATTCATGAATACAAACGTAGAAGTATAGGAATGGGAAGTCAGGCATGCATATGGGTTAACCTCATAAAACTTCTGGGAATAGATTGTAGATAACGGGTTTTCCTGAGCATCTACCATCTTGGTCTGCAGTGCGCTGTACAGTTCACTGATCGGCACGGAAGTTACTGCACATCCCATAGCTTCGAGTGCTGCAATCTGCAGGGTATCGTTCATAGTACGGATTTTTAAGCCTTTCATATCTGCTACCGTGTGAATTGGTTTGGAAGCTGTCATCTGACGGAAACCGATAGAAATATAAGCAAGCGGTTTTACACCAGGTACATCCTGCTCCAGCTGGTCTTTCATCTTCTGACCAATCTCGCCTTCCAGAATCTTATGTGCATCATCGTAACTTGAGAATAAATAAGGAACATTCAGCTCTGCAAATGCATTGCTATACTCTGCCCAGCTTCCGGTATTGAAATGGGATACTTCAAATGCGCCAGTCTGGATACCATTTACAATTGCGTCGGTTCCGGAGGCAAGCTGTCCATCCGGGAAAACATCTACGGTAATGCTTCCGCCAGATTCTTTTTCCACGGTATCTACCCAGGTCATCAAGCCTGCAGACATACCTGTGTTGCGATCTTCCAGTTCTTTTGCCGAAACGCTGGATGCCAGTCTTAACGTTACTGGCTTGTCATCACTGGAAGCTGCCGGTGCATCGCCCTTGTTTTCCCCGGTCTTCGCATCTGCAGCCTGTGTATCCGCTGCTTTTGTGTCTGCAGTCTTGCTTCCTCCACATGCCGCAAGAGAACCTGCTACCGCTACAGATAACCCGAATGCAACCGCTTTTTTCATCATGTTCTTTCTCATTTTGTACTCTCCCTTTTTATATTGTTTTTGCTTTGTTCAATGCTGTTTCCAGATCCAATGTTTTGAATCCGTCTTCAAAAATGAAACATGGCAATCCAACGCGACCACTTTCCATGTAATCTTCTTTTCCAGATATTTCTCGAAGACTTTCATAAACTTCATCATGTTCGTGTAATGCCAGAAAGCGTTTTAAATCTGCAAGACTGGATGAAATATCCATAAACGAAAATGTCACACCAGCTTCCTTACACTTTATGATTGCATAAAGCGTATTGGGGCACATATGACTTCCGACTAATTGAAATCTCATAGTCTGTACCTTTCCTCTAGTTTTTCTTGTATTTCTGTCATCCTGTTATACAGGTATACTATCATACTTCTTTTTATTTTGCAATAGTGAATTTCATTTTATTTAACACATTCGCATACTAGTTTAATAGGTTATAAGATGCTGCCTATTATCAAAACACCACTCCTACTTGTCAAGCATTTTTGACGTTTTTTGAAATATTTCATGCAATGTTTTCAATATCCTACATGATTTTCTTTTTCTAATTGGCATGAATATTGCTGCGTAAATCAACTGCGGTAAATAAATTTTACTTGCTTTCCTCAGTCAATCCTGTTATGCTGTTCATAAATATGCTTGTATAACAGCTAGACTTGAGGAGAATATCATGAAAAAATTTGTTAAATCCAGCCTTGTGGATCAGATTTTTGATTACATTCAGGGCGAAATCATCCATGGAACCTGGAAACCAGGCGAAAAGCTTCCTTCTGAAACCGAACTTGCTGCATCCCTGGAAGTCAGCCGTATGTCTCTGCGCAGTGCAATCCAGCGCTGCTGTGCTATGGGTCTCACGGAAACCCGCACCGGAGAAGGTACCTTTGTCCGCAACTTCAGCCTGCGCTCTTATTTTTCTGAATTATATAGAATGAAACTGCTTGGTCAGCAGCCAAATGAAATTAATGACTTATGTGCCATTCTCCAGTTAGGAAGCGCGCGCCTCGCTTTTGCATCAAACGTTACTCCAGAAAAGATACAGGAACTGGAGCAGCTGGACCAGACTATGGAAAGCGCTGCAAATGCCAACGATCAGAATGCATTTCATGAGGCAGACATCCAGTTTCACCGTGCTATCTGCGGATTGGGTGACAACCATCTTCTGTTTATGATCTACGATGCTGTTGAATCATTGATTGACGACACCATACAGCACAACGTAGAGTTATCCGTAAAACATGCGGGCGGATATTCTCTGGTTCTGGAACATCACCGGGAGCTCTTAGAAAGTATCCGTGCCAATGATATGGATCGATTTACCAAAGCAATCATGGCATCACGCAGCCGTTCCATCCACTATTATCCAACCCTGGAATCATAATATTTTTCGATTCACGCTTGACTTTTCATCTTCTTCGTGTTAGCATGCCTGTATAATAAGTAACTTGTAATACATCTTATACTTCTGTCATACCTGTTAAAATTATCTAAATCAGGAGTGTATTTGTATGAAAATTACCAGTGTTAATGTCATTGAATGTAAACCAAATGTAATGGGAAAAGTTGTCTGCGTAAGAATCAACACAGACACCGAGATTTACGGATATGGTGAAGTTGGATTATCCTACGGTGTCGCTCATTATGCAGCAGTCGGAATCGCACGCGACTATGGGCAGCTTATTATCGGTATGGATCCGTTAAAGCCAGAACTGATCTGGGAGACCATCTTCCGTTCTACTTTCTGGGGACTCGGCGGTGGTACCGTCATCAATGCTGGTATGAGTGCAATTGATACCGCACTCTGGGATATCATGGGTAAAGCCTGCAAGGTTCCGGTATATCAGCTGCTCGGCGGCAAGACCACTTCAAAAATCCGCGCTTATGCAAGCCAGCTGCAGTTTGGCTGGGGACCGGAACATTTATTCTTAACCGATCCGGATGATTATGCAAAAGCAACCGAAGATGCTTTAGCTGACGGTTACGATGCAATCAAAGTAGACCCGATGGGTGTGACTGCCGACGGTAAATGGGCACGTCAGGCTATGAATCCAGACTGGAAGATGCGCGGAAAACTCGGCGAAAAGATGCTGGAAACCTGCTACAAACGTACCGAGGCTATGCGAAAGGCCGGTGGAAAAGATCTGGATATTATTATCGAGACACATTCCTATCCAGATATGAATACCGGTATTCAGTTAGGTAAATGCTTAGAGCCGCTCAACATTTATTATTATGAAGAGCCTTGCCATCCGTTAAATGTCGACAATATGCTGGAAATTCACAAAGCGCTTCCTCATATGGCACTGGCAAGCGGCGAGCGTATCTATACCAGATGGGGCTTCCGCGAGTATCTGGAAAAACACGTACTTCAGGTTATCCAGCCTGATCTTACGATCTGCGGTGGTATTTCTGAGACGAAGAAAATCTGCGACATGGCAAATATTTATGATGCCGCTGTACAGCTTCACATCTGCGGTGGTCCGATTGCTACGGCTGCCAGCCTGCAGGTTGAGGCTGTCATCCCGAACTTCCTGATTCATGAAGTTCATGAAGGTGCCATCAAGAAAGATATGCGTGACCTCGGCATGTACGAAGACATCAAACCGGTTAACGGTTCCTACGAGGTTCCGGATCGTCCTGGTATTGGTCAGGAACTTTCTCAGAAAGCCCTGGATGAAGCTGTTAACGTTTATACCTGCCAGTAATATATTTCATCTGTTCATGCAACAGGATACAAGAAAAGCTGCCTTCCGGCAGCTTTTCTTGTATCCTGTTATTCTAATTTATGCCTGCTCTTCCGTCTTGCGGTCAGCCAGAATCTTATCAATACTTACAATCTTGACGCACAGTGCGAACAGATCCATTGCCAGGACCAGATCGCCCAGCGGCGGGTAAGACGGTGCGATACGGATGTTGGAATCGTGCGGGTCTTTGCCATATGGGTAGGTTGCTCCGGCATTGGTCATAACAAGACCAGCCTTCTTACAGCGTGCCACGGTTGCCTTTGCACAGCCATCCAGGGAATCGAATGCGATAAAGTAGCCTCCCTTTGGCTTGGTCCAGGTACCAATGCCAAGACCGCCAAGTTCACGCTCTAAGGTGTCGATAACTGCCTCGAACTTCGGGCGGAGGATATCGGCATGCTTACGCATATGCTCAACCATACCGTGGATGTCTCCAAAGTAGCGGACATGACGAAGCTGGTTTACCTTGTCATGGCCGATGGTCTGGAACTTTAACTGTTTCTCAATATCCTCTAAGTTATTGCGGGAAGTTGCAATCGCTGCAATACCAGATCCCGGGAAGCTGATCTTGGAGGTAGATGCAAACTTGTAAACCATATCCGGGTTTCCGGCGCGCTTACACTCTGCCAGAATCTCGATCAGATGATCCTGGTCATGGTCATATAAGTGGTGTACGCCGTATGCGTTATCCCAGTAGATACGGAAATCCGGTGCTGCCGGTTTCAGTCTTGCGAAGCGGCGAACGGTTTCATCGGAATAGCTGGTTCCGGTCGGGTTGGAGTACTTCGGCACACACCAGATACCTTTGATGCTGTCGTCCTCTGCTACCAGGCGCTCTACCATGTCCATATCCGGGCCGTCCGGAGTCATCGGTACATTGATCATCTCAATGCCGAAATACTGGGTGATGGCAAAATGACGGTCATACCCCGGTACCGGGCACAGGAATTTGACTTTGTCTAATTTGCACCACGGAGTACATCCCATAACGCCGTGAGTCATGGAACGGGATACCGTATCGAACATGACATTTAAGCTGGAGTTGCCGTAGATGATGATGTAATCCGGCGCTACCTCCATCATGTCTCCGATCAGCTCCTTGGCTTCCTTGATTCCGGTCAGGACACCGTAGTTACGGCAGTCGGTTCCGTCTTCGCAGGTTAAGTCATCGTTGCTGCTTAATACGTCCATCATTCCCATGGAAAGATCCAGCTGCTCTACACTTGGCTTACCTCTGGACATATCCAGTCTTAAATCTTTTCCCTGAAACTCTTTGTACTGGGCAGAAAGCTGTTTTCTGAGCTCCTGCAGTTCCTCTGTGCTCATCTCTGCATATGGCTGCATCTTCTTTTTCCTCCTCATCAGCTGTGTACTCCCTTTCCGCTTCCGGGCGCTGCGACCCGGAATCTCTGTTTTGTGAAGCAGGTCGCTCGTTACTGTCCACGCATAGCGCAGACAGCAATGGATTTTGCCGATGCCTCGCATTTTTGATCAGCAAAATCTGCTGCCACATTAGATTATAAGGTTTGCATTCCATTTTACACGATATAAAGTGGTATTACAATCGCATTTTTCACGAATTTTACAGAATATATTTTCTTTTTCTGTCACTGGTTTCCCTGCGTGGACATCTGATTGAATATTGTCCTTTTCAGCGGGACAGCCAGTCTGGTTCCGGCCAGATGTCCCCATGTGGGACATCTCCGCTAAATCCAAACTGGCTGTTATTCTATCTACCGGGACATCCGTTCCCGTACCAGCTGATTGACCACAGCCGGATCGGCCTTGCCCTTCATGGCGCGCATGGTCTGACCTACGATAAAGCCCATGGCTTTCTCTTTTCCTGCCTTGAAATCCGCAACAGACTGCGGGTTTTTCTCCAGAAGCTCCTTGATGGTCTTTGTCAGCGCATCGGTATCATTTACCACCTTTAAGCCGTGTTCCTCAACGTAACGTTCCGGATCCACATCTTCCTTAAACACAGCCTCGAACACATCCTTCGCAACCGTACGGTTAATAACGTTCTTCTCTATCAGGCTGATGAGCTTCGCCAGGTTCTCCGGGGAGAAGGTCATGTCTTCCGGCTCCTGCTCCTGTTCTTTTAAGAGGCGCATGGTCTCTGTCATCAGCCAGTTGGAAACCTCCTTCGGCTTGCCGCACAGTGCTACCGTCTGTTCGAATACATCGGCCAGATGCTTGGAACCGGTCAGGATCTCTGCATCGTACTGCGGCAGTCCGTACTCACTCTCGTAGCGGGCCAGTTTCTCGGTGCGAAGCTCCGGCTGTGCAGCCTTCACACGCTCGATCCACTCATCCGCGATCCATACCGGAACCAGATCCGGGTCTGGGAAGTAACGGTAATCCTGCGCATCTTCCTTGGAACGCATTGCATGGGAGGATTCCTTGTTGTCATCCCAGCGGCGCGTTTCCTGGATCACCTTTTTGCCATCCTCGATCAGCTCGATCTGACGGACACGCTCGCCCTCAATCGCACGGGCAATGGCCTTGAAGGAGTTTAAGTTCTTCATCTCGGTCCTCGTTCCGAACTCCGGTGCGCCCACCTCGCGGACAGACAGGTTCACATCGGCACGCATGGAGCCCTCCTGCAGCTTGCAGTCAGAAGCGCCAAGGTACTGGATGATCAGGCGAAGTTTTTCCAGATAGGCAATGACCTCGTCGGCGCTGCGCATATCCGGCTCGGACACGATCTCAATTAACGGAACACCGCTTCGGTTGTAATCAACCAGAGAGCAGTCTTCCCACTCATCATGGACCAGCTTTCCGGCATCCTCCTCCATGTGGATTTCGTGGATACCGATCTTTTTCTTACCTGCAGCGGTATCGATCTCGACCCAGCCATCGTGACAGATCGGCAGATACAGCTGGGAGATCTGGTAGTTCTGCGGGTTATCCGGATAGAAATAGTTCTTCCGGTCGAATTTGCAGTACTGGTTGATGCCGCAGTTCGTAGCCAGTCCGACTGCCAGTGCGTACTCTACCACCTGCTTGTTTAAAACCGGAAGGGAACCCGGCATACCGGTGCAGACCGGGCAGGTATGGGTGTTTGGCGCACCGCCGAATGCGGTGGAACAGCCGCAGAAAATTTTGGTTTTGGTCGCCAGTTCTACGTGAACCTCCAGGCCAATGACGGTCTCATACTGTTTGCTCATGTTACTGCGCCTCCTTTTCTGCTGCTTTTGCTTCTGCCTGTTTTGATACGGCCGGCTCTCTGTCCAGCTTCGCTTCTGCCGCTTTCGCCATGACTGGCTCTCCATCCAGCTTTGCTTCTGCCTCTTTCGCCAGTTCCGGTGTTTCGTAGCTTCTGCTGCACTCATACGCATAACCGGCGCGGATGATGTTCTTTTCCTTGAAGCAGTCACCGATCAGCTGCAGGCCGATCGGCAGTCCCTTCGAATCTTTTCCGCAGGGAACGGTCATGCCCGGAAGTCCTGCCAGATTTACGGAAATGGTATAGATATCCCCCAGATACATCTGAAGCGGATCACTTAAGGACTCGCCTAACTTCGGTGCGGTGGTCGGCGCTGCCGGTCCTAAAATGACATCGTATTTTTCAAAGGCCTGGTCAAAGGCTTTCTTGATGAGCGCCTTCGTGCGGAGTGCCTTTAAATAGTAAGCATCGTAATAACCGCTGCTTAAGACGAAAGAACCCAGCATGATACGGCGTTTTACCTCCGGTCCGAAGCCCTCGGAACGGCTCTTTTTGTACATGTTGTGAAGACCCTCGTATTCCTTTGCACGGTGTCCGTATTTTACACCATCGAAACGGGATAAGTTGGAACTTGCCTCTGCGGAAGCGATGACATAATAAGCCGGAATGGCGTATTCTACCAGGCTTAAGTCAAACTCTTCGACAATAGCGCCCTTCTCTTCCAGAACCTTTGCTGCCTTTAAGATGGCATCCTTCACTTCCGGATCCAGGCCCTCGCCAAAGTAATCACGCGGGATGCCGATGCGCATGCCCTTTACATCGTCCACCAGGGCAGAGGTAAAATCGCAGTCCTCTCTTTTCATGGAAGTGCTGTCCTTCTTATCATAGGAAGAAATTGCTTCCAGGATCGTAGCACAGTCCGTCACATCCTTTGCGACCGGTCCGATCTGGTCCAGGGAAGAACCATAGGCAATCAGGCCATAACGGGAAACGGTTCCGTAGGTTGGCTTGATGCCGGTGACACCGCAGAAAGAACTCGGCTGGCGGATGGAACCGCCGGTATCGGAGCCCAATGCGAAGAAGCACGCATTTGCTGCCACTGCCGCACAGGAACCACCGGAGGAACCGCCCGGCACATGTTCCGGGTTCCACGGGTTTTTCGTCTCGCCGTAAGCAGAAGTCTCGGTGGTGCTTCCCATGGCAAACTCATCCATGTTTGTCTTACCAAGAATGATAGCACCTGCTGCCTCCAGGTTTTTTACTGCCTCGGCCGTGTAAGTCGGCTTGAAGTTATCCAGAATTTTGGAACTGCAGGTTGTCAGCAGGCCCTCTGTACACATATTATCCTTAATAGCAAACGGAACACCGGCAAGCGGGCCGGTCAATGTTCCGTCTTCCATCTGCTTCTGCACTTCTCCGGCACGCTTTAACGCACCTTCCTCATCTACGGTCACATAACAATTTAATACCGGCTCCAGTGCCCTGATCTGCGCAAGGGCTGCCTTTGTGGCTTCCACTGCCGTAATCTCGCCGGATTTGATCTTTTTTCCAAGCTCTACCGCTGTTAAATCTAAGATACTCACGTCGTTTCCTCCCTTTATTCTACCGTCTTCGGAACCTTAAACGCTCCATCCTTCTGCTCCGGCGCATTCAGCAGGATCTTATCCCGCTCATCTCCATTGGTTACCACATCTTCCCGGAACACATTTGTCACCGGAAATACATGCGACATCGGCTCGACTCCGGTCGTATCCAGTTCGTTTAACTTGTCAATATAGTCTAACATTCGGCCCATATCCTGTTTTGCAGCCTCTTTTTCTTCGTCCGAGAGTTCCAGTTTTGCCAGAATTCCTACATATTCGATGGTTTCATCGCTGATGATATTTGCCATATTTTCAATCCTTTCCTGCCGGTTTCCAGGTCACACCGGCACCCTGTCTGTTTCTCTAACTGCCATGGTATTTTTCGTTTGCACCGGCACTGTCACAGAAACTTCCATTTCCATAGCGTTTTCGCAGTCTCACCGCTTCCTTTTTCCAAACTGATTACGGTTCCAGTCTGGTCACGTCACGCGGGAACAATGAAGTCTCACGTACATTCTGCTCGTCTAACAGGCGCATGGTCAGACGCTCTAAGCCGATGCCAAGACCACCGTGCGGCGGCATGCCATATTTGAAGATCATCAGGTAATCCTTGATGTCTTCCGGATCCATTCCGCGCTTTGCCATCTTCTCCAGGATCATCTGGTAATCGTGGATACGCTGACCTCCGGTGGTGATCTCCAGACCCTTATACAGCAGGTCAAAACTTAAGGTGAAACGCTCATCTGCCGGGTCATCCATGGCGTAAAACGGACGTTTTTTCGATGGATAATGGGTGACAAACACGAAATCGCTGTCGTACTCTTCCTTGAAATAACGTCCGATCAGCACTTCCTCCTCTGGCTCTAAGTCGAATGGGTTGCGGATCTTCCGGTTGTACTTTTCCGATACCAGCTGCTTTGCCTCGTCGAAACGTACCTGAGGGATCTGGGTGATGGATGGAAGGTCTACGCCAAGCATATCCAGCTCTTTTTTGTAATCTTTTTTCAACAACTCCATGGTGTATTTTAAGAATCCGGTCTCCATCGCCATGACATCTTCAAAGCTGTCGATGTAACCCATCTCAAAATCCAGTCCGATGTATTCGTTTAAATGACGGGTGGTGTTGTGCTTCTCGGCACGGAACACCGGAGCCACCTCAAATACGCGGTCAAACACGCCGACCATCATCTGTTTGTAGAACTGCGGGCTCTGTCCAAGCTCTGCTTTTTTGTTAAAATAGTTTAATTTAAAGACGTTTGCGCCGCCTTCCGCACCGCGGGATACGATCTTCGGGGTATGCACTTCGGTAAAGCCCTGACTGGACAAAAACTCACGGAAACCGCGCACAATACCTTCCTGAACTTTGAATTTTGCACGTTCGCGGACATTTCTTAAGGATACCGGACGGAGACTTAAACGTGTCTCTAAGGAGGTATTCATCTTCCATTTGTTGATGGCGATCGGCATAACCTCGGACGGCTGGGACAATACCCGGATACCGGTAAGACGGAGTTCAAATCCCTGCGGGGCACGCTCCTCCAAAGCAACCACACCGGTCACTTCCACAGCGGATTCTTCCTTCAGTTCTTTTAGATCGAAGTCGGTTTTTCCTTCCTCATACACACACTGCACCAGACCTTCTGCCTTGCGCAAAATGACAAATGCAAACTCACCCATATCACGGATGTTGTGGACTGCACCGTTCATTTTTACGACCTTTCCGACATAATCTCCGCTTAAGATTTCGCTGATTCCGATGGTTTCCTTTTCCTTTACACCTGTTAAAAATTCCATGCTGTTCTCTCCTTACCTGAATGTGATGGTTCTGTATTCCGGAAGGAATTTGGGGAAACTATCAGGAAATACACGTTGGTGAATTTCTGATATATAACACAAAAAATCCCGTCGCGGAATACTGTTACATATTCCGGGACGGGACACTATGATTTTGTTATGTTCCGCGGTACCACCCGCATTGAGACCTGACTTTCTTTCCCCTTTGAACGAAAGCGGCTCCACTCTTTTAAGACACGTAACGTGTGTCCTACGGATACCCCTACGCACATGACTGGCAACTTGAACCGTTTAACAGTCTATGTCTTTCGAAATACCGGCTCCGGAGTGTTCCCTGTGAGCCAGAGTCCAACCTGACGGCGCTCTCAGTCGGTGACGCCCTCTTCCTGTCGAAGTCCTGCTGGCAAGAGTCTCCTTCACTGCCATTTGTTTGGTTTTCTTTCAGAAGTGTTCCTCTGAAAATTGACATCATAATATCACAAGTTTTTCCGCTTGACAAGGCAGAAAATTTTTTTTTAATCAGATTATTTTTCAGTTTTGTAATTTCTATACAGCAACTGCTGCTTTCCTGAACTCATGAACAGATCAGCAGCATTTCCATTTTCTTTTCCACAAATTCGTCAAAAACATGCTGTTTCAGGCATATTTTCCGAATCTTTTTTCGAAGTCTCACGACCCGCATGGCAATGGCACTTTCCTTCACACGGTCTCTTTTTGCTATTTCCCGGTAGGAAAGTTCCTGCAAAAAGACAAGACGGATCAGTTCCATTTCCCGGCTGTTAAAAAGACATAAAACAGCAGGTGCACAATTCTCCAGATCCATTTTTTCGATGACCGCAGTTTCCATTCGGCATACATGTATTTCCCGGTTAAGTACTGTCATTTCTGTCTTTTCCAGTTCTTCCAGCTGTTCCTGCCTCCGTTTTTCCTGCCGTATGGTATCGATCAGCCGGTTGACCAGACACGTTTTAAAATATTGTTTTGCCTGTTTTTCTGTCAGATTTTCAAAGATTTCCAGATGTTTTTCATTCGCGATAATGGCTACAACTGCATCATGAATGATGTCTTCCGCATGATATGGCAGCCCGGTATTTTTCAATTTCCGATATAAAAACCAATAGTAAAACTGCTTGTGTTTCTCATAAAATGTTCCAAGATCCATAAGTAAATATCCCCTCTGGCTCTATGCCATTTTCTGTTGAAAACACTATAACACGCAATATTTTCCAGAACCACAAAGGTGGCATATTCCGCTGTGTTTTTGACGAAATATGCCACCTTGTTACTGTTCAAGCGTGCTCAAAGCCTTCTTAAACTGCCGTCTGAATAAGAGTATCGTAAACGATACTGCCAGGAAATCTGCCACTGGTTCTGCTGTATAAACCGCCATAGTCTGATCGCTTACCAGTACATGCGGAAGAATGTAGATCAGCGGAAGTAAGAGAATAAACTTTCTGGTTACTGCCACAATGATGGATTCCTTAGCAAAACCAATGGAGGTAAAGGTCATCTGGCAGGCGATCTGAATGCCAAACATAAAGATGCAGCCCATATAAATACGAAGTGCGCGGGACGTAAAAGCAAGAAGCTCTGCATCCGCAGTAAACATCCCTGCAAAAGCCTGCGGAACCAGCTCCACAAACAGCCAGATCAGGACAGAATAGGTCAGGCTTACCTTTAACAGAAGCTTAAATGCGCCCTTTACACGGTCTGCATTCCGTGCACCGTAATTGTAGCTGATGATCGGCTGGGCACCCTGACCAAGTCCCTGCAGCGGAAGCATCGCAAACTGCATGGCACTGGTTAAGATCGTCATGGCACCTACTGCAATATCGCCGCCGTATTTTAACAAAGACGAGTTGAAGCAGACCGAGATCACACTCTCACTGGACTGCATAACGAAGGTCGCTGCACCCAGAGCCACACATGGCAGAATGATGGATGGATTCAGCCCCATTGTACTGAAACGGATCTTCAATCGTGTCTTTTTTCCGGTCAGAAATGCCAGAACCCAGATGGTAGAAACTGCCTGGGAAATGACAGTCGCGAGCGCGGCTCCGCGGACTCCCATGTGCATTCCAAAGATAAATACCGGGTCCAGAACAATGTTCGTAACCGCGCCGATGAGCACGGAAAGCATCCCGGTTTTTGCAAATCCCTGGGCCGTGATAAACATATTCATGCCGAGTGTCAGCTGCACAAAAATCGTTCCAAGGGAATACAGATTCATGTAACTGACTGCATAGTCAATCGTGTTTTCGCTGGCACCAAAAGCCAGAAGTAGCTTCCGGTTAAACAAAAACAGAATGGCGGTCAGGATCGCGGAAATTACCACCTGCAGCGTAAAACAGTTTCCAAGGATCTTCTCTGCCTGATCGTAATCCTGCTTTCCCATGTGGATGGAAGCACGCGGAGCGCCTCCGCTTCCCACCAATGCCGCAAATGCCGAAACGATCATGATCAGCGGCATGCAGACTCCGACTCCGGTCAGCGCCAGTGCGCCGGATTCCGGAATGTGACCGATGTAAATACGGTCTACAATGTTGTACAGCATGTTAATCAACTGTGCCGTAATGGTCGGAACCGCCAGAGAACGCAGCAGTTTTCCGATGGGCTCTGTCCCCAAAAAATCTTTTTCGTTGTTCATATGTTTTCCTCTTTCATGTAAGGGCCTAAATGCCCTGGAACCTCTATTATACACATTTCTTATAAGTATCTGCAAGCAGTACTTTATAAAATTGTATTTTTTCAAAGACTTTTCCTGTTTTTTGAAAATACACTTGCATTTCTAAAGCAAATCGTCTATGCTTCTTTGCAAGAAGCAAACTCTGGAGAGTCTCATGTATGGAGCGCCGAAGGTGTACAGCACGAAACGTGCCAATCTCTCAGGCAAAAGGACAGAGCACATGATGCAGCAATGCATCCGTCTTTCCACACTCTTTAGAGGGAGTTTTTCATCTGCAGTCACGCAGTTGGAATACTTCCTTTTTTGTTTACCAAAAACTGGTTTTCTTCCGGTTTTTTTCCCCCAGAGCTTCTATCAAACAAAACCCCTATGGGAGAAAGAGTGAGTATTATGTTAACTAATGTAAGTGCGTTTCTGAACTGGCTGGATGGCTTTGTGTGGGGCGTTCCCCTGATCGTCCTGATTCTGACAACCGGAATCTTCTTAACGATCCGCCTGCGCGGCATCCAGTTCCACAAGCTGGGCATCGCCTGTAAGTACATGTTCCAGAATGAAGGCGAAGGCCACGGTGAGGTCAGCAGCTTTGCAGCCCTGTGCACCGCCCTGTCCGCCACCATCGGTACCGGCAACATCGTCGGTGTCGCAACTGCCCTGGTCGCAGGCGGCGCAGGTGCCCTGTTCTGGATGTGGATCGCAGCCTTATTCGGTATGGCAACCAAATATTCCGAAGGTGTTCTCGCCATCAAATACCGTGTCGTCGATGAAAGCAGTCATGTACTCGGCGGACCATTCTACTATATCGAAAACGGAATGGGCAAAAACTGGCGCTGGCTCGGTAAGATTTTCGCATTCTTCGGCGCCGGTGTCGGTCTCCTCGGAATCGGTACTTTCACCCAGGTAAACGGCATTACTGCTGCTGCCGGAGACTTTTTCGATAAAAACAATGTGCATGTGATCAACCTCTTCGGACATGATTACAGCATCGCTGTTGTCGTAACCGGCATCATCTTAACCATCTGCGTGGCTCTGGTCGTGCTTGGCGGTATTCAGCGTATCGCAAGTGTTTCTTCTATTGTAGTACCGTTTATGGCAGTCTTCTACATTGCATCCTGCGTCGTTATTCTGGTTCTGAATGCTTCCCGCATTCCGGCTGCATTTGCCGAGATCATCCAGAGTGCATTCGGGCTCCGGGCAGCTGCTGGCGGTGCACTTGGTGCAGTTCTTGTTGCCATGCAAAAGGGAATCGCCCGCGGTATCTTTTCCAATGAAGCTGGACTCGGAAGCGCTCCGATCGCTGCCGCTGCCGCACAGACCAAAGAACCGGCCCGTCAGGGGCTGGTTACCATGACCGGAACCTTCATCGATACCATTATCGTGTGTACCATGACTGGTCTTTGCATCGTCCTGACCGGTTCCCACACCGTCGGACTGGAAGGTGTTGCCGTAACCACCCGCGCATTCCAGCAGGGACTTCCGATCCCGCCGCAGTTTTCCGCATTTCTCCTGATGATGTGCCTGATCTTCTTCGCATTTACCACCATCATCGGATGGAACTACTACGGGGAACGCTGTCTGGAATATTTGTCAAACGGAAGCCAGAAAGCAGTCATGGCTTACCGGTTCCTGTACATACTCGCGATCTTTATCGGACCATTTATGACCGTAGAAGCCGTGTGGACCATCGCCGATATCTTCAATGCGCTGATGGCACTGCCGAACCTGATCGCACTGCTGGCACTCAGCGGTGTTGTTGTCGCTGAGACACGCGACTACTGGACGCGGATCCTTGGGGATAAAATCAAATAATAATATCACACGATAACGAATGAGGGGCGAAAGTTCCCGCAGCCGCCATGACAGGCGGCTGTGGGAGCTTTCGCCCCTTTGATTTACTGTGCAATATTGTTTATAATCGGGCAATATTGCCATTTCATCTTGCTATATCATAGTTTCGTTGTATAATAAAAACAGGCAAGCTCAAGACTTTGTTAATGTAGTCCTGCCTTGCCTGTTGATATATTCTTTCAACACCATATTGATATACTGACTAAACGACCGGTCATCCTCCTCTGCGTAATCTCTGATAATCTGAATAACGTCACTATCCAGTGTGATACTGACTTTTCCCTTTAACGGCCTCATTCCGTTATCCTCCTTCTTCTTTTGCATTGTTTACAGATTCTGTAAGCTTTTTTGACTATAGCATGTTGGAGGATTCGATATTGCTAAGTAGTATAAAGTATGATAAAGTAGGATAAATCCAGGAAGAAGGAAGAGACCATGAAACGAGATCCATCTGTAACCAATCATAAAAATTCAGAAAAATACAGTGACAAATTCCTGTCATGGGAGGAGCTTTTTGAAAAAGGAACGCTGCTGCGTAACACCATAAAACAGCTTTCCCTGACTCCCGGTGCTTTCTATTCTGTTACAAAATCCTGTACCGATGGAACTTTTCAGGCAGGCGATGTCATCACGCTAGAAGCAAACCATGACCTTTTCTGCCCCAAAACCGGGGAACGGATCACACCAGGACAGTGTACGAAAGAAAATATGGATTTTTTATGTGTGCCGGCCGGTGGCGACATACATTAATACGTTTCTATTTCAAGGTCGCCTCCAGAAATCTCTGCACTGCTTCTTCCACTCCAGCCGAGTCTGTTCCACCGCCATAATCCAAAATTACCAGGCGGTTCTTATCGCTCAGGATGACTTCATCCAACGCAATAGAATTCTCTGCGGCAGCCGCTTCTGCAGCCTTCATTGCGTCCTGTTCTTTCTGTAATTCCTGTGCAGTCCGCTCATCTGCCGCTATGACTTCTCCAGTTTTTGTATCTGCACTTCTTGCATCTACGCTTTCTGCCGCTTGATTCTTGACATTTTGATTCTCAGCACTTTGGTTTTCCGCATTCCCGTTTTCTGTCTCATTCCGTATATAATAACGATACCAGGAAACCTGTATCCCATCCGGCAACGTGCTCAATACCTCTGGCACCTCCAGTTCCCTGCAGTCCCAGAACTTTGTCAGATTTTTTGGATAATTCTGCCTGGTCTTTTGTATGATCCACGGAATCCGGCTTTTATAAACATTCACAACTACCGGATTCCCGGCTTTGTCAGCCTGAACCGTATTGCTCTGCCAGGTGGCAAATACCGTCTGCTTTACGTTTGTATTTTCTTTTTCATCCCCGATCAAATGCCCGGTCAGGGCTCCGGACAGCGGGACCAGGATCATGCAAAGCGCAGTCACTCCGACCAGATATCCGATCCAGTTTTCTCTCTGATCTCCGCTTCCATGTTTCCGGATCCAGCTTAATACCAAACATGCACTTCCGCACAGAATCAGGCTGGAGATTAATACCGTCACAAGCAAGTGGACTGAAGTTGAAAAAGCCAGAATAAGGAAAAGGAGGATTATGCCAAACAGCAGAGCTGCCATACGCCTCTTGGACTTCATCCTGCGTTTCAGATCCATGACCGGAAGTTTTCCCTGTTCTTTTAACGCGTGTTCGCTGTTTCTTACCCAGCGAATCAGCTGCAGATAGGGAATGCCATAAGAAAGGATCAACAGCAGGCACACTGCACCGGAAACCATGCTCCAGGGATCCGCCAGCGTTTCTGCGGGATAACGCAGCCCCTGATGCAATAACCAGCCCTGCAGCACCACGATCAGCGGATATAAAATCCGGGTCGACCAACCAAGTGCCAGCGTTTTCTGAATCAAAAACTGATTTGCATCGCTCATCTCTTCGGTTCGTTCCAATGTCTCATCCGTGGTATAAAAGATCTGCCAGTTGATGCCGCTGCACTGGAACTTCCATCCGGCAGCTTCGCAGCGCTCCCGGAATTTTCCGGCATCCCAGGAATCTGCACCGGTAAGCACAGAAGTCTTCGGTGCCAAAACCGCGGCATAACGACGTTTTTCCGGGTCTGCATGGTAACATTTCATGCCGCTCCCGCCAATGCTCTCCGGATACCATCCTTCCAGCGCCAGTTGTTCCAGATACTGCCGGAGCGCATCCGCTTCCCATACGGAAAATGTCCACCAGATATGTTTTGTCTGCTTCATCGTGCCGCCTCCTTTCCAATTTCCAATTACTTTCTTCTAATTTCATTATACAAAACATGCCCCCTTGCGCAAGAACGGCACACTTACTACTTCCTTACGCTTTCATTACACAAATGTCTTAATTTCCATTGTTTTTATTTTCTTGATAACGTTTTATTCGTAGATATGGAAAACTCAAACCAGACGCATTTTCAAAAGCAGAGAATTGTGTTATAATTGTATATAATACTGTACAATGAGATGGGGGATGTGGGGTTATGTTTCAGTCACTACTTAACTGCGAGTGGGTGTTCATTTCTCAAATGATATATCGAATCAATCAATGCAATTCTTACGATGAATTCAGCACTACCGTTCTTTCTAATCTGAAAGGACTTATTCACTTCTCGAAAGGCATTTCCTTTCAGGCTGTCCGTGAAAGCGGAAAAAACGTCCTGAAAAGTCCCAAAGGGCTGAATATCCTGAATGAGCCTACGAATGAAGATTTCTACCTGGAACGCAAATATAATCCGAAGTGGACAGATTATTTTTCCGCACCATGGAGTAATGTATTCTGCTACTCCGAGATCAGTACTGCTGACGAATGGGAGAATTCCCTGATCTATCGTGAAGTCCTAAAACCACAGAACTTATATTACGGCCTTTATACTACCCTGGTTTACAACGACAATGCGCTTGGAGCTTTCGTACTCTGGCGTTCCAAAGAAGAGGGCGATTACAGCCAGCGTGATCTTTATATCATGGACTCTTTAAAAAATCATCTCGCCTTAAAGATGGCTATGCTAGCTTCGGATCCGCATTCCTGCACAGACTATCAAAAGTCTCAGGATCAACTTGCTGCGTTTTCCAACCATTTTCGCCTTACGAAACGAGAAACCGAAATTCTTCATTATATTGTTTCCGGAAAAAGCAATGAGGAAATCTGCCAGCTGGCATTCATCAGCCTTTCTACACTCAAAAAACATGTCTGCAACATTTACAAAAAGACCAATGTCCATAATACGACAAAGCTAATCAAGCTGTTTCATGAAGCTTAACATTGTCTTTTTCAAAAAACGGAGTAGCTTTTCCAGAAAGCTGCTCCATTTTTGTAAAAGCGTATTCTAGTTCAATTCGTTCGTATTTTGTTAATTATTAGACGTATTTTTCTTCTCTTTTTTCATCTTTTTCTTCCTTTTTACTTCTTTTTCTTTCATTTTTCTACTCTTTTTTCTTTTTTTCAACAATAGCTCTTGGAAAATCACGCAAACAGCCCATATCATTTCGTTTATTATATTGCTAAAATATTATCAATAAGAAAATTCATTATTTACAAAAGGAGGATTTTTATGTTAAGTGCAAAAGCAAAAGAATTATTCGCTAAACTTGAATTGGACTATGAACCCATTGCTTTAAAGTATATGGCAGTCCGTCCAGAAGGAATTGAGCAGTCAAAAGATCATTTTGCATTCTGCGAGTATGTACGAGAAGCGCAAAAAGGAAAAACATTCTATATTTCAAAAGAGAACGATGCCTGCTACGGAAAACTTGCACTCGGCATGATCGATCCGCCGCCAGTTACTGCCAGTGGTCAGGCTGGTCAGGATTTCGAAATGTACCGCACAGCTTCCGGATGCCGGAAACTGTATCAGGAAATGCCCCGAATCATTCGCGGTACCGTTAATTATGTGGTCTTTTCTCCTGTAAAAGACTGTAATTTTGATCCGGATCTGATTATGTGCATCGCAGATGTGGAAAAAGCTGACATCATCATGCGTGCTACCAGCTATATTTCCGGTGATTTCTGGGAATCCAAATCCACTCCGGTAATCAGCTGTTCCTGGATGTATGCTTATCCAGTCATTTCAGGAAAAGTGAACCACATCACAACCGGTTTTTACCATGGATTAAAGAGAAGAAAAGCTTATCCGGCCGGTCTGCGTATGATTTCCATTCCTTTCCAGAAAATCGATGAGGTTGTTCAGGCACTCGATGAAATGCCGTGGACTGCCATTGCATTCCGGGAAGATGAAGAAAGTAAGGCAGAACTCAAACGCAGAATGGAACACTGGCAGGAAATGGCTCATGAATTAAACAGCACAGTGGATCTTAAGTAAAATATCAGCAAAATGTAAGCCATAACATAATTTGCACCTATATTTACATATGAGGGGGATTTCGTATGGAGGATAAGAAAAAAGCAGGGATTGATCCCAACAGCAGAGATTACAATTTCTCAGATATTGAGCCAGACGAGCGTTTTACACAAACCAGAAAAGAATTCTGGGTAACGCTTGGAACTTATCTTGGTTTTATGGTACTCATGATTGGTAATCTGTATCTGGTTGGAGATACTGACCCTGCAAATTATACCTATGTTCTTGGATTTCCGCTCTGGATATTCCTGGAAATCTGTATCCTGATTGGAATGGTTATTGCAGTACTCCTGGTTGTTACATTTGTATACCGGGATATGGAGGTTACTCCGCGGGGCAGCTTAAAACCACGTCAGAAAAAATAGGGGGAAAGAAGTATGGAGATATCAAGTTCAACTCGTATGGTCATTATTTTCGTTTTTGCTCTTTATACCAT
This sequence comes from Clostridium sp. OM02-18AC, assembly GCF_003481825.1. Taxonomy (GTDB): domain Bacteria; phylum Bacillota; class Clostridia; order Lachnospirales; family Lachnospiraceae; genus Brotaphodocola. The sequence goes on along the minus strand of NZ_QULW01000014.1, from coordinate 47,660 downwards.
CCTGCTGTTAGGGTATAGTTTATACACCAGAAAAGCTATGAACGAAGGCAAAGGCGACTATATCAGCAAATTCTATACTGGTGGTCGTAACGGCGGTGTGCTGATGACTGCGATGATGGTATCCGCTGGTGTTGCCGGTGCCGGTGTTTTCATGGGCGTTCCCGGTTATACTTACACTTTTGGCGCTATCTGGATGGTCTGCTGTTTCTGGTCCATGTGTACCAACTTCATGGTACTCGGACTGATCGGCAAGCGTGTCGGTATTGTTGCACGCCGTACAAACTCTCAGACTTTCGTGGAATTACTGATGAATCGCTACAATAAAAACAAACTTGTCGGTGCGCTCTGTGGTCTCGTTGTTTTATTTTTCCTTGGAGCTTTTGCCGTATCTACCATTACTGGCGGTGGACGTATCTTCCAGATTCTGACTGGTCAGGACTATCGTATCGGTCTTGCAATCTTTACCGTCCTGGTAATCATTGCAGCAATCACCGGCGGTATTAAAGGTGTCGCATCTGCTATCGTAATCCAGGGTATTGTCATGACAATCTCTGTTATCGTCCTGTTCTTTATGGGCATTACCAGCACCGGCTTAAGTTATACCGGAACCATCCACGCACTACTCGATACCAACCCGGATTGGTTTGTTCCTACCAGTATCAAAACCGTAATTTCCTTTGCATTCTTATGGGGAATTACAACCTTTACCATGCCGCATGTTACCATGACTACCCTGACCTACAAAGATACCAACACACTGCATCGCGCAATTAAGATTGGTACCATTGTCGTAGCAATCTGGCTGATTGGTCTGAATGGTCTGTGTTTCACAGTTAAATACTTATTCCCGGAAGGAAGCCTTGCAACTCCGGACCTTGGTATCCCGACTCTTGCTGTAACCGTTATGCCTCCGTGGGCAGCCGGTCTGGTACTTGCAGGTGTCTGCGGTGCTGTTCAGTCTTCTGTCGGCGGTATGGTTGTATCTCTGGCCGGAACCCTGATCAGTGACCTGTATAAGAACCTGATCAATCCATCTGTAAAACCGGAAACTATCAAAAAACTGAACACCATTGGTATCGTTGTTATTTCCCTTGTTATTTTCATCTTTGCATGTGATCCACCGGAACTGCTTGCTTCCCTGATCACCTACGCAACCGGCGGCATGACCGTTGCGTTCTTCCATACAGTTCTTCTTGGACTCTTCTGGAAGCCGGCAAATGAATACGGTGCACTCGCAGGAATCATCAGTGGTATTGCACTTTACCTGCTGATCAACTCTGGTATCATTCCGATTTCTCTTGGATTTAACCCATGCCTGATGGCTACTTTCTTATCTACTGTCATCATGGTGATTGTTTCTCTGGTTACTCCAAAAACACCGTATGGAATCATTGCTACCTGGTTTGGCAAAGATTATCCAGAACAGTAATTTGCTAATGTAAATAAAATTTTCTGAAATCCAAAAAACAGTCAGAAGGAATCCTATTGCAGCCACTCGCAGCATATGTTTTTCTTCTGGCTGTTTTTCCTTGTCTTGCCATTTCCATTTTCCTGTGGTACAATCCTAATCGGTTAACGGAATGCAGTGTGAGGGGGAGCGCCCTGACACTACGATCAGAAAAATTACTGCGATGACGAAAACCAGATTGCGAGGGAGTCCGTGTTCCGGGCTGAGAGGATCCCAGAAAGGATCGACCGTCCCCAGCTTGTACTCTGCCCAGATACAGGCTGTCAGCATTCTGTCTGAAAGTCATGTTCAGGCATGCTGCGGCATGCTTTTTTTGTACCTTTTCGAACCCTTTCAGCAGAATCCCGTAACTGCTGCGAACAGCAACCACATTTTTCACGGCAGCTACACGAAAATTTATTCTGCCCGAAACGGGCCATGGAGGTAGTATTATGAGAAAATTTGTTGTACCAGCTCTTTCCCTGGCGCTCTGCCTGGGTCTTATCACCGGTTGTTCTTCCAAGACGGATGCACCGGCTGCTTCTGAAGCAGCAGCTTCCGCAGATTCCTCTGCTGAAACTTCTTCCGATTCTTCTGCCGAAGCTTCCTCTGAGACAGAATCTGCCACAGAACCGAAGGCAGTAGATTCTTTAAAAATTGCCTTTTCCCCTTATGCCGATGCAGATACCATCACCACTGCCACCGAGCCGCTGGAGAATCTGTTAAAAGAAACGCTTCTGACCAAAGGCTACGATGTTGCTAACATTGACATGACTGTCGGTACCAGCTACACTGCGGTCGGCGAAGCATTGAGTGCAGGAAGTGCCGATATCGGTTTCATCTCCGGCGGCAACTATGTGCTGTTCTCCGATGACTGCGATGTACTTCTGACCGCACTGCGCTACGCCATCAACAAGGATTCCGAAGATCCGAAGGACTGGAATGACGGCACGATTGAGGAAAATACCGATAAAATGAGCACCTATTACCGATCCATTCTTCTGGCCGGACCAAGCGAAAAAGGTCAGGAGCTGCTTGCAAAAGTAAACAACGGCGAGGAACTGACCTGGGACGATTTAAACAGCGCAACCTGGGCTGTTATGGGACCGACCTCCGCATCCGGTTACATTTATCCGGCACTTTGGCTGCAGGAGCGTTACGGCAAGACCATTGCCGATCTTGACAATGCCGTTCAGTCTGACTCCTACACCACCTCCCTGTCACGTCTCGCTTCCGGCCAGGCTGATATCATGGTTTCCTATGGACACATCCGTACCAAATACGCAGCAGACTGGAAAGAAAAATTCGGCGGCACCGATGACATGGTGAACCAGACCGGCGTGATCGGTGTTACCGAGGGCATCTACAACGATATGATCGCCTACAGCAAAAACTCTGACCTGATGCAGGATGAAGATTTCCGCAAGGCACTTGGCGACTCCTTCATCGAAATTGCAAACACCGACGAAGGCAAGGACATCATCAGCGTATTCAGCCAGGTTGGTTATGAATGGGGCGACGATGCAAACTACGACGGCGAACGCGCTGCACAGGACCTCTTGAAATCCTTAAACTAAATGTTTCACGATATGCAAAGTCCGCACGGCACAGGCAGCTGCCCTGCCTGCGGATTTTTGCATTTGCCCCAAAATAATTTCGCACGAAACCACAGGCAGGTATTTTATGGAAATCGCACTCAAACACTTAGAAAAACAATTTCCAAACGGGACCACGGCCCTGAACAATGTAACTTTTACAGTTTTCCAGGGTGAATTTGTCTCTGTCATTGGCGCTTCCGGCGCCGGAAAAACCACGCTTTTCCGCATTTTAAACGGGATGGATACGGTAACATCCGGAACTCTTTTGTTCGACGGAAACGATGTTTCCACCATAACTAAGCGGGAGCAAAAGCAGATCCGGCGCTCCATTGGCACCATCTATCAGGATTTCTGTCTTGTAGAAAACTCCACCTGTCTGGCGAATGTCCTTACCGCCTGTCTTCCTGACATGAACCTTCTTTCTGCAGTGATCGGACTTTATTCCAGAGAACAACGAAACGAAGCGCTCTCGCTTTTAAAGCGGGTCGGTCTTGAAGAAAAAGCAGAAGAACCTGTAAAAAACCTGTCCGGCGGACAGAAACAGCGGGTTGCCATTGCCCGTGCGCTGATGCGCCACCCGCTGCTACTTCTTGCCGATGAACCTGCCGCTTCCCTCGATCCGGTCACCGGCAGACAGATCCTGGAACTTTTAAAGGAAATCCAGCAGACAGAGGGTGTCACCGTTTTGATGAACAGCCACAACCTGGAATTTTCCCTGGAGTTTTCAGGTCGCATCATCGGCCTGAAAGACGGGACTGTTGCTTTCGACGGCCGGCCCGATGCGCTGGACAAAGAGATGCTGCAGCAAATCTATCAGGAACAAGAATAACATTCCTGTAAAAACGAGACATGAAAGAATCAGCAATTTCCTGCCGACGTTTTCCCGGTATGCAACACTGAAAAATACAGCCAAACTATATAGAAAGGGAAACGAACCGTTACCAGACACGTCCACGTGAACCATGAGAACAAACCGTTTCAGAGGAGAGCACCCATGACACTAAATCTTCATTACAAAAGAAAAACCATCTTCCGTATTCTGGGCTGGTCTCTCTTTCTTTTTGTCTTTTTTGCCGCCGCAGCCTTCACCGGCTGCGATCCGGCTTATTTTTTTGCACGCCGGAGTCACTTGGCTGATCTGGCTGCCGATATGATCCGTCCGGACCTTTCCTATCTTCCGAACATTGTTGTCCCGCTTTTTTACACGCTGCAGATGTCTGTGACCGGCACGATTCTCGGATCCGTTCTGGCACTGTTTGCAGCTCCGGCCGGTGCTGTATCCTTGCGTTTCCCGGCATTGTTCCGCCGTTTCACCCGCTTTGTGATCCAGGTTCTGCGTTCTTTCCCGGCACTTGTACTGGCACTGATTGCCACCTTTTTATTTGGACTCGGGACCTTTGCCGGAACCGCTGCGATCACGCTCTACACCTTTGCCATTATGACAAAACTCACTTACGAGGACGCAGACAGCACCAACTTAAGCGCTTACCTGGCACTCCGCTCCATGGGATGCAGCGCATTTCCGGCATTTTTTCACACGGTACTGCCGGAAATTCTCCCTTCTTACTTAACCAATGCCCTGTATCTTCTGGAAACCAACGTGCGGCACAGTTCCATTCTCGGCTATGTAGGTGCCGGAGGCATTGGTCTGATCTTAAATGAAAAGATTTCCTGGCGGGAATTTCATAAGGTCGGAGCCATTCTTCTGCTGCTGTTTCTCGCTGTATGTGTGATCGAAGCCATAAGCCGCGCGCTCTCCGGCCTGATCCGCAGAGAATTCCTGCTGCAGACCTCGTCCGGGCTGCATCGAAAACACCTGCTCCGCCTGTTTTCGCTTGCGCTCGTTGTGCTGTTTGTCTGCTGTCTGCTCACCCAGAACCCACCGGATTTTTCCCACACCAGTCCCGGAAGTCTGCAGCATATGCTGTCCGGTTTCCTTCATCCTGACTGGAGTTTCTTTTTTTCCACAAAAAAAGACGGTCTCTTCTATCTTTTGATCGAGACCGTCTGTATTTCCATTGTCGGAACCGGGATTGGCACACTGATTGCAGCGCCGCTCGCATTTTTCAGCACACGGCGCTTTGCAACCGTGCCGGTATGCGCATTCTTTCAGGTTTTGGTGATCGCCATCCGATCAATTCCATTTCTGATCTATGGTTTGATTTTTATCCGCGTATCCGGTCCTGGCGCTTTCACCGGAGTCCTGACTCTGGCCATGTGCAGCATCGGTTTACTTACCAAACGCTTCACGGAATGTCTGGACGCACTGGACCTCGGTCCATACCGTGCACTCCTTGCCATGGGAATCACACCGCTTGCAGCAATCCGTCATGCCATTCTTCCGCAGATTGCTCCGGTATTTGCTTCCGCGATCCTCTACCGGTTTGATGTGAATATCCGGGAAGCCTCTGTGCTGGGTCTGGTCGGCGCAGGCGGGATCGGTGCGCCGCTGATCTTCGCCATGAACAAATACAACTGGAGCCGGGCAGGCGCCATTCTCCTGGGACTCATTGTGCTTGTCTGGATCGTGGATAGCGTATCTGGGAAGCTGGCACGGAAATAAGCATCGTCACTGTTTCTACATGCGGGAGATATAAACTACACAACCACAGAAACCAGTTCTATCATTTCATCCACGCTGATATCTTCTGTCCCGGTTCCTTTGCGGACTCTCGCCACTTCCTGTTCTCCCTGATCATAATAGATCACTTCCAGAAGTTCCTGGGATAAATTGCGAAAAACTGACGCTGCAACACCCTGAATCTGATCCGGAATCTGGATAGAAAATCCAACTTCTTTCTCTGCCGCTTCCAGCGTCGCATGATCCGTGAAAGGATTTGGCATACCAATCGGTTTTTCCTGCTCTGCTACGTCATTGCTCATCTGCCCTGTTGTAAAACCGCGAGGTTCTGACACTGGATGAGGAACGGATTCTGGATGACGCAGAGCGATATTTAAAAGAAAGGTAATTTCACTATGATCATGACTTCCCTGTTTCTGATGATCCTGTTAAACATCGTTGTCGGTGCCTGCGTGGGTCTGACCGGCATTGCCGGATTCCTGCTTCCCATGTTTTACACTGGATTTTTAAACATGCCCTCTTCTGAGGCCCTGGCTTTGAGCTTTTCTGCGTTTCTGGTATCTGGCATCATCGGCTCCATAAACTTTTACCGCGCAGGGAATCTGGAAATCCGCCCGGCCCTGGTGCTTTCCCTTGGAAGTCTGATCGGTGCGATCTTTGGGGTGAAGATCAACCTTCTGATCCCGGAATCCACCATAAAAGTGCTCTTGTATCTGGTCGTACTCTTCTCCGGAATCTCCATTCTCCTCCGGAAAGATCCGCCAGCCGGTGATAAAAGCCGCCGCTTAGCAAAAGCCGACCTCAAAAAAAATCTGCTCTACGTGCTGCTTGGCATCGTGACCGGCGCAATCTGTGCCGCCTCCGGCGCAGGCGGCCCGGTTCTGGTTATGCCGCTGTTAACTGTTATCGGCTTTCCAGTGCATACCGCAGTCGGCGTGGCACTCTTTGACTCGATCGCCATTGCCCTGGTAGCTGCCTCCGGTTACCTGATGCACGCCGCAGGCAATAAAGAAATGTGGATGCTGCTTCCAATCCTTCTGATTGCACATGGCATCGGTGTCTTTTTCGGAAGCCGCAACGCCGCCCGCATCAATCAGAAGCTCTTAAAGCGGATCGTTGCTGTGGCATCCGTTCTAATCGCACTGTGGAAGTTATTCTTATAAAAACAGATGATTTGTTACTGTTCACAGGATTTTGATTGCATATTGACAATTTAAGAAAAATAGAATATTAGACAGCTAAGGAAAGTGAGAAGATTCCATAAGGCAAGCGAAAAACCCAGAGGATTAGACCCCTCTGGGTTTTTCTTGTTCGTCGCGGTGAACTATTCCGTTTATGCTGTTGCTACCCTATTTATCTCTATTCAGCCATTTGCATATGTAGTAGCTAACCACACCTGCTGCGACAGAGACAAGAAGTAGGAAATGAAAGAGACCGTTTTCCGGACCTTACTTGTTTTATTCTAAAATTCCTACCCCTGAATAAACCGGCTCAAGAACTCCTGTGTCTTTGCCTTCTGCGGATTGCCGAAGATATCTGCCGGCTTTCCTTCCTCTTCGATGACTCCGTCCGCCATGAATACCACATGGTTGGAGACATCACGTGCGAAGGCCATCTCATGAGTTACGATGATCATGGTGATACCTTCCTTTGCGAGGGTACGCATAACCGCCAGTACCTCGCCTACCATCTGTGGGTCGAGTGCGGACGTCGGTTCATCGAACAACAGCACCTCCGGCTCCATTGCCAGAGCGCGGGCGATTGCCACACGCTGCTTCTGTCCGCCGGAAATCTGCTTCGGCTTTGCGTTGATGTATGGTGCCATGCCTACCTTTTCCAGGTATTTCATGGCCATGGCCTTTGCGTCTTCCTTCGAACGCTTTAACACCTTGGTCTGACCGATCATGCAGTTTTCCAGAACGGTCAGGTTGTTAAACAGGTTAAAGCTCTGGAAGACCATGCCTACCTTGGAGCGGTATGCCGGAACATTCACACCCTTGTCGGTGATGTCCTTCTCATGATAGAGGATTTCTCCGGTGGTCGGAGTCTCCAGCATGTTGATGCAGCGAAGCAGCGTGGATTTACCGGAACCGGATGCCCCGATGATACAGGTTACATCGCCGGTGTCTACGGTAAAGTCAATGTCACGCAGGACTACATGCTTGCCGAAGGATTTGCTCAAATGACGAATTTCCAATACATGATTCTCTGCCATCGTTAGTCTTCCTCCTTCTTTTTCTCTTCATAACGGTACATGCCGCTGGTGTGTGCCAGGGTATCCGTGGTTGCCAGATCGTAGTTGTCGGAACCGTCCATGCGGTTCTCCAGCCACCGCAGGATGCGGGAGCAGGTAAAGGTCATGATAAAGTACACGATCATGGTGATGGTGTAGGTCTCAAAGTTCATGTACAGCGCACCTGCAGCAGATTTCGTCTTGTACAGAAGCTCTGCCACACCGATGACGGAAAGCACGCAGCTGTCCTTGATGTTGATGATCAGGTTGTTGCCGATCTGCGGCATGATGTTTCTGAGTGCCTGCGGCAGAATGACATACAGCATGGTCTGTACATGGGTCATGCCGATGGCCTTTGCGCCCTCAGTCTGGCCCGGGTCAATGGAAAGGATACCGCCGCGGACGGTCTCAGCCATGTACGCACCGGTGTTGATGGACAGGATAAAGTAGGCTGCCTGCCACATGCTTAAGTTTAAGCCTAAAAGCGGAAGCATACCATAATAGATAAACATGGCCTGCGCCATCATCGGGGTTCCGCGGAAGAATTCCACGTAGGCATTCATGATCAGCTTAATGATCCACAAAACTACCTTTTTTACCGGGTTGTCTTTTGCTTCAACCGGAATGGTCTGCACAATACCCACTGCGAAACCAATGATGCAGCCCACCAGGGTACCCACCAGCGCAATGCGGATGCTGACTCCTGCACCCTGCAGCATAGACATTCCGTATCTCTGGAATACGACCATTACACGGCCGAAAAAGTCTGTTGGCATAATACTTTCTCCTCTGAATATTCAATAACTGTAACTACACAGACGCGCCAAATGACGCGTCTGCAGCCCTGCATCATTGCAGGAATGATATAACTTCGTTCGCCAGATTCGCTTTATTTGAAGCGCAATCCTAGTTAGCTAACGGCTGAACGGAAATTGCCTCGTCCATCATGGCAGAGAAATCGTCTTTGGTCATCTTGGTGAGGACGCTGTCGATGGCTTCTTTTAACTCGGTGTTGCCCTTCTTCATGGAGATACCGATGTTGATATCCTCATCGCTTACCTGGAAGTCGTTGTCGCCGCCGCCAAACTCAAGCATCTTGAAGTTCGGATAAGCAACCAAAGCGCCTTTACCGGTCGGCTGGTCGGTTACAACGAGGTCACACTTGTCTGCGTTTAAGGACATGAGCATATCCGGTGCACTTGCGGTTGCAGCCAGGATGTTGGCGTCCGGGATCTGCGGCAGGCAGTTCTGATACCAGATCGTGCTCTGCTGGGAAGTACAGGTTGCGCCAGCTAAGTCTGCCACGCTGGTTGCATTTGCGTACTTGCCATCCTGTTTTACCAGGGTAACGATCGTTGCATAGTAGTACGGCTCGGAGAAGTCAACGGCCTGCAGACGCTCCTCAGTGATGGACTGACCTGCGATCACACAGTCAACCTGACCGGACTGGATCGCCGGGATCAGGGAATCCCAGTCAAGACGGACGATCTGAAGATCATAGCCTAATTCTTCACAGATCTTCTTTGCCATCATGACATCGTAACCGTAAGCGTACTCGTTGCTGTCTGCGATCGGAACGGCACCGTTGGAATCATCCGGCTGGGTCCAGTTGTACGGTGCGTAAGCACACTCCATCGCTACCTTTAATACTTTTTTCTCGCCGTCTTTTGCTGCCTCGGTCTCACCAGCTGCGGTGGTCTCTGCTGCATCTGCCTTGCTCTCAGCTGCTGCAGTGGTCTCGGTCTTGCTGCCGCCGCATGCAGTCATGGATGCTGCCATCAGGGCTGCCATAGCAGCTGCCATTAATTTTTTTGCACTTTTTTTCATAATGTTTCCTCCTCGTGCATCAAGAAAGCAAAGAAATCCCTTGTTTGAAGGCTTCTTTGCTTTCTTTTTTGCGTATCTTATGATTTTTTTGCTTTTTTTATCATACAACCCGCCTGTGGCTTTGTCAATTGCTTTCTTTTTCCATGATAATTCCGTCACAATAAAACTTCCGTTACTGCCCACCAGGCCCCGGAATCTGTGCCGGAGACGGAGATGCTCCCGTACCAGTCCCCGGTGTGCTTCCAGGTCCTGCCGGAGTATTTCCCGATGCCCCCGGCGTACTCTGTGTTCCACCAGAACTGCTCCCAGGTCCGGACTGGGAATTTCCGGATGGAGTGTTCTGGGACGCGCCGTTCTGCCCCGGATATGCCTGGGCTCCACCGGAGCCAGCTGCATTGTTTGACGGCTGCTGCTGCGATGCAGCCGTGGTCGGCTGCGCGGCTCCTCCCGACTGTGCCTGCGCGGCTGTCGTCGGCTGGGCTGCTGCAGATGTTGACTGTGGCTGCGATGCCGTACCCGGCTGGGTCTGTGCAGCGCTCGTCGGCTGGGTGCTGCTCTCATGCGATGACGACTGACCATTTCCTCCACTTTGTGACTGTGGTTTTGTCTCTGCCGCCTGCCCACCTTCTGTCTGCTGCGGCTTCGTTTCTGCCGGAGTCTGGGCTGCCGTAGTCGGCTGGGTACTTCCTTCCGTTCCGTTCTGTGCTGCCGTACTGGTCTTTCCATCGCCGGTTCCGTCTAAGTGATAACAGATCACCGGCATCCCAGCTGAAATATTTTCATAAACCGTCTTGGCCACTGCCGGAGGCAGGTTGATACAGCCATGGGAGCCGTTTGTCTTGTAGATTTTTCCTCCGAAGCTGGAACGCCAGTAGGCATCGTGCATACCGATCCCACCATTGAACGGCATCCAGTAAGATACCGGAGTGGAATAGTTTTCCCCTTTTAATGTGGCATTTCTCTGCTTATAGGTCAGCGGATATACGCCCGCCGGGGTACTCCATCCACGGGATTCATTTCCCGACACGAAATCAGACTGTACGACCAGCTTTCCTTCCTTATAGAAAAACATATGCTGCGCCGTCAGATTGATTTCCGCGTAGGTTGTTCCGTAATCGTTTCCGTCGTGGGATGCCGCCGTCTGGCTGTAAACTGGTTCCCGCTCCTGACTCTCACAGGAAAGAAGGAGCTGCTTTAATGCAGCTGTTTCCTCGCTCTGATTGATCTTCCAGCCGTATACACTCTTGCTTATGGTCACACTCTGACCGTAAGAAGTCTGAAAGGTTTTCGGTTTATACGCAGTATTATAATTCTGTGCCAGCCAGGACACATACTCAGCGATCTTTGTCTCATCCAGGGAAACACCACCCTGTCCATCGCTCACGAGCCAGGTGTGGATCTTTTCCCCGTCCAAGATCTCGCTCTTGCTGCCAAACCGGTACGTTATGCTGGTCTGCACATACTTGTTCCAGGCTGCAAGCTCCGCATTCAATGCCTCATCTTCCGCCGTAATCTGCGGTTTTTTATAGACGTCCGCATCCTCCAGCGAAAGTGTTTCCTGGAAATTCAGGATTGCCTCATGCACAGCAGATGAGAGCAGCTCCATATCTGGACTTGCCCCCTCCTCTTCCGGTACGATCTCATATCCGGTTCCAGAGATATAATCCGATATGTAGGCATTTTGCGGCTCAACAACCTGTTCCGGACTTAGACACGCAAGTCCGGATACCACTTCAAAAAGCTTTGTTTCATCAAACACCGCCATGGTATCGATGGTGTAATCCACATATCTTCCGATATGAAATCCCCATGCCAGAACACTCTGGTCTTCCAAGATCTGCTCCAGGGTTCCATCGAATTCCGGATGAAACCCGATATCACTTCCGTTTATGACCTCGTTTTTTTCTCCGCGTTCCTGTAATGTCAGGGTATAACCGCTGGTTTCTGCCGTGATGCGGTCTTTGGTTTCCTCCGGAGTAAGACCGGAGACATCCAGACCATTGATCGTCGTATTTGGAAAATAAACCCGCTTATATTTTTGTCCTAAAACTGCATAAACGGCTCCGGCTACAATCACCACAGCCAGAACCGCCGTACCCGCTATAACGGCAACGGTTTTTCCATTGTTTTTTTGTTCCGGGTTCTGTCCTTGCGGCCCTCCCAGAGCGCTCTGCTGCTTTGACAAATCCTCCGGTTTCCGGCTTTCCTTCTGAGCCAGTCTTTCCTTTTGCTTCTTTCTGTTCCACTTTCCGCGGCTGCGGCCGTAGCCCGCCTGCTGATTCTCTGTTTCCATAAATCAAATTCTAATCTTTCTATATAATAATGATAATCCTGTCGGGTGCAGCGATATTTGCCCCATGATACCGGTCGTTTTCACACCATGTGATCTTACAATGCCATTTAATTGTAGCAGATGACCGGAATTCCCGTATAAACCAGATCATAAAGCGCCGCTGCCTTTTCCGGCGGCAGGTTCACGCATCCATGGCTTCCGCTTGTCTGGTAAATAGTCCCGCCGAATTTGCTGCGCCAGTTTGCATCGTGGAAGCCAATGCCTCCGTTAAACGGCATCCAGTAAGATACCGGTGTCTCATATTCATATTTGCCGTCTGCCTGCTTCTGCCCGCGCAGGACGCGGTCACGCTGCTTGTAGGTCAGTCTGTAGAGTCCCGGCGGTGTCGTATAATTTTTCGATACATTACCGGTGACACAAGGTGCATCCCAGACAACCGTTCCTTCTTTGATCATGTATACATGCTGGGCAGTCAGATCTGCCTCCACATAAGTCGTTCCCCATTCTGCCGCACTGCGGTCCACTGCACGAGACGCATAGACCGGCTCCCGGCTCTGGGACTGGGCCGTGCGGATGACTGCGGCAAGCGCATCTGCTTCTGCTGCCTGATCGATCTTCCATCCAAAAGATCCGCTCACGCTGACATCTCTTCCCGTCGCGGTGTGGAAGGTCCGTGCAGTCCCGGCAGTATCGTATTTATCTGCCAGGCTCTTCACATACGCACGGACTTTTTCCATATCAAGCTGGATCTGCCCCTCTGCACTTCCCGTGATCCAGGAACAGATTGAGGCGGAATCCAGTGTTTCGCTCTGCTCTCCAAAGGTATAGGTGACCGTCATCTCCCGGCACTGGTTCATGGTGTCACAGAGCGTCTTTAATGCTTCATCATCCTTGGTGACAGAAGGTGTATAGTAGCAGCCTGCTGCTTCCAGGTCCACCTCAGTCTCGCCCTTTGCTGCGGCATCGCGGATGAGCTGCGCTGTCTTTTCGCGGTCCACGTTGTTGCCACGTACTTCCGGGACGATGGTAAAAGGCTGACCCTCCTGATATCCGGATACGTATGCATCTGCCGTTGTAACAATGCTGCTGCCGCTGATGGCATTTAAGCTTCCAATCTTTGCATCAAGCGCTGCCTGGTCAAAGCTTCCTGTCATCTCAGTGCGGTGCTTATTGTCTGCGTCTGGTCCGGAAATCCGTCCGGATGCATTCTGTTCATCCAGGATCTGCTGCAGATATCCTTCCGGCAGTCCAACCGAAAAGCCAATTTCCGGTCCCGTGATCACTTCCGTCTTTCCGCCTTTTTCCCTGATCGTAAGTTTATAATCACTGGCGTAAAAATCCGCAACACGCTGCGTCGCCTGCTCTACAGTCATATTGCTGATGCCCAGACCGTTGACCGAGGTCCCAGATACAAAGGTTGTTTCATTTGCATAGGCACTGACAGGCCATAAAAGAGCGGCCCCAATCGCAAACACAGCACTCTTTGCATTTCTTTTCCAGCTTATTTTCATAATCATCCTCCTAAACGAGTCAACACACACCCGAAACAGTTTCCCGGCTGCACAGCGTACACCAGGCGCCCTTCCTTGCAGGAACGTACTGCCCCGACAGATATATGTCCCATTATAGAAGCCGTCTGAAAAACCGTCAAGCAAATGCACCTGACGGTTTTCTTACATTTTATTTGAATTTACAAAATTAACCACGCAAAATATGCAGTGTAGCACAGAAGCATCAAAATGCCAATGCCTCTGCCGAGTTTCTGTTTCCGGAACGTTCCAAGAAAAAGCAGCACAGCCGCTCCGATTGCAACCACGGTATCCATCCGGAAATTCGGCTGAAAACTTACCGGTGTAATGAGCGCTGCCGTTCCAACTACAAACAAAATATTAAAAATATTGCTTCCCACAATGTTTCCGATGGCAATATCGGCTTTTCCTTTTAATGCAGCGGACACCGAAGTAAACAGTTCCGGCAGGGACGTGCCGAGTGCAACAATGGTAAGACCGATAAAGCGCTCACTCATTCCCATCAGTTTTGCAATTTCCGTAGCCGCATTCACCGTTACGTCGCTTCCTGCCACAATCAGAAAAAGTCCAATAAGCGCACCCAGAAACATCCGCCAAAGCGGCACCATTTCCTGCTCTTTTACCGCCTCTTCCCTTCCATTCATGGCCATGTACAACAGGTAACCCAGATAGATGAGGAACAAAACCCACAGCATGGCTCCTTCCCCACGTCCTACAACATTGCCGCTCATGCCAGCCAAAAGCAGCACCACCGTGATGAAGATCATATACGGGATTTCAATCCGTACCGTTGATCTTGCCACAGCTAACGTCGTGATCGTGGCTGTAATGCCCAAAATGATCAGAATATTTAAAATATTACTCCCCACAATATTTCCAATGGTGATCTCCGCATTCCCCTTCAGCGCTGCCGTAATGCTGACCGCCGCTTCCGGCGCGCTGGTTCCCATGGCAACGATCGTCAGACCGATCACCAGCTGCGGTACCCCGAAACGGTCTGCAATTCCCGAGCTTCCATCCACAAACCAGTCCGCTCCCCTCACGAGCATAAAAAATCCACCTGCAAGCAATAACAATTCCATGATCATTTTCATAGTCGTTCCTCCTCTTTTGCCGGCCGGTGTGGTCTGTAAATAGAAAACAAAAAAGAATGTGCCTTGGCACATTCTCGCGCCGAGGCGCGGTTGCTTCAGCAACCATCTACCTTTGCGCCGAGTGCGCTTCCTCGCGGAGCATTTTTATATGATAGGACGCAATTTCCTATCATATAAAAAGCGAGGCTCCCACCGCACCTGTTCTGGTTATACGGTGAAAGTCTCGCTGCTTAGTCACAAACCGGGTTTCATATCTTCGAAACCGTACTGACGGTTCTGCAAACATCTGCCATGGCTGGCAGCCTGTCAGCTACTCCCTTTCTCTTATAAAGGAAGCATAGCAGATTTTTCCAGAAACCGCTATGCTTTTTTCCAATTTTCACAAATCTTAACAAGTTGTTAATTGTTCTTCTTCTCTGCGGCCTGTCTCTGAAGCGCTGCGGAAGCTGCCTGTGCGATTGCCTGGTCCGAAGCTGCCTGTGCTGCAGCCGCCGGATCAACCGGAGCCGGAACCGGACGATTCACTGCAAGCGGAAGGTTAACACCCATAATATTTAAGACAACGCCCTTTGCCTCTTTGTCTAATACCTTCGGAAGCTGGGCAGCGCCTACGATCACCGGCTTGAACGCATTGTTGCGGTTAAAGCGGCTGAACTCTACTGCATCGGTAAATACCAGCTGGTATTTGTCCCCGGTATTCAGCTTCACAAGCGGGGTGCCCTTGCCATCCTGCTGCAGTGCAAAAATGAATTCGCTCTTCATGAAATCTGCAGCCATTTCTTCCTGGAGCTGTGCCATACGTTTCGGATCCTGAAGCTCTTTCGGTCTGCGGATCTCCTGTGCAAAATACAGAGCCGTCAGATGAAGCTGCGGATTCTCGATCCACTTCTTGCCTTCTTCCAGCTGCGGATTCTCCCTGCGCTTTGCAAATTCATCGATCTGGAGCAGTTCTTTCTGATCATCATAATAGATTTCCAGGGCATTTACCCCCATGGTATAAAGGTTCGTAAAGAATAACAGCATATGATTTGCAAGGATCTTCGCAACCCCCACTGCAATTTTGTCTGCCTTCAATTCTTCGGCTCTCGCTTTGGCTGCATCCTCTGACAGGTAAACAAACACCTTGTCGTCGTAAGTCTCTTTGTCACATTCTACATAAGGTTCTTTGGTAAATCCGGATATCAGTGCATAAACGGCTCCCTCTGCATCTTTCATCTGCGCAAGCAGTCTGTCCTTTGCTTCACTCATTTCACTACTCTCCTGTCCGCGGCCATACTGTATATTCGTTCCTGTTCACGGATATTCAGCCATACGGATCCGCCTGTCTTTCTATTTTTCAGCCGCCTGATCGCGGCCTGAACTGCAGCAGTTCAAAATTTTTGTTTACGCATTGGCAAATAAAAATGTCTTCTGGCTGCACTGTTCCTAATTATACAGGCTTTTGGGTTCTTTTTCAACCCCAGTTCATCCTTCCGTAACGCAGCGTCATACCCCGGATCTCGTCCTTTAGGTCTTCCGTCAGGTCATTTTCCCCAAGGCGCCATCTCCAGTTCGTTCCCACGGTGGACGGCTTATTGATGCGGCTGCGGTTGTCGAGTCCCATATAGTCTTGGATCGGGATCACGCAGAGTGCCGCACGGCTTCTCAGGATCAGACTGATGAACGATTTTCCAAGCTTCGACTGCGGCGTGTACTGGTCGCAGAGATAATCCCGCGCCATCTTCTGCTCAGCCGAAGTGATGCTCTTCCACCATCCGGCAAGCGTCTCATTGTCATGGGTTCCGGTATAGGCCACGGAATTTTCCGGATAGTTGTGCGGCAGATAGTCATTGGCGCAGCCGGAATCCCGGGAATCAAATGCAAACTCCAGCACCTTCATGCCCGGAAAACCGCTCTCCTGCACCAGTCTGCGCACGGAATCAGTCACATAACCCAGATCCTCCGCAATGACTTGTTTCCAGCCAAGTGCCTGCTCCACCTTACGGAAGAGATCGATACCCGGTCCCTTTTCCCAGTGCCCATGGATCGCAGAAGTTTCTCCGTAAGGAATCGAATAATATTCATCAAAGCCACGGAAGTGATCGATTCGTACTACATCATACAACCGGAAGCAGTGCGCCAGTCTGGAGATCCACCACTGATACCCCGTCTCCCGATGATACTCCCAGCGATAAAGTGGATTTCCCCAGAGCTGTCCATCGGCTGAAAAGCCATCCGGCGGGCAGCCTGCCACAGCCACCGGCACATTTTCGCTATCTAGCTGGAACAGTTCCGGATGCGCCCAGGCATCGGCACTGTCCATGGAAACGTAGATCGGAATGTCGCCGATCAGTTGGATACCACGTTCATTGGCATAAGTCTTTAACTGATTCCACTGGCGGTAAAACTGGTACTGCAGATACTGCTGGAACTCAATGTCGAAATACAGTTCCCGGCGGTAATAGTCCATCGCATTGCCCCAGCGCAGGCGGATATCTTCTGCCCATTTGGTCCATTCCACGCCATCAAACCGGTCTTTCACTGCCATGAAAAGCGCATAGTCGGAAAGCCACCAGCTGTTTTCTGCCACAAATTTCTGGTAATCTGGATTTTCGTGGATGTGACTGCGCTCATACGCTTTCCGAAGCAGCGGGTAACGGCCCAGATACAGTTTTTCATAGTCAATATCCCGCTCCTTCTTTCCAAAATCGACGGCATCGCATTCCTCTTTTGTGAGAACACCTTCCTCAATCAGGGCCTCCAGACTAATAAAATACGGATTTCCCGCAAATGTGGAAAAGGACTGATACGGCGAATCCCCGTAGCTGGTCGGTCCGAGCGGAAGGATCTGCCAGTAGCTCTGCCCGGCTTCCTTTAACCAGTCCACAAATTCATAGGCGCTTTTTGAAAAACATCCAATGCCGTACTTGGACGGCAGACTGCTAAGCGGCAGTAAAATTCCTGCTGATCTGTTCATATTTAAAATACTCCCTTATTATTTTGTCTCAATCATCACGCCGAAATGATCGGATACCACCGGATAAAACGTTCCATTGCAGATCACGCGGCTCTGCACGACCATTTCCGGGCGGCTGCTGAACATATAATCCAGACGGCAGCTCTCCCCTTCTGCCATCCGTTCCCTCCAGCCATCGATCACATGATCCACGGTTGCGCCATCGTCTTTCTTCTGTGCCAGACAATAACTGTCCAGCCAGCCGCTCTGCCGGATCAGACTATAGCCCTCACCATGAACCGCGGACGGACTGTTAAAATCGCCAAGAAGCCAGACCCTTCCGGTTCCAGACAGTCTTCCCTGTTCCCGGAGTTTCCGGTTTAAGGTTTCCCACTGTCCGGCAAACGGATCTTCCTCATCTTCCCACCAGCCCATATGGACGGTGTAAAACCAGGTATCCGGATTCTCTTTCGTGCGGATGCCAAGCACCCGGCGGGTCTTCCAGTAATGGTAATCCGAAGACCGGCTGATCTGAAACTGATCGGTATCCGCGATCGCTCTTAAGCTAAACAATGCCATCCCTTCATCATAACGGTCATAGCCAAGCTTTGCCGAGATCCAGGTCCAGGAATACGAAAGACCGCGCGCCGAAAGCAGCTTTGCCAGCCGCGCCGCATGGTTTCCCTGCCGAAGTGGAAGGGAAAAACCGCTGCAGCGCACAAATCCCGGGAACATCTCATCCGGCAGGATTTCTTCGCTGGCCAGCTGGTTGACCTCCTGCATGGCCAGGATATCCGGTTTTTCTTTGCAGATCAGGTCTGCGAAGGCACATAATTTTTCCTCATAGTGCTCCTCGATCAGACTGTGCGTGTTGAGTGTGATCAGTTTCATGCATGTTTCCTCTTTTTCCTACAGAATTTGGTTCAAAAATCCTCTTGCATCGGATTTTTGACCTTTCGACCCTGGTATCACAGAATATCGTTGATATCCGACTTTAAGACATCGGCCTTCGGTCCGTAAACAGCCTGGATTCCCTGGTCTTTTTTGATCAGTCCCAGTGCGCCTTCTTTTTTCCACTCCGGCAGTTCGGCAACCTTGTCCAGATCATTTACCGTGACTCTCAGGCGGGTCATGCAGGCATCGACCAGAACAATGTTCTCTCTTCCGCCGAGAAGTGTAATGATGCGCTCGGCCTGACTGCTGCCTGCTGCCCCGGTGCCATTTCCGCCGTTTTTGCCATTGCTGCTATCGGCAACGCTGTTATTTCCGGCTCCGTTTCCATTTTCCGGCAACGTTCCGGCTGTATTTCCATTCGCCGGCTTATTTCCGCTGCCACCCACAGACTTTGCGCCATCGTCAGCTGCACCTTCATCGGTATAGTTTCCGAGGCGTCCCGGGGTTGCGAACTGGAATTTTCCGATCATAAAGTATGCCACAAAGTAGCCGATCACGAAAAATACCACAACGCAGATCACAAAGTTGATCAGGTCACCGCCCAGACCAGCCTTGATAGACATCGGGATACGGGTAAAAAATTCCAGGTTTCCAAAAGAATGGAGACGCAGGTGGATCACACCGGCCATAGCAAAAGCGCATCCCTGCAGTACTGCGTAAACCACATACAGCGGCAGTGCGCAGAACATAAACATAAATTCCAGCGGCTCGGTAACGCCAGTCAGGAATACTGCTAAAATCGTGGAAACAAACATGGAACGGTAATTCTGACGCTTATCCGCATCGACTCTGCGGTACATCGCCAGGGCGATTCCAAGAAGCAGACCGGTCGCACCGATCATCTGGCCGACCTTGAAGCGGGCCGGGGTCACGGTGGTAAGCAGGTTCTGGTACGCGGCCATATCACCGGAATTCTTGTAGTTAATCAGGTCGGTTGCCCATGCCAGCCACAGCGGATCCTGACCAAACACCTGGGTTCCGGCATTGATACCGGTTGCAATGGTATAGGTTCCGCCAAAGGAAGTATAGTTCATCGGAATCGTCAGCATATGGTGCAGGCCAAACGGCAGCAGCAGACGCTCCAGGGTTCCGTAGATAAACGGGGCCAGGATTGGGGATGTGGAAGAAGAATTCGCGATCCACACACCAAACGCGTTAATGCCAGACTGTACCACTGGCCAGATCACGGCCAGGACCAGGGAAATGATCACAGACCAGGCAATGCAGACCATCGGAACAAACCGTTTTCCGTTAAAGAATGCCAGCGCATCCGGCAATTTGCGGAAATTGTAATAACGGTTGTAGATCACACCACCTGCAAAACCGGAAATGATTCCGACAAACACACCCATATTCAGAGCCGGTGCGCCAAGAACGGAAGTGAAATAACCATTTACCAGGATTTCCTGTCCAAACAGCGTATGGGTCACTGCATCCGGGTCATTTAACATCGCGGAGGTTACACCAAAAATGGAACCCGTGATCTGGTTGATCAAAATAAAAGTAATGATCGCCGCAAATGCACCGCCTGCACGCTCCTTCGCCCAGGAACCGCCGATTGCGATCGCAAACAAAATATGCAGATTGTTGATCACAGCCCAGCCGATATTTTCCATCGTGCTTCCGATCGTCATCAGGACGGCCAGATCTGCCCCGCCCATCTGAACCAGCTTACCAAGGCTGATCATGAAACCGGCTGCCGGCATCACCGCGATAACTGTCATCAAAACCTTGCCAAGCTTCTGAAGAAAATCGAAGTTAAAGCTTACGGCTGGTTTCTTTTTCGGGTTCTGGCTGCTGCCAGCTGCTTTATCTGCCTGGGCTGCTGCTTCCTTTGCATTGTTTTCATTCGCCGCTTTTTTGTCTGTTGTTTTGTGGTCTGCTGAAGCTGTTGTCTGGTTTGCGTTCACTGCTTCTGTACCTGCGGTTTTCCCAGTTGCTGCACCTGCGTTTCCCCCGGTTCCTGCTTCCACCTGCATCAGCACAGTCTCTCCTGCTTTCACGGCACCCTCTGTCGGACAAAGTTTCTTGCCTTCCATGCCGCCGCACACCAGAACCGGCGTCACCGGGTTGATGTTGTGCTGTTTTAAATACTCCAGGTCAACCGCTGCCAGGCGATCTCCTGCTTTTACCTGGTCTCCCGGTTTCACAAACACCTGGAAGCAGGCACCGTTTAAATGAACCGTCTCAAGACCCACATGGATCAAAAGCTCCAGTCCCTCTGCCGTGCGCAGTCCAAATGCATGTCTGGTATCTGCCACGGAGATTACTTCTCCGTCTACCGGGCTTACAATATTTCCCTCAGACGGGATCACCGCCATGCCATCCCCAACGATCTTCTGGGAAAACACCGGATCCGGAACCTGTTCCAGCCCAACGGCTTCTCCCGTCATCGGAGAAAAAATCTTACTGCACTTCATAAAAAATCCCCCTCATGTTCTCTGGCTGCATTCCTGATCGCGTTTGCGTACGCCCTGGCATCTGCTGTCCGATCCTTCCTGCGCTTTTTCTGCCATGCGTTATCATTTGCGCAATTTATGCAACCGTTTGCATTAACTATATCCGGTTTGCACAAAGAATGCAACAACATTCTTTTATTTCGCGTGGATTCTCTGATTTTCACAACTTTTCTGCTTTTGTTTTGTGCGGAATGTCCAGAAATTTTTGTTTCTATTTTTATGCAACTTTTGCATGTATTTGCATAGTATCGTTGACTTTTTTTCTGCAATCCCGTAAAATAAGAAGCAGCATAACGGTTCAGCAGCTATGCCCACATACGTGAACTGCGGCAAAACAGCCGAACCCAAAACTGACATAACAAACACTTGAAAGAGAAACACATCTATATAGAAAGGAAGCAGCACCGATGTCCGTAACCATCAAAGATGTAGCTGCACTGGCCGGGGTATCCGCTTCTACGGTTTCCCGCACCTGCAAAGACAGTCCTTCCATCAGCGAAGAAACCAAGCAAAAAGTGCGCAGTGCCATGAAAGAGCTGGGCTATGAACCCAATTTTCAGGCCAGCAACCTTGCATCCCGCAACACACGCACCATCGGGATTATCTTACCCGTCTCCGCACGTGAGGTTTACGAAAACTCCTTTTACCTGGAAGCGATCCGCGGTATCAGCCAGGTCTGCAACCAGCAGCAATATATCAACACCATTGTGACCGGTCAGGACGAGGACGAAGTGCTGGAAGCGGTCCGCTCCATGACACGCATCGGTCAGGCAGACGGCTTTATCCTGCTTTATTCCAGACAGAATGACCCGGTTATCGAATTTCTCCACCGGGAAAAGCTGCCCTACGTGCTCATCGGAAAAGCCTGCCAATATGCAAACCAGACCATTTACATCGACAACGACAATCTGCTCGCCGGAGACGAGGCAACCGAATACCTGTACCAGCTTGGACACCGTAAGATTGCCTACCTCGGTGTGGACAACAGCCTGATTTTCTCCGCTGACCGAAAAAATGGGTATCAGCTTGCCCTTGCACGCCATGGAATTTTACCAAAACCGGAATACTGTCTGGAACTGCCCTCCATCACGGCAGAAGGCTACACTCCGGTCCACGCATTATTAGAGTCAGCCGACCGTCCCACCGCGATCGTGGTCAGCGATGATATCCTTGCACTGACGCTGGAACGCATCTGTACGGAAACCGGACTGTCCATTCCAGAGGACCTTTCCATTCTTTCCTTTAATAATTCCCTGTTTGCGCGTCTCACCTCACCGCAGCTGACCTCGATCGATATCAATTCCTGTCAGCTCGGCATAGAAGCCGCCGGACAGATGATCAGCCATATCGAGCGCCCGGGGCTTCCAGCAACCAAGATTCTGGTACCGCACCAGCTGATCGAACGGGACAGCTGCGCATGCCCTTCCATAGACTAAAAAGCAGCAACACAGGTGCCCTGCACATGCTTACGCCAAAGCGCTGTTTCTTTGGCAGATATTTTTCTGTTACTGGGGGAAACATTACAAATGAGTACAACACGAAGAAGTGATATTGATATTGCCAAGGGCTTTGCGCTGTTTCTGGTGGTACTGGGTCATGTCGTGACCATGCACCACACCATATTCCGGTGGATCTACGCGTTCCACATGCCGGCCTTTTTCTTTCTCTCCGGCATGACCTTCCGTCCGGAAAAATATAACACCTGCATGGATTACATCAAAAAAAGAGGAAGGACTCTCATCCTTCCTTATTTTGTGATCACACTGACCGCGCTGGCCATCTGCACCATCCGCCCATATTATCATCTTGCGATCGACGAATACGGCTGGAAGCACATCCTGACCTGGATCTTCTACTATGGACAGCCCCAGCAGATCTATGTGGGACAGTTATGGTTCCTCCCGGCACTGTTTTTTGCCGGATTGTATGCCCTCATCTGGCTGAAGATTTTTGACCGGCGCTCCCTGACCGTGCGCTGTTACGCCCTGGTGGTTCTGGTTCTTGCAGGAACTTACATCCGCCTTGCTGATCCGCTCATTCCAGTCATGAACCGGCTTCCCTGGAAACTGGATTCCGCGCTCTGCGCAGCCGTATTTTTGATTGCCGGATACTACGCAAACCGCGAAAAGCTTCTCGAAAAAATGGAACCTTATGCCGGTTTTCTGATTCCGTTTTTTCTGGTCTTAAGCTTCTTTTTCGGTCCAAAGCTCAGCGACTATGTGAATCTTTGCGACTGCCGCTACACCGCTCCGCCATACTACTTTGCAGCTGCGTTTTCCGGCATTGCCGCACTGCTTCTTGCCGCCCGCATGGCTGCCCGTCCGGCTCTTTCGGGCAGTGTATTTTCCAGATTCTGGCAGTTTTGCGGTCGCCGTTCCATGTTGCTGTTTTCCATTCAGAGTTTCGCTTTATACTTCTTTGTGGAAGTCATTCTGCGCACGACCGGCGTGGAATTAAAACCGATGGAATGGATGCCGACAAGGCTTTCTACGTTTGCCCTGGCAGTCGCCACCTTTGCACTTATCTGCCTCATTGGATGGCCGTGGGACTATTGGAAAAGAAAGGTACATAACAAAACACGTTAAAAGCCCAAAAAACAGGCACCGCTAATCATGCGAATGCCTGTTTTTTGTAGGATTTTATAAAGTAATGCTTCCCAGTGTTTTCTTCAACTGCACGAGTTCTTTCTCCAACGCAGCTTTCTTCTTCTGGTCTGCCTCAAACTCTGCCATTTCCCCGGTCTGTGTTTCTTCCCCTGCAAAGCTTAAAAAGCCCTGGGTAAACACGGACGGGTACTTGAACTTTTTATCTGCCTTCTCGAAATGAACCAGAAGCGTTCCATTGTCATTGGACTGGACAATACCCGTTCCATAAGTCTTATGGCTTACCGGCTTTCCAACTACATCCGGCAGATTCACCGGCTTTTCCTGCAGTTCCTTTAAGCGTGCTTCCTTTAATGCAATCTCCTGCTTCAGCTTTTCCTGTGCCGCCTTGGCCTCCGCCGCTTTCGTGCGTTCTCTTCCCGGCACCTTGCGGATCTCCATACCGGCATAATAACGGTACAGACTTGCGCAATCCATGAGATCGTATACCAGAATATGAAGCTGGTCATCGTAACCGTCCAGCTCTTCTTCAAACAGATTGCTGTAAAGACCTGTCAGCTCCTCATTTTCACGGATTTCTTCCAGAACCTCATCGCACATCCGGTAGTAGCTCTCCAGAGAAAAATTCTTGCTGCCAAAATCCCCGTCAAACTCCGTGCATGCTGCCCATCCGGGAGCGGAGGCTGCGTCAAACATATAGTTTTCCTCCGGTTTCCAGAGATTCAGGTAATAAATAACATGATCCCGGTTCTGGAGATACTTCTTCGTGCCGCGCTCATAATAACGGATGCGCTCATTGATCTTATCTGCAAAGAAATCTGCGCGGTCCTGACGTTTCTGCAGATCCCCGCCGTCATCACTGAATAAAAAGCGGAAGCATTCCCTCACGTACTCCACTTCCGGTTCTCTGGCAAGCAGCATCCGGAGTCCCGCTACCGGCTGCATGGCTGCATCGTCCAGAAGATTTCCCGCTTCCTGCATCGCTTTTTCAAACATTCCGGCAAAATCAGCCGCATTCAAATTCCAAAACCGCTTAAAACACCCCACAGCGCGCCATTTATAAACCTGATCGCTGTCATCTGCCGCTTCAAGTCCTGCCAGACGACCCATGTACTGTTCCAATACTGTTTCAAAATTCTTTTTATTCATATCCCTCACCTGTCTGTAAAATTTGATATTACGGTTCACGCGCTGCGCAAACCGTAATATTTTGTTTTCTATGGATTCCCATTATATAGCAGGGAATATTCTCATTCAAGACTTGACATCTGTTTCACAATGTGCTTTCGAAACATTCGTTACTGTACATGGGTAGGAATTTTCTGAACTGAAAATTCCGTACGATACCGCTATGGCAGCAGATTTTGCCGATTCGGAATGCGAAGCATCGGCAAAATCCGTTGCTGTTTGCGCAACGCGTGAACAGCAACAAACATTCCTGTTTGCAAATACATTCCATCATTGCTATAATAGACGAAGCAGATTTACAAAAATTCAATTTACAGTTCAGGAGGGATTCCTATGAAACAACCAGTTACCGTCGGAACCATCCAGCTTGGCGATGGTATTCCGAAAATTTGTGTTCCCATTGTAGAACATACCTATGATTCCATTCTTGCTGCAGCCAAAAATGCCCTGGCGTCCTACCCGGACATTATAGAATGGCGCTGCGACCATTTTGACCAGGCAGAAGACCCGGAAGCTGCAAAGCACGTTCTTCAGGGACTTCATGAAGTCCTTGGCAGCATCCCGGTGCTCTTTACGTTCCGCTCCAAAAAAGAAGGCGGCGAAAAAGAGATCTCCCCGGCATCCTACCAGCATTTGAACTGCCAGGTAGCCCAAAGCGGTCTTGCAGATCTGGTCGATGTTGAGATTTTTACCGGCGATGATGTGGTCCGCACCATCCTGGACACCGCCCACAGCGCCGGAGTCCCGGTTGTCGCTTCCAGCCACAACTTCCAGTCCACCCCGGCACAGGAAGAAATTCTCTCGATTCTTGGTAAAATGGACCAGATGGGGGCAGATGTTTTAAAGATTGCTGTTATGCCGCAGTCCCGGAAAGATGTACTGACCCTTCTTTCCGCTACCGAAGAAATGGACCGCCGTACCACACGCCCGCTCATCACCATGTCCATGGGACCAGTCGGCATGATCAGCCGCCTTTGCGGAGAAGTCTTCGGCTCTGCCCTGACCTTCGGCTCCGTTGGAAAAGCTTCCGCACCAGGACAGGTAAATGCCAACGATCTGGCCGGTGTCCTGAAACTGATCCACGAAAGTATGGGAAACTGATACAGCCTTTCTTTCATCCTTTCGCGCCAGGATCAGCAGATATGCCGCTGGTGCTTTCCTGGCAGGAATGCGAAAAGCCGCAGTTCGTTCCGTCACCCGGAACAAACTGCGGCTTTTTATGTGGCACTTTCCCGGTAATAACAGTTTCCGCTGCAGCCATGAGGAAATAATTCCGTTTTCATGTTTGTTTTGCAGGCAGAACCAGCCGATTCCTGCAAAATATCCAGCACTCTCTTCAGATTCCGGATATCCCGCTCCATAAAATCCACATAATTCCCCCGTCCGACCAGTTTCAGATGCGTGATTCCGGCTTTTTGAAGCTGATCTAATGCACAAAGACCGCAGCCGGTAGCACCACAGAGATAACCATCTTCTGCGTATGCTTCTTCGCTGTCGCAACGCTCCATTCCATCCCGCTTTTCTGTTTCCACAATATTTATGGACATGTTCTCCTGCCGGATCGGTCCCAGACGGTACGGAACCCGGCACAGATAGCCCATCTCATCACAGTGTAAAGAATTGCAGAATGCCCCGCTGAACTGGCACAGTTCATTTAACACAAACGCCTCATATTCCAGTGTTTTTCCATCCTGTTTTCCATGCTGAATTACGGATTCCATATCCGAAAAGCTGTTCTTTCTATGAAAAATCAACCGCTGTATCTGATATTTCTGAAAGACAGAAAGCATACGGCTGTTTACTTCCCCGGTCTCGCCGCTTAAATGAATCTGACAATCGATCTGATGCTCCCGCAGATACAGAATCAATGCCGGATCTGCCACAATAAACGTCCGGTATCCGAGTCTCATACAGTTCTTTATGATCCGCGCAATCTCCGGATATTGTTCCGGCAGATAATACAGCGCATTAAAGGTCAGATGAACGGGTCTTTTGTATTTCCGGACCATGGCTGTCAAAATTTCCAGTTCCGAAAAGGCGCCAAGCTGCACATTGCTGCAGAACACTTCCCTGCGGTTTAATGACATCAAAGTCCCATATTTCCGGTTCCATTCATACGGCACATAACCGGCAAAAAACTCATCGGCACCCGCCTCACAAAACCGGATATATTCTTCGATCGAGCCAAGTCCCGCTACGATTTTCATTCTGTTTTCTGTCTCCTGATTTTCTTTTCTATGATCCTTCATTTCGCCACTGCTTTGTTCTCTTTCCGCCTCTTGCAAGCAGGCTTTCATCGGATTCCAGCCATCCATCTCTGATGCCATAAAATCCGTTTTCCATATCCGGCTGCCTTACCACCAGCTGGCCACCACCAGGCGGCTGATCCGATGACTCCTGCAATATGTCACCGTCTGCTCCCAGTCCTGGTCTGCAATGCCGGTTTCTCTCAAAATATCCGTATCCATTCCAAACAGCGAGTTCCCCCGTCCCACCATATGCAAATGCTCCGGATACAGATATCCTGCTGTTTCACAAAGTCCGCCGCACGCTGTCACCAGCTGCTGTTTTCCCCTGTCCCGCTGCCGGACTCCGGCATACAGCGTACAATACTGTGACGTATTGGTCTGGTAAAAGGGCAGATGCAGATGATTCCGGGTATTTGGAAGCTTTTGGTCATAGCCACAGCTTTCCCATTCAAAACGTGTGATTCCAAAACGTTGGTCCAGACTATCCCGGTAGAACTCTGCATTCAGGCTGTTTTCTTCCAACAGCCTGTGATCTCCCATTTTGTATGCCATACGCGGATCTTTTTTCCGCTTGTTCAGCAGCGTGCCAAGGCATGGTTTTAAGTATCTGGTCCGCTCTTTTAACATGTCAGCCATGGCCCAGTCATTCACTGCAATTTCCAATTCTGTCCCCTGTGAAGCACACCATGTTTCCAGTTTCTGCAAGAGCAGTTCCGTAGATTCCAGCTGTTCTTCTCTTACATACGAGAACGTAAGCGTAACTGCAAGCTTCTGCTTTTCTGCCTTTTTTAACATCGCAAACAGAACCGTTTCCTCCGGAAATAACAACGGACAAAATGCATTTCCGATGTAAATGCGGTCTGGATTTTTATGAGAAAAGCAACGTTTTATGATCGGATTTTTCGTTTTGTAATGACGCAAAAGTTCAGCAAAATCCTGCTCCAGAAATGCCGCATACTGCTCTGGATGGTCCAGTTCCAGGGCAAGTTCCGGCTCATTTTCCGGGCTGCTTTTTCGCTTCTGCTTCTGCTCCTGTTCCAAGTTTCGTTGGCATTCCTGTTCCGGCTTCGTTTTTGCCTTTTCCTCCACCCCGGAGCACTCCATCACATCTCCTGTTTCCGCACATTTCTTGTTCGTTTCTGCTTCCCATTCTTTGTTTAACCCGGTCTCTTCATACCAGTTCTGCATCTGCTCCACAAAAGAATCTGCAAACTTTTCATCTTTTTTTGCCGGATACCCCGTCAGTGTTTCCGCCAGAAGTCCATCGTTCGCCTCCAGCTTCAGCCGGATATAGCGGTCATACTGCCCGAACAGCTTCCGCACTGCCTGGTGATAATCCTCCTGCGTTACAGTCACCGCATAAACATAGAAGAACTCCGTCTGACATTCCAGTCTCCAGCACTCCGGGCTCACCGTTCTCTCATCGTACTGATCCCGTTCCATATCATAAAAAGAAAGCACAAAATCCGTATCGATCTTCTCAATTTTCTGCAGGGTCCGAAAACAAAATCCTTCCTCCGAGAGCTTTGTAATGCGGATTTCTTTTTCTTTATAAAAACCAGCCAGCAGCGCAAACGGGATCATTTCCACCGCTGATTCTGTCCAATTCCAGAGTTCCTGCTCCATTGTAATCTGTTCCTTTTCCTCTTCCGGTTTTCACTTCCGTTTTTCACTCCCGCTTACCATTTTCAATACTGTTCACGCGCAGCCCATTCCCCATCGCAAACGCTCCGGGATCACAGAAGCAAAAGCCCTTTGATCACAGCATCATTATATCAAATTTTGTATGCGCCGCATATCTATTTTCTATTTGCTATTTACTTCCAAATGCGTTATCGTATTGTAAGAATCAAAATAGCGTCGACTGGCGTCTCCCGACATGAAGTGAAAAACATTCCCGGGCACGCTTGTGCGAACCACAACCAAAATAGGAGAAGATACAATGGCAAAACTCGATCATGCAGCAATCCGCACCACTTCTTATGAAGAAACACAGAAATTTTTTGAAGATGTATTTGACATGCACATGTGGCGGGAAATTGGAGAAAAACCAGCCAGAAAATGCTGGTATCAGGAAGGCATTCAGCTCTGTGAGACAAAAGAAATCTGCGCCGACGGCCAGAATGGTTACGATCACATTTCCATCGCCGTCGATTCCATCCCGGAAACCATGGAAAAGATCAAAGCTTATCCTACAACTGCCATCAACGATCACTGGTTTTCTCTTTCGAACGGAACCCGGATTGAATTAAAGCTTCTCGAAGACTGGAAACTGGGTCAATAACACATCTCAAAAAACTGACAAAGGACTGAAAATCTGCCCCACCATACATGGCGGAACCAGATTTTCGGTCCTTTCTTGTTTCATGTGCTGCTTTTTAACGCGTAGCTTTCTCTTTTTCCATCCGTGCGCGCATCAGCGGTTTGATGCCGCCAGCTTCCAGAATTTTCATAGCCTGGTCGCCAAGTCGGTCACAAGGATATACTTTTCCGGTCTTCTTCACGGTAACAGTGCCTTTCTCGATGTCCAGAGTAAGCTCCTGACCATCCACCACTTCTTTGCTGATGCCCTTGCACACAATGAGCGGCAACCCTAAGTTAATGGAATTCCGGAAGAAAATGCGCGCGAAGGAATCTGCGATCACGGCACTTGCCCCCATATTGATCAGCGCGATCGGTGCATGCTCACGGCTGGAACCACAGCCAAAATTGGTTCCGGCTACAACTATGCCGCCCTGCGGGAAATTCGCAGCAATGGTTTCATCCACGCCGCACAGACAATGACTTCCAATCTCTTTCGGATCGGTGATCGCAAGAAAACGGCCCGGATAGATCTGATCGGTATCGATGTTATTGCCTACTACAATGATATTTCCTGTAATCTGTGTTTTCATGACGGATATCCCCCTTATAAATACTTTCTCGGATCAGTAATGCAGCCATTTAAAATGCTTGCCGCAACCGTTGCCGGGCTTGCCAGATAGATTTTTGCTTCCGTGGAACCCATACGTCCCGGGAAGTTCCGGTTAGTGGTCGTAATGCAAGTCTCGCCTGCTGCCAGAATTCCCTCATGCGCACCCAGACATGCGCCGCAGCCTGGTGTCGTAATGGTCGCACCTGCTGCCATCAGACTCTGGATATAGCCTTTTTCCATGCATGTCTGCATGACTTCCGCAGAAGCCGGAACCACCACCAGTCTTGTGTACTGCGGAATGTGTTTTCCTGCCAGAATTTTCGCTGCTTCGGCAATGTCTTCTTCTCTTCCGCCGGTGCAGCTTCCGATATAGCCCTGATTTAAGGTGATCGTCTCATCTTTGATCACTTCCGTAAGCGGAGCAACGTTATCGACGCTGTGCGGACATGCCAGCTGCGGCTCCAGCTCTGACACGTCAAATACATAGCTTTCTTCATACTGGAAATCCGGGTCTGTGTACTGTACCTCAAACGGTCTGACTGCACGCTTGGAAACATAGTCCAGAACTGCCTGGTTCGGCTGCATGTAGGCAGTCTTTGCGCCCATCTCCACTGCCATGTTGCAGATGACCATACGGCCGGAAACACCAAGATTCTCTACGTAGCTGCCGGTAAAATCAATTGCTTTGTATACAGCTCCGTCTGCCTTGATCTTTCCAAGAACACTTAAAATGACATCTTTCGGATACACACCCTTTTTCGGCTCCCCTTCCAGACGCACTTCGATGATCTCCGGAACACGGAACCACAGCTCACCTGTCATCAGAATCGTTGCCATGTCCGTTGCACCGCAGCCAGTTCCCATGGCACCAAATGCTCCATGTGTCGTGGTGTGGCTGTCGGTTGCTACCACGATCATGCCCGGATAAATGACACCGGCTTCCGGCATTACCTGATGGCACACGCCACAGTTGGTATCGAAATGGAATTTCAGGTTGTTCTTCTTTGCAAATTCTCTCATCTCAACATGGTTTGCAGCACTCTTCATGTCCGGTGCCGGTGCGTAGTGATCGAACACAAACGCTGCGCGCTCGCTGTCCCAGACTTTCTCGCCACCCATTTCATAAAAAGAATACACGGTCTGCAGATACAGATCGTTGATCTCCGCAAAATCAACCTTTGCTGTTACAATTTCCCCCGCGCTCACCTGTTCACGACCACTGTTTTTCGCAAGAATTTTTTCAATTGCGTGCATCTTTACTCCTCCTGTGGATTGATTTATTTTCCGCAACTTCACAGATCTGCCTGATCATCACGGCTCTTGTTTTCATTTTGCATGTCGTATTTCGCATTTCATATTTTGAATATCGTATACGATATACGATTTGTAATTCAAAGATTATCACCTTCCAAATAGCTTTTCAAGCCTTTTTCCTCATTTTTCAAATCTTTGGCACTTATTCACATTTTTCAAATACCTTTTTTATGGAAAGCAACTGAATATCGTATACGATTTGTTGACACCGATTTTTCAAAATGATATCATCAAAGTAACGAATTCATTTCTGCAACCGCAAGGCAGAAAACTGTTATGGGGACCCCAAAAAGGGGCAGAAAAACAGATTTCATATAAAATAGAAAGGATCATCAGAATTATGGAAAGTATGGAACTGTTACCGGCACGTGTCCGGATCACGGCAATCTTAAAAAAAGCACTCTTTTCAGGGGAATATAAAAGCGGTGATGAACTGAGTCTCACCGATATCGCAGGAAAACTCGGTGTCAGCCGCACTCCGGTCCGGGAAGCATTTCAGGCTCTGGAAGCAGAAGGACTGATCGAACTGCGCATGAACAAGGGTGCGATCGTAAAACCGATCGATGAAAAATACATCACCGATCACTACGAGATGCGCATGCTTCTGGAATCAGAAGCCGCAGGACGTGCTGCAAAAAACGGCATGCCAGACGCTGACAAGCTGATTGAAAAGCTTGTGGATGCCCAGAAACGCATGGAATCCTTATCCGGCAGCGAATATGAAGATCTGAACTTTGAGGTACACACCGCAATCTGGACAGCTGCAGATAACCGGCGGCTTTACAAAATTCTTTCCAGTTTGTGGAACGGTCCCAGTATCGGCTTTACTTCTCCCAAACTGGATCATTACATCAAATCCACACAGGAACACATCGATATTCTGACCTATATCAAAGAGCACGATGCCAAACATGCCAGAAAGGAAATGGAACATCACATCGAGCGGAGCATGGATAATATTCTAAAAAACTTCAAATTCCGCTGAGAACGATACGACAAAAATACGGCACCCCCCATTTCCACCTTCACGATATCCACCAGGCATTCACCGCAGCACAAACGAAACGCTGCAATATAAAAAGACAGGAGTAAAAGACATATGGAACGAGACAGCGCACAGGAACAATATGACAAAATGACAAAAACGCCGGTTCACCAGCTGGTACTGCGGTTGGGACTTCCCACCACCGTCAGCATGCTGGTGACCAGCATCTACAACATGGCAGACACCTTCTTTGTCAGCCAGCTCGGAACCAGTGTCAGCGGCGCCACCGGCGTGGTATTTGCGCTGATGGCGATCATCAACGCCTTTGGATTTATGTTCGGACATGGTGCCGGAAGCAACATCAGCCGGAAGCTGGGCGGGCACGACGTGGAAAGTGCCCGCGTATTTGCTTCCACCAGCTTCTTTTTGTCACTGCTTGCCGGAGGCTGCATCTGTGTCTTCGGTTTTCTGTTCCATGCACCGTTTATGCGGCTTTTGGGAAGCACTGATTCCATTCTTCCCCACGCCATTGAATACAGTACCTGGATTCTCATTGCCGCCCCGGCCATGGCTTCCAGCTGTGTCATGAACAACATTCTCCGTTATGAAGGAAAAGCATTTTTCGCCATGCTCGGTCTGGCTTCCGGCGGCATTCTCAACATCTTCGGGGATATGTTTCTGATCTTCGGACTGAACCTGGGTGTGCGCGGAGCCGGTATTTCCACTGCAGTCTCCCAGTACATCAGCATGTTGATCCTGATCACCCCATTCTTACGTGGAAAAGTCCAGAGCCGCATCCATATCCGGTATATCACACATCAATTTGCGGATGTGACCAATATCCTCACAACCGGTTTTCCAAGTCTGATGCGTCAGGGACTCAACAGCATTTCCGTGATGATCTTAAACTTATGCTCCGCACCATACGGCGATGCCGCCATTGCTGCCATGAGTATTGTTACAAGAATTATTATGTTTCTGTTCTGCATCGCACTCGGTATTGGCCAGGGCTTCCAGCCGGTCAGCGCATTCAACTATGGTGCAAAAAAATACAGCCGCGTGCAGGAAGCCTTCTGGTTCAGCATCCGCAGCAGTCTGATCGTCATGAGTATTTCTGCCCTGATCGGGATCGGCTTTTCCAGCTTTATTGTCAAATTGTTCCGTGACGACCCGTCCGTTATCTCGATCGGTACCACGGCACTGCGCATCCAGTGCCTCGCTCTCTTCTGCATGCCATTTTCCCTGTGCGGCAACATGATGTTCCAGAGTATCGGATTCAGCGGAAAAGCAACCTTCCTTTCCATGATCCGAAGCGGTCTGGTCTTCATCCCGGTTTTGTGGATTCTAAGCCACACCCTGGGACTCCTCGGCATCCAGATGGCACAGACGATCGCGGATTTCATCGCAGCCGCCATCACCATTCCTATGGTTGTGCGGTTCTTCCGGGGCATGCCGGAAGATGTGCCGGATGCAGTGTAACAATATAAGTATATGACAAGGGCCGTGTGAGTTGCCGAAAGGCAACTCACACGGCCCTATTAAAGTGAATCAAATTGTTATTTAGTGTCTATGCATTGCCACCTGGTCTACACCCAGATTCTTTAAGTTTGCATGCACTTCGCGGTCGTCTGCCTGACCAATGAGAAGATCTCTTGCCTTCTTTGCCTCAAGCTCGGTCTTGTGCTTGCTCGGGCCGCCGACACAGCCGCCCACGCAGACCATACCCTCTACGAAGTCTGCCGGAAGCTTGCCGACCTTCATAAGGAGCAGGGCTTTCTTACACTCTGCTGCGCCGTTGCACTTCATGACATTTGGAGCGATATCCTCGTTCATCTCCTTGAAGCACTCTACCACTGCTGCAGTTACGCCGCCTGCGTTACCGAAGCGTTTACCGAATACGGAACCTTCCTGATAGGTATTCTCTTCCGGCTCAAGCTCTACGCCCTTCGCACGCATCATGGCACGGATCTCACCGAAAGTCATAGCGTAGTCGGCATTGTCTTTGATATTTAAATCCAGGGTCTCGCTCTTCTTCGCGATGCACGGTCCGATGAATACGGTGATGATCTCCGGATCTTTCTCTTTCAGCATTCTGGAAACGGCGCACATCGGGGACACGGTGGTGGACATATTGTCTAACAGCTGCGGGAAATGCTGCTTGATCATGTTTACGAATGCCGGGCAGCAGGAGGTGGTCATCTTCTTGCCTTCTTTGTAAGCCTCTGCCCACTCAGCAGCCTCTGCTGCAGCGGTCATATCGCCGCCTAAGGCAACCTCTACCATATCTGCAAAGCCGACTTTCTTTAATGCGGTTTTCCAGCTGGCCATGGTGATCTCCGGTCCAAACTGACCCTCAGTTGCCGGTGCTACCATGGCAACTACTTTCTTGCCTGCGTTGATCATGTTGATGACATCAACCATAAAAGTCTTGGAACCAACCGCACCGAACGGACAGCTGTGGATGCAGGCGCCACACTGGATGCACTTGTTCTCATCGATCTCGCATACGCCGTACTCGTCGTAGGTGATGGCATCTACTGGGCAGGCTTTCTTACACGGGCGCTCCAGATGTGCGATTGCGTTGTACGGGCAGGCATTTGCGCACTTTCCGCACTCTTTACACTTGTTTGGATCGATGTGTGCGCGGGTATCTCCCATGCTGATCGCACCAAAATTACAGGAATTCTGGCATGCCTTTCCCATACATTTCCGGCAGTTATCGGTTACGGTATAAGATGCGATCGGACACTCCTCGCAAGCTGCACCGATGACCTGAACCACGTTTCTGGTATCTTTGCCGCTGGTCGGGCATTTGCCCTCTGCCAGGCGGACACGCTGACGAATGATCTCGCGCTCTTTGTAGATACAGCAGCGGAACTGTGCCTGCGGTCCCGGGATGATGGTGTACGGAACCTGGTCCTTATGTTCCTCATCCAGCTCGCCAGCCCATGCCAGCTTTGCTACCTCGTACAGTACGTCGTGTTTGATGCGTAAGATTGTTGCGTCATTTGTTACCATAATTTTCCTCCTCATTTCCGGATGTCCGCTCCGCAAAATTTGGCTGTTCACCGCAGCCGCAAACCTGCGGACTACAGCTTCTTTTGCATACCTGGCAACAGCCAAGTCTGCTCACAGCCATGTGACATCCTGCTCAACTCTCTGTTTTCTTTCATCTTGTAACTGCCAGAATTTCCGGCCGCTACCATTCATTTATTTATAAACCTGCTTCATGATGTTAGGGGTAAAAGTTTTTTGTACCCTGGTATCATTTAATAGTAGGTTACGGTTACCTGTTTTCCCATATCTTCCACAACCGTCTTCAGCTGCTCTACCAGGTTCTGGCGGATACCTAAGTCAAACGGTAGGCCCGGATTCTGATAAGCGCTGTTGATGGCTTTTCCGACATATAAATGCAGTTCTGTGCAGTCTTCAATCAGCATCTTGGCTACCATGGACGCACCATTTGGCTTATCCAGTTCCAGGAAAAACTGCTCGGATACGGTTTCATTCTTGACATATCTTCTTAACAGCTGCACCACACGGTTCAGCGTCAGAACGCCTTCCGTTACCAGTTCAATCCCGTCCATATAGGCAATGGGCGGAATATCCGGATCGGCATATTGCATCGATACGTCCAGACGTTTCTTTAACACTCTGGACACAATGGTGGCACTGGTTCCGCCGCAGACGATCCGCTTGGTGGAATCGTCGCCGGACATAAAGCTCTTCACCATCTCTTCGTCCATGGAAGGATCCTTTGCAGGACCCGTCATCAAATGCACCGGTTTCGCGTTGATGATGCGCATGCACGCCACCGTGGTGTCATCACCCGGGCGGTACTGGTAAAGTTCGTCGCACGCCTGGCAGATGGATGACGCCAGTCGCATGGCTGATATGGTCAGCGCATACTGCTTCAGCGCATATTTGGCAATGTCTTCCCAGAGCCAGCCAAAGTTTAAGAGCTGCCCCACACCCGCATGAACGGTTCCATCGCTCATCAGGATCAGTGCGTCGCCGCGCTGGACCCGAAAACGGAATTCATTGATTTTTTTGCCCTGCACTTCCCGGATGTTCTGCGGAATCGGCACCAACTGACCATTACGGATAAAAATACAGCTTGGATTGTCAAATTCGACCAGATACGCGTCTCCGCTGTGAAAGACCTGCAAAATGCTGAACGTGGAATATGCAACCTGCCGCACCTTGCAGATGGGAAGCGTCTCCACGATCGTCTCCACACACTCTTCCAGGGTTGCTCCGTTTAAAAACATCGTTCCCAGGATCTTGGAGGTCAGCGTGGCAAGGATATTCGCCTTTACACCGCTTCCCATGCCATCTGCCAGGATCATAATATTGGAATCATCCGTTTTTAACAGCTCGACCTTATCTCCGCAGAGAACCTCTGAAAATTTATTCAGGCTTTTATAAGCAACATCTACGGTAATTGCCATTCTACTTACCTCCGTTGTCGCTTCCGTCCTCCAGAAGGGATTTGCAAAGCTTTGTCAGCGTCGTCTTGGTCTCTGCTGTTGTCTCGCCGAGAAGTCCTGCAATCTCCTGGGCTACCATCATCTGCTTGTGGATGACTTTCTGAGCTAAGTCGATGGTGTCTAACTTGCGCTCATACTCCAGTCTGGCCTGTTCTTCCTCTTTCGTAATGTCGATGAAGGTGGCAAGTACCACATTCTGCTCCGGTATGTATACAATATTCTGAAGTGTATCCAGTTTAAATTCCGGATAATGCACCTTTTTGCCATGGATATTCTGGTGGGTATCGAACACCCACTGGAAATCCGACGGGTCGATGAACTCATAAAGATACATCTGCAGTGCTTCCGCACGGGTCTTTCCAAAATACTTTTCACCCACGGCAGAATATTCCATAATCTTCATGTCCGCATCCACGATTATGACCACGTTCGGTGATGTCTCCATAACCAGATTCGCAAAAGACTTGGACTTCTCATACATGAACGGAATGCACATGTCGAGCTCTGCCTTCTTCTGATACACGGCAATCGCCTTTTCGCGGCAGGTCGGATACCCGCAGGCACCACAGTTTAATTCATCATCCGGGCGGATTTTTCCGGTCTTTGCAAGAATTTTACGGATTTCTTCCTCGGAAGGAACCGGATCTTTCGGTGTGCGGTCCAAAAATACCTTATACAACGCTGCCTCTTTAAGCAGCGGCTTTGTTTCCTCTTCTGGTACCGGATCCCGGGAAATCCGCTCTTCCATATCCAGCTTCACTTTGAACCTGGAAATGGACTTATCGTTTACCGTCGGTCCCTTGATACAGCCGCCGGAACACATATTCATCTCGATAAAGCAGCCTGTGATCTCGCCCCGCATCATGCTCTGACACAGATCGATACAGTTGCTCTCTCCATGCACATAAAACTTCCGGTATCTGTCCTGCTTTGCCTCTGTGACCATAACAGAACTGATCACCCCGTTGGTCACCGGGTAGAGACGGTTCACCCGCGGGTCCAGCTGCTCAAACGGCATATCCTCACAGTCTTCAATGACAATATCTTCCTCATTCAGCCAGCGGTTGATATCGTTGAAATTTAAGACGGCATCAATGCAGTCTGCATGGCGCGGATCCAGGGCTTCCTGTTTTTTGGCAATGCAGGGACCTAAAAATACCACTTTGGTATCCGCTCCCATCTCCTGCTTGATCATGCGTCCATGCGCGATCATGGGAGAAACCACCGGGGCCAGATACGGAATCAGCTGCGGGTAATATTTCTCGATCAGCGCATTCACACTTGGACAGCAGGTACTGATAATATTTTCCATGGTACCTTCCACAAGCAGCCTTGTATACTCCGCTGTTACCAGCGCAGCGCCTTCCGCTGTCTCACGCACATCGGCAAAACCCAGACGCATGAGTGCGCAGCGCACCTGCCCAATGGTGTGATATTTTAAAAGGCCCATATAAGATGGCGCGATGGAAACAACGACCTTCTCCCCCGCCTCGATCATAGCCTTTACCATACCAAGATCACTCACCAGTGTCTTGGCCGACTGGGGGCAGATCTGCAGGCAGCGCCCACATAAGATACAGTTGTCCGGCATGATCTCCGCACGACCGTCCTTTACCATGATGGCTTTGACTTCGCAGTTTCGCACACACTTGTAACAGTGACGGCACTTTGTAGCTTTAAAGTCAATGATCGCCATGCTTACAGCCTCCCTAAAATTTCCTTTTCAAAGAAGTCATCGGTTGTTTCCGGTTTTAAGGAGAACAATTCTCCGTCTACCGTTACACAGACACCATTTACACAGTTTCCGCTGCAGAATGCTCCGTTTAAATCTACCTTATCGGAAACTCCGTGCTCTTTTACCAGCTCCTGAAGACGCTGGATGATCTCTCTGGATCCCTTTAAGTGACATGCACTTCCAATACAGATCGTAACTCTCATAACTCAATCCTCCAAATTTTGTTCATATGACCCACTGGTTCTGGTCCGCAAACCCGTTGAAACCTATAACTGACACAAATGCGCATCACATTCCTGTTTTCTGCGCATACTATAGGTTTATTTTCTCATATTGATACATTTTTATCAATTAGCAAATTGCATAAAATGGGGAAAACCGTGTTTTTTCTTCCATACATAACCTGGATTCCCCTTTTCCTCTTTTCCCCTGCCTGTTTTACGGTTTTCGACGGCAAAATCTGCTTCCAAAAAAAGGCAAAAAAGTAGCAAAAAACTTTTTTAAACTTTTTTCAAAAAGTGCTTGCATTCTTTTCCAAAAGGTGCTATATTATTGGAGTCGCTTCGAGGCGTGGCTCAGTTTGGTAGAGCGCTGCGTTCGGGACGCAGAGGTCGCAAGTTCGAATCTTGTCGCCTCGATTCTGGCCTCATTGTCAAGCGGTTAAGACGACGCCCTCTCACGGCGTAAACTCGGGTTCGATTCCCGATGAGGTCATAGAATCAAGAATCAAAGCGAAAAAACACCAGAGCATCTGCTCTGGTATTTTTTATTGTAAATTTTCAGAAAATTCAAATCCCTTTCTCCAAAAAATAAACAAAAAGACGAGAAATCCTTCTCTATGCAAAAGGTTTTCTCGTCTTTTTTCAGCTGGGCCAGCGGGATTCGAACCCTCGAGTGCAGGAGTCAAAGTCCTGTGCCTTACCGCTTGGCGATGGCCCATCATTACCTCAAAAGATAAATGCCTGTCTATTATATCTGATTTTCAGCAAAAAAGCAAGACAGAGAGCAGAATTTCAAATCGAATTTCAATCCGAACTCCGGCTGAATTTCAAATCTGAATTCCGCGCGGAAATTCAAATTGCACTTTCTCAACTTGTTCTATATAATAACAAGTATACAAAGGGGGGAGTTGCATTATGCGGGTTACTTTGATCAAAGACAGGAGCTTTTACAGAAATGTCCTGTCCATTATGCTTCCGGTTGCACTGCAGGCAGCCATCAATATGGGCGTCAATATGCTTGACACCATGATGCTTGGTTCGTTTGGCGAAGCACAGCTTTCTGCTTCCAGCCTCGCCAATCAGTTTTACAGCTTTTTTCTGATTTTCTGCTACGGGATCATCGGTGGTTCCAGTGTACTGGCTTCCCAGTACTGGGGCGCCCGTGACAAAGACCATGTACGGGAAACGTTCAGCATGGCACTGCGTATCGCACTTGGGGTGGCGCTGGTATTTGCAGCCCTGACATTGTTCTTTACACGTCCCATCATGAAAATCTATACTTCCGAAGAAGATGTGATCAATTACGGCATAAAATACTTAAAGATCACGGTACTGATCTTTGCCATCCATGGAACCGGTCTGGTAGCTGCACAGCTGATGCGCACCGTTGGGCAGGCGAAACTTGGGCTCTACGTCTCGATTTTGTCCTTTGCCATAAACCTGGCCGCCAACTACATTTTCATCTTTGGAAAATGCGGTATGCCGCGCATGGAGATTGCCGGTGCTGCCCTGGGCACCCTGATTGCCCGCCTGACCGAATTTCTGGCAACCTTCATCTATATCCTTGTCATGGATAAAAAACTCGGATTCCGACTGAAACACCTCTTAAAAGCACCTTCCATCCAGTTTTACAAAAACTATCTGCGGCTCGGCGCACCAGTGCTTTTGAGTGATGCCCTGTTAGGTCTGGGACTGAATCTGCTTTCCGTGGTTCTCGGCCATATGGGTGCGGCCGTGGTAGCTGCAAACTCCATCTGTCAGGTGATCGACCGGCTTTGTACCGTTGTCATTCAGGGCGTTTCCAATGCCTCCGGCATCATCACCGGCAATACCATCGGCTCTGGAAACCGGGACCTGGCCATGAAACAGGGCGAAACGTTTTACCTGCTCAGCATGATCTTCGGCGCCATTGCCTCCGTCATGGTATTTATCCTTGGCCCGATGACCATTTCCATGTACTCCCTGGCTCCAGAAACCGTAACCATGACCAGACAGCTCATGAATGCCTACGTTGTCATTATCTTTTTCGAGGCAATCCAGTGCGTTATGACCAAAGGGGTGCTGCGCGGCGGCGGCGATACACGTTTCCTTTTGAAAGCAGATATCCTTTTCATGTGGCTGGTCTCCATTCCGCTCGGAGCTGTGGGCGGTCTGCTGCTTCACTGGCCTGCATGGCTCACATTGTTGTGTCTCCGCATCGACTATATCATCAAATCCTTCTGGTGTGTTTCCCGCCTTTTAAGCGGCAAATGGATCCACTCCGTGGAAGCGTAAGCAATAAATGTGCCGCTTACGCTCTCTGAGATTCACGAAAAAAGCAGATGTTTTCCAATCTGGAAAGCACCTGCTTTTTTCATGTATAAAAATCTTTTATTTGCTTAACGTACCATTCTCAAAGTAATCAATTTTCATGGAATGGCGTACATCTGCCAGAGTTTTTGCTGCGGTAGCTTCCGCGCGTTTGCTGCCCTCTGCAAGGATGTCGTAAACATCCGGAAGACGCTGCTCCCAGTCTTTTCTGCGCTCACGGATCGGAGCCAGCTCAGCCTGGATCACATTGTTTAAGAACTTCTTGACCTTAACGTCCCCAAGACCTCCGCGTCTGTAATGGTCTTTCAGCTCGTCCAGATTGTTGTAATCCGGCAGGAACTCTGCGAAATGTTCCGGACGGCAGAATGCATCGAGGTAGATAAATACTGGATTGCCCTCAACCTGTCCCGGATCCTCCACGCGAAGGTGGTTCGGGTCGGTGAACATGGACATGATCTTCTTGCGGATATCTTCCGGTTCATCGGATAAGTAGATACAGTTTCCAAGAGACTTACTCATTTTTGCCTTGCCATCGATACCAGGCAGACGCAGGCATGCCTGATTCTGCGGAAGGATGATCTGCGGCTCAACCAGGGTCTCACCGTATACCGAATTGAATTTGTGCACAATCTCGCGGCACTGCTCGATCATCGGCATCTGGTCTTCGCCAGCCGGTACGGAGGTTGCCTTAAACGCAGTGATGTCAGCTGCCTGGCTGATCGGGTAGGTAAAGAAGCCGACCGGGATACTTGCCTCAAAGTTACGCATCTTGATCTCGGATTTTACCGTTGGGTTTCTCTGCAGGCGGGAGACCGTAACCAGATTCATGTAATAGAAGCTAAGTTCGGTAAGCTGCGGAACCATGGACTGAATAAAGATGGTAGACTTTTCCGGGTCCAGACCACAGGCAAGATAATCGAGTGCAACCTGGATGATGTTGTCGCGAACCTTTTCCGGATGCTCTGCGTTGTCTGTCAAAGCCTGTGCATCGGCGATCATGATATAGATTTCATCGAATTTGCCGGAATTCTGCAGTCTGACACGTTCTTTTAATGAGCCAACATA
Organism: Clostridium sp. OM02-18AC; assembly: GCF_003481825.1. Classification (GTDB taxonomy): domain Bacteria; phylum Bacillota; class Clostridia; order Lachnospirales; family Lachnospiraceae; genus Brotaphodocola. The sequence goes on along the minus strand of NZ_QULW01000014.1, from coordinate 5,636 downwards.
GTGGCCAACATGAAGACGACCGGTAGGACGGTCGCCCGTTAAAATGATCTGTTTCATAAATATTTGGACTCCTTTGTTTTGCGCGGATCTGCCGCTGATTTCTCTATTATAATTCTTTCAGTGGGGCACTGTCAACCTGACCTTTGCCATGCTGCCGGTGAAAAGCAGTGAATACACCCGCAGTGACACCAGAATGTGAACTACATCGGCAATTGAATTACCGAGGATTCCCACTCACGATCCTAACAAGTAAAACAAAAGGGCTTTCCGCAAATCTTATGATTTATAGAAAACCCTTGTAAATATAATGCGGAACGTGGGACTTGAACCCACACGCCTTGCGGCACAAGAACCTAAATCTTGCATGTCTGCCAATTCCATCAGTTCCGCGCATATAAAATTATACCATCCAAACTGCAGTGTTCTTTCTTTTGCAGATGTAAGCCAACAGCAGATTGTAAAAAATCCTTACGCATCGTTTGCATAAGGACTTAACAATCAGGGTGGATAGAGGGATTCGAACCCTCGGCCTCCAGAGCCACAATCTGGCGCGCTAACCAGCTGCGCTATACCCACCATTATGAAATTCATCTTCCACTTTCGTGAAAGAAACGAGCCTGAAGGGATTCGAACCCCCGACCCACGGCTTAGAAGGCCGTTGCTCTATCCAGCTGAGCTACAGACTCACTTTTGAAAAGACTTGCTTTTCAAAAGCGGGTGATGGGAATCGAACCCACGTATCCAGCTTGGAAGGCTGGTGTTCTACCATTGAACTACACCCGCATATTCAATTGCAATCGGGGTGACAGGATTCGAACCTGCGACCCCCTGGTCCCAAACCAGGTGCTCTAGCCAAGCTGAGCCACACCCCGGATTACTGAAAACCCGTATGTTCTCTCGCGCTCAACCGAGTGCCATCGAACAACGCGAGAGTAATTATATAATACAGGTCTTATTTTGTCAACAGTTTTTGAAAACTTTTTTTACAATTTTTTTTTATAATTTTTTTTCATTTCCTAATCCCCCAGAAACATCAGATGATATTTCGCAGTTCCATCGTCTTCCAGATCCATGATGATATACGAAGGCATTCTGCCCTCCTGGCGCGGATAAGACAGGCTTCCAGGATTTAAGAGCGTGATTCCTTCCCGCTCTTCCAGATACGGACGGTGCGTGTGGCCGAACATGGCGATGTCGCAGCCCCGGTCGGATGCTTCCTCCCACAGCCGGTCCACATCCAGCGATACGTTATAGTAATGACCGTGAGTCAGAAAAGCGCGGTGTGGTCCAAGATCCAGCTCGATTTCCCGGTCCAGCTTGGAAAAGAAGTCATTGTTGCCCTGAACCATCACAAGCTCACAGCCCTCGTTCAGCCAGTCCGCAATCACGTACTCGCTTCCCTCTGCATCACCCAGATGAATGAGCATGTCGAGCGGCTTCTCCTTCTCGATCACATCGTACAAATTTCCGTCTTTTCTGTGAGTATCACTCACGATCAGTATCTTCATCAGGATTCCTCCTCAAAGTAATGCGCTAACTCCCGTTTCATTGCCTCTAACGCTTTCCCGCGGTGGCTGATCGCATTTTTCTGCTCCATGGTAAGCTCCGCAGAGGTCATGCCAAATTCCGGCAGATACAGGATCGGATCGTAACCAAAGCCGCCGCATCCGGCCGGCTTTTCAGCAATCTGTCCTTCCATCGCCGCCTCGGTATGAAGCACACGTCCGTCCGGAAGCACCGCTGCAATGTTGCAGACAAAGCGGGCACTGCGCTCGTCTCCCTTCGCATCTGCAAGACGGTCAATGATATTCTGGTTCTTGATCTCATAGGAAGTATCTTCTCCCATATAGCGGGCGGAATAAATTCCCGGCTCACCACCAATGTAATCTACCACAAGTCCGGAGTCATCGGCCAGCACAATGTCGCCGGTACAGTTCCAGACTGCACGGGCTTTGATCTCGGCATTTTCCGCAAAGGAAGTTCCATTTTCCACAATTTCCGGATTTGCTCCGGCTTCCTTCATGGATACCACTTCGCAACCAAGATCTGCCATGATCTGGCGGATTTCTTTCATCTTTCCGGCATTGCCGGTCGCAAATACGATTCTGTGTTTTTTCATGATGTTCTCCTTATTTCTCCAGTCATTCCCATTCACGCGTCGGGAAATGTTCCAGCTCAATGTATGCTTTCAGGATTTCTCCAACACTGCGCATGCTTTCCGATTACTCCCATGCCGTGTATGCTTTCAGACAAAGATTGCAGGCCTGCTGTGTCTCCGCAGATTCCCACAGATCCCCATCTGCGCTGATATAGCCTTCCCCATCTGTGAGATCGACCTGGCATCGCCCATCCTGCGCATCGTACTCGATCGCCATAGGATGAACTGCACCCGGTGTTTTGACTTCGATCAGTACCGCAAAACGCTCTCCCGACGCAACCTCCACAGCCTCTGCAAGCGGGATCGTGTAATACCCCGCATAGAAAACATTTCCGTTTGTCGTTCCAAGCTTTTGCCGTTTCAGATTTTTCCAGTCCGCATCAGACGGATGCTCCGGCACATTCTTTAGAATGCTGATTTCATACTCTGTATTCTGGTCTACGGCATAAAATCCGACCGCCTGGACCTTCTGTAGTGTTCCAGTCGCCTGGTACACATTCGTCGCCCAGATTCTCTCGCTGCCATAGCCAATCTGCCCCAGCCATCCGCAGAGATCGCTCTGATAAATCGCATCATAATTATCTGCGGATTCTACACCGGAATATACCAGACTGGTTGCTCCCAGATTGGTATCATAATAGGAGACATAGAAAAATCCGTCTTTTCCGAATCCGGTTCCCCAGCTGTTTTCACAGAGAAATGCGCCATTTTCCGGCGGCGGGGTCGTGAAATTTTCAGCCGGATAATCATCGTCCCAGCCAACGATCACGACGTCATGATTCGGCTGCTGCGTCCCGGAATAATAGTAAGCCCCTGTTTCCTTATTATAATAACGGCTGTCCTGCGTCTGCCCCTGCAGCGTTGTGTAAAGGACACTCTGCACGCCTCCGATCCGGTATACCGCGGCTTTGATGACCTCCCGGTCGTATTCCGGCAGAATCCGGATTTCCTGCACATGCAAGGCCGCCTTTAAGCCTTCCGGTGAACTACCGTCCCCGTAAGGATCCTCCTCCTCCAGGACCGGTCCACGCCAGGAAAGCAGATAAGCCATAGACATAATGTAATCTCCGCCGCTCTTCTGATCCAGAAGGAAATGCGGATCGTGGGACATATGGTCCTCAGAAAAATCGTATGATTCGCCCGGCAACAGGCTGCTTTCCAATGCCAAAAGCGATGCAAATGCCCAGCAGGTGCCCAGGTCACCCTGATTTTTTACCGGGGCCGTGCGGCCGTCAGTACGCGCATCGTAACGGGAAGGGAGAGACTCTTGCGCCACTGTTTCTTTCTCCAGTTTATCTTCTGCCTTTTTTTCTGTTTTTGGTTCGATTCCCTGTTTGCCTGCCTTTGATTCGCTTTCCTGGTTATCTGTCTTTGGTTCGCCTTCCTGCCTGTCCGTTTTTCCCCGGTCCTTCCACTGTACCTGTCTGGACTCAAAAGTGCTCCCGGATTCCGGCTGCGGCAATGCCTGGCATCCGCTTATGGAAGCAATGAATAAGAATGCGGCAAGCATCCCGCAGGTTTTTCTAAAACATCGTTTCAACTTGGTCTTTCTCCACACTACTTGCGAAATTCGCCATCCGGCTTTCTTCTCGGCGGCTTCGGTCCCAGAAACTGGTAAAAATAGGTCTTCATCATACCATTGTAGATCTTGCGGTTTTTATCTGCCTTGCGACCCATATATTTTTCCACATCTTCATAGGAAGTGATGATGAACGCAGACCAGCTGTCCAATGCCTTGAAGCGGTCACCGATCTGGGTATACAGCGCCGGAAGATTTTTCTTATCTTCAATTCGCTCGCCGTACGGCGGATTGGTGATCAGGAAACCATATTTTTTCGGGTGGCTCAGTTCAGCCACCGGGCGCTGCTGGAAGTGGATCATGTGTGCCACACCGGCAAGCTCCGCATTGGCTCTGGCTGCCTTGATGACCTCTGGATCCAGGTCATATCCCTGGATATCCACAGTCACAGTATCGTCCACCATCTCATGCGCCTCGTCCATAGCTTCATACCAGCACTTGCGCGGAATAATCTGCTTCCAGTTTTCCGACAGGAAAGAACGGTTCATACCAGGCGCCATATTGGCTGCCATCATAGCTGCCTCGATTGGGAAAGTTCCGCTTCCGCAGAACGGGTCGACCAGAATGCGGTCTTTGTTCCACGGAGTCAGCATAATAAGGGCTGCTGCCAGCGTCTCCTCGATCGGGGCCTTACTGGTCATCTTGCGGTAGCCGCGCTTGTGCAGGGACTCCCCGGTGGTGTCCAGTGCAACCGTCACGATATCTTTATACAAAGACACCCGGACCGGATAATCTGCCCCGGTTTCCGGGATCACGGAAACCTCATAGGCCTGCTTCATGCGGTCTACCATCGCTTTTTTCATGATAGACTGGATATCCGACGGGCTAAAGAGCTTACTCTTGATGGAATTGGCTTTCTTGACCCAGAAACGACCGTCCTGCGGGATGTACTCCTCCCACGGCAGCGCTTTCGTTCCCTGGAACAGTTCCTCAAAGGTTGTCGCCTTGAAGCTTCCCACTTTCATAAGGATGCGCTCTGTCGTGCGCAGAAAAATATTCGCACGGCAGATGGCCTCTGCATCGCCCAAAAAGGTTACTTTTCCATCCTCCACCTGGGAAATCTCGTAACCGAGATCCAGGATTTCTTTTTTCAATACTGCTTCCAGCCCAAAATGGCAAGGTGCAATCAGTTCGTATACTTTTGTCGCCATACCGTTCCTTTCCTAATTAACCCAGTTTTGCCTCTTTGACTACATTTCCGTCAAAGTCAAAGATCTGAAAGTTCTGATCTTCCAGAATTGCATAAGTTGCCGGATTTCCACCCTTCGGAATCGAAGTGGAACCCGGATTTAAAATATAATGTCCATTCACCTTTTCTGCTTTCAGCAAATGGGTATGTCCATGTACCAGAATATCGCCAGCCTTTAACGGAGGCATCTGATCCTGGTTGAACAGGTGTCCATGGGTCGCAAAGAAAGTCAGACCATTCAGCACCAGAATCGCATAATCCGCCATAACCGGGAACTCTAAAACCATCTGGTCTACCTCAGCCTCGCAGTTTCCGCGCACGGCAATGATCTCGTTTTTGTACTCATTTAACATAGTGATCACCTGCTTTGGCGCATACTCCTGCGGGAGGTCATTACGCGGTCCGTGATATAAAAGGTCACCAAGCAGGATCAGGCGCTCGGCACCAGACTCGCGGTAAACCTCCAGAAGTTTTCTGCAGTAATGTGCAGAGCCATGAATATCGGATGCAAACATGTATTTCATTGGTTTTCCCTCATCTTTCCTTAATAAATATAAAGCAGCTGCGCTGCTTCGCAGTTACAGCATTAATACTGTTATTTTATTACCCACCTATAAAGTTGTCAACGAATTACCCAACGTTTCTTATTCCTGAAAATTTCAAAAGTAAATTCCACCGTCCGCTTATGCGGTGGAATTTACTCCTACATG
>NZ_QULW01000013.1 GCF_003481825.1 Clostridium sp. OM02-18AC | reverse complement strand
GGGCAATCGAACGAGAAGCCCCCACTTCAGGCGCTAGCTAAGTGGTGGGAGTATGTCACGCTTTGTTCTTTATACTGAGCACATCAAACAAAGATCAGGACGGACAGAATAAAAACAATGACGGGAATGGTTCGCCGGATGGCAAAGAAGCGCCGGACGGCAAGAGCGGCCCGGATGACAAGGGTGGTCCAGGCGGCAACGATACCACCAAACAGGACACATCCGGAGGCATCGAAGGTCTTACCACCTGAAGCTCACCGACTGCGACCTGACCGGCGCTATTGTAAATGATGAGACCAACGCAGGCAACGGCGGTGAGGGCAGTGCAAACGTCACCATCAAAAAGAGTGATGGAACAGTAATAAAAAAGGAAGCAGCTGCTATACCATTACGGTAGATTCCTACAGTGCTTCCTGAAGCATATAATGCTATTTGGCAAGTCTGCGCATTCACTTTACAGACCTGCCAAACGGTTTCCTCTTAGTCTACTTTTTCAACAGAAAGGATTTTTCCCGTGAAGGCATCCACGGTATTTACCGTACCGGTATAGGTTACCATCACGGTATCACCATCCTTTACACTGTCTAACCCCTGCGGCTTCTCATTCTGATCAAAGCTGAAGCCGTAATCCTGACCATCAAATGTGATGGTAAACATGAAATCCTTGATATCGCTGATCGTGCCTGTCATGCTTGCTTCTTCCTGCTCTGCGGCAGAATCTGTCTTAGATTCCTCTGAATCCTTTGCTTCATCTGTGTTCAGACTCTCAGCAGAGGCTGTGCTTTCTGCCTTTGTAGTCTCCTGCTGTGTTGTCTCTGCCACTGCAGCCGTTGTCTCGCTTGCTGTAGCAGACGGGGTATTTTTTGAAGAACAAGCTGCTGCAAATACCATGACCATTGCGGTGCTCATCATAATCAATGCTCTTTTTTTCATTTTAACCACCTTTCTTTTTTCAGCAGACGGAATCTGTTTTTTCTCGATCTGAAAGCATTTCCGGCTACTGATGCATATGCGATCTGTAACTGTGTCTATCTCCACAGCCACTCCTATTAAACAATAAAATTGTGTCCAAATTGTCATCATTTTATGAAGAAAGGAAACTTTTTTCTTAAGATAAAAGTATGGAGACTGCAGATATGGGACAGCAACCAGAGTCTGGCTTTTACAGGTGAAAAAAGAATGTGCCTTTGCACATTCTCGCGCCGAGGCGCGGTTGCTTCGGCAACCATCTGCCTTTGCGCCGAGTGCGCATCCTCGCGGAGCGTTTTTGTATGATAGGACGCAATTTCCTATCATACAGGCAAAAAGTCCACAGACCAGCAATTTACTGACCCGTGGACTTTTTATTTACTTTCTTTCATGCGGTTCTGCAGCCATCTCAGCCTGCTTACGCATTAACCTTCAATGGTAACATACTTCTTGGTTTCTACCGCTGGTTTTGCTTCCTTCTTCGGAACAAACAGCTTCAGCATACCATGCTTAAATTCAGCCTTAATGTCCTGCTCTGTCACATCTTCACCTACATAGAAGGAACGCTGGCACGCACCGGAATAACGTTCACGGCGGATATACTTACCGGTTTCTTTCTCCTGCTCATCCTTATCAAGTCCCTTAGCGGCACTGATGGTTAAATAGCCATCCTTCAGTTCTGCGGTGACGTCCTCTTTCGTGAATCCCGGAAGATCGATCTCCAGCTCATAGCCGCCTTCCAGCTCCTTGATATCGGTTTTCATAATGTTCTTGGCGTTGTGACCATACAGTTTCTTCTCAACGTTGTTCTCTGCGCTGTTATCGAAGAACGGGAAACCTCTCATAAATTCATCAAACATATCCTCACCAAAAATACTCGGCATTAACATAAGTCATCTCTCCTTTTCTATCTAAAATTGTAACTGTTCAGTATCTTCACAGTCACGAGCAAAAATCCCATTGCCTGCCATCCTATGTTTTCTTACGGTCAGCGCAGTAAATGCGCAGACCTACTGAATAGTTACCTAAAATTTACTTATTATCAAATTCAGTCTTCTATATTATGGCTGCGGTTTCTTCCTCGGCCAAGCAGCCTTGCTGTTTTCCGGGGAAGTTTCAGTCATTTGTATTAGCCTTCAATGGCTACGTATTTTTTATTTTCTACCTTCGGCTGTGCTTCCTTCTTCGGGACAAACAGTTTCAAGATACCGTGCTTGAACTCAGCCTTGATGTCCTGCTCGGTAATGTCTTCGCCAACATAGAAGCTACGCTGGCAGGCACCTGCATAACGCTCGCGGCGGATGTACTTACCGGTTTCTTTCTCCTGCTCATCCTTATCAAGTCCCTTGGATGCGCTGATGGTTAAGTAACCATCTTTCAGCTCTGCGGTGATCTCGTCTTTGGTGAATCCCGGAAGATCCATCTCCAGCTCATAACCGCTTTCCAGCTCCTTGATATCGGTCTTCATCATGTTCTTTGCATGACGTCCGTAAAGTTTTTTCTCTATCTTATTTCCAGCGTTCTCATCGAAGAATGGAAAATCTCTCATAAAATCATCAAACATATCCTCACCAAAAATACTCGGCATTAACATAAGTCATCTCTCCTTTTCTATCTAAGTCTCTCTATGCTTAACCTTGTTTCTTTGGAACCAGGATTTTTCAGGGACTCCCGGGAACCTCTTTCTTCTTTCTTTGTTCCCTCTGTATCCCTTTCCTTTGTTCTACGTGTAATATAGCACGTATTATTAGCACTGTCAAGAGGTGAGTGCTAATTTTTTTGTGAAGATTTTGTGAACAGTTATTTCCCACTATTTTCAGCCGCATACAGCAGGAATGTCGTTACTGTTCACGCATGCGTGCCCAGCAACAGGATTTTGCCGATGCTTCGCATTCCAAATCGGCAAAATCTGCCGCCAGATTGGCTATACTGATAGCATATAATCCATATTCCAAGAGGACAATACCATGACCACAGAAGAAATTTTACAGTCCATTACTTCCATCTGTGCAGCTTTTCATCCGAAAGAAGTGCTCCTGTTTGGCTCGCGGGCAAAAGGCTGTGCCACTGCACGGAGTGATTTTGATATTGCTGTATCCGGTGTTGCTTCCTTCGATGCACTGAAAGAAGCGATTGATTCCATTCCTACCTTATATTCTTTCAATGTTATCAATCTCGACACCTGCAAAAATGAACTGTTACTGGAGGATATCCGAACCTATGGACGCAAAATTTTATAAACGCTACGAAAATATGATGGGGAAATCATCAAATCATTTTGTCACGAAATTGTAAACAGGTATATCGATCTTTTTTTCGATTTCCAGAAAATCGTAGACGGGCAATATTCACATTCATCAATATAAACAATATCGAACAGTAAATCAAAGGGGCGAAAGTTTCCACAGCCGCCATGCATGGCGGCTGCGGGAACTTTCGCCCCTCGTTTGTTATCGTGCGATATTGTTACTTACTGGCGAAGAATAGAAAAGTCTGGTGTATAAATCATATCGTCGCTTTCTTCTTTCTCCAAAAACATGATCATATAAATGGGGTAATATATGACTTTACCATCTGCACTGACATTTTCATTACACAAAACCAATCCATGGGGAATCTGATAATTTTCTGCTGCAAGTACATTGCTCAACGCCGCATGTCTTATATATCCCTTTCCGGATTTGATTTCTAAAAGTGATCCGCTCAAAAGATACCGATAACTGCCTTCTTCTACAAGAAATTTTACTGCTGTTACGATTTCCGGGCATTCCTGTACCTCATCGAAAAGGATAATCGTTTTTCCTGCTTCCAATGGCACATCCGTTAATGCGGAAATACGGATTAAGATATCCTTACTGATTGCAGCTCCCTGAAACAGTTTTCTGGCATTTTCATTCTCCAGAAAGTTGATTTCCACCAGATTTTTCCCTGTGCTTTTCCATACTGTTTCCTGCTTATTTTGTCCGGTTTTCCAAATAAATATCGCCCTGTTTTGTCCGGTTTTCCAACATTAATGGTGTCCGTCTTCAGGCCATTGGTATTCTCCTCCGATTCTATGGTATTGCTATTTCTTTTTCACCGCCCGCAGCATATACAGCGGCGTTGCGGCGTAAAAGAATTTCTCGCGTTCACTCCAGAGTTCTTTCGTGACATCCCGCACAAAGGAGATATCGGTACACGGGAGCTGTCTGAGCACACCCATATCGAAATCCGGGCGCTGTGCATTTCCGAATACCCGGTAATTTTCCGGTTCCAGTTCGCTGTCAATGTATTCGTAGGAACCGTCGTGGGTATAGCCTCTCCCGTATTTTTCCAGACCTTCGCGTTCGCGGCGGATTGCCTCGTCCCGCACCGGTCCCGGCTGATACGGCAAATGCCAGTTGGCATCAAAGATCAGGAGTACCCCGCCCGGTTTTAAGACCCGCAGCCACTCCCCGTATACTTTCAGATGCTCTCTTATGATGTGGGTCACGTTCCGGCTGACCACCAGATCAAAGGTATCATCTGGAAATGGCAGAGCACCAAAATCGCCCTTCAAAAGCTGCGGTGACACCCCGTAATGTTCCGCATTTTTTCTGGCGTGCTTAAGCATTCCTTCCGAACCATCAATGCCCGTCACCTGGTGTCCGGCCTTTGATAACAGGACAGAAAAAAAGCCTGGACCGCATCCGGCATCCAGAATCCGGAGCGGTCGGCTGTCCGGTGCCTGGGACTCGATCAGTTCCAGCCATTTTCGCGGGCGGTCCGTGGCAAATTCCTCTTCCACATAATTGTTATAATTATCAGACCGGACGGTCCAGTCTTTGTTGATCTGTTCCTGTGTTAACATTACAAAATTTCCTTTCTGTTATATAGACAGCACCGAATCGATCAGTTTTTTCGTATACGGCTGTCTGGGGTTTTGGATCACCTGCGCAGTCTCCCCTTCTTCTACAACCGTTCCTTCATAAAGAACATAAAGCCGGTCGCAAAAACTACTGACCAGTGCGAGATCGTGAGAAATCAATAAAATTGAGAGTTGCTGATTCTGCCGGATCTCATTCAAAAGCACTATGATCTGTGCCTGCACGGACACATCCAGTGCAGAGGTTGCCTCATCACAGATCAAAAGCTTTGGTTTTTGCGCAAGCGCACGCGCAATTGCTGCACGCTGGCACTCCCCGCCGCTGACCTGCCCCGGGTAAAGGCCAAGAAAGCTTTCATCCAGGCTGACACTGCAAAGCAGCCGCCCGGCCTCTTCCATGCGCGCTTTTTTCCCTGGCATAACTGGCTCTAAGGCTTCACAGATACTCTCTCCCAGTGTTAGGCGCGGGTCAAACGAACTCCGCGGCTCCTGAAAGATCATCTTTATGTTCCGGTAAGCCGCACGCAGGGAAGCTCCCTTTGCTGTGGTCAGCTCCGTCCCGCACAGCTTTACCGAACCGCTATCCGGCAGAAGCAAACGGGTCACCATGCGCGCCAGGGTTGATTTTCCCGAACCGCTCTCGCCGACGATTCCAACGCACTCACCTTCTCTTACGGTAAGGGAAATGTCGTTGACTGCACGGAACTGTCTGCCTCCATGCTCATGAAATGTTTTTGTGATATGAGATACTTCCAGTATCGGCTGCATGTCTGACTGCAAAATATTTTCACTCTTCATCTTCGCGATCTTTGGCACTGCTTCCAGCAGTTTCCGTGTGTACGGATGCTTCGGATGTTTCAAAACTTCCTCTCTGGTGCCACACTCTACGATCTGCCCGCGCTTCATCACCACGATCCGGTCTGCCATCTTCGCAGCGACACCCATATTGTGCGTGATCAGAAGTATGGCCGTGTTATATTGTCTGCGCAGCTCCATCAATTCTTTGATTACCTGTGCCTGTACGGTAACATCCAGGGCGCTGGTCGGTTCATCTGCCAGAAGCACATCCGGTTTTAATGCCATCGCCAGTACGATCGCCACGCGCTGATTCATCCCGCCAGACAACTGCACCGGGTAGCTGTCGAGAATGCGGTCTGGATCTGAAAATTCCATCTGTTTCAGCAATTGTTCTGCTTTGCTCCTTGCGTCCATTTTCCGCACGCTTTTGTCATGCGCATGCATGGCATCGTAAAACTGCCGCCAGATTTTTCGGGTAGGATCGAGTGATGCGCCCGGCTCCTGAAACACAACGCCGATTCCGGTGCCTCGGATGCTGCGGAGTCTGCGCGTTACCAATTTGGAGGGATTCCTGCCCCAAAAACTTCTGACCGAAAGCCTGCTCTGCATTCCAACCACGGGAGCACCGCCCGGAAACTGTCGTGACTTTCTAGGCATGGACTCCCCGGCAGAAGCCTCGCACAAAACCTCTCCCCGAAATGCCACGCTTCCTTCCGTAACCATCACCCGGTCCTGAAGCTGAAGGATCGACTGAAACAGCGTACTCTTCCCAGAACCGCTCTCCCCGATCACACATATAATTTCACCAGCATGCAGTGAAAGGCTGATTCCCTGCAGAACAGAATCGGAGCCGTCTGCATAGCGCACCGACAAATTCTTTAATTCCAACAGTGCATTTTGTTCCTGCTCCACAGAATTCCCCCTTTCAACCGGTATCTACTCTCTTTTCCTTTTTCAACAAGACGTTCGTTCTCTGCTTCCTGACACTCCGCTGATGCACAGATCTGTCAGACACAAACAATTGCTCTCACTGCTTCACACATGTCTGCGCCGTAATATGGTAATAATCCACCGGCGACTGCTCCAGTCCCTCGACCGTATCCTTCATCGCCATATACATATTTAAATGGAATAGATTGCAATACGAATGATCCGACAGCACGATCTTGTCGATCTGCTTTGCCAGCTCTGCACGCCTGCCGGTATCAAATTCCACGGCAAGCTCTCCAAGCAGCTCATCGACCTCGACATTGGAATAGTTTCCGAAATTGTTGGTGCCATCCGTTCCGTAGCTGTTCATCAGATACGAATACGGGTCGCCGGTCGGAAGCGTGACCTCTGCGTAAACACTCAAGTCAAAGGTTCCTGCATGACCGCGATCTTCCGTGCTATCTAACTGCTCTACGCTTGCCTCGATGCCAAGCTGGCTTAAAGCAGACTGCAGCGCCTGGCTGCTCTGCGGCAGACCGGTACGTCCATAGGTGATGATCTGGAGCGAAACCTTCTTTCCGTCTTTATCCAGAATTCCATCTCCATCTGAGTCCGTGTAGCCATTTTCCTCCAACATCTTTTTTGCGCCATCCATGTCAAAATCCGGCACATTCGTCAGGGATGCTTCATCGCTGAACGCCGTAACCGCAGGGAATGTGGTCTTTGTCGGGGTTCCCGCTCCATTCACCAGCACTTTCGCATAATTCTCACGGTCCACTGCCATGCAGACAGCTTTCCGGAATGCCGCATCGCCGGTAAATTCATGCTCCAGGTTAAAGTAAATCTTGTATACACGGGAAGTTGCAGCCTGGGAAATCTTAAACCCCTTTGTTCCGTCAAACAGATCACGGGCATCGTAAGACAGACCATAGCAGGCATCCAGTTCCCCTTTCTGCAGCGCCATGGCAGATGCGTCCAGATCGTTGATGGCGCGGATCGTCACATGCTTACTTGCCGGTTTTCCGCCCCAGTAATCGTCAAAAGCATCTAGCTCCATACGCTGATTTTCAACATATTCTACCAGCTTAAATGGTCCGGTTCCTATTGTGGCATTACCCGCATCATCCAGGCTCTTCACATCCACAATGCCGGAATACGGGTCGCACAGACAATTTGGCAAAACCGGATTCGGCATGTTGGTTGTGATCTTTAATGTATTGCCCTCTGTGTCGATGGACGCGATGTTCAGCTCCTGTGCCGCACGGCTCTGCAATGAACAGGTACGCAAAAGGGAAGCCTTTACCGCCTCCGCATCCATGGGATTTCCACTCTGGAAAAGAACGCCGTCACGCAGTTCGATGGTCCAGGTCCGTCCATCATCGGAAACGGAATACTCTTCTACCAGATTTTTTTCCACATTTAAATTTTCATCGAACCGAAACAGCGATTCCATGACACCGGTGCGCATGCCGACCCAGGCATAGGCCCCTGAAGCCGGATCGACATTTCCGACATAATCACCAAAAACAAAATTACCGCGCGTGTCTGCGCCTGTATCCGAAGAAGCTGCAGCATCTGGACGGATGTCCGCACCAGAACCTGCTGCATTAGAAACCACTGCAGTATTTGCCGCATTCCCGGTTCCAGTGGCCGTTTTCGATCCGCAGGCTGTGAGACTTATGATTGCCAGGATTACCAAACCTGCTGCGATTGTTTTTTTCATATGCATTTCTCCATTTCACACAATTCTTTCTTTTTATTTCATTTCCGGATCCAGCGCATCCCGCACACTGTCCCCCAGCAGATTAAACAAAATCGTAACCAGAAAAATCGCAAGCGCCGGATACAGCACAACCCACGGGCACTGCTGCATCAGACTGCGTCCTTCCGAAAGCATGCTTCCCCACTCTGCAGTGGAGGCGCCAAGACCAAGGAAGCTCAGTCCGGAAATGCTCAGCATGGCGCTGCTCAAATGCAGTGTTCCGGTCACAACCACCGGACGGATCGCATTTGGGAACACATGCCGCAGCAAAATGGACACACTGCTCTGTCCATTTAAAATTGCCGCCTTTACATAATTTTCCTGCCGGATGGAAAGCACATAGCTGCGTGTCAGGCGCGCATACTGCGTCCAGCCTGTCGCTGCCAGCGCAAAAATTCCGTTTTTCAGCCCCGGTCCTAACATCCCAGCTACTGCGATCGATAACACAATACCAGGAAATGCCAGAAAAACATCGACGACCCGCATCAGGATTTCATCCGTTATGCCGCCCGCATATCCACTGATCATCCCTGCGGCGCATCCGATAAGCATGGATAATGCCACGATCAAAAGTGACGCAAAGATGGAACTGTACGCGCCCGCCAGGATCCGGGATAAAATACATCGTCCCAACCCGTCCGTTCCCATCGGATACTCTGCATCCGGAGATCGTTTTGCCGCCAGCAGATCGACCAGTTCCGCATCATGCGGGGCCAGATGGACGGAAACCAGACTAAACAGGCATAGCACTATAAATAAAAACAGATAAAACAGCATCTTCCGCTTTGCCCACGTTGTTGAATGTCTCATGATCCGCCCTCCATTCCGGCATGGATCCGCGGATCCATATAAAAATAAAAAAGATCTGTCAGCAGATTGACGAGCAGATAGATCACACTCATCCAGACAACAAATGCCTGAATCACCGGATAATCGCGGGCGGTGACCGCGCTGGTTACCATATAGCCCATTCCCGGCAGGGAAAAGATCACCTCAATGGCAGCGGTTCCTCCCAAAAGTGCCCCCACCGACATGGACAGTAACGTCAGGATCGTTGTCATGGCATTGCGCAGCACATAGGAAAACAGTACGATTCCCGGAGCCAGGCCCCGGGAATAGGCGCCGTCCACATACGATTTTTTTAATTGCTCCAATACAGCTGCCCGCACCTGCCGGATATACTTTCCGGTCATTGGAAGCGCCAGCGCCAGCGTTGGAAGCACCATACTGTCCCAGGAACCGGTAGAAAGGATCGGGAACCAGCCCAGCTTCAGCGCCAGAACATACAAAAGCAACAGTGATACAATGTAGTTGGGCAGGCTGTTGCCGATAAAACTCAGAAAACGAATGATGATATCTGCCGGTTTTCCCTGTTTCACAGCAGTCAGGACACCAAGCGGAACCGAAAAAAGAACCGTCACGAGCACCGATGCCGCCGTCAGTTTCAAGGTATTCGGCAGCGCGGACAACAATTTCCCCGCCACCGGAGCACCATCCAGATACGATACTCCCATATCACCGCGGACAAAGTGAGAGAGCCAGTCCACATACTGAACCAGAAATGGTCGGTCTAAGCCAAGCTGATGCCGCATTGCTTCTACGACCTCCGGAGCCGGTGCCGTGCCCTGCCCCTGGAGCATCATCTCAACCGGATCCTGCGGGGAGAGGTACATCAGTCCATACGTCAGGAATGTTACTCCAAGCAGCACCGGAATAAGTGCAAGGATTCGTCTCAACGCATATCCGTATGCAGGATGTTTTTCCCGTACACTGTGTAAAACTGACATAGCCATTCCCCCTTTCCCGGCAATTTCTCCTATCTTTCATCGTCCCAGTACAATCGGATAATACCAGGGTCAAAAAGTCGGCAAATCCGATGCAATCTTGCTTGCTTTGACCTTAGAACCCGACAAAACAGGAATAAGCAGCCATAATTGTGTCTAGGCTTCTGGTTTTTCTGCACAGACCATAAATGTATGGATCGGATGATCGCGTTCCCAGTCCAACGGATCCTGTACCCCCGGACCGATATCGTCGATCACCGTCACGATCTGCATGCCCAGCTTTTCTAAAACCACTCTGTCCCATTCCGGTCTTTTTTCTCTGGAAAGAGGGAGGGAATACGCGGTCTGCTCCAGTTCCAGAATCCGTGATTTCGGAAGATTTCCGGCATAATTGTGCACCGGATATTTGGCGCGGAACGCTTTCTCTGCTGCTTTCTTCTGTGCGCAAAGATCTTCATCGTAAAGATACAGATACCAGTTCGCGTCAAAATAAACCATACGACCGCCCGGCGCAAGCACTCGCGCCCATTCGGAAAGCGCCTGCCCGGGGTATTCCAGGTTCCAGACCACATTTCGGCTGACGATCAAGTCAAAGCTGTTATCCTCAAAAGGAAGAAACTCGCCCCGGTGAAGGACAAAATCCACCTTAGCGCCATAACTTTTTGCATTTTCTTTCGCGTGCGCAAGCATCTCTTCCGTCACATCGACCGCGGTCACATTGTGTCCGGCAAGTGCCAGATTGATGGCGAAAAAGCCTGGTCCTGTCCCAATATCCAGCACACGCAGACACTCCTTTTTCGGTGCGTTGGAGAGAATCAGCTCTCTCCATGCCTGCCTCCGCCAGTCATTCATCTCCGCAATATTCTGTGCACTGTAGCTTTGCGCCCGGTCCGTCCAATACGACGTCAGCGCATCCAATATGGTATCCTGATTCATCTGATCCTGCACAATTCCTGTTCTCCCGTTCTCCTGACAGCCTTGCTGCCGTTTTGTTTTTGCAGCTGCTTCTGCTGCCTTCCTTCTTTTGGGCAGCTTTCTGCCGTTTCGTTCCTGCGGCTGCTTTCTGCCGTTTCGCTCCCGCGGCTGCTTTCCACAGCTGTAAGTCTGTTTTATAAAATCTGCTTCTTCACTTCAGCAAGAGACATGCCCTGCTCTCTGGCGATCCGTGCCAGATCCTCATATTCATATTTCTCCCGCTTTACACCATAACCGGAAGAAACTTTTTTCTGAACATCTCCATATGGTGTACGCACGGTTTCAAAACTTCGCTGTAACGTGTAACGGCTGCAGCTGTGCTCCCGCACACCAATGGTTGTTGTATTTCTAAAGATCACCTGCACTAGCTTTTCTTTCTGATCCTCATGACACAGTACACTCAACAGCGTACCCGGTCTGGATTTCTTCATGCCAACCGGCACGGTGTAAACCTCCAGCGCACCAGCTGCCAGAATGGTTTCCATGGCAAAGCCCAGTTCTTCTGCAGTCATGTCATCTACATTACACTCCAGCTGCGCAATGGTATCGCCGGCATCCTCTGTCTCGCCAAGGATTGCACGGACACAGTTTGCCACCTCAAAATCCTTCTTGCCCATGCCATAACCGATTGCCTCGGTACGCATCACCGGCATGTCTCCAAAGCGGGTTGCAAAATGCTTTAAGAGCGCAGCGCCGGTCGGTGTGCAAAGTTCTCCCTTTACCGCTCCGCCGTAAATCGGCACTCCATTTAAAATATAGGCAGTGGCCGGAGCCGGAACCGGCAAAATGCCGTGCGCACAGCGCACCTGTCCGCTTCCCACATGAACCGGGGAAACGATGACCTGATCCGGAGCAATGCGGTTCATCAGCAGACAGACAGCCGTAATGTCCGCAATGGCATCCATGGTACCTACTTCGTGGAAATGGATCTCCGTTACCGGAACCCCGTGCGCATGGCTCTCCGCCTCAGCAATCAGACCGTAGACTGCCATAACATCCTGTTTCACCTGCTCTGAAAGATTCAGGTGGTCGCACACAATGTGCTCGATGTCGTGGAGACTGCTGTGGTGATGATGGTGTGCGTGATCGTGTGTATGCTCATGAGTATGGTCGTGATCATGTGCATGGTCTTCGTGCATGTGTGCATGGTCGTGATGATGCTTATGCTCCTCGCAGCTGTGCCCATGGCCCTCGTGGCTGTGCTCATGGCCCTCGTGGCTATGCTCATACTCCTCGTGGCTGTGCTCATGGCCCTCGTGGCTGTGCTCATGGCCCTCGTGTTCATGCTCATGATGGTGGTGGAACATCTCCTCCGACTCTTCTTCTCCATGCACCAGCACACTCATATGGGTTCCGCCAATGCCGCACTTGCTCATCGGCTCCTTCACAAATTCCACACCCGGAATTCCCAGACCGTTTAATTCCTCTACTACGGCATCCGGATCTGGCATCAGTTCTAACAGCGCAGCAGTCAGCATATCCCCTGCAGCGCCCATGTTGCACTGTAAATATAATGTTTTCATCTGTCTTTCCTCGTTTCCCGATTACTCTCTATTTCCTCGCCTCAGCCATATGGTTGATCATGCTTGCCAGGTATCCGGCACCAAAACCATTATCGATATTTACCACCGATACCCCGCTGGCGCAGGAATTCAGCATCGATAACAGTGCAGAAACACCGCCAAAGGACGCACCATATCCGATGCTGGTCGGCACAGCAATGACCGGGCAGTCTGCCAGACCGCCGATCACGCTGGCCAGGGCGCCTTCCATTCCGGCAATGGCAATGATCACCGACGCACTCATGATATCATCCATATGAGCCAGCAGACGGTGAAGTCCGGCTACGCCTACATCGTACAGACGCACAACCTCATTTCCATGTGCTTCCGCAGTCAGTGCAGCCTCCTCAGCTACCGGAATGTCCGAGGTTCCTGCTGTTGCCACCACGATTTTTCCCATGCCGTCTGCTGCCGGGAACTGTCCGATCGTACCAATCTTTGCATCCTTCCGGTAATCCAGCTGAGGATAAGTTTTTTGGATTTCTTCTGCCTTTTCCGGTGAAAGCCGGGTGATCAGGATGGTCTGCACCTCATGCTCCAGCATTGCTCCGATAATTCCGATCATCTGCTCCGGTGTCTTTCCGGCTCCGTAGATCACCTCTGCGGCACCCTGGCGAATTCCACGGTGCAGGTCTACTTTGGCATAACCGATATCCTCAAACGGCTCCTTTTTGATGGCAAGGAGCGCATCATCAACCGAAAGTTCACCGTTTTTCACGGCCTCTAATGTTTTTCTGATCTCACTATTCATCCGCGAACCTCCAGGTCCAGAAGCACTGCCGGATAGCTTTTCTTAAGCTCTGCCAGAATCTCTTCGCGCTTTTCCATTACAAGCGGAAGCTGGGCGGCAGGAACCTGCAATCTTGCCGCACCGTTTGGCATCATGCGCACACGGAAATCGCTGAAGCCAAGGGAGAACATGAAATTCTCTGCTGCCTCGGTCTTCTGAAGCTTCTCCGCCGTAATCTCACAGCCGGTCGGGATACGGGTTGCCAGGCATGCATAAGACGGTTTGTCCCAGGTGAACAGACCACCCGCTTTGGAAAGTCTGCGGATCTCGGATTTTACTAGACCACATTCACGAAGCGGAGATTTTACCTGCAGCTCCTGCAGGGCTTTCATGCCCGGGCGGTCTCCTGCATCGTCAGAAGCATTGGTTCCGTCCAGCAATACCGTGTAACCATCTTCCGCAGCTGCCTTCATGATCATGTTAAAGATGACCTTCTTGCAGTAATAGCAGCGGTTAGACGGGTTGGAAACCACCACCGGGTCAGACAGCACATCCGCACGCAGCACACGGACCGGAGCCTTTAACTGCTCTGCCAGACGCATTGCGTCATCCATCTCAAACTGCGGCTGGAACAGCGCCTTTACGTAGTACGCCTTCACATCTGCCCCATATTTCATAGCTGCGTAAAGTAAGTAAGAAGAATCCACACCGCCGGAAAAAGCAAGTGCCACCTTCGGGTTTTCTTTGAAAAATTCCTGTAAGTCCATCGTATCCAGTCCTCTCTTTCTCAAAAAATAATAAAGGAAGGCAAGCGGCTTCTCCTGGAAAAGCCGTATGCCTTCCTGTGCATACATTCTTCAAAAAATACGTCGTAAAATCAAACACCATTCAGAAGCTTCTGCCTCTGTAAAACAGCTTCGTGCTGTCCAATTGAGAAGAATTATAGCATAACTTTGCCGATATGGCAACTAGAAGTTGAATGTGAAGTTAACTTCAGCTTATATTCTATGGCATTATATATCCCAAAATATTTATTTACGAACACAGTTTCCACTTTCCATCAGCTTCCCGACTTCCGCAACCACACCCTCGATCAGCTTTGTCATGCTCAGATCCGTCACACCCACGATATAGTTATCGCAGTGGTTTACCGGGACCAGGATGCGCTTTGCCGGACTTTGTCCGACAGCCGCTGCCATGGCAGCTGTAATCTCGCCAAGAAGTGCGTCCGCAATCACAATTCCGACCGGTCCGATGATCACATCGGCTCTACGGCTGCACACAATGACCGGATTTTCGCCGGTGGCTGCCGCATCCGCCCCTGCTTTTAACATGGAAGAAGCAGCCAGACTGTTGGTTCCCACCGCGGTGATATACTGCTCCGGATAACGTTTTTTCAAAGCACTCACAATCTGTTTTCCAATGCCGCCGCCCTGCGCATCAATCACAAGTATATTCATACAATTATGCTTCCTCTTTTCATGGATTTTTTCTGATATTTCACTTGCACTCCGAGTAAACTGCTTCCGTACATTCAGTCAGGCTTCACTCTGTTCCACATTTCCACTGGTAATTTTTCATATCCACACAGCCATTTTTCTTGAATTGTACACCCTCGTCTTCCAGAAGAAGCCTCTGCTCCCACCAGCCAGGAGCGGTACGCCCCGCACGGTTAACAACCCGATGGCAGGGATACTCCCCATACCATTCAGCCCGACTCAACACTTTCCCCACCAGCCGGGAATTTTTATCCCGACCGATAAGTTTTGCAATTTGTCCATAGGAAGCAACACGCCCTTCTGGAATTTCCTCCACTACTGACAGAATTTCATAAATAAAATTTTCGTTCAGTTTACTCATGAACTTCCAGCACTTTCTCCAGCTCCTCGATCACAATCTTCATTGCCTTAATGCGGGCATATTTTTTATCGACGGATTCCAGAATGTGCCACGGTGCGTAGGTCGTGCTGGTCTTCGCGATCATCTCGTTTACTGCCTGCTCGTACTGATCCCATTTTTCCCGGTTTCTCCAGTCTTCATCGGTGATCTTCCACTGTTTTTCTGGCGTATTCTGACGCTCAGTGAAACGTGCAAGCTGTGTATCCTTATCGATCTGTACCCAGAATTTGATGATGACAGCGCCCCAGTCATGAAGCTCCTTCTCAAACTCATTGATCTCATGGTAAGCCCGCTTCCAGTCATTCTCGCTGCAGAAGCCCTCCAGCCGCTCTACCATAACACGGCCATACCAGGTACGATCGAAAATGGCAATGTGACCGGTCTTGGGCAGTCTGGTCCAGAAACGCCACAGGTAATGTCTGGCTTTCTCGTGCGGCTCCGGGCTTGCGATCGGATGCACCTCGTATCCACGCGGGTCCAGCGCACTGGTGATGCGCTTGATATTTCCACCCTTTCCTGCGGCATCCCAGCCCTCGTAAGCAATGATCACCGGGACCTTCTTGCGGTACAGGCGGTTGTGCAGCTCCCCAAGGCGTTCCTTTAACTGCTTCAACTCTTTTTTGTATTCTTCGTCAGTAATGGTCTTATCGAGCGGGATCTCGGAAAGCAAAGGCATGCGCTCCAGCGGGAACACATTCTGTAACAGCGGCACTGCCATCTGGCTGTTGCTGAGGGCAACATCGATTCCCTGGGTCAGGATTTCCATGATCTGCAGTTCCGTCCACTTTCTCGATTTCGCATCAATAATGTACCATGGAGCCGATGGCATGCTTGTCCGCTTTAAATAATCCGCGAACACTTCCCCGCAATCTTCATAGTGCTCATGCTGCCACAGATCGTAGCTGCTGACGCGCCACTGCGTATCCTTCTCTTCAGTCAGATGGCTGATGCGCTTCCCCTGCTCCTTTTTGGAAATATTCAAAAACAGCTTCACCACCAGATAGCCGTTATCCGTCAGCTGGCGCTCAAAACGGCGCACACTCTCCAGCCGTTTTTCATATTCTTTCTCCGAAAGCTCGCCCTGAAGATAAGCAGAGGTCAGTTCACTCATCCAGCCTGAATCCAAAAATACGAACTTTCCCGCTTCCGGAATCTTTGCAAAATGGCGGTATAAAAATGGCTTACGGGCATCCTCCTCGCTTTTTTTCTCCATATCGAAAACCTTGAAGAAACGCGGGTCGATATTCTGGATGACCCGTCCGATGCTAGAGCCCTTACCCGAGGTTCCCCAGCCTTCTACCAGCACCAGAACCGGAACTTTCTTCTCCTTCATCTGAAGCTGCTGTACCGCAAGTTTCTCTCTGGCTGCCTCAAGTCTCGTCTTCAGTTCCTTCTCTTCCGGCATCTTGACCGGGATCCATTCCTTTAGCACAGACAGATCCTCCTTCTTTCCCGTAAAGCTTTTTTCCGGTATTGTTCACATGCCAGAGGGCTCCGGCAACGGGAGCTTCAATCCAGGATTTCCCGCTCCATGAACAACAACGGTTTTCTATGTATCATTCAACCCCTGTATGCTTTGTTAACACAAACAGTTAAGTCTATTATACACAATATTGCTTCTGGTATCTAGAGAAAATCTGTTAATACACTAGTCTGCCTGTGTCGCTTTTACAGTTGCCTTAATACCGTTCGTTGAAATCGTCTTCAGGTTTCCTCCTGTTCCGGCATTGATAACCCATTTTGCAGCCAGGGGCTGGATCGATGCAGATATTGTTGCCCAGGTGGATGCATGCTTCCGATGATTTTTCAATGATTTTTTCCAAGGTCAACTCGGTGACATTCTAATTTCGGAGTTAAAAAACGATTATACTTCCGTTACTTTCTCCAATAGCTTCATAGCACTCTCGCATTGTCATATTTTAGTTCTCCTGTCAATTGTATTCCACTAATTCATGAACCTCTGCGAATCAATTATATACATACCTTAAAATCGTTTTTATAACTTCATCAATCACAATCGGCTTTGACAAATGTGCGTTCATGCCTGCATCCAGTGATGCCTGAATATCTTCTGCAAATGAATTAGCTGTCATTGCTATGATAGGAATGTTTTTTCCATCCGGTCTGTCATTCATTGCCCTGATTGCTTTTGTCGCTTCATAACCATTCATTTCAGGCATCATGATATCCATCAGGATTACATCAAATGTGCCTTTCGGATGATTTCTGAAAATCTCAACAGCATTCTTTCCATCCACAGCTCTTTCTACATTCATCCCGAACTCTTCCAACTGCACGGCAGCAACCTCTGCATTCAGTTCATTATCCTCTGCAAGAAGGACATTCACACCTGTAAGATTTACCTTTTCCGAAAAACCTGTGTCTGATTTATTACATTCCTTATCTGTAATTTCCAAAGGAATATCCACAGTAAATGTGGTTCCCTCATGCTTTTTACTCTGCACGGAAATGGTTCCACCCATCATATCTACATACTTCTTTACGATAGCCATCCCCAGTCCAACTCCATGGTACTGCGTTCTCACACCGGAATCTTCCTGTGCAAATTCCTCAAAAACTTCTTTTGTAAATTCCTCACTCATGCCAATACCAGTATCCGAAATGCGGTAACGCATATTTATATATCCATCCCCGCTCTTTTCCTGACACCGGGCTTCAAAGGTAATCGTCCCTCCATCCGGAGTGAATTTCACGGCATTGCTCAAAATATTGACCAGCACATCACGCAGGCGTGCAGGATCCACAAGTACATTTGGAATCTTTGCTTCTTCACGCTGAATCTTAAAGTTGATATCCCTGTTCGTAAGAAAGCCTTTTATAATATCCAATGCATAATCTGTAATGTTTTTCACATCCGCCGGTACCGGATTGTATTTCACTTTTCCACTTTCGATGCGGGTCAGATCTAATACATCATTGATCAGCGACAGTAAATGCTCTGAGCTTTCGTCAATCTTTTCCAGACAATTTTTCACTTCGTCTGACGGATTGTTTTTCATTGCAATACCGGTAAATCCTATGATTGCATTCATCGGTGTCCTCATATCATGGGACATATGTGATAGAAATGCTGTTTTTGCCTTGTTTGCATCCTGTGCATGCTCTGCCAGTTCCGCCATTTCCTCAGCTTTCTCCTGGGCCGCCTTCTGAGCTTTTTTTCTTGCACTGAGACGCACCATTGTCCCAGCCATAGCAGTCAGCAGCCATCCAAAAATAAGAAGAACCCAAACAGTAACAACAGGATGCAGACGGATCCAGTCAACAAATGTAAGCTCTGTTGCTTTGTATGTGGTATACTGTGCTGCAAGATCTTCAACAAGATTTTGGGGCATGGCATACATTGCTTTCGTCAGAATACCAGCCAGCGCATGGTTCTCAGTTGATGAAATTACCATGCGGTAGGTGAATGTAGGCTGTTCCAGCAGAGTATATGTCATGGTGCCCGTAGTGTCACTGTTCACAAACGCCTGTGCCATGTAATAGTAGACGAAGGCAGCATCTGCTTTACCCTCACGGACAGCTTCCATCATTTCCTGTCGGGTACTGCACATCAGTTTTTCTGCACCGGGTGCCATTGCATCTTCAATTGAATTTGATGCTGTCTGGTCAACAGTAGCAACAACATTCATTTTTCCATCAAAGTCACGCCGTGTCACCCTTGCCAGCTGCATCGTAATGAAAGGTGCAGTAATCCCCCATTTTTTCGTCTCAGCATAGTTATCTGTTTCCAGGCGTGCATCGATGCTCATATCTGTGGTTTCCGTATTTTTCTGATAAGCAATATACTCATCTCTGGTAGCAGGTGTAAGAAACTCATAGGAAATCCCGGCATAGTCTGCAATTTTCCGGAAGTAATCCGGGATAATACCCTTCATCTCACCATTTTCATTATAAGAATATGGATAACGGGTCGGATCACACAGAACATGAAGCGGGTTGTCCTTGGAATACTGTGAAATAATACTTTTTTCTTTCTCCGTATATTCCAGATTCTTAGTTTCGATGCTTTCATAATTTTTATTGTAAAGCGTCGTTTTCCAGTCACCCTCAACCGCATTCATCTGATCGATCGCATAATTGATCTCATTCAGCAATTCTGTATTGCCCTTTTTAACCATGACATAGAAATCGCTGCTGCCAAATTTCTCCACGATTCGCTCATTGTTTGTTTTTCTCAGAGAACTGGTAACAATCGCATCAACTTTTTCGCTCTGAAGGGCTTCATCCATTTCTGTGGTCGTATCAAAATAAGATGGAACATATGTAAATCCTTTGTCGTCTGCAAAATCCGCAAACTCTTCATTCCGGGTGTTTCCGTTCAAAAGCGCCACACGCATACCGTTGTAAGTGCTGTAATTGCCGTCCACAATCGTGCTGTTGTCACTGCGGACGGTCAGCATCCCATAATTGGTTCCGATCGGACGTGAAAAATCAAACTTTTCTTCTCTGTCCGGTGTTTTGCGGGCAGATGTTACCATGTCAATCTCGCCATCTTCAAGCATCTGCTGCATATCATCCCAGCTCTGATCGTATCCGACATATTCGTAATCTACATTCCAATAACGAGCCATCAACCGGAGGAAATCATAGCCATAACCGCTGCGGTTGCCTTCTTCATCCATCACATGATAACCATCCATGGCAAAGAAACCGACTTTGACAGTTTCATGCTGCGAACTGTCCTCGGCTGCGTATGCAGTCTGGGGAGAAAATATCATACACACGCATACAAAAGCCAGTAACACTGCCACATATTTCTTTGCTCTCGAAATCATATTAAATCTCCTTGTCAACCTCCTGGTTTCATAAAATTGCACTGCCGCATCAATATCTTCATCTGAATCTGCCGCCCTGACCGGGGCTGCCAGAAACACAACACAAAGAATTGTCTTACTGCATTTTCTGTTTTAAAACCAATAGCAAAGTGTCCTCTATTTTTTTACTATCAATGGGTTTTGCAATATGTGCATTCATTCCGGCATCTATGCAGTCCCTGATATCATCCTGAAATGCATTCGCTGTCATCGCAATGATTGGTATCTCTTTTGTATCTTTACGGTTCAATGTCCTTATCTGTCTGGCTGCTTCTAATCCATCCATTACCGGCATCATGATATCCATAAAAATAAAATCAAATCTGCCCGGAACTGACTGGGAAACAATATCCACAGCCTTCTCGCCATTTTCTGCCGTAGTCACAACCATCTTTTCATCTTCCAGCAGCATTTTTGCAATTTCCAGATTTAGCTCATTATCCTCAACTAATAATACACTCTTACCGGACAGATCAGGCTTTTCCACTTTTTTTTGCTGTTCCTTCTCAGCATTATGATCAATCTCAAGTGGTATCGTGACGGTAAACGTTGTACCTACATTTTCTTTACTTTCCAGTTTGATTGTTCCGTTCATCCTGTCCACAATATCTTTTACAATAGAAAGTCCAAGTCCGGCACCACTATATCCATTCGTTGTTTCTTTTCCTTCCCTGGCATAGGATTCAAATGCATGTTTCTGAAATTCTTCGCTCATACCAAGTCCCGTATCAGAACATACAAATTCAAAAACCGCCGTCTTGCCATCGCTTGAAATCTCATTGAAATACAGGATTACTTTACCACCGCTTCGGTTATATTTAACGGCATTTCCGGCAAGATTCATAAGAAGACGGTTTAGATATTCCTCACTGCCAATAACATATCTGTGATGAAAAGTACTCATGGAAACTCCGCCTTCAAAGCTGATACCATACTCCTTTGCATTTGTCTCAACAATCGAAATCTGTTTTACGAGCATTGCAACCAGATCAAATGGCTTGTTTACCAACTGTAATGTTCCAGATTCTACTTTTCCGATATCCAGAACATTATTCAGAAGGGACTGCAGATAGTCCATCGATTGCATTACCTTTGCTTTACATTCATCCAATTTTTCTTTATTGCCATAATAACGCTCTGATATATTGATCATCCCAATAATTCCATTTAAAGGTGTCCGGATATCGTGGCTCATATGTCTCAAAAAATCTGTCTTTGCACTGTTCGCCTTTTCTGCCTGCTTCTGTGCCTCTTTTGCCTTTTTCTCTGCAATTCTGGCTTTTTGGAGTAATCCAAGTATCAGTATCAGCACGATCAAAAAAACAGATACAACAAGCACCGTAAAGCCCCAGAAATTGTCCCTTATAAACTCCTTTGCCGTAACTTTCTTCAGATTACTGTCATACATATACACAGCATTGGAGAATTTTGAAACAGACATTGTTTTTATAGTCTTATTCAGGACAGACAGCAGCATGCTGTTTCCACGTCTGACTGCAAATGACACCATATCGTACTTTTCCAGAAAAACACTATGCAGTTTATTATCATCAGAATATTGTTCCAACTTGCCTAAGTCCATAATCATGCAGTCTGCTTTTCCATTATAAACAGCCTTCTTTGCATCCTTCCATGTAGCATATTCCTTCACATGCCACTGTGGATAATTGTAGGAAACATAAGACTTCAAATCACTGTCTTCTCTTGGTATCGCAACCGTATTTTCAGCATTTTCATCAAAACTCTTTTTAACCGTTGCAGCCGCCATATTGTACTTCCAGACAGTATCTGTTAAATCATAGCCCAGGTCTTCGGCAGCATTCGTATTTTGCATCACATGAAAAATCATATCAATTTCTCCATCATGCAACGCTTTTTGCATATCCTCTTGTGAATCATAGCCCTTCAGGTCAAATTTCAAAGTCTGTCCTTCCAGGCAGTTTTGTGCAAGCTGGCTGTAATCCATGATCAGGCCGCTCACTTTTCCGGTTTCTGTATCAAGAGTACTGACCCCGCCATCGTTTATCAAATAACCGATTTTGATTGTTCCATGCTCTGACAGCCATTTCTGTTCTTCTCCCGTCAGAAAATATACCCTGTCCACTGACAGAAACTGCTTATGCAGTTCATCTGCATAATAAGGATCATCATCTGTGATCCTTCTCATAGCATTATCCAGCTCTGTCTTTAAATCAGAATGACTCTGGCCGATTGCAAAATATATTTTTGAACTTCCGAGATTCGTTAAGGCCACCATTCCGTACCCATCCAGACTGGAATCCTCTAACGATACAAAAACGTCAATTTCTCCGTCTGCAATTTTCTTCAAAGCATCTTCATTATTTGAAACATTGACATGCTGTGTATGCAGATCATATTTCTTTTCCCACTCGTTCAATACCATTTCCGACAGGTAACCCATAAGCACCCCAATCGTTTTCCCATTGAAAGATGCAGTGTCAGAGGATGAGATGTCTGTATGATCGGGTTTTACATAGACATAATATCTTTCGTCTCCCATTGGAATAGCGGAAAAAAGCATAGTCTCTGCCCGTTCCTCCGTATAAGAGATTCCTTCTATCATATCCAGCTCATCATTTTTTAATTTGTCGAAACAATTTTCCCATGTACAATCTACATATTCATAGTTCCACCCGGTATAACCTGCGATTTTCTGCAGATATTCATAGCCGTATCCGCTTCTTTTTCCATTTCCATTTATCTTATCATATGTATCATCCGGTACACCAATCCTGACAACTCTCTCTTTCTGATTTTCTGCTGCAAAAGCATAAACCGGACAGATTGAAAAAAGGATGCAGCTGCACAATATAAAAATGATACCTCTTTGCAATACTGATTTATTCATTTTTATCCCTTTACGTGGCATTGTAATTACTCTAATTTTGCATTTTTCTATTTTACAGTGTCAAAATATCCAATGATTCCAATGTATCCATGTCATATTTTAGTTATCCTGTCTATATTTCACCGCTTATTTGACACTGCTCTATCAATCATTCACCAATTTATGAATTACTTTTATCAGTAATTCCACATCAACTGGCTTAGCAACATGTTCATCCATCCCTGCTGCTTTTGCTCTTATTCTGTCCTCCGTGAACGCATTTGCTGTCATTGCAATGATCGGTACCTCCTTTGCATCCTCTCTGTCCAGAGACCTGATCATCTTTGTAGCTTCATAACCATTCATTACCGGCATCATAATGTCCATAAGAATGACATCAAATTCACCAGGTTCACTTTTTCTGAACAGCTCAACCGCTTCCTGCCCATTCCACGCTTTAATCACGTCCGCACCCTCATTCTGAAGCATAAATTCAGCGATTTCCATATTCAGCTCATTATCTTCCGCCAGAAGAATATGCAATCCCTTTATAGATTTTTCGGATACATCCTTCTGTTCTTCACGTTTATCCGCATCCGGATCTATTTTAAATGGGACCCGGATCACAAATGTTGTCCCTACGCCTTTTTCACTTTCAAAAGTAATGGTTCCACCCATTTTCTCGACCAGCTTCCTTGCAATGGCCATTCCCAGTCCGGTTCCGACAAACTTTGTGCGGCTTCCCGTATATTCCTGTGCAAATGGTTCAAAAATATGTTTCTGGAACTCCTCAGTCATTCCGATTCCTGTATCCCGGCAGATAAATTCCATTGTCGTCATTCCTGGCTGTTCGGATGGGATTTCCATGCAGCTAAGATAAATATGTCCATTTTCTCTGTTATATTTCACTGCATTGGACAGGATATTCATTATCACACGTTTTACATACCCCGGACTTCCAATAAGATCACGGTGTATGATTTCTTTTTTCTCCCATACAATCCGGATATTCTGTTCTGCAGCAATCTGTTCAATTACAACAAGCACTTCCTCAGAGATTTTGCTCAGATTAAATGGACTCTCTTCCAGAACAACTTCACCCGACTCCAGCTTACTCATGTCCAGAACATCATTTACCAGTTCCAGCAACAGATTGGATGCCGCTTTAACCTTTGTTCTGTATTCCTTCTGCTTCTCCATATCATCTGCATAATGGTCTGCCATATTGATCAAACCGTAGATTCCATTAATCGGAGTCCTGATATCATGGCTCATCCGCTGAAGAAACTCTGTTTTTGCCTCATTGGCGGCTTCTGCCTTTTTTGCTACTGTCAGAAGTTCTGCTTTATATTTTTCATCTTTTTCCTGCTCCTGTTTCTGATGTGCCTGATTGGTTCTGTGACCCCAGAACAAAAATATACTGAATATCAGAAAATAAAGAAGAATAACACCTGCTACACTTAATGGAAGGTTATGAAACACTTCCGTATCCGGAAGATACGCATAGATATAATAATCCCGCTGCTTCAGCATGATTCCATAACATCCGGTTCCTTCATTCTTGAAATGATAAATGTGCTGACTGTCTGTATGCTTTTTCATTGCCTGAACGACCTCGTTGCCGGCTGTATTCTGCCCTAACATACTCTCATCATTGCTGGCAACAACTGTTCCATCATCTGCAACAATAATCGTTCCATCCTTCTGGACACTATAGCCGTTTAAAAGCCCCTGTATCGTCAATGTGTAGTTTCTGACAAATTCTGGAGATGTATAATAATAAACAGCAACGATACCCGGTGCATCTTTTCTGGCACAGGCTGCAATGTCGATACGTGACCCGTCTTCTCTGATAAAACGTTCCGAATAAGATCTTTCTTCATATCCGGCAAAATCCATGATAATTTCTTTTTGCAGATACTCCGTAATCTCATTGGCAAGAGATTCATCCGTGCTGTATTCACAGTCCGTCTTTCCTTCTGCATCCAGTACAATGATACCATCCACCCAGAGAGTCTGCAGGTTTTCCTTCAGGAAATCCCGGCTTAGCTGACCGCCGTTTTCTATTTCCATTTTAATATTTGTACTCATCTGTCTGGCACTTTCAATGGCACGGAGGAGGCTTTTTGATTCCGAAGATTCATTAAAATGGGTGTAGGTGGAGCACTGCACTTTCACATAGTTTACAATCTCCACCATTCTTTTCTCTGCTTCCGCTTTTTCTGCGTGGAAGAAATAAAACAGAGAGGCTACAGCCACACAGACTCCAATCAGACCGCCGAACAGCTGGATTCGTTTTTCTTTTTTCTTTCTCTTAATATCCACGATCATCCACCTCCAGATACTTCTGGGGATCATCCAGATATTTTTCAATGATTTTCAGGGATGTGCCATCCTGACGCATTTCTTCCAGTGTCTGGCTCATCTGCTCACAGATTCCTCTGTCATCATCTTTTGCAAAAGCGACACCTATTCCGGTGATCATCAGAGGCTCTTCCAGAATACGGAAGCTTGCATCATAATCCTTCATATACTGAACAATAGATTCCTCGTGTGCTGCAACTGCATCTACATATCCTTTTCCCAGAAATGTATAGATCAGCTCCCTGTGTCCCAGGCTGATCAGATTGCCCAGTTTTGGGATTCTTTCATCCGTCCGATTCAGAAAGATACCTTCCGGTTTGGTTGTTGACTGAACAGCCAGGTTCTTTCCCTCCAGGTCACTCAGTTTATAGATATTACTATTCTCATTTACAGCAACCACCTGACGGCTTGCTATGTATGGTCCCGCCCAGCGGTAATCATCAAGACGCCCTTCCATGGAAAAGCAGCCCATGATACAGTCAATCTCTCCGCTCTCCACCAGTTCTTTTTTCTTCTCCCAGTTGATCTGGACAACGTCCACCTGATATCCCATTCTTTTGAAAGCTTCTGTAGCCAGTTCTACATCGATTCCCGTCGGTACACCATCCTCATTCAGATAATTGTATGGTGGATAGTTGTCACTGCCGAGGGTAATAACAGGCTTTTCGGTTTCTTCTTTCGTGTTATCTGTGTTTTTACACCCTGCCAGGGTGACTGCTAAAATTCCCGCAAGCAGAATGCCTGCAATTACTCTTTTTCCTTTCATTTTCTGTCTATCCCTAACTATCCTTTTTGATTCTTCTATATCCGGTTACTTTCCATTCGTCACTGTACAGTGACCTGCGGTTCGGTACCCCCCCCCACCAGATTTTATGCTTCTGATCGTCTTTTCCAGCACCTTCATCTCAACCGGTTTTGAAACATGTGCATTCATGCCAGCCGCAAGGGAATGCTGAATATCTTCTGAAAATGCATTCGCAGTCATGGCAATGATCGGAATCGTCTGTGCCAGTTCATGGGAGCTTCTGCGGATTGCTTTCGTTGCCTCATAACCATTCATAACAGGCATCTGTATGTCCATCAGGATCATGTCATAATCACCTGGGGCAGACTGTTCAAATGCTTTCAAAATCTCTTCACCATTTTCACAGATGATACATTCCGCACCTTCAATCTTTAACAGTTCCGTCAGGATCTCCGCATTCAGTTCATTATCCTCTGCACACAGGAACCTCATTCCTTGAAGGATATTCCCATCCTGCTCATCTGTTTCTTCTTGTGCCGCCAGAGCAGCCGTTCTATCCTCTGCAATTTTCAGATCCAAGAGAACTTCAAAACAGCTTCCCTGTCCCAATTCACTGTCCACGTCAATGCTACCTCCCATTGCCTCAACCAGATTCTTAGTAATCGCCATTCCAAGTCCGGTTCCCTGTATTTTATTTGTAAGGGAACTTTCCGCACGGGTAAACGCATCAAAAATTGTATCCTTGAAATCTGCCGACATTCCCATACCATTATCACTAACTAAGAAACGGTACTTTGCATAGACAGATGACTTTGTCTCACATTCTTCTACAAAGAACTGAATTTCCCCACCTTCCTGGGTATACTTCACTGCATTGGAAAGCAGGTTGCTGAAAATCTGCATCAGGTGAACCTGATCCCCATTCACCCACTCATGCTGAATATTTTCTTTTATGATTGTAAGGGTCTGCTGCTTTTCATATATTTGAGTATGAAATATAGTGTCAAGTTCCTGCATAAGATCCAGAATAGAAAAGTCAGAATACTTGAAGACTGTTTTTCCTGCTTCAATCTTACTCATATCCAAAACATCATTAATGATTCCTAACAGATGCTGTGATGAAATATCTATTTTATCTGCATACTCTATAACTTTTGCTTTATTACCTGCATCATGTCTGATCAAAGACGTGATACCAATGATTGCATTCATAGGTGTACGAATATCATGTGACATATTAGACAGGAAATCTGTTTTCGCCTTATTTGCATTTTCCGCTGTCTGTAAAGCCTCTGTTGCAACGTTCTTTGCCTTTTTCAGTTTTTGATTGACTGCTTCCATTTCCTTCATTGTCTGCAAATGAAGTTCATTCTTTCTTTTTTCATATTCTGCTTTTTGATCTGCAAGACTAAGTCTGGAAATACTGTAGAATAATCCAGCA
Source organism: Clostridium sp. OM02-18AC (assembly GCF_003481825.1). Taxonomy (GTDB): domain Bacteria; phylum Bacillota; class Clostridia; order Lachnospirales; family Lachnospiraceae; genus Brotaphodocola. The sequence goes on along the minus strand of NZ_QULW01000013.1, from coordinate 85,936 downwards.
AAAAGTAAAAGTATAAAACCTGCCATGAGTGTTGTTGTACACAGCACCGTTTTCTGGTAATCCCTCAGCACATTGTCAATAACTCCCTTTGTCACAATGCATACCAAAATGGTGTTGTTGCTTTCTATCGGGCAATACCCCAGATAATAGGGGTTCTGTTTTCCCAAAAGTGCAACTCCGGATTCTCTGTTATCAAACTTCTTTTTGAGCAAATCAGCCTCTTCTTCTGTAATGGCCTGTTCCCCTTTTAAATGTTTTAACAAAGAATAATTACGCTGATATTTATCACCACTCAGGTTCGTATACGTAATATTTCCGTCATCATCCAGCATGAACAAATATGCTTTCCCATCATAACCTTTCAGTTTTAACATGGAATCCAGTTTCGAATGATCATACACCGTTCCAATTGCCGTATAAGTTTCCCCATTGATCGTATATTCCTGACATGGGATCGCAACCAGATAACCGTCTTTTTTCTTCTGATCATAATCAAGACGCACCAGTTTTCCAATATTGTATCCATTCTTTAAGTCCAGCAGAAATTTACTTGGCATATCAATCCGCATTTTTGTTCCACCTGCGGATATTGCCTGACCATTTTCCCGAAGAAATATAAGGGTACTTTCCGATTCTTTTTCCCATGCTTCAAAGAAACTTTTGTTCGTATCCGTTTCAAGAGACAGCTTCCTCTCACGAAGTAAAAATTCCTCAACCAACTGCAGCTGGCTGTAGTACCCACTCACCTGAAGATCATAGGTCTGTTGTATCTGTTCAACAACAGCTCCCATACTGCTTTTTCCATTTTCGCTGATATACTTGCTAGACTTACTTATAAGATACTTGATACAACCTAAGCTTAAAAGAATCATAAGCAGTATAAGCAACAGCCTTGTTATTTTTTTTCTTTTCTTTACCGTTTGTTCTATCTCCACTTTTACTGTTCAACCTCTATATAGTCTTCCGGTGCTGACGGCTGCTGTCCTTTTGACATTGCTGCGATCCATGCACTTGATAATGTTGTATCTTTAAGCTGCTCAATCTCACATTTCGGATTTATTTTTTTCAAAACAGACATTGTGGTGTCTGTAAGAAGAATCGAGTATTCCTTTTCTTTGTCTATTTTCTTATCATTCACTGTCAAGTCCTTTAATGAAAATCCACCTTCCGCTTGATTGACGATCATTTTCATACCGGATGCAATTGGTAATTCGTATTTGTTGGTTATGTAAAAATTCTCATCAGCATCGGCGAGATAATTTTTCACGAGTTCATAAACCTGTTTACCATTGATTTTTGCAACATATAATGCTGTATCTGAACTCTTCGCTGTCATCATGCCAACCCGGCTATTGGTGCATTCTCCTTTGTACATAGAAGAAGTGAAATAATAATATGGCGCCAGAGCCAGCTGTGCATCATTTTCTTCTCTGATCGTAGTTAAAATGGAAGATGCTGCATCACGGCCATTTCTATCGTTCAGCGAAATGGAATATTCATTTTCAAAATTCACCGTTGCTTTTTCTTCTGGAGCTTTACGATTCATTACACTGCAAAAAGTATCATAAGCCTGTGTTTCATCCATTTCCCCTGACAGTAATCCGTGAACAGCCTCAAGACTTGCATAAAAAGATTTTTGAGCGGAATATCGGATATAAACAGCATTATTATTAATTTCCTCTTCCACTCCAGGCACATCCTGCATCATGGTTGGAACATCTGTATTCAATGAAATGACGCCGCTTCCATCCGCAATCAGCTTTTGCCCCTCTTCTGAAATCATACAATCCAGCACATCCAGTGCAGTATCCAGTTTCTCCCGGTCTTTTTCCAGATTTTTGTTAAATGCAATGTTTAAGGACGGAGTCATGTATACATAGGATTCATCCGATGTCTGTGAAAAGTAGGGAATACGGATCAGCTCCGCATCCATCTGGTTCTGCAGCTGCTGCATAACCGTCGGATGTCCATGAAACATTGCTGATTTTCCCTCGACAAACATCTGGGTTCCTGTATCGATGTCAATATTGATATCTTCTTTACCAAAGTGCGAGTCCTTAAGAAACTGACTGGTTTCTGAAAAAATACGTTTCCATAATGTATCATCAAACTTCACTTCATCCGCTGCAGTCTCTGCACCGTTTCGCCATTCAATACCATCCAGGCTTGTAAACTCACCGATTGCCGCCGCCTGGATGATTTCATTATTAGACCAGTCTTCCCCAAGATCCATGGAATACGGTTTTATGCCATTATCATAAAACTGCTGACAGGCCTGTACATATTCCTCATAATTTTCTGGAATCTTTACGCCATACTGATCAAACAGTGTTTTGTTGGCAATGATCGTCTGCGGAATACCACAGATTGGCAGCCACTGGATTTCATCCTCCTCATTCTTATAATATTGCACCGCATAAGAATAGTACTTGGAAACAACATCATAAGAAGCAAAATCCATAAGATAAGGCTGTAAGTCCTGTGCATCTGTTCCAGAGAATCGACGTACTGTTATGATATCCGGTAATTCATCATGTTCTTTAAAATAACTGTATAAATCGGTATCATTGTTACCAATAATAAATTCAATATCCTGATCAGGAAACTGTTCATGGATATAGGGTGCAATATTTTTCATCAAACGATTTTCCCACAGATAAACGGTAAGATGATCATCGTTTTTAGATACTTCTTTCTTTGACTGTCCACATCCAGACAAGACAGCAGTTGCTACAAGTACACCTGACACCACTGTTATCAGACAACGTTTTGCCTTTTTCATACTTTACCTCTTTCTTTCCTGGTAAAATCATTATTGTTACGTCTGTGAAATAACTCCATAAAAAAGCACTGTCAGACAGACAGTGTACCTCATTTCATGCAACTGGCTGCCATTTTAAAGGCCCTGTAGCTTTGCGTCCCAGACTTTCATCTGGTTTGCCGATTTCCTTATTATAGCTTTTAAACTTATGTAAAAAACTGGTTTTATTATACTATAGCGCTCTACTGTACACAAGAAAAACATTACCGTTTTAACGCCTGAAAACCAAAAAAAGAACAGCCGATAGACGGTATGAAATGATGTGCTTGAATATTCGTATTAAGCCATATCTGCATCACTGCGTCCATATCGCTATCGCTGTATTGTCTTAATTCTATATTCCGTACACTGCCATGCCCACTATTGCGGATAATACGATTAAAAGAATAGGCGACAGCTTCTTCTTTGCAAAATGCCTATACCCAAACATCGAAGCAACCAGAATTGCCGTAAGGATGATTGCCTGCAAATTAATCTGGATTGCTGAAATCGCTCCAAAGCAGTTTCCAAAGACCATATAAATACCCGTTGCAAGAACAATGCCGATCACACAGGGCTTCAGACCACGCAAAACCGCTTGAACATACTTGTTTGTGAACCTCACATGACTAAAGTCACGTGCTTCTCAGCCGCTTTAAGCGACAAGACTAAATATCGGCGGATACGCCTGTAACTTAGAACAGCGCAACTATGCGCAATGTCCATGCCGGATACGGCAGGTTTCCACATTACAGGTAGTCCACTGAATATCTGCCTGCATTCATGCGGATTTAGAGTCTGCCAATACATCGTGCAACACTCTCAAATCTGCATAAACACATGAGGTTCTACGCTTTATTGAAGGAACTTTTGCCTCCAGTAAAGACCTTTCCGTTTCCGGGAAGGGTTTTAATAATTCTCTGATAAAATATCTTGCTCCAATATTATAGGATGCAGATAAATCACAGTTGTATGTTTTCCCATTTTTGAATACACACAAGCTGTGATTCTTTTTGCTTCGCTCTACCATACCACTTCCATCATAAGCAAGCCTACTGGTATTGTAGGCACAGACCCTCGCCAGTCTTATTCCATGTCTGTGAGCCTGATGCTCGCATATATTCTGAATATCCCGTTTTCTCCACATATGAAGCTGCTGACGCTTCTTTCCAGAAATAAACCCATTTATCTCTAAGTACTCAAAAACCAGTACATCTGCCTGATATTCCCCCGCATAGGTTACGATTGCATTTGCGATTTTCCTGGCTAATTCCATGTTCAGTCTCTTGGCATAGGTCCATCTGCTCTTTATCTGCCCGGAACCATGTTCTCTTTGAAATCTGCGAATTCTGCCCAACACATGGTACAGCCGGTCTTTGTCACTGGGGAAATCTATAAATTTTCGTCCCAGAATAGTTCCGTCTGAACGCATGATTGTGCAAACCGCATCCGTATTGATTCCCAGATCTATGCTACAAATGATTTGCTCATTTACAGCATGTTTCGTCAATATCACATCCTCCGTATAAGAAAATCTCAGAAAATATTTTTGATGCTTCTTCTCCAGAACTGGGGCCATAGCGCAAACTCCTGACCAATGTTTTCTCAGATATTCCATATCTGTATGCAGCAGAGAAACGCGAAACCATTTCCAGTCATAACCATCATATAATTTTAGATATGCAACATCTTCCCCTGACTCGCTCGGTTTGTACATGACATCTCTGTAAAATACCGGCATCGCATGATTTTCATATACGAGCTTCGGCTTCCCTGATAAATCGCCGTTTTCCCATAATTTCATTCGTGTTTTATAAGAAGATACACTTCCAAGTGCATGCTGAATCGCTGCGCGCCTCAAGTAAGATGGCATTTTAACAAAGCGCTGATCAAAATCAAATCTGGCCACATTTTTCTTTGTATTATGTACAAGATGTTCCGCTTCATTAAACCGCTTTTGGGCATTCTCAATTTCTGAAAGTTCTTCCCATACTTCATGATAAACTTTAGTCAGATAAGAAACTGCCTGACGATAAATCCTCAGTGTATGGTGAAGGGGAATATTCTGTTTTTTAATTTCTACACCATAACTGGATACCGTCTTCATAAGATTTTCCTACTTTCGCTTTTCTTTCTCCTTCTGCCCTTCTATGTACGACAAAACCTGTTCTTTACTGCGCTCACTCACTGTCACTACACAATAGGAAGGATTCCAAAGGTGTCCACCCCACAACTGCTGTTTTAATTCCGGATGTGAAAGAAATAACTGTCTGGCAATATTTCCTTTCATGATTTTAATCATGTCAGAAATAAAGAACTGTGGGCGACAATCCACAAGCAGATGAATGTGATCCGGCATTATCTCCATAGCCAAAATCTGAAAGTGATACTCTTCCGCCAATCCTTGTAACATTTCTTTGCATTCCACATCGATTCCATTTGCTAAAACTTTTTTACGGTATTTTGTACACCATACCAAATGATACTGTAAAGAATAAACATAACCTCTACCATACGAAAGACTATTTTCCTTAATATTAAATATATTATTATCCATATTTATAGTATACCATATGTATTGCCAAGATGCAAATGTATGTTCGATTCTTATTTATATTTTTTGCACGCCTAACTCATCACTAAAGTAACGAGAATGCGGCGTGCATTTTTTCAATAAAGCTATATTCAGAATCTAAATTTACAAGTGAATAATCTTTTACCTGACACACTGTAAAGTCTTGCTCAATCCTTTTTATTTCCATAGACTTATTCATTATCCTTTTTCATGAATTCAATATATTCCTGCCCCCAATTATGCATCGCTTCTATTACCGGATGAAATTTTTTCCCAATTTCTGTCAGCGAATATTCTACCTTAGGCGGAATCGACTCATATTGTTTTCGCTCCACCAGACCATTTTCCACCAATGTCTTTAATTGAACAGATAAAGTCGCATGTGTCATCTTTGGCATAAGACGCAAAAGATCATTGAAACGGATGGGATCATCTTCCAGATAATGCATAATTAAGACAGCCCATTTTCCTGAAATCAAACTCTGTGCTGTCGCATAAGGACATTTCCCAAAACGATCTTCCATTGTCGAATCCGTTTCAAATAATCTTTCCATATCATTACCTCTTATACATCAAATTCATCTTTTAAATCCATCATTCCACGAATCTCTGCATGACCATTCTCAAGATAGAACATTCCCATCTCCCAGCCATTTTTATCATACAGATTCATAATCTGTGGCATTGCTGTACGCACCTTTTTCAAAAGAGCCTCATCTTTCACAATCTTTACAGTTCCATCATAACGCATAAACTCGTTGCCATTAACGGCTAACACTTCAACGTGGGGATTTTGCATTAACTGCAAAAAAACATTTTTGAACGTACCACATCCAAAATATAATTTACCATCATCTAACATATGGAATCCAAATGGACGTCCCTTTGGTTTATCTCCATCTGTAGTCAAAAAATAAAATATTTTTGCCTCATCTAAAAATTGATTTACTTTTTCAATATTTGTCATATTGGTATCCTCCTTGTTTATATAGTCATATTTTTGAACTGGTTTAATTATATGACTGATAAAGTAATGCATCAAGTACGATTATTTTTGATACTTGGTATCTTGAAGAATACCTATGTTATCTACACAAATTCCGACTTACCGAATTTTTCCTTCACATCTAATCTACTGCCTACAACCACCCAAAATGGTCGAGTTGCCGGATTGGTTGTCATCCGTTTTCATTTTCCCAAAAGCATCCCGAAATGCCTGACATCTAATCCACTGTCCCAAATCGCGACATCTAATCCGAGGTTACAACCTGACACACATTTTGCAGTAAATATGTTTCCATATAAGAAAACCGGGCTTTTTCAGGAGTCAGGCTTCTAATCCCAACTTCCGAAAAAGCCTGGAAATACACCACTTTCTGGCACTTGATTTTATTTCCTTGACATCAAGACTACCGTCTCCACATGCCCGCTCCACGGGAACATATCCACCGTCCGCACCCGCTCTACCTGGTATCCTCTCTCGCCCAGATATTTCACATCTCTTGCAAGGGTCGCGGAGTCGCAGCTGACATAAACCACTTTTTTCGGTGCCATTTTCACGATGGTATCCAGACACACGCTGTCACAGCCCTTGCGCGGCGGATCCACCACGATCGTATCAGCATAGACCTGGTTCTTTTCATACTGCTCCGGCAGCACCTCCTCTGCCTTTCCTACAAAGAATTCCACATTTTCGAAATGATTTAATTCTGCATTGGCTCTCGCATCGTCGATGGCCTGGGGAACGATCTCGACTCCATACACTTTTTTTGCCTTCTGGGCAAGGAACAGGGAGATGGTTCCGATGCCGCAGTACAGGTCCCATACGGTTTCTTCCCCGGTTAAAGCGGCATATTCCAGTGCCGTTCCGTAAAGCTTCTGGGTCTGGACCGGATTGACCTGATAGAAGGATAATGGAGAAATCCGATAGCAGACATTGCCGATATAATCGGTAATATAACCAGGTCCATACAGATTTACGATTTCTTTTCCCATGATGACGTTGGTCTTTTCGCGGTTGATACTGCAGGAGATGCTGACCATATGCGGCGCCGGAATCTCTGTGTTTGCCCTGTTTCCTGCTGCCTGTGCTTCCATTCCTGCGTCATCTGTCTCTGCGCCCTCAGCTGTTTCCACATGTTTTTCCGGGAACAGCTTCACAAGACGCTCCACCAGCACCTCCGCCGCTTTCAGCTTCTTCACCCCTCCATTCAGTACCAGACATACCATCAGTTCACCCGTGGTAAAGCCTTTTCGGATCAGTACATGACGCACCAGACCACGGTGTGTTTCCTCCTCATACGGCGCAATATGGAATTCTTCCATAAAAGCGCGGATGCAGTCCAGGATCGGCTGGTTTTCTTCCACGCCAAGCAGACAGTCCTCCTGTTCAATGATGGCATGGGTGCGGCCTGCATAAAAGCCGGTGATGATACGGCCATCCTTGTCTTTTCCAAACGGAAACTGTGCCTTGTTGCGGTAACGCCACGGCTCTTCCATGCCGATGATCGGCTCCATGGGAATCTCCGTGAGTCCGCCGATGCGGCTTAAGTTGTTGCGCACCTTATTTTCTTTAAATTTCAGCTGCTCCTCGTAGCTCATGGCCTGAAGCTGACATCCGCCGCACTGGCGGGCAGACGGGCAGTGTGGAGTGACACGGCAGTCCGATGGCTTTACCACCTGCATCAGACGGGCAAAACCATATGATTTTTTTGTTTTCATAACCTTGGCTTCCACCACATCCCCAATTACGGCATCCTTCACAAACCAGGTGAAGCCGTCGGTTTTGCCGATTCCTTCCCCGGTATCGCTCATATCTTCTATCTGAACCTGAAATACATCATTCTTTTTCCAATCCATGTTTCGCTCTATCCTTTCATCCAGTTCCAACCCTGATTCTTTCCTATCATTTTACGGGTTTTCTTACCACTGTGCAAGTCTTCCCTTTTTGTTTGTCACGATTTCTGCCAATCCGGCCTTACTGGCATCTTCTTTTTCCGTAAGGACTTTCCTTTTATTTCCATTCTTTTCCGTAAGATTTTGTTTAGAAACTTTCCGCTTTCTTCACAATCTCCTCAAACTTTAGACACATTTTTCCAGTATCATATAAGCATGATGTGAGGGAGAGAAAACCAAACGAACCCATCATCATAATGGACAGCAACTAACAAACATGTTCGTTATGCACCTGTTATAAAAGAGCCCGGCGGCACCAAGCGCGCAACCGCTGCCGGGGTCGTCAAACAACAACCCGTTTCCCGGATGACACACCGGATGAACGGTCCTATATATTGGTACACAATACATTACCTCTTTCCCCTTTTTAATCAGAAAACGCGCCGGTTTTGGCGCGTTTTCTGATTTTTTCTATTCTTTTAACACTCTGTTGTCTTCCGTATATTCGTCTCCAGCAGCCGGTTATATCCAAGCCATCCCTGGTTGTCCCCCGCACCGCGCAGCACTTCGATCATCGTCTCCATCTTTGCGTCTGCGTTGTCCGCGAAGTTTAAAGCCATCGCTTCTAAGAGAGCCGGTTTTTTCGGGGAACCGTACTCCAGTTCTCCGTGATGCGCGAGAATGCAGTGCTTTAACTCGCTTGCCAGCTTTGGCGGAAAGCCTTCGATGGTGCGCATGCGCTCGCCAACCATCTCCGTTCCGATGATGATATGGCCTAACAGCTGACCGTCATCGGTATAGTCATTTGCCGGGAATGTTGACAGCTCTTTGGTCTTACCGATGTCGTGGAACATGGCTGCAGTTAAGAGCAGGTCGCGGTTTAACATCGGGTAGGCAGACGCAAAGTAATCGCACATCTTGGTAACGCTTAACGTATGCTCTAAAAGACCGCCTACAAATCCGTGATGCACGCTCTTGGCTGCGCTGTGGAACTGGAATGCCTTCGCAAATTCCGGATCCTGGAAGTAGCTGTCCAAAAGCTGTTTCAGATATGGGTTTTTTACAGATGCAATAAACGCAAGCAGCTCGGAATACATCTGTTTTACATCTTTTAAGGAGACCGGAAGGTAATCTGCCGGAATGTATTCACCCTCATCGGCTTTACGGATCCGCTTTACGTTCAGCTGCTTTGCACCCATGAACATGGTCACGTCTGCATCGACGTAAACATAATCCAGCGTCTCAAAATTTCCGACGCCCGGTGATCCCAGATCCCATATTTTTGCGTCTACTGTGCCTGTTTTGTCCTGAAGGACCAGGTTTCCGTATTCCTTTCCGTTCTTGGTCAGCGCGATCTGCTTATTTTTGCACAGATACACGTCGGAAACATGCATGCCTTCTCTGAAACTGTCAATATACTTCATATCTCTTCCTTTTCTTTCTATCTTGCTTGTGATTCTTATTTCCAGTGCAGATCAAATCTGCACTGACCACTACCTGCTTCCCACCGTTACGTCAAACTCCAGCTGCGTGTAGCTGTCGCGCCCGTTCCGCTGCACGGTAATGTGCACCGTCTGGCCGCAGGTCATCTTTTCTACCGCTGCCTGGTATTCCTTCATCGATGTAATTGGCGTTTTATCGATCTGTGTGAGGATGTCTCCGTTCTGGATTCCCGCATTGTACGCCGGTTTCTCGGTAACAGCATTCATGACATAGATGCCCGCCGGCATTCCGCCATCCATCTGCACTTCGGTTACCTCCTGGCCGACAATGCCGACGCAGGGAACGCCCTGGCCATTGCTCAGCTTTTCCAGAATTCCCTTGTAATCGGAAATACCAAAGATCTCCGCCATATTGCTGCCTGCCGCCGAACTGTCAGAAGCGGAAACGGCCCAGCCGATCAGCTCTCCATCTGTATTCATCAAAAATGTGCCGCGGTCCGCATCCGTTAAAATATGGGAATACAGCATCCGGCAATGCTGGTCAACCATCGGATTGCTGCGCACCACATAGGAAACAAATCCGTAATCAAGCGAATGAACGACTCCGGCCGGACTGCCGATGGATGCGATCATATCGCCCTGACACACCTGATAGGAGTTTCCGAGCGGAACCGGCTCTAAATCTTTTAACAAAGACGTGCTGATGTCGCCCGCGCTGACACTGACGATCGCCATACCGGATGTGGTATCCTTCTGTTTCATATGACCGCTCACATCGTTTCCATTCTCAAAGGTTACCTTGATGGAATCCGCCTGCTCGACTGCATCCTCTGGTGTCAGGATCAGCAACTCCTGGCTGGTCTTCGCGATGATGACTCCGGCATATAACCCCGTTGTTTCCACCGGATTGTCGAACCAGTCCGTGTTCTGCTGGACAGAATGTACGACCACCACACTTTTATCCACAGCCAATGCTTTGGAACGCAGACTGTTTAACAGGGAATTCAGATCATCTACCGTATAGCGGTAATGCTCCAGTGCACTCTGGACCATCTCCTCCACCGGCTCAGTTTCTGTCTCAGACGCACGCTCCGTCTCCTGCGCTTCTGCGGATGACTCCAGCTCATCCTTCGGGATAGATACCGCCGATGCCGTCGGCTTGTTTCCGTCGGATAACTGCTCCATGATCGGACGGGTCAAAACAAAACAGACTGCAGAGACGACACCAAAAATGATTCCGGCACAGGCAGCTGTTGCCATTCTGGTACCAACCTGCTTTTTGCTTGGAGCCGGTCTTACGATCTTTTCGCTGATGAAATCGCGGTCATTCTTTTTTTCATGTTCAGGTTTCTTTTCTGGATCCCGTACCTCAGACATTCACGTCCTCCTTACTTCATAATAAATCCTCCCCTGATGCATGCCTGCGCAGACTTTCCGTTCCTGTACACGCACATGTGTCCAGCAGCGCTTTTCCCATCTTGCAATTCTGCGCAGATGGTATGCATTATCTCCTATTATAAGGTTCTGACCCGATTTACGCAACTAAAAAAGTATGTGCCCCGCCCTTTCGCAGGAATTCATTTCATGTTATAATCGAATTGTTTATTTTCACTATATATAAAGTAAATCGAGGATTTTTATGAACCAGAAAGTATTAAAGACATTAGAATATAACAAGATCATCACCCAGCTGACCAGCTATGCTGCTTCCACCCCCGGAAAGCTGTTATGCCAGAACCTGCTCCCGATGAGCGATTACCACGAGATCGTACAGGCACAGACCGAGACAAGTGATGCGCTCACCCGTGTCCGCATGAAGGGAAGCCTTTCCTTAAGCGGTGTCCGCGATGTGCGGGATTCCTTAAAACGCCTGGAGATTGGCAGCTCCCTCAGCATTTTAGAGCTGTTATCCATCAGTTCCCTGCTGACGGTTGCCGCGCGTGCCAAAACTTACGGTCACCACGAGGAATCCGAAGAGTTCCCGGATGACTCCTTAGACTCCATGTTCCGGAGTCTGGAGCCGTTAACCTCCGTCAACAACGAGATCAAGCGCTGCATCCTCTCCGAGGATGAGATCAGCGACAACGCAAGCCCGGGGCTTCACAAGGTCCGCCGCTCCATGCACGGCATCAACGACCGCATCCACACCCAGCTGAACAGCATCTTAAACAGCTGCCGTTCTTACCTGCAGGACGCTGTCATTACCATGCGCGACGGGCGCTACTGCCTGCCGGTCAAAGCAGAATACAAATCCCAGGTCAACGGTATGGTCCACGACCAGTCCTCCACCGGTTCCACCCTGTTCATCGAACCGATGGCCGTCATCCAGTTAAACAACGAACTGCGCACCCTGGAGATTCAGGAGCAGAAAGAAATCGAGGCAGTTCTTGCCAATCTAAGCGGCCAGCTGATGCCTTACACCGAGGAGCTTGCCATCAACCTGCAGATCCTGACCAGACTGGACTTCATTTTCGCCAAAGCAGCGCTGTCCCGCCATTTCAAGTGCAGCGAGCCGAAGTTCAACACCGAAGGCCGCATCCACATCAAGGATGGCCGTCATCCGCTCTTAGACCCGCAGAAAGTTGTTCCGATCACCGTCTGGCTGGGCACCGATTTTGACCTTCTTATGGTCACCGGTCCAAACACCGGCGGTAAGACGGTTTCCTTAAAGACCGTCGGACTCTTCACGCTGATGGGTCAGGCCGGTCTGCATATTCCGGCATTCGAGGGATCAGAGCTGGCTGTATTTGAGGAAGTCTTTGCTGACATCGGAGATGAGCAGAGCATTGAGCAGAGCCTCAGTACCTTCTCTGCCCACATGACCAACATCGTGCACATTTTAAATCAGGCAGACAGCCATTCTCTTTGCCTGTTCGATGAGCTCTGCTCCGGAACCGACCCGACCGAGGGCGCGGCTCTGGCCATTGCCATCTTAAACTTCTTGCACAACATGAAGTGCCGCACCATGGCCACCACCCATTACAGTGAGTTAAAGATCTACGCGCTCAGCACCCCAGGCGTGGAAAATGCCTGCTGCGAGTTCGATGTGGCAACCCTGCGCCCAACCTACCGCCTGCTCATTGGCATTCCTGGAAAGAGTAATGCATTCGCCATTTCCAAAAAGCTGGGACTGCCAGACTACATCATTGACGATGCAAAGACCCATCTGGAATCCGAGGATGAAACGTTTGAGGATGTCATCAGCCGTCTGGAGGAAAACCGTGTCACCATCGAGAAAGAACGTGCTGAGATTGAATCCTATAAAGCCGAGATCTCACGGCTGAAATCCGGTCTGGAAAAGAAAGAAGAGCGCTTCGACGAGCGCAAGGATCAGATGATCCGCAAAGCCAATGAAGAAGCGCAGCGCATCCTGCGCGAGGCAAAGGAGACCGCTGACCGCACGATCAAAAACATCAACAAGCTGGCGGCTTCCTCCGGCATCGATACCAGAGCCCTGGAGGCAGAACGCACAAAGCTGCGCGAAAACTTAAAGAAAGTCGACGGCAATCTGTCCTTAAAACAGGAGACCAAAAAACCGCACAAGGCCATCAATCCGAAATCCTTAAAGCTCGGAGACGGCGTGCGCGTTCTCTCCATGAACTTAAAGGGCACCGTCAGCAGTCTTCCGGATGCACAGGGCAACTTATTTGTCCAGATGGGCATCCTGCGCTCCAAGGTCAACCTAAACGACCTGGAACTTCTGCAGGAAAATTCCGTCAGCGGACCGGGCATGGAATCCCGCCGCAAAGGAAGCGGAAGCAGCAACATCAAGATGTCCAAGTCCTTCGGCATCTCCCCGGAGATCAACGTTCTGGGCATGACCGTAGACGAGGCCGTTGCGCAGCTTGACAAATACCTCGACGATGCCTACATTGCCCATCTGCCGCAGGTACGCATCGTGCACGGCAAAGGCACCGGAGCCCTGCGCGCCGGTATCCACAAGCACTTAAAGCGCTTAAAATACATCAAAGAATTCCACCTGGGCGGCTTCGGCGAAGGCGACGCAGGCGTAACCATTGTAGTATTCAAATAAGAAAAATCCGGGCAGCCGGATTTTTGCACAAGACGCAGCTGCTGCTGCAGACAAACACAGCACAGGAAATATCAGGAGGAAACGACATGGCTGAGAAACAGCGGATTTTAATCGTAGACGATGACGAGAACATTGCAGAGCTGATTTCGCTCTATCTGATGAAAGAATGCTACGAAACTTATATTGTAAATGACGGCGAGGAAGCCTTAAAAATTTTCCCGGAGTTCAAGCCAAACCTGATCCTTCTGGATCTGATGCTTCCGGGCATCGACGGCTACCAGGTGTGCCGCGAGCTGCGTGCCACCTCCCAGGTGCCGATCATCATGCTGTCCGCCAAAGGCGAAATCTTCGATAAGGTCCTGGGACTGGAACTTGGCGCCGATGACTATATGATCAAGCCGTTCGATTCCAAGGAACTGGTAGCCCGGGTCAAAGCTGTGCTGCGCCGCTACCAGGCTGCCCCCGCTCCAACGATACCGGAACCAGCCCAGCAGGGCGAGTATGTCGAATACCCGGACCTGACCGTAAACCTCACAAACTACGCGGTCACCTACTGCGGTCACTCCGTGGAGATGCCGCCGAAGGAACTGGAGCTTTTGTACTTCCTGGCTTCTTCACCAAACCAGGTATTCACCCGAGAGCAGCTCCTCGACCATATCTGGGGCTACGAATACATCGGAGACACCCGGACCGTCGACGTACATATCAAACGTCTGCGCGAAAAGATCAAGGATCACGCCAACTGGGCGCTGACCACGGTGTGGGGCATCGGATATAAATTTGAGGTGCGGAAATAAAGGCCGGGCGTGTGCGAGGCTGACTTCCTACATTTTCACATATCGTTGTTCGCTTGCTTTCGCTAACACATGTTCGCCTGCATCGGATTACATCCGCTGCAATCGGACATGTGTGCTCAAGAGGCGAAACAACTGATATGCTGAAAATTCCGGAAGCCAGCCTCGCACACGCCCTACTTTATTGGCTATGCCAAATTATTACTGGATCCACGCTCCATCTCCTCCGACATAATATCCGTCCGGTGTCCGGGTGTTGACCAGCATCGCGCCATTGCTGTCCGTATAATACCACTTTCCATTTTCATTGATCCAGCCGCAGCGCAGATATCCGTTCTGTCCGAAGCAATACCAGATTCCGTCGATCAGTACCCAGCGACCTGCCGGGTAACTTCCATCCTTAAACTGGAACCATTTTCCACCCTGATCGATGCACCAGTGATTGCCCTGTGCAGTGGAAACATTCTGTCCGTTTGCTCCTGCCGAGCCCGGACCTCCGGTGCTGGCACTGCTTCTGCCGTTATCTCCAGGGCCGCCGGAAATGTATTTTCCATTGCCAGGACCACCACTGGAGGACGAAGAGCTATGATAACCGGAGCTGATGTCATCCGCCTCTGAAGAGGTCAGATAGATCGTGTCAGAACTTTCCCAGTCACCCTTCTCTGAGCCGCTTCCCACAGCGCGCACTTCAAAATAGTAGTCGCCTTTGCGGGTCATACGACCGGCAAAATCGTACGAAGTATCGTATACCGAAGTGGTACTCATGACGGTAGAATCATCCCGGTACAGCTTCACCTGATAATAGCGCGCTGCCTTATTTTCATTCCAGGCCCCGGTTCCGGAGGAGCCATCCCAGCTGGCACCCGTGACACTTAAATCACCGTTGTCCAGCTTATCCAGCTTGATCACGAGAACCAGCGTTTCTTTGTCATCTTCCCGTCTGCAGGTCACATAGGAAGCATCATCCCCGTGGAAAGAAAAATCACTCTTGCTGGTACAGTTGAAATAATAACCACTGTCCGCATACAAGGTCACTTCTACTCTTGGGGTCATACCGCCTTTCCAGTCATCGTCCTCGTTCGTGATCTCTGTTCCGCCAACCCGGTAATTTCCACCATCCGCAGTCACTGAAACATTCCCGCTGCTGCTTCCCGCCTGAATGGAAGAATGCACAGTCAGACTGACACTGTTAATCTTTGTGCGGGATTCAGCGGCAATAGCGGTTCCGACACTCGCCCAGACAAAAACTGCTGCCAGTATAACTGCTGCGATTCGATGCATCCCTGTTTTCCTGTTTTGATTCGTTTTCTTTGCTTCACTGCTGTTCCCCATAATTCTGCTCCCTTCTCGTTACAAATACTCTCGTAATCGCTCCTGTAGCTGCCTTTTTAATTTTTCACACCTCTGCGTTTCGCAGAAGAAAAAGCAGCTTATACATGCAAAATAGTTTTCCATGCCGTTACAGATTCGTCGCCAGCGGCAGCGAAAAGATAAACTCCGATCCCACGCCCTCGGTGCTGACCACATCAATATTCTCCCCATGCGCCTGAATGATTTCTTTCACAATGGCGAGTCCCAGACCGGTTCCTTTTTTATCTTTTCCGCGGGACAGATCCGATTTATAGAAACGGTCAAATACCTTCTTCACACTGTCCTTTGGAATTCCGATGCCCGTATCCTTCACCGAAACGAAAATCTTTTCGTTTTTGATGCGGGTCTGAATGTAAATGGTGGAATCCGGATGGCTGAATTTGATGGCATTGTCGATCAGGTTATACAGTACCTGCTGAATCTTGCCCAGGTCCGCGTAAACCATCTGAATGTTATCGGAAAAAGTCAGCTCAAAGTTAATATTTTTCCTGCCGCACGTTCCCTCAAACGATGCCGCCGTGTCCTTGATCACGCGGTTAATGTCAAAGCTGGACCGGGAAAGATAGCCCTTGCTGTCTAAAGAATTTAAAGTCAGCATGCCCTGCGTCAGCTTCGTTAAACGCTCCGTCTCGGAAATGACCCTGGTTAAATATTTTTCATACATCTCCGGCGGGATGGTCCCGTCGATGATCGCCTCCAGATACCCTTTGATGGAAGTCAGAGGCGACCGGAAATCGTGGGAAACATTGGCGATAAAGTTTCGCTGATATTCCTCCAGTTTGTTGAGTTCACTGGACATATAGTTCAGCGTACCGGCAAGATATCCCATCTCGTCCCGGGTATTTAAGTCAATCTGGTAATCCAGATTTCCCTGCGCATATTCATTGGCACCTTCCGTGATCTTTTTCAGCGGGAAGTACACCGTCTTGGTAAACACCAGAAGAATGATCAGCGACAGGATAAACAAAAGTCCTGCTGTTATGTAAACCACATTCAGGTTCGAATTGCTCATCTCCCAGATCACACTCATGGGCAGATGCACCAGCACATAGCCGTATGTATTATAATTTCCGGTAATCGGTGCCGAAACACTCAGCACATCATATGGAAACAAATCATAATAAGATCCGGTCGAGTACGATTTGTTTCCCGTTGCAGTCGGATCAAACCCGTCTATGGTCGTCCCCGCCCGCTTGTTCTGCTCACTGTCCACCACAATGATTCCCTGCCGGTTGACCACCCAGATCTCCGCCCGCACAAACTTTGCCACCGCCTGAAGCTGCGGATAAACCGAATCCAGATCCTGCTTATTCCCCTGATACACCTTGCTGTAAGCAGATGCAATCAGATTCGCTTCATCGTACATGGCCTCCGCCTGGTTTTTCACCTGATTTCGGTTCATCAGCTGCGCGGAAAATGTCGCGATGGACGCAAAGCCCAGTAAGCCAAACACCAGGTAGCCTAATATAAATTTATAGTAGAGTGAATGTTTCATAATAATAGAAAACCTCTTATTTTGTGATAAATATCTTAATGTATCTATTCTATCACAAAATAAGAGGGAAAGAAACGAAACAATATCGCAGAACGTATTTAATATTTATACGCTCTGCGCTATCAAACTTTATTATTCTTTCATGAATCCGGCTAAAGACATCATAGGTTCCATCCGCTTTCCTGCATAAAAATACCGTTCTTGTCATGCCTTCCATTTCCTCCACCAAGGCATTTCTCCATTCCACCGTCTCATACTTAGCCGGAATAACCATTTCATCATGGTCAACACGAATCACACCCTGTTTTCCATCTTTTCCGGTAACTACGGCAAATCCATCATACAGTTCTGAAATTTCCTTATACTCAGGATATATTTTTTTAATCGTTGGCTCGGTCTGAAAATTAACGGTATCCAAATCCAGCAAAACCGCCTGTCCATCCTTTACTCCAGTAGCAAGATTATCAACCAACGGCAGTCGGTTAATAGAATCAAAACCATCAAAAATAGTTTCTCCATGCTCATTAATGAGCGCCCACGTCCCATCTGGATTCTGCACTCTTGCAAATTCATCCTGACGTTCCGAAAATTTGAAAGCCTGCGAATAACGTCCCGGTACAAGGACTGAAATATTCCCTTTCTCGTTCTTTGCATAACCAATCAGACCATTTTCCTGATCGATAAAGCGAAAAAACCTGCTATTATAATAATCGTCATAAATAAATTTACATGGACCAAAAACCGTCGTTCCTGCACATTCCAGAAAAACACCATTGGATGTGTAATTTTCATTCAGATTATCTGGAGAGTCTGAGATGGAAGCTTCTGTTTCCGACTGGTCTGTTTGCTGCTCTGCCTGAATTGTTTCAGGTTCCGGCTGATCTGATTTTTCTGCAAATGTTTCGGATATCTCCGTCGGAATAACGGATTTTTGTGATTTACATCCCGTTATTCCAATTGAAAATCCTATACAAAGAAATACCATTTTTAACCAATTATGTTTCTCATCGCTTTTCATCACATTTCTCCTACAGCACAGACTGCACATCATTTAATCTATAAACTTATAATAGCATAAAATACCGGAATGCTCATACACAAACTGGCAAGCATATAGCAATGGACGCGGGACATAGCGATAATACCATTTCGATGAAATATATTCTTTCTGTTTTTCCTTTGCAAATTCAGAGTTCATTCTATATGTTTTTTTCAAATTTTTATTATTTTCCAGATAACCAACCTGATTGTCTTCTGATTTCACATGGAAATAATCTATAGCATGCCCTGTTCCGCTTTCATCCAAAACTTGAAAAATTGCCCCCTGCCTATACGGAATTTTTTGTTCATTAACAACCTTATCTAAGTCTGCATATGTATGATCAGAAAAATATCCTCCCGTTTCTGTCTCTACATAAGCAACATTAGTATCATTAATTCCAACATTGCTAATATCAAATCCTATAAAATAAAACAAAAGCAAAGGCATGACAATATATAACAGCCGTCCTTTTGTCCATTCACGCATGGTCATAAGATAAATAAATCCAACATAACATGGGAAAAACAGAACATACAATTCCCAGTCAGGCAACGCATTCCATGCAATCCAAAGAGCCCATGCTCCTGATACAGACATTAACAACTTCGGCAGCAGTTTATCATGTTCTGTTCCAGATGCCAAACATGCTAAGCCTGCTCCACAACAGAACAATACCCGTAAGGCAAACCATATTATTGGTAAAACTGCATCTGACGCCATGATAAATCCCACAACAATTAAAAACAATAAACCACTTATCACTGTACCTGCATCCATTTTCCGCTTCACTACTCCTTCACTTTGGTTTTGTAAATCATAATTTGCTGTTCTTTTTTCGTTTCCGAAGCATCGCTCTTAACACTAGCAAAAAACCAAAAAAAGCCAATACAATACCCGCAGCCAATATATATGTTTTCATTTTTTCATTTCCTATAAGCGTGTATACACTGAAATGCTCTGTGTCAAATACCAAGCAATCTCCTTCTATTTGCGTTTCCATTTTGCTCAGGCTTCCATCTGTTTCTACCCGGTACACTCTGGCTCCTCCAAATTCGGCAAAAAATCTTATCTTTTCCGGAATCGGAATAAAAACTTTTACTTTTCCATCCGGTTGTATTTTTTCTCCATTTTTCAACAACGAGATATCATACGTATAAACAGAGTCATTGGTAAGTTCCTGATACCATGCAGGTGCACATTCTTGCAATTTGTCCAGTGTATCCTGTGCCAATTCAACTCGGAAAACGTTCAATGCTGTATCATCAGAAAAACCTTTACCACACTCAACCTTAATCTGTTGAGAAGTTCGGATGTTTTCGCTTGGGTTCTGTATATAAATAGCCCCTGTATCCATGGCATCACAAAAATCCATAGCCTGCAGGCTCAAATTTTCTAATTTTCCTGTATTAAAGATGATATCAAATCCTGCTTTGGCAGGTCCCATAAATTGCTTTAATGTTTTCCACTCTGTATCCCTCCAAACCTCTTTTATTGTATCAAAAATAATCTCCTCCCATCCCTCTTCTTCCAAATTCTCTTCTAAAGTTGAAAAATAGTTTCCGATTCCTTTTTCAGAAAATAGAGATTCTTTCGTTACATTTTCGCACAACTTCTTTGTCAGTTCTTTCTCAACTTTTGCATATTGTTTTTTTTCTTCTTCTGCAATCAAGTTTAATGTTATCTTTTCTGTAAATTTCTTTTCTTCCTCCGTTTTCAAGGCAGATTTTACCATTTTTCCAAATGACACAATCATACTTCCTTCATTAACCAGTGCTACCACCAATGATATTTTGGGATCATTGGAAATCCTGATATATCCATTTTCTGGAATTTCTACAGTAACGGGAGTTTTTTTTGAAAATCCAGTTTCCTGCTTATAAGTTCCAATCGTTTTATTTATAAATCTATCACGAATCAACATTGCCGTATTATCCAACAGGGCACCTTTTATATCTGTATTATTGGATTTCATTTTCTGAATCAAAATTGCTTTCTCTATAGTTCCATCTTCCCTGTACACCTCTACAGCACCATGCGCATAATTCGTATTATATACATCAAAAGAAACCTCTGCCGTTTTATTTTCATTGATTTCATATTTGTAACTGTCGATATAAAGTCCATTAATATTATAAAAATTGGCATACTCTCCATTTGCATCTTTTCCCGGTACTGTCTGAAGTGTATAAGAAAGGCTATTATCCTGATAAACCGTCACAGGTATACTGGCTGCATATCCACTTATCGCATCCTGAAAAGTAACCTCTGTCGTACCAACACTTCTTCCTTTTAACCTCACACACCGCTTCCCGTCTATCGTATCAGCTTTTTCTACGTCAAGAATAGAAGCATCACTCACTGTAACTGTAACTCCGGAAACATCATCATTCCATTTTCCAGATATCACAATTCCTGCACTTAGATCTATCGTCTCTTCTTTCCGGATGCTAAGATTGGTACAATCAGAATATAGATACATGCCATCTTCCAATTGCACTTCTTCCCCATTCAAAATCTTCCCGCGATCTGCAGAATTTTCATTTTCACCGTACTGAAACGTACACGTAATGTGACAATTCATTTCTGCATCATATCCTTGATAAGTCAATGATACTTTTCCATCAATAATCATACTTTCAATCGTGCCTGTTTCTTCGTTTAAAATCAGTTCAACCTCTGCATCGTCGTAATCTACGTTTTCTAAACCGGGTAGCATTTTCATTACAGCATTGCCAGTATCTTTCATTTCCCGATATTTTAAAAGTAATCTCATTTCCTGAAAGTTTTGCTTTTTTTAGTATAAATTCATCTAGTGTATGAAAATCATAATATTCTGGTTGCAATTTCAAATCCAGTTCTTTCTCTTCTGGTTTTGTATATTCATAGTGCGCAATCCCATTTTCATATAAAACATCATACGCAATCGTTTGCCCTATCATATTTGCTTCAACAGAACCGGATAATTTAATATTCGCAGGATTTTCTTCTGAATAATCTGCAATATTCATATCTGACATGAGTTTCACTTTTGTTTTTATCGTACTTCGATCCTTATTCATCGTCACATCAGCATCCATGACTATATTTTCCACCCAAGAATCAGTTGCCATTGTAGCGTTTTTTGCTTCCAGGTATACTTCATACGCTTTATTCTCTTTCGCTGCATAAACCGAAACCGGGCAAGCTGTAAATCCTATCACAACAGCTAAAAAAATACTCATTATTTTTTTCATTCTCATCCTCCTCAATCGTCAAACATTCAATGACAACCAATCCCAGATACACATCAGCAACTTAGATTATCTACCGCATATATTCAAGAAGGGCTCCACGGCAAACTCCGTGAACCCCTCCTTTTCACTATATATGTTTCAAAACTCTAAACTTGATATAACTCTTAATACACACTGCCCATGCTCTCTGGTTCCAAATACCAGGATTTCCCAATTTTAACCAAATATAAATCTATCGTATTTGTTCCTTCGGTTTCCCCGGTTTGAATATTTACTTCTACTTCTACAAATTTTGCAGCAGATATCTTTACGCCAGCCTCTTGATACCGATCCTTCAGATCATCCAATTCATAACCTTTTATCTTTTCAACACTTGTAATTTTATAAGACTTTTTTATATCTTTCCATTTAATTCCAGTTTGGGATTCCATTCGTTCTATATCTTTTTTCATACTTTCTTTTGTATCTTTGATAATCTGTCTTTTATCTGAACGCTCATAACCACTCTCTTCCAAACCATAGTCAAACATTTTTGACGAAATCAGGCTGAATATCGTTGTCGCATCTCCCTCAAAAGATGCCTTCATATACATATTGACAGTTTTTTTATAACTTCTTCCCCCAAACACCAAGCTTCCAGCAACCACAATCAAAGCAACTACTGCTATTGCCCTAACAAGCTTGTTTTTCATTATTTTCTTTAAGTCTATGTGTTTGTTTTCCGTATCCTTTTTATCCACCAACCGACCACATTCATTACAATAAATCGCATCGCTGTCGTTTTTTGCTCCACAATGTACGCATAACATAGAAATTCCCCCTTATCACTCACCCATTTCTTCCCTATACTGTACAAGAAGATCTCTATTTGCTATCTCAATTTCCGAAAGACCAGCTTCTTTGAAATTTTCCGGTTCAATCGTTCCAGTATACCAGCTACATGCATCAAAATGCGCCTGCAGCTTAGCATCTTTAAATTTTCTTCCATGACGGGCATAGATTTCATTTAATGCTATTTTTCGTTCTTCCGCAGACAAAGTTTCAATATCCTCCCTTGTCAGCACTTTTGTATTGCTTAATGGTAAGATATATTCTCCCTTGTCTGAAGCCGCTGTTTCATTTTTCATGGTTGGTTCTGCTGACGTTCCATTCTCAGTTATATTATCTTCATGATTGTAAGAATCTATATTGGCAATTACAACATCTTTATATAAATCGTCCAAGGTTGCGTATCCATCATAAGTCCATCGTTTTTCCCACCATTCTTCTCCCGTTTCAAATGTAGTCTTATGACCATAACGCAAAGCATTGTATTTTGTCACCTCTGCCTTAACTTTCGACTCACCGTCAACCAACAAATTACTATACTGGATATACCAATAAATATCATTGATCTGATCATAGTTCCGACCATCTTCTGTATTACTGTTATGAATCTGGGCTTTATAAATCAAATACAGTAAATTTTCCTGTGAATCCTTATTCTTTGGTGTTAACAGGTAATTACCAATATAGGTTATTTTCTCCAGTTTTTCTCCCTCGTCAGTCCAATCACGTGCAACCTGGGCATTATATTCATCAAAACCCTGTTGTATCATTTTCTGCAATGTTTCATCATCGAGCTCTTCAATTTTCGAAAGTACATGTTCAAGCCCAGTTACGATATACTCTTTTTTTGTTTCTTTTGGAACAATTCCTTTTGTCTTTGCACAATTCTCAATAGAGTTTTCTTTAATCTGGACTGTAATTACATCACCGTTCTTTAAATCATTTGTTTTACTACAATTGAAATCAGCACTGTAAAGTTCAAGTCCTGTATAATTAAGACCTGCTTTCCCATGTGGCTCAGTTCCTGAAAATTCAATTGTCACGTCAGCAAATGCGTCAAATGTACCTACTTCCTCAAGATCAGATACCTGATAGTCCCCATTTTTATATTTGAACTTGCATCCCACATATTTAGGCAGATCATCTTCAAGTTCCCAAGTGTAAGCAATATTGTCACCATTAGAAAGATCTGTACTTTCATCTAAGGAGACCTTAATTTCATCTTTCAAAAATTCCAATAGATTCATATCTCGTAATGAACGTCCAAATTCTTCTTTCGCAGCTTTGGTAAACGATAATTTTGAACCATATTTTGATTTTATTGCAGCCCAGTCAATAAAAGCCGTGGCCTTACCATAACCTTCATATCCTTCTGTTTCTATCACCAGGTAATCATCCAGTTGAATGGTTTTTCCTGTATTTACAACAACTGCCCCGACAACTGCCGCTATCACAATCACTGCGCTTACACCCGCTATTTTCTTTTTCGATATATGCTTTTTTATACCTGTAAATTTAGGCATTAAGGCTTTCAGAGATGACATATATCTCATAAGTGTCTCTTTTCCTTGCTTACCTGCCACCTGTTCAGATGCATACTTTTCTTTTTCCTGCATGCATATATCTGCTCTTATTGGCTTACCACAGCGTTTGCAATATTTTGAGCCACACGCATTTTCCGTACCACATTTTGGACATTTCACTTTCATTTCCTCCCCTCATGCGCCCCAAAACTGGATATATTGCACATATTTTTTATATTGATTTCATAATATTTTACCATTTCCCCAATTTTCCAACAATTAGGGCGTCATTTTTAGACAAACTAATTTACATTTCATATAAATAACCTGTCCTTTCTACCTACATTGAGAAATCTATCTGTAACTTATTTTTATATGCTTTACAACAAAAAAACTCCAAACCGGTTATCAAATATCGTACCGATTTGAAGTTTCTTTTTTTCATATATGAATTTATTTTAAAATCCCCCCCCGCAGTTTCTCAATCATCTCACCAATGATTCTTTCACATTCTTCCTGCGGGCAGATCATTTCCCCTTCTTCCAGCATATGGCAGAAGCGGTTTAATTTATCGGCGATTCCCTGCTCAATCACAGAACAGTATGTCGCATCCTCACGTCCAAGGTACAAGATCAGCTCATTATCTACCATGGACACGGTGGAATACACAAAGGTTCCGATTGGGAGGTTGAGCTGCCGGTCGTCAAGCATGTAGACTTTTGCGTCCGGTTCCTTAACCCACGCCAAAAACTTTTCCAAAAGTTCGATTCTCTCTGGAATGGTAAGCGGCGTATAGATCTGTTCCGGAATTTCCGATAAACGGCCGGTGGAAATGGAATACTCCAGCCCCTCCCGCGTAAAGAAATGAACTGCTTTTTCCTGGTCAATCTGCTGTTTGCGTAAGATCCAGTACTGGATCAGCCCTGATTTTTCCGGTTCGCCCAGAAGCAGGTGCTTCTCCAAAAGTTTTACCGACAGCACATTTAAGAAACACGGTCCGTACTCCATATAGTAGTTCTTTACATCCTGCTGGCGGAAGCCTGCAGTCTGCATCTCAGCAAGATAATGCTTCCGGTTTTCGGTAATCCAGACCGCCCACTGGTCAATATCGGAAAAATGCCGCAAAAGACTGCGTTTGTTTTTCTTCTTGCGCTCATACCGTCTTCTCAGATAGGAAATCTGCTCTTCTTCCCAGATTACAATGCCGCTTTCCATATCCCGCTGCAGGCCAACTGCCCACTGGTCACAGATCAGCCAGTTTGGAAGGAGATCATCTGCTTTTTCTTCATAATCGTAATACGGAAGATAATTCTTTCCAGATCGGATCAGCGGCATGATCCGGTTGATGAATCGCAGATTGTAAAGACTTCCGTCTGCTACGCGGATTGTTTTTAAGGAAAACAGGTGCTCGCAGCGGATCTGGAACTGGTTCAGGGAAAGTGCCAGCAGCTCCACTACCGCTTCCGGTATTTCTTCGGTTGCCATGCGCAAAACCGAGCTGCACGTTGGAAGCATTTTCTGTAAAAAAGAAAGAACTTCTGTCCGGCTGTTTAACACACGTACTTTCCGCATTGATTCCTGTTTCGGAGGTTTTTTCGCAGGCTCTGCCGATGACTCCAAAAAGCTGTTCGGAGCTTCCAGCAGTTTTTTGATTTCCTGCATGCAGTCCCACTCTTCGCGGCCCATGCGTTCTTTTTTATACAGTGAAAACAATGTCTGGGACACCTTTTCCGAACATTGCAGCGCCATGATCAGCTTTCTTACTTTTTCTGCATCCTGTGGCAGGCGCTTTCCCTGCCGCATCTTGGAAATATGGTCCAGGGAAAGAGCGCTTGCATCGGATAAATAAAGCAAAGTCTGCCCGGATTTTTTGATTTCTTCTTTGATTGCTTCCGAAAATTCTGACATACCCATCCAACCCTTTTTATATTTTATCAATTACTCGTGAATTCATAATATTATATAATTTTAACATTTTTATCCAGAGTCTTCAATGAGGGCACGAAAATTAGACAACTAATTTGGATGGTTTTCTTTTTTTCAAGAACGAAGGGGGCAGATAGCCTCAGCGGATGCTCCAACAAAGCCATCCTGATCCACAGACGACAAAAAGCACGCTCGCGCGTGCTTTCTGTTTAGGAGTTGAGTTTCTGATTTCACGGGTCAGATGAAACCAGACGAAATGTATAGAATATTCACATGTAGTTAGTTGCGGCTAACTGTCATTATATTAGCATAGGCTAACTTATTTTGCAACCCCTTTTTTCAATTTTTTTAAATTTTTTTACCGGCTCCGGTCCTGATACTCCGACGGGGAGATCCCCGTCACCTTTTTGAACTGGGCGCTGAAATATGCCGTATCGGAATATCCCACCTGCTCCGCCACCTCGTAAACCTTCACCCGGCAGTCTTTTAACAGGGTCATGGCTTTCTTCATCCGGTACCAGGTAAGATAGTTGGTGAACGTGTAGTCCGTCTCTTTTTTGAATACGCGGCTTAAATATCCTTCGCTGATTTCCAGATTTCCTGCTACCGTGCTGATATTGATATCTTCCCGGTAATGCTCCCGGATCAGCTGCACAGCCTGCTCTACATATTTATTTTTTGTATTTTTGACCGGACTTAAGCGAAGGACCGGCGCATCGGCACTGGCATCTGTCTGGGTTTCCCGCGCATCCCGAAGTCCCTGGATATGGCGGACCGCTGCCTCAAGCTCTCCATCTTTTAGCGGCTTTAAAAGGTAATCACTGACACCAAGACGCAGTGCACTCTGGGCATATTTAAAATCACTGTATGCCGTCAGGATAATGAAGCGCGCCTGACAGCCCTCCGCCCGCAGCTTTGTGATCATCTCCACACCGTCCATCCTGGGCATCTTGACATCGGTTACCACAAGATCCGGTGACAGCCGCTTCACAAGCTCTGCCCCTTCTTCCCCATTGGCAGCTTCCCCCACGATCACACAGTCTAACGCAGACCAGTCGATCGTCAGGATAATTCCCTTTCTTGCCATGGTTTCGTCTTCCACGACTACGACTCTATCCATTGTTTTCATCCTTTCGAAACGGCAGACGCAGCGTCACGGTAGTCCCGTCCTCCTCTACCTGCGCATGCATCCCGTATGTTTCCCCATAATAGATTTTCAAGATCTGAATGACATTGTAAAGTCCCAGATGTCCGTCCCGCTTTGCCGGTGCCGGGCTGTTGATCCAGTCCACCATATCCGCACTCATTCCACATCCGTCATCGGTCACGGAGATACTTAATACTCCGTCTTTCTGCGCTGCATAGATACAGATATAACCATTGTCACAGCCATCCAGCCCGTGAATGATGGCATTTTCCACCAGCGGCTGCAGGATCATCTTCGGAATCATACATTCTTCCAGCTGGTCCGGAATTTCTGTCTCATAAAGGAATCGTCCGCTGAACCGGATCTTCTGGATTCGGATGTAACTGTCTATGGTGTCCAGTTCTTCCTTTAATGGAATAAAGGGCTTGCTGGATATGCTCTTTCGCAAAATGACTGCCAGGTTTTCCGCCAGCACCGCAATTTCCGGAATCTGCCTAATCCTGGCATTCCATTTGATGGTATCCAGCGTATTGTACAGAAAATGCGGGTTCAGCTGTGTCTGGTAGAGACGCAGCGTTGTCTCATTTAAATCCTTCTGTTTCTGCACTCTTTCTTCCAGGTAACTGTTTAAATCGATTACCATTCTGTTGAAGCTTTCGGTCAGCCGCCCGAGTTCATCGTTTCGCGTGCTGCGGACCCGGATACTCAGATCTCCTGCTTTCACCTTTTCCATAGCTTTATCCAGCTGGCTGACTGGTCTTGCAATGCTCCGCGTCAGGATGCCGGAAATGCTTAAGCACAGGCACAGACTTAACAGGGACATGGCAAGGATCACCGTGCCCATGGTCTGCATGGCCGGTGCGCTGATCGGCGCCTGCCTGCATAGGATCACGGAAAAGCCGCGTTCCGGCTCGTTCGCCCGCAGATACTGTGTATCATCCTCCGTGTTCGTCTGCTTCTCCATTCCGGCTGCGATCTCTTCCATTTTTTCAGCATCGTAATCTGGTCTGGAGCAGTAAATGGGACGCTGGTGCGCGTCCAGAAGTAAAATGGTATCGGTCAGGGAATAAAAACCGCTGAAAATGCTGTCGAAATTCTCCCTTGTGAAGTCCAGTACCAGGTATCCGGTTCTGGCTCCTTCTGAATTTTCGATTGGATAAGCGCCCTGCATCAGCACACGGCTGTCCGTCAGGTTCAGATACGGGTCTGTCCGGTACCAGGTCATCTGTTTTTTCCCGGAAGCTTTTTTCAAAAGTCCCCAGTAAACCGGAAGACGGTCCCCGCGCGTCATCGTATCCGTCGTAAAACGCAGCCTTCCCCCGACATCGTAAACGCTGATCTGCGCATGCCCGTATATTTCCTTGGATGCCTGATACAGCGACACATACATGCCGCGCTGCATTTCCACCGTAGTCGTATCGATCATATAGCGGGCCACGGAACCATCCTTTGTCTGTTCCCGGCAGACATTCTCGCAGTCCTCCAAAAGTGCCGTAAACCGGCTGCTGATCTCTGAGATCTGCCGCTGTGCTTCCTGTTCGCTCTGCCGGTTTAAGGATGCGGTAAACAGCCGGACCATCACAATACTGGAAAGAAAGAGCGGCACCAGGGCGACCGCCAGGCACGCCAGGAACACCCGTCCCCGGAATGAAAGGTGGATTTTTTTCATGATGCACCTCCCATTCCTGCTTCCGCATCCGATATGGATTTCCACGATTCCAGGATTTTTCTTTTTTCCATAGAAATGGTTTCAAAATCAGCATCCGGAAGCGGCAGCCTTTCGAGAGCATCCATCCCCTTTGGTGTCTCCACATCCTGCCGTACCGACCTTCGGCTCTGACTGTCCATAAGGATTTTCTGTACATCTTTGCTGAGCGTAAACTCCAGAAACTGTTTTGCAGTTTCTTCATGCACAGCTCCCCGGCGGATGGCTGTTCCTTCCAGGACCAGAAGTGTGCCTTCTTCCGGGTAAATATAATCTACATCAGCTCCGCTGCTGCGAAGTGCCTGCGCAGTTTCCTCCGTCGTCACGCCTACACTGCAGCGGCCATCCAGAATTTCTTCCTTTACCTGGGCGATGTTTTCCAGCAGATTATGATCCAGATTGCCGGCAAGTTCCTGCACGTACTGTTCTTTTTCCGGGCTGACCAGGGCTGCGGCTGCCAGGGCAGTCAGAGAAATATCCGATTTTTCCGGGTCCGCAAATGCTACCCTGCCTTTCCACCTCGGCTCCAGCAGACTTGCCCACCCAACCGGGAGTTCCCGGTAAGTCACGACATTCGTGTTGTACATAATGACCAGCGGAAGGACTGAGAATGCGCTCCAGCTGTGGTCTACCGAACGGAATGTCTCTGCAACCGCTGCCTCCTGGGCGCTTTCGTAAGGCATCCAAAGCGCCGCATACTCATCCAGAAGTTCGGTACTCACCCCAAATGCAAGATCCCAGTCTTTCGCCTGTTCAAACATCTGCCGCACGTTTTCCGATGTTCCTGCCTTCACTTCCACGCTCAGACCGGTGCGCTCCTCAAACTCTTTTACCACCGGCTCGTAAACCAATGGCTCCTGGTCCGTACAGATCACCAGATCAGCTGGTACCTGTGTCTGCGCAAACATCGGCCCTGCCGTTTTCTTCCCGCAGGCAGAAAGTAACAGCAGTATTGCCGCCAGAATCCATATTCTTCTCCTGATCTTCACTCGTGTTCTCCCCATTTCCGTTACTTCTGAAAAAATCCCCGTTTTCCCATGTTTCTGCTTTTCATTATAGCAGAAAACACTGGAAAACGGGGATTTTCTATTTTACATCTTCCTTAGCGAAACCGTCTCGTTCCGCTGCCATTTTCGCATCTGGACAGTCCAGAAAGCGGCAGGACAATTCCGGTTTCCGTTACAGTCCCAGGAATTTTTCAAAGATCTCGCAGATCATCACGGCTTCATGCTCGGTCTCCATCTCACAGAAGATCCGAAGAAGCGGCTCTGTTCCCGAGAAACGCGTGCTGACCCAGCCACCATTTTTTAAGTAAACCTTGCAGCCGTCCATGTAGGAAATATGATCCACCTCAAACGGGATCTCCGGCAATGCCTGGTCGATCATCAGCGTCTTATGGATCCGCTCTTTCTCCTCTGCGGTAAAGCGGTATGCCCGCTCCTCCATATGGATCTCGCCGTATTCTTTGCGGATATCTTCCGCGATCTCCGACAGTTTTTTGCCGCTGACTGCCATCATTTCGACCAGCAAGGACGCCGCGTAGATGCCATCCTTTCCGTGAATGTGTCCCTTCACGGTCAAACCTCCGGAAGACTCGCCGCCGATGATCGCATCGGTCTCCTGCATCTTTGCGGAAATGTACTTAAAGCCGACCGGCACCTCATAACACTTCTGTCCGAAGCTTTCTGCCACCTTGTCCAGCACATGCGTGGTAGAAAGATTTCTCACCACCGGGCCGCGCCAGCCGCGGTATTTCAGCAGATAGTAATACAGCATGACCAGAATGGTATTTGCATGGAGATAATGTCCTTTATCATCGATGACGCCAAGCCGGTCTGCATCTCCGTCCGTCGCAATGCCGATGTCGCAGTAACGGTCCAGCACGTAGTTCTGCAGATTGCGCAGGGTATTCTCGGTCGGAGCCGGCATCTTTCCGCCAAACAGGGTATCATGCTGGGCATTGATGGTCTCTACCGTACAGCGCGCAATGGAAAGGATGGTGCAGAGTGCCGTCAGGCTGACCCCGTACATCGGATCGATCGCAATGCGCAGATCGCGTTCCCGGATCGCATCCAGATTGATCAGGGAGATGATGTTGTCCAGATATTCGTTCATGGGGTTCATCTCCACCACCTGGCCGCTCTTCACCAGTTCCTGGTAAGCGTGCGGCGGCATCTGCCCGTATTCCTCCGGATCCGGGACATAAAGCTCATCTGCCTGTTTTAAATAGCGTTCAATATCTGCGGTCTGATGCTCATCCGCATCTCTTCCGCCCTTCGTAAAGACCTTGATCCCATTGTAGATGGCCGGATTGTGGCTCGCTGTCACCATCATGCCATAATCCAGGTCATGTTTCATCACATAGAACATTACAAGCGGTGTCGGAGAACTCCGGTCCACAAACAGCACTTTGATTCCCTGCTGCCCAAAGATCTCGCAGGACCAGATGACCGCTTCCTTGGAAAGGAACCGGCGGTCATAGCCGATCACCACCGGCTTGTCCTCCACATGTTCTGCTTTCATTTTTAAAGCCATCGCAAGCGAGAGCTTCTGGATATTTTCTTTTGTAAATTCTTCCCCAATGATGGCTCTCCAGCCACCAGTGCCAAATTTTATCATAGCCACACCTCATTTTTTGCACTTGTCCCAGTATGCGTTCACCACTCAGACGACGGATACCCTGCCCTTGCTGACTTTCAAAAAGATAAGCAGGGAGATGACTGTGCTGACGGTCAGGATCGATGCCAGCGCTGCCGCGGTACCGAAACTGTTTCTTACAACCTCCGTATAAATAGCCACGGAGATGGTGCTGGTCTTGCCGCCGTACAGCATCACGCTGGAAGACAGCTCGTTGATACAGGTGATCCAGCTTAAGATCGCGCCGGAAAGAACACCCGGTGCCATCAGTCTTGCAGTCACATTTACAAAGGTTTTCATCGGGGAAACACCCAGGCTGATGGAAGCCTCCTCCACACTTACATCCATCTGCTGCAGGAATGCACTGCCGGAACGGACTGTGTAAGGCAGTTTCCGGACGATAAACGCAATGATCATGATCATGGCCGTACCGGTTAAGATCATCGGCTGCTTGTTAAATGCAACGATCAAGCTGATACCAAGAACAGCACCCGGGATCACGAACGGGAACATGATCAGCAGATCCATCAGCTGTCCTGCCAGACCTTTCTGACGCACGACGATGTAAGAGATCAGCATGCCCAGAATGATAATGAACACGATCGCAATCGAAGAGAATACGAAGGTATTGCGGATGTTGGTCCACAGGCGGTTGAAGATCGTCACATAACTCTCCAGACTGAAGCCTTTCTGGAAGCCGGTGAAATCGCACTTGATAAAGCTGCTGACAATCACTACGATCTGCGGCATAATGCCGATGAGGGTCACCAGCATAACCGGCAGGGTCACCAGTGCACGTTTGCCTCCGTGAAGAACCTCTTCCTTCGGCGGACGCATGGCAGTCATGACATAGTTTTTCCGGCTCACAAAGTATTTCTGAACCAGAAGCACTGTGGTGGAACAGAGTACAACAACCACGGACAAAGCGCTCGCCAGATGTGCATTTCCGCCGATCTCACTCATGTACTCATTGTATACAAGAACCGGAAGGACCATGTAGCCCTCGCCGATCAGCATCGGGGTACCGAAATCTGCCAGGCTGGTCATAAATACCATAATGGCGCCTGCCGCAATGGACGGAGCCACAACCGGCAGAGTGACTGTCAGAAGGCGGCGCAGCTTATTGCTTCCCAGATTTTCCGCTGCCTCCTCAATACTGGAATCGATGCTTCCCATGGCACCCGACGTATACAGGTACACATAAGGGAACAGTTTAAACGTAAATACCAGGATGATCCCCAGTTTCCCGTATATACTCGGAAGATGGATCCCGATCTTCGCAAACATACTGGTGATAAATCCCGCGCGGCCAAACAGCATGATCCAGCTGTAAGCACCGATGAACGGCGGGCTCATCAGACTCATGATAATGAAGATATGAATAAAATTCTTACCGAATACATTGTAGCGGGACATGATGTAAGCGATCGGCACGCCCACAAGAAGTGTGGTACAGGTCGTCACGATCGACACAAACAGGCTTCGTCCCAGTGCCGAATAGTAATACTTTTTCGTAAAGAACCGAATGTAGTTCTCAAAAGTAAACCCGGCTGTCTTATTTGAGAAAAAGCTTCGGGTGATCAGGGTACAGAACGGGTAGATCAGAAAGATCAGCATAAAACCAATGACTACCACCTTGACCCAGAACCAGAAGTCCAGTTTTTTGCGGGATGTTACCATGAAATCACCTCCTGGGTTGCCGCATCGTAAACGCCTACCGCATTGATGTCAAAGTTTACTTTCACGTTCTCTCCATCCGGGCGGACGGTCTGCACATCCTTGGTGTATTCATTGAGCTGCAGAGTCTGACCGTTATTTAACTCGATCTCGTACTCAATGAAATCGCCCAGGAAGGTCGACATCACGATCTTGCCCGGAAGTCCATTTGTCTCATCGAAGAACAGCTGCTCCGGTCTTGCAGAGATGATGCCCTTGCCCGAGTACGGTTTCTTTAATTTGCAGGTAATGCTGCATTCGTCCTTAATATTCAAAACGGCTGCCTCCGGATTTTTGCCGTCCACTTCGCATTCCACAAAATTGGAAACGCCGATAAAGCCTGCAACGAACGTATTCTCCGGTTTCTTATAGATTGCTTCCGGCGTTCCCACCTGCATGATGTTGCCCTCTTTCATGACCGCGATCCGGTCTGAGATTGCCAGGGCCTCCTCCTGATCGTGGGTAACGTAAATGGTGGTAATGCCCAGTCTCCGCTGCAGTTTCTTGATCGCAGTTCTCATCTGTACGCGAAGCTTTGCATCCAGGTTGGAAAGCGGCTCATCCATCAAAAGCACGCCAGGCTCAATGACAAACGCACGCGCCAGCGCCACACGCTGCTGCTGACCACCGGAAAGTTCATTTGGTTTTCTGTCTTTTAATTTTCCGATCTGAACCAGCTCCAGTGCCTCTTCCACCTTGCCCGGGATCTGCTCCTTCGGACACTTCTTGGCTTTCAGACCGTATGCCACGTTTTCCGCTACCGTCAGGTGCGGGAAGATCGCATAGTTCTGGAACACCATACCAATATCACGCTTGTGCGCTTCCAGGTTGTTGATCACCTTGTCATCAAAACAGATCTCACCGCCGTCCACGCTGTTGAATCCTGCGATCATACGAAGCAGTGTTGTCTTGCCGCAGCCGGACGGTCCCAGCAGCGTAAAAAATTCCCCCGGTTTAATTTCCAGATCCACTCCATTTAATGCGGTAAAATTTCCGTATTTCTTTACGGCCTTTTTTATGATCACTGCATGACTCATATTCATTCCTCCATTCCTGTCCACCTGTGGCCGTTTGAATCCGACCGGTGTTTTACAAGCCTCTCCGGCGCTCCGCCCTTGCAGGGCATTTTCATACGATAGAACGTTCCTGTGAAGCGGGTAGGAAAAGACTGCCCGCCCGCTTGGGGCAAGGCAGTCTTTTTGATGTTCACGTTCTATTGATTTCCATATTGCCTTTTAATCGTGCACAAAGCTGCGTTTTTCTGCTGCAGCTGACATATGGCTGACGCACGCCGGCAAAATTAATCGTTACTGTTCTCGCGTTGCGCAAACAGCAACGGATTTTGCCGATGCTTCGCATTCCAAATCGGCAAAATCTGCTGCCACAACGGTATCGTACGGAATTTTCAGTTCAGAAAATTCCTACCCGTGTACAGTAACAATTAATCTACCATGATATCGTTGAACTTTTCGATATTGGCTTCCTTCTCATTTGCTGCCCAGTCAAAGTCGTAATCTACTAATACCAGATCATCCAGTTTTGCCATACCTTCGCCAACTTCCATATCGCTTCGTACCGGACGGCGTCCCCAGTTCTGGCTCTGCTCGGTCTGGCATTCTTTGGAAGTAACGAAATCGATGAAGAGTTTTGCATTTTCTTCGTTCGGGCATCCCTTAACCAGTGCTACACCATCCGGAACTGCGCTGGTACCATCTTTCGGATATACAAATCCTACAGAAGGATCGTCTGCGTATTTGATCGCAGATTTCTCAATGGTAATACCTACATAGAACTCACCGTCTGCAACCATCTTGTGGCACTTACCGGAAGAGTCAACGATCTTGCCATCCAGGTTATCGTACAGCTGTTTGATGAAATCCCAGCCTTTTTCCTTACCGCCGTGACCCAGGATCATGGTACATAACTGGGTGTATGCGGAACCGGATTTGGACGGCAGGCAGTATGCAATTTTGCCTTTCCATTCTGGCTTGGTTAAGTCTTCCCAGGACTCCGGAATGGTCAGTCCGTCTTTCTCGATCAGGTCCTTATTATAGAAGATAACCATCGGAAGCGGGCTCTCACCGATCCAGTAACCATCCGGATCCTTGTAAGCGTCGCCGATGAATTCGTCGTTTGCACATACATACGGCTCGAAGTATTCCTTGAATGCTGCCAGGGAGTCAGCACCACCGCCCCAGAGTACATCTGCGATCGGGTTTGCAGACTCTGCTGCGATTCGGTTGCACAGCTCGCCGGTTCCGGCTGCTACTACCTCAACCTTGACATTCGGATATTTCTCCATGAACAGGTTTACGCCTGCATTCAGCGGATCTGCATCGTGCGGGGAGTAAACAACAACGCTTCCGGTATAATCTTCCGGCGCTTTCTCTGCCTTTTCTTCCTTGGAAGCATCCTTTTCCTCTGCTTTGGTTTCCTCTGCCTTTGTCTCCTCCGCTTTGGTCTCTGCCGGTGCTGCCGTTGTCTCTGCTGCCTTTCCTCCGCCACAGGCGGTTACGCTCAGTGCCATCAGTGCTGCCAATGATGCTGCTAACCAACGTTTTTTCATAATACCCTCTCCTTTTCTTTGTTTTTGTTCCTGGGTTATCACGTTCCATGGGAAAGGTCCGCTCCTGCTTACGCTGTGCGTCCGGTCATAATCGTCCGCACCGGTCAGCAGTGTGCATTTTCCCGTTCCAGATATCTTTATTATATGCTGTCTTTGTGCGTTTTTCCATTTGTATTTCTGACTTTTCTTTTGTTATTCTGAACTTTGTATATTATTTTTGTTGTTTCTTTTTCTCTTTTGTGCATTTTTACACATGCTTTTCCATTCATTTTCTGTATCTCTGCCATACAAAACAAAACACTTCCATGCACAATTTCCTATGAAAAAAGAGACCCGCCACCAGGCAGATCTCCTTTTTCTCTTTCGATATGCAGTTTTCTTATCATTTTCCGCTTCCGTCCACGCATGCGTATCCGGCAACGTTCTTACACTTCATCTTTCCAGTGCAGGCGGTGCAGATGTCCTTCCATGTTCATCTTCTCAAATCCATTCTGACGCAGTGCCTCATACAGCACGATCGCCACGGAATTGGAAAGATTTAAGGAGCGGATGTCTCCCCACATCGGGATCCGCACACAGTTTTCCTTGTGCTCTACCAAAATTTCTTCCGGTATTCCGGCGCTTTCCTTGCCAAACATGATATAGCAGTCCGGTTCGTACTCCACATCCGTGTAGGTTTTCGGTGCCTTGGTCGTTGCCATGTAGATTTTCGCGCCCGGATTGCGGTCCAGAAAATCCTGGAAATCGGAATACACGGTAACATCCAGCTTATCCCAGTAGTCCAGTCCGGCACGCTTTACTGCCTTTTCATTCAGCTTAAACCCCAGCGGCTCGATCAAATGTAAGCGGGTATTCGTTGCGACACAGGTACGCCCGATATTTCCGGTGTTCATCGGCATTTCCGGCTCAAATAATACAATGTTCATTTCGTTTTACTCCGTTTTTCCGTCCAGGCGGTCCACAAACCGTTTGATACGGCTAAGGGCCTCCTTTAAACTCTTTAAGGAATACGCATAGGACACACGGAGGAAGCCTTCTCCGCAGTCTCCAAATGCAGTTCCCGGGACCACTGCTACTTTTTCTTCGCGCAAAAGCCGGGTCGCAAACTCTTCGGAAGTCATGCCAAAGCGTTTGATGCTCGGGAACATATAGAATGCGCCCTGCGGCTCAAAGCAGTCCAGCCCCATCTCCGCAAAGGCGTTCATCAGATAACGGCGTCTCTGGTCGTAGGATTCCCGCATGTGCTGTACGTCTTCATCGCCATTGCGCAGCGCTTCCACTGCCGCGTACTGACTCGTCGTCGGTGCACACATGATCGCATACTGGTGGATCTTTAACATCTGTTTTAAGATCAGCTCCGGTGCGCAGGCATAGCCCAGACGCCATCCGGTCATGGCAAATGCCTTGGAAAAGCCGTTGATCAGAACGGTGCGCTCTTTCATGCCAGGCAGGGACGCGATCGTCACATGGTCTTCCTTTGCGTAGGTCAGCTCCGAATAGATCTCATCGGAAATGACGTAAAGATCTTTCTCAATGACAATCTCTGCGATCTTCTCCAGATCTTCCCGCTCCATGATCGCACCGGTCGGGTTATTCGGGAACGGCAGTACCAGGATCTTGGTCTTCGGCGTAATCTTCTCTAACAGTTTTTCCGGAGTCAGACGGAAGTTGTCCTTTTCTTCCAGTTCAAGGATGACCGGAACACCGTCTGCCAGAACACAGCACGGAGTGTAGGAAACATAGCTTGGCTGCGGGATCAGTACTTCATCGCCCGGATCGATCATGGCACGCATAGCCGCATCGATCGCTTCACTGCCACCCACAGTTACCATGATCTCATGGTCCGGATCATAGCAGACATTGCAGCGGCGCTCCAGATAATTGTGGATCTCAATCTTTAAATCCTTCAAACCTGCATTGGAGGTGTAAAAGGTACGTCCCTTTTCCAGGGAATAAATGCCTTCCTCGCGGATATGCCACGGCGTGTCGAAGTCCGGCTCGCCCACACCAAGGGAGATGGCATCTTTCATCTCACTGACGATATCAAAAAACTTACGGATCCCGGACGGCGGGATGGAAACGATCTTTTCATTTAATGGGTTTCTCACGGTGTAATCAGCATCCTTTCATCCTGGACCTCGTCGCAGAGAATCGTTCCGTGGTCCTTATATTTTTTCAGTACAAAGTGCGTTGCAGTGCTTAAGACCGAATCAAGCGGTGCCAGCTTGTCGGATACAAACTGTGCAACCTGGCGCATGGTCTTGCCCTCAATAAACACGGTAAAATCAAATGCTCCGGACATCAAGTACACGGCATTCACCTCACTGTACTGGTAGATGCGTTCTGCAATCTTGTCAAATCCCATGCCGCGCTGGGGAGTTACTTTTACCTCGATCAGCGCAACGACCTTCTCTTCACTGGTGTTGTCCCAGTTGATCAGGGTGTGATAACCACAGATAATATGTTCTTTCTCCATCTCGGCAATCTCATTGGCGACCGCGACTTCGCTCTCCCCTAAAAGAATCGCCAGGTCATGGATATCGATTCTGCTGTTCTTTTCGATTACCGCCAAAATTTTCTCTCTCATTTTTGATTGCCTCCTTGTATAATTGTGTAGATATATAGGGAATCCCGATCTTTTCAATCGAAAAAACCGGGAATCACTTTCGTTATTTCATCGGGCTGGGGACGCTCTAAAAATCCCCGTCCTTCCTGCACGACCATTTCCCGTGCAATGCCCTTGTTCACCCGGCCGATGACCTGTGCCGGAATATTTTTTTCTGCCAGTGTACGCACCAGCTGACCGCCATTTGGAGCAGTCAGGAGGATGCAGCCCTGGCTGTAAAGCCGGTACGGATTTAACTCCAGGCGCTCACAGACCTCCACCGTCTCCTGGCGGATGGGGATCTGGCGCAGATAAAACTCCACGCCGGTCTCATAGGCACCGGTCAGATTCCAGATGGCAGTTAAGATGCCTCCATCTCCCGCCGGTTCCCACTCTGTGGCACCAAGACTTTTCCAAAAAGTCCCATCCAGAATTGTCCCGGTTTCTGACCTTTGTTTCTGTTCCACAGATGCATCAGACGATTGTGCAGCCGCTGCTGTCACCGACACAAGATACTGACTGCATTCCGCGATCTCATCCATATATTCATCGGAAAACCAGTGGGAAAGCTCTTCTTTCTTCGCCTCCACCAGCTTCAACGTTCCCGCGAGACCCGCATAACCGGCAACCACCAGATCCTGTCCGGGGTGCAGAAGTCCTGTGTTCTCGCGCTCAATTCTTCGCATCATAATATTTCAATCCTTTTTCTGTT
Source organism: Clostridium sp. OM02-18AC (assembly GCF_003481825.1). Taxonomy (GTDB): domain Bacteria; phylum Bacillota; class Clostridia; order Lachnospirales; family Lachnospiraceae; genus Brotaphodocola. The sequence goes on along the minus strand of NZ_QULW01000013.1, from coordinate 46,891 downwards.
CGGAAGCATGCCATTGTTACTGTGCACGCACGCGTGCCTGGCAACGGGATTTTGCCGATGCTTTGCATTCCAATCCTCATTCCGGTTCACGCGTGCGTGCCCAGCAACAAAAGCCTTGCAAGACTCCGGATTATTCCGGCTGCGATGCATTTTCAGCTGGTGCTGCTGCCTCACCAGGTCCTCCGGTTGAAGCTTCGCCCGCAGACGCGCTTCCTGCTCCCGGTCCCACCACCTGGCTCTGCTCTGGCTGAGCTGCCGGTGCGGCTGTTTCCGGCGGTGCGGCTGTCTCAGGTGTATGTTCTGCCGGAGTTTCCGCCGGTTTATGTTCTGCTGGAGTTTCCGTCGGCTGGACCGGTGTCTCCGCCGGTGCTGCCGGACCTACCAGAACAATGGCCTTAGACGGATTGTAGGTATCCGTGTGCAGAACGGTGCGCTCTTTCTCCACACCATCGACCGTAACAACCTTCCAGAGTCTGGATTTGTAACCGATGTGTGCCGACTGGATCTGCTTTGTCTGTCCAGGGCGGAGAGAATTATCTACTTTCCGCTGCGGTTCCCCAGGATCGGTCTTGCTTAAGGTTTCGGAAATATACTCTACTTTCCGGTTTGCCGGACGGGTTTCTTTTCCGTAAATCGTAAAGGTCAGCGTTTTTCCCGCTGTCGTTCCCTCGATATAGATCGGGGTACTGTAATTATTGGTAACCTTAATATCTTTATAGGTTCCGGCGATTGCCGCATCCATAGACGGTTTCACATACGTAACGATCATGGAATGGTTCTGCCGCTGGGTGATCTCCAGTTCCGCTTCCAGGGATGCATCATAAAGCGTAGTTGCGATCTGGCAGACACCTCCGCCAACGCTGTCCACAACCTGACCATTCTCATATGCCGCTGCCGTAAAATAACCATTCTCGATGGTAAACGGATGCATGCACTCGTAACCGGATAACGTTTCTCCCGGCATTAACACATGACCATTAATCTTGGAAACTCCATTCGCAATGTTTCCGGAGCGGGATGCACCGCTGCTTGCATACGCCGTCGTGCAAGTACCGAGCACATCGGAAATGGTAGCGAGATCTTCTTTTTTGATCTTCGGCTCTTTGGTAATGATCACGGCATCGGCTGTGATCTCCGCCGACTCTGCCGCAAGCGCCTCATTCAGCTTTTCCACAGTGGCTTTTGTGTCTACCGCTTTTCCAATCTGCTCTTGTGTAATTTCAAATTTTCCGTTTTTCCGGGTAATCGCCGCATCTTTCGGCTCGTCGATCAGACCGGAGCACTTTGTATCGACCAGGGTCTGGACTGCTGCCTCGTCAACCTGCGCGTCCAGAGAAATATGGACCGGTTCCTTTTCCAGATCCTTTCGCTCCATATACTGCCGGATCAGACAGCCACCAGCTGCATAATCTTCTGCTTCTTTCAGGGCATCCTCATTTTGAGCGGCATACCCGAGTTCTTTGGCCGTTGTTTTGACCGCGGCACCGTCTACCTTCAGTGTTACGGTGCGCGCCTCAAGTTCTGCCAGATACTCTGAAAATCCTGCTTCGGCTTCTTCTTTCGTCAATCCGCCAAGGGAAAAATCACCCACATAGATTCCATCCGGATATGCTTTTTCTTTTGCATAAGCAGGAAATGTCAATGCACTTCCAAGAGCCGCCGCCAGTGCCAGCCGCCCGAGCACATTCCATATCTTCATAAACTTCTCCCTTTGCTGTTCACATAATAACATTACATCATAACAGACAGTGCCATCGGAGCTACCATAGCCACAATCAGGATCACGATTACCACGCCCATGATAATGCGGGCTTTTTTATTGTTATGCATATTCATCATAATGAATCACCTCTTTTTAAAATAGGATCAGCCCTGTTCCAAGGGCTGTTTTTAAGTTTACTTCCTTGAGATCCGCCCGTATTTGGATATGATCTTATCGGTGATACGGGAGATTTCATTCCTGCTCAGATAGTCAATCTGCACAGGTAAATCTATTTTATGATATTTTAGTAAATACCGCAAGTCCTCTTTTTGCTTTTTGGAAGCGGGCTGTTCGCGCTTTACCTTGTAGAGCAAAGGTGCATCCACAAATGCCTCCGGTGCCTGATTTGCATGATGTTCTGCTAGCTTCTGATACAGCCTGTGGGCATCGAGGGCATCGCCCAGTGCACGGTGGGCGCTCTCCTGCGTAAGTCCATAAAAAGCGCAGGCCGCTCCCAGCCGTTTGCTCTCCTCTGGCGGCATAAAACGGCGGCACAGCGTCAGCGTGTCGATCCCGTTCTTTTCAAACGTCAGGCCCTGGTTGACCGCCGCCCGCTTTAAAAAGCTAAAATCGAATATGATCCGGTGGCCAAGAAGCGGAAGTTCTCCACAGAAATCCAGAAATTCCGGCAGGATATCCACAAGGTCCGGGGCATTTTCCAACATATCCCCGGAAATACCCGTCAGCTCCGTAATCCGCGCTTCCAGATCCCGGTGCGGATCGAGCATCGTATGAAACCGTCCGGTCTCCTGACCGTCTTCCACCCGCACTGCCCCGATCTCAATGATCTTATCCTGCTTCGGATTCAGACCGGTAGTTTCCAGATCCAGGGCAATGTAACTGTTCGGAATCTGGATCTGTTTCCCAACCGCCTGATCTGCTGCGGCAGCCTTCTTATTTTTTGCATCCAGCGTCACGTTTTCTCCGCTCATACTCAGATCCTCCCAAGCACCGTCAGCTTCGCATTGTGATTTAACCGGTCTTTCTCCCGATAATCAAACAGCAGGATTTCTCCAGACCGCAGGACCTCAACATGAACCTGTGTCCCCAATGTTCTAAGTTCCGGAAGCAGTCTGCGGATTTCTTCCTTATAGGGAGTCTGTACAAGTGCAAACGATGGACGGCTCTTTGCATTTTCCCGCAGATACAGATCACACATGAGTGCATCTTCCAAGGCTCCCAGTCTGTCGTCTCCCACCTTCTGGCGGATCAGCGCATGGAAGATTTCATAGCGCGCCAGGCGGCTGTGGTTTAACCCGGTCAGATGGTTTTCATCATAATACCGCGCCATATATTCGTACATGGAGAACGCGTTCTCAAATTCCTGTTCAAACAGCTTCAGCGTTTTTAAGAACTGGCGGCTGTTGTAATACACCTCCACCATATTCTCCACGCCCTTTAAGCGGAGCACATCGCCGTAGGGCAGCCATTTGGTCGACAGCACCTCGTACGGAGCTTTTCCCCGGTACTGCAAATCGTAATCCTGCACCTTTTCATGCATGTAAGAACCTTTCAGGACTTTCAGAAAGCCCAGCTGGAACTGCTCCGGTTCCATGGAATACACCTCATTAAAAGAACGTCCGAACGAATCGTAGTCTTCATAGGGAAGTCCTGCAATCAGATCCAGATGCTGATGCACATTTTTTCCGGCATTGATCCGCTCCACCACATAGCGCAGGCGGTCTAAGTCCATCTTCCGGTGGATTTCCCGGATCGTATCCGGATTGGTGCTCTGCACACCGATTTCCAGCTGGATCAGTCCCGGACGCATCCGGCTGATCAGTTCCAGTTCTTCTTCATCCAGAAGATCCGCCGCAATCTCAAAGTGGAAATTGGTCACACCATTATCATGTTCCAGAATATGCTTCCAGATCGCCATGGCATGACTCTTTTTTGCATTAAAGGTCCGGTCCACAAATTTTACCTGCGGCACCTTCCGTTCCAGAAAGAAATCCAGTTCCTGAAGCACCAGCTTTACGTCCCGGAATCGGACGGATTTGTCAATCGAAGACAGACAGTAACTGCAGGAAAACGGACAGCCACGGCTGCTCTCATAATAAACGATGCGGTTCTCGAAACCATCCAGGCTCGGATATAAAAATGGGATCCGGCTCATATCCATGACCGGGCGGATCGGCTGGTCACAGATTGTTCCGTCTGCACCATGGTAAGTCAGACCGGCAACCTGCTTCATCTGCTGCCAGAAGTCAATCTCTCTGCCATTCCGTGCCTGGGATGAAATTTCATGCTCTGAATCTGATTGTGTACCCTGATTGCTGTTTTCCATTTTACATTCTGTCTTCGCGTCTGTATGAGCCCCTCCATTCTGCGAATCTCTCCTGAGACTCCGCACCGTGCATCCCAGCGTCCGGTAACAATTCAAGAGCCCGGCAAACATCTCCTCACCTTCGCCCTTCATAATGCCAAACACCTCCGGCTCCCGCAAAAGAAGCTCCGGCGCGTCGTAGGAAACTTCCGGACCGCCAAGCCAGATATCGGTCTCCGGAAGCACCTTATGAATATCCCGCACAAGATCCAGCGCATAGGAAATGTTCCAGATATAACAGGAAATCCCGATCAGATCCGGTTTTCTCCGGTAAATGTCTTCCAGGATCAGCTCCATCTGGTTGTTGATGGTGTACTCTGCAATTTCCACCTGCATCCTGCATCCGGCTCCCCGTTTTTCTTTTGCAGCCGCCGTCAGACCTGCTGCAGCAGAACTCGTTGGCGCTTCCGTCTCAGGCACACAAGGGAGACCATCCTCGAAACGATTCTGGTCTCCCTGTACGGATTCTGCCGCGCCCTGGGACTCGGCAAACATTTTTAAACTGTACACTCCCGGATTGGAGTGAATATATTTGGCATTGATCGCCGTCAGTAAAAACTTCATATCTTATACGTCAATCTCAATCTTTCTTCCGGTCTGGTCATACTGGTAATACCGCACGCCTGCTGCATTCAGCATGCGCTTGGAAGCCCGCACGGACGGAGAATCCGGATATTTATCTTCCTTATAAATAATGGTTTTGATTCCCGCCTGAATGATTGCTTTCGCGCACTCATTGCAGGGGAAAAGTGTCACATAGATCTTGCTGCCTTCCAGGCTTCCGCCGCGGTAATTCAAAATCGCGTTCAGCTCACTGTGTGTCACATACAGATATTTGGTGCTGTACGGATCAGCATCCTCCTGCTCGCGCCCCCACGGGAACTCATCGTCCGAGCAGCCTTTTGGGAAACCGTTGTAGCCCATGGACATGATCTTGTTATCTTCACTGACAATGCAGGCGCCCACCTGGGTATTCGGATCCTTTGAGCGGCGGCCGGATAAATCCGCCACACCCATAAAATATTCATCCCAGGAAATGTAATCTGCACGTTTCTTTGAATTGCTCATATCGCTCCTCCTGTTCTCACACCTTCAGCACATGGTATCCAGCGGCTTTCGTCAGCCGGTTCATGATCGCCTGTCCCAGATGATCCTTCGAAAAGCTTTCGGAATAAATGCAGTCCACGTCCAGATCATCGAACTCACGCAATACCGCAAACAGGTTATGGGCGATCGTCTCCTCCTTCGCGCGAAGTCCCACACTGCGAACCTCTCCCTGCGGATAACGCGCCTTTGTCTCATCGGTACAGATTACGCCGACCTTTTTGCCCTCCGCAAGCTTCTCTTTCACCAGTTCGTTGATGGTTTCCACCACCTTACCAGTCTCACCCTCTATCAGCTGCAGATCTGCATGCGGTGCATAATGGCGGTATTTCATGCCCGGTGCCTTCGGCCGCAGATCCGCACTTGGCGGTGCCTGGATTGCCGGATCAATCTCTACCTGTCCTACGGTCTCGCGCAGCATCTCCATGGTAATTGCACCCGGACGAAGCAAAGTCGGCACATCACCGGATACGTCCACGATCGTAGACTCTACCCCAATTCCCACCGGACCGCCATCCAGGATCATCTCAATCTTGCCTTCCATGTCCTGCCATACATGCTGTGCCGTGGTTGGGCTTGGTCTGCCGGAAGTATTCGCACTCGGTGCTGCCACCGGAACCCCGGCCAGTTTGATCAGGCGGTTTGCCACCGGGTCACTCGGCATACGGACTGCCACCGTATCCAGCCCGCCGGTCGTTCCGTAAGGCACAATGTCACTTTTCGGAAATACCATGGTAAGCGGTCCCGGCCAGAATGCCTCCGCCAGCTTCCTGCCCGCCTCCGGAATGTACGCTACAAGCGGTTCCAGTTCGTCCAGACAGGAAATATGCGCAATCAGTGGGTTGTCAGACGGGCGGCCCTTGGCTGCGTAAATTTTCTTAGCCGCAGTCTCATCCAGTGCATTCGCGCCAAGACCGTAAACCGTCTCGGTCGGAAATGCCACCAGACCGCCGGTTCTTAGAATTTCAGCTGCCTCAGCCAGTTCCTCATCTTTGATCTGTTTTGTATCTTCTATTTTTACCAGTTTTGTATTCATACGTTTACCTTCTTTGCAATCCTGCAGCAACATGATACCGGTGTGCTGCCAAGGCTGTGTCCACATGATTATTTCCGGCATAAAACCTTACCTTTTTGCCGGTCTGTTTCTGCCTTATCATAACACAAGACACCCTGCGGTGCAAGATAGACCGCAGGGTGTCTGACTATAAGTTTTCTATATTATTTATGCATTCACGCGTTTCTCATTTTTTACAGTTTTATGTGTTCCAATACTATGGATCAGCACACTGACGCGTTTATAAACCAGTGCAGTCACCACGGACACAATGATTCCTTTGACCACATTGAACGGTCCGACGCAGAACAATGCAAAGGTCCATACACTTCCAACCGCCGGGTTGATGGCTGCGCCTGCTGCCAGAATGGTTTCCATCGGCATGAAGTTGGAGTAAAACGGAAGCATAACCAGAGCATTTGCTACCACACCAACCGCTGCCATACAGATGGTTCCCACCACAAGTCCTGTCATGGCACCTTTTCTGGTGTGGGAAATTTTATAGATCAGACCTGCCGGAATGACCAGGGCACAGGAGATCACCAGGTTCGCAAACTCTCCTACAAATCCGGTACTGGTCGGCTTCAATACCAGCTTTACCAGAATTTTTACGACTTCCATGATCGCACCGGCTGCCGGTCCCATGGCAAAGGTTCCGATCAGCACCGGTACCTCGCTGACATCCAGTCCGTAAAAGCTTGGTGCCAGAAACGGAAGCGGAAACTCAAACAGCATCAGCACACCTGCAAGAGCACCAAACATTCCCATCAATACAACATTTTTCGTAGTCAGTAACTTTTCTTTCATGTCTTTTCCCTCCTGAAATAGATTGGTCGTGTCACTGTTCATGCATTGCGCAAACAGTAACGTGTAAGTTCATCATTCAGAGGAATCGTGTGAAATGTGAAAATCAGCAGATGCGCTGCCATACCGCCTCGATATACCATACAACGAAAAATCCCCCGGATATCGCTACCCGGGGGACTTGAGTCGTTCATGCTGCCATTACAGGTCTTGCTGTAAAAGCTTTCACACAATTTCTTCTCTCATCCAGACTATACTGTCGGTTTTGGAATTTCACCAAATCAGCTGCGCAAAGCAGGTCGCGGACTGTAACCGCCGGTGGGGAATCGCACCCCGCCCCGAAGAACTTATCATTGCCTTAACTATAGTACATCTTTTTCAAAAAATCAAGTAAATTTATACAAGACCGATCATGCTTAAGATCATCAGCAGTACCATGCCGACACATCCGCCAAATGCTGCCATCGGGCTGACATATTTCAGATACTGCGGCAGGTCTACGTTGAATACCTCCTGACACATCCAGCATCCGGAGTCATTGACATGACCAAACAGAACGGTGCCAAGACCGATTGCCAGGGTAACTGCTACCGGTGACAGACCAAGCATGTTCATGATTGGCAGGCAGATACCTGCTGCTGCCATGGATGCAGTTGCCATGGAACCTGCTGCTGCACGCATAACAGCTGCAATGATGAACGGGATCAGAATCATCGGAATGCCGGATTTTGCAACAACCTCTGCGATCTCAGATACAACCGGCTGGCTGGAAAGTACAGATGCAAATGCTGCACCCATTGCGGTAACCATAAGAACCATTGCAGAAACATCGATCGCACGTTTTACCCAGTTGCCCATACCAAGCTCCAGAAGGCTTGCATTCTCGCTGATCTTTTCTGTGCGGTTTGCATTGCGGAGCATTTTTGCCTTGATCTTTCCATTGGTCAGGATCAGAATGATGATGCCAACCAGCATTGCGATCGATTTGTTTCCGATAAAATTGATGACCTGAAGTACACCGCTGTCCTCTGGAAGAACCATCGCACAGATGGATGCTGCCGCGATCAAACCTGCCGGAACGATCAGCGGAAGGAATGCGATCAGTGCATTCGGGATATCCGGCTCTTTCATCAGCAGGCTCTCTACGCTGTCATCGCCATCTTTGACCGGTTCGATACCAACGGTATACTCTGGCTTTGGTGCTGCATAGGAAGCATGCTCCGTCATCCAGCGGATGGTCAGCGCATAAATGATGATAAGGGATGCCAGACAGATTACCAGGCCCCAGAGAATTACCATACCAACATCTGCACCAAGCAGAATTGCTACTGCCAGGATTGCTGCAGATGGTGGAACAACACCATGTGTGAACCATACAGCAGTAATGACATACGGAGTAACTACAGCCATGTTCATGTTTTTACGCTTTGCAATGGTCGCTGCGATCGGTGCAGTCAAAAGCTGTGAAATATCACCGAATACAGAAATTGCCATAACAAATGCGGTTAATGCCGGTGCCAGTTCCAGGTGTTTGCCACGGAACAGCTTTACAAAGAAGTTACTGATTGCAACGGCTGCGCCGGAATCCTGCACACCCATGGCAAGGATCGCACCGAAAAGGACCGGCAGACCAATGCTTCCAAGGCTCTTTCCGAACGAACCGGTAATGTTGTTTAAACTCTCAATCGGTGAGGTTCCAAAGAAAATGGAAAGGCCCATTGCAGTAAAGAACAGCGCCATAAAGCTGTTCATTTTCAGTTTCAAAGTCAATACAAGCAAGATCACGATCGATATGATCAATGCAAGCATGTAAATAAGTGGTGTCATTGTCATAGTAATTCCCCCTAAATTTATCCTATCATTCTCTAGAACACCCGGATTTTTTCTGCTGCATCCCAGTCAATTTCAATGCCAAGACCCGGAAGCTGCGGGACATAGAAATTCATATGTTCATCATGCTCAAACGGTGTTTTCAGCACACCGGTCTTTAATATGTTCTGGTTTTCCTCACTCTCGATCGCCTCTGTATTCGGAAGGCTTCCTGCCAACTGCAGGCTTGCTGCAAAATGAATACAGGAACCAAACGAATGCAGGGAAACCGGTTTGGAAAAGCCCTGTGCCGCAAGACCAATCTTGCGCAGCTCAGAGAAACCGCCGCCCCAGCCGATATCCGGCTGAACAATATCCATTGCATTTTCTTTCATCAGACGGGTGAAATTCTTGCACCCCTGGGTTGTCTCATAACCCATCAGCGCAATCTCCATAAGCTCTGTGCGCAGCTGCTTTAATCCTTCCTCATCTTCAAAGAGGATCGGCTCCTCCAGCCAGCTAAGGCCGGCACTCCGAAAATCACGTACCGCATTCAGCACTGCCTCGACCGACCATGCTGCGTTGATATCGGCTGCCACCCGGCCACGCGGACCAACCAGTTCGCGGGTTGCTGCAATACGGCGGATGTCTTCCTCGTAGCTGACTGCAAATTCCGTGCTTGCCGTATAGTTTACTGCATTTCCTGCAATTTCCGGATTCCGTCCAATCTTAATCTTGACATCCTGATATCCTTTTTTCAGATATCCCTCAATCTCTTTCTTTAAACCATCCAGGTCTTTTCCCGGTGCATAAAAGCCGCCGCTTGCATACGCCGGAACACGGTCGGAATGTGCCCCGAGGAGCCTGCTTACCGGCATCTTCGCTGCCTTTCCGAGGATATCCCAGAGGGCAATATCAATGCCGCTGATGCATCCCATCACCAGACCGGTACGGCCATTCGGAACATTTCTCCAGTACATTTTCTGCCAGAGCAGTTCAATATTCTGTGGATCTTCCCCGATAATGGCCGGTGCCAGCTGGTCTTCCACAATGTGTTTGGCGATCACCAGAGGACTTCCATAGCAGAATGCCTCTCCAACACCGTAAATCTCCGTATCCGTCTCAATCCGGATCCAAAGCGCCTGGCGGGCTCTGCACACGGACATGGCATCGCTCATGACCGGACATTCCCAGCGCAGACCTATCGTTTTTACTGCCGTGATCTTCATGCGAATTCTCCTTCCTTTTTCTGACTTTATCGTAGCACAGCCGCCACGTTATGCCAAATTGGTAAATTTGAATCCGGGAATTAAAATAATTAATGTTCAGGAATTTTATTTAGACAATATTTTTATTTGACTTAAAGGAAGACATTTCATAGAATAAAAGGATAACAACAGCTCGGATTGAGCGGTAAGTTCCGACCGATCTGCAATTTTCAAAAGAGAAGGTGACATTCATGGACCTGCATTATCTGGAATATATCATTGAGATTGCGAACATGCACAGCATTTCCCGCGCGGCAGAAAATCTTTTCATTACCCAGTCCACCTTAAGCCAGTACCTAAGCCGTCTGGAATCCGAACTCGGCGTAAGCCTGTTTGAACGCAGGCGTAACGAAATGACCCTGACTCCCGCCGGGAAACTGTATGTGGCTACCTGTGAGCAGATGCTCCAGCAGAAGCGGGAACTCTACAACCAGTTATCCGATATGGGGCAGGCAAAAACAGGCAGCTTTTCGGTCGGGATCACGCCCCAGTGGGGCGCTGTGGCATATTCCCACATCATCGGAAAATTTTATGAATCCTACCCCAATGTCACCGTAAAGGTAACGGAAGAAACTGCCTCTCCCCTGATCCGTATGCTGCAGGATGGCGAACTGGATATGGCCATTATTCCGCTTGCCGAAAACTCTTCCCTTCCTTTGGAAAGCATGCTGCTTCAAGCAGAAGAACTGATTCTCGCAATTCCGAAAACACATGCCAAAAAGCTCAATCTGCAGAACGCAGACGGCAGCTTCCCAAGGATTTCCATTGCTGATTTAAAAAATGAACCCATGATCTTTTCTCAGAGCCAGACAACCATCCGCAAACTGGAAAACCAGTGCTTTGCAGCCTGCCGTGTCACCCCGAAGATCGTGGCAGAAATCAACTCTCACCCGGCCAGCCTGGTTATGGTCGAGCAGGGCATTGGCAGCACCTTTCTTCCCATTTCCTGTGCGACCACCTCAGACCGCATCGTATACGCCCACGCTGTGCCAACCGTGCAATGGTTCGTTGTCATTGCCTTCCGCAAAGGATTTGTGCTCCACCAGAGTGAAAAATATTTCGTAAGCCTGTTCCAGCAGCTGTTTGGCGGGCCACATTACACCAAGGAATAACTTTTTCAGTTTACCAGCAGGAGGCATCATTTCTGCGTCAAATACTCCATCACCCCCATATGGATCGTCCACGCCAGTCGGTCCTGATATTCCTCCTCCTGCAGCTTCGCCGCCTCATTCCAGTTGGACAAAAAACCGCATTCCACAATGACGATCGGCTGCTTCACATGTAGGAGAAGATAATAATTTCCATTCGGTTTCGCCTGCCTGGTGTTCTTTTCTCCCAAGACAGAATCAAAGCGCCTCTGCAGAATTTCTGCAAGGCGCTTTCCTCTTTCGGATGTTTTATAATAAAATACCTGTCCGCCGGATATCGGTTCCTGATGATAACTGTTCTGATGGATGCTTACCACCAGGTCCGGATCCGCTTCTTCGATTATTTTGCAGCGGTTTTTCATGTCCGCCATTTTCTTGTTTTGATCGGTTTCTTCATAAAGACCGCGGTCATCTTCCCTGGTCATGATCACCTTCACATCGGCAGCTTCCAGATAAACCTTTAACTTTCTGGCAATCTGCAGGTTGATGTCTTTTTCCAGGCTGCCGTCCACCCCGATTTTTCCCGGATCCATGCCGCCATGTCCACTGTCGAGGACCACCACCGGCTGATGGTTCTTTGCGGTCACGTTCTGACTCGATACCATAAGTCCTGCCTGGCGGGATACCAGAAATACTGCCGCAAAAAGCATGACTGCCATAAGCTGCTCTGCCAGCTTCTGCTTTTTCCATTCTTTTCCTGTCCAGTTCTGATTCTTCACCTGATCCGCTCCGTATCTGGTTTTTTCCTATAGAATATATGACCCCCGGACGATGAAAAGAATCCCGGACTTTCTTTTTTCACATAAATCTGCAAAAGAAAGTCCGGGATTTTTTCACTAGTCTACTTCCAGACGGTTATAGTCCTGCACACCATCTCTTAAAATATACTCAAAATAATCTCCCTGCTGGGTTGCCATGCCCTCTTCCTGCCAGAGCGCATAGGCCGGATCATTCCGTACCAGATCCTGTACCTGGTACGCTGTTCCCTGATAATAATGATATTTTAACAGCGAATACAGCTGTGCCATCTGCTCCCGTTCACTGTCCGTGATATCCGATACGTTGTTCAGAGCAGCGATCGCCTGATTATAGAAAACCCGGCGTAAAAACGGAGTCTGGAATTTTTTAAAATGCAAAAGATCCTCCTCGGTCCGCTTATTTTTCTTTGCCCATCCCTCTACATCCAGGGAACGGGTCCGGTACAAAAAGCTCCGGTCATCCCGGTAGGTGAGAATTGCATATTTGCAGGACGGTGTTGCCAGCGATGCCGTCACCATCTCCCAGATGCCGCGGTTTTCATCGGAACGCTTACAATGCTGCACGTGCAGATGCCCACTCAAAAACAGCGGTACATCCCAGTTTTCCAGAAGATCCACAAACTGCTCACTGTGTTCAATGGTACATTCATCGACATAAATCTCACTTTCATCCAGAAGATTATGATGGGCAATTGGGATGATTTCCACCCCGGCATCCCAGGCCTCTTCTAACTGCTGCCCGATCCATTCATAGGTATCTTCCGAAATCGCACCGCCAACCTTGTTGATGGGACTGTACTGACAGCTGTCGATCATCAGCAGCCAGGTATTGTCATCGAGTTCATACCGGTAACTCAGACTGTTCGGATCTTCGCTTGCAGCTTCATCATAGCCAAACGCCCGGTAAATCTGGCGGAATTCTTCCGGTGTTATATATTCTGCCGGGAGACGTTCTTCCCCTTCGTACCGCGCTGCCTGCCGATTGTTGATGTCATGATTTCCCGGGATCACAAGAACCGGAATACCATTATTCTCTACCCGGTGCAGTTTTTCTGCCAGGTCTTTGTGGCTTGCCTTTTCTCCGTTCAATGTCAGATCACCACTTAAAACCAGCGCATCCGGACGCAGTTTCACAACCTCATCCAGAAACGCATCCGTGATCTGATCGATATACGTTACCACTTTCCCATCGCCGTATTCCACCATTTCCTGGAAACGTGGTCCCTGGTCTGTCAGGGAATCTGAAAAATAGTGAATATCCGTGCCAAGTATGATGTTTTCCACCCAGCCTCCATCTTCCGCTTTGGGGAGCGGTCCGGAATCTTCTATGATTTCTTCCGCACGCGTCTCGCCCGTCGTTTTATCTGCATCTGTTCCGGCTGCATCCGGCTGCCCAGCTGTGTCTTTGTCCCCATTCTCTCCAGACGCTACTCCATCCGTCATATTTTCAGAATTCCCATCTGCCGTGTTCTTCCCTGTATCCGTTTCCGGATCTTCTGCCGGACTTTCTGTCCGGAGTTCCTCTGATACCGCTGTGGCGTCTGCCGGGTGATTGCCTGTACATCCACTCAGAGCAGCTATCACCGCAAAAACAGGCAGAAAAGCAGAAAGCACCTGCTTTCTGCCATCTGATCTCTTTTTCATATTCCCATCGACCTTTCCAAACCATCTTTTCACGCAAACATGTACGCCTGGCAACAAGATTCTGCCGATATCCCGAAGCAGTCCGCTGTTCCTGCACATCCATGCGTCTACGCAGCATTCCCCGATCCGAAACTACGGCAGCTTTACCGTATCCCATACATCTGCCGGTTCAAATCCGAGGCGCCAGCAGGCTACCCCCGCCAGATCATTGTCCTTAATCAGCTGCATCTTCAATGCAAGCGAACGCTCTTCTTCCATCCAGATTTCGTATTTTGCACCGTCTTTCTCCAGTTCACCATAATACTGTCCCAGTTCGTCCTGCCAGTAAAGCTCTACCTGGTTCGTTTCCACCCACGCTTTGGCATTTGCAATTCCCATGGACTGGGATGTCGTACCCGATGCATCTTCCTTCCAGATTCTGGTGTAGAACGGAATCGCACTGATGATTTTCTCTTTCGGAACCTGCTTTAACAGATCTGCAATTCCCTGGCGCTCATATCCAATGGATGCAACCGAACCCGCTTCCCCGCCTGCGTAATGTTCATCGTATCCCATCATCACGACATAGTCGGCTACCCGTCCCTGTTCTGCCCAGTTATAAAAAGCAGAGTAAGCTGCAGGCACGTAGGAATCGATGGATAAAACAAGTCCGGCCTTCCTGCAGTCTATGGAAAGTTCCCGGATAAACTGGACATAATGTGGTCCTGCAGAAGCTTTGATTCCCTCGATATCCAGATTGATTCCGTCAAAGCCGTATGTTTTTGCATCCTGCATCAATGATTCTGTCAGTTTTTTTCTCGCTGCCGTACTGGCAAACAGGACTTCCGACTGAACATTCTCTCCTTTATTAAAATTATCCAGAACCGCCCATACCTGCAGTCCCATGGCATGCGCACGATCCACATAATTTTTATCTGCAAGAGATTCATAGTTTCCCTGATTGTCCGTCAGCATAAACCAGGTCGGTGCAATGACATTCACGCCTTTTGTATTGGACAGCAGGGATTCCATAGCCTGGTTGGCCGAACGGTTTGTCACCTGATGCCAGACCAGCACCACCGGTTCGTCCATGGAAATACTGGTATACTCCGGTTCCACGAATGTGCTGACCAGCGTTTTCATTTCTGTCTCCTTCAGATGCCGATTTGAGAGATAGCCAACCTGACCGTCTTCTGTCCGGATCCGGCTCCAGTTTTCCAGTTTTTCCAGCACAATCACTTCGGAACCAGACGGCACTTCTGTGATCATTGCACTCTTTACCCCGCCGCGGATCCGCAGTGCACTGTTTTTCTTTATAACCGCAAGCTGCTGCGGTTCCCACGATGTGTCTACAAATGCCCGATGCACATTGTCTGTATCAAACGTCTCAATCCGCACATTGGTATATGCACTTACCAGACTGGACAGCAGCCACACTGCGCCGTCCTGCTCTACAAAAAGCGGTTTGCCGCTGCTTCCCAGGGTTTCCGCATCTGCATATACGATCTGATCTGGAAGCGTATAGAGCAGCTGGCTGTTTCCTGCATCCCAGTAAAACCGTTCGTTCACTGCTTCGTTGACCCAGTCAAGCTGCAGATAAGTCTGGCCGTCAATATAACGCCCTTTGGTACCTTCTACTAGCTCGTTATCCAAAAATACCGCTGTTTCATCGCCATTTGCCTGGTACCATTCGTTTTCATTTACCTGTTCCTTCGATGGTTTGTACTTCCGGTATAAAAAAAATCCCGCTGCTGCTCCCACAAACAGCACGATTGTCAGGATCACTGTCAGTACTGTTGTCAGAAATCGCTTCATCTGCCGTATCTCCTTTATGGTATTCATACGTTCAGTATACCATAAATACCTCGCAGCTTCTCTTAAATTTTCCTAATCTTTTCCCGGGCTGAATCGGGGATTCTCTTTTCTGACCTGAAAATTTTTTGTTCCGCTCTTTCTGACCTCATCCTTCTATCTGTGATACACCATATCAAAATGAATTTCTTTTAACCGTTTGGTCTTCATGTAATCCGCTTCTTCCTCGTTCACCCCCTCAACTGCCGGATTTGCCGCTGAATTGTCCTGCGGGATGTCTTCCAGGATGTAATCACCCATGTAAAAACTTCCGTCTTCCCGAACTTCAAACAATTTGTCCCACGTCGCGTCACTGGCATCTTCCCCATCGATCAAAACACGGATTCCTCTTTTCTGATAGCGTTTTAAACCTTCTACATAAAGCTGATTTCCTTCTTTTCGCTCTTTTTCACACACTTTCATAAACCCCTCTTTTCTGCAGAACGGCAATCTTTTCCCGGAAGGCTTTGCCGTGACACATTCCATTGATCTGACTGCACAGATCTGCTGAGCAGTTTCCTGATCCACACCCGAAAGATGCCGTCCGCATATTTGTTTTTTCCGTGTTTTTGTTTTCGTTCCACTGCGGATACTCAAAGCTCTGTGTGCTGCTTTTTCTTTTATCGTTCAGACAAAAGAGTTTCAAAGCACAGGATCTTCTCATGGGTAATACGGAATGCATCTACTGAAGTTGGAATGCGATACAGCCGACAGGCAAACCTTTTTTCTATTTCTTTTCTGTTTTCTTCTCCGCCCGATACAACGGTCAGTTTCCAGCTCTTATCCCGGTTTTCTGTCTGCTCTAAAATTTCCAAAAACGCTTCCGTCCTCCACTCACTTAAAGATCCAACCAACACTTTTAAATCACAGCGTGCGCACTCATTCAGACTGTTTTGGGCTGCTTCTCCGTAATCCAGAATCAGGTACCGGTAATCCCGGCCCAGACAATATGACAGGATCGATGGATCTGCCTGTTTGTAATAATCCACTTCCATGATAGAAAACACATTCCGTCTGTTTTCTTCCTGTTCCATCTTGTATCGCTGTCGTTCCTGTCTGTTTCCGCTTTTCCCGGCAAACCGTTCTATTCTTGCAAAATCACCATGGTCATTCCACTCTAATACGGCAGTTTTTTTCCGTTTTACTCCCATCAGATAATTCGCCATGGAAATTGCCAGATGGCTGGTCCCCACACCGCGGCCACAACCAGCTATTCCAATCGTCCGGATCCGTGCATTCGGCAGATTTGTCTGACCCTTCTTTATCCCGAAAATACGTTTCGTATCGTCTCTCCTCTCTGCCCAAACCACCGATTCCAGATTGTCCGGTATACATGGTCGGATCTGTAACTGCCCAAAAACGGATCTGAAAAGTACGGCATCCTGAGTCCGCCTGTGGCTGGAAATTTTCGCCGGAAAGACAACCGGTCGCAAAACAAATTGTAGAGCACCGTCAGTCCCTGCACGCAGTCACAATCGTTTACCGCCTCTCCGGAATTTTCCCATTCCCAGGGTTTTCCCCCACATAACAGCAGATAACCATCTGCATTTTCGTTTTTGAATGAAACCAGATCTGTTCCGCAGTCCAGGATACGGATCCGGTACCCGGACGGTTTCCACTCCACCGCTTTGCCATAGCAAGGCAGCATAGGCGTTTTCCAGATACGGACAATTCCACAGGAATCTGCCGCAGCTTTCCGACACTCCATAAGCTGGCGCACCGCCCCGGATTCATTGTGTTCTTCGTACACTGCCGGCAGTCCGCAGCGCTGCAGATATGCCGTCAGTCCCATAGCAATGTGGGTGGTCCCCACCCCGCGGCGGCTCCCCGCCACAGCAATTACCAGAGACTCCTCCATACGCTTTACCCCATACCGAAACGCACCACATTCCGACTGGTTCCAAAGTTTTTGTAATCGTTCTTCCAGTTCCTTTACGTTCTGGAATCGCCTGTTTTTTTCCTTCTGCAGACATTTGCGGATTATGCACATCAGACGGCGTTCGGTGATTCCTGATAATTTCACCTGGTCTGACCGGATATCTTCTCCCGGGAAATTTCCTGTCAGCATGTAATGGAGGACAGCACCAATGGCATAAATATCTGTTCTTCCATCTAAAACATCTCCCGAATACTGTTCCGGCGCCGCACAGCCGATTGTTCCGTAGCGCTCTGCCATGTGTGCCGCTTCGTCCGCATAAACTGCATGATCAAAATCAATTAACTTGATTGTATTTTCGTATAGTAATAAGTTTTTGGGTTGTAAATCAAGATATAAGACAGGGGTAGGCATTGTAGAATGCATGATATGTACCAGATGGCAAATCTGAATTCCATATTGAATCGTCATTGCCGATGAACAATGTCCTGATTCTGTAACCAGGGCATATAAAGAATCTCCTTCGAGATACTCCTCAATCAGGTAGCTGTACTGATCATCTTCTGCCAGGTCATATACGATCGGTATCGCCTGGTCACGAATCCCCTTCAGTATCAGCGCTTCTCGTCTAAACAGTTCATAATTGACAAAGGTCTTTGGAACCCTTTTTATGGCACGGTATTCATCCAGTTCCATGTGTCTTGCCAGAAATACGGTGCCGCTTCTTCCGCAGCCCAGTACACGGCATAATTGGTACTTTCCGAATAAAATGGTGTCCGCTTCCCTGCACCTCCTTTCTCGTACTTGTCTCTGTGATTGCATTGTAATCAAAATAACGGTACACCGCAACATAATCCATCTTCAAGGTTCGACAAAGTTCGACTTTCGCGATATGTATCCCGTATACACGCCCTGAAATCCCGGTTTGTTGCTGCTTACGCACTGCACAAACAGTAACGGTTTCTTAACAATTCCTAAAAATTTTCACATAGGAATTGATATTTCCCCGTATTCTATATTATAATTAGAGTAGGAAAGCAGATTCTTTTTCCGGCTTTCCCATTTCAGATCGAAAGGAGTGATCTTATGAAAATTGAACGAATCAATGAAAACCAGATACGATGCACGCTGACCAGTCTGGATCTCAGCTCCCGCAATTTAAATCTGGGTGAGCTTGCCTACGGAAGTGAAAAAGCCCGCAGTCTGTTTCGTGAAATGATTCAAAAGGCCTCCAATGAAGTTGGCTTTGACGCTGAAGATATCCCCCTGATGGTGGAAGCAATTCCGCTGTCCAGTGAAAGCGTGAT
Source organism: Clostridium sp. OM02-18AC (assembly GCF_003481825.1). GTDB lineage: Bacteria > Bacillota > Clostridia > Lachnospirales > Lachnospiraceae > Brotaphodocola. The sequence goes on along the minus strand of NZ_QULW01000013.1, from coordinate 28,201 downwards.
GCTTGTCATCACCAAGATAGAGGATCCTGAGGAACTGGATACCCGTTTTTCCAAATTCTCCCCTCTCTCCGAAGACGGGGCAGAAAATTTCCTGGGCGGTCTGGCAAACGAGCTGTTGGAAGGTTCAGACGGACTCATGGAACTGTTTAAGCAAAATATGCTTGCCATGAACAATCCGGCTGTTTCCGGAAACACAGATACCGCTGCACTTCAGGCTCCGGATTCCCCGGATCCCACAAATCCGGCAGACAGTACCCCGGTTATGCAGACCCGCATTTACCGTTTTGGCAGCCTGGATGAGATTTCAGACGCAGCAAAAGCTGCAGCATCTCTTGGAACTGTACCGAATAAGCTTTACAAAAAGCCAGGAACCAGTCAGTATTATCTGGTTCTTTCCAATGCTTCTGCAGATCAGATCGCGTTCAGCCGCATCTGTAATCTGCTTGCAGAATACGGCGAAAAGGTAAAAACCGATGCCGCAGGCGAAGCCTACTATCAGGAGCACTATGAAGTCATCATTGGAGCAGATGCCCTGCAAAAACTGGCACTGATCTAAACGCATAAGAAACAATCAGCGGACGCGCCACTGGCGCCTCCCCGATATGCCAAGCAACAAAAAAGCGAAGCACCCTCTTGTGAAGGTCTTCGCTTTTTTATTTGTCTGTTACTGTTCACGCATGCGTGCCCGGCAACGTCTGTTCCCATATTGCAAATGCGTCTTATTTATCAGCCAGGATCTCGTTGATACCGGATACCAGTGAATCACAGTCAATACCGTGAACCATGCATGCCTCTTCCAGAGACTCTCCCTGAGAAGACGGGCAGCCCAGGCAATGCATACCTGCACGCATTAAAATCGGGGCAATCAGATCGCTCTTCTGAAGCAGCTCGCCGATTAACATATCTTTACTGATCTGCATGTTGAATTCCTCCTTTTGGATATACTACACTACACTATAATACTTTTCCCCAAAATGCGCAAGGGGTATTCACAAAACAACGACGCTGAAAACATGTTTGATTACACTTCATGCATTTCATACAAAAGAAAGATGATAATTTTATTCAATATGCCCAATTCATAGTGCTTTTCTAGGATTTAAATTACAATAGTTACCTAAAGCTAACCGCATATTGTACCTCATTTTATTCAAAAGTGCAATATTTTCCTCTTGAATATTTTTTCAAGATAGTATACAATGATGCTATCGAAATGATTATAGAATATTTAAGGAGGATAATTATCATGGCATATGTAATTTCTGATTCTTGTGTTAGTTGCGGTACCTGCGAGAGCGAGTGCCCAGTAAGCGCTATTTCCCAGGGAGACAGCCAGTACGTAATCGACGCTGATGCTTGCATCTCTTGCGGTACCTGTGCAGGTGTTTGCCCGACCGGCGCTATCAACGAGGGTTAATTGAAACACAATTAATCGAAATGCCTCTTCTGTATTTGCGGTACAGAAGAGGCATTTTTTTATAAAGGAGTTTTCCATGACAAGCAAAAAACCATTGATCGCACTTACCCCAAATTTCAATACAGAACGGGAAGAACCTTACATGCGTCCTACCTACTTAAAAGCGATCCGTGCAGCTGGCGGCATCCCTCTCATCCTCCCTCTGGATCTGGAAGAAGAAGACCTGCTCCAGCTTGTGGACACCTGTGACGGCTTTTTATTTACCGGGGGTCCGGATATCCACCCTTTTTACTTTGGCGAAGAAACCCAGGCACACTGCAGCAAGGTTTGCCTGCGCCGGGACCGCATGGAACTGGCCCTGTTAAAACTCGTTATGAAGGCTGAAAAACCGGTTCTTGGAATCTGCCGTGGAATCCAGCTTCTGAATGTTGCACTCGGCGGCGATCTCTATCAGGATATTCCCAGCCAGTTTCCACAGGATTTTCCAATTGCACATACACAGCCGTTCGATTACGTCATCCCATCTCACAAGGTTGAAGTACTTCCAGATACTCTCCTGGCCCGCCTGACCGGCTGCCAAACCCTACAGGTCAACAGCATGCACCATCAGGCCTGCCGCCGGCTTGCGCCGGGACTGACTGCCTGCGGGCACGCTTCCGGTGGTCTGATCGAAGCCATCGAGAAACCGGATTACCCCTTCTTTCTGGGAGTCCAGTGGCACCCGGAATATCTGTGGGAACAGGATCCGAGTATGAGGGCAATTTTCGAGGCATTTGTAAAGGCGGCCCGCTAATGCGTTCCGCCTTCATTTTTCTTTTTTCACCCGTTTGTTGCATAAATAACTGCTAACTGTCGTGTGAACGACGAACAATTACTTCCTATAGTTTCTTCCCGCTTCTCCCAAATTTCTTTTTCCGGAAAAACGGCATCCGGGCCGCTGCTGCCTCTGCTTTGCCCTTATTCTCCTTCTGGTGAGCCCTTAAAGCTTCATCCAGCGCCTTAAACCGTTCCTCCTCTTTCTCATCGCTGATCCGCATCATGTACTCCAGTTCCTGCACCATGCGGTCGTTCACCTGGCGGCTGATCTCTTCGCTGAGCGCTTCATTATTCTGCCGCATAGCCTGTCCAATGGCATTGCCAATAATATGGTTCATCAACAGCTGGAACTGCTCCAGTTTTTCCTGCTGCGAGAGCGCACCGCCTTCTGTTCTCACGCTTGTTACTGCTCCTGTTTCTGCATCCCCGTTCATATCGTTCCCCACGCTTTCTTTCTTGTTTCTGGAATCATCGGTATATCGTTCTGCTTCAAATCCAGCCAGATCCGCATCCTCCAAGGCTTGTGCTTCCGGCTTTGCTTCCTCTTCTCCCATTTCTGCCTTTGTCTCTTTTCGGTGTTCTTCTCCCGTTTTTTCTTCTTTCAGGTTTGCTTTTTCCAGGCTTTTTTCTTCCCGGCCTGGTTTTTCTGATTTTCTTTCTCCCAAACGTTCTTCTTCCGCATAACGATATACCGTTTCCGCTTTCATCTGTACTCCGGCTTTCCCGGCGTGCGCCTGACGTAAAATCTCGGTCGCATTCTCCATCAGGATCTTACTCAGGTTCAAGTCCGTTTCTCCGGCCAACATCCGCTTCAGCACCGGCTCTATCGCCTTTAACTGATACCCCTTTTCCTTTAATTCATTGATCTTCTGGAACATTTCGATATGAAGTTTTGTATAATACCGTTGATTTTTCCTGTCCCGCGGTATCTCCAGGTGCAGCTCGTCCTCCCAGTAACGGAGCACATGATTCTCCACCCCCACAAGCCTGCTGGCCTGGGATATGGAGTAACGTCTATCAGCCATCCTTTTCTCTCCTTATGGTCCTTCCTTATTTCATACAATTTATGTAACTGCGCAATATCCTCACAGTTCAGCTTACTTAAATATTATGAAATCAAAATTCCAAATATGCTTAAAAATGGACAAAAAAAGAGACGCATCCCATTTGGACAATGTCTGCATCTCTTTTTAAGGTTTCCTGATATTTTATTTCATCATTCCTCAGAACTTTTATTTTGCCAGGTTCACAAACTTTGTGAACTCTGGCTGCCATAACAGATTCACCGTGCCGATCGGGCCGTTACGCTGTTTGGCTATGATTACCTCCGCAATGTTCGGAGTGTCTGTATCTTTGTTGTAGTAATCGTCACGGTAAAGGAACATCACCACATCGGCATCCTGCTCGATCGCGCCGGACTCACGCAGGTCCGACAGCATCGGACGGTGGTCGGTACGGGTCTCACACGCACGACTCAGCTGTGACAGGGCGATGACCGGTGCATTGATCTCACGCGCCAGGGCCTTTAAGGAACGGGAAATCTCGGAAATCTCCTGCTGGCGGCTCTCACTGCTCTTTCCTCCGCTGCCCGTCATGAGCTGCAGGTAGTCGATGATGACCATGCTCAACCCATACTCCAGCTTCATCTTTCTGCACTTGGAGCGCAGCTCCGTGATGGAAATACCCGGCGTATCATCAATGATCATCTTGGAATTTCCGATGACACCGATTCCCTCAACGATCGCATCCCAGTCTGAATCAGTCAGGTTACCGTTACGAAGCTTCTGGGCGTCAACGTTGGACTCCATGGCCAGCATACGGTTGACCAGCTGTTCTTTCGACATCTCCAGGCTGAAGATCATGCAGGGAAGTCCTTTGCGGACTGCCACATGATCCACCAGGTTTAAGACAAATGCTGTCTTACCCATGGAAGGACGCGCAGCGATCAGCACCAGGTCAGAAGGCTGCATACCGGAAGTCTTATAATCCAGATCGATGAATCCGGTCGGGATACCGGTTACCGTTCCCTGGCTCTTGGACGCCGTCTCGATCTTTTCCAGGACATTTAATGCCACCTGCCGGATCGGCACAAAGTCACCAGAGTTCCGGTTCTGAAGCAGGTCGAAGATGGTTTTCTCCGTGCCTGCCAGAATCTGCTCCAGTGGTTCCTTTCCTGCATAACAGGTGTTGGCAATCTCTTCATTCACCTTGATGAGTTTTCTTAAAACCGACTTTTCGTACACGATATTCGCGTAGGAACGGACATTGGCCGAAGTCGGAACCGTGGTGATGATGTCACGCACAAATTCCAGGCTGCTGACCTCCGGCGGCACATCTTTCTCCTTCAGACGGTTCTGAAGCGTGATCAGATCGACCGGAGCGCCTTCATTGAACAATTCCACCATGGCTTCAAACATGATGCCATACGACTGCTGGTAAAAGTCCGCTGCCGTGATGATCTCCGATGCGGCAATGATGGCATCCTTGTCCATCAACATCGAGCCGATTACCGACTGCTCTGCTTCCACACTGTGGGGAAGCACACGCTTCATCAATGCCTCATCCATAAAAATTTACGCCTCCGTTACTTTGACAGTCAGCTTCGCGGTTACATCCTTGTGAAGCTTTACCGGCACCTCATGGTTTCCGAAGGTCTTGATCGGCTCCGGAAGAACCAGTTTCTTTTTGTCGATATCCAGATTCAGCTGCTCTGCTGCCGCTGCTGCAATCTCCTTGCTGGATACGGAACCAAATGCCTTTCCGCCCTCTCCGGCTTTCATTTTCAGGGTTACGGAAACAGCCTCGATCTTCTCTGCCAGTTCTTTTGCTGCTGCCAGCTGCTCTGCTGCCACCTTTGCTGCGTTTGCCTTCTGAAGCTTTAAGTCGTTTAAGTTCTTGGAAGTTGCCTCAACCCCAAGCTTTTTCGGCAGGATAAAGTTTCTTGCGTATCCGTCATTAACCTTTACGATCTGGCCTTTCTTTCCTAATGCCTTAACATCCTCTAATAATACGATTTCCATTATGATATATCTCCCTTCTGTAACATCTCATCAATCACCGCTTTCACGCGGTCCTTTGCCTCATCCATGCTGATGCCGGAAAGCTGCGCACCGGCAATGGTCCGGTGACCGCCACCGCCCAGTTTTTCCATCATAACCTGCACATTGACCTCGTCAATGGAACGGGCACTTAAATAGATCAGACCATGATATTCCGTCATAACCACAGAGGCCTTAATGCCCTTGATCTCCAGCAGTTCATTTGCCGCCTGGGCACAGACAATGGTCGGACTCGGAAGCCCTTCCGACGGACAGACGCCGATGGAAAAGGCATCCCGGTAAATCTCTGCAGAGGCAATGGCTGCCGCCTTCGCCTTGTAATCCTGCATATCATCCCGGAACAGCTTGCGCACACGAGTCACATCGGCTCCGTTCCGGCGCAGGAACGCTGCTGCCTCAAAGGTACGCACACCGGTCTGGTTGGTAAAGTTGTTGGTATCGATCACGATACCGGCATACATGGCATCTGCCTCGGCAGATTTCATGCGGATACCGTCTGCAATGTACTGCAATACCTCAGCGACCATCTCACAGGCCGAGGAAGCATACGGCTCCACATACGAAAGCACTGCGTTACTGATGACCTCGCTGCTCTGGCGGTGGTGATCCATCACCACGATCGTCTTCACCAGCTTCAACAGCTCCGGCGCATCGGTGATGCTTGGCCGGTTTACATCGACCACGACCAGCATGGTACTGGCATCTACCAGTTCTGCCGCCTGGGCACCGGTCAGAAACAGGTCCTCCGGATAATCCGGATTGTCCAGGAAGCGGTTCATCATCGGCTGGACGGATGTTGTCACCTCGTTGATGATGACATGCGCCTTTTTGTTTAATGCCGTTGCGATCCGGTAAATTCCGATCGCAGAGCCAAAGGCATCGCTGTCGCTCAGCTTATGACCCATGATCAGGATGCGGTCCTTCGTCTCCATAAGCTCACGCATCGCATGTGCCTTAACGCGGGCCTTAACGCGGGTGGATTTCTCCTGCTGCTGGGACTTGCCGCCGTAATACTGGATACGGCTGCCATCTTTTACAACCGCCTGGTCACCGCCGCGGCCCAGGGCCATATCGATGGCAACACGCGCAGACTCGTAATTCTGGGCGTAGCCATCTCCATTCATACCGATACCGATACTTAAGGTCACTGCCATCTCGTTGCCGATATTGACGGTCTTAACATCCTCCAGGATCGAGAAACGCTCCTCCTGCATCTGCTCCATGTATTTCTGCTTTACTGCAAAGAAATACTTATCTTTCTCAATCTTTTTCAGGATTCCGTCCACCGCGCCGATGTACTTATTGATCTTACGGTCGATCAGCGCAGTCAGCAGGGAACGGCGCACCTCTTCCACGCTCTCCAGTGCCTCATCGTAGTTGTCCAGATAAATAATACCTGCCACCATCTTCTCATCGGTGATCTGCTGACGGTAACGCAAAATCTCCGTCTCATCAAACAGATAAACCGCCAACAGCTTCTGCTGGCTGACAACTGCCTGAATCTCCTCTTCCTCCGAACTGCTCACATAGATCGGCTGGATCTCCATGCGGAAGCGATGCTCACCAAAAACAGTGTGCACCTTGACCGGATCTTCATCCGTCGCCAGATCCTCTTTTGTTACCTCCGGAAACATGGAAAGCAGATTTTTCCAGTTTCCTTTTTCCAGGGCGGTTACTGCCCGAAACTCCTCGTTCGCCCAGACGATCCTGCCGTCTTCATCGGCTAACGCGTAAGGCAGAGCCAGCCCCGTGAGCAGCTGCTTCTGAATCCATGCATATTCCGCTGAAAAGTCTACCAGCCCGCCAAGGATGCGCTTTCTGCTGTAAAGAAAGATCCACATGGCAACCGCCAGATAGCCGATCGTGAACGGAAGCATGACCAGTCCGCCAATATGACTGACACACCCGGTCGCAATGTTGGCGCAGACTAAAAACAGGGAAAGAAGCAGGGGCCAGCTCAAATAACCCTTCAGCTGCCCATGAACCTTTATGTTCTCTTTCATACGTTTTCTCCTTATTCGATTCGCAACTGTTCCTGCAATCGTTCCTGTCCATGCATTGCGCAGACAGAAACCTGCAGCATCACAGTTACCCAGACCCCAGGGGATCTGCCGCTTGCAGTCAGCATTTTGCCGCCGCTTATCTTTCGATTATACCATAGCCGACTTATTTCGTCTACTATCGTTCCGCTTCCGGGCACAGCGCATACCCGTAAGCCTTATCGTTCACAGCCTTCGACACTTTGCAATGATATAGTTCCGCACAACACCGTTGTCGTTGCAGATTTTTTGACTTTATCTTTCCAGAACAGTCGTTCCGTGATAGAATAATAATCCGAAGCAACTGCAAATTTCTAAAGCAGTTACGCGCGAAATAACACGTTATACATTAACATATCACTGTGCATACATATGCAGTAAGATCGATACCGCTGTAAAGGAGACTCACTTTATGATAAAAAAAGAAATCGCTGAAATCAAGCGCCAGTTCACCCCTGCAAACTGCTCCATTTCCCGCATTTGCGGCTGCTACGTGGATGGTGAAAAAAACAAAAAAGCCGAATTCAAGGAAGCCTTTTTATCTCTTCCGGAAGAGGATATGTTCAAGTATTTTGAACTGCTCCGCAAAAATCTGTCCGGCACACTGGGAAAAAATCTCATGAACCTGGAGTTCCCGCTGGCTGCCGAGGAAGAGGGCGGACCGCATGAATTCCTGTTAAAGCTGCGCAACAGCCGTCTCCAGGACGATGCTCTTTTAGACGCTTTCTACGACCGGATCATTGAAAACTACGACTACGTCGGCAACTACCTCATCCTGCTGATCCACGACGCCTACGACATTCCGGGCAAGACCTCCGACGGCATCGAAATGGAAGATGCCTCCGATGAAGTTTACAGCTACATCCTGTGTTCCATCTGCCCGGTCGATCTGTCCAAACCAGGGCTCAGCTACAACGAACTGGAAGGCAGCTTCCAGAACCGCATCCGCGACTGGGTAGTACAGATGCCGGAGCTCGGCTTTTTATTCCCAGCCTTCAACGACCGCTCCACCGACCTGCACAGCACCCTTTACTACTCCAAAGACAGCAATGACCTGCACGATGCCTTTATCGAGCAGCTCCTGGGCTGCCCGCTCCCGCTGCCAGCTGGATACCAGAAAGAATCCTTCCAGACCATCATCGAAGACACCCTGGGAGATGCCTGCAACTATGAAACGGTAAAAACAATCCATGAAAATTTAAGCGAACTGATTGAAGAACACAAAGATGAGCCGGAGCCACTGGTACTTGACAAATACCAGGTACGCAGCCTGTTAGAGCAAAGCGGTGTCGAAGAAGAGCACCTGGAAACCTTTGACCAGAACTTCGATGAGACCGCAGGAGAAAAAACCTCGATCTACGCAAGCAATATCGCCAACACCCGCGCCTTCGAGGTCAAAACCCCGGATGTCATCATCAAAGTCAATCCGGACCGCACCGACCTCATTGAAACCCGCGAGATTGATGGCCGCCAGTGCCTCGTCATCGCGATCGACGGCGGCGTCGAAGTTAATGGAATTGCGGTGAGTCCGAGTGCGGCTGCTCCAGAAGAATAACAATATTGTTAACGTAATAGGACCGTGAAAGTTGCCTTCGGCAACTTTCACGGTCCATCGTTTTTTCCATGAAATTGTTATATTTAGTGGTGGCTGCCACAATGACTGCAGTCCCCATTGCAGGTCAGATGCCCTGCGCCAGCGTTTTCTTTTTCCGGGCAATCCGCACGGTTTCCGTTCTGTGCTTCTTCCTTATCTTTTTTCTTAGAGTAAAGAAGCAATCCGACCAGACATATCACACCGACCAGCACCGCTACACAGGCTTTTAAAAATATTCCCATTAATACTTCCATATTACGCAATCTCCTCTATATACAGCATATACAATCTGATTATTCCAGCGATAAGTCTCTGGCTTTTCTACAAAATTCAGAAAATCCCTGTTTATGGACAATAATCCAAACTGTTCTTATGCAAAAAGAGGCCTTACACGATTTCTCGCATAAAACCTCTCCTGAATTCTTAAGTCCGTATCTTAGGATTACTCCATGGTGTACGGCATCAGAGCGATGTGACGTGCTCTCTTGATAGCAACGGTCAGAGCTCTCTGGTGCTTTGCACAGTTACCGGTAATTCTTCTCGGAAGAATTTTACCTCTCTCAGATACATATCTTTTCAGCTTGTTGGTATCCTTGTAATCGATTACGCCGTTCTTATCGCCGCAGAATACACAAACTTTTTTTCTTCTACGCATGCCGCCTCTTCTTACCTTAGCGCCATCTGCTTTATCAGTCTTATTGAATGCCATTGGTACTGCCTCCTTCTTCAAATGATTCGTGCCGTCTTAAGCTAAATCTGATTTAGTTAAACGGCAGTCCTTCGTCTTCCACACCATCCGGAATGTTCATGAAGCCATCGCCAATCGCGCTGGTCGGCGCCGGTCTGGAGGTTGGCTGATAGCCGTAACCGCCATTGTCGTTATTGCCGCTTCCAGAGTTCTTGCTGTCTGCGAACTCCTGATCATCCACGATGATGTCTGTGGTATAAACACGCTGACCTTCTTTGTTGGTGTAACTGCCAGTCTGGATACGTCCGGACACCAGTACGCGCATCCCCTGACGGAAATACTTCTCTGCAAACTCGCCTGCTCTGTCAAATGCCACGATGTTAATAAAATCGGCAGTCTGCTCGTTTCCGTCCTGGTTACGGCGTCCTCTGCGGTCCACTGCAAGGGTATATCTCGCAACAGCCATGGAACGCTCTCCCTGGGTGTAACGAACTTCCGGGTCTCTGGTCAATCTTCCCATAAGGATTACTCTATTCATACCATCACTCTTCCTTTTTTAAGCTGGTCGTTATCTATTACTTACTGCTCGTCCTGCTTTACGCAAAGATATCTGACAACCGGCTCCATGATGCGGATGTGTGCTTCCACTTCGTTAGAGCAGTCAGAGTTCTCAGACTCGAACTTGATGAAGTAGTAGAAAGCCTCTTTTGCTTTCTGAATCTCGTAAGCAAGTCTCTTCTTGCCCCAATCATCAACGCCTGTTACAGTGCCACCGAAGCGGGTGATATAACCCTGTACCTTCTCCAGTGCTGCAGCTCTCTCTTCGTCTTCGAGTTTTGCGCTCAGAACAACTGCTAATTCGTATTTGTTCATTGCTTTACCTCCTTGTGGTCTCTGGCCCTTGACTTCAGTCTCAAGAGCAAGGATTTTAATGTGTCACGGATAAATATTTTACCAGAAGCGGTGCATAAATGCAAGCACTTTTTTGCGATTTATGCAAGTTTTTTTGCGGTTTTTTCGCGTCTTCACGCGTTTTCCGCATTTCCTGCCTTCGTCAGTCCACGGGCATTTTTTTCTACCATTTTCCGCTCTGTCATCACCTGATGACCGCAGCCCATACATTTCAGGCGGAAATCTGCCCCAACGCGCAGGATTTCCCACTCATGGCTTCCGCAGGGATGCGGCTTCTTCAATTTTACGATATCTCCAACTTCAAAATTCCAGCGCTGGTCCATGCATCGCACTCCTTTCGTTTTCATCTTTCCCGACTCTGTTTCTGTATTCCCAGGCTTACCGGATCATATGTCCCGGATCTTTTCCCAGGATCGCATCAATCTTTGCAAGCTCCTCTTCTGAGAAGTCCAGATGCTCAAGTGCCTCCACGTTATCTTCGAGCTGGCTGACACGGCTTGCCCCGATCAGCACACTGCTTACCTCCGGCCGTCTCAGTACCCAGGCCAGCGCCATCTGCGCCAGGCTCTGTCCGCGCTCCACGGCAATCTCATGCAGCTTTGCTACCTTCGCAAGCTGTTCCTCATTCATGTAGCGCTTGCCGATCGTAGTTCCTTTGCGGGAGGCACGGGAGTCTGCCGGAATGCCCTTTAAATACCGGTCCGTCAATGCGCCCTGCGCCAGCGGACTGTATGCGATGCAGCCGGTTCCGGTCTCTGTCAGCACATCAAACAGGCCCTGCTCCGACCAGCGTTCAAACATATTGTATCTCGCCTGGTGAAGCAGACACGGCGTTTTGTTTTCTTTCAAAATAGCAATGGCACGCGCAGCTTCATCTGCCTGATAATTGGAAATGCCGACATACAATGCCTTGCCCTGGCGAACCATATCAGAAAGGGCACCCATCGTCTCCTCCAGAGGTGTCTCCGGGTCCGGGCGGTGATGATAGAAGATATCAACATAATCCAGATTCATGCGCTTCAGGCTTGCATCCAGACTGGACATCAGATATTTTCTGGAGCCCCAGTTTCCGTAAGGCCCCGGCCAGAAGTCATAGCCCGCCTTGGTGGATACCAGGATCTGCTCCCGGTAAGACTTCAGATCCTCCAGAAAGATCTTTCCAAAATTTTCCTCTGCCATTCCGATATTCGGAGCACCGTAATTGTTTGCCAGATCGAAATGCGTGATTCCCAGATCAAATGCCTTAAAAATGATCTCCTTCTGCTCGGATAACGGCTTTTCCGCACCGAAATTCTGCCACATGCCCAGAGATACCCTCGGAAGCAGAATGCCGCTGTTCCCACAGCGTTTGTAGCTCATTTTGTCGTATCTCGCCTCGTCTGCTCTATACATTTATTTTCCCTCCGTCAAAAAGCGCTCAAACACCTCACCGATCGGCGCACTGATCACCAGATCTGCCCGTTCATCCATCGGCGTTGCTGTTTTATTGATCAGCACCCGTTTCTTTCCCCGGTAATAATCGATCAGGCCCGCTGCCGGATAAACGGTCAGGGAAGTACCGCCAATGATCAGGATCTCCGCATTTTGTATGTAGCGCACCGCCTTCTGCAGCGTTTCCTGGTCCAGTCCTTCTTCATATAAAACCACGTCCGGCTTGATGATGCCGCCGCACTCGCACCGCGGCACATCGTTCATCCCCAAAATATCGGAAAGTCCGAAGAATTTCCCACAGCGGGTGCAGTAATTTCTGTGGACAGATCCATGCAGTTCCAAAACCTCTTTACTTCCGGCTGCCTGATGCAGGCCGTCGATGTTCTGGGTGATCACTGCACGCACCTTGCCCTGCTGCTCCAGTTTAGCCAGTGCCTTGTGTGCTGCATTCGGCTGCGCATCCGGGAACAGCATTTTGTTTTTGTAAAACCGGTAAAACTCTTCCGGGTTCTTCCGGTAAAAACTGTGGCTGATGATGGTTTCCGGCGGATAATCGTACTGCTGGTTATAAAGTCCGTCCACACTTCGGAAATCCGGGATTCCGCTCTCGGTTGAAACACCCGCACCGCCAAAGAACACCACATTGTCGCTTTCTTTGATCCACTGTTCCAAAAGATCCACTCGCTCTGACATTTTCTGATCCATCCTGCATGCTCCTTTCCAGTTTCATTCCATGTAGTTCTTTTCTATATTTTCTTCTATTTATCAACTGGCAGCCTGGCACTTTTCTTTATACAACCTCATCCAGAAAAACACGGCTCAGCACATCGATCTGCTCCGCTCCCGGATAGGCCCGGACTGCCTCCGGAATCCGGTAACCAAACAGCCATGCCGTAAACGCTTCAATCCGCAGATGCAGCACCCGACGCTCATCCCACTGGGTCCGTGCCAATGCTTCCTCCATCGTATCGATCGGACCGTCCAGTTTTTCCAGTTCGGATTCCGTATGATTTAGTGTCCACACCCAGCGTCCCGCATTTTGCGGGATCAGCGGATCTTCCAGTTCCAGGCAGATCCGAAGCTGTTCCGTCTGGGCATCCTGTTTTAAGCGGATCACTGGTACAAACGCTTCCGGTGTTACGATCCGGGCCATGATCGCCGGTTTCTTGGTCTCCAGTTCCGAGTAACCAGTTTCTGTATACAAAAGGCGCTGTTCTTTCTTTTCGCGTCCCCAGATGCCCTGGATTCCAACCGGCTGCTCCCCGTCATACAACAGTTCCAGCTTGCCAAGCTCACTCTGAACCTCACGCACCAGACTTTTTACATACGCTGCATCCCGCTTGGCAAATACCTCATAGCGCGATTCCAGCCAATGCTGCATCCAGTCCGCTGCCAGCTCTACGGTGTCTTCTTCCACACAGACACGTTTCAAATCTTTATTTCCACTCAGTTTCCAGACTGGCTGGTCATAAATAAACGTAAACTGAAACGGCGTATAGATTGCCTCTGCCGCCGGCATCAAAAAACAGAATGGCATTTGGCGTTCCCGCATATCCTGCATCATCCGAAGAAGCAGACTGCGCATATATCCCCGGTGACGCATCGTACTCTTCGTCGCTACGGCCACGATATAGTCCACATTCCAACAGGCATCCCGCACCAAAAGCCGGTATGGATTGAGGTGGAGCATCGCCTGAATTCCATCCTCCTCACGGACCAAAACCTGGTTTGTTGTCATTTTTTCCTGATCATAATAAGTAAGAAACTCCTCAGAATCCTCCGGGAAAGCTTCTCTCCATAAATTCTTTGTCAGGACTTTTTCCTGATTATCCAGATATCTTATCATAGCTGCCTCTCTTTTCCGCCACAACCCCTATCTGCTGAAGTTCTTCTGCTGCACCAGATATTTTCTTGCAAAGCCACACGGATTATACGACATTTTTGCGTGCCGCAAGCCTTCCTGTCCCAGGTCGTCCTCCCGGTTTACCAGCGCCACATCCGGGAATTCCTGCACCAGAAACTGCTGGTTAATAAACTGATATAAACCCCGGATTTCCGGATTTGCCTTTTCAATGTGAATGACTGCCATATTTTCCGCCGGATTATAGCTTCCAATGGTAAATGCTTCCAGTGTTCCATCAATGTATACACCAGACATCCGGATATCCAGATCCAGACACTGCTTTAAAATCTCGTGGATTCCCTCTACTTCATAATCCAGATGCTCTTCTACCTCATCGCCCTTGCCTTCTCTCCAGCGGTCCAGGAAACGCCAGACATCATCCCGGTCAGAACAGCGAAGGCGCCGGAACTCATAGCGGCCCTCATACTCCTTCAAAAATGCATTCAGATGATTTTTCTTCTTATGCAGCTTCTTGCCGGACAGTTTGCGCATGGCTTCGCCGTCGTACAGATAATCCTTTAAATCCTCCTGTTCCGTCACCACAAAATCATCCGACTCCTTTAAATGAAGAAACTCTACCGCCTCCTCATCGGCCAGATAAATTTTAAGCGGAATATGCAAGACATTATTAAAATATTCCACCGTCATATCAAAATACTTTTTTAAGTTCTCTTCTTTGCAAAGAGGCATGGCACTATGCATCACCCCTTCTTCCTTCATCAGCCACAAGAGTGCCCTGTTCTCATGAATGGCATACTGCACATGATAATATTTCCGCCAGATGAAACTGTCTAACGGCACACTGTCACAAGTCTTATTGGGACGCAGCCCAAAATACGGTGCCAGAATCTTCATATCTGCTGCTTCTACTGGTTTAAAATTCAAATCTGTCATTTCTATTCCTTTAGTCCTTCCATATAAGATAAGACAGCATGTTTCTTATCTTAAGCTTTCTTTCACGTCTTTCGCGTTTTATTATTATAGCGTGAGTCCGTTCCAGAATCAATATAGCGAAATTCCCATTTCCAACCATTTATTCTCGTTACTGCTCAGAAAAGGTCCAGCAGCCAGCAGCTACCGGACCTTTTCTGTAACCTGATGAACCTTCCATGCCCGCATTCCGGATATTTCCAGTGCAGAACCACAATAACGGCACTGTTTTACCCCAAGCTGTTCCACCGGCGCTCCACAATTCGGGCATACCACCGATGCTGCTGCCCCCGCCTTTCCGGAGTCATAAATGTAAACCAGCTCGGTCTCGCAGACCGTCTGCCTTTTGTAAGGTGCCGGTCTATCTGTCTGATGGCTCTCTTTGGTCCGGCTTCTGGAAAGTTTCTGCGCCTTCATCCCATTTTTCCCGGCAGGCTCTGCCTCTCTCCAATATTCTGCCGCAGTTTCACAGAAAATACTCGCACTGCCGCCATAACGCTGATACCGGTTGATCACGGTTTTATGGATTCTGACTGCCCCGGCTGTCTGGATATTTTCTTTTTCCAGAAATTCCTTCACTGCCCGTTCCACTTCCGTTCGCAGTTCCTCCCAGTTCCATTCCGGGAAATCCCGCAGGATCTGCGGCAAGTAGATGCTTGTCATCCCACCAAGCGATTTTGGCTGTTCTTCCTGCTCTTCTCCTGCGCTCTGCGCACTCCGCAGGAATTCCCGGAGAAAACGGATTTCTGCAGAATTTAAGAATCTGCAAATGCTCCGCCGGATCCGGATAAATAAGAGCACCACCAGAAGAAGTAAAATTCCACCTACAACCACCGCAACATGCTTTTCACTCATATGTATCTTTCCTCTTGCTCTTTTATAAAGCTTCTCACGATATCCTCCCTGTTTACTCGTTTACCGTACCCACACGAAGAAGAGCCTCTCTCATTTCACTGCGCCATTTCTCGTTGGCAAGACAGATGATACCCTTGCAATGATCTGTAAAAAGACACATTTCGCAGATTATACGATCAATGGATTGCATCACATTTTTGATATCCCATGAATGATGTCTCCGTTATGCCTTGCAAAAACCATACTCATTATTTTTATCTCAATTATACGCTCGTACATTGCAACATGGCAATACAATTTTTTCCGGCTGTCATGAAACCATTGGCGTTCATCCGCAACTTCAACTATGAAGAAATTCAGTGAAAAACTGCAAACTCCTGCCATGATATTATTATAGAAAGAAGGAAATCACACTATGAACTTATCAAAAACAAATAAGCAGATAAACCTCCTACACATCCATGATAGAAGTTTTATCTGCTTATTTGGAAACTCCTGCAGATTGTTTTCAGATTAACTCGTCAATCTTTATTACCGTTCATTCTCCGAATGATCGCATCCCGGTATTCCTCGGTTGTCGCAGTTCCATGAAGATCCGGAGTCAGACAGATTCCCGCTTCCAGTACCTCATCCACTGCCCCTCGGATCTTTGCTGCGCAATCACGCTGCCCTAAGTATTCCAGCATCATGCAGGCTGACCATAAAAATGCGGTTGGATTCGCAATGTGCTGTCCGGCAATATCCGGCGCACTGCCATGAACCGCCTCAAACATGGCATAATCTGTTCCGAGATTGCTGGATGGCAAAAGTCCAAGTCCTCCGATCAGTCCACTTGCCAGATCTGATAACAGATCGCCATACAGATTCGGTGTTACAATGATATCAAACTGATTCGGATTCATAACCATCTGCATGCAGGTATTGTCAATGATCTTGTCATCGTGCTGAATCTCCGGATATTCCTTTGCAATCTCATGGAAAATGCTCAAAAACAGGCCATCTGACATTTTCAGGATATTTGCCTTATGTACACAAGTCACTTTTTTTCTGCCATGTGCCCGTGCATACTCAAATGCGTCACGGATAATTCGGGTGCTGGCTTTTCTGGTGATAATTTTCGTTGCATGAACCGTATTTTCATCGATCTGCTCTTCCACACCTACATACAGGTCTTCCGTGTTTTCCCGGAAAATTACCATATCCACATCATGAAATGGTGTTTTCACTGCGATATTCGATTTTGCAGGACGAATATTTGCATAAAGGTCATATTTACTTCTCAGGGTTACATTCAAGGAACGGAATCCGTGACCGATCGGAGTTGTGATCGGAGACTTCAATAAAACATGATTCCGGTCAAACGAAGCATATGCTTCCGCCGGAATCAATGCACCATTTCTCTTCCATTCAGCCTCACCGACATTGTAAACCTCATACTCCAGTTCTGCACCGGCTGCTTCTAAAATTTCCAGAACACAGTCTGTGATCTCTGGTCCAATGCCGTCTCCCTTAAACACCGTGATTGTTCTCTTCATCTATATGACCTCCTGTTCTCATCCTGCATTTTTATTTTTCAAATCGTATCACAGGCTCGATTCAAAGTCAATAGATTGTAGTACCCACAACGTGTTGCTTTTGATTAAGAACAAGCACTTATCCGACAACTCCTATATCACCAGCGGCAACAGCACGTTCTGCTTAAGGCAGCTTTTTCAGTCCATAGATCAAACATGGTTCAGGATACCGGTAGATTGCAAAAACAGCACCAGCATGATGATCGGCATTAGGTACTTGATCATCACTACGTAAAGCCACTTCCGCCCAAACTTCTTTCCACCGCGTTCCATCTCTTCCACAATCCAGGCCGGTTTCATGATCCAGCCAATAAAGATGGCTGACAAGAAGGCAATAAACGGCATCATAAAGCTGTTGCTGATATAATCCATGATATCCAGCAGCTGTCCAGTGCTTCCGTTTGGCAGCATGACCTCAACGTAAAAAATGCTGTATCCAAGCGCAATCACGGCAGTTGCAGCCAGATAAATAACCGACAGAACTCCTGTTGTTTTTTTACGCTCTGTATGGAAAATCTCCATGCAGTTTGCAGTGATGGATTCCAGAACGGAAATACAGGAGGTCAACGCTGCGAATGCTGCAAGGATAAAGAAGAAAAGTCCAATGATTCTTCCCGTAATGCCCATACGATAGAATACTTTCGGCAGAGAAATGAACATCAGGCCAGGGCCCGCAGACATTCCATCCACGCCAAAGAATACATAAACAACCGGAATGATCATAACTCCCGCAAGTAGCGCAACACCAGTGTCCATAAGTTCGATCATGGATACGGATTTTCCCAGATCAACCTCCGGTTTTACATAAGAACCGTAGGTAATCATAATCCCCATCGATACACTCAAAGAGAAGAACAGCTGACTCATGGCATCCAGTGTGATCTGCAGAAATCTTGATACCGTCATCCCGGACCAGTCCGGAGTCAGATAAACCTTTAATCCCTGCATACCCGTCCGGATACTTCCATCATCTGCCGTATTTTTCAACGTTAAAGAGTACACCGCAATTCCAACCACGATCAACAAAAGCATCGGCATCATGGTTTTGGAGACTCGCTCAATTCCTTTTTCGACACCGTGATACACGATAAACGCTGTCACCAGCATGAAAATCAGCCCATACCACACGGATCCCGGCGCAGTAATAAACGATGTGAAACAGTTGTCCTGCGCGGCAGCCTCCACATTCCCACTAAGAAACAGCAGGATATATTTAAGAATCCAACCGCCGATCACCGCATAGTACGTCATGATCAGAACAGGTACAAAAAAAGTGATCACACCGAGAAATTTCCATTTCTGATTCATGCTTGTATAGGCATAGATCGCACTTTTACCAGTTCTGCGGCCGATAGCAATATCCGTGGTCAACAACACAAAACCAACCGTAAAGATCAGGACCAGATAGATCAGCAGAAAAACACCACCACCATCCTTCGCCGCCAAAAAAGGAAAGCGCCAGAGATTACCAACACCAACTGCGCTTCCTGCTGCCGCGAAAACAAACCCCAGCTGCCCTGTAAAACTACTTTTTTTCTTCATTGTATCCCACTCATTTCATCCCTTCACTTGACATAGCCACATCATATTACTAAAATTATAATAAATAAATATAAAGTTATTTATCTTATACTTTAATTATTTTCATTTTATATTGTAACAAGGACAAAAGGACGAAAGCATGGACACATTTAATTACCGTATATTTCTCACGATCGTACAATACAGCAGCTTTCAAAAAGCAGCGGAACTTCACAACGTTACACCACCTGCCGTCAGTCACATTGTAAAGCAGATGGAACAGGAATTCGGAGTCTCCCTGTTTATCCGGAACCGGCGCGGCGTTGTCCTGACCACCTCCGGCGAACAGGTCCTGCCCCTGATTTCCTCCCTGATCCAAAAAGAAGATATGCTCCTTCAGTATCTGTCCGATCTGAACGGTCTGAAGAAAGGACATGTCCGCCTTGGCATTTTCAATTCGATGTGCAAATATCTGTCCGATCTGATCTATGGTTTCAAAGCGCAGTATCCCAATATCACCTTCGAGATCTACCAAGGCTCCTATGAGAATATCATTGACTGGCTAAAAACCGGAGTGGTTGACATCGGTTTCCTGTCCCAGACAGTAAATCCACATTTTCCTTTTTACCGTATTTTCGCCGATCCGCTGATCTGTATTTTGCGCAAAGGAACGATAACCGCGTCAGACACCGGAATTTCCCTTGAAAGCCTTGCAAACGAGCGCTTTGTCATGCAGCGTGAATCCTGCGATGCAGATGCCAGACGCATCATAGACAAGCTGAATCTCGACATCCGCACCGTATGCCACGTAGTCGATGATAAAACAACGATTGAGATGGTCAAAGCTGGTTTTGGCTTTGCGATCATGCCTCTTTTGACCATGTACGGCTTTGAGGATGAAGTGAAAATGCTGCCCATCGTCCCGGCAGAAGAGCGCGTGATCGGTGCATGTGTCCGGAACGCGCATGATCTAGCGCCGGCCGTCAGGAAAGTGCTTGAGTTTATCCAAGATTATGACTATGGTGAAATGCATGAAAAGTTACGCAAACACTTTTTTGAGTAAGCAAAAACCCCGGAAGCCTTGATTTTTACTGGCTTTTCCAGACAAAAAAAGGAACCATCTTTCGATGATTCCTCAGAGGCGACAACCAGATTTGAACTGGTGATCAGGGTGTTGCAGACCCACGCCTTACCACTTGGCTATGTCGCCATATTTAATTGCTTATCAGATTTCTCTGATAAATGACCCCAACGAGATTCGAACTCGTGTTACCGCCGTGAAAGGGCGATGTCTTAACCGCTTGACCATGGGGCCTCTTATATGAAATTCATTAACACATAGAAGCTATGTGAGCTCCCCGAGTAGGACTTGAACCTACGACAGCGCGGTTAACAGCCGCGTGCTCTACCGACTGAGCTATCGAGGAATACGCTGCTCGTTGACAGGCAACAAAGGTATTATATGATATGGGTGCTTTTTTGTCAAGCAATTTGTTTCAAAATTTTTAAAATTTTTATTTGCTTGAGTAACACGTTCATTTTCACTTCAAAAGACACATTTTTTAATTTACCTGGTATAAAAAGAATATACCTTGGCATACTTCTTCACTGAGGCGCGGTTTCCTGCGAAATAAGAAAGCACTAGGTTCCTATCCTTTCAGGAGGAACTCCGGTGCTTTCTTAGTTTGCCACGATTCTGTTCGTTTATTCATTCTGTTTTTGCTTACAGCAAAATCCTCACTCGTATGAAAATCTACTTTTCAAGACTCTTCCAACGGAAGTTCGGAACCACATCACTCCATTTGCTGATTCCGATCAGTGCTTTGTATTTCTCTGTGGTCTCCAGGGTGGATGCCTTGTTGTCGATATTTTTATATACCAGCCAGGACGGCTTCTGCATCGTTGCTACGATATCATTGGTCTTGCTGGTATCGCAATGCCACAAACCAAACGCCTGGGATGCTGCCATCTCAGAAGGCGCATCAACCTGACGGCTCATGATAAATGCATCGATATACGGATTGCTGTCGGCAATGTAATATGCATAAGCAATGGCTGCTGCCTGCAGGTCTTCTGTCGTGCCACGCGTTGCACTGGTGGATGTAAAGCCCTGTTCAGAAAGAATCACATGGCGTACTTCACCAGAACGGGTACGGAACTGGGCCTGCTGCAGATAATCTGTCAGAACGCTTAAATTCAGCATATTTACAACCGGTGAAGACGCATCATCCTTGATCAGTCCGGTTTCGCGGTCATTCCAGAATTCCGGTTCCGTTAACGGAATCGAGTACGGATGATATGCTAATCCCCAGTCCATGGAACCGCCCGGGATCATCTGGTTATTAAATGTATCCAGCAGATCTTTGGCATTATATGTCAACGAGCCATCCGCTTCGTGCATCCAGTTATAATCCGTTGAGAAGAAGACACGGCTGCTCTGGCTGGTACTGCGGATTGCTGTGTAGAACACGCGGAATGCCCGCTGATATTCATTGATATAGCTTTCCAGACTCATAGGTCCCATATAGTTCCAAAGCTGATTATTAATCTCATTGCCGATGACCCAGTTGGACACTCTCCCATATGGAGAAGATTTGCTTCCGTAACGGTCTGCCAAAAATGCAGCAATCGCACGCAAGGACTCATATCCTTCCTCCGTCGCAACATGAAAACCATAATAGTTTGCAACGGAAGCCGGCTGCTTTGTAACCCCCGGATAATACAACTGCGGCGTGCTGTCGTTCCAGCCATTTAAGATAACCGCCGTAACGGTCATATCTTTTTCCGACATTCTCTTAATGGTGTCATCGTATACGGCAAGCACATCTTTATTAAAATGGTAAGTTTTCCCATCATACTCATAATCAATTCCGCTGCCCAAAATGTGGTTGAACGGAATATTGACGATCACATGGTTTACGCCAAGGGAAAACGCATCCGAAAGCATAGCCGGTGTCGTCTGGATCAGAAGTCCCTTTTTTGTCTGCGCAGTCTTATACGGATCTGTGTATTTTGCAACACTTTCCGGATTTGCCACATAAGCCTCATTACTGACAATGGTATATTCACTTCCATCATAGACAGCTACAACAAAACTGGAATACAGTCTGTCTTCCTGCGTTCCATGATTCAGCGGAAGCTGAAACGATAATTCGTCTCCCTTTGTGATCCATGCAGCGTAATCCGTCCGGCCTTTTAAATCCCTCTGATACGGTTTCATTTCAAAAAGATACAGATAATTATCATAGTATGCCGGATCCGACCAGCTTCCTTCCATCTGACCTTTGATGCTTACCTGATTGCCACCTGTCACTTCGCAGCTTGTTATATGGGCAAATTCTGCCGGTGCAGGCTTTGCCGCCTGACTTTCTGCCTGAGTTTCCGCCGCAGCTGTATCCGCAGTCTCTGCCATTGCTGTTACGCTGCCGGCCCCGGCAAATACCGCAGCCATACAGCATAACGAGATACAATACTTCCATATTTTTCTCAAATTTTCTGCCTCCAATCTCTGTCAATCCATGTCATAAACAGCAAAATATTTCGACTTGCCATTTTCACCCCATTATCATAGCACGGAATCCATTTGGTTCAAGTAGGTTTTCCCTTACATTGATTTAAGATTTTCTTGCAGAATTCTATGGAAGAAAGTAATGATTTATGATTCTACGGCAACTGCGCAATGCATTTTCTCCACATCAAAACCGATAAAATGACTGCAATATAATCCGTCAGTGCCTGCCCGTAAATAACGCCGGTTAAACCACCAAGCGCATTTAGCAGAAATAAAAGCGGGATCAGAAGTACCCCCTGACGAAGCACCGATAAAATAGTCGCCCAAAACGCTTTTCCTACAGACTGCATACAGTTCATATTCATAAAAAGGATTCCGATGACAGGCCCAGAAAGCATGTATGCAATCAGCATTCTGACACCATACATGATGACTTCCTCATCCTGGATAAACAAGCCGATAATCTGTCTGCGGAATACAAAGAACAGAAGTGTCGCCAGAATTCCAATCACGATACAGCATTTTTTTGTGTATGCCGCAATGTCCTGAAAACGTTTTTTATCGCCGGATCCAAAATTATAACCAAGCAGGGGCTGCACTCCGTTTGCAAGTCCCATCTGCAGAAATGTGATAAACATATTTGCCTTGAATACGATTCCGATTGCCGCTACCGGTGCATTTCCATATGCGACTAAAATCTGATTTAATACAATTGTGGAAACGCTCATTAAAGTTGAAAAAATAGCGGTTGGGAGACCGCAGGAACAAATGCCGCTGAAAATACCGTACCGACATGTGAAATTACGGATCCCAATAGAAAAATTATTACTTTTTTTCACGAAATACCAGAGATAATACAGGCTCGCCAGTATATTTCCCAAAGTAGTAGCAACTGCTGCACCAGCTGCACCGAGATGAAATCCACTGATCAGAACCGGATCCAGAACAATATTGGCAATGGTACCGATCATGCTGCCGATCATCGCCTCTTTGCTGGCGCCCTCAGAACGCACTACAAAGCTGGCTGCTGCAGACCAGATGATAAACGGTGCTCCATAAGAAATATGAAAAACATATCCGCGTGCCAGCGCATAAGTTTCTTCATTTGCGCCAAAAATACTCAGGATTGGCTGCATAAATCCCACTAACACAAGTGCAAAGAGAATCCCAACCGCCAATGACGCATACGTGATAAATGCAGAAACCTGTTTCATACGCTTCTGATTCTGCTCTCCAAGTGCCATAGATGCCACAGCGCTGCCGCCCATGCCAAACATATTCGCAACCGCCATAAATAAAATAAAGATGGGATTCGTAAGACTGACTGCAGCAACCTGAAGCGGATCTCCCGTCTGACCAACAAAAAAGGTATCCGCCATATTATAAACAACCGTAACCAGGCTGCTGATCACACTTGGGATCGCCATCGTCGCAACTGCCTTAGAAACCTTCATCCGGGCCATTAATTCATTTTCCGCATTCTCATTTGCATTCATTTTTCATTCGTCCTTTCTGCCTCCAGATTTTGAAGCATTTTTCCTGCAATACGCAGAAATTCCTGCTTTTCCTGTTCCGTGATTCCCTGTAATAACAAATGCTCCGTCTCCTCAACCTCCTGCCGAATCCGGTCTTTCATGCTTCTCGCTTTTTCGGTAAATACGATTTTTTTATATCGTCCGTCCCATTCATCCGATACCCGCTGGATCAATTTTTTCTGCTCCAATGCATTCAGCATTTCCGTTACCGTAGATGGTCGCAGACCAAATTCCCGCTCCAGATCTTTTTGATATACGGAATGTGCCTCTGACTCAACCAGAACATAGTTCAGGATTTTCCCCTGCGCACTTCCGATGCCCAGCTGCGTATGTACTTCCTGCGAGCGGTTCCGAAGCCGGTTCGAAATACAGTTGATCATTTTTCCTGTTTCCATAAATCCATGTCACACCTTTCTGCCTTTGTTTCTGACTCCGCCTTTGCAGACTTTTGTTTGTCCGTAGTTTCTTTTCGTCAATACCTTATTGCTTCACCAATTGTTGCGTTTCCGCTTCTGATAGTTGTAATAGCCTTCGTAATAGTTCGGTTCCTAAGTATATTAAGAGAAGAAATAATAAAAGTCAACGATACTTCAAATATTGAAACTTTCCTTCGTTTTTTCGCATAAACTGCTTTCTTTTTCGCCGACTGCCTAAGAAACAAAACTGAGGAATTTTCGCCGATTGTTCTTCATAACAAAAAAAGACTGGAATCTCTTCCAGCCTCTCATCTATGTACCCTCAAAACCACATATTGAATTTCATCCGTTTTCTTCGTTTTCGCGGTTATTCATAGGTCTTCGACCTATTTCATAACATTAGCTTCGCCAATGTTTCGTCCAATCCACTCAAGTCCTTATGGAAGTAAACTTCCAACGGCCTTTCCTGTCTTGTCCGAACCGCTCCCTAAACCATATTGGATAAGCCCTCGACCTATTAGTGACAGTCAGCTGCATGTGTTACCACACTTCCACCTCTGCCCTATCTACCTCGTCGTCTTCAAGGGGTCTTACTACTTGCGTATGGGATATCTCATCTTGAGGGGGGCTTCACGCTTAGATGCCTTCAGCGTTTATCCCGTCCCGACTTGGCTACTCGGCCATGGGTTTGATACCCAACCGATGCACCAGAGGTCAGTCCATCCCGGTCCTCTCGTACTAAGGACAGCTCCTCTCAAATATCCTACGCCCACGCCGGATAGGGACCGAACTGTCTCACGACGTTCTGAACCCAGCTCGCGTACCGCTTTAATGGGCGAACAGCCCAACCCTTGGGACCTACTTCAGCCCCAGGATGCGATGAGCCGACATCGAGGTGCCAAACCACTCCGTCGATGTGAACTCTTGGGAGTGATAAGCCTGTTATCCCCAGGGTAGCTTTTATCCGTTGAGCGATGGCAATCCCACTTTATACCACCGGATCACTAAGTCCTAGTTTCCTACCTGCTCGACCCGTCGGTCTCGCAGTCAAGCTCCCTTATGCCTTTGCACTCTGCAAATGGTTTCCAACCATTCTGAGGGAACCTTTGAGCGCCTCCGATACCCTTTCGGAGGCGACCGCCCCAGTCAAACTCCCCACCTGACATTGTCCCCCAGCCGGGTCACGGCTGCAGGTTAGAAACCCAGTCACACAAGGGTGGTATCCCAACAGCGGCTCCATGAAGACTGGCGTCCTCATTTCTTAGCCTCCCACCTATCCTGTACATGTATAACCGAATCCCAGTATCAAGCTGGAGTAAAGCTCCATGGGGTCTTTCCGTCCTGGCGCAGGTAACCAGCATCTTCACTGGTATTTCAATTTCACCGGGTGCATTGTCGAGACAGCGCTCAAATCATTACGCCTTTCGTGCGGGTCGGAACTTACCCGACAAGGAATTTCGCTACCTTAGGACCGTTATAGTTACGGCCGCCGTTTACTGGGGCTTAAATTCAAAGCTTCGATTGCTCTAACCTCTCCTCTTAACCTTCCAGCACCGGGCAGGCGTCAGCCCATATACCTCACCTTTCGGTTTTGCATAGACCTGTGTTTTTGCTAAACAGTTGCTTGAGCCTATTCTCTGCGGCCTGCTTGCGCAGGCACCCTTTATCCCGAAGTTACAGGGTCATTTTGCCGAGTTCCTTAACAATGCTTCTCCCGCCGGCCTTAGGATTCTCTCCTCATCCACCTGTGTCGGTTTACGGTACGGGCACATATCACACAATAGCGGCTTTTCTTGACAGTTCGAATTACCAGCTTCCCTACTTTTGTTCGGTCCGCATCACGCTTTCGGATTGTTAAGCGGATTTGCCAGCTTAACTCCTTCTTCGCTTGCCCCGGTCTTTTCATTCCCGGGTCTGGTTATCGTCCTGTGTCCCCACAGTTCTGATGATATGTGGTACAGGAATTTCAACCTGTTGTCCATCGACTACGTCTTTCGACCTTGCCTTAGGTCCCGACTTACCCAGAGCAGATCAGCTTTACTCTGGAAACCTTAGATATTCGGCCTGGAGGATTCCCACCTCCATCTCGCTACTCATTCCGGCATTCTCTCTTCTTAACACTCCACAGCTCCTTATCGGTACTGCTTCGCCGCAGTTAAGAATGCTCCTCTACCACTTGTCCAATGACAAGTCCACAGCTTCGGTGTCGTGTTTCAGCCCCGGACATTTTCGGCGCAGGACCTCTCGACTAGTGAGCTATTACGCACTCTTTGAATGTGTGGCTGCTTCTGAGCCAACATCCTAGTTGTCTTCGAAATCCCACATCCTTTTCCACTTAACACGCACTTTGGGACCTTAGCTGGTGGTCTGGGCTCTTTCCCTTTTGACGACCCAACTTATCTCGTGCCGTCTGACTCCCGTGCATCATCTCTCTGGCATTCGGAGTTTGATATCTCTTGGTAAGCTTTGACGCCCCCTTAAGAATTCAGTGCTCTACCTCCAGGAGACTAACACGAGGCTAGCCCTAAAGCTATTTCGAGGAGAACCAGCTATCTCCGGGTTCGATTGGAATTTCTCCCCTATCCACACCTCATCACCACCCTTTTCAACGGATGTGTGTTCGGTCCTCCACCGCCTTTTACGGCAGCTTCAACCTGGACATGGATAGATCACCCGGTTTCGGGTCTACCCATACTGACTTTGGCCCTATTAAGACTTGGTTTCCCTTCGGCTCCGCACCTTGAGTGCTTAACCTTGCCAGTACAGGTAACTCGCCGGACCGTTCTACAAAAAGTACGCGGTTGCACATATAAAGTGCTTCCACAGCTTGTAAACACAGGGTTTCAGGTTCTCTTTCACTCCCCTCCCGGGGTCCTTTTCACCTTTCCTTCACAGTACTATGCGCTATCGGTCACTAAGGAGTATTTAGCCTTGGGGGGTGGTCCCCCCGAATTCCCACAAGGTTTCTCGTGTCTCGTGGTACTTTGGATCCTGCTCGCTGTCTATTGCTTTCGTGTACGGGGCTTTCACCCTCTGTGGCCGGACTTCCCAGACCGTTCCACTAACAAATCGACTCACTTGTTGCAGTCCGTAACCCCGGAACGCACGCGCTCCGGTTTAGGCTCTTTCCATTTCGCTCGCCGCTACTTTGGAAATCGAGTTTTCTTTCTTTTCCTCGCCCTACTTAGATGTTTCAGTTCAGGCGGTTCCCGACGCATGGCTATGGATTCACCATACGACGACTGAGGTCTTCTCAGCCAGGTTTCCCCATTCAGATATCTCCGGATCAATGGATATTTGCTCCTCCCCGAAGCTTTTCGCAGCTTATCACGTCTTTCATCGGCTCTTAGTGCCAAGGCATCCACCCTGCGCTCTTTATAGCTTAACCAATTGATGTTCACCTGCGGGTGCGGGTTACTTATCTACGATACATAGCGTTGTATCGCTGGTCTTAGGTTCGTTATTTAAAACGAGTTATTGTTTGGTTACATCTTGCGATGTAACACCTCGGATGTCTTGAATAATTATTCTTAAAGAATTTATTCTAGATATATTCAATATGCAGTTTTCAAGGTACATTGCGAAAACAAAAATGTTTCGAATGCGTTGAAAGCTTGCTTTCATAAGCTTTCGGAATATTTTGTTTTCATAACGTGCCTGCACGTGAGTGAGAAAGCGAAGCTTTCGAACTGCAATGTACAGGTACATGTCTGACTGATGTTTTATCAGTCATTAGAAAACTCAAAGTCTTTTAAGCTCTCTAATCACTGGTAAATTAACTCAGCGAGTAAATATTTTATCAGGTTTTCTTTGCTTTGTCAAGCACTTTTTCATTTTTATTCCGGCACCCACCTGCTCTCCCATGCCGTCTCCAGCATAGTACCATCGGCCGCTTAAGTCTTAACCGTCGTGTTCGGGATGGGAACGGGTGTTTCCCCTAAGCGCATCGGCACCGGAAATCTTGGAACCTTTTTATCAAAGATTCAACAGTGTTTAAAAC
>NZ_QULW01000012.1 GCF_003481825.1 Clostridium sp. OM02-18AC | reverse complement strand
TTTCAGACGCTTTCATCTCGGCAATTGAATAACCGAGGATTCCCGCTTGTTATCCTAAACTTGAATCCCTGCGTATTTCGCAACACGCATCTCCATCCGTATCCCTGCAAACCACAGCTTCGCCAAGTGCTCCTGCCATGGAGCAATCTTCAAATACTTCTTCATATAATACAGCGTACTCTCTTCCCGGATTTTCTGGCGTTTCATGGCATCGGAAAAGGATTTGCTAATGGATGTGGAATGTTCGTGGTCATAATGCTGGTTTAACAGCAGCACACTGCGGTATCCCGCCTGCTGCATCCTGCGGCCCAGAACCTGCTCCTCCTCATAGAGAAAGATTCCTTCATCGTAGCCTCCGGCTTCCAGAAATTTTTCTCCGTCCACCATCAGCATGGAGCCATGCACGGCTCCCACGTATACCGCATTCCTGCCCTGGAAGTAAGAATCCGGGTAATCAAATGACCTGCCAAACAGGCGTCTGCTCACCGGTCCCATGCTGAGAAGCTCCCGTGTAAAGCTTCGGAGCGGCCATCCATTTTTTAAATCCGGATAGCGGGCATCGTGAATCCGGGTTGTCACAATCCCGACCTCCGGATGACGGGCAAATACTGCCAGCATTGCTTTTAAAGACTGCTCGGAAAATATCACATCCGGATTTGCGATCAGCACATGGGTGGCACCGCCCTGCTCTATCGCATAACGGACACCGATGTTGTTGCCGGAACCGTAACCACCATTTTTTTGCGCAGTAAGGATTTTGATTTTCCTGATCTGGCTGCAGTTTTCCTGCCCTTCCAACTGCTTCAGCCGTTCCAGCGAATCATCCGTAGAAGCATTATCCACCACTATAATCTGATGGAGTACCTCATAATCCGCAATCTGCTTAACTAACTTTTCCGTTGTCTCTGCATCATTATAATTTAAGATCACACAGCTTAGTCGCACCGTATTCTTCCTGTCTTTCTCAACTTCCGCTGCCGCTATCATGCCTGTTCATCCTGCACTTTCTCTGTTTCCTGCACTTCCTTCACTTCTGGCTTTTCCACTACCTCCGGATTTTCCACCACGCCCAGCTTCTCCGGCCACTGCTCCCACTCTTCCGTTTCCGATTTTGAGGTGTCTTCCGCATCCACTTTCGGCTGGCGCATTTTCTCTGCCTTCGGGATGGTCACGCACATCGCCAGGGTCTGCAGCATGGAATTTTTATAAAAATGATTGTAACGGATATTTTTCAGGCGGCCCGCAGCAGACTGGTACGGAAGCGCCAGAAATGCACGAAGCGTCATGCGCTCGCCCTTATCCATCTCTTTCCAGAACATGCGGCCAAACGCAATGCCCTGGTTCAGCATCCGGCGGTAATTCCGCTCCACCTCTTCCCCGCGACCAAGGCGGGCTTTCATCTCCTCAAAACTGCCTGCATCCTTCGCACCCAGTACATTATTTCCATGTTGGCGGTATTTGGATAAAGCCCTCGGCATAAATTCGATCACGCCAAAGCAGGATGCAGTAAGCGCGATCCACCAGTCATGCATGCAGCAGACCTCCGGCTCCTTCGCACAGCGCTCAAGAAGGACACGGTTGATCATCGAAGCTCCACCGGTCACCTGGTTTTCCACCAGAAGCTCTGCAAAGCTGTTGCGGTCCGGATCCTGATGCGTGTAACCTGCAAAGCTCTCATGGATCTCGTACATATCCTCATCCACCACTTCCATATCCGAGTACAAAAGAATCGGGCACTGCTTTCCCAGTCCCTTTTCCAGCACCCGCATCCGGTGCAGCATGACCTTTACCTTGTTGTTTTCCCATACATCATCCTGGTCACTGAAGAAAATGTACTCGTTTTTTTCGTCCTTCAGAGCTTCTTTCATCAGCCAGAAAAAATTTCCGGCCGCGCCGCCTGTATGCTCCGTTCTGTGATGCAAAAAGACCTGTTTCGGATACCATCCGGCATAATCGTTTAACATTTCCCGGGTTCCGTCATCGGAACCATCGTCGGAGATCAGGATCTTTACCGGAACTGTCTGCGCCAGAATCGAATCCAGCTGCTGCTCCAGATACTGCTTTCCCTGATATGTTGCCATCAAAACCATAACCATTTATTATTTCCTCCGATTCTCCACAAGTTTCATTCCCAGTTTCCGGCTCACCATCCGCCGCACCGGCGGGCAAAGCGCTGTCGCATAATCCAGCATATGATAAGCCAGCATATAGGCCCGCTTTCCTTCTTCTTTCGCGGCTCCTGCCCACGGAGTCTTTGCCAGATAGAGCTCGTAAGCCCTGCGGTAATGGTTGAAATTTCCCGCGATCCATGGCCGCTCATCGCCCATATAGTGGACGATCGACGGATGTTTTTTTGCAATCTGCAGTTCTCTCGGCGTAACTGCCTTATAGGTTTTTCCCTGGCGCACCAGCTCCCGGTAAGAAAAATACCGGTAATTCGTAAAGAAATTATAACGCGGCATCAGCGTGTGGATTTGCCCTTTCAGCGTGCCATTGATCACATCCTGGTCACTGGCAAACAGCTTCCCGCCTTTGCTCTTCCAAAATTCCAGAAGTTTTTTCTGAACTTCTTCTTCGCGCCATTGTTTTAAATCAACCAGAAGAACGCCGGAATTATAATACGGATCCTCCTCGCCCAGGTCAATGGATTCTTTTACCGCCTGGTAGATGGTCGGCTCCATCACGGCTCCAACGATGTTTCCCTCCAGATCTTCTTTCCACAGATGCTTTAAAGACTGGAGCACTACCGTATCGCAGTCCAGATACAGCACCCGCTCCACAGACTCCGGAAGCATATCGCCCATAAACAGGCGCAGCATCACACTGATATCGAAGCCGCCGGTATCTACCTCATAGCCGATCCGCTCCCGCAGATCATCCAGGTTGACGCAGACCAGGTTCCGCCCAAAATGCGCTGCGATCTCCTCTAACCGCTCCTGGTTTTCCCTGGAAAGCCCCAGCGTCAGGACGTAAACCGTAATCTCTGCAAAATCCCGGTTCCGGTCAAGCAGCGAATACATTGACGTACCCAAATGCCTTGCGTAAGCATCATTCGAGGCGTAAACCACATTCATACATTCCCGGTCCATCTTTACTCTCCCATGCACTCTGCCGTGCGCTTCAGCGCAGAAGCAATGACTTTATCCATGTCATAGTACTTATACTCTGCCAGACGTCCGCCGAAGATCACGTGCTCCTCTTTCTCTGCCAGAGCCGCATACTGCTGGTACAATGCCTGGTTCTTCTCGTCGTTCACCGGATAGTATGCCTCCATGCCCTCTTTCCAGTCAGCCGGATACTCTCTGGTGATCACAGTCTTTGGCTGGGTTCCAAACTCAAAATGCTTATGCTCGATCACACGGGTATACGGGGTCTCGCGGTCTGTATAATTGACCACCGCAACTCCCTGATGATTCTCCTCATCAAGCACCTCAGACTCAAAGCGCAGGCTCCGGTACTCCAGCTTGCCAAACTGATACTGATAATACGCATCGATGGTTCCGGTGTAGACCACGTTGTCACCAAGCGCATCGTAATGTTCCTTATGCTCCAGATAATCCACGCCAGTCTCAATGTCGCAGCCTTCAAACAACTTGTTGATGATCACGTTATAACCGCCGATCGGGATACCCTGATACAGATCGTTGAAGTAGTTGTTATCGTACGTAAAACGCACCGGAAGTCTGCGGATGATGAACGCCGGAAGGTCTTTGCAGTCTCTTCCCCACTGTTTCTCCGTATAGCCTTTGACCAGCTTCTGGTAGATGTCGGTTCCCACCAGGCTGATGGCCTGCTCCTCCAGGTTCTTCGGCTCCCCGGTCACGGTCTTCTTCTGCTCCTCGATGATAGCCTTCGCTTCTGCCGGAGTGCTGATGCCCCACATCTTGCTGAACGTGTTCATGTTAAACGGCATGTTATACATCTCGCCCTTGTAATTTGCAACCGGGCTGTTGGTGTAGCGGTTAAACTCTGCCAGTTCATTCACATAATCCCACACCTGACGGTCACTGGTATGGAAAATATGGGCACCATAACGGTGTACGTGAATCCCCTCAACATCCTCACAATACACATTTCCGCCGATATGATCGCGTTTTTCCACAACCAGACAGGTTTTTCCGCGCTTTTTTGCCTCATAAGCCCAGACACCTGCGTAAAGTCCGCTTCCTACCAGTACATAATCATATTTTTTCATAAAATTCATCCACCTTATCCTCATTTTGGTCCGACAGTTTGCTGCTGTCCATATGTTATGCGATCAGCAGCGACCGTTTTATTTTCTGTTTTCTCCGAAAACTGCCATGTTTTCTCTGTTATCTAATATACTATAGCTTCCCCAAAAAGTAAATTTCGGCTTGCCATTTACCGGAACAATAATTTCCTGTACACCAAACAAGTAGTTCCGGAAACTCGAAAGTTGCCTCTGGAAACTCGTGGACACCTCTTCATTTTACTGTTATAATGAGAAGATGGAACAACGTAAGAAAGAATGTGCCTTGGCACATCCTCGCACCGAGGCGCGGTTGCTTTGGTAACCATGAAACGTGACATACAACGTAAAACAAACCGTAAATACGAAAGGTGGAAAAAATATATGTGGTTAGCAGATGGCTGGAAAGATTATCAGGTCATTGACTGTTCAAAAGGAGAAAAACTGGAAAGATGGGGCGAATATCTCTTAGTCCGCCCGGACCCGCAGGTCATCTGGGACACTCCAAAGACACACAAAGGCTGGAAACACATGAATGGTCACTATCACCGCAGCGCCAAGGGCGGCGGCGAGTGGGAGTTCTTTGATCTCCCGGAGCAGTGGACCATCGGCTACAAAGGCCTTACTTTTAACTTAAAACCATTCAGCTTCAAGCACACCGGACTCTTCCCGGAGCAGGCTGCAAACTGGGACTGGTTCAGCGATAAGATCCGCAATGCAGGCCGCCCGGTCAAAGTCTTAAACCTGTTTGCCTACACCGGCGGCGCTACACTGGCTGCTGCCAAGGCCGGTGCTTCCGTCACCCATGTCGATGCCTCCAAGGGCATGGTCGGCTGGGCAAAAGAAAATGCTGCATCCTCTAACTTAAGCGATGCACCGATCCGCTGGCTGGTCGATGACTGCGTGAAGTTTGTAGAGCGCGAGATCCGCCGCGGCAACCATTACGATGCCATCATCATGGACCCGCCATCCTACGGACGCGGTCCGAAAGGCGAGATCTGGAAAATTGAAGACGCGATCCATCCGCTGGTAAAGCTGTGCGTCCAGCTTTTATCCGATGACCCACTCTTCTTCCTCATCAACTCCTACACCACCGGACTTGCTCCGGCTGTTCTTACCTACATGATGAGCACCGAGATCGTACCGAAATTCGGCGGTCACGTGGAAGCCCAGGAAATCGGACTTCCGGTCACCGAAACCGGACTGGTACTGCCATGCGGCGCATCCGGACGTTGGGAGAAATAAATAACCATTTGATCCATGAAACACAAAACGAAAGGGCCGAAAGCTTCCGCCCCGCCGTATGGCGGGGCAGGAACTTTCGGCCCTTGTTCATTCCATTAACGATATGACTATTTTATGCTTCCGGCTTCTCAACCTGTACGATTGCTGCTTTCTGCATCGGGATACGGCAATTCTTGTTGTTGCCGAACTCGATGATTACGGTATCGTCGGTCATGTCGATGATCACACCATAGAAACCGCTGGTGGTTAATACGCTGTCACCGATAGCAAGGCTTGCCATCATCTCCTCGACTCTCTTTTTCTCCTTCTTCTGCGGACGGTATCCCATGAAATAGAAGATACCACCAAAGATTACCACGTATAACACAATCATTACGGTTGGGTTCATGGTTGAAGTTGCTACTAACATGTTGTCCTCCTTGCGGCTGTCCCTGCGCCTCGCTCTGGTCAGCCTACTTTCGTTTTTGTTTTAGCCCGATTATTCCTTCGGACCCTCCTCCATACCGGCAAGCTTCTGTGCTTTGTACTCGGCGTACCGGTGCTGTTCGATCGCGTCGCGGATCTCTTCCATCATTTTATTATAAAAATACAGATTATGCAAGACACATAAACGCATTCCCAGCATTTCCTTCGCCTTGAACAGATGGCGGATATACGCTCTGGAATAAGAGCGGCATGCCGGGCACTGGCATCCTTCTTCGATCGGACGTGGATCAAGCTCGTATTTCTGGTTTAACAGATTGAGTTTTCCGTGGTTGGTATATACATGGCTGTGGCGGCCGTTGCGGGACGGATATACACAATCAAAGAAGTCCACGCCGCGGTCTACTGCCTCCAGGATATTTGCCGGAGTTCCGACTCCCATCAGATACGTCGGCTTGTTCTGCGGCAGATACGGAACCGTCACATCGAGGATATGATACATCTCCTCATGGGTCTCTCCGACGGCCAGACCACCTACTGCATAACCATCCAGGTCCATGTCTGCAATGGTCTTTGCATGCTGAATACGGATGGAATCTACCACACCGCCCTGGTTGATACCGAACAGAAGCTGCTCTTTGTTAATGGTATCCGGCAGGGAATTTAAGCGCGCCATTTCTTTTTTGCAGCGCTCCAGCCAGCGGGTCGTGCGGTCTACGGAATTCTGGATATAGGAAAGCTCTGCATGGCTCGGCGGACACTCGTCGAATGCCATGGCAATGGTCGATGCCAGGTTGGACTGGATCTGCATGCTCTCCTCCGGTCCCATAAAGATCTTGTGACCGTCAATGTGGGAGCGGAAGGTTACGCCCTCTTCCTTGATCTTGCGAAGACCGGAAAGGGAAAAGACCTGGAATCCGCCGGAATCGGTCAGGATCGGCTTGTCCCAGTTCATAAACTTGTGAAGTCCGCCGAACTGCTTGATCAGCTTGTCGCCGGTCCGCACATGCAGATGGTAAGTGTTGGACAGCTCCACCTGTGTGCCGATCTGGCGCAGGTCATCGGTGGAAACCGCACCTTTAATGGCGGCCACCGTGCCTACATTCATGAAAACCGGAGTCTGGATCGTGCCGTGTACGGTCTCTACCTCAGCCCGCTTGGCACGTCCGTCCGTTGTAATCAGTTTATATCTCATAATTATTTCTCAGCCTTTTTCTGTTTTCTGGTTGTCAGGACATACCAGAGCGCACCGGTTACGCATACGGAAGAATAGGTTCCGCAAACGATACCAACCATCAGCGGCAGGGCGAACTCACGGATGGAGGATACGCCCAGTAAGAACAGAACAAATACCATGATGAACGTTGTCAGGGAAGTATTGATACTTCTGGTGAAGGTCTGGGTAATACTTAAGTTTACGATCTCCTCCAGGGTCTGCTTGCTTCCTGCCTTCTTCAGCGCCAGGTTCTCGCGGATACGGTCGAAGATAACGATCGTCGCGTTGATGGAGTAACCGACAATGGTCAGCATACATGCGATGAACGTGGAACCAACGGACCACTTCGCAAGGGAATAGAACGTTACGACAACCAGTACATCGTGCACCAGGGCAAGGATTGCACTGGCTGCAAAACGGATATCCTTAAACCGGAACCAGATGTATAACAGCATCAGAACGGTTGCGATCGTTACTGCCCAGACTGCATCCTTCTTCATCTCCGTGCTGACAGCACCGGAAATACTCTCTGCCGTGATTTTCTCAGCGTCAACGCCAAAGTTCTCCACCATAGCGTCTTCCAGCTGCTGTCTCTGTTCTACGTCCAGAGTCTTGGTCTTGATGATAACTTCGTTGGTACCTGCAACCTTCTGGGTCTGCACATCCGCATCGCCGGTGATCTTGGAAACAACCGGAACTACCTTTGCAGAGATGTCATCCAGGCTCATATCCTCATTGAAGGTCACATTGGTGGAAGTACCACCGGTGAAGTCCATGCCGTAGTTTAAGATGTAGCCGGTCTGACCCTTGTGCAGAGCCATGCCTGCCCAGCCTGCCACGATCACAACGATGGAAAGGATAAAGCAGAGGTTCTTCTTTCCAAGGAAGTTGATGATCTTGCCGTCTTTCTTGGTTCCGTAGAACTTCGGATCCTCAAAGCCCACTGCATACAGGGCGTACAGGGCACCCTTGGTGATGAACAGTGCAGTAAACATGGAAAGTACGATACCGATTGCCAGGGTGCTTGCGAAGCCCTTTACCGTACCGGAACCACGGAAATACAGGACTGCTGCTGCGATCAGGGTGGTGATATTACCATCCAGGATTGCGGACAGTGCCTTGGAGAAACCAGCCTTGATCGCAGATTTCACACTGCGTCCCAGACCAATTTCCTCTTTGATACGGGTGAAGATAATAACATTTGCATCCACTGCCATACCAACAGAAAGGATGATACCTGCAACACCCGGAAGCGTCAGGGTAACATCAAATGCAGTCAGCATGATGAGCACCAGACCAACATACAGAGCCAGGGCGATAACCGAAGCAACACCCGGGATCAGGTAAGCTACCATCATGAATACGGCAACGATCGCAAAACCGATCGCACCGGCCTTTAAGCTGGTGGAGATCGCCTGCTGGCCAAGCTGTGCACCAACTACGTTGGAACGCAGTTCCTGCAGCTCCAGGGACAGAGAACCAATACGGATGGTCGCTGCCAGGTTCTCAGCTTCATTGTAGTCCGTCATACCGTCGATCTGACACTGACCTCCGGTAATTGCCTCGCGGACAACCGGATTGGAATAGATCTGGTTATCGTAGATAATGGCAATGCGCTTTCCTACGTTTGCGGAAGTCGCATCGGCAAATGCTTTGGTACCTTCCTCAGTAAAGGTCAGGCTTACGACATAAGATTTCTGACCATTCTGCTCGATGATTCCCGCTTTTGCGGATGCAACCTGGTCACCAGTTAAAATGGTCTTACCGGTTTCATCGGTAAAGATCAGGGAACCCGGCTTGCCGAGTTCTTCCAGGATGGCATTTGCATCGGAAACACCCGGGATGTCGATGTTAATCCGGTTATTTCCTTCCTGGTACACTACAGCCTCGGTACTGTAGTTCTGTACACGCTGCTGCAGCTTGTAAATGGTATCGGACATTTCTTCCGATGTCGGATTCTCCTCAACTGCCTGATACGTAATGCTGACACCGCCTGCCAGGTCAAGACCCAGCTTGATGTCATCCATGGTATCATAGCCGAAGAATCCGAACAGCCCTACTGCGAACAGCAGGACCAGCAGACCTAAAAGGCCTTTTACTTTGCTGTTCTTCATCTTTCTTCTCCTTTTATTCTTCGTCGGCAAGAGCCGCCTTAATCATGATCGCACACTCGATACGTTTTTTCTGCATCTCGCATCCAATCTCATAAGCATCGGTGATGGTTCCGTGGAAGTTGTAGGAATTGGCTGCGCATCCGCCGCTGCAGTAAAATCTTGCGAAGCAGTTTCTGCACTTTTCTTTTGCGTAGACATTGCAGAGCTTAAACTCGTCGCGGATATCGGTTCTGGTGATACCGGTGTCTACATTGCCCATCAGGAAATCTTCCTGACCTACAAACTGGTGGCACGGATAAAAGTCGCCCCAAGGAGTCACTGCCAGATACTCCGTACCTGAGCCACAGCCGGAAAGACGTTTTGCTACGCACGGTCCCTGGTTTAAATCAATCATGAAGTGGAAGAAATTAAAGCCTCTTCCCTCTTTCTTCCGTTTGATATACTCAACAGCCAGCTTGTCGTACTCTTCCATGATCTTCGGAAGATCTTCCTCACGGATCGCATACGGCTCGTCCTCTGCACCGACAACCGGCTCAATGGACATCTGCTCAA
This sequence comes from Clostridium sp. OM02-18AC, assembly GCF_003481825.1. Taxonomy (GTDB): domain Bacteria; phylum Bacillota; class Clostridia; order Lachnospirales; family Lachnospiraceae; genus Brotaphodocola. Next base: position 106,376 of record NZ_QULW01000012.1, on the reverse strand, counting down.
ATCCAAGGTCTGCGAAATGCTTCACATCCTCAGAGAAGTCCAGGTTGTTGCGGGTAAAGGTACCGCGAACATAATAATCCTTACCGGCACGGCTCTTCGCAAATTTCTGGAATTTCGGCACGATAATGTCATAGCTGCTGCCGTGACCGTTTCTGGTCGGACGCATCAGATCGTTGATCTCTTTTCTTCCATCCAGGCTGAGTACCACATTGCTCATTTCGCGGTTGCAGAACTCCATGATCTCATCGTTTAACAGCACGCCATTGGTCGTCAGGGTAAAGCGGAAATGCTTGTTATTCGGCTCCTCCAGGGAACGGCCGTACTCTACCAGCTGCTTTACAACTTCCCAGTTCATAAGCGGCTCACCGCCAAAGAAATCTACTTCCAGGTTTCTGCGGTTTCCGGAATTCGCTACCAGGAAATCCAGTGCTTTTTTGCCGACCTCAAAGCTCATGAGTGCACGTCTGCCGTGATACTCGCCCTCTTCCGCAAAACAGTACTTGCAGCCTAAGTTACAATCGTGTGCAATGTGCAGGCACAGCGCCTTTACAACGGTCTTTCTCTTCTTGAAGTCTGTCACATAAGTCTGGTAAATATCCTTTGTATACAGCTCCTCAGCATTGATCAGCTCCTGAACTTCGTCCAGTGCTTCCTTTACATCCTCTGCCGGATAGCTCTTTAAAAGCTCTTCCTCTGCATTTTTTCTTGCGGTTTCCGGGATCTGCACCGGAGACATAACCTCACCGATCACCGGTTCTAACAGCGCAACCGCATCGTAAACTACATCATCGACTACATGGACAGAACCGCTGGCAATGTCCATGACGATATTATATCCATTATTCTTATACTGATGAATCACTCAATTTCTCCTTCTAATGGGACCTTTTTCTTTATTTCTGTTTCTTATATCACCTATCACCCGCCATTTTCACGCCCCAAAGCCGCAAAAACAACGCCTATGTGTAAGTCCCCTAACACACACATAGGCAGACATGAATAAGAGTTCCGCCAAAAGGAACCCTTATTCACCTCTGCCATCTTTAAGAACCGTTATATTCCAGTATACGACAGATGCATTATCTGTTTGCGTTCTCGCAGCTCTGGTTGCCAACGGTGCAGGAAGTCTTGCATGCAGACTGACAGGAAGTCTGGCACTCGCCGCATCCGCCCTTCTTCATGGACTCCTTCAGAGTTTTATTGTTTAAAGTCTTTACATGTTTCATAGTCTTAGCCTCCTGTATTGTCTTTGCCTTTTGCTGATGCCTTTTGGATCGCATGCTTTTTTGAATCAACGGACGCGCTATTACTGGCGTCCTCCCGATATGCAAATGCAATCTGACCCGAAAAAGGTTGCAATGGCACATTTTCGCGTTGATTATACCATATACGGGACACGTCCGCAAGTTAAAGTTAATATTATGGCCGGAACTATTATGGCCGGAACTGCGAATAACTCTTTCCCGGGATCATGCCGCCCCGGTAAGACGCAAGCTCACTGACCGTCACCAGCTGGAAGCCGCGGTTTACCAGTTCCGGAACGATGGTCTCGCTGGCATCGCCCGTCGCATCGTAAAGGTCATGCATCAGGATGATGTCACCGTCCTTTACCTTATCTAACACCGTCTGGATCGTCTGCGATGCATCCCGCGTCTTCCAGTCCAGCGTATCCACGCTCCACAAAATTGCAGGCATGGAAATGGCTCCGGCAATGTTCATGCCCGCGTCCGTTTTCGCTCCACCGCATGGCCGCATCAGCACCGGCGAGATGCCGCAGGCATCGGAAACTGCCTGGTTTGTAGCCACCAGCTGATTCGCCAGATCCGTCGGAGAAACTTTCGTCATCAGGGTATGGTCAAAGGTATGATTTGCCACTTCACAGCCCTGTGCCACCATCTGTTTTAAGACATCCGGGCTCTTAATGACCTTCTGTCCTACCATAAAGAACGTAGCCCGTCCACCGTTTTCTTTCAGACAGTTTAAAATCCGCGGTGTCACGGTCGGTGACGGTCCATCATCATAAGTCAGCGCCACCATCGGCCGGTTCGGGTCAATATTACCTGCATAAACCTCGCCGCCGGTCCGCTTCACCACAGAGATTCTTACACCGTCTACCCGCAGTCCTGCACCAACCGTTCCGGCTTCCGCACCATCTGAAACCCAGTCTGTCCATTTGGAATCCTGCAGCACGCTGTAGAGCACCTCATAATAATCGCTCAAATCTCCGGTCAACTCCATGGCAATGCCTTCAAGCGGCGCCGTACCTGCCGAATCTCCAGCCTCAGCACCGTCTTCCTGCCAGTCCAGCCAGCCTGTACCGCTCAAATTCACGCGGTAACGGATGGTTCCGCTCATGCCCTCCGGCTGTCCGCTTAATGTTGCCCGGAGCGCCGTCACATAGGAGGTTGTCGGCGCCATGCTGTACGAATTGTCTGCAAAAAAGTGGCTCCATCCCACCTGGCTCACTGCAATACCGTAGATTGCCCCCACATCCGGCAAAGAGGCACGGTACGCCGCGTCTTCTTCCGCTTTCTGGCTCTCTTTCTCTGCCGCAGACGCGCTCATACTCTCCTGTACAGCCGCAGCCTCCACCGCTGCTTTCTCCGCCTTCCAGCTTCGGATTTTCCCGGAAATCGCAGCCACCAGCACACCAGTCAGAATGCAGATCGCAAGCAAGCCCAAAAGCAGGATGCGGCGACGACGGCGCATGATCTTCATTTTCCGTGCTTTGCGCGCGCGCATTTCATAAAGTTCGCGCTCGGAAAGCGGACGCTTCGGTCTTTGCCCGGTATTTGGCGGCATATTTCTTCTATTAACAGTTTTTTTCTCAATTTCCTGCTTTCCCCCATGTTGTTTTTGTTCCATAAAACCCTCTTATCTCTACCATAAAAAACAATTCTGTTTTCCGTTTTTCATAAAGGTCCGAAAGCCACCGCCACGCATTACAGAAACGCATTTTGGTGAAAATCCTTTTGCTCGTGGACTGCGCCGCCTGTTGTTGGAACTGCGGCCCAAACTCGCACGCGCTGCGTGCTCAAACAAGGGTCTCCGTTCCAACGCTATGCTCGCCCACTCACGGATTTTCAAACAAATGCTTATTCTGTAATGCGTGGCGGTGGCTTTCTACTTTATTGGCTATACTTGGTAATAAAACCCGCAACCATTACAATACTGCTCAAAATGAAAAGAAACAATTTTACCTCACAATGCCAATAACGTAGAAAACGCCTGTCCCGCCTTGCTGCATCGCGTAGCCGTAACCCGATGTCCGACGTGTCCGGCTGTGTAGCGACTGGTGTTTGAGGTAGTCGGACATTTTTGTCCGACTATCCGCAAACAGCTGTCAGCTAGCACCGTCCGAACACGGGACTCTGGGTGAAGGCGAAACGACGCAGTAAGGTGGGGCAGGCGTTTTCGGACCTCTATTAGCAGAAAAGGCAGTTCATTTTATTTACTCTTCGCTATCGTCGATATCGAATACTTCCGGAGCTTCCTCCGCCATATCCTCATCGCCGGAAAGCAGGATCTCGTCGTCATCCTCCAGAGCGATCTCATCCTCCGGCTCAGCATCTGTGTTGAGCTTTACGGAACGGTAACGCTTCATACCGGTACCAGCCGGGATCAGCTTACCGATGATGACGTTCTCCTTCAGACCGATCAGATGGTCAACCTTACCATTGATAGCCGCCTCGGTCAGAACCTTGGTGGTCTCCTGGAAGGATGCTGCAGACAGGAAGGAATCGGTAGCCAAGGATGCCTTGGTAATACCAAGCATAACCTGCTTGCCCTCTGCCGGCTGCTTGCCCTCTGCGATCAGAGCCTCGTTCATCTCGTTGAAGTCGAGGACATCCATGGATACGCCCGGCAGCACATCGCTGTCGCCGCTCTCCTCGATGCGGATCTTCTTTAACATCTGACGAACGATCATCTCAACGTGCTTATCGTTGATTTCTACACCCTGCAGACGGTATACACGCTGCACTTCCTGGATCATGTAATCCTGTACGGCACGGACACCCTTGATCTTTAAGATGTCATGCGGGTTTACGCTACCTTCGGTCAGCTCATCGCCGGCCTCGATCACCTGCTCGTCCTGAACCTTGATTCTGGAACCGTACGGGATCAGATAGGTCTTGGAGTTGCCGGTCTCCGGATCGGTAACCACGATCTCACGTTTCTTCTTGGTATCTTTCAGGGTTACAACACCACCGAACTCGGTAATGATTGCAAGACCCTTCGGCTTACGTGCCTCGAACAGCTCCTCGACACGCGGAAGACCCTGTGTGATATCTCCACCTGCTACACCGCCGGTATGGAAGGTACGCATGGTCAGCTGGGTACCAGGCTCACCGATCGACTGTGCAGCGATGATGCCGACTGCCTCACCAACCTGTACAGGCTGGCCGGTTGCCATGTTGGCACCATAACATTTTGCGCAGACACCGATATGGGACTTACAGCTAAGGACGGTACGGATCTTGACGGAATCACGGCCCATCTTGTTCAGTGCCTTCATAACAGCTGCAGCACGTTTCGGAGTACACATATGGTTTGCTTTTACAACCACTTCTCCGGTCTCCGGATCGGTGATGGTCTCAGCGATATAACGGCCGGTGATACGCTCCTCCAGGCTCTCGATGGTCTCTTTGCCATCGGTGAATGCCTTGATCTCCATGTACGGGATATCCTTGCCTTCGCAGCAGTCTACCTCACGCACGATCAGATCCTGGGATACGTCTACCAGACGACGGGTAAGGTAACCGGAGTCTGCGGTACGCAGTGCGGTATCGGACATACCCTTTCGTGCACCATGAGCGGAGATGAAGTACTCCAGTACGTCAAGACCCTCACGGAAGTTGGATTTAATAGGAAGTTCGATGGTGTGACCGGTTGTATCTGCCATAAGTCCACGCATACCTGCCAGCTGCTTGATCTGCTTATCAGATCCTCGCGCACCGGAGTCTGCCATCATGAAGATGTTGTTGTACTTATCCAGACCGCCTAACAGGTCTTTGGTCAGCTGGTCATCGGTGGTCTTCCAGGTTTCGATAACCTCTTTATAACGCTCTTCCTCGGTGATCAGACCACGGCGGAAGTTCTTTGCGATACGGTCAACGGTTTCCTGAGCGTCAGCCAGCAGCTTCGGCTTGGATGCCGGCACGGTCATATCCGCGATGGATACGGTCATGGCAGCTCTGGTGGAATACTTGTAACCGATTGCCTTGATGTCATCCAGGGTAACAGCAGTCTGGGTAGCGCCATGTACGTTGATGACTTTCTCCAGAATCTTCTTTAACTGTTTCTTTCCTACGTGGAAGTCAACCTCAAGAAGCAGCTCGTTGCCCGGAATGCTTCTGTCTACAAAGCCAAGGTCCTGCGGGATGATCTCGTTGAAGATGAAACGGCCTAAGGTGGATTCTACCACTCCGGTCATCTCGGTGCCATCCGGCATGGTCTTGGTGACTCTTACTTTGATGCGGGAGTGCAGGGTCACAGCAGCGTTCTCGTAAGCAAGGATTGCCTCGTTGACGCTCTTGAAGATCATGCCCTCGCCGGTTGCGCCTGGGCGCTCCTGGGTCAGATAGTAGATACCAAGTACCATATCCTGGGAAGGAACAGCTACCGGGCCACCATCAGACGGCTTTAACAGGTTGTTCGGAGACAGGAGCAGGAAACGGCACTCTGCCTGTGCTTCCTGGGAAAGCGGAAGATGTACTGCCATCTGGTCTCCATCGAAGTCTGCATTGAATGCGGTACATACAAGCGGATGCAGCTTGATTGCCTTACCCTCAACCAGGATCGGCTCGAATGCCTGGATACCCAGTCTGTGCAGGGTAGGTGCACGGTTTAACATAACCGGATGCTCTTTGATCACATCCTCGAGGACATCCCATACTTCAGACTGCAGACGCTCTACCATCTTCTTCGCACTCTTGATGTTGTGAGCGGTTCCGTTCTGGACAAGCTCTTTCATAACGAACGGCTTGAACAGTTCGATCGCCATCTCCTTCGGAAGACCACACTGGTAGATCTTCAGTTCCGGTCCTACGACGATAACGGAACGTCCGGAGTAGTCAACTCGCTTACCAAGCAGGTTCTGACGGAAACGTCCCTGCTTACCTTTCAGCATATCGGAAAGGGACTTCAGTGCACGGTTGCCAGGTCCGGTTACCGGTCTGCCGCGGCGGCCGTTATCGATTAAAGCATCGACAGCCTCCTGCAGCATACGCTTCTCGTTGCGGACGATGATGTCCGGAGCGCCCAGCTCAAGGAGGCGCGCAAGACGGTTGTTACGGTTGATGATTCTTCTGTATAAATCGTTTAAGTCAGAGGTTGCGAAACGTCCGCCATCCAGCTGTACCATCGGACGGATATCCGGCGGGATAACCGGGATCACGGTCATGATCATCCACTCCGGCTTATTTCCAGAGTTACGGAATGCTTCTACAACTTCCAGTCTCTTGATGATTCTTGCACGTTTCTGGCCGCTTGCGTCTTTCAGCTCGCGTTTGAGCATCTCAGACTCTTTCTCCAGATCAATGCTCTTAAGAAGCTCGAGAACAGCCTCGGCACCCATTCCGACACGGAAGTTGCCGTAGCCCCACTTCTCAACTTCTTCGCGGTACTCTTTCTCGGAGAGTACCTGCTTGTACTGCAGGCTGGTCTGACCTGCATCCAGAACGATGTAGGATGCAAAGTACAGAACCTTCTCCAGTACTCTCGGGGAGATATCCAGGATGAGACCCATACGGCTCGGGATACCCTTAAAGTACCAGATATGAGATACAGGAGCAGCCAGCTGAATGTGGCCGATACGCTCTCTGCGGACGCTGGACTTGGTTACCTCAACGCCGCAGCGGTCGCAGATTACGCCTTTGTATCTGATTTTTTTATATTTACCACAATGACATTCCCAGTCTTTGCTCGGTCCGAAGATGCGCTCACAGAACAGACCGTCGCGCTCCGGCTTTAAAGTACGGTAGTTGATGGTCTCCGGCTTTTTTACCTCGCCGTGTGACCACTCCAGAATCTTCTCCGGGGAAGCCAGGCCAATCTTAATGGCGTCAAATGTCAATGGCTGATAAGTTTCATTTGTCTCAGGCATGAGCGTTACTCCCTTCTATTATTCTTCATCAAAGGAATCATCGGTATAATCGTCGGATTCCCCTTCGAAATCGTCGCTGCTGTCATCGCCGTTATCGACGTCAACCAGCTCTTCACCCTTGAACTCCTGCTGCTGATAGCCGTAGTCGCCAAAGGACTCTTCGCGGTTGTAATGGCGGTCGCCCTCGATGATGGCACGCAGATCGGTCTCGCCGTAATCTACGTTCTCACCGATCTCAACCTCGGTTCCGTCGTCACGCAGTACGCTTACATCCAGACCAAGGGACTGCAGCTCTTTTAACAGTACCTTGAAGGACTCCGGAATACCCGGCTCAGGGATGTTCTCACCCTTGATGATTGCCTCGTAAGTCTTCACACGTCCGACAACATCATCGGACTTCACGGTCAGGATCTCCTGCAGGGTGTAGGATGCACCATACGCCTCCAGAGCCCAAACCTCCATCTCACCGAAACGCTGTCCGCCGAACTGTGCCTTACCACCCAGAGGCTGCTGGGTAACAAGGGAGTATGGACCGGTGGAACGTGCATGGATCTTATCGTCAACCAGGTGATGCAGCTTCAGGTAATGCATGTGACCGATGGTTACCGGGCTGTCGAAGTACTCGCCGGTACGTCCGTCACGCAATCTTACCTTACCATCGCGCTGAAGCGGAACGCCCTTCCACAGTTCACGGTGCTCCAGATGGGAACCTAAGTAATCCATAACTTCCGGTTTCAGGGTATCTTTGTATTTCTCTTCAAACACCTCCCAGGAGGTGTTTACGTAATCATTTGCAATTTCCAGGGTATCCATGATGTCTACCTCGTTCGCGCCCTCGAATACCGGGGTGGAAATGTTGAAGCCAAGTGCTTTACATGCAAGGCTTAAGTGCATCTCCAGGACCTGTCCGATGTTCATTCGGGAAGGTACGCCCAGCGGGTTCAGCACGATATCCAGCGGACGACCATTCGGAAGGAACGGCATATCCTCTACCGGGAGTACGCGGGAAACGACACCCTTGTTACCATGACGTCCTGCCATCTTATCGCCGACAGAGATCTTACGTTTCTGTGCAATGTAGATACGGACAGTCTGGTTTACGCCAGGAGCCAGCTCATCGCCGTTCTCTCTGGTAAATACTTTTGCGTCGATGATGACGCCGTAAGCACCGTGCGGTACTTTTAAGGAAGTATCACGTACTTCTCTTGCTTTCTCACCGAAGATCGCACGAAGCAGTCTCTCCTCAGCAGTCAGCTCGGTCTCGCCCTTCGGAGTAACCTTACCAACCAGGATATCACCGGCACGGACCTCAGCACCGATACGGATGATACCTCTCTCGTCCAGGTCTTTTAATGCGTCGTCGCCGACACCCGGAACGTCGCGGGTGATCTCTTCCGGCCCGAGCTTGGTGTCACGGGCTTCTGCCTCATACTCCTCGATATGAACGGAGGTGTAGACATCTTCCATAACCAGTCTCTCACTTAAGAGAACCGCATCCTCGTAGTTGTAACCTTCCCAGGTCATGAAACCGATCAGCGGGTTCTTACCAAGAGCGATCTCACCGTTGCTGGTGGACGGACCGTCTGCGATGACCTCGCCTGCCTCAACGTGGTCGTTCTTGTAAACGAGCGGCTTCTGGTTGTAGCAGTTGGACTGGTTGCTTCGAGAGAATTTGATCAGATGGTAAACATCTTTTGCGCCGTTGTCATCACGCTTGATGATGATCTCGTTGGAAGCGGAACGCTCAACAACACCGGCATGCTTTGCTACGACGCAGACACCAGAGTCGACAGCGGCTTTGCCCTCGATACCGGTACCTACTGCAGGCGCCTCGGTCTTTAACAGCGGAACGGCCTGACGCTGCATGTTGGATCCCATCAGCGCACGGTTTGCGTCATCGTTCTGCAGGAACGGGATCATGGATGTTGCTACGGAGAATACCATCTTAGGAGATACGTCCATTAAGTCGATGGCTCTCTTCTGGAACTCGGAAGTCTCCTCACGGAAACGACCGGCTACGTTATTGTTGATGAAGTGGCCTTCCTCGTCGAGCGGGGTGTTTGCCTGTGCGACAACGAAGTTATCCTCCTCGTCTGCAGTCAGGTATACAACCTCGTCGGTTACACGCGGGTTAGCCGGGTCGGATTTGTCTACCACACGGTACGGAGCCTCAATGAAGCCGTACTCATTTACCTTTGCATAGGTTGCAAGGGAGTTGATCAGACCGATGTTCGGTCCCTCAGGAGTCTCGATCGGGCACATACGTCCATAATGGGTGTAGTGTACATCTCGAACCTCGAATCCGGCACGGTCACGGGACAGACCGCCAGGTCCCAATGCAGAGAGACGTCTCTTGTGGGTCAGCTCAGACAGCGGGTTGTTCTGGTCCATGAACTGGGACAGCTGGGAACTTCCGAAGAACTCCTTCACAGCTGCGGTAACCGGCTTGATGTTGATCAGGGACTGCGGAGTGATGCCGTCCATATCCTGGGTGGTCATACGCTCTCTTACCACACGCTCCATACGGGACAGACCGATGCGGTACTGGTTCTGTAACAGCTCACCAACGGCACGGATACGACGGTTGCCCAGATGGTCGATGTCGTCTGCGTTGCCGATGCCGCCTTCCAGATGCATGTTGTAGTTAATGGAAGCAATGATGTCTTCCTTGGTGATATGCTTCGGGATCAGCTCGGTGATATTCTTGTGGATGAGTTTCTTTAACTCTTCCTGATCGTCACCAGCTTCTTCCAGAATCGTTTTTAATACCGGATAATATACTAACTCTGTAACACCGGCTTCCTTCGGATCGAAGTCTACATAAGCTGCCAGGTCAACCATTAAGTTGGACAGTACCTTGTAGTTGCGCTCCTCAGTCTGGATCATAACGTACGGAACAGCTGCGTTCTGCAGGGTGGTTGCGAGCTCTTTGTCGATCTTTACGCCAGCCTCTGCCAGAACCTCTCCGGTGGTCATGTCCACTACATCCTCAGCCAGGATCTGACCTTTGATGCGGTTCTTAAAGTGAAGCTTCTTATTAAATTTATATCTGCCGACTTTGGCCAGGTCATAACGACGCGGGTCAAAGAACATGCTGTTTAACAGGCTTTCTGCACTATCAACGGATAACGGCTCGCCCGGACGGATCTTGCGGTAGAGCTCTAACAGACCATCCTGATAGCTCTCTGCAGTATCTTTGCCAAAGCTTGCCAGCAGTTTCGGCTCCTCGCCGAACAGATCGATGATCTCTGCGTTGGTGCCATAGCCCAGTGCACGTACCAGTACGGTTACCGGAACCTTACGGGTACGGTCTACACGAACGTAGAAGATATCATTGGAGTCGGTCTCGTACTCCAGCCATGCACCACGGTTCGGGATAACCGTGCAGGTGTACAGCTCTTTACCGATCTTGTCATGGCCGATTCCATAGTAGATACCCGGAGAACGAACCAGCTGGCTTACGATAACTCGTTCAGCGCCGTTGATTACGAATGAGCCGGTATCGGTCATGAGCGGAAGATCTCCCATAAAGATCTCGTGCTCGTTGATCTCTTCTTTGTCCTTATTGTAAAGTCTTACCTTTACCTTTAAAGGTGCAGCGTAAGTTGCGTCGCGTTCTTTGCATTCTTCGATGTTATATTTGACTTCATCTTTACATAATGTAAAATCAACGAATTCGAGGCTTAAATGACCTGCGAAATCGGAGATTGGGGAGATATCTTCAAATACTTCCTTCAATCCTTCATCGAGGAACCACTGATAGGAGTCTTTCTGAATCTCAATCAGGTTTGGCATCTCAAGAACTTCTTTCTGTCTTGAGTAGCTCATTCTAACGCTCTTTCCCGATGTTACCGGGCGCATTCTGCTTTTCTCCATTGACGTTTCACCCCTGTTTTCTAATCTAATTTCTGGCATATTTTTGGGCGCAAAAAGCCCAGAATGCCACAATAGTGCACACTCCATAATATCATACGTCTGTCAAGCTGTCAAGTTTTTCCTTGATTTTTTTTGACAAAAATGCTATACTTTTTGTACAGGTTTGTCCTGTTACATAAAAGAACCTAACGGAGGTATTCCCCATGCAGACTTTTTTAAACGTTTTGCTGGTAATTCTGGTGATCGCAGTGATCGCTCTTGCGGTTCTGTACTTCTTAGGAAGAAAGCTCGAAAAACGTCAGGTTGAGCAGCAGCAGCTTCTGGAAATGTCCAAACAGACGGTTTCTATGCTGGTCATCGACAAAAAGAAACTGAAGATCAAAGATTCCGGTCTTCCAAAGATGGTCTACGAGCAGACTCCGAAGTACATGCGCTGGGCAAAGGTTCCGGTTGTAAAGGCGAAGGTAGGTCCGAAGGTTATGACCCTGATGGCAGACGAGCGTGTATTTGCAGCACTCCCGGTGAAGACCGAGGCAAAAGTGGTTGTGAGCGGTCTTTACATTACCGAGATCAAGAGTGTCCGCGGCGGAGCAATCCCGCAGGCACCGAAGAAAAAAGGTTTCTTTGCAAGATTCAAGAAAGACAATTAATCTTGTCCAAATGTCCCACGGGACAAAAAAAGAGGCAGCGCGTTTTGCGCATGCCTCTTTTTTGTTTTATGTTCTTTTGTTTTTCTTTCCTATTGTGTATTTCCCAGGTCCAGCTTCGCGCAGTCCTTCGAAGTGATATCCAGAACGATCCGGCAGTCTGACACATGATCGTAATTGATATCGAGGGAATATTCCACCTCGACCTTTAAGTGGTCATCCTCTTCTTCAAATCCGATACGGCTGGTCGTCATCTCCACCAGCAGTTCTCCCATTGGCGTTACATAATGGGTCTGGGTCTTTTTGTCCAGTTCAAATACCATACTGGCAGATACCGGTCCACTCTTTTTGATCTCCAGTTTTTCCGGAGTCAGCTTCATGGTATTGCGGATGGCTCCGTCCATTCCTTCCATCACCTCATCGTAGATCAGGTAATGTTTATTGTTTTTCCAGAAGTAATCACCGGAAGTAATCACTTCCACGGTTCCTTCGTCGCCCTCCATTGCCTGAAGACCACTCAGGCGAATCAATACATCTCTTGTCATAATCCTCTTTAATATTCCTCAATGTTGATTTTTTTCGTCTCTTTTACATCCTGCGGCAGGATCGAACTTGCAAAATCCGTAAACTTTTCTGCAAGGTCACTGACGTAAAACTGATGCTTCTCCCCCGCAAACGGAGCAGACGGATCGCGGCTTAAGCCTTTCTCCGCCAGAAGTCCGCGCAGCTCAATGGCCGTCTCGTAAGCCGGATTCACCAGCGTAACATCTTCTCCCATCAGGCGTCTTAACGTAGAACGCAAAAGCGGATAATGGGTGCAGCCCATCACCAGGGTATCAATATATTTTTCTTTCAGGACACTTAAATAACGGGATGCGATCTCATCGGTCACCGGATCATGAAGCCACCCTTCTTCTACTAACGGGCAAAACAACGGGCAGGATTTTCCAAACACCTGGATGTCCGGCTTCATTTTTTTCATGACTTCCGTATAAATGCCGCTGCCGACCGTAGCCTCGGTTCCGATGACACCGATGCGTCCATTGCGTGTTGCTTCCACCGCGGTCCGGGCACCGGCATTGATCACACCGATGATCGGAATATCCGACTCCGCTGCAACCGTATCCAGGGTCAGTGCCGTTGCCGTATTGCAGGCAATGACAATGGCCTTGACCTTTTTCGTCCGAAGGAAACGGATGATCTGTCTGGAATAACGCAGTACCGTATCTTTGGATTTGCTTCCGTATGGCACCCGTGCGGTATCGCCAAAGTAGATGATCCGCTCATCGGGCAGCTGGCGCATGATTTCCCTTGCTACCGTCAGCCCGCCGACACCGGAATCAAATACGCCAACCGGCGCGTTTCTGTCAACCATGCTTCTTACCTCTCAAACGCCAGATCGATGAGGCGGTCGATCAGTTCTTTTTTCGGAATGCCTGCAGCCTCCCAGAGCATCGGGTACATGCTGATAGCGGTAAAGCCCGGCAGGGTGTTGATCTCGTTAAAGATCACTTCGCCTTCCTTTGTTACAAAGAAATCCACACGGGACAGACCATAGCCGTCGACTGCGTTAAAGATCTTGGCTGCTGCCTCACGCACACGCTCCGCGGAATCGCCCGGAAGCTCCGGTCCGATGACGGTACGGGACTCTGCGTTATTATACTTTGCATCAAAATCATAGAACTCAGCTGCTGCCAGGATTTCACCGACACCGGAAGCCTTTACCGGTTTCTGTCCGCCGCCAAAGACTGCACACTCCACCTCATGACCCACAATAGTCTCCTCAACAAGAATCTTGCGGTCATGCTTTGCAGCCTCTTTCAGGGCCTTTACCAGTTCTTCCCGGTTTTCTGCCTTGCTGACACCGCGGGAGGAACCAGCGTTGGACGGTTTTACAAAGACCGGATACTGGAAGCGGGCCTCAACCTGCGCAATCACTGCATCCATATCTTTTTCCATCTTCCAGCGCATCACCGGAACATAAGCCGCCTGGCGGATGCCCAGGTCATCGACGATGATCTTGGTGTAAAGTTTATCCATGGAAACGGCAGATGCCAGCACGCCGCAGCCTACATACGGGATCTTCGCAAGCTCGAACAGGCCCTGAACAGTACCGTCCTCGCCGTAAAGACCGTGAAGCACTGGAAATGCCACATCGATCTTTTCTTCCCGGGTTACGCCATTCTCGGTGATCAGCGCACACTTTTTGGTGGCATCCGGGGAAATGACAACGTCCACCTTGCTCTGTCTCCATGCTTCGGAGCGGATGTCCTCCACACTGTCTGCCTTGACCCAGTGGCCTTCCTCCGTGATACCGATCAAAAGCAGATCGTACTTTTCTTTATCTATCTGGTCAATCACATTTGCCGCTGACACGCAGGATACCACATGCTCCGATGACTGTCCGCCGAACAGAACTGCGATTTTTTTCTTACTCATAACAGATTTCCTTTCTTTATTCAAAATGTCTGATTAATTATAACATACCTGTCAACACTAAAAAAGTAACAGGACACACAAAAAAGATTGCTGAAACGGAGGTTTTTCCATGAAACCAAAATCTTATCTTTCCATAAAACAATATTCACAGTCTGCCGCGCATAAACGTGCTTCTACTTTTCCGCCCATTCCGGATCGCACACTGCATCCATTCTTCCCGCCCCTGTTTCTGATGCTTCTGTTTTTGCTGCTTCTTCTCTCCATGGGAAGCCTGCAGAAAAGCCGGGAAGCACTGGCCGGGCGCATCGCGCCGTCCATCCTACGCTTCCACATTCTGGCAAACAGCGATTGTGCTGAGGATCAGGATGTCAAGCTGGAGGTCCGGAGCTATCTGCTGGACTGGATCCATGACCGGCTTCCCCAAAATGTCGACAGCAAAGAAACGATGCTTACCTGGTTAACTGAAAATCAGACCAGTCTGGAAACTGCCGCAGACCGTTTTCTGAAGCAGAAAGGAATGTCGTATCAGGCGCATCTGTTCCTGGAGCGCACGTACTTTCCCACCCGCGTCTATGACAACCTGGTTATTCCCTGCGGAAACTATGATGCCGCACGGGTAATCCTCGGAGAAGGAAACGGGCACAACTGGTGGTGCGTGCTTTTCCCGCGCTTTTGTTTTCTGGATGAAGTGTGCAAAGAGATTCCCGAAGAAAGCCGGGACGAACTCCGGACGAAATTAAATCAGGGCGATTACTCCCTGTTAGAGGATCATCGCCCTGATTTCAAAATCCGTTTTTTCTTTATTCCACAGTTGCAAGCCCCTGGACTGCCCAGTTATACGTCTCAATCGCCAGACGAAGGGCTGTGTCTGCACTCTCGTAAGCGCTCTTAGACTGATAATAGGAAATTTCCGTTCCAATATAGTCCGACTCGCCGAGAAGTCCCATCTGGTACATGCGCGTATATTTATCATGTGTCTTCTGTGCTGCCTGATATCCGGCTTTCGCACCCTCAAACGCTTCTTTCTGCGCAAAAACATCATTGTAGAGGCGCTTCATCTCTATGGTCAGCTTTTGCTCACCTTCCTCGATCATGCCAAGACGCGCCTCAACACCCGCAGTGGTGCTTCCTTTTGCAGAAGTACGCTGACTGATCAAAGTTGTGTTATTGCCGATCGCCTTTTTCGTGTCCTCTTCCAGATTCATCTGGTCCATGAGCGAAAGATCCGTTTCCGGGATTGGCGCCAGCTCCGGGGAAGCATCTGCCGCCCAGCCGGTCAGGGTACATAGATTCGGTTTTAACTGAAGAGCCCCTCCATCCAGGGAAACTACAGAACTTGCCGCCGAAAGCTGGTTGGTCTGTGCCGTAAGCACATCCTGGTCTGTTGCCATGCCAAGCGCATGCTTATTGACTGCGATTTCATACTGTTTCCCATAAAGTTCCTGAAGTTTTTCCAGTGTATTGCGCTGTTTCATCAGAGAATCATACGAAATCATCAGGGACTGTGCTGCCTTGGTAATCTGTTTTTCCGCTTTCTGGATACTGGAAACCGTCTGTTTCGAATACAATTCTGAACTTTTTAATGCAGTTGCTGTTTTCTGAAGAATTATTTCCTGTGTCGTATAGTTTATGAGATTTCCAATTTCACCACGATCCTTTGCCGTATCTTTCAGATGCTTCATTTTCAGGCTCTGACTTTCCAGTTCCTCTGCATTTCGATCCAGCTTTTCCTTTGCATCCCGCAAATTTTTCCATATATCCTCGATACTGCTGTTATAAACATGCACAAGGTCCGGAATCTCATCGTATTCCAGCACATTATCCTGAAGCTTCGCCCAGGTCTGCGCATCGTAAGTGTCTTCCATATTGCCGGTAAGCGGCGCATAGGCCGCATAACTCTGAAGCGGTGCTGCTGTAAACAGGAATGCGCTCAATGCCATTGCTGTTTTACAAAAAGCAGTATTCTTTTTCCAGATTCCTGTTCTCATTTTCTTCACCACCTTATGATGCATTTGCCAGACCATTCACAACCCAATCATAAGACTGGATTGCCTGGAGCAGATTGTATTTGGCTGTCTGGGCCTGGATCACGGCAGAATCATACGCATACTTTTTATTCAGATAATCAAGTCTTCCCAGCATGCCAAGCTGATACTGACGTTCGGTTGTCTGCATGGTCTTCTCCTGCAGTTCCGACTGAGCCTGTCTTAAATCCATGGTTGCTTTTGCCGCCAGTACATTCTGGTAGCTGCTGGTCACTGCAGCGCCGATTTTCTGGGTATCTTCCCGGATTGTTTTTTCCAGGGTTTCCTTTGTTTCTTCGCTCTTTGCATTTTCCAGCTTGCGTTTGTTGATCTTCATGGTATAGCTGTTTTCCACTGCCTGCGCTTTGTCCGCTTCCGGATTCATGGCTGCGATCCGGCTCACATCCGGGTCCGGCAGGGTCCCAACCTCTGGTCTGTCATCGTGCTTCCAGCCCAGTGTTACAAACAGTTTCTCCTGATTGTTTTCAATGGTATTCTGGTCATCCAGGATTGCCTTATTGGCGTTTCTTAAGTTTTCCTCGGCAGTAAGCACATCCACATCCGTTGCCATGCCAAGAGATTTCTGGGTCTGTACGCTCTGGATGGTTTCGTTTAACAGTTCCTGATTTTTCTGATCCAGTTCCAGCTGCAGCTGGTTCACATAATATGCGATCATCTGCTGCTGCGCATTGGAGGTCAGCATTGCCTCGGCAGACGCATAATTATAGTAGTAGGTCATATAATCATCGACTGCTTCATCTGCCGACTTTCTCCAGCTGTCAATCTGCATTTCACTGGTAACGATCTGCGTCATAATGGATGCATAAGAAGCATCGTCTACATCCGGATAGCTTAAGCTTGCCTCCAGGTCGTCTGCCAGTTCCCGGTAGCGGTCTGCCCATTTCTCGTTGCTGTCGCCGTAATCCTTGCGGAACTTGCCAAGATCGATGGCATTCTTCTGTACCGTCGCATTGTATTCATGGACGAGGTCTGCGATCTCGTCGTACTCAATCTTATTGTCCTGGAGCTTTGCCCACTCCTCAGCGCTGCGGGCGAACTCCGGGCTGGCGGCAAACGCCGCAGTCGGCGCCGCCGTCATCATGACTCCGGCAAGGGCCAGAGACAATGTCTGTTTGAATCGTTTCATTATAAACATCCTCCGAAGCCGTCTGGCTTATTAATCGTAATGGGGTTCCGGTTTCTTTTTCTGGCTCATAACCTCATAGTAGATCGGCAGCATTAAGAGTGCAAGCACAGTGGAAGCCACGAGACCTCCCACATCTACCAGGGCCAGACCCTGCATGCTCTTACCGCTGTCACCGTAGGCCAGCGCCATCGGGATCATGGATACAATGGTCGTTAACGTTGTCATCAGGATCGGGCGCAGACGGGTCGCACCAGCCTCGATCAGAGCGGTTTCGCGGTCCATCTCACTGCGGTACTGGTTTACGGTATCGACATAGAGGATACCATTGTTTACTACGGTACCGACTAACATCAGGAATCCAAGCAGGGATACCATACTGATCGGGCAGTCCGCCAGGTATAAAAGTCCGAAGGAACCGATCAGGGAGAACGGAATGGTGGTCATGACCATCAGCGAGAACTTCGGTGACTCGAACTGTGCTGCCATGACAACGAAGATCAAAAAGATCGCGGTGATGATGGCGGTACCCAGGTTGCCGAACTCTTCCTTCATGCTCTCATCCTGGGAGTTTAAGGCACGGGTGATGGTCGGGGTCAAATGCTTGCTTACAACTTCATTATATAATTTGTTCTCGATCGCATCGATCTGGCGCGCATCGTCGGTCGCTACATCGCCGGTGATGGTCACCTGATACTGCTTATCTTTTCTGGTAATGGTATTCGGGCTGTCCTGGAATACCACATCGGCCACATCGGCAAGGGCCACGGAACCGCCTGCATTATTCGGAAGTACAATGCCCTTTAACTTGTCGATGGTGTCGTACTCATCATCCGGGTACTCTACCATAACACTGACATCGTCACCGTCTACGTTTAAGGTTGTTGCCTCTTTGCCGCCCAGCATGGCACTGACCGTACCTGCGATCTGAAGCGGGGTAATGTTCTCTGCGTTCGCCTTCATGGCATCGATGTTCAACTTGACAACCGGCGCTGCGTTCTCCAGGGTACTGTGTACCTTGGATACTTCCGGACGCTCCAGAAGTTCTTTGGTGATCTGGTCAGATGCATCCTTTAATTCATCGTACTGTGTACTCTGCAGGATGTACTCAATGCCACTGCTGCTGCTCATCATCGAAGAGGACGATGCAATATCCATGGAGATATTCGCACCTGCGATCTGGTTTAAGAGCGGCTTCCACTCCTTGATGACCTCATTGGTCTCTCGCTTTCTGTCATCCTTCAGATAGACAGTCAGCGTTGCGCCGGAACTGGTCATGGCAGACATACCACTTCCGCCGGATGTTAACATGTAGGAATCCAGATCTCCATCTGCCGTTATGATCTTCTCTACCTGCGCGTAAATCTTATCCTGTTCTTCCAGGGTCAGACCCGGGCGGGTCTCGATGGAAACGGAAATCTCACCGGTATCATCGGAAACCATCAGCTCCATGCGCAGCTGTGAAGCCATCCAGAAGGCGGCCACCAGCAATGCAACGGAAGTGAAGATCACGGTTTTCTTTTTCTTCAACAGCACCTTCATAATGCCGCGGTAACCATTCTGCATGGCACGGATCAAAGCACCGACTGGAGATTCCTCTTTCTCCTGCGGACGATAGAAACAGTAGCAAAGCGGAACAATGGTCATTGCACTGATGAGGGATGCCACCATACAGAAAATGATCGTAAAGCCTAACGGCTTGAACATCTGGCCGGTCAGACCCTGAAGCAGAGCCAGCGGCAGGAATACAACACAGGTGGTCACGGTACTTCCGATAATGGACTGCAGCACAATGCCACTTCCCTCTAGGGCAGCCTCCCGGTATCCCACAATGCCTTTTCCCTTGGTGGAACGGAAGCAGCTCTCCAGCACTACGATGGAGTTATCTACCATCATACCTACACCAAGTACCAAGCTCGATAAGGTAACTACGTTTAAGGAGAAGCCCATAACCTGGATCAGGATCAGGGCAGCCAGGATAGAGATCGGGATCGAGGTACCAACGATCAGGGATGCCTTGATCTCACCAAAGAACAGGAAGATGATCAGCATGGAAACCACAACTGCCATCACCATGGTCTGCATAACACTCTTTAAAGAAGAAGTGATGTTGTCACTGGTATCGTTTACGGTAACGATCTCCAGGTTTTCATCGGCATCCATCAGGGTTTTGATGGTCTGCTTTACGGACTTGGAAACATCAACCGCAGATGCACTCTGCTGTTTCTTGATGCCGATGGAAATGGTATCCTCACCATTGTAGCGCGCAATACTGTCGGCATCCTCCTGCGCTGTCTGAACATTCGCGATATCCGACAGATAAATGACATTGCCGCCTCCAACGGTCAGCGGAATGGTCTTTAACAGTTCTTCGGTGCCATACTCGGTTCCGGCACTGACAGAAAGCTTCTGACCACCCACAATGGTATCGCCGGACGGATAAGTAAAATCTGCACTTCCGATGGAAGATGCCACAGAAGCAAGGGTTAAGTGATACTGTTCCAGTTTTTCCGGAATCAGTTCTACCTGGATGTACTCCTTCTGTCCACCACTGATGCTGACATCGGTAACGGTCGTGATCTTCTCAAACTCCGGAACGATCTTGTTGTTTACATAGTTATAAAGATTGGACTCTGCTTTATTATTGACCGCGAGAGACATGGTATCCATCTCGTCGATATTTAACTCCATGATGACCGGAGCATTGCAGTCATCCGGAAGATCGCCCTCTATGGCGTCCATTTTCTTTTTTAAGTCATCGTATGCTTCGTCAATATCTTTACCATAGTCATACTGGATGATGACCAGGGATACGTTCTCCATAGAACGGGACTGGATCGTATCGACACCGCTTAAGGAACCGATCTCATCCTCGATCTTGGTGCTGACCAGGTCGTTCACGTCCTCCGGGCTGGCACCCGGATATACGGAATATACAATAAGTACCGGCATATCCATGGTCGGCATCAGCTCCAGCTTGGATCCAAGCACGGACTGAAGACCGAACACGATCAGGCACAGGATTACCATGACCACGGTAACCGGCCGCTTCAGGACTGATTTTGTTAATCCCATTGATGTTTTCCTCCTTCTGCTTTACCCTTAGTTACCTTTTGTCTCGGCAGCTGACTCAGTGCTTTCTGCATTTTCGGCGGTCTGTGCGCCATCTGCTGCACCGCCCTCAGCATTCTGTGCATCGCTTTCCGAATCAATGGAAGCCGCTGCAGCCGGATCTGCCTTCTGTACCTGGGAACCCTCATAAAGTTCAGAGCTCCAGGTCGTGATGACTTCATCGGAAGCATTGATTCCGGAAAGGATCTGTGCCTTCTCAGAATCATAAAGACCAACCTCAACCGGAACATAATGTACGGTTCCGTTGTCGTATGTATACACGTAAGCATCTCCACCGGAATAGTAAACCGCATCAACCGGAATGGTCAGCACGTTATCTGCACGGTCGGAAATAACGGAAAGCTTGGTGGTAGAACCGGTGGGGAGCGCATCGCCGTTTTCCACGGACGCCTTTACCTTAAAGAGTCCGGTGGAATCGTCAATCATGCTGCTGACCTCATTGATGGTGCCCTGGTAATCGGTACCATTCTTATCTACGCTGATCGGGTCGCCTACATGCAGCTCGGTTACCACCTTCTCCGGAACGGAAAAGGTGATGGACTTGCTGCCTGCGCCGGAAATCACGGCCAGAAGCACCTGGGAGGCCACATTATCGTGAACCTCAATGTTGCAGGTCTCCACCTTGCCGGAAATCGGTGCAGTCACGTTTGCAAATTCCACCTGATAATCATAGTTCAGCTTTGCGGAATCATAGGAGATCTGGGCATTCTTGGCCTGAGTCTGGGCCTGCTCAAACGCTACACTTGCGATATCGCCTGCAGCAAACAGGGCCTGCTGGCGGTTTAAGTTGGTGTTCGCGTCATTCATAGCCTGCTGTGCAGATTCCATCTGGAGTCTTGCTGCCTCCACCTGCTTGGTATCGATCTTGCAGATCGGCTGTCCCTCCTGGACCATGTCGCCTGCTTTCACAAACACGTCGGTGATCTCACCGGCTGCCTTCGGGTAAATATAGACCACATCAGACGGCTCTACCTTGCCCACCAGACTGCGGTACAGTTCAATGCTTCCAGTCTTTGGACTTTCCACATTTACAACCGGGATCAAGGTTTCCTCTTCGGTCTGCTTGCCGCGGGTCAGGCTAAGACCTGCCACAACCGCAATCGCCGCAACTACCACTCCTGCAATTACTACTTTCTTTTTCATAGCTGTCTCCTCTTATCCTCGTCTTTTTGTAACTGTTCAGTACCTTCACAGTTACGTCTTTTTTACTTTTATGGGTTATTTCTGCTGCCGGGCACGCTTACGTGAACAGCAGCTTATTTTTTTAACACGCCATACTTTAATACTTCCATCGCATCCCGGTAGCGGATCCGGATTGCTTCCAGATCATCCGGGTCCTGATAGTAAGCCCGGATAGCCAGAAGAAGGGATACCATACCGAGCTGCATCACGGTATCAAGTTTCTGTTCCGACTGCACTGCAAAATCCTCCAGGCGGATCTTCTTCAAAAACCATTGTACGGGGGACTGTTCTGGTTTTATTCCTCTCACCGGCGGCTTGCAGCCAAATTCAATACCAAATGCACTGGTATTCTCCTGGTAGGAAAATACATGCTTCACCACCTCGATCATTTCCTTCGACTCCGTCAGCTGGCGGATCGTAAATTCAAACAGCCAGTCTAACATGGCAAAGAAATCACCGCCGTTACGGTTCAGCTCGCTTTCACAATAATCCTTGAGCTGAGCGGCATGATCCTCAAATATATAGCGGACCACATCCTGCTTATCCTCGAAATACGTATAAAAGCTTCCGCGGGAAATATCCGCATTCTGAATGATCTGGTTAATAGAAGCCTTATCAAACGGGACTCTTGCAAATTCCTTGATGGCTGCTTCCCGGATGATCTGCTTTTTCGCTTCCGGAAGACGGTAAAATCGCTCCGTAGGCATGCTTTGCACCTCCTTTTTGTCATTTTTGTGACAATCTGTCACTTTTTTACGTGACAATATGTCACATTATAATGACAGGCTGTCACTTTGTCAAGCATCTGACTTTAAATTTATCATTTCTTTACACTTTTCTTACGGCTGCATGCAACCAAAGCTTTGTGTTTTCTGTTACAATAACGGCAAACAAGCAATCATTTTTTTCCAGGGAATTTTCCCTGACATGCTTAATAAGCATGATAATATCTGAAATAAAAAACAGAGGAAGTTTATGGATACCAGACAAATCGAATATATCTTAAAGATCGCGGAAGAAAATAACATTACCAAAGCGGCAGAAAAACTGTTTCTGACCCAGTCCGCCTTAAACCAGCAGCTTTTAAAGCTGGAGCGCGAACTCGGCACCCCGCTGTTCCAGCGCACGAAAAACAAATGGTGTCTGACCGATGCCGGGCGCATCTACGTGGAAGGTGCCAAAAAAATGATGCAGATCAAGAAAAACACCTATAACCAGCTTTACGATGTCTCCCGTCTGTGCAAAGGCACCTTAAACATCGGTCTGTGTCCCAGCCGGGGGCTCGACATGTTTACCGCCATTTACCCGGAACTGCACCGTTCCATGCCAAATCTCACGATACGCCCTCTGGAAATGCGGGTATCCGCCCAGCAGGCTGCCATTGCCTCCGGAGATCTGGATATCAGTTTTCAGGTTCTCTCCCGATCAGACTGGTCTAAAAACCAGTACCAGATCCTGGGAAGCGAAGAACTGATCCTCATCATACCGGCGATCCATCCGATTGCCCAGAAAGCTGCACCGCCCGGTGAACCGCTTGCCACACTGGATTTAAGTGAGATTCGCTATGAGCCCTTTGTGCTGATGGACCGCAATTCCACACTCCGCTCACTCTGCGACCAGATTTTTGCCCGCAGCGCTTTTCAGCCGGATATCCTGTTTGAGAGCAACAGTACTGCCGGAATCGTATCCCTCGTCGAATCCACGATCTGCTGCGGGATTGTCCCCTGGTACTATGTGCGAAATCCATCTGAAAAACTGGTCTGCTTCCGTCTTCCCGGACACCCCAGCTGGGATGTTACCGTCAGCTATGCCACCTCCGGTTACTTAAGCGTCGGCGCCCGGGAATTCATCCGACTCGCAGACAACTGGTGGAAGGGGATACAGCCGGAGCGGATCTGAACGAATACTATCATGAACGTAACAGGACCGTGGAAGTTGCCGAAGGCAACTTCCACGGTCCATCGTTTTTTTAATCGTATTGTTTACATCGCGGCCTTTTTCACTTTGTATGCTTTGAGTTCTTTCACAACCGTCCATACGAGCACTCCGATCGCAATGAAGAAGAATGCATCGAAGATCGGTCTGGTGAAGAATGCACCGAAGGATTTATACTGCATGATACCTCGTCTGAGGTAGGTTTCCAGCATCTCACCGATCAGGAAGCACAGTACAAACGGTGTGGTCGGCAGGCTGAACTTATGATAAACATATCCGACGATACCAAAGATCAGAATGGACTGCACATCGAAGATACGATTGTTGGTTGCATAGGCACCAACACAGCACAGAACGAGGATCAGCGGAAGCAAAATGTGCTTCGGCACTTTTAATACCTGCACAAAGCCCTTGATACAGGTCCACTCAACTACCAGCATGATCACGGTACACAGCATGCAGGCTGCAAAGATTCCGTATACGACATCTGCATTTTTTACGAACAGCAGCGGTCCTGCAGAAAGGCCGTGGATTAAGAATCCGCCTAACATCATTGCGGTTACTCCGTCTCCCGGGATACCAAGTACTAAAAGCGGGATCATGGCACCGCCGATGGTCGCATTGTTTGCAGATTCGGTTGCTACGACGCCATCCGGGCAGCCCTTACCAAATTCTTCCGGATGCTTGGACATGTTCTTTGCTGTTACATAGGAAAGCATGCCGGATGTGGAACCGCCGATTCCCGGAAGGATACCGATACCGGTACCGATCAGGGCAGAGCGGAAGAAGTTCGGGAGATGGTAAACAAACTCCTGCCAGCTAAAGCCAAAGCCTTTTACCTTTTTGATCGGAATGGTATCAACACGACCGCCTTTCATACTCTCCGCGGTAACCAGGATATCTGCGATCGCGAAGATACCGATCAGAGTCGGAAGGGTATCGAATCCGGCCATCAGGTTGGTGCTTCCAAAGGTAAAACGCGGGGTGCCGTCGATTGGCGCCATACCAACCAGCGTAAACATCAGTCCGAACAGACCAGCCAAAAGTCCGCGGATCATATTTCCGGAAGAAAGGATTGCCACCATCGTCAGTGCGAAGAAGCAGATACCGAAGTTCTCAGCCGGAGTAAATTTCAGTGCGACATCTGCAAGAAGCGGTGCGCAGAATGTTAAAATAATGAAAGAGAAGATGGAGCCGAGTGCTGAGAATACAATTCCAAGTCCCAGCGCCTTCATGGCCTCGCCCCGTTTTGCCATCGGATGACCGTCAAAACAGGTTGCAATGGAAGATGCCGTACCCGGCATGTTTAACAGAATCGCGGAGATCAGGCCGCCGGAAATACCGCCAATATAAACCGCTACCAGGGTATTCATGCCCAGGGACGGAGTCATACTGAAGGTAAGCGGCAGCATCAGCGCCACAGCCATGGATGCAGAAAGTCCCGGAATCGAACCAAACACAATACCAATCGCAACACCGGCAATCATCATAAGGATGGAAACCGGATGCAAAATACCGATAAATGCATTTCCTAAAAGTCCCAATGCCTGCATAATCTTTCGTCCTCCTTATAAACTAATGGTAAAGATACCAGCCGGCAGTACGATCTTGAATCCATAACGGAACAGGAAAAATACCACCAGGGTAAACACTACGTTGATCACGAGCAGCCGGATCATGTGCTTTGCATCGCGCTCCTCATCCGGTGACAGCACTGCCATCTGCAGCATCAGATAAGCCAGGGTGGAAAGAATGAATCCTACCGGCTGAAGCACAAACACATAGATCAGCACCAGGATGATACTCGAAATCACACGCTTATAATCGCAATCCTCAGGTTCTGCGTGCTCCAGTTCCTTCCCATGCATTTTAAAATTCTTGATACTTAAAACTATCAGGATCGCTGCCAGGACGAATGTAACTGAACCAATCGCCATCGGCATGAAATCCGGTCCGATATCCATGACCTTGGATTTCGGAAGCATCTGTGCCATGATCATCAGCATGGCGGACAGTGCCATGAAAAATACGCCAACCACAATGTCTCCGTACTTTTTAAAAAACATACCTCTCATCTCCTTTTTATTTTCGGCACGGTTTTCGCCAGATCCACTTTATTCCGGATGTGTGTGCTTTCCCTGCATCCAACACCGTTTCCGTGTATTGTCCGCACTTTCCGTACCTCTTACCCGGATTATAACAACACGGTTTTCAAAATGGAAATTCGCCAAACTGTGATTCCATAAAGTTTTTCTAAGAGTTTAAATCCTGTTAAAATCCAGAATTTTCCATATAAATTCCGTAATGGAGGCATAAAGAAACCATAAAAAAAAAGATTTTCATGTTTATATTTCTAAATGTGCAGAAAAAAGTGCAAGATTTCATAATATTCCGAAATCTTGCACTTTTGTTTTTCAACTGTTCTGTTTCCGAAAATCACTGCTCCGCTGCCCTGCATCCGGTGCTTTCTACTTGCATTTTGGTTTTTGCTTTTTTGTTTGCTTTCGTTCTTTTGTTTTGTTTGCTATCGTTCTTTCGTTCCTACACATCCGCGCCCGGCATCTGGTTCAGCTCCCCGCGCATATACTTGTCCATTGCATCCGCCACCAGCTTGGCATACGCGGTTGCCTGCACAACGGTCTTGGCTCCCAGCACCACATCCCCTGCCGCAAAGATGCCCGGGTGGGTCGTCTCGCCAAAGCTGTTGGTCACAAGCAGACCATTCTCGGAAGCTTTCAGACCTTCCGTGGTATTGACCAGCTTGCTCTTCGGTCCCTGGCTGATGGAAATGATCACGCTGTCTGCCTGTACCTGAATCGGAGTTGGCTCGTATCCGCTGATCTTTCCTTCCTCATCGAAGAGAACTTTCTGAAACACCGGACCGTCATCATTGATCTCTACCGGCTGATAGCCAAATGCCAGCTCTGCACCATCGAGTTTTGCGTAGGTAGTTTCGTGCTCACTTGCCTGGCTGCTCAGTCCTCTTGCATAAAGCGTTACATGGCGGCTTCCCTTGCGCAGTGCAGTTCTCGCCACATCCATGGCGGAGTTGCCCATACCGATGATCGCCACATGATCGCCAAGGTCATAGGAATCCGGATTCGCCAGGTAATCGATCGCAAAATGAACATTTCCCAGGGATTCTCCCTTGATTCCCAGTGTCTTCGGTCTCCAGACACCGGTTCCGATGAAGATACTCTGGTAACCATCACGGAACAGATCTTTGATCTCCAGCGCTCCGCCAATCGTCGTATTCGGACGGATCTTAATACCGATCTCGCGCAGCTTTACTTTGTAGCGCTCCAGAATCGACTTCGGCAGGCGGAATGCCGGGATGCCGTACTGAAGAACCCCGCCGATCTTATCCCTGGAATCAAAAATCGTCACACCGTATCCCTTCTTTGCCAGAAGGATCGCAATGGTAATGCCTGCAGGACCCGCACCGATCACGGCAACTTTCTTTCCATTCTTCGGCTGGCAGGGAATCTGCATTTTATCAAAATAAGTATCGGAAACGTAATTTTCAATGCTGCTGATGTGGACCGGCTCACCCTTGCGTCCCAGCACGCAGTGTCCCTCACACTGCTTCTCATGGTTGCAGACCAGGGAACAGATCATGGACATCGGGTTGTTCTCAAAGAGCATCTCCCCCGCCTCATTTAAGTTTCCTTCTTTAAATGCCTTAATCATCATCGGGATCGGGGTATGGATCGGACATCCCTGCATGCACATCGGCTTCTTACAATTCAGACAACGGTTAGCTTCATCAATTACATGTACTGCCATAACATTCTCTCCCTTTTTCATTCAGCTGTCTTTTTGCAGCTTCCATTTATTCTTCATTTTTCTCAATTACATGCTTATTTTATACCTTTTGTATTCTGTATACAAGTTAAGTTAAAAAGGAAACGAGTATTTTTTAATTTCATACATACACCGAGCATTCGCCCGCAAAATTGCACAAAAACAGGCCGGATTTTCCAAAATTCCGACCTGTTTTCCTACTTTTTCGCCTTTCTTCAAGCTCGTTAATTAACGAACGTTCCGCGTTTTCCCGCGCTGCTTTTCTGCGCCTGCACATTACCTTCTGCGCTTGCAGCTTTACTTTCCGCTCTCGCGCTTCACTTCCTGCTCTGCCGCATACAGAAGCCCCTTCATATATCCAGTGGAATATCCGTACGCACCCGCCATTCCTCCGAATTCCGGAACGCCGTGGGATGCGTGGTCTACCGAAATCAGGGCGTCGCAGCCGCAGCGCACCAACTGCTTCATGATCTCATACATGTCTGCGTAGCCATCTTCCAGAAGTACTTCCTCAAAATATGGCATCGGAGCACTTAAGTTGCGGAAATGGACAGCCAGCACCTTGCCCTGCTCCACAAAATAACGGATGTCTTCCATCAGGTTGCCAAACTGCTCCCCTGCTTCCAGCCAGCAGCCCACGCAAAGTTTCATGCCCAGATACGGGCTGTTTCCAGCCAGTTCAAATGCACGCTTAAAGCCATCGCTGTTGTAAATGAGGCTCGGTACTCCCATGACACAGGCAGCTGGCGGATCATTCGGGTGAAGCGCCATCTTTACACCGGCTTTCTCACATACCGGGAGTGTCCGGTCCAGAAAATATTTGAAATTATCCCAGATTTCTTCTTCCGAATAAACCCGTCCATGGCTCGCCTCCCGCTTTGCGATCTCCTCCATGTCTACGATCCCGCTGACAGAACCGCGGGTATGTTCTCCTACCCTCTTGTAGGAACGCACTGCACCGTCCGGCTGCCATGCCAGGGAGCAGACCGGAATCTTACACTGTCCCATAACCGTAGTAAACTGGTTATAGCGCGCAATCTGCTCGTCCCGGCCTTCCAGTCCCAGATGAATGATCGGGTTTTTAAACACGGAAAAGCTTCCTGCGTCCGTAATCTTCAGATCAAACTTTGCCATGCGCTCCTGCAGGCGGGACACACGCTCATAATCCCAGTCGTTTTCGTGAAACATGACCGAGATATACTCCACGCCCATCTCCCGGTAAAACTGAAGTTCTGCATCGCTGGCAGTTG
This sequence comes from Clostridium sp. OM02-18AC, assembly GCF_003481825.1. Classification (GTDB taxonomy): domain Bacteria; phylum Bacillota; class Clostridia; order Lachnospirales; family Lachnospiraceae; genus Brotaphodocola. Next base: position 77,838 of record NZ_QULW01000012.1, on the reverse strand, counting down.
ACCACATCGGTACCTGTACTTTCATCATATTTCTGATCCTCTTCTTTCTTTTTGGGATTTGCTTTTTTACTCTGTTACAATCTACTTTTTGAAAAAGCCGACTCTGTTGTTTTGTGCAGCAAAGTCGGCTTTGAAACTGTCATATTTTAGATTTTATTTCAGATTTTTGTCAAAGAACGCACAGATAATCTCCTTGGTCTCCGGCTGGAAGAACTCTTTGGTTCCATGTCCGGCGCCTGCAAGAATGTAAAGATCTGCACGGTCCTCCATGCCTGCCTCCACGATCTTATCATAGAATTCCTCACTGATGGAGCACGGAACCAGCTTATCGCAGTCCCCATGCAAAATCAGCATCGGACTCATCTCTTTCGTCAGGATATATGGCGGGCAGAACTCTTTGGAACGCTCTCTTAAGGTTGCCGGGTCTCCGCCCATCAGTGCTCCCTCATGCGTCTCCGCCATGGATTTCCAGCGGAAATTCGGGTTGGTGGCAATCTCATGCTCATCAATCTCGATCAGCTTTAAGAAATCAACCGGTCCGAACATATCGCAGCAAGCCTGCACTTCGGAAGAATAGCCGCTCCACTCTTCACTCTCATACAGATCGGAGTTCATGGCAGCCAGTGCAGAAAGATGTCCGCCTGCAGATCTGCCGATGATACCGATGCGGTCCGGATCAATCTCATACTCATCTGCATGGGCACGCAGGAAACGGATCGCAGTCTTTACGTCGATGATCTGGGAGGGCATATGTGCTTCGGCACTGCTGCGGTAATACATGGAAGCAACCACGTATCCGGCATCTGCTAAAAATGCCATCTCCGCTACCATCAGGTTCTTATCGCATCCACGGTATCCGCCGCCCGGAACCCACAGAATTGCCGGCTTCGGAGTCTTGTCGTCTGCCTCATCGTCATGTCCGGATGCCAGACGCATCTCGCTGTTTCCGTTCTGCAGCATGATGGACATCTTCAGCTCCATCTCGTTGCCTTCGAGATCTTTCTGTCTGGAATATACGATATTATCAATAAAGTTAATGCTCTTTCTTGCCCTGCCCGGTTTGATTACTTTTTTCATAATTCCGGCTCCTTTCTGCCTGCCTCACTTATGCTTACATCATTTTATAAATCTTAATATTGACACCACGGACTCCGTCTACGGTGCTTCCGGAAAGACTTCCGACATAGACACCATAGTTCAGCCACTCATATTTTCCTCTTGGTGCATGGAAGGATGGACGGGTCTGGATGACGCTGTTCTTCTCCTGGTCTGCATATTTATAGCCAAGGTTTTCGATGGCAATGTAAACACCGTCATCGGTCTGAAGCAAATATTTTGCGAATACGGTTCTGGAGCTTACGGTATCCTCCGTGTCTCCGCCGACTCCCATATTCCAGTCTGCACCGCCCGGTACAACACGACCACGGAGCTTCTCGCCCTCAAAATGGCCGCCTTTGATCTGGATCACCTTTAAAAATCCCCAGTCATTGCCTCCGACAACCAGTCTGTCCTCCTCCGGACAATCTGCACGAAGCTCCATAACCAGTTCTGCATCTAACTGAACGTTCATCGATTGTTTCCTCCATTCTACAGGGATGCCTGTTTGATCGTATTAATTACGAGCTGCTGTCCTTCTTCCCACTCATCCGTGCAGTGAACGATGAAGCCGTGGTAAGAATTTAAGAAGCATTTCTGGGTAACTTTTACTCCGGCCAATACCAGACGTTTTGCATAGTCTGCATCCTCGAAACGGAAATTATCATGTCCGGCACTGGTGATCAGCGCTTCCGGAAGCCCTTTTAACATCTCATCGGTTGCTAAAAGCGGGCTGCAGTACGGATCCTTTAAGGTTTCCGGATTTCCGTCTGTGTAAGCAAGGCTGAACATTCTGCCGCGCTCTACCGGGATCATGTTGGTTGCTGCCTCCGGCTTGTCTGCCGGGTCAGTTACCATATCGAATGCGCCATAATCCAGAACCTGCAGGCAGAACTGGAACTCTTTGGTCTGGTTTGCCTTTAAGCAGACAGCGGCAGTCAGGTTTGCACCTGCGCTGTGTCCGCCCATGGATACGCGTCTGCTGTCCGCATCCCAGTGCTCCAGCATGGAAAATACCCATCTGCATACTTCATAGGTCTCGTTGAATGCCTTCGGGTACGGATACTCCGGAGCCAGGCTGTAATCCACATCCACAACGATTCCCTGGATCGCATCTGCCACCTTTGCAGAGTAGATCTCATCTCTCAGTACATGCGGGCGTACAAATCCGCCGCCGTGTACATTGATATGTACCGGGCAGTTTTTGGTACGGTTTTTCGCTGTAAAGATATAGCATGGAACCGGTCCCTCGGAAGTTGTTACTTTGACTTCTTCGCGCTCAGCCAGGTCCAGGTTCTTTTTGTATTCCTCGGTAATGTTCTCTTTTGCCACACTCTTGCCGCGGAGTGCCGCGATCATGGTCTCTTTTTGTTCCTGTGTCAGCATCACTTGTCCTCCATTCATGTCATTCAACGTATTCTGATTTCTGATTTATTCTGTCTTTCTCAATTTTTCTAATTTTCTTAACGATTTTCCGATTTTTGGCAGTAAGAAAGCCGAAGCCTATTTCTAGCTCCGGCTTCTCACCTTATCTCACTGCTGTTCTAAAAACAGTTTGGTTTACATCTCTTGTTGCCGACCTATACCGACACCCATTCTGCCTAGTTTGCTGCTGCTTTCCGTTTCTTCAGCATTTTTGTGATGATCGGTCCAACCACACTGTAAACAGCGATCAGGATGAAGATCAGGGAAATCGGACGGGTTACGAAAGAAGTCATATCGCCTCTTGCGTAAGAGCAGCCCATACGGAAGTAACTCTCAATCTTGCTTCCCAGAATGAATGCAAGCATTAACGGGGTACCCGGCATCTTGAAGAACTCCATCAGGATACCAACGGCACCGAATACCAGTACCAGGTAAACACTGAACATCGAGGTAGATGCGGAGTAAGCACCTAAGAAGCAGATCATGAGGATCGCGCTGTAAAGGTAATGGTACGGAGCCTTTAACAGCATTGGGAACCAGCGTTTGGTAAACAGCTCGGTTACAAAGATGAGGATTGCAGATACCAGTATGGTTGCAAAGATCAGGTTTGCAAGGAGCGGGTTGTTCTTAATGAACATCGGGCCTGCCTGCAGTCCGTGAATGGTCATGGCAGACATTAACAGTACGGTGGTTGCATCGCCAGGGATACCAAGAGCGATCATCGGGATGATTGCGCCGCCGACACCTGCGTTGTTTGCAACCTCGGTTGCCCAGATACCTTCATCGATACCGGTACCGAACTTCTCCGGATGTTTGCTCATCTTCTTTGCCTGGCCATAAGCGATCAGGTTGGAGATACCGGAACCCATGCCCGGAAGGAAGCCGATCCACAGACCAATGAACAGGGAAGTGATAATAGTCTTTAAGTTTGCTTTGAAATCTTTAAAGCTAAGTCCAAATCCCTTTAAGGAACCTGCATCTACTTCCGGCATATCCAGATTGTTCTTTGCGTAGCTGGTTGCTACCTGCTGCAGTGCGAAAGTACCCATCAGAAGGCAGACAACGTTGATACCGCCATACAGGTTGGTATTCTTAAAGGTGAAACGAAGCTGGTTGGTAACCATATCGGAACCAATGGTAGAAAGCCACAGACCAAAGAATGCAGCTAACAGACCTTTGAAAATGGAACCGTTGCTTAAACCAACTACCATGGTGATTGCCATCAGGCAAAGGCTGAAGTACTCCCACGGTCCAAGCATCAGGGCAACATCTGCAATGAAGGTAGAGCAGAGGGTTGCAACGATGATAGAAACCAGGGTACCGATAAAGGAACCAGTGATACCGATGGTCAGCGCACGTGCTGCCTGACCTTTCTGGGTCATCGGATAACCATCATAACAGGTACCGATGGAAGCTGCGGAACCAGGGATTCCGACTAATACTGCTGCGATGAAAGAACCGGATACACCGCCGACATACATACCAAGCAGCATTGCAAAGCTTAAGTTTGTGTTTAATGCGAACGTCATCGGCAGGATCAGGGTGATACCAAGACCGCCGGAAAGACCAGGGATTGCACCAAGTACACAGCCGACCAGGGAACACAGGTACATCATGATGAAGTTCATCGGCTGGAACAAAACGCCAAGTGCTGAAAGATAACTAGCCATTTTCTATTTCCTCCTTCTTGCTTACGGCATCTTAATGCCAAGGGAACTCCAGATCAAACCCTTCGGAAGCGGGATGTTGAAGCCCTTGGTAAATCCGAAGTAGCACAGGCTGCCCAGTGCAATGCTGAATACGATTGCAAATACAAGGTTGATCTTCTTGTCCACTTTCAGGGTCATGATGAACATCATCATGCCAACCATGGCAGTGATCCAGAAACCAATTACGTTCATGGCTACGCAGAATACGATACACTCAACCATGATCAGTGCCAGACGTTTCCATCCTGCTGCATCCAGGTAAGGAGCAGCGCCATTTTTGTTATCTTCTGCTTCTTTTTTACCATCGAAGATCATGGACAGAACTGCCATGACGATCATGCCGATCGCGGAAATGTACGGGAACAGCTTTGGTCCCGGCTCGTTGGAAACCAGTTTTTCCGGAATCTGTGTGGTCTGGAACAGAACCCACAGAGCCAGAATGATAAACACAATACCCATGATATAGGTACGATTCAATTTTTTCATAGGAAATCTCTCCTTAAAAAGAAATCCGGCTGCCCGTAAGGACAGCCGGACATGTTTTTTAGTTTCGTTTCTGTTCGGTTCTTTAGCGAACCTTCAGACCCATGGAAGATACAAGGTCATCCTGGAATGCCCACTCGTCATCCAGAGCTTTCTTGGTATCCTCATAGTTTACAGCTGCAATGTAGGTAGCCATGGAGTTGTTGCCATCGATGAAGGACTGAACTTCGCTGGCTTTGCACAGAGCCTCGTTGATTGCCTCGCAGATCTCATCCGGAGTATCCTTCGGAGCCAGTACATAGTAGTTGGAATCCCAGGTTACATCGATACCCTGCTCCTGGGTAGTAGCGAACTTCTCATCCAGCTCAGTACCAACCAGCTCACTCATGTTCTCAAGGGTTGCTACTTTCGGTCCAAGGCTTCCCAGTACGGTAATCTTGTTGTCAGCATCATAAGACTCTGCGTTCGGGATAGAGCAGTTTGCAATATCGATAGAACCTGCTGCAACGTTGGTCAGCTTATCAGCCTCGGAAGAGCACTGTACATAGTTTACGGAGTTTGCATCACCGGTCAGAGCCTCAACCAGGGAAGTGAAGAGCACCTGGGTGGTACCGCCTAAGGAACAACCGATAACTACCTGACCTGGGTTAGCTTTGATATAATCAGCCAGCTCTGCAAAGTTTTTGTACGGAGCGCCCGGTTTTGCGATGATGGCCTGCGGACCGCCCTGGTTCATGATACCAACAACCTTTAAGTCATCTTTGATGTTAACTTCAGAAGAACCAGCAAGATACTGGATGATAGCGCCGCCGTGGCAAGTAACCAGGGTTAAGCCGTCTGCTGCTGCGTTCTTGGTGTGCTCCATACCAACTTCACCGGTATCGTAGTTGGTTACAACGAAGTTTACGCCTGGGCAAACCTCGCCAAGAGCCTGGGTTAAATAACGGGTGTACAGGTCAGTACCGCCGCCTGCTTTTGCCGGAACGTCGATGTAAACGTTGTCGCCGGATTTCCACGGACCTACTGCATCGCCTGCTGCTGCGGTATCGCCGCCCTCTGCTTTGCTCTCTGCTGCTGCAGCGGTCGTTGCTGCTGCAGTGGTCTCAGAGCTTGAGGATGATCCGCATCCTGCAAGGCTTACTGCGGTCAGACATGCTGCCATAGCTGCTGCAAATAATCTGTTCTTTTTCATAGTGTTTTCTCCCTCTCCTTTTTTCTAATTCATAACAAATAATTATAGTTTTTCCCGATTACCTGTTATGAAAAAATTTACGATTTTGTTTCTGATGAGTCAATCTGTATTTCTTTTCTCATCTATGTCTGTATTATAATACACAATATGACGATTGACAAACAGGTTAATTTTATATATCATATAAGTAAAAGTTATACATCGTTGCTCCTGCGTTTTGCACACAGCGATGCTTGTTATGGAGGCTGTCACATGAATACCAGACAACTTACTTATGTGCTTTCGATCGCCGAAACCGGCAGTCTGTCTGCTGCTGCCAAAGAACTCGGAGTATCCCAGCCGGCGCTCAGCAAATACCTGGCAGAACTGGAAGACGAACTGGGAACGGAATTATTCCTTCGTTATAAAAAACAGCTGTATCCAACCGCTGCAGGGAAAATCTATCTGGAAGCCGCTACCCGTATCATCGGTGTGAAAGAGCAGACATATCAGATGATTTCCGAGCTCTCCAACGGTTACCAGAAAACCTTGCACATTGGCGTGACTCCGCTGCGCGGTTCCATCGCCATCGCCCAGATCTTCAACCAGTTTCACCGCCGTTACCCCAATGTAAAAATCGAGATGAAAGAAGGTTATATGGCAGGACTGCGCCGCGCCATCCAGGACCACAGCGTCGAACTGGCACTTGGCACCTGCAACGACCCGGACGAACCCGATATCATCCATACTTCTTTCCATGAAGAAGAACTGGTTCTTTTCGTTCCTTCCTTCCATCCTCTTGCCTACCAGGCAAGCCAGGACCTCGATCACCTGACCGCGATCGATATCCGTAAATTTCAGGACACCCCGTTCCTGCTCGCTACGGAAAATTCAACCATACGACAGACTGCAGATATGATCTTTCAGCAAAACCAGATGCAGCCGACCGTCGTTTATGAATCCGACAACAACCTGATCCTAAAGCACATGGCAGACCAGGGCGCCGGTGTAGCGCTGCTTGGACGCGGTCATGTGGAGCCTTCCAAAAACCTGGTCTACTTTTCTTTGAAACCGTCTTATTCCGTGCATATGACCATCATGTCCGCTCCCGATCACATTCTGAGCGAGGAAGAACGTTTCCTGATCTATTTAAACTATCTGCAGGAAAGCAAACGGGCAAATTACCGTTTCAATCCGAATGCCAATGCCAAAAGACTTTTAGAAGAATACGAATTATATGATACGGAACGGAGAACCCACACATGGACACCAAAATCTTAGAATATGTCATTGCCATTGCAGAAGAAAAAAGTCTCAGTAAGGCAGCCGAGCGTCTCTACCTTTCCCAGCCGGCACTCAGCCAGCGGTTAAAAAAGCTGGAAGACGAGCTTGGAACCCCGCTGTTTTTGCGGGAAAAGAACGGTCTTTCCATCACCGATGCCGGGAGAATCTATATCAATGGGGCACATTCTATCCTGCAGATCAAGCGGGAAGCCTTAAAAAAGATTTCCTCCATGAGTCGCAGTAATAAAAACACGCTCCGTTTTGCCTGCGCGACCTCATCCGCCATCGAATGTCTGCCTGCATTCCGCGAACTATATCCGGACATAGAGATTCTGTCCCAGCGCTGCAACAGCCCAAAGGCCAAGGAAGATCTGATCATGGGCAGGGCAGATCTTGGGATTGTGCTTACTGCATCCTTAGAGCACACCGTTTTGGAATATCTTCCATTGTGGACCGGAGAACTTCTACTCGCTCTCCCGGATGGTCATCCGGAAGTCTCCCAGGAAGAGATCCATGCCGGTAATTTCGAAAAACTCCGGGATGATTACTTTGTTCTCACCCACGCCCCCTCTTTTGCCCGTGACAGTGAAGAACAGATCCTCCGCGCGATGCAGCTGCAGCCCAACGTCATCTGTGAGGTCGAGGATAATGTTTCCCGCCGCTATATGTTAAACAAAGGACTTGGAAATGCGTTTGTACCAGGCGATTCCCACCACGAGGGGGACACCTTCCGCACGTATTCCCTCAATCCTCCGTTTACCTTTTACATTGTAGCCGCTTACCCAAAGACCTGTACGCTTTCTGAGCCTATGAAGCAGCTGATCCGGCTTCTGCTGACGCATTTTGAACATTCCGCACTGTAAAAAAGATTCCAACGGCTTCTACGTCTATGCCAAACCTAATCTTTGCGATACTAAAACAGTCACCAAATATATCAGCCGCTATCTTGGACGCCCTGTCATTGCCTTAAACCGCATTGATTCTTATGATGGTAAAAATGTTACTTTCCATTATCATCGCCATGAAGACAATGCTTTTGTTAAAAAATGTATCCCTGCACTGGATTTTATTTCTTTGCTCATCCACCAGAAGGTATGACAGCAAAACTCGTTAAGAACATGTCGGATTCAGACCTTTTGGATATGCACTATTTTCTAACTGAAGATGATGACTGGGATGGTGAAGAACCCGAAGAAGGTTTCTATATCGACTTCTTTCAGTAATTGTCTTGTTTTGGTGCCCGCATAAAAGCGGGCATTTTTAGTATGACTTCCTCCGAGTGGAGGAATTTCCTATCATACGAAAAAATGGCTTAAATCCGTGGGATTCAAGCCATTTTATAAGTTTCTGGTATAACGTGTGGGGTTGTTAATTAACGAACTTACTTTAAATACTTATCAAAGAATGCAATCTGCAATTCCTTCGTGGCATCCTGGAAAAACTCTCTCGTTCCATGACCTGCGCCCGGAATCACATAGTAATCCACTTTATCTTCCATACCGGCAGCCACAATCTTCTGATAAAGCGTCTCACTGCTGATCTCTACCGGAACAAGTGGGTCATTATCACCATGAAGGATCTGAATCGGGCACATATCCTGATTTACCATATTGACCGGACTTGCTTTCGCACCGCGCTCCTTCATCGTTGCCGGATCTCCTCCCAACAGACATCCTCCATGGGTTTCCTCAACACTGTGCCAGCGTGCAGACGGATTTGAAAACTGCTTTTCTTCATTTTCCATCAACGCCTTGATATCAACCGGTCCGAACATATCACAGCATGCCTGAACCTTAGAGGAATAGCCGCTCCATTCCTCACTGTCAAAACCATCCTGATTCATAGCTGCTGCTGCTGACAAATGTGCACCTGCCGAACGGCCAAAGATACCGATCTTCTCCGGATTGATCTCGAACTCCGCTGCATGAGCACGCAGAAAACGGATTGCCGTTTTCACATCGATCAGCTGATCCGGATAATGCCCCTGAGCACTGCTGCGGTAATAGATCGAAGCAACCACATATCCGGCATTTGCAAATTCTGTCATCTCCCCCAGCATCATATTCTTGTCTGTGCCTTTCCAGCCGCCGCCCGGTACCCATACCAGTGCCGGCTTCGGACTGTGATCCTCCTTCGGATCATCTTCCCCCATTGCAGCACGCATCTCACTGTTTCCATTCTGGAGCAGAACCGAAAGCTTCAGCTCCAGCGGATCCCCGTTTAAATCTTTTACCGTGGAATACACTACATTATCGACCAGAGTCAGTGTTTTTTTCTTTGTTCCCGGATTAAATATTGTTTTCATGACTTTTATCTCCTTATTTCCCTCTCTTAACCGTAAATCGGGAAGAAAATATTAATGCCGATGATCAGTGCGATCAAGGTAAGAATCAGAAGCGGTAAGGTAAACTTAAGCGTCTTCAGCGGATTCTGATTACCGATACCAAATGCCATCATCGTGCCGGAGCAGCCGGTCGGCATTACAAATGCCAGCCATGCAGATACACAGCAGCAAAGCACGACTGCTTTCACATTCATGCCGCCTGCCAGCGCGGTAGAAGCTGCGATCGGACTCATCAGCGCCATGGTACCCATGTTAGACATAAAGTTTGTCATCAGTGCACATGCCACACAGAAGACAATACTTACAAACAATCCGCTCGGATGTCCACCCAGGATATTTAAAACCGTCTGTCCGATCAGTTCACCGACACCGGTCTTGGAAAGTGCGGTTGAAACTACACTCATTCCTGCCACCATCCATACCATATCACAGGTAAGGGTCTTCATCACTTCCGGAATCTCCAGAACCTTAAACACGATCAGAACCAGAAGGCCTGCTGCCGGAATCACGTTGGTAATATCACTTCCAAGCTGCTTGGTAAACATAAAGCCCAGCATGATTGCTGCAAATACACCAAAAATAAAATATTCATCTTTTCTGGAGATCGGCGCTGCATCCTTAACCTCTTTCACCTGGGACTTATCAATCGTTCCGTTCGGAATCAGCTTATAGAAGATCAGGCAATAAATGACGCCCACGATCAGCGGAAGGATTCCAGCCTTGCAGAAATCAGCAATTCCCAGATAATCCTCCGGACCAACAAGTCCCTGATAGTAAGAAGTGATCGTGCCTGGCATCGTAGCACCCATGCCGATCGGGAATTTGGAAGTTGCCAGACAGTTTACCGTTGCAACTAAAAACAGCAGTCTGGACGGGGAATACTCACTGTCATCATCAAAGGTCTGGATAAACAGAAGCATAACGGAAATACATGCGACCTGTCCCATCAGCTGAGACAAAAGAATTGTCATGCCACATAAACCAAGAACCAGCATAGCTCCGCTTTTTCCCTGAAGCTTGCCCATCACACCTCTGAGACGGTGGATCAGGCTTGTCTTGCCAAGGGCAGTCGCAACTACGATCATTGGTGCGATCATCAATGTAGTACTGCTGGAAAGGCCGGAAAAGGCCGTCTTTAAATCTAACACTCCGGTAAATACAAAAAGGACACAGCAGATCATTCCTGTGACACCATATGGAAGCACATGGGTCAGGAGCATTACTACCATAAATACCAGGATGCATAATGCCATTATCATCTGTACATTCATCTCAATTTCTCCCTCATTACATTTTTTGATAAAAAAGTCTGGACTTCCGGTACTGTTCATGATAATCGGCCTACCAGTACACACCTGAAGCTTTTCTATCTTTCTTGTTTATGGTGAAATTGTATCATTTTGCCATAGAATGTACAATCCATGTTTCGCTATATATACTATTACAAAAAACTATATATCATTGATATTCTTCAACAGATATATTATACTCATTCTATAGGATATCCATAAAAGGAGGATTCTCCAGTGCAGATCAAAAATATGTCTTACATCATAGCGCTAGCAGAAGCCGGCACCCTTTCCGCTGCCGGAAAACAGCTTGGCATCTCTCAGCCAACTCTAAGTGTTTTTCTGTCTAATCTTGAACAGGAACTGGGCATCGACCTTTTCCTTCGCGATAAAAAAAAGCTGATCCCGACTCCGGCAGGGCGGATTTATCTGGAAGCAGCCAGACGCATTCTTTCCACACAGGAGCAGACGCTTCAGTCCATCCGTCAGCTCACGACTGCTCCGCCCATAGAGATTCGTATCGGTGTCACCCCACTGCGAGGTTCTGAGGTGGCCTCCAAGATCTTCGCCCGTTTCTCTGCCAGGTACCCGAATATCCGTCTGCGGCTTCAGGAGGGCTACATGCAGGAACTGCGCAATATGGTACAAAATGGAATGGCTTCCTGCTCTCTCGGCACCTGCTTTGACACGGAATCGGCAGATTTTGACTATATCACTCTCTTTCGGGAAGAGGTCATTGTCGCTGTCCCGGCCTTCCATCCGCTGGCGCACCGCCCCAAAAACACCTCCATGGAATTCCCGCAGGTTTCACCAGAGGAGCTGTCCGACTCTCCCTTTATCCTTATGAGTCCGGGCAGTAGCATCCGGACCATCTCGGACTATATATTCCATCAGGCCGGTTTTTCTCCTACCGTGGTATTTGAAAGCGGTAACAACCTTGTCATACGCAACATGGTCCGAAATGGCTCCGGCATTGGTTTTCAACCACGTTCTACCGCACTCATGGATGATCCGGATATCGCCTACCTCTCCCTTGCCCCGCGTTACTATCTGAATCTGTGCGTAGTGACAAAAAAAGGAACAGTATTATCAGAAAGTGAACGGTATTTTATCTACCTGATGATACAAAATGACTTTCATGTTCCCTACTATATTCCGGATTTTAACGAAGCCGCACGGAATATCTGGGATGAATTTCACACAGAAGGAGGTTCCTTATGACCTTTCAGACACTGGATTATATCATTGCGATTGCCGAAGAGAAATCCATCTCAAAGGCTGCAGACCGTCTGCTCCTCTCTCAGCCTGCGCTGAGCCGACAGTTGAAACGGGTCGAAGAAAGCCTCGACACAAAGCTCTTTGCACGTGAACAAAACGAAATGCACCTGACTGATGCCGGAAAAATATATGTAAACGGTGCTCGCTCCATCCAGAACATTTATGAGCGCGCACTGAATGATATCCGAAAGCTCTCCCAGTCCGGCAGACATCAGATCACCTTTATCTACAATAACATTCTGCTGCCAGATTTTTCCACAAAGATTCTGCCGGATTTCCGCAAGCTGCACCCGGATATTGTACTCAGCACCATCAACGGAAACGCATCTGCTGCAAAGGATTATCTCTCCAACGGCATGGCCGATCTTGCTGTCGTTGCGACTGGGGAAGCCGGTCACAGTATGCTGGAATTTCTTCCTCTGCGCGAAGAAGAGCTGATGCTTGCCATTCCAGAAAACCATTCGGTTATTCCTGATTTTGAGCAACATGGTGCTGATTTATCTATGCTTTCCGGAGAATCCTTTATCCTGAACCAGCACAACAGCTTCTTTCACAGCCTTGAACAAAACATTCTGGCCGGGCTTTCTTTTCTGCCGGACATTCTGTGCGAGATCAGTGATATCAACGCATCCGGAAACATGGTTGCAAACGGAAAAGGCATTGCCTTTCTCCCGCGTTCTGCGGGTGGGCAGCTCCATGGCTGCAGGCTCTTTTCTCTCAAGCCACAGGTTACCTTTCAGATTGCCATTGCTTATCCCAAAAGCAATGCTTTAACAAGGCCGGTACGTGATCTGATCCTGCTGCTTTTAAAAAGTGCAGAGACATCTCAGGCATTCTAATGCCCACTTCTTTTAAGCCCGACGGGGAAGACGAACCAGAGTACCGTCTGCAGTAAACTCTATTGGATGGAATTCCCCCACCTGTTCCATATATGGATACTGTTCCCGGTTGTTCTCCCACTCCTCATAGAGAGACCGTGAAATCATGATACGACTGATATCCAGCGTATTCTGGATCCAGATCAGCTTTACACAGTTATAATCGATACCGGTACAGCAGTGAATTGCCGTCTGAATCGCCGTGTAGTCATTGTCTGTAACCAATGGCATTTTACAAGAGCCAAGAACCCGGGATGTCAGGTTATTCGGATAAGTTGCCATAAAATCAATATGCTCGGCATACCGCTTGGTGATGATATCCGCCAGGCCCATGCCGCATGCATTGCCATGGGTTTCTTCCGTGAGATCCAGGACACAGATCGTCTGCTGGTGCTTGTCATGGGGGATTCCATCATGTGTGTAGCGGGATATAATCATCGTATCCATTCCTGCTCCACTGATATTCTTGCCCATTTCTTCAACCAGAAGGACATCATACTTTGTAAAATAAATCTGTGGAAAATTCTCATAGGCAATCTTCAGAAGTTCCACCTCACGCTCCAGAATATGTTCCGTAGTCATGGCTTCGACCAGGGCCGTTTCGTCATATGCATTCTCCACCGTTCCAATACCGCCAATGATATTTCCATGTTCAAACAGATAGCACGCAACTTCCTGAACGGTCTTTGACATATTTTCAATGCCAAGCCTGTGATAAGCAGCGGCTCCTTTTTGCTTTCCAAGTCCTACAGCCGCCATTTTGCATACACCACTTTCCACCTTTCCGCTAAACGAAGGGTGCGGTTTAATTCGGTTGATCAGGATGACTCCATCGGCCTGATGCGCATAATGATCTTCGTAAACCGGAATCTGGGAGACCTCCGTAACACCAATCAGATCTGTCTCCATACTGGAACATATCGGACATCCACAGTAGCTTTCTGTAATGCCAAGAGAAGCCAGGATTTCCGTCTGCCCCTCTGCTACAGCTCCACCATGGCTTCCCATGGCCGGTATGATAAATGGGTTACCGCCTTTTGCCTTTACATAAGCAGCTGCCTCTTTTAGAATTAAAGCAATATTGGCAATGCCACGGCTTCCTCCCGTCAAAGCAATACTGTCTCCTGGCCTGATCTGCGCGCCTACTCCGGAGATGTCCAGCTGTTTATGAACTTCTCCAGCAATATCCTTTAATACCGGCCGTGGGTAACTCTGTTTCATTTCAATCATTTCCGGAAGACGAACATCTGCAACTAAATCTGCTAATTTACTCATAATAACCCTCCTGCTGATTCCAGATGAAATGTGAAAGATACTTGAATTTATAAAGATTCTCATCTATACTTTTAAAAGAAGTATATAAGATACACAGGAAAAAGTCTAATTGCCAAATTTGATGGAATTGATTACTTTTTCCTATTAACACCAAAGAAGGAGATTTTTTTGGACACCAAACAGATTGAGTATATTCTCGCAATTGCCAGGGAAAAAAATATGACCAGGGCTGCCCAGACACTCTATATTTCACAGCCGACCCTTAGCCAGGCACTGGCAAAACTGGAGCAGGAGATTGGACAGCCATTATTTCAGCGTGAACATTCAGAAATGCTACCAACCCAGGCCGGACTAGATTATATCTATACCGCAAAACAGGTGTTAGAATTAAAGCACAGGCTTTATCAAAAAATACAGATAAACTCCGGCCAGCGGCACTTGGAAATCGGTGTTTCCTCCCATTGGGCTGCTTCCATGATCACCCGCGTGATTGTAGATATGAAACATCAGAACATCCCTTATTTTTCTCTCCATATCATAGACGAAAGTCCGATCAATCTGTTAAAAAAGGTATGGGACAAACAGCTGGATATATCTATCATCACAACACAGCATCCAGGACAATATCCGAATTCAGAGATTCTATATCGAGAAGAGATTCTTCTGGCCGTTCCAGACTGCATACTACAGGAAACAGCTATAGGCCAGGAGATAAACTCAAAAAACGTCTGTGCCTTTCTGCAAAGCAAAGTTCTTCCGTTTGTCCTGGCCGATCACGGAACTGCATTGAGAACATCTGTGGATGAATTTCTTCTTTCCATAGAAGTTATCCCGGACATTGTATGCGAAATCCGGGATATGGCTGATGCCCTTCAGATGACAGCTGAAGGGCTTGGTCTCACCTTTACCCCAGAATCTCGAATGGATCTCATTCTTCCTGTGCAGTACATTTCTCTGATGCCAAAGCTGTACCGTTATCAGACCGCTGTAACACAGGGGAACACCGGATACCAAGATACGGTATGCCAGGAATTTCTCAGATATTTAAAAGATGCCATTCAGGCATAAGAAAAAGAGCTGCAGCAGCAGCTCTTTTTCTTATGCCTTATGATCACCTAAAAAATCTGTCCCAGATCTCTTAAATTTCCATCTTCGTCAAAATCCATTTCCTGCGGCTCACTCTCGATGGTGAAATCTGGATTGTTCTTCACTTCGTCGTAGTATGCCTCCGATAAGAGAATGTGCTCTACCTTCAGGCTGTTCGCGATCCGGACAATGCGGATCTTGTCGTGGTCGACATCGGTGCAGGTACGCACACAGACCTGAATGGCTTCCTTATCGTTTTTCATAACAAGCGGAATACGCGCATTCTCGATCACGGTGGAAGTGATCAGATTCGGATACGTCAGTTCAAAATCCATCTTGTCGAAGAAGCGGCGGGTTGTGGCATGCGCCATTCCAATGCCGACTCCGGAATGATGGCTCTCTTTGCTCAGATCCAGAACTGCAACGCGCTGGGACTTTAAGCCACCGGAAGCATACGGGGTAACAAAGGTTCCGGTGATGTTCGGATCCATGCCGCTGCCGCTGAAGTTTTTGCCGATCACGTCGCATACCAGGACGTCACACTCCGGCACGCAGATCCTCGGCAGCAGGGATTTGGAAATTTCCTGCAGCTTCGGCTCTTCTTCCTCGATCTCGTCGTGGTTTAAGGCAACGATCCGCTCGGTTTCATCGTAAGCGTTTTCCAGAACTGCAACTGCAAATAAGATATTTGCATGTTTTAAGATTGCGCGGCCAAACATTGGCACATATTTTGCCATATATTTGAAGCCGGCTGCATGGCAGACCGATGCTCCTGCCTGTTTTCCAAGACCTATGGTCATCATCTTCATGATACCGCTCTCATAAGGTCCTCGAAAACACGTATGAGGTTTTATCCTGCAATTGATGATAATTCCGTCTGCTTCTGCGGAATCACGGCCAATGAGAACGTCCATCCCCTCTTCGTTGACACCAATCTTTACCACTTCCATGCTGGTCTTGATCGGACAGCCCATGGTTTCCTCGGTCACACCGAACTGACGAAGAACTTCTCTCTGACCTTCACTGGTGGCGCCGCCGTGGCTGCCCATTGCAGCCACGATAAACGGCTCGGCACCTTTGCTTTTTACAAAATCAACGATTGCTTTTGTGATCACCACGACATTCGCGATCTGGCGGCTGCCGACAGTAATCGCAATACGCATTCCAGGCTGAATCTGAGAGGCAAACTTTTCCTCAGAAAGCATCGTCTCAATCTTGTTTGGAATCGTCTCCGGTTCTACCCTGTGTGTAGAAAAATTCTGTTTCACACGGAACATACGCGGTAATTTAACATCCTTCATCAGATTTGAAACAACACTCTCCATTTTCGTTTCCTCCATCTCCAGCCTGAATGCCTGATTTTGTATTAAATTTTACTTGAAATCAATTACTTTAAAGTATCTGCGATAGCCTTGATTGCGTTGTAGGTCTCGGTATCGTTCTGGAATGCATCCTCATGATTTAAGTAGTACGGGATAACATCCATATCGGTCAGAGCCTTGCTTACAGTCTCATCGTCCAGAAGGTCTTTGCACAGATCATCAAAGTAGGTGATTACTTCGTCCGGAGTCTCCTTCGGGAAGTAGAAAGAGTAGTCAGTATCCGGGAATGCCAGGTCAATACCCTGATCAGCGAAGGTCTTAACGCCTGCATTCTCAAGCATATCGTATTTCTGATCGGTCGGAGCGCCTAAGCATACAAACTGACCAGCAGTTACATAGTCTTTATTCAACATCCAAGTACCCGGCATTAAGTCAACCTGACCAGACAGCATAGCTGCGATCTTATCGGAAGCAGAACCTGCATCTACAAGGTCAAGGTCGATGTCTGCTGCTTTCTCAAATGCAAGCAGCTCGTAGTAGGTGTAAGCACCAACCTCGGTACAAGCCTTTAACTGACCCGGGTTAGCTTTTGCTGCTGCGATGAACTCGTCCAGATCTTTGTATTTATCAGCATTTACATAGAACTGCTGTGCCGGGTTCTTAGCGAAGTTCGGTCCCAGCTTGAATGCCTCGAAATTGTAGTCGGTAATACCAGCGATGTTAGCAACGCTCAGCAGGCAGTGTCCGTATAATACAGTCTGACCATCTGCTGCAGAGTTCATAACCTGGTTAGCAGCTACAGAACCTGAAGCACCACTTGCGTTTACAACGATGAAGTCAACGCCGGTCTTCTCTTTTGCGTACTGAGCAAAAATACGAGCAGTAAGGTCGGTATCTCCGCCTGCACCTGCCGGAACTACGATAGATACAGTTCCGTTCGGCTCCCAGGTAGAATCGCTCTCTGCTGCTGCCTCGGTGCTCTCGCCCTCAGCTTTGCTCTCTGCTGCTGCCTCGGTCTTCTCCTCAGCTGCCGGAGCTGCAGTGGTCTCTGCCGGTTTGCTTCCGCCGCATGCTGCAAGGCTCATTGCCATGGTTCCAGCTACAACTGCTGCAAAAATTTTTTTCTTCATACTTTCTCCTTCTTTCCGGGCATTTTGGCTGCCCTGTTTTTTCCCTTATATATATCCCCGTCCGCTGCGGACGGGGCATATATCATATTAATATAGAAATAAAATATTGTAAAGTTCAGATCTCTTTATGCTGCCTGTTTCTTTTCTTTGTAAGCCTTTAACTCCTTGGTTACAGTCCATACCAGAACACCGATAGCGATGAAGAAGAATACATCGAAGATCGGTCTTGCAAAGAATGCGCCAAAGGACTTGTACTGCATGATACCACGTCTTAAGTAGGTCTCCAGCATCTCACCGATCAGGAAGCACAGTACGAACGGAGTCGTCGGCAGACTGAACTTGTGATAAATATAACCTACCAGACCAAAGATCAGGATGGACTGTACATCGAAGATACGGTTGTTGGTTGCGTATGCACCGACACAGCACAGAACCAGGATCAGCGGAAGCAGGATGTGCTTCGGCACCTTCAGTACCTGTACAAAGCCCTTGATACAGGTCCACTCAACCACCAGCATGATCAGGGTACAAACGATACATGCTGCGAAAATTCCGTATACAACGTCTGCATTTTTCACGAACAGCAGCGGACCAGCAGACAGACCGTGGATCAGGAAACCACCTAACATCATAGCGGTAACACCATCACCCGGGATACCAAGTACCAACAGTGGGATCATTGCACCACCGATGGTTGCGTTGTTTGCAGACTCGGTTGCTACGATACCTTCCGGATTACCTTTACCAAACTCCTCCGGATGCTTGGACATGTTCTTTGCAGTTACGTAGGAAAGCATACCGGAAGTAGAACCACCGATACCTGGCAGGATACCGATACCGGTACCGATTAAGGAAGAACGAAGGAAGTTCGGCAGCCAGGAAACAAACTCTTTCATGGAGAAACCAAAACCTTTTACTTTCTTGATCGGGATGGTTTCCATCTTGCCGCCCTTCATGCTCTCAGCAGTACACAGGATATCTGCGATTGCGAAGATACCGATCAGGGTAGGAAGAGTATCAAAACCTGCCATCAGGTTTGTGTTGCCAAAGGTGAAACGCGGAGTACCATCGATCGGTGCCATACCAACTAAGGTAAACATCAGACCGAACATACCTGCAAGCAGACCGCGGATCATGTTACCGGAAGAAAGGATTGCTACCATCGTCAGTGCGAAGAAGCAGATACCAAAGTTCTCAGCCGGAGTAAATTTCAGTGCAACATCTGCAAGGAGCGGTGCACAGAAGGTCAGGACGAGGAAAGAGAAGATGGAACCCATTGCGGAGAATACGATACCAACTCCCAGAGCCTTCATTGCCTCACCATTTTTTGCCATCGGGTGTCCATCGAAACAGGTTGCGATGGAAGATGCGGTACCAGGCATGTTCAGCAGGATTGCGGAGATCAGACCACCGGAAATACCGCCGATATAAACTGCTACCAGGGTGTTCATACCCAGGGAAGGGGTCATGCTGAAGGTCAACGGCAGCATCAATGCTACTGCCATGGAAGCTGACAGTCCCGGGATGGAACCGAAAATAATACCAATTGCTACGCCAGCGATCATCAGAAGGATGGACGCCGGATTTAAAATACTTGCGAATGCACTACCTAAAAGTCCTAATGCCTGCATATTCTTACGTCCTCCTTATAAACTGATGGTAAAGATACCAGCCGGCAGTACGATCTTGAATCCGTAACGGAACAGGAAGAATACTACCAGAGTAAAGATTACATCGATCACAACCAGACGGATGATGTGCTTTGCATCACGCTCATCGTCCGGAGACAGTACCAGCATCTGCAGAAGTAAGAACACCAGGGTGGAAAGAATAAATCCCACCGGCTGCAGAACCATGACATACACCAGAACCAGAATGATACTGGAAATTACGCGCTTGTAATCGCATTCCGGAATCTCTGCGTTTTCCAGCTCTTTTGCATGCATCTTGAAGTTTTTAATGTTTAAAAATGTGAGGATTGCTGCCAGGATAAATGTGATTGCTCCAATTACCATTGGCATAAAATCCGGTCCGATATCCATAACCTGGGATTTCGGAAGCATCTGTGCCATAATCATAAGTGCAGCGGATAATACCATGAAAAATACACCTACGACAATGTCCCCATACTTTTTGAAGAACATACCTTCATCTCCTTTTCTTTTTGTTTATAGCCTACCGCCAAACCCTTTCGGGATTGAGCCAAATCTGTGGTCGACACCGCCTTCATGAGACCGTGTCGGCAATTCAATCCCGAATTCGGGATTTTTACCGTACCAGTGCCGGTTTCTTGGAATCGAACTTCCAGTTCGGGATCAAATACTGCATAGCCATAGCGTCGTCACGGTCGTGAGTCGGCAGGGAATTGTACAGCTTGTTTGCTTCCATAACGCGATCCATATTGATGGTAACACCAAGACCCGGTTTCTTCGGAACCTGCAGATATCCGTCAACAATCTGCGGAGTATCGTTTAAGAGGTTCTGACCATCCTGCCAGATCCAGTGGGTATCCAGTGCAGTCGGGTTGCCCGGTGCTGCTGCTGCTACATGAGCAAATGCAGTCAGGGTGATATCGAAGTGGTTGTTGGAGTGGCTGCCCCAGGTTAAGCCCCAGTCATTTAAGATCTGAGCCATGCGGACGCTTCCTCCGAATCCCCAGAAGTGCGGATCTGCAAGAACGATATCAACGGATTTCAGTGCTGCTGCATGATAGAACTGTCTCCAGTCGGTTGCGATCATGTTGGTAGCTACCGGAAGGTTTACCTTGTTCTTGAACTCAGCCATGATCTCACGGCTGCTGAATCCGGACTCCGGACCACAAGGATCCTCGATGTATGTAAGAACACCTTCCATCGGTTTGCACAGTTCAATTGCCTCAGCAAGACTCCATGCGCCGTTCGGGTCGATGTTGATACGTCCGTTCGGGAATGCTTTCTTCAGTGCGCGGATTGCTTCCATCTCCTCAGAGCCCTTCAGTACGCCGCCCTTTAACTTGAAGTTGCGGAAACCATACTTCTCATGAAGAACCTGAGCCTGCTCTACGATACGGTCCGGTGTCAGCATTTCCTGACGGCGAAGCTTGAACCACGGATCGGAGCTGTCGCTCTCATCCAGGTAATTTAACTCTTTCGCCTTGTTCTTGTCGCTTACGTAGAACAGATAGCCAAGGGTTTCAACCTGATCTCTCTGCTTGCCGTCGCCTAACAGCTCGCACATCGGCAGGTCTAAGTACTGGCCAAGTAAGTCAAGCAGTGCACACTCGATTGCCCACTCTGCTTTTACAACGAATTTCAGCTTGCTGATATCCAGGCTCTGGATACCTTCGCCGTCATCCTCTTTTGCTCTCTTGGAAGCTTTGTGGATGCTGTCGAGGATCGCGCGGTACTTGCCGACCGGCTGTCCAACGACTAACGGGATGCAGCTCTTTAACGCGTCACAGGTGTAGTCACCACCGTGGATCTCACCGATACCGGTGTGACCTGCGCTATCCTTTAAGATTACCAGGTTTCTGGTAAAGTACGGTGCGTGCGCGCCGCTTAAGGTCATGAGCATGCTGTCATATCCGGCTACCGGAATCACCTGCATCTCTGTTACTGTAGGGGTACCTTTATTCATATTTCTTCCTCCTCTTGCCGGTGCTTAACACTTTTGTATCGCTCGAATATCAGTTTCACGCAGTTTCTTAACATTCCAAACGTAAAAAAATGTGCATCCGGACAAATCATCTTTGTTCAATCGTTATACCATATATGATAAAATGTCTCGAGGATTCTGTCCAATATTTATAAATGATTGCTACAATTATTTTTCCTAATAGCAGCTCGTAAAATAACTTATAGAAACGCACGAATGAGATTGTATCTCATTTAGTACTGTAAGTAAAATTAATAATTCTTTGAATATCCTTACATATTTTAAGTATTGAGCACGAGGTTTGCTCATCATAGTCACGAACTTTTTGCCAGATTTTTCACAGGCTCATTGCCCTTATTATATAAGAATTCTGTTGGTTTTTCAATAGAATTGGCGCAAAAAGGGCATGTAAAAAAAATGTAAAATCATTTTCTTACATGCCCTTTTGAATGGGATACTTCCTTAATTATCTGTATTATGATCCTGTATTTTCTTTTTCCGTTCAACCGGTCCTTAATTTTTATGCCTGTACTTTAACCGGGGTTATCACATTTCCTTTTTCGTCGAATTCCAGGGTCATTGGCTCATCCAAAGCTTCCACGCCCGGATATTTTCCGTTCTTCACATCCTCATAGTAGGATTCCGAAAGCATAATCTCGCCGATGTGGAGACTGTTCGGAATGCGGACCATTCTCACATGTTCGCGGTCGATCTTGTTGCAGGTCCGGATGCAGATCTGCATAGCCTCTTTATCGTTTGTGACAATGCATGGGATCCGCGCCGATGCCAGAACCGTGCTGGTAATGCAGTTCGGGTACATTTTTTCCACATCCATCTCATCGAAGATCTTGCGGGTGATGGCGGAAGCCAGTCCGCAGCCCAGTGCATTTCCGTGGGATTCCTCACTCAGATTCAGGAAACAGGTACGCTGCACCTTGATGCCGCCGGTTGCATACGGTGTGGAGAAGGTTCCCGTGATATTCGGGTCCACGCCCGTACCGCTGTAGTTCTTGCCAACCTCGTCTACAACCAGTACATCCGTCTCATTCACCAGAAGCTTCGGCATGTTGCCAAACGCAAATTTTAAAAGTTCCGGTTCCCGGGTCAGGATGTCCTTTGCGAGGATTGCCTCGATCTTACAGGTTTCATCATAAGCATTCTCAATACACGGGATCGCAAACAGGATCTTCGCCTTTTCCAGAACCACTTTTGCCATAGTCGGAATGTTCTTCGCGATCACATCCATGCCGTCAGAGTGCACCAGGGACGCACCTTTCTGCTTGCCCAGGCCAACTGTCATCATCTTGCATGGACCGCTCTCGTAAGGACCGCGGAATGCATTGTGCGGTTTTAAACGGCAGGAAAGGATGATGCCGTCTGCCTCATAAGCATTCTTATCCAGATAAACGGTCTTTCCGCGCTCGGAAACGCCAAGCTCTACTACTTCCATGGAAGACTTGATCGGACATCCCATCGTCTCCGGCGTGATGTTGTAACCGGCGAGAATCTCCAGCTGTCCCTCTGCGGTTGCACCGCCGTGGCTGCCCATAGCCGGTACGATAAACGGATACGCACCTCTGGATTTCACAAAATCCACCACAGCTTTTGTGATGATATCCACATTGCGGATTCCGCGGCTTCCTGCCGTGATCGCAATCTCCATTCCCGGTTTGATGAGTGATGCAAACTGCTCCTGTCCCATCTGCTCGTTGATCACCGCCGGGATATCCTCCGGACGGATCACCTCACGCGGGAATGTCTGCTTTGCGTGGAACATTTTCGGGATCGGAATGTCCCGCAGTAACTCTGATACTTTTCCGCCTTCTACAATATTCATGGCTGCCTCCTGAATGTTTTTATTGCTGTTGCCTGCCTTTGTTTCTGCTGCCTGCTTTTGTTTCTGTTACCTGCTTCTGTTTCCTGCTTCTGTCTCTGTTTCCTGCTGTTTTGTTTTTTGCAATTTCTTCCTTAAAATAATAGTAGCAAGTTTCCATGCAAAAGTAAATTTAAACTTTTTTGTGTTTTCTTTAGTTTTTCTAAATGTTATACTAAACACAGGATACACAACGCAGAGCATGACAGACACACGGAAAATGTCCCGGTTCTGCACAGCACAAACCATACAATCCAACTATTTTCACGAACCAGGAGAACCTGTTATTTATGAATTTAAAAGAAATCGAATACATCGTCACAATTGCAGACGAACAGAAACTGTCCCGCGCTGCACAGAAACTCTTCGTCACACCCTCGGCGCTCACCCAGCAGGTCAGCAATCTGGAACAGCAGATCGGACTTCCGCTCTTTTACCGTTCCCGAAGTGGCTGGACACCGACCGAAGCCGGGCTTGTCTATCTGCAGTCCGCACGCGAGATTCTGCAGATCCGGCGGGAAACCGACCGAAAGCTCCAGGACCTCGCCGATACGCGCAAAGGTTCCCTCACCATCGGAGTCACCTCCGAGCATGGAACTTCCACCTTCACCCACATTTATCCGGACTTTCACAAGCGCTATCCGGAAGTGACCATCAATATCTACGAAAGTAATGTCCGAAGCCAGCAGCAAATGCTTGCTTCCGGCGAACTGGATCTTGGCATTTTAACGTTATCCGAACAGCAGCAGACTGAAGATATCTATATCCCGCTGGCAAAAGAAGAGCTTCTTTTCGCCATTCCGGACATCCACCCGGCATGCAGCACTGCCACGCATTCCGATCGCAGCCGCTATCCCGAGCTGGATCCGGTCCATGTCCGCCATGAACCGTTTGCCATGATGTACAAGCAATCCACCATGTACGAAGTCATCAGCCGGACATTCCAGGAATATGACTTTCACCCGGATACCCTGTTTTATGCCCAGCGTTCTGCCACTGCCCTGGAAATGGTTTCCGCCGGCATCTGCTGCAGTGTCGTTCCCGCTTTTTTTGCGATCGGTGCCCACCCAACGCATTTCGAACATGTGGCATTTTTTTCCTTTCCGTCCCATCCTTCCCTGACCATCAATGCAAGCTATAAAAAAGGAAGCTACCTCACCGATGCAGCACAATATTTTATAAAACTTGCCCGGGAATACTGGGGGCGCCTGCCTCTGTAGAATTTACTTTTTTTCGCATTTTTGCTATAATGATACAATACTTACGATTACTGACCGATTTACTCACGCACTTACGGAGGTACTCTTTTGGACGTAAAATATCTTAACTATATTCTGGCGATCGCCAACCGACACAACATGACCAAGGCAGCAGAGGACTTATTCGTCTCCCAGTCTTCCTTAAGCCAGTATCTTTCCAGACTGGAGCAGGAACTCGGCACACCTCTCTTTGTCCGCTCGAAGGGCGAACTAAGCCTGACCCCCGCCGGAGTCCTATATGTAGAAGCTGCAAAAAAAGTAGTCAAGATCCAGAAAGAACTCTACCAGAACATTGCCGCCTTAAATCACAAAGGCCGCATCCGGGTTGGTGTCACCTCGAACTGGGGACTGCGCATGCTGGCTGAGATCATCCCGCTGTTTAGGGAACAGTACCCGGGGATCATCATAGAGATCACGGAAACCAATCTGCCAAGCTTCAAAAAGTTCCTGGCAGAGGGCACTCTGGATGTCGGACTTGCCGCTGACGTAAGCACAGTCCCATTTGGCAGCCTGGTGCAGATACTCCGGGAAGAAGAAGTTTTTCTTGCCGTCTCCATGTTCCACCCTTACGCACTGGCACATCCGTCCGGCTCTCCCATCACGGCAGAAGAAGTAAAGGCAAACTTTGCGAATGACAGTCTCTTGTTATCCAAAAAAGGCTCTTCCCTGCGGATGCTCGGAGAACAGTTCTTTGAATCCTGCGGTTTTGAGCCCGTTGCCGTGTGCGAGACCAACAACATTTCCGCCACCCGGAGCATGGTTGCCCAGAATGCCGGCATCGCATTCATCTCCGAGTCGTGCTCTGTCAACCGCAACAACATCGCCTACTACCCGCTCTCACCGGCCATGAAACGCTTAAACCTTGTCGTGCGCCAGAAAGACTGGGTGCTCAACGAGCCGGAGCAAGCTTTTATGGATCTCATCCTCAACTATTTCAAAAATAATACGGAACAGCCGTATCTTGCGGAGAAATATTCGATTTCACTATAAACAATATTGCACGATAACGAACGAGGGGCGAAAGTTCCCGCAGCCGCCATGCATGGCGGCTGTGGAAACTTTCGCCCCTTTGACTTACTGTGCGATCTTGTTATTTCTCCGCTTCCACAGTCCTGGTCACGATCACATTGCTGCCCAGTCCCAGCACATTCTCGATGACAACCTCGCCCTCATGAACCGGTGCGGTGCGTTTTACCTTGCGGATCTCGTTCATGACATCGAAGATCTTTGCTTTCGGGATCGGTGCACTCAAACGTACACTGGCAAGCGGCATCTCTCCGCCCTCTACCAGAATGGAGGTTGCGATGTTTCGCATCGGGTTTACCAGCTCCTGCTCGACATATTCATGACCACGTTTGCACTTATTGCCGGTAATGGTATAGGGTGCTTCATTTCCCTCCGCAGTGATCTCGCAGCCCTGCGGACACATAATACAGGTAAAGGTTCTTAACATACCACTCTCACCTCCAGGTTATCCTTTTCGTTCAGCTCTTCCGGTTTCAACGCGATCTGGATCATCTCAGCCGGAAGTGCCTTCGGGAACTTCTTCTGTTTTACCAGATGGTCACCCTGCCACAGCTCTACGGTACAGTTTCTCACCGGTTCTCTCATACGGAAGGACACGGTCACATTGCCGGTTCCGCTGAAACGGGCCGGGGTTAACTGACCTACCATGTTATCTCCGGTGATCGCAAGTCCACACTCCGGAAGAGAACCCTCTTTGATGTAGCAGGCTGCTCCGTCTGCCAGCTCCTCTGCCTCCATGGAAACGAAATCTACCAGGTCATGCACATGGAGCACGTTTCCTGCTGCAAACACACCAGGAACGGTGGTCTGGAAGTTCTCGTCAACGGATGCGCCTTTGGTACCCAAGTCTTCTTTCGCGCCAGCCATCCAGGTCAGCTCGTTCTCTGGGATCAGTCCGACAGAAAGGATCAGGGTATCGCACGGATACTCCTTCTCGCTTCCCGGAATCGGCTGCAGCTTGTCATCTACTTCGGAGATCACAACGCTCTCCAGACGGTCCACACCGCGGATCTCGGTTACGGAGTGGCTTAAGTGCAGCGGAATGTTGTAGTCGTTTAAGCACTGCTCAATGTTTCTCGGAAGTCCGCTCGCATAAGGCTGGATTTCAAACACGCCAAGCACTTTCGCACCTTCCAGGGTCATACGTCTTGCCATGATCATGCCGATGTCACCAGATCCAAGGATCACGACATTCTTTCCCGGCATGCGGTTCTTTAAGTTGATGTAAGCCTGTGCCACACCTGCTGTATACACGCCAGCCGGACGGGTACCCGGTGTGCTGATGGCGCCGCGGGTGCGCTCTCTGCAGCCCATAGCCAGGATCACAGCTTTCGCCTGGATCTCCAACAGTCCCTCCGGAGATGCCGCGAACACCTGCTTGTCCGGTGTCAGCTCCAGGACTGTGGTATCTGTCATGTACGGAATGCCCAGCTCTTTCACCTGCTTTGCAAAGCGGGAAGCATATTCCGGTCCGCTCAAGGTCTCGCCGAAACGGGTCAGACCAAAACCATCGTGGATACACTGGCGCAGGATTCCGCCCAGTCCCTTTTCCCGCTCTAAGATCAAAATATCATGAATACCCTTTTTCCAAAGCTCCAGGGCTGCCGCAAGGCCAGCCGGGCCGCCGCCGATAATTACTACATCTACATTTCTCATTTTACGTCCCTGACCTTTCCTGTGAAAATATAAGAATCACGTTTGGAATAGCGTACCTCTTCCGGCGCAAGATGCTTCTCCTGCTCAATCATCTCGGTAATGCGGGTCTCGCAGTAGCCGCCCTGGCAGCGTCCCATGGTCGCGCGGGTGCGGTTCTTGATGCCGGTTACCGTGCAGACACCAAGAGGATTGCGGATCGCATCCAGGATCTCAGCCTTTGTCACGGTCTCACAGCGGCAGACCACCTCGCCGTACAGCGGATTCTCTTTGATTGCCTGCTGCTGCTCTTCATGGCTCATCTCGTGGAAGCGTTTCTTCACCGGACGTACCGGGTGAAAGCTTTCGTTCTTCTGCGGCTGCTCCTTCTGAACTAACAGTGCTACTGCACGTCTTGCTAACGGCAATGCACAGGTCACACCCGGAGACTCAATGCCGACCAGGTTTACGGTATGCGGATGCGCATCATCGGACTCTAACAGGAAATCCAGGATCTCGCCAGTCTCCGGATTGTAACGTTTCCAGCGGATACCGGCAAAATTGCGGATAAAGTATTCGCGCTTCATCTGTTTGAACATCTTGCTTCCGTCACGGAACAGTCCGTCCATATGCTCCTTGGTCACCACATAGTCCTCGCGGCCTTCTGTCACATAGGAGTCCGGTCCTACCAGCACGTTTCCGTCAACCGTTGGGGTTGCGTGGGTGGAGAAACCGCCCTTGTCATTCGGCGCCGGGTAAACCGGGATGGAAAGGAACTTTCCTGCCTTTTTATCCAGCACATAATACTCACCCTTAAAGCCCTTTACCGGGTAATTCGGGTAACCCAGCATCTCAGAGATCTCCGATGCGTACATACCGGCGCAGTTGATGACCCACTTCGTCTCAAAGGTGTCGGTCTCAGTCGTTACTACCCAGACATCCTTTGCCTCATCTCTCGTGATGCCGGTTACCTTCTGTCCAAAATGGAATTTCACACCGTTCTGGCATGCATTCTCAGCCAGACCGATGGTGTACTGCATCGGATCGAGGATACCGGAAGACGGCACATACATGGCAAACTCACCGCCTGCGTTCGGATCGATGCGGTTGATCTCGTCCTTGTCGATCATGCGCATGCCCTTGACACCGTTCTGCTCGCCAATGGCTTTGTACTTTAAGATATTCTCGCGGTCATGGTCGGTAAAGCCAACAACCAGCTTTCCGGTCCGCTTGAATGGAACACCCAGCTCCTTAGCCACCTGGTCAAACTCCTGGTTTCCTTCCACCGCACACTCTGCCTTTAAGCTGCCTGGTTTGTAGGTAAATCCTGCGTGGAGCATACCGGTGTTGCGGCTGCTGTTTCCGCATGCCACATCCAGCTCCTTCTCCAGCACTGCCGCGTTTAACTGATAGCGTGATAACTCACGTGCCACAGCCGAACCGACAACTCCCGCGCCGATTACGATCACATCATAGGACATCATACTGATCCATCCTCACTTTCTCACTTCGTTCCTGCAAAAATCCACTGCGCTCACCGCTGCCCCGGATTTTCACTGTTCCAGCTGCGCTGCCTTTCCAGCACAGCTTGTCTTATTGATAATCACATTGTATAATAAGCACGTATGTCAGTCAAATTTATATAAATAATACTTATATTAGTTTTTCTAACATTTGAATTTTAGTAAAATCACGCGTAAAGTCCCGTACCGGATTTTGCACGCAATCTGCATCTATAAATCTGTATTTATATAGGAAGGAAGCGTTATCTTGGATACCAGACAATTAGAATACATCATTCAGATCAGTGAAGAACGCAGCATCACCAAAGCTGCCGAAAAGCTTTTTGTCACGCAGTCTGCCTTAAACCAGCAGCTGCAAAAGCTGGAAAATGAACTCGGCATCGCCCTGTTTGTCCGAAACCGCTCCGACTGGCAGCTGACTCCAGCCGGGGAAATCTATGTGCGGACCGCCAGGCAGATTTTGAATTTAAAGAAAGATGCCTACAGCCAGATCGAGGACTTAAAAGAAAGCGGCAGCCGCCGTATCAGCCTGGGGCTCATCCCGGAGCGCGGTGTCAATATGTTTACCGCCATCTATCCGGAATTTCACCGGACATTTCCGGATACCCGCATTGAACCGGTGGAGTGTAATGTCCGCACCATGCAAAATCTCATCACAAAAAACGAACTTGATTTAGGGCTCATTACCCTGATGCAATCCCAGAAAGATGAAAACACCTATCTTCATATGAAAGACGAAGAAATCTTTCTGGCAGTTCCGGTCAGCCATGCACTGGCGCACCTCGGAAGCTGTAAATCCGAAGATGCGCCTGAAATCAGCTTATCCCGCTTTTCCGCGGATCCTTTCATTCTGATCACGCGCCGTTCGACGATGTATCAGCTGGAGGAGGCGCTGTTTTCCCAGGCCGTTTTCCAGCCACAGGTGCTCTTTTCCACCAGCAGCAATGTCAGCAAATACCGCATGGTCCTCGCCGATGTAGGGTGCGCCCTGCTGCCGGAAATTTTCGCCCAGTCCGATCCCGGAATCCGGTATTTCCGTCTGGAAGGTCATCCAAGCTGGGAAGTCACCATGTGCTGCAGAAAAAATGCATATTTAAGTCATGCGGAAGAGTATTTTCTGGAATTGTGCAGAGCGTACTGGAAACATAATTGAATCAGCGGACGCGCCACCGGCGCCTCCTCAATATGCTATGTAAGCAAAAGAAAACAGCCAGATTCCGGCAATGCCGGAACCTGGCTGTTTTCTTATATGACACTTTCTTTTATTCGGATTAGCGAACCATGCACGGTTTCTTGTTATCGAAAGTCCAGCCTGGGATTAAGTACTGCATACCAACAGCGTCATTACGAGCGCCCTTGCCATAGCACTTGTCCATGTACAGCTGATGAGCCTTCATAACCTGGTCACGGTCAACCTCTACACCAAGACCCGGCTTCTTCGGCAGGTCGATGCATCCGCCTACGATCTGCATCGGCTCTTTGGTCAGGCGCTCACGGCCCTCCTGCCAGATCCAGTGAGTATCGATACCGTTCATCTTGCCCGGGATTGCAGCTGCACACTGTACAACCATAGCCAGGGAGATATCGAAGTGGTTATTGGAATGGCAGCCCCACATCAGACCGAAGTCGTTGCACAGCTGGCCAACACGTACGGAACCTTCCATGGTCCAGAAGTGCGGATCTGCTAACGGGATATCTACGCTCTGCAGAGCGATTGCGTGGCACATCTGACGCCAGTCCGTGTTGATCATATTGGTTGCGGTCGGCATCATGGTTGCTTTTCTGAACTCAGCCATAACCTCACGGCCTGAGAAACCATCCTCAGCACCACACGGATCCTCACAGTAAGCCAGAACCTTCTTTAAGTCCGGAGCAACTTCCAGAGCCTCTTTTAAGCTCCAGCAGCCGTTCGGGTCAAGGTCTACACGTGCGTTCGGGAATGCTTCCTTGATAGCGGTAACAGCCTTAACCTCTTCCTGAGGAGCTAAAACGCCGCCCTTCAGCTTGAAGTCTTCGAAGCCGTATTTCTCGTTGGTAGCTTTTGCCAGTGCCACGATTGCTTCCGGAGTCATAGCCTCCTCGTGACGCAGACGGTACCAGTCGCACGCTGCATCCGGCTCTTCCTCATACTCAAGGTCGGTTTTCTTGCGATCGCCAACATAGAACAGGTAAGACAGGAAACGAACTTTCTCTCTCTGGATTCCGTCGCCCATTAATGCTGCAGCCGGAACGTTTAAGAACTTACCAAGTAAGTCAAGAAGCGGAGCCTCTACTGCGGTTACTACATGTACACCAACACGCAGGTCGAAGGTCTGCAGACCACGCTTGTCGTCTTTGATGTTAGCAGACAGCCATGCACGGATCTTGTTTAAGGTCTGCTTGTAGTCGCCGATGCTGGAACCGATTACGAGATCTTTGATCTGCTCTAATGCAGCAGTGATCTTCTCACCGCCCGGAACCTCACCGATACCCTCGTTACCGGTGCTGTCGGTCAGGATCACGATGTTACGGGTGAAGTACGGAGCATGTGCACCGCTTAAGTTCAGCTCCATGCAGTCGTGTCCTGCAACCGGGAAAACTTCCATCTTTGTGATTGTTGGAATCTGATTCATTGAAATACCCTCCTTATATATGATAAATATTATTGAGTTCTTGTATCTCTTACTGATGCTATCATAGCACGAACAGGCAAATAAGTAAAATTAATAGTATTTATATTTCTCTTAATATTTTTGCTTGTTTATCTTTCTCCGGAAACCTGTTATAATGATCCATATCAGTTTTATTGTACGGATATGGTTGGCTGGCTGACGACGGTTTCTGCCTTTTTTGGCATTATATAAGGAAGAACTCATGTCGCAGCGATCCCGGGAGGTTTTCATGGATACAAAGCAAATTGAATACATATTAAAAATCGCGGAAGAAAATAATATTACCAAAGCAGCAGAAAAACTTTTCATCACCCAGTCTGCCTTAAACCAGCAGCTTTTAAAGCTGGAAAAAGAACTGGGTACCCCCTTGTTTCACCGTTCCCGCACCAACTGGCGCCTGACGGAAGCGGGGGAAATTTATATCGAAGGAGCCAAAGCCGCCCTTCAGATCAAAAATACCACTTATAACCGTATTTACGATGTCGTCAGTGCCCGCAAAGGACACCTGACACTGGGACTGACTCCCGGCCGGGGACTGCGCATGTTTACTGCAATCTACCCGGAACTGCACCGCAACTTTCCAAATCTGGATGTGCGCCCGATCGAGATGCGGGTGCGTGCCCAGCAGGAAGCGATCGCCAAAGGGGAGATCGATGTCGGTCTCATGACGCTCTCACCCAGGGACCAGACCAACGACACCTACTATTCCTTAAAAAAGGAAGAACTGGTACTCATTATCCCGGATGGACACCCGCTTGCCGAAAAGGCTGCGCCCGACGGGGAACCCCTGGCGGTCCTGGACTTAAATGAACTGTGCTACGAACCTTTTGTACTGATGGACAAATCGTCCACCCTGCGCTCCATGTGCGACACCCTCTTCGAGAAAGCCGGTTTCGCCCCAAACATTCTCTTTGAAACCAACAATACCAGCGGCATTGCCGCCATGGTACAGTCCACGCTCTGCTGCGGCATTATTCCGCGGTACTACACGCTTGGACTGGACAAAGGGGTTGCCTGCTTCTCGCTCCCGGACCGCCCGTCCTGGGAGATCACCATCTGCTGCCAGAAGCACGGATACTTAAACTCCGGTGCCAGGGAATTTATCCGCCTGGCAAAGCAGTACTGGGAAAACTCAGAGCCGCTGTATTAAGAGTTATCATTAATTTTTTTAAGAGATGGCTAAGTACAGTTAATTTTACTTATGTACTAAATTTGGTTATAATGCCTCTTGTCATAATTTTATCACTTCCCGCAGCACCTTTCAAGAAAGATTGCGGACGCATCCCCCCATTTTTTACGATGCGTAGAAACTGCTGTAAAACATGCATCTGACACATCATGGAACATCCTTGGTTTTCGTCATGCAGCTGCCCCCGCAGCTGTCCTGTATGTTTCCAAATGCATCATGCAGCAGCGAAGTGAACACACTACAGAAAGAGGTATCTATATGTCACATGAAACACAGATGCTGCTTGGCCTGTTCTTAGGCATCGCGATCATGATCTTCCTGGTTATGAAGACCAAGACCCACACCTTCATCGCGCTGCTGCTCGCTGCACTGATCACAGGTCTGATCGGCAAAATGTCCCCATCTGAGGCAATCACTGCTATTCAGGACGGCTTCGGAAACACGTTAAAAAGTACCGGTATCATCATCGGCCTCGGCGTTATGATGGGCGGTATCCTCGAGAAAACCGGCGCTGCAGAGCGTATGGCCTATTCTTTCATCAAGAAGATCGGCAGCGGCAAAGAGGAGCTTGCCCTTGGTATCACCGGATGGCTGGTATCCATCCCGGTTTTCGCAGATTCCGCGATCGTAATCTTTGCCCCGTTATGTAAGGCAATGTCCCGCGTAACCGGTAAATCGGTTATCGCCCTGGCCCTGGCTCTTGCCTGTGGTCTGCAGTGTACCCACGTTATGGTTCCGCCGACTCCGGGTCCGTTAACCGCTGCCGGCATGATGGGCGTTGACGTTGGTCAGATGATCATCGCAGGTGCGCTGATGTCCGTTCCGATCCTCATCGCAGCCCTGCTTTACGCAAACTGGATCGGCAAAAAGATCTACCAGATCCCGCGTGAGGATGGTACTTACGACCGCAAAGAGTTCAAGAAAGAATACTTAAAGACCATGGATCAGTTAGATGAGATCATGGGCGGCAAAGAGCTTCCAGGTCTCGGCGAGTCCCTCGCTCCGATCCTGATTCCGCTGGTTCTCATCCTGAGCAAGACCGTATGCGATTTCATCGGTGTAGACAAAGAGAGCTTCCTTTACAGCATCATCACCCTCTTAGGTTCCCCGATCGTAGCACTTGGTCTTGGAACGACCCTGGCTGTTTACGGTCTTGGCAGAGACATCCCGAAGGATGAGCTCATGAACATCATGGGCGACAGCATCAAAGATACCGGTATGATCATGCTGATCACCGGTGCAGGCGGTTCCCTCGGAAACATCATCAAAGTCAGCGGTATCGGCGATGTACTCGGCGCAACCGTAGTTTCCTGGCCGATTCCGGCTATCCTGATCCCGGTTCTGATCGGTGCCCTGATGCGTCTTGCACTTGGTTCCGCAACCGTAGCGATCACCACCGCAGCATCCCTGACTGCTCCGCTCATCACCACCCTTGGCTTAAATCCGGTTCTGCTGGCACAGGCTTCCTGTATCGGCGCGATCGCATTCAGCTACTTCAACGACAGTGGTTTCTGGGTGTTCAACGGTATGTTCGGTCTGACCGAGATCAAAGACCAGCTGCGCTGTAAGACAGCCGTATCCTTCATCATGACAGGAGTTGGTATTGTCGAACTGCTGATCTTAAATATGATCTGGAAATAATATTTCTTCTATATTATATAGGAGTCTGTCAAAGAAAGAGACGGAAGAACTGCTGCGGCAGTTCTTCCGTCTCTTTCTTACTATGTTAATCCAGTTCCAGTCCTTTTTTATAATGCTGATAGGTTTCCAGTGCGGAAAGATCCACATCATCCGTTGTTACCGGCTGTCCCTTCTTTACATCGTTCAGAAGTACAGAGCCATTTAACAGGTAGAACGGCGCTGCATTGCCGGTTGCTTTCCGTTCCAAAAGCTCCGGTGTCAGACCATCGATGGAATGATGGTGTCCCTCGACCTTCAGAACAGTACCTTTCGGCAGGTCGCGCTGTGCCACACCGGCCATAACCGAAACCTGACGGCACTCCTCATGCGTTCCGATTCCCATCAGATCACCGAGCAGAATGGATACCGGGGTTTCCAGTCCCATGTAATGATATGGATAATAAATGCAGCAATATTTGCCGTTCTTACTCATCACATGTCCTTTGCCTTTTAAGATATCCCACATCTTCTCGTTTTCACATTTCACAACAATAAACTCGCCGCCGCAGAAGCTGGCCTCGTCTTTTCCTCTCAGGTTGTAGAACACATCCACAACACCGGTTTTATCCAGGATACCGCCATCTTCCTTCGGGATAAAGATATTGGCAAGTTCACTGGCTTTCGCAATCGGGTAGCTTAAGAATGGGGAGGACGGTACCATTCCGGTCACATTGGATACCAGGTTCATCTCACACAGGTCTGCGGAAATGACTTCACGGTATTTCTCTAACAGGCGGCTTCTCTCTTCCAGCGTCTTGGTTCCTTCATAATACCAGCAGTTCTGCATTTCCGGAAGCTGCTCCGGAGCTGCATTGCCATCCAGATAAGTAAATTCACCGGTCTCACGGTCCCATACAAAATCATACTCACTGGATTTACCAGCTGCCACGATCTCAAGTCCAAGGAGCTTTGCCCAGGACCACAAATCCAGAAGGTTTCTCGGCTGGTCACCATTTACCAGTGCATAAACGGCATTGTGTTTTGCAGCAATCTGGTTTAACAGCGGTCCGCAGACACTGTCGGTTTCCTTTGATACCATATAAACATTGATGCCTCTCTCCAGTGCTGAAATGGCCGCATCGGAGCTGACCTTAGTATTTCCAGTACATTCTACCAGGGCCGTGATGCCGCACTCCATAACCAGGCGGTAGTCGCTGACAATTAAAACCGCATCTTCCGGAGCCGCATGGATTTCCTCAATGTTCGCACAGGCAATGATCTGCTTGTCGCCAAATCCGGTCTCCTTTAATACCGCCTCGCACTCTTCCAGATGACGGGAGCAGATGACGCGCAGTTCCATGTGCGCCACCTTCGGCATCTGTGCCAGAAGTGTATAACCATATCCCTTTGTAGCTCCTACGATACCAACCTTTGATACTTTTCCACTGTTATCCTTTAATAAATTTGTGTAATCCACAACAACATCACTCCTTATCCTCTATTTTCCACATGCGTACGGTTTTGTTCTTTTCCAGTTACCCACACGCTTATTTGGGGGGAATCTTTACTTCCATGAATCCTGTATTATGGGCGGAACACAATCTTGATCGCTGCATCATCCTTATCGGCCAGATCAAATCCCGCCTTGATATCAGCCAGCTTAAACTCATTGGTAATGAGCGGTTTGATCTTTACGCTTCCCTGAATGATCGGGCGCATGGTTTCCGGTACCCACACATATCTCTGCTGCCAGGTATGATGAACCAGGCAGGTATTCACAAACTCCAGTCCGTCATCATGCCAGCGGCTGATGTTTAACGTGATCGGAGTCGTTACCCAGCTGTAAAATACAAATTTGCCATTATGTTTGATCATCGCGCTGGCTGCATTGAAGGATTCTGCGGTTCCGGCTGCCTCAACAACCACATCCGCACCTTTGCCGCCAGTCAGGGCTTTCACCTTTGCAACCGGATCTTCTTCTTTGGAGTTGATCACGATATCCGCACCGAGTGATTTTGCCAGATTCAGTTTGCCTTCCAGCACATCCACCACGATCACCTGGTAAGCTCCTTTTAATTTAGAACACTGGGCAATGATCTGTCCGGCGTAACCGCCGCCCATAACCACAACGGTATCACCCAGCTGGACACCGGTATTTAATCCGGAGTACATGGCACAGGCGGTCGGCTCTCCGAGTGCCGCAATATCCATATCCAGTCCTTCCGGAACTGGCTGCAGCTGAAACGCTTTGGACTTAAAGTAGTCTGCAAAGTTGTTGTTCCAGCCAAATGCCATAACCTGATCGCCAACCTTATAATCGCTGACACGGCTTCCGACAGCAACAACCGTACCGCCGCTCTCATGTCCAAGCAGGAATGGAAATTCCGGCGGCTGGCGGAACTCTGCAGTCTGCGGCGGCATAAAGCCCCGGTAAAAGCTCTTATCTGATCCGCAAATTCCCATCATATGGTTCTTTACGATGATGTCATCCTCGCCGCATTCCAGTTCACGCTCAATCAGTTCGATGTCATAGGCTTTATTCAGTCTTGCTGCTCTTGTCACAAATTTTTCCATAACTGCTTCTCCTTTTCGTCATTTTTTGTTTTCGACAGACTAATGAATCTCAAATGTGCCGCTGCGTCTCATCGCATCTTCCGTAAACAGCCGACAAGACACAGCATTGCTACCTTATGTAATACATTTTCCCATGTAATACCATTAGATCACATGCAGGGCAACTAAAATACAGGTGATGACTGCTCCGGTAAATCCTGCTACGGTAGATGCACCACCGACTGCACGGATACCCTGGTTCACATCCATGTTGGACATGGAAACGGTTACCCAGAAACCGGAAGAGTTTGCATGTTTGAACATCAGGGCGCCAGTACCACATGCCAGGAAAGCTGCAACCGGAGAGATTCCCAGCGTTGCAAGCATCGGCTCAACCAGTGCTGCTGCAGTCATAACACCCAGTGAGTTGGAACCGGTAACAACATGGATCAGTGCTGCGATGATGATCGGGATCAGGATTGCCGGGAATGAAGACTGCATAACGATCTCTGCGATCTTGTCTGCAACGCCTGCATTCTTTACAAATACAGCCAGTGCACCGCCCATACCGGTTACGATGATCGGCATTGCTGCTGCGGTGATACCTTCATTTACCCAGTCATTTAAGACTTTCTTGGTTTTCCACTCTTTACCGCACAGGAGCAGGGAACTGATACATCCGCTAAACAGTGCTGCTAACGGGCTTCCGATAAAGGCCAGGAAGTTTGCAACCGGAGTTTCCGGAATAAGAACCGATGCAACGGTATTTAACAGGATCAGAACCAGCGGAAGCACGATCGGCAACATGGATTTTGACAGGGACGGAAGCTCCTGTCCTTCGCTTTCTGCCGCTGCCTTCAGGAACTCTTCCTTCGGCGCAACCGGTGTCTTTAATGTCTTACAATAGAAAACAGCTGCAATAACGCTCGGGATTGCAACAATAATACCCCAGAGGATTGCCTGTCCTAACGGAACATTTAATAATGCTGCTGCAGAAACCGGACCAGGTGTCGGCGGTACCAGAGAAGCGGTTATCAGCGCTCCACTGTAAAGTACTGTACCAAAACTCATCATGGATTTTTTGGACTTTACTGCTAACAGGGATACAATCGGGATCAGCAGGATCACTACGGTATCTGCAAAAATCGGAATACCAAGGATTGCAGAACTCAGTGCGATGGCCCAGATGATGTTCTTGTCACCAAACAGGTCGATCGCCCATTTTGTAATGCGGACTGCTGCACCGGTCTTTTCCAACACGGTGCCCATAGCACATCCAAGGAAAATTACGATTGCTACACTCTTAATGGTTCCCGAAAAACCACCATTGATGGTGCTTTCAATATCCTGCCACGGTGTCTTTAACGCAATGGCGAGAACCAGTGCTGCAATCAGGATACCAAATGCTGCATTCACTCTGCATTTTGAGATCAAAAAGATCATCAACGCAATAGCGATTACAAAAACAATAAGTACATACGATGTTGACATAAATGTAACCCCCTTTGTTATTTTGTATGCCATAATGCTTTGACCATCTTTAAAGCACAAATCATGCCAACTTTTTCCTGAATATTTTATCAATTACGAAAAATAATTCCACAAACGTACTGTTTACGCGCCTTTTCGATCTGCAATGAAAAGAAAAACGGGGATGAAAATTTTCTATTTCCTCCCCATTTTTTCTTTCCCATCGGTCGCATCCGTCTATTGCAAACATTGCATTTTTATTGTTATTTGCAACACTATGCGTTGTATTGCATCATTTTTCTATCGTTCATCCGCGATTCCGTATTTTTTCATTTTCCGCCACAACGTAGACCGGTCGATTTCCAGCATAGCTGCAGCTTTTCCCTTATTTCCGCCGCTAAGCCGCAAAGCCTGACGAATGCGTTCTTCCTCCCCAGGCAAAATCTGCGCAGAAGTCTTTTGCACTCCCGCTTCCACTAAAACGGAATTTCCGTTTTTTGCCCCATTCTGCTTCTGCGGTTCCGGCGCCAGATCTGCCGGATACAGCGCCTCCTGCATATCCTGCACATGGATCGTGCTGCCCTCATGAAGGACATAGACCCGCTCTGCAATGTTTCGCAGTTCGCGGATGTTTCCGCCAAACGGATACTGGTGCAGCAGCGGAAATACCCCGTCTTCAATTTTTAATGGTTCCTGATCAATGTTCTTTTCCATTCCCTGAAGCTGATTCACAAACAGCAGTTCCACATCATTTTCCCGCTCTCGAAGCGGCGGCAAAAACAGGCGGAGCACATCCAGACGGTAGACCAGATCTTTTCGAAACGTTCCTGCCTCTGCCATTTTCTGAATGCTTTTATTAGTAGCAGAAATGATGCGCACATCGATATCGATGACTTTGTCATCGCCGATCCTGCGCACCTGCCGTTCCTGCAGCACGCGAAGAAGCTTGGTCTGGATCGCCATCGAAACCTCTTCCACCTCATCCAGAAACAATGTTCCTCCGTGTGCCTGCTCAAACAGTCCC
This sequence comes from Clostridium sp. OM02-18AC, assembly GCF_003481825.1. GTDB lineage: Bacteria > Bacillota > Clostridia > Lachnospirales > Lachnospiraceae > Brotaphodocola. Next base: position 38,616 of record NZ_QULW01000012.1, on the reverse strand, counting down.
ATTTTTCCGCCCTTGCTGCTTCCGGTAAACGCACCTTCCACATAACCAAACAGTTCACTTTCCAGCAGATTTTCCGTAAGTGCCGCACAGTTCACTGCCACAAACGGTCCATTTTTCCGGCTGCTGGCATTGTGGATGCTCTGCGCAAAAAGTTCTTTTCCGGTTCCGGTCTCTCCGACAATGATGATGTTCGAATCGGATGCCGCATACCGTTTGGCAATCTCAATCGTCCGGTCAATCACCTTTCTCTTGTGGAGGATATGTTCAAAGGTATAGCGCGCCTTCAGGCCCCGCTCACTGAGTTTTCGCCGGATCTGGCTTTCCAGTTCCTGGATCTTGGTCACGTCAGTCAGATTAAATACTGCACCGGAACATTCCTGGTTTGCAATAACCGGAGAACATTTTACGGAAACCGTCAGCTTCGTGTCCGGAATGGCAAGTAACCGGGTCTCTGCGTTTCCGGTCTTCATCACACTCTGGAATAAGGGATACAGCCACGGAATTCCTTCTTTAATCTTTCGTCCCTTGATGCTGACATTTCCATTCATCTGCCGCGCCACGCGATTTCGCACCTGAATTGTGCCACTGCGGTCCACGTAAAGAAGTCCGGCATCGGAAGTATAAATGACGGTCTTATACATCTGCGCGATCACCCGCTCCTGGCGGACACGTTCCACCGTATGGATCGCCTCATCCAATGCCTGCGCAAATGCCGCCGTACCCGTCTGGATCACAACGGAATTCAGCCCGCGCTCCTTTGCAAGCATATTGGCTGAGTAACCGCCGATCAGCGCATCGCAGCCTTCCCGCATCGCCCGGTCCAGCGCTTTTGGCAAATCCTGGTTTCGTATCGGAGCATAGATTTCCGCCTCAACTCCCAGGATCTGACAGATACTGGCCGCCTCATACAGATTTTCTTCAAATCCGCAGATCGCGATCTTCTTCGGATGATAGGTTTCCCGGCACTCATAAATCGCCCGCGTAATATCGAAGCCGGAAATATGGACCCGGATCGTTGGGGTGGTATCCGAATATTTCGCAATCGTTTTCTGCGCCGTGTAGCCTCTGGCAATGATCGCATCGTAAGCTCCGACCGGAATATCCGGCATTTCTTCCACGATAAGAGCCTGCACGTCCGCGTCAACTTTTTCATGTTCCGGATGCTTTGCCACCACTTCCTTGACCTGTTCCATCAGTTCCGGATACGGAACCACAAACAATAAACGTATCATATTGGTAACCACCTTCCCGTATATTTTGACCCTGGTATACCGGATTGTTTCGCACTGCGTGCTCCCACAATCCTCAAAACATTCATAATCCGCTCATTTTTCTGCGAAAAATGGCTACTTATTCATGTTTTGGCGGGGCTCAAATTCAAAAATCCTCTTGCAAGCAAGCTTGCATCAGATTTCTGAACTTTCGCCCCTGGTATATTACATATTGCATATTGCATCATAATCGTTCAAATTGCATGAATTGTAATTCATGTTACAACACTGCAACAGGAACTGTCAAGGCTGCGTCCGACACCTTTCGCCCATTTTTTTATTCTGTTTTCATACACAAATCCTCACGCAGCCGCGGTTTTGGTCAGACTCACTCGGTTTTCCTGCCGTTTTCATTCCACCTGGCATGATTTTTGCTATTTATCATAAGATAAGGCATCTTATTTCTGCCCGATTCTATTTGTTACTGTTCACGCGCTGCGCAGACAGCAACGGATTTTGTGGTGTTTTGCATCATCACAGTTACAAACCTTTACAGTAAGGAGGACGTTTCTATATGGCCATCTTAGGATGTATCGCAGACGATTTCACCGGAGCAAGCGATGCTGCTTCGTTTCTTGTAAAAGGCGGCATGAGCGTACAGCTCTACAACGGAATTCCAGAAGACACCGCCGACTTAAAACCGGTTCAGGCGATCGTGATCGCCTTAAAATCCCGGACACAGGAAACTGCACAGGCAGTTTCGGACAGCTTAAAAGCCGCTGCATTTTTACAGGATCAGGGAATCTCCCACCTTTATTTTAAATACTGTTCCACCTTCGACTCCACACCGCACGGCAACATCGGACCGGTATGTGACGCACTCATGAAGCAGATGCACGCTTCCTATTCCCTTCTGTGCCCGTCCCTGCCTGTCAATGGACGGACCGTCCGTAACGGAAACCTTTTCGTAAACGGAGTCCCGCTGAATGAAAGCCCCATGAAAGATCACCCGCTTACGCCAATGTGGGACAGCCGGATTGCAGAACTGATGCGTCCGCAAAGCCAGTACCCGTGTCAGGTTCTTTTACGCGGCACCGCGTGGCATGAGCCGGAGCCGGAACATGCGGAACCATTTTACCTGATTCCTGATTACGAAACCGATGAGGACGGCACATTTATCGCCCGGCAGTTTGGTCATCTGCCGTTTTTGTCCGGAGGCAGCGGACTTTTAAAACCACTGGCAGAATGTTTAATCCCGGCTTCCGAGAAATCCGGACAAATTCCGCAGACAGCCGTTCCAGGCAAAGCCATCCTGATCGCAGGCAGCTGTTCCAAAATGACGCTTGCGCAGATTGCTGACTATCAGGCACAAAACATGCCATCCGTACGCATGGATCCGCTCGCCCTTTTAAACGGCACACAAACCCTGGATCAAATCTGGGAATTTATCGAGCAGCACACAACGAAGGATCAGGCTGTTCTTGTATACAGTTCTGATACCCCGGACAAAATCCGCAAATATCAGGAACTCGGGACCGAAAAGATTGCCGCATTGCTGGAACAGACTTCCGCCAATCTGGCACAAAAAGCAGTTGAACATGGTTATACCCGCATCATTTCTGCCGGCGGCGAAACCTCCGGTGCCATCACAAAAGGACTTCATTTCTCCTCTTACCAGATTGGAGAAAGCATTGCCCCGGGTGTCCCGGTCATGATCCCGGCAACACGTTCCGACATTCGCCTGGTATTGAAAAGCGGAAACTTTGGACAGGAGGATTTCTTCTCCCGTGCCCTTGCCATGACAAAAGAAAAATAATTTATGGAGGCATTGTTTATGAATACAGAACAGGAATTAGAACAGAAATTAGAGGACGCCGTGTGGGCAGCACACAGCCTTTTTGAGCGGGGAAAAACTTCCGGTTCTTCCGCCAATATGAGTTTCTATCATGATGGGAAAATTTATGTCAGCGCCAGCGGAACCTGCTTTGGCACGCTGACCAAAGACGATTTTTCCGTCCTGCTTCCGGATGGCACACACGTAGCAGGAAGAAAACCGAGTAAGGAATGGCCGCTGCATCTGGCTCTTTTTGCAAAATCACCAGATATCAAGGCAGTCATTCATACGCACAGTCCCTATTCCATTCTGTGGAGTTTCGTCCCGGATTTAAATGAAACCGACTGCATTCCGGATCACACACCTTATCTGAAAATGAAACTGGGCACAGTCGGCATGATTCCATACGAAAAACCAGGTTCCCAGGAACTCTTTGCCGCATTCCGCGAACGCGCTGCTGCCAGCGATGGCTATCTTCTGAAAGCACACGGTCCCGTTGTTCCGGGCAAATCCATTATGGATGCATTTTACTGTCTGGAAGAGCTGGAGGAAAGTGCGCATATTGCGTGGGAACTGTATCGCACGAAACTGGGCTGATATCAGACCAGAATTGCAGACCACAAATCACTGAGCAAAAACCCGAAATATCCGGCAAGTTTCGTCGGATATTTCGGGTTTTCTTTGGGTTTTCTTTGGGTTTTCTTTGGGTTTTCTTTTGGTTTTCTTTGGGTTTTCTTCGTAGTTTCTGCGTGATTTCTTCGGCCCTCTTCGCATTTTCTACGTGTTCCTGCGAACTATTTACAAATCACAGATCCATCCTTAATAACCATGCTAAGGTCCATATTTTCCTGAAGCAGCACAATATCTGCTTTTTTCCCTTCTGATATCGAACCATATATATCATACACGCCCAGACACTTTGCCGGATTTGCCGTTGCACAGGCTACTGCCGTCTCAAGCGGAATGCCCATCACCTTCACAACGGTGCGCATGCAGTCCATCAGATTTGTCACGGAGCCAGCCAGCGCACCGCCATCTACCAGAGTCGCATGGTTTCCATGCACCTGGACGTCCAGTCCGCCCAGCGTATAGGTACCGTCCGGCATGCCCGTAGCGCGCATGCTGTCACTGATCAGGATCATGCGGTCAGCTCCCATCATGGCGAACGTTGCACGCACCACAGACGGATGAATGTGGACATTATCACAGATGATTTCCACCATCACATGCTTACTGTCTGCCACGGCGCCCACCACGCCCGGCGCCCGGTGCGTAAACGGCGGCATGGCGTTATACAGATGCACTGCATGATTCGCACCAGCCTGAAATGCTGCCATCGCCGTATCGTAATCGGCATTGGTGTGCGCCAGGGAAATATCCACAGAGTCTTTCATTTGTTCAATGAACTCCACCGATTTTTCACTTTCTTCCGGTGCAATTCCGATAAACTTCACCAGTCCTTCGGATGCCGTAAGAAAACGTTTCGCAATCTCCACATCGCACGGAATAATATTTTTCTCATCCTGTGCACCTTTTTTCACCGGACTGATGAAAGGACCTTCCATATTGATGCCAAGCAGATCTGCTTCCGTGACTTCTGCAGTTTCCGTGACTTCTACACCTTCTCCATTTTCGCCCGTTTTGACACAAACTCTCTGCCGTTTTTGCACTTCCTGCTTCCGTTTATATGCTGCTGCGTTTCGAAGGATTTGCTCCAGTTCCTCCACCGGAAGCGTCATGGTAGCCGGTGCGATCGCTGTCACGCCCACCGAAGCCTCATACCGGGCAATGGTTTGCAATGCTTCCTCAGTTCCGTCACAGACATCCGCTCCCATACAGCCATGAAAATGAAGGTCAATGAGTCCGGGAATCGCGTAGGCACCCTGTCCGTCGATGATCGTATCGTCCATTTCTCCATCCTGTCTTGAAGCAGACTCTGCCTCGGGAATAATCTGTTTTATCCGGTCTCCTTCTATTACAATATCCCCCGGCATAAATGTTTGGTTTTCTGTGTAAATCTGTACATTCTTAATGATCATATGTACACCCCCTATGGGCGTAGTATAGTTGACTCCGGACAAAATTTCAACTGATTTCTGTGTAATTTGTGTGACAGAATTTTCAGTTTGTTCCTGTCCCCCAACACGTACCTCGTAATATTTTTTGTATTGTATTTCCCGTAAAATCCGATATACTTAAAGCAGACAGCTTATTAGCTTCTATATTTATCGGGGGAATTTTTATAAGGAAAGGGGTTCGTTATGAATATTTGCAAAGCAAAACACTATCAGGATATGAGCCGCAAGGCTGCCAACATCATTTCCGCCCAGATTATCATGAAACCAGACTGCGTCCTTGGTCTCGCCACCGGATCATCTCCGATCGGCACCTACAAACAGCTGATTGAATGGTATCAGAAAGGCGATCTGGATTTTTCCCAGGTTACTACCATCAATCTGGACGAATACAAAGGCTTAAGCCCGGAAAATCCTCAGAGCTACCGCTACTTTATGAACACCAACCTGTTTGACCATGTCAACATCGACAAGAGCCGCACCTTTGTCCCAAATGGACTGGAACCAGATTCCGAAACCGCCTGCAAATCATACGAAGAGATCATCCGTAAAACCGGCGGTGTCGACCTGCAGCTTCTGGGGCTCGGCCGCAACGGACACATCGGATTCAATGAACCAGCCGATGTTTTTGAGCGGGAAACCCACTGCGTCAACCTGACTGAAAGCACCATCGAAGCCAACAAACGCTTCTTTGAATCCGAAGCGGATGTGCCGCGTCAGGCTTACACTATGGGCATTGGAAGCATCATGCTTGCCAAAAAGATTCTGGTCGTAGTCAGCGGAGAAGATAAAGCCGATGCACTAAAAGCCATGATCAGCGGTCCGATCACACCGAAGGTACCGGCATCCATCCTGCAGCTGCACAGCGATGTCACCGTGGTGGCAGATGAAGCTGCGATGAGTAAATTATAGCAATATCGCTAACGTAACAGGACCGTAGAAGCTGCCAAAGGTAACTTCCACGGTCCATTGTTTTACGCTCGAATTTATTCACTCACTGCTCCAAAATTTCCCGCACCATCAGGTCAGCTGCTTCCTTCCAGCCATCCATAAAATGTGGAATAAATCCATGGGATGCTTCCGGGAAGCGTTTTAAGATGACTTCCGCGCCTGCGTCTGCCAGGCAGATCGCGTAATCTTCGTCTTCATAACGGAAATTGCAGAGACCTGCAGACAGAATCAGGGTTTTTGGCTGCTTTGCCAGAATCTCTCTCGGCGCATAAAGCGGAGAATTATGAATATCCTCAAAATTTTCTTTCTTATCATCGAAGTAGAGATCTGCAAATGCCTTGCAGCGTTCCATTCCAATCTGACGGTCGTAAGCATCGATCTTGTACTGATCCGGGATACGATATTCCAGCGGAGGATAACACAAAATCTGAAGTTTTGGCACAAAGCCGCCGCGCTCTGCACAGCAGATTCCCATTGCTGCTGTCAGGGCGCCGCCGGCGCTGTAACCGCCAACGCTGATATCTTTCGCCGACGCGCCCCACGTGTTTGCATGCTCTGCCACATAATCCAGCGCATCCATGCACTGATGGAGTGCCACCGGATATGGGGCTGCATCAGAAAGGGTATAGTCCAGATCTACCGTAATTCCATGAATCTGATCTGCCATGTACGCACTGAAATAAGTATCGTTTTCCCGGTGCGGACCAATAAATCCGCCTCCATGGATATTGATAAACAGCGGGCAGTTTTCTCCCCGGTTCTTTGCCCGAAGAATATCCATGCGATAGGAAAAGCCATCCACGGTGCGGCTAATGCTTTCCATCTCTTCACAAAGATTGGGATATGCCATAATTTCTTCCGGGTACAGCGGTTTGCCGGTCTGTGCCGGTCTCCGGTTTGTATTTCTTATGATTTCGAGAATTTCCTGTTTTCTCTCCTCTGTCATCTTACTTTACCTCCCTGTACTCTGCTTTTTTCAGATACCGTATGATGAGGTCCTGGGCTTCTAACCATGCTCCTGTCATGCGGATGGTAAATCCATGGGCACTTCCCGGGAAAAGCCGAAATGCCACTTCGTTTCCGGCCTGTGCCAGCCGCTGTCCATAACGCTCGGTAACCGTCCGAAACGGGCAATGCTCTGCGTTGATGATCAAGGTGCGCGGCTGATTTTTCAACATTTCACCGGACGCAAAAACCGGAGAACAGTATGGGCTCTTTAATACACGTACATTTCCATCGCAGTAAAGCATGGAGAACGCGCGGCTGCGTTCATTTCCGCCCGGCTCAAACGACATTGCATTATCCAGTGCCGCATAATCCAGGATCTGAAGCGCAAATTTCATGTTTCCTGTTTTTGCTGCACGCAAGCAGATGGCTGCAGTCAGCGCACCTCCAGCGCTGTGACCGCCGATGGAAATCCGGTTCGAGTCTGCGCCAAGCTCTTTTGCATGTGCAAAAGCCCATTCTGCCACATCCCAGACCTGCTCAAACGCCGTTGGAAATACATATTCCGGTGTTACCGCATAATCGACATCCACTACAATTCCACCGATTTCGGCTGCCACCCTGGCGCAGAACAGGTCGTCATCTCCATCCTGCGGATGGACAAATCCGCCCCCGTGCAGATTAATAAACAGCGGGGCATCTTTCTCAAGATTGTTTGCTTTTGTGATCACACACCGCACCGGCACACCGGTTGACGGGCTCTCAAGCATCGTCTCTTTCTGTTCCACCTGGTTTTTGTAAGCCAGATAGCTTTCCGGGATCACGCGTTCTTTTGCTGCGTTTTTATGCATATTGGTGCGATCCAGGATTTCAAGCTGTTCCTGAAGCAACTCTTTCGTCATATCACTTTACCTCCTTAACTGTAAACCGGGAAAAAAATACTTGCGGAAATGATCAGGGAAACAGATCCCAAGATCAAAAACGGCAGCGTAAACCGAAGCAGCTTCATCGGGTTATGATTTCCAATGGAGAATGCCATCATCGCTCCGGCGCATCCGGTTGGGAATGCAATCGCCAGGCAGGATGCACCGAATACAACCAAAACAATTGCCTTTGGATTCATGCCCCCGGCCAGTGCCGTCGAAACTGCGATCGGTGTCATGATCGCAATGGTTCCATTGTTGCTTAAGAACGTAGTCATAATCACGGTAACAACACAGAACACCGTAATAACCAGGGTGCTGGACGGATTGCTTCCCAAAAGCTTCAGCACAAAATCACCGATCAGCTGACCTGCACCGGAAGAGTTCAGCGCTGAAGAAACAACCAGAACACCCGCTACGCAGAATACCATGTCACCGGCAAGTGTGCAGGAAGCTTCCTGACTGGAAACAACACCGGTCAGCACCAGGATAATGCAGCCTGCGATCGGAAGCAGATAAACCAGATTTCCAAGCTGGGTAGAAAATACAAATGCCAGCATGATGACTCCAAATACGCCCCAGACAATCTGCTCCTGACGTTTTGTCAGCTGGGAGGCCTTTGTATCTTTGTTGGTGTGCTGCATCGCATTCACGTCCATCTTTGTCTTTGGAATCAGCTTCCATGCAAACAGGCAGTAGATCGTCAACACGATGGACGGGATCAGTCCCACTTTCATATAGTCAAATACACCAAGCAGGAATTCCGGATGCTCTGCTACCAGCCCCTCATAGTAAGAGTTATGGATCATCGGCAGGGTTGCACCCATACCGATCGGAAAACGTCCGAACCAGGCTGCATTGACCGCTGCGATCAGGAAATAAATTCTGGACTGTGCCAGATCACTGTCATCATCCAGTGTAACGACTAACATCAGCATGACAGACATCAGGGCAGTCATACCGATCAGCTGGGTCAATAAAATGGTGAAACCAAGAATCGCCAAAAGCAGGAAAATTCCGCTTTTCTCCTGAATGGAAGACATCCGCTTGCGGATTACGCTTACCAGACTTGTCTTTCCGATACAACCAGCTACCAGCATCATAGTTGCAACCAGAATTGTGGTTTTATTGGAAAAACCGGAAAACGCCGTGTTTAAATCTATGACTCCGGTCACTGCCAGTGCGAGCATGCAGATCATGCCAGTCAGACCGAATGATATTTTTCTCACCATAAACGATACTGCCATGAATACCAGCACCGCCAGGGTAATGATCAGTTGTGTGTTCATTTTTTGTTGCCTCCTCCTTTGTACCATAAGAAAACTGCATCGTAATGATTTTGAATCCAGGCCTGATTCCAACAGGTTACTGTTTACACATGCGTACCCAGCACCTCTTATAGTTCCATCATACGCTTGAATCTTCGGATTTTCTAATATATACTAAACATAATACTATAAGAAAAAAGCATAGCATCTCTGTCCATACGCGGAATTACTGTCTCCACCGTATTTCTGACAGCAACTCAGATGCTTTTCAGGAGGAGACTCGTGAACACACTCCACTACGATTACTTCATTGCCATCGCTGAAAATAAAACACTTTCCCACGCTGCGCGGACGCTTCATGTCTCACAGTCCGTGCTGAGCCGCTACTTGAAAAATCTGGAGGAAGAAACCGGGATCCGCCTTTTTCTCACCTCTTCCGGCTGCTATACCCTGACCCAGGCCGGACAGATTTATCTGAAAAGCGCACGCAAGATCCAGCTGCTGCAATCCCAGCTTCATCAAAAGCTGGCTCTTCTGGAACAGGATTCTCCAAACGAAGTACGTTTCGGGATTCCGCCCATCCGTGGAGGCGCTGCGCTTGCCTATATTTATCCGTATCTTCTGGAGCAGTATCCATACATTCAGGTTTCGGTGACAAACGAGGGATCTGCCTCTCTGCATGAAAAGCTTCTCGCCCATCAGCTGGATTTTATTCTTCTGATGATCGATGACTGCGAACTTCAAAGAAAATACGACTACCTGTTTTTCTCTCTTGAACAGAAACAGATCCTGCTTGGCATTCCCAGTTTTCACCCGCTCTATGACAAAGGAGGTACTGCCACCGCGCCTGCTGCCTTATCCGTTTCAGAGCTTTCTGCCATGGAAGATGCCCCGTTTATTCTCCCAGATATCGGAACCGTAATCGGGGAACGCGTCAGCCGTTTTCTGGAACAGAATCATCTGAAGTTCAATATTCAGCTCAAAACTTCGAATCGCCTGACAAACGAACATCTGCTTGCAGAAGGAAGCTATGCCGGTTTTCTGGATGAAGCAAGCGCTTTTGGTCTTCCACAGCTCCATTATTTTTCACTTCCAGGTATGCCCACTCTTTTCGAAGGATTTGCCTTTCGCAAAGGGCATGTTCTGACCCCAATGGAAAAATTTTTTATTTATCTGGAATACCGACGCCTGCACCAGGCAAATTCTGCGTTTTTATGCCCGGATGAAAACACCAGACAAATTCTGAGAGAATATGGAGAAGACTGCTTATGAATTCCAGAATTTACGAATACCTTCTGGCCATTGAAGAAGAACAGAACATCAGCCGCGCGTCAGCGCGCTGCCTGCTTTCCCAGCCAGCACTTTCCCAACAGCTGAAAATCTTTGAAGAAAAACTTGGTTTTCCGGTCTTTGCGCGTTCCAAATCTGCTATTCTTCCAACTGAACGCGGAAAAATCGTGCTGGAGACCGCAAAGCAGATTGCAAAAACAGAGCAGGAGCTTCAGGATGCTTTAACCTCCCTGAAGCAGACTGCTCTGCAAAATGTCCGTATCTATATTGAATACACCATGCGAAACATGTTCCTGAAAGACATCTGGTCGAAAGTCCTAAAACTTTATCCGCAGGCGCGGCTTACACTCACAGCCGGAGACTGTGAAAATGCCTGGCAATTTCTGGAAAATGATGTCGTTGACCTGCTTATCGTAAATACCCGGACCATGTTTTCCAAGCCCTGCATTCAGCAGATCTTTCACCAGGATTCCTATCTTCTCGCCGCATCCCGCTCCCGGTATCAGCAAATGGATCTAATCGAAAGAATGAAATCCAAAGGCTCCTGGAAGTATGACCGCGTTTTTATGAAAGAAAATTTTTCCCTTTTCCCATCCCTGCAGCAACAAGCCATGGAACAAACCGGGCTGGCTGACTGCCCAAACATCGTCAAAACCAGCACGTATCAGGAAGCCGCACGCCTCTGCTGCGAAAAAGAGGGACTTAGCATTCTTCCGGAAAGTCTGTTTCATATAATAGAAGCAGACCTGCTCCATATTCCTCTGCCGGAACCATTTTTTGTAAAAGGGCTGCTTGTCTGGAAAGAAGAGCAGGCGCTGAACCCACTCTACCCCTGCATACGGAAACTGTTGGAAGAACGATACCAGGAACTGTAGCAGATTACTCCTGCTGGCCCAACAGCGGATTATCCGCTTAACTGCTCTTCCGGTCAACAACCGGATGACCTGTCAGCCGGTTATCTGACAATCCCCAGAATCTTCTCGGCCCGCACCACTTCTTCCTTCGTCGGTGCCGGTACGCCTTCCAGCGTGTACGGAATTCCCAGGTTCTGCCATTTAAACAGCCCCAAGCTGTGATATGGCAGAATCTCTACCTTTTTCACAGTCTTTAATTCCTCTAACATCCCGCGCATCGCTTTCAGATCATCCTCCTGGTCCGTCAGTCCCGGCACCAGCACATGGCGGATCCACATATCCTTTCCAGTATCCGAAAGATACTTTGCCAGATCCAAAATGTTGTCATTGTCGCAGCCGGTCAGTTCTTTATGGCGGACGCTGTCCATCTCCTTAAAGTCCAGCATCACCAGGTCTGTCACCTTCATCAGCTCCTGGAATTTGCTGAAAAACGGCTCTTCTCTGGTAAATGGATTTCCAGCCGTGTCCAGTGTGGTGTGGATGCCTTTTGCCTTCGCCAGCTTAAAAAATTCCAGCAGAAAGTCAATCTGTAAAAGTGGTTCTCCGCCGCTCACGGTAATGCCGCCGTTGTTTTTCCAGTATGTGCGGTAGCGGTACACCCGGTTGAACAGATCCTTTGCGGTCCATTCTTCACCGCCGGACATGCTCCAGGTCTCCGGGTTATGGCAGTAACGGCAGCGCATTCTGCAGCCCTGCAAAAATACCACGGTGCGGACACCCGGTCCGTCTACCAGACCAAAGGTTTCCAGGGAATGCACGTGACCCACAAGTGCTTTGTTCTCTTCCATGAACTCTCCTCCTATTTTCATTTATTCAACCAACTCCACGCTTCTCACCACGGTTCACGCAGGCACACCTGGCAGCGTAATTGGTGGAATTGTTGTCTTATTTTTCTATATTATATAGTATCTCCTAAAAAGTGAAAACACTCCGATATGGGGAAATTTTCGTTCCCCACCGGAGTGTTTTTCTTTTACTGTTTTCAAATACGCCGGTGACGCATTTTTGACATGTTATTTTTTTATATGCTGTTACACAATTCCTTACATGCTGGCGTGGCAGGTTCTGGAGATTACATCCATCTGCTGCTCTCTGGTTAAGTCGATGAACTTAACAGCATAGCCGGATACACGGATGGTGAAGTTTGCGTACTCCTCTTTCTCCGGATGCTCCATAGCATCGATCAGCTTCTCGGTACCGAATACGTTTACGTTTAAGTGATGAGCGCCCTGATCGAAGTAGCCGTCCATAACCTGTACCAGGTTGTCGATACGCTCCTCTGCGCTGTGTCCCAGTGCGTCCGGGTTGATGGTCTGGGTATTGGAGATACCATCCAGAGCCCACTCGTACGGAAGCTTTGCAACAGAGTTTAAGGAAGCAAGAAGTCCGCTCTTCTCTGCACCGTAGGACGGGTTTGCACCAGGAGATAACGGCTCGCCTGCTCTTCTTCCGTCTGGCATGTTACCGGTTGCCTTACCATATACTACGTTGGAGGTAATGGTCAGGATGGAGGTAGTAGCCTCGGAATTTCTGTAGGTGTGGCGTTTCTTTAACTTCTCAAGGAAGGTCTTTAACAGCCATACAGCGATGTCATCTGCACGGTCATCGTCGTTACCGTAACGCGGGAAGTCACCCTCGGTCTCGAAGTCCATGATCATGCCTTCCTCATCACGGATTGCTTTTACCTTAGCGTACTTGATCGCACTTAAGGAGTCAACAACGTGAGAGAATCCAGCGATACCGGTAGCGAAGGTACGGCGTACATCGGTATCGATGAGAGCCATCTCAGCTGCCTCATAGAAGTACTTGTCGTGCATGTACTGGATCAGGTTTAAGGTGTTGACATACAGACCTGCCAGCCAGTCCATCATAACATCATATTTCTTGATCACTTCATCATAATCAAGGTACTCAGAGGTGATCGGTCTTAACTCCGGACCAACCTGCTCTCTGCTCTTCATGTCGCGACCGCCGTTCATAGCATACAGCAGGCACTTAGCCAGGTTTGCACGTGCGCCGAAGAACTGCATCTCTTTACCGGTCTGGGTAGCAGATACGCAGCAGCAGATGGAGTAGTCATCGCCCCATACCGGCTTCATCACGTCATCGTTCTCGTACTGAACAGAGCTGGTGTTGATGGAAATGTGAGCTGCATACTTCTTGAAGCTCATCGGAAGAGCGGAGGAGTAAAGAACCGTCATGTTCGGCTCCGGGCTCGGTCCCATGTTCTCTAAGGTGTGCAGGAAACGGTAGTCGGTCTTGGTAACCATGGAACGACCGTCTACGCCGATGCCGCCGACTTCCAGGGTAGCCCATACCGGGTCACCGGAGAACAGCTGGTTGTAGGACGGGATTCTTGCGAATTTCACCATACGGAATTTCATTACCAGATGGTCGATCAGCTCCTGTGCCTCAGCCTCGGTGAGTACACCGTTTGCAAGGTCACGCTCAATATAAATATCAAGGAAGGTGGAGATACGGCCGACACTCATTGCGGCACCGTTCTGGGTCTTAACTGCGGACAGGTATCCGAAGTACAGCCACTGAACAGCCTCTTTTGCAGTCTTAGCCGGCTGGGAGATATCGTAGCCGTAGGACTGAGCCATAACCTTCATGTCTTTCAGAGCTTTGATCTGCATGGACAGCTCTTCTCTCTGACGGATTACTTCATCAACCATGGTTCCATCGCCGCAGTTTGCGAAGTCATTCTGCTTCTCCTGGATCAGGAAATCGATACCATACAGAGCCACACGGCGGTAGTCGCCTACGATACGTCCGCGGCCGTAGGTATCCGGAAGTCCGGTGATGATCTTGTTGTGACGTGCTTTCTTCATCTCAGGGGTATAAGCGTCGAATACACCCTGGTTGTGCGTACGGCAGTACTCGGTGAAGATCTTGTGCAGCTCTGGATCCGGCTCGTAACCATAGTTCTGGCAAGCCTGCTCCGCCATCTTGATACCGCCGTAAGGCATGAATGCTCTCTTTAACGGCTTATCGGTCTGAAGACCAACGATCTGCTCTAAATCCTTATCAGCCTCGCTGATGTAGCCCGGGCCATGGGAAGTGATGCCGGAAACGATATGGGTATCCATATCCAGAACGCCGCCTTTTGCGCGCTCCTCTTTCTGCAGACCCTGCAGAATTCCCCACAGTTTGTCAGTAGCCTCAGTCGGGCCAGCCAGGAAAGACTCATCGCCATCATACGGCTTATAGTTCTTCTGAATAAAGTCACGGGTGTTTACTTCCTCTTTCCAGAGGCGGCCATCAAAACCATCCCACTGCTCAAAGTTCGTCATTTGGTGTTTTCCTCCTTAAAATTGTACGGTGTTCACACAGTCTGTGTGAAACGATTGTCTGTGTTTTTGCATACTGTATACATTTTTGCCAGAAAAAAATATAACTTCTCAAACCAGAATACTTCCTGATATATGATTAGTCATATCGTCTTTCCGTCATCCGCTGCTTTGCCAAAGCTTCCGCATTCTTACGGCTGCAAGTTCTATGGATTTTGTCCAAAACAACGTTCCTTATATACATTGCAGTTTCTTTAATACCGTCATGATTTGTTAAATTCATAACGATTCATTCTAGAGCAGGCCAGTCATCTGACCTGCATATAGAATATCATATTTTTTTTAAATTGCAAGCAGTATATATGCGTTTTTTTCTCAACTTCTGACAAGTATCTGTTTTTATACAATCATTCATTTTGTCAGGATAAATGACTTTTTTTCTGTGTTATTTCCCTCTTCTTTTTGAAAAAATCCTACAAACTACAACAGACTTTCCCGGATCAGCTTTGCTGCCTGGATCACGACCATCGGTACGGCTGCGCACACAATAACCGCGATGATCTGGCGCAAACTTAAATCTGCTGCAGCAAACATTACCTGCAGCCCAGGCAAAAACAATACCGCCGCCAGCAGCAATACACCGGTTTCAAATGCCATCACGCTCCACATATTGCTGCAAAGTCCAAGACGCAAAACGGAATGGCTGCTGCGACAGTTAAATCCGTGAAACAATCGCGCCAGTGTCAATGCAGAAAAAGCCATGGTACTCGCGGTCCCCGTTCCCCCGGTCTCCATTCCCATATGATATGCCGTCATGGTACTGGCTGCGATCAGCATACCCTGCACAAACAGACGGAGCAAAAAAGGCACTGTCAGAATTCCTTCTTCCGGATTTCTCGGCGGCTG
This sequence comes from Clostridium sp. OM02-18AC, assembly GCF_003481825.1. Taxonomy (GTDB): domain Bacteria; phylum Bacillota; class Clostridia; order Lachnospirales; family Lachnospiraceae; genus Brotaphodocola. Next base: position 23,006 of record NZ_QULW01000012.1, on the reverse strand, counting down.
TTCCAAAAGTCCCTCCTCCTGGGGTTCCATGCCGATTGCAATCGCCGGAAGCGAATCCGTCAGCAGATTGATAAACAACAGATGTACCGGTGCAAATGGCATCGGCAAAGCCAGAACCGATGTATACAGCACGCAGAGAATCCCCGCCATATTTCCAGAAAGCAGGAACTGGATCGCATTGCGGATATTGCGGTACACGTTTCGCCCATTTGCCACCGCTCGGATCATCGTTGCAAAATTATCGTCCGTCAGGATCATGGACGCTGCATCCTTCGATACCTCCGTCCCCATAATTCCCATTGCCACACCAATATCCGCTTTTTTCAGGGCAGGGGCATCGTTCACACCGTCCCCGGTCATTGCCACGATCCGTCCCTGCCTCTGCCACGCTTCCACAATGCGGATCTTGTGTTCCGGTGAAACCCGCGCATAAACGGAAATGGAAGCCAGTTTCCGGTCCAGTTGTGCATCATTCATCTGCTCCAGCTCCTGTCCTGTCACAGCCAGGTCCCCGGGTTCCAGAATTCCAATCTTTCCGGCCACAGCCAGCGCCGTAACCTGATAATCGCCTGTGATCATCACCGGACGGATGCCCGCCCTTTTTGCCATCCGCACAGCAGGTCTGGACTCTGGTCTTGGCGGATCTGCCATAGCTGCCATTCCCAGAAAAATACAGGAGTCCTCCAAATCCAGGCTGCAGACCTGTATCGGTTCCAGCGGGCGATATGCCATAGCCAGGACCCGCAGTCCCTGCGATGCCCAGGCTTCATTCTGCTGCCGGATCTGCTCTTTTTGTTCTAATGTCATCGCCCTTACCCCATTTTTCGTGAGGACCTGATCTGCCCGTTCCAGCAAAACCTCCGGTGCCCCTTTCGTAAACAGCACAGGGGAACCATCACAAACATGCAGCGTGCTCATTCGTTTCCGCTTCGAATCAAATGGAAGTTCCCCAAGGCGCGGCATCTCACTGCGCACTGCATCCGGCGCGATCTCGGCCCGCATTGCCATGGAAAGAAGCGCCGCCTCCGTCGGATCCCCTGTAAACAGATCTCCGTGAATGACGGCATCGTTATCCAGGATGGCCGCGTACAAAAAATATCGGTGAACCGGATTATACACGTTCAATTCTCCCGGTACCAGAATCCTGCCATCCGAAAACACTTGCTCCACAGTCATACGGTTCTGTGTCAAAGTTCCAGTCTTATCCGAACAGATCACAGACACACATCCAAGACTCTCCACCGCTTTCAGATCTTTGATAATGGCATGTTCTTTCGCCATCTGCTGCGTCCCCATAGCCTGTACGATCGTCACAATGGAACCAAGCGCCTCCGGGATGGCCGCGACCGCGAGCGCCACGGCAAACATCAACGCCTCCAGGACATTCGTTCCGCGGTACAGACTCAGCCCAAACACCAGGACACAGATAGCAAAAATCAACGCCGCAAGATGCGTACTGAACGCATCCAGACTAACCTGCAGTGGTGTTTTCTTTTCTTTTGCCGTATTCATGAGGCGGGCGATTTTTCCAAGTTCCGTCTCCATGCCTGTGGCCGTCACCACAAAAATACCGCGGCCGCCCGTCACCAGCGAACCGGAAAAGACCATGTTGGTCTGATCGCCCAGGGCAACTCCAACCACATGTTTTGCCGGTTTTCTTTCTGTTTTCGCAAGTCCAGACGCACATTCTGCCGCCCTTTTGGAGGATGTGCCCGGCCCGGTCGGAAGCGGTGCTGCCTGTTTTTCCACAGGCAGCGATTCCCCCGTCAGCGAACTTTCATTCACCTGCAGATGATAACATTCCAGCAGACGTCCATCTGCCGCTACCATGCTTCCGGCATCCAGCAGGACAATATCGCCCGGCACCACCTTCGAAGCCGGAATTTCCCTGGCACTTCCATCCCGCATCACCTGTGCCGTCGGCGCCGACAGCTTTTTCAGGCTTTCCAGTGACTTTTTTGCCTTTTCATGCTGAACCGTCCCCAACAAGGCATTCATGATGAGCACAACAAAAATAACCGCCGCACTTTCTCCACTGCCGGAAAGCACGGAAATGACTGCCGCTGCGATCAGGATCAGGACCAGAAGATCCTGAAACTGCTTCAAAAACACCTGCCAGACCTTTTCCCCGGAATCTTCCTGCAGCACATTTTCCCCAAACTGCCCACAGCGCACATCAGCCTGCTGCTGCGAAAGTCCGCTTTTTCTGCTCTCCATTTCCCGCAAGACTTCCTCTGCCGTCATCCGATACCATTCTTTCATGTTTTGCCCCGCGCATTTTTATTTTCCGGCCACGGTCATTTTGGCAATCTGCACCCGCAGCATCCTTACTTTCTATCCTATGCCCGGGTCCGGCATTCATGTCACTTTCCCCGTACTTTTCGTACCACCCACAGCAATGCCAGCACCAAAAGTCCCCCCAAAAAGAAGATCGCTCCGATTCCGACTGCAATCAGAAGAATTTTTGTCACCTTCTCCAGAAATTCCCGAAGCCTGGATTTTTCCGGTTTCGTTTCAGGTTCCGCTTCCACTTCTTTTTCCGTCTCTATGCGGACTTCGGTTGGTTTTTCCAGCGTTTCCGTCTCCATCTCGGATACTTCCGGCGCCAGTTCCAGTTCCTCTCCCTGCACTGCAGCTTTCAGTTCTTTCCACCTTTGCGGATCTACATAACCTTCATACACCACCCGGTAATCCCTAAGGAGACGGCTGCCACGCCCCACTGCATCACGGCACGTGATCCCATCCTCATTCACATACGGTTCACCGGCCCAGCTTAACTCTGTCACTTCATAGTCCTCTGGAGAAAGACCCATATCCTGCAAGAGTTCTTCGCCATACTGCCGGACCAGCTCCGACAAATTCTCCCCGTCCAGCACCACATCTCCCATCTGATACGCATCCGCCCCATACTCATAAAACATCAGCGGAAAAGAAAAATCATCCTGCCAGTAAAGCGATTCTTCCAGCTGTTCCACCGCCTGACATGGCACAACTTCTTCCTCATTGCCAGCCAGAATCGAGACATCGATCACCGAAGGCAACGCTGCTTCTCCCTCGATTGCTTCATACAGCACCTCACGGCGCACCTTTGTGTCATCGGATGGTTCGGAATCTGCTGTTCCTGCCTGCAGTGATCTTGCTTGTGCTGGTTCTTCCTGCACTGGTTTTGCATGCACTTCAAGACAGTCTACGACTGCCATCTGGACCAGGACCAGTGCAACCCAGAGTGCGGTCTGTATCGTCTTCGTATTTTCTTTTGTCATACATTATTCCCCTATTGTTGACTATCGTTCTCTGTTCTTCCCTGTTTTGTTTTTTCGTTTTTTGCTGTTTCCTCTCTCCCCGTTTCCGCTGTTCTTCTGTTTCCACTATTCTCCTGTTTCCTCAGTTTTCCTTTTTTCGCTGTTTTTTGCTTTCGATTTTCTTCACGGTTTTCTATCAGTCCTGCCCCTGCATTCCCTCGTTTTCTGCCTGATTTATCGTCTTTCAATACTTTTTCTATGGAAATTCCCGCCAAGAACTGGACGGGTCTGTTTTGCGCATGCCGGAAACGGCAGATTGCGCCGATGAAACATCTCATCATTTACGCACATTGTACTTCGGGCAGGAACACACGTCAAGCGTATTCCTGCCCGCAAGCAGTTTGGAATGCCGCAAAATTCGACATTCCTTCTTTCTTATGATTTATATCCTTTGATTTATATTCTTTGATTTGTATCGTTTGCTTTGTATCGTTTGCTTTGTATCGTTTGCTTTGTATCCTTCGTATTCCTTATCTGTTTTTCATTTCTTAATATGATTCTTATACATGGCATCCTATTTCCGATCCGTATACACTTTATGCTCCGTATGCACGTTCCGCTCCGTATGCACGTTATGCTTCATATACCATATGATACAGACGCTTCAGTTCCTGAAACTGTGCAGAATCCTTCAGTTCCTGCAAACCATCCAGGATCCCGTCCAGATACCAGCGATGCGACTCCCGGTGCTTTTCATTGAAACGCTGCCAGATTTCATCCCCGATCACCATATAATCGCGGGCGGTGCTGCGCATATTGCTGAGTTTGTCACCCAGAGTCAGGATTTTAACTTCGTAAGATGCCTGCTTCAAATGCGCGATCGTACTGGCCTTGCGCTCTTTCCAGCTCAGCGATTTGTCCTCGCTCTCCGCCTGTACAAACGACAACACCCGACTTCCAAATGCTGCGCCCAGTTCTTCCGGTGTCACACTGGTATCCTCCAGAACATCGTGAAGATACGCCGCCGCAATGACTTCCGGATCGTCTGTGAGCTGCGCCACAATGAGTGCCACCTCCATCGGATGATAGATATACGGAATCCGGCTTCCTTTCCGCATCATGCCCTCGTGGGCCTTTGCTGCAAATAACGCTGCTTTCTGAATCATCGTTTTATCCCCGTTCATATGTTGATCCCTCTGTCTGTGATAAATCTTATAAAAGAACCGACCACACGGACAGCATTGTCTCCTCTTTGGCATAAAGTGAACCTTATCGGCAAGGAATGATCGAAACTTCCGCATTATCTTTCCCTTTGCATAACGACTCCGTGCCGCCACAGTCACCATTCTGCTTCTATTCTATCACACTCCCCCGCTTGCTGAAAAGGGAAACGAAAGGAATCGTAAGAAAAGTTATCTTGTAAATCCGCCATTTTTCTGCTATGCTATTGGACAGATCATCGGGCATTTTGCCTTGCGATAAAAGGAGTTTTTTATGGAACAAAATCAGACTTCTGCTTCCCGGCGTGACCGCCGCTACCGCAGGAAAAAACAAAGCGAATGGCCGCACATTCTCTTATTTTATGTGCTTCCGTTCCTTGTATTTAACAGCATTTTATTTTTCTGTCTCACAACCAAGCCAAAACTTGCAGTTGTCGTAGAAGACACCAACGACTATCTTTCCACCAACGTCGTTCTGACTGTAAAATCCTTTTTCCCAACCAAGTCCGTCAGCATGACACTGGACGGCGAACCGTTGGAGCTGGAAAAGGGCAAAGGCCGCACCTACACCGCAACGGTTTACAAAAACGGCTCCATCGAGTCCTCTGTCGTGAACTTAAACGGCATGCCGGCTACCGTCTTCGAACACGTCAACGTATTGGATGACAACCCGCCGGAATTTTCCAGCACCGATATCCAGGACGGCATTGTGACCATCACCGTTGCAGACAGCCAGTCTGGCATCAACTTCGATTCCATCTATGCACTGGATTCCGCAGGCGAGCGGATAAATCCGCTCAGCGTAGACCGCGCCAGCAACACCCTCTCGTTCGAGATGGATCCTGCAGGACTGCATGTCTTCGCACGCGACAAAGCCGACAATGAAGTGCAGGGAACCTTCACTTCCCATAAGGAAGGCAGTGTCGAAACCCTGGAAGGCGGCGCAGTGGATCCGGAGGAGGAAGATACCGCACAGGCAGCCGAAACGAATATGGGGACTGACACCGCAGCCACCGTATCCGTGCAATAACAATATCGCACGATAACGAACGAGGGGCGAAAGTTCCCGCAGCCGCCATGCATGGCGGCTGTGGAAACTTTCGCCCCTTTGATACTTACTGTGCAATATTGTTTATTTTCTTCACCCGTCCATACATCTCCGCCATCTCCCGGCATTTTTCCAGAAGTTCCGGTGTCAGATCCTCTTTCTTCATGCGCCAGCGCCAGTTTTTCCCAAGCGTGGACGGTTCATTGGTGCGCGCCCAGTTTCCAAGTCCCAGGTAATCCTGTACCGGAATTACCGCCAATTTTGCCACACTTGCAAGCGCCAGGCGGATGTAATCCCAGTGAATCTCTCCCTCCGGTGTATTGGAATTTCCCAGGTAGCGCAATGCAAATGCCTTCGATTCCGGCGCCAGGCTGTGGTACCAGCCCTGCAGCGTCATATTGTCATGGGTACCCGTATAGACCACGCAGTTTTTCGGATAGCGGTGCGGCAGATAGCTGCTCTCCCCGTTATCATCAAACGCAAATTCCAGAACCTTCATGCCCGGGAACCCTGTTTTCTTTACCAGTTCCAGTACAGAAGGCGTCAAAAAGCCAAGATCCTCTGCGATGATGGGCAGCTTTCCAAACCGCTTTTTCATCGCTTTAAAGAGTCCATATCTCGGACCTTTTTCCCAATGTCCAAATTCCGCTGTCTTATCATTGGCCGGGATGGAATAGTATGCATCAAATCCACGGAAATGGTCTACTCGCACAACATCGTACAGGCGGAAACTGTACTCCATGCGTGCCAGCCACCAGGCATAATCCGTCTTTTTATGGTAATCCCAGCGATACAGTGGATTGCCCCACAGCTGCCCCGTCGCGGAAAATGCATCCGGCGGACATCCGGCAACTGCCTCTGGCTGCCCATCCGCATCGAACTGGAACAATTCCGGATGTGCCCAGCTGTCTGCACTGTCCATGGCAACATAGATCGGAATGTCGCCAATGATCTTGATTCCCTGTTCATTGGCATAGCACTTTAGCTGCGCCCACTGCTCCTGAAACTCGTACTGCAAAAATTCATAAAAGAGGATTTCATCCTGACAGAGTTCCTGATATTTTTTCACGGCTTCCGGCTTTCTCGTCCGGATCTCTTCATCCCACAAGAGAAAACTTTTTCCCTCAAAATGATTTTTTACTGCCATGTAAAAGCAATATTCCCGGGTGTCTTTTGCAAGTGCATCCTCAAATAATTCCTGCAGTTTTTTATCACTGCGCCCTTTCTTTTTCTGCTGTTTTTTCCAGCGTTCGAACGCTTTTTTTAAGAGCGGGATTCGATGAAAATACTGCTTCTCATAGTCAATATCCTGAGGATTTGTGCCGAGATCCGCCGCATCACACTCATCCTTGCGCAAAAGTCCTCTGGCAATCAGCACTTCCAGATCGATAAAATACGGATTGCCCGCAAACGCACTAAAGGACTGGTACGGAGAATCCCCGTATCCGGTCGGTCCCAGAGGCAAAATCTGCCAATACCGCTGCCCCGCCTTTGCAAGCTGATCTACAAAGTCATATGCCTCTTTTGAAAAAGCCCCGATTCCATACTCCGACGGCAGACTCGCCACCGGAAGCAGCATACCACATGCCCGTTTCATAACCCATCCTCCTGATTTTTGCTTTTATACCTGACGCACCCGCGAAGAAAATCCCTTAAACCTCCACACGAACACGATCAGACGGAACGTCCAGTCCACAAACATCGCATACCAGATTCCCAGTACGCCCATATGAAACCCTTTGACAAACACATAGCTGAATCCAATGCGGAACATCCACATGGAAAACACCGAAACCATCATCGTAAACTTCGCATCCAGTCCGGCACGCAGTGCATGGGGCACCGTAAATGCCAACGGCCAAAGCACCATGCCGCAGGAATGGATCAGCAAAAGATTCTGTGCCAGAGTAGATGCTTCCGGAGACAGATTATAAATTCCCACCACATTGCTCCGGAAAACTGCCATGACCGCACAAATGACAAACGCCAGTCCGTAATTGATCATAAGCACTTTCTTTGTATACATTTTTGCCTGCTCTGGCTTGCCCGCTCCTACGCACTGCCCCACAATGGTGATCAGCCCAAGTCCCAATGCCACACCCGGCAGATACTGAAACGTCACCAGGTTACTTGCTACCGCATAGCCTGCAATCGATGCCGTACCAAGTGTAGAAACCAGGCTCTGCAGGGCAATCTTGCCAAACTGGAACATGCCATTTTCCAGACCGCTCGGGATGCCGACCGCCAGGATCTTTTTGATCATATCCGGCTTTGGAATCAGCTGCGAAAAACTGGTCACGCAAATGCTGTTCTCGGGATTTTGCACCAGAATCACCATCACCACTGCCGCAAACATGCGCGATACCAAGGTCGGAATCGCCACACCTTCGACGCCCATGTGAAGCCCAAACACGCACAATGCATTGCCCACGACATTGATCGCATTCATGGCCAGGGAAACTTTCATGGACACTCTGGAATTTCCCATAGACCGGAACAAAGCTGCCCCGGAATTATAAAGCGCCAGAAATGGATACGACATCGCCGTAAACCAGAAATAAATCTGTGCGTTATCCATAACAGACACTTCGACCGCCCCAAAGATGAGCTGCAGCAAATGCCTGTTCCCAATAAATGCCACCGCTGCGATCATGAGAGAAAGCGCTGCAGTGATCAGGACCAGCTGTCCAGCCGCCCGGCATGCCTGCTTTGGCGATTTCTTGCCAATATACTGGGAGCAGACAACCGCTCCGCCGGTCGCCATCGCCGATAAAACCTGAATGACCAGCAGGCTGATGGAATCCACCAGCGCAACGCCCGAAACTGCAGTTTCCCCGACAGCCGCCACCATGACAACATCCGCCATGCCCACCAAAACAGCCAAAAGCTGCTCTACCAAAAGCGGTGCAAACAGACGAAATAAATCCTTTCGCGAAAACATGTCCATGCCATTATCCCCTGTATTTTCTATATGATTTCTTCTGCAAACAGATACTTCCATCATGTTACTGTTCACGCGTTGCGCAAACAGCAACGGATTTTGCCGATGCTTCGCATTCCAAATCGGCAAAATCTGCTGGCACAACTGTATTGTACGGAATTTTCAGTCCAGAAAATTCCTACCTGTGTACAGTAACTCCATCATACTCATTTTGACGCAAATTTACAAGTAGCACTTTTCATGGAGACAATTCTGGGATATACTAGGAATGTTGCTGCTGCCCGGAAAATTCCTACCCGTGTACAGCAGCACAAACTGGTTCCTGTTCACGCGCAGCGCAAACAGCAGCGAACGATTCCATGCCAAAAACCACACATGATATCAGAAAGTGAGACACAATAAACTATGATCAACCCAATGAAATTGATGAAAATGAAAAATGCCTGGTCCCGTTTTACGGCCAACCACCCAAAATTTCCACGTTTTTTAAATGCGGTCGTAAGAAGAGGAATCCAGGAAGGCACTGTTTTTGAATTCAAAGTCACCTCTCCGGACGGTCAGGAACTCGTCACCAACATGCGCCTCAGTGCAGAAGACATCGAGCTCTGGAAAGAACTTTCCGAAGCCATGCGCTAAGACTTTCTGGAGCCACACGCCAAGACTTTCCGAAGCCATGCGCGAAGAAAATGTTACTGTTCCCACGCAATGTCCGCAGCAAAAAAACATGCAAAAATGAGGTTTCCATGAATCAGTCCGCAAACAAATCACCCAGCTTCTCCAGGAATGCAATAAAAATAATGGCGATGGTCCCTTCCATCGCCATTGCCTTTGCCATTTTTTATTTTTCCAGTCAACCGGCTGCCGAATCTACCGTTATGAGTGACGGCGTCACCGAGATGCTCTTATCCATCGCAGACAAGCTCCATCTGTTGGAACTTCAAAACATCGATGTGCCCGCAATCTGCGAACTTCTGAGTACCCCCGTGCGCAAATGCGCCCACATCACAGAATACACCGTATTCTTCCTCTCCCTGCTTTTCGGTCTGCGCACCTTTGGACTGCACGGCAAACAGCTGCTCAATGCCGCACTCGCCATCACCTTTTTCTATGCCTGCACCGATGAAATCCACCAGCTGTTTGTGCCGGGACGGTCAGGCCGTTTTACCGATGTGCTCATCGACAGCATCGGAGCTGCGGCAATCCGGCTGTTAGCGCCTATGTTTACAGGACAAACGAAAAATCGCGCTTTCCCTTCATAACTGCATAAGCCAGAATCAGGGCATGGTCAAACGCAAGACCATTCTCTGATTCTTTTAAAGACAATTCCGGTGTAAAACGCCCCGGGATCTGTTTTTCCCAAAATGGAATCTCGATCGTCTCATTCTCTCCCTGCAGTTCCAGATTCCAGAGATGCGCCTGACCGGAAAGTTCCGGTTTCGGATATTTCTGCTTTATGTCTTTTTGCTCCAGATTTTTCTGCTCCAGGCATTTCTGCTCTGTGTTCTTTTGCTCCAGATTTTTCTGCTCCAGGCATTTTTGCTCTGTGCTTTCTGTCTCACTTCCTTGCATTTCCAGATAATCCGGATTGCTTTGCGTGTTTTCCCCAGCAGTCAGCCGTACCCGAAACCACTCTGCCGCCTTTGCGTCATCTCCTGCCTTAACACAAACCTGGCTTTGCTCTACCAATGCCAGATACGCACAGGTGATCACCCAGCGTCTCGGATCACGCCCCGGTGTGCTGAAAGTACGAAGCTGTTCCAGACACCCACACGCTACGCCGGTCTCTTCCAACAACTCCCTCTGCGCGGCATCATCCACCGATTCATCCGGATTCACAAATCCGCCTGGAAGTGCATACTGATTTTGAAATGGCGGACGCCCACGCCGGATCAAGAGCACCTGCAGATCTTCCCGCTGCTTCCCATCATAAGCAAAAATCACCATATCCGCCGTGACCGAAGGCTTTGCATACTTCGAATCATCGTAATGCTTCACAAACTCCTGATCTTCTTTTGATAATTTCATGCTGCGATTCCTCCTCCAGGTAGATCCCATGCGCAGTAAAGCACCAGACTCAACCACACTTTCCCTCTTACCCGCTCCTCTTCTCTACTACATCCAATGCTCATCCAAACGCCCGTTCGAACCATTCTCTCACGATTTCTTACTGCTTCTCCAACACATCCAATGCACAGTAAAGCGCCGCCACATGCACAGCCTGCTCAAATACACCATCCCGCAATGCACTTCGCGCCTCACGCAAATCCATATATTCCACGGCCACATCTTCCATCTCATCAAGATGCTGCGCTGCCACCAATTCTACATCTGTGGCAAGATAACAATACGCGTATGCCGTAGAATTTGATGCGTTCGGTGCTGTTTTCAGCAAAAACTGCAGGTTTCCTGCCTGGTATCCGGTCTCTTCCAACAACTCCCGCCCAGCAGCCACTTTGGGGTCTTCGCCCTTTTCGATGCAGCCCGCCGGAAGTTCCAACAGAACTTTCTCCGCACCAAGACGATATTGACGAACCAGCACCAGCTGTTTGTCCTTCGTGACAGCAACCACCACTGCAAAATCCGGATCTCTTCTTATATAAAATGGGGCAATAATCCGCCCATCTGGCAGCTCGCAGCGTGATGCCTCAAGCTGTACCCAGGTATCCTGGAAAACGATGTCGCGGTTTAGAAGCTTCCACGCCATATCGCGTTGTTTCTCTGTATCACACGTTGTTTCTGGGGTGCATGTTGTTTCTACATTGCATATTTTCTCTGTGTTGCGCATTTTTTCTGCGTTGCATATTTTCTCTGTGTTGCGCATTTTTTCTGCGTTGCATATTTTCTCTGTGTTGCGCATTTTTTCTGCGTTGCATATTTTCTCTGTGTTGCACGTTGTTTCTGCGTTGCACATTTTCTCTGTATCACTTGCGCTCTCCGCACTGCACATTCTTTCTCCAGCATCAGATTTCTTCGTCACCGTGTACTTCCCCCTCTTCTGCCAAAATTTGCTGTTCACGCATACATCATGCATGCCAAACAGCGAAACACCACAGCATTTCTGACGACTCTGCTGCCTTCATTATACGAAGATGAGAAAGCAAACGCAATATAGAAAATTTCTGTTCACATCTACAGCGAATACTCCTGAATCGCCGCCACGATCGCACTGCGCTGCCACTTCACGGTCACACGGCAGTTGATCTGCATTCGTTTCGGTACCGGGCTCTGCTCATCCCGCGGCCGCACTCCGATCAATGGCTTATGATATTCGTTCGCAAGATCAATCGCAAGGTCGATCCACTCCCGATACGCATCATACATCTCCGCAAAAAGCACCACACAACCACACTCCGAAATCCGATGACGCAAAAGAAGCCGGCGCTGTTTCCGCTCCGGATCCTCCAATTCATTATTATAACTCACCGAATCATCCGTCCATTTAAAATAATTTGTCGTATTCAGCCATTCACATACCGTATCGTAACATTCCCGGCAATTTCTGGAACGGCTGATCACAATATGTCTGTTTTTCAGTACTGGCATTCTCATCCCCCTTGTCTTCGCAAAAATAAAGATAATGAAAAAGACAGTTCCACTACGGACTGTCCTTTGTAATGTAATGCCTTTATTCTACTGTACTTTCGCAAAAAGAGACACCATACTGTCAACTTTCCCGGTTATTTGTCACCTTTTGGATTGCATATCGAGGAAGCGCCAGTGGCACATCTGCTGATTCTGAAAATTCCTACCCGAATCCAGTAAGCCTTTTCTTCCTACGACTCACTTGAAACTGGCAATCTTTCTACCATCCAGCTTCCATACGGGACGCAACCTTCTCCCGGTACTTCGGGCTGATGCGGAATACTTCTCCATTCTTTAATCGGATCGCCTGGCTCTTCACCGCATCAACATACTTCAGATTCACCAGATAACTCACCTGAACCCGCACAAAATTGTAATCCTGCAGGATCTTCTCCATATCATCCAGCTTGCCGCGTACCAACGGCTTGTTGCCATTAGCCATATAGACATCGATATAATGATTCCGGCTCACCAGATACATAATCTCGTTCACGTCCCACACATGGTACTTCGCACCCTCCGGCACGATTACCTGTGTTGCGGAAATTTTTCTTTTATAGGAAATAATAGCCTGCTCCAGATCCTCATCCAGATTATTTTTTCGAACAAAATAAAGCGGATTCGTGTCAAACGAAGCAAACACTTTGTCATCATATGCGGAAACAAAAACCACTTCCCCAAAGCGGCCAGAATTTTTCCACTCCCTCGTAATATTAATTCCATCCTGTTCCGGCAGCACAATATCCATAAATACCAGCTGATACGTTTTTTCGCAAGCCTCCAGCTGTTTGATACTGTTCATCCGGTCCACTTCAAATTCCAAATCATATTTTCGGAACAAGGCTTCAACCTTGATCTGCACAAGCTCTGCCAAAATTTTATTATCATCAAAAATTAACGCATTTCTCATACCTATTCTTTATCTCCCCCAGGAAGCTCATCTACCTTGTTAGTGAAACGAATTAATTATACTAGAGGGAAATATTTTTGTAAAACGGATTTCACAGATTCAGAAGTTCGCACAAAGGAGAAAGAGGAAAATGCTGAGAAATGGGGGATTTTGCCATATAAACCGACATAAAATGAGGGACAAAATCACTTTCTCTGCAGTTCTGGAAACATGCTCTTCCAAAATTGTTTTATCGCATTTTCAGCAAAAAACTGATTCCAACGTGCAAGTAACGATTGATACTGGCTACAGTCTATCTTATATTCATCTTAAAATTTCTGCAAATCTCCTACGCATAAATCGCCACTGGAATCACAATCGCTGCTGGAGCCTTAATCTGAAACTCAACTTCCGGCAAGTGTAAATTTCTAAGTTCATCGCTTTCAAATATCTGAAGCAATCCATTCAAAGTATCTGCATCCAGAATATCCAGTGTTGTCTTCCTCAATAAACTTACGCCTTCCCCATCCTCCGCACAGACCTTGATCACCTTGCCCAGGACTTTGAAGCTGCCCCCAATCAATTCCGAGATATTGTCATTTTCCAGATATTTTTCCTGCGCAGATAATACCAGGGACGCACAATTGCTCTTCAATACAAAATCCAGGGTCTCCGTAACACGAAGCTCCTCCAGCAATGCTTCCATCTGCTGAACCTGAATATCCTCCTGATTCTTTTTCTGCGCCATCTGCTTCTTCTGCCCAACTGCAGCCACAGCCGGTTCCGTGAAAATTTTACTCATCCGGTAAACCGAAAGGAACTTTTCTAAAATATCGATCAATGGATTTTTCATCAAAGCGCCTTCCACCTCAATGAAATCTCCCGTATGAATTTCACGAATGTTTAGCGGATCTGATGCCATACAGGTAAGCATATCCTGCTCGATCAACTGCCTGCGAAATTCCGAGAACAGCGATGCACTCGTATGGAAACGCGCTTCCTTGCTCACCCACTGATCTTCCTGTTTTTTCTCTCCGGAAGCTTCTGCTCCGAGTTTGATTTTCAGCACACGGCTCAGCAAACTGCCCGTATTCATTTCTGCTTTCGTGGTTCCACTCACTGCATTGCTGTCCTGGGATGTCGTACTGATCTCGCTGACCATGGAAAATCCATTCTGCAGGATTGCAAGCATATCCAGCACGACTTTCTCATTTAAGTAAACCGGCAATACCAGATGCTCTCGTTCTGTCATATTCTCTCTCATATGGTAACCTCCTTTTTCCTAAGATTACCACAGACAGAGTCTTTTCTCGTCCGCTGCCAGCGGACAACCTGCCCTCCGGTACTGCTTTCTTAACCGCTTTCTCAGCCTCCGAGAATACTTATGATCAATGCTGCTGCACATAAAAACAAGAACAAATACCCACATCCAAATAACAACTGTTTCCAGGCACTGCCTTTCATTGCAGGAAATTTCTTCCGCATCTTCGCATAATTTCCAACAAAAAAGACAGAAAACAGCATGTATATCCACACCATGATCCGGTTTACCCACAGAGCATATCCGCTATACAATGCTCCGTTTTTATCGTGAAACTCCATCCCCAGACAACAATACGTGATCATCCAATAGCCAAACACCGCTGTCAGAATCTTCCAGATACGGCCAGTCCGAAACCCAACCGGCAGATACCATTTTGGGGGATATAGTTCCTTATATTCTTTTCCGATATTTTTTCGTTTTCGTTTCTGTGAATCATTGTTCGGATCCATTTGTGGCTTTTCCTGTGCATGTCTCTTTGCACCTGCTTTTTTCTCTGCAGCGTTTTTTCTCTTCACATTAGCATTTCTTTCTGTTGTCCCAGAATCCTTCTTTTCCGATAAACAACAGCGTTTCAGTGCCATTTTCAAATCTTCCACGCTCTGATAACGGGTCTCCACATCCATCTGAATACAGGTCTGGATCACCACTCCTAATGTTCCCTCATATCGTTTATTTTTAGGAAAGTCTCCTGTCAAAAGCTTATTTAATATAATGCCAAGCGCATAGATATCCGTGCGAGCATCCGACTGCCCAAAACCATACTGTTCCGGCGCAGCATAGTCCCGAGTTCCCATCAGATAAGTGTCTTCCATCTGCCCCGCCTGGACTTCTTTCGCCGCATTAAAATCAACCAGCTTGATCACCCTATCATTGCTGATCATAATGTTCGACAGTTTCAGATCCCGATGAATGACCGGTGGCTGAAGGCTATGCAGCTGTTTCAGAATCTCGCATAGCTGCAGCATGAACGAAACAGCGGTATCCTCCTGCACGCTTCCATGTTCCTCCAGATATTCCTCCAATGTTTTTCCGTGAATGTATTCCTCAATCACAACCAGTTTCTGATCCTGCTCCACGCTGCAATAAATCTTTGGAATCCCTGAAATCTCCAGCGTCCTCAGGCGTTCGTACACCTTACGGTTATACAGATCGATTTGTTTTTTTACACACAGCTGCCCCGTCTCCACATGACGCACCAGATAGACTTCTTTTTTCTCTTTCAGGCGATCCAGCACCCGGTAGCAAGACAATTCATACTCTTCCTGTAATGTCATATTACAAACTCTTTTCCCCTTATTTATCTTCTGATATAATGATGTTGGGAACAAAAGGTCTTTTGCCCCTGGGTATCATCTCATAACTATATTAGCCCTAAATCCACGAAAGAAGGAACACTCATGTCTCAGTCCGATACCACCGAACTTTTCCATCTTTTTTCCAAAGTCCGCACCGAAAAAGAGATGGAACAGTATCTAGCCCAACACACTGTCACCACCTCCATCCGCGATTACTTCAACGACTATATTGCCAGCCACTCTGTCACCACTGCAGAGATCGCCAGACGCTGCAGCGGACTGATCTCCAAATCGTATGTATATGATCTGTTAAATGGTCAGAAAGAACAACCTTCCCGGGATATCATCCTGATTCTCTGTCTCGCTGCCCACATGAACCGGAAAGAAATGCGCCGCACGCTGGAACTGTTCCAACTGCGCGATCTTTACGTCAAGGATTCCCGCGATATCATCATCGCCACTGCGATCAACCTGGAAAATTTTGATATCGATGCCATCAACGACAAGCTTGCAGCTCATGGATTGGAGATTCTGAATGGGAAAAAGGCATGATCGGAATCACATCCCAATCAAGGCTTGACTGCATCCGAAGCTGTTGCCAGCGAAGCACCGTTCCCTTCCGGGCTGATGCTGCTATTCCCAGTTCCATTTCTATTTCCATGCCATTCTATATCCCAGTTTCCATTTTGCATGTAAAACTGGTTTATTATAGTTACCGCATTCTGCTTCGGTTGGAAATACGTTTCCTGCACTGCATCATGTAAGAAATCTCCAGAAAAACCAATTGCCACTCCCAGCATAACTGCTGCAATTTTTTGAAGAACTGGTCGTCCATCTGCTATGTTCCGAATTTTTTCATATATCCAGTTTTCCCAGTGTTTTTCGCTTTCCGCCAATTCTTTCAGGGCACTCCATAGACGATTGATACACCGAACCGGCACTGTTTTTTTGTCACGTTCGATTGTCGAATACAATGTAATGCTATCCGATACCAATTGCTGTGTGTTCTGTTTTATCTGGATTTCCAAAAATATCTTGATTTTTTCATCATTTAATGATTTTTCCAGTTTCCGGCATATCTGCTCCGTATCATGCCCTTTATTACGCATAAATGCGAAATAATACATCCACAATCTTTCAACGCTGGAACTATTTCTAATATCTATAAAGGAAACACATATATCCGTTTTTTCCACAGCACCCTCTGCATTATGAAGATGTTGCTTATCAAAAGTTTTTTCACCCACTTTATTTCTATCCCTCCAACCTTCTTTCAAAATTTCCCTTTTGACGTCTGCCCAAAACGTACGTTCTTTCTTCTATGTTAATAAATCTTCTCCTTAAAATCAATATGAATGTTAACTAATATTATAAATTTCTATTCTCTTGAAAATTCAAGACCTGCTCCACGCGCCAACGTCGCTGCACGCTCGTTTTATACGCCTCCGCGGCCTCCGATTTTTCCAAATTGATCCAAGCTTCACGCTGTAAATCATTCACATAAACCTGCCCTTGGTGTTCCAATACATCGCATACGAAACGATATCCTTCTTCGCTTCCGGCAGCCACGTTATTCAGTGCACGAGACAAGTAAGTAGAAAGGCCACAGAAATCGCGGTCTTTAAATTCCGGTTTCAGACACAGCTCCGTCAAACGGGCAAGTTCTGACCAAAGCACTGGATCTTCCACCATCGCAATGGACTCAAGCGGCCCAGCATAACTTGGATTTCCTGGTACTGTCTGCTTCTGCTCCAGCAGTTCCCGGTAAGCACGCAACCCGCGAATATCCTGTAACTGAATCAACCATTCATACACTGTCATGCGAATTTCCTCCGCTTCCAGTCCCTAGACCCATCATACGTATGGTCTTCTTTCCATACCTCACATCCGGCAAAGTCTACCTGTTCCATATACTTTTTATAAAATGTTTCTGCGACTGTTCTCATAACCGATGGAATCTCGCTTTCCTTTTGATCCTGCAGCCACTGCCATACAAGCCGCACCTGAAGTGCTTCCCATACCTAGTCATTTCCAGCAAGCAGATTCATCCATTGCCGCACTGTTTTCCTCTCTCCTGCACAAACATGATAATCTTGAATCACTTTCTGTAAATCCATTCGACTTTCTAGGTGATAAAAAATATCATCTAACTCCCACACTTCCTGCGAACTTAAGTCATCCACATCTATCTGTCGCAAACATTCTTCCAACAATTCCAGATAATGTGCACGGTCTCCCACTGCCCTCTGATAAGAAGCTTCCCCTGTGCGTCGACATGCTTCATAATCTATATAAGGTCGCACATGAATGATGTTCCCGGTCCTGTCTTGATACAACATCCGCAGTTCTTCATACACCAGATTTCCGGCATTCATAAGATCCAGGCAATATGCTGCCTCAGCATCCCTCAACTTTCGCTCCTGATACTGCTCCAAAATCCATACAGACACCGGCTCATCCAACAAACGACGCAAAAGATATGTCTGCGCGTAATGCCCATCCTGACTCAGGCTATCCCGTAAAAGGCGGACAAACAATTCCTGCTTCGTCTTAGTCTCTTCAAAATACTTCAGCAGTTCCTGATCTATCGTATACGTGCTATGCACAGCGGAAGTTCTGTATAAGTGCTCCATTGCCAACCAGTTCTCAGCTTTCCGACCGTAGTATACCTGCACCATACAATGAACCGCCTGTTCTACGATTTTTTCCACCCCATAAATATGAATAAATGCCCCAGTAGCAGTCAGCGTATCAAGAAGTCTGCGGGCCGCATACGCTTTCGATACAGAAAGTAATGCCTGATGGAGTTCGAAAGACTCATTACCAAAGAGCAATCCATACGACGCCATACAGATCCGCCATTTCAAAACATACATAGAAAGTAGAAATACAATAACCTCAAAAACAACCGTGAAAAATCAATTTTTTACATAAAAGATTTTATGTTGAAGAAAACAACAAATAAAGACTATACTATAAGCAGTAAAACATTATTAAATACACTAATTTCCATTCCAGATAAAACTGCAATTGAGATATCCAAGATTGATATTTCAAAAATACAAAAAACTTTGAAAATAATACAAAAAAAGAAAATTATAATTCTACCCGAAATATCACGCTGTGTTTGTTTCTCTTTACTTTTGGTACAGAAAGAAGGAAATTATGTCATTTGAAGTGGATAGATATATCAGAAGACTTCCGTATGCTGAATACAGGCAATGTTCCCAAAGCAATACCTGAAAATCTTGGCAACTGGCTAAAAAAACTAGTATTTGAAAATGAGACATCCAAAAATGCTACTTATGTTTTTGGTAATCTTGGAACTGATTTTAAAAGTCCGCTTGAAGAAAGCAGAATTAATGACATTCTAACAAGTATCGCAAATACGGATCCTGAAGATGCTTTTTCCAAATTATTAACTCCTCAAAACATTCGTAAATGGGTGTTCCATCATCTACTAGAAACCCTTCCATTGCAAGACGTTATGGAATATATGGATATTTCTATTAACAATTTGAATAGTTATTTAAGTCAAAGCGCTTTATCTCACTATGTAAAAAACGATTTTTCAAAAATATATCCTCTTGATCATATCGCCAAAGAATTAAACATCTAAAAATATATAAAAATGCGAATGTATCTTACTCCAAGACACATTCGCATTTTAGATAGTATTCAAATTCTCAAATTTTATCTTCTACATCTTCCTTGACTTTTTCCATCTTCTGTCAAGTTTGTTTTTCATACTCTACCCTGTAATTTCCCAAGCCACGATATTGTTCTTCATTCTGGAATGCAGCACTATTTTGCTGATCATATGGCATATCTGGAATTTCCGACAACTGTTCAAACATAATCTGCGCAATTTTTATTCCTTTATGTAGAACAATGGTATTTTCGGATATATTCTGAATCCGTAAGAAAGCGTATGTAACATGCCCTGGCTGATAATGCGGTCCAGATACAACCAAGCCTTGGCGCATTCTGGAATTCTTTTCGGCTATGCGTCCCAATATATCTCTCGGAATGATTAACTGCTGCCCAGTGCCTATTCAGGTTTTATCCGTTCATTCCATATTGCCGCATTTTTGTTCCTGTGTATCTGTTTTATCGTTCTGGTTTTTCTTGCCCCTCAGTACCTCATAATAGCGCTGCATTCTTCTGTGGAAAGAGGTATTTCCATTTGTGGTCTCTAAATCCAGTGTAAAAACGTCTTTGATTTCTTTATCCATCTTAGCCCTCCATCTTAATGATCGGAAGAGTCTTCTGTTCAATATCATTCCCAGTAAAACTCCCAATAATATTCCTCATCGTTTCGGCACTCCAGAATCGTTGTCAAAGCCTTCCCCAGCGAGGTCCGAAGAGTTTCTTCTGTCTGTTGAGTAGAGTATCTCATCCAACCGTATCTTTTCATACTCATACGACAACACTGACATATCGTCATCAAGCGGTTGTCTTGCGGAGTCGCGGCTAAATTTTATCATCATTCCATAATATGGTTTCTTGAGAATACTCTTTTCAAGGATATCCATACTTTCAGATATGTTCTTACAACAACTACTCAAACGCCAGCTTACAAATGGTCTTTGCTGCACTTCCATTTGCTTATCAAATTCTTCATTTTGTGCCCGAAACGATTCTTCATCATCTGCTTCCTCAAAATCAAGTTTCTCATAATCGATATTTTCCGTCTCGGCAGATTCTTCGTTCAAACTGTCTTCCACATCATAATGCCACGCAAGACCTTTCTCCGATACCTCATAATTCTTCATAAACTGCAGTAACAAAAACGTATCGGAAAGAATTGCATCCGCATACTTTTCACATGCCTTTTGGCTCTCCATGCTGGCCAGATGTTTTCTTACCCAATCCGGCATGTTTTTGATGACATCCAGCGGATAGCTTGATTCTAAATACGTTTCATCCGGATGGTTAAGCGCATCATAGGTCATCGGTGACATCAAAATACGCTCACGAATAACATGCTGAATCTCTTCATATTCCGAAAGAATTCTTTCCAATTCCCAAATCTCGGCATCGCTCAAAAATTCTTTTTTCTCCTCAAACGTCCGTCTGAAAACCGGAATTATATCCGGCAACTGTTCCCATGTTATCTGAATCCTGTCTTTTGGCTTCTCGTCTTCGTTCCGTTCGTCTATCCCGCCAGCAGCCACAAATTCTTCATACGCTTTCTTCTCTGCCCGCTGATGCGGAGTCATCTGCATCTTTATCTGTTTATAAGTTTCGTAATACATAACCGCTGCATAGTAATTCTGCAACTCCTGCCAGGCCAACTTGTTATGCCTATAGTTGCCTGTAAGTTCCACAATAAATGAGACAAAGAAAGAGCCAGCCGCACCGGTTGTAAGGGCAAAAACAAGATCATACCAGATGGAGTCCTGCGGTATTACTGCCATAACCACACCAAGTGCCGCCATGACTACTGCAGAAAAAACAGCACAGGCAATCAGTGTCGTTTTCGGATAAAAAGCAAACGCTACAAATTGTAATGTCGATTTTATTCTAGCACTAACTCTCATGTTTGCTCCTTTTCTTAGATGCGATATTCTGGCACCATACGTATTCTTTTAAATGCCAAAACAATGATTTTCTAAGCATTTTGTAATTGTAGTCTATCATATGGTTCACTAATCAACAACAGGATTCCTTGGCTGCTTTTTTTGAAAGTTTCAGTCTGGATTTTCTCCAAAATCATACTTCATTTCATCGAGAGTAGAATCATTTTTCATACTTAGAATTACCGGCAAAATTGCTCCTATAAAACCAATGATAATCGACGTGACCGTAATAATAGCTGTCAATGCGTCATTCAAATTATCGCTTGCCAAAAACTCTATTGAACCAAATTTCCAAATCAACCATGCCCCAGAAGCCGCTATTATATACGGATATATTCTTTCCTTTAACAACAATAATTTTTTCATTATTATCGCTGACAGAGACTCAACAGGTCCTTTCTCCTCTCCAGATATGTTCTACACATTTTTCTACGTGCCTGCAGAAAATCAAGCGGTTTCTTTTCGATTATGTCGAAATCAATATAATCATGAGATGTGGTTTCAAAGATATCTACCATCTCAATTCTTGCTTTATCGTCATCTGACATACTTTTCAATTTTGCCCGCGCACTTCCGATACATCCAGAATTTTTTTGAATGTCTTCAATCAGATCATAGGAATTTTGAGGATTTAGCTGCGCATCCCTTGCACGTCCAACACTAATTGTAATTTTTGCAGAAACTCCATCATATCTGCCAATGCTGTTAATAATACTGCTCAAAGGTCCGTCTTCATTCACCGATTCCATATTTGAAAACGAAAATTCAATCGTCCTTATGTATTTATTTCGCAGTTTATTTTTCGTAAAATGATCAGAAATAGGATAGAAAACTACTTTTTTCGAAACATCGTATCCATTCTCCTTGTTAATCCACTCAGCCAGTCTGGAAACACCTACTGACATTCGGTTCTGCTGTATCATACAGATAGAATTCTTCCAATCATACAAAACGGTCATATCTTCGCCAAGAGACTCATCATCCTCAAGATCAATAGGTTCTGCCGATTGTCCTTCTCTAATTTTAGACGGAACATTATAATCCCGTAATTTGTAAACCCGGAATACATATAGTTCCTCTTTTGGATCATGATATAATTCTTGAAAATTCACTTTTGTATCCGTCAATTCAATATTCTTATACATCTGATCTTCTTCTGATACTGAAGCAAGCCAATTCGTAAGATCATAATCTTTTGCTTTTTCTTTGTCACTCTCTGTAGACATTAAACAAACTTTATAATATGTGAATTTTATTGGTCTTTTGTATATAATTCCCATTTGACATTCTTCTCCCGTTCCTTTTTTACTCATTCTGAATCGTTGCGAGAAACCCAAGTAACATCAAATTTCCCTCTCATAATTATTTTTATATTAACATTATACTTGGAATATAGAGCATATTCAAGGCACTGCAGGTATTCTGAAATTTTCATGACGGAAGGAAAACAGCATCCAAGTGGCAGAAATAACGTAAATCTGATACAATGGACTCATCAGAAAAGGAGTTCCTGCCATGGCGATGAAATACACGGAAGAACAATTGAATATAGTTGACAAGTCTATGCTGGTTCAGATGTTTTTGCATCAGCAGGAACAGTTAGAACAGCTCAATGACAAGCTGAAGTCACTGGATGATAAGATGCAGGCCATGATGGAACAGATTGTCCTAGCTAATAAAAATCGATTTGGACGTTCCTCTGCAAAGATGAAGCATACCCAGCAGATACCGTTTTGTTCCTGCAAAAGTGGAAGTCAATGAGCATCACCTTGGCGTATACGCCAGCAAAACAGTGGACACACGGTAAAAGCAAAACATATCACCGGGAGTATCCCAAAGTTTGTGTAAACCTTCAAATTGATGTAAGATAGACTTACCAGTTT
>NZ_QULW01000011.1 GCF_003481825.1 Clostridium sp. OM02-18AC | reverse complement strand
ATTCATTATGAACCCTTGGTCCTTCTTTTTTATAGGCTATGTTTTTTCACAGCCCCTTTCTTTAATTCCAAATCCCACGCGCACCTTAAACAGATCCCCGTCGATCAGGATCTCAAAGGTTCCGCCCTGAAGCTTTGTCAGGCTCTGGGCGATGGAAAGACCAAGACCGCTTCCCTCGGTAGTGCGGGAAACATCGCCGCGGACGAAACGCTCGGTGAGTTCTTCCCCCTGCACGTTTAACGGGTTTGCAGAGATGTTTTTGATCGTGAAGTAAACCTTGTCGTCGTTCTGTTCCAGATCGGTGTAGACGCGGGTGTGTTCCATCGCGTATTTGAATGCGTTGTTGTAAACATTTTCGAGGACACGCCACAGATGGCGGCCGTCTGCCTCAATGAGGATGCTGCTTTCCGGAAGCGTGGAAACCAGTTCCAGATTACGGGTGGCAAATTTCTCTTCAAATTCTCCGTTGGTCTGCCAGATCATCTCGACCAGATCGAGGGTTGTCATCTCCAGCTTGACGTTGCCGGAGCTTGCTTTGGAGGCCTCGACCAGGTCTTCGGTCAGGTTCTTCAGCCGTTGGGACTTCTGGTCCAGGACTTTTAAGTATTCCTGAGCCCGTTCGCCTGGAATCTGTTCCCGTTTTAACAGGTCTACATAGTTAATAATAGAAGTAAGCGGTGTCTTAATGTCGTGGGAGACGTTGGTGATCAGGTCGGCTTTTAAACGCTCACTTTTCACCTGCTCCTGAAGGGCACGCTCCAGTCCGGTTCCGATGCTGTTGATCATGTTGCCGACTTTTAATTCCTTGCCATCGAGTCCGGCCAGATTCATCTGGTAGCTGGTATCGCCGCCTGCAATTTTTTCAATCGCATCTGCGATCTGGTCTTCCTGACGGGACTGCAAAAACAGACGGTGGAAGGTCTGATAATCCAGAATGACCACGAACAGGAAGCCGAGAATGCCAATAAGCTGTGCAGCGGTATGGGAACGGAAGCATACGCAGATAAAAATAATGCTGATTCCCAGCGTCTGTGCGGCAATAAATGCAAGAAACAGGCAGAACAGTCTTCGGGAATAAGTCCGGTCCGCAAAGTACAGATTCAGATTTTCCTGCACGTGATGGAGCATACTGTTGCTCCAGAGCTGGCGGCTCTTATAACGCCGCAGCATACTGAATGCACCGACCATGCAGCAGCCGTAAACGATCATGGCACGCAGCATCCGCTCAGAAAAACTCCAGGCATCGCTCTGTGTTATCAGGTGGATTAATGGATAGCCAATTTTTTCTGCGAGGAACAGCATGAACATGGTACTGACAGCGGTCAGAAGAATGCCGCTTTCGGTGGTGATCATATCGAAACCGTGCAGATATGGATTGGTGCGCTCTTCCGTGCGGTATCCGGATACCAGGATCAGGTAATATAAGGTGATCAGGCAGCCGATGATACCAAGCGCCAGACCAAACATGGCTTCTACGAAACGTCCGCGCAGGTGCCGGTAATCGGCGGCCTGTTTGGCGTAGCTGTCGTCGGCATCGTAGTGGGTATCGACGGCAACCGTCATATGGTAGCGGTCTGCATCGTTTACATTCAGCTGTTCCAGCTGGGACATGACATTTTTCGGAAGTTCATCCAGATTGTTGTCGATGAGAATGGAACTGCTGTCTACCGAGCAGTAGCGTCCCATGGATTTTAGCTGGGCATCGGTTAGGTCGCCGACATTGGAATACTCAGAAACTACGATGTCATCGTCCAGATAGGTGATCCGAAATTTGAAATTGGATGGATTGGAGAGCAGCCGGTAGTTTACAATGTAGTATTCGCTCAGACAGTTTAACACTTCTTTGGAAAGATCCAGGAGAGAGGAAAAGGCGTCGCCCGGCTCTTTTAATGTGGCATTGGGATCGTAGGCACGCCAGTATACGACCTGATCCCTTGCCGTGGAAGCATCGTCATAGATGAAAAGGTCGTTGACGACTTCAAACTGATCGTTTAAATAAAATCCCTGGCTTTTGGCATAGCGCAGGACTTCTTCCAGGGTATAGGTGATCTCCGGACCGTTGTCGCGGCTGACAGCAAACATTTCTTTGGAAAGATCCAGGCTGCCGTCAGTCTCGAATACGTCCCGGTAGGCAACGTATTTGAAAACGTGGTCCAGATCTTCCTGGAACTGATCCCGGAAGGCGGCAGAGTCATCGTAGCGGCGGTCCAGGATCCAGGAGAGACCAGAGCCGATGCTGGTGTTTAAGTACATGACACTGATGGAAAGCACCGCCATAAACAAAAACAAGATGTGCAGGAATACTGCAATGTTTTTCTTGATCCGCATGGAATAATCTTTTAGTCTCATGGGCAGCTCCTACTGTTTCTCAATCTTGTAACCGACACCCCAGACTACCTTTAAGTAGCGCGGTTCCCGCGGGTTGATCTCGATTTTTTCGCGGATATGGCGGATATGTACGGCGACGGTGTTGTCTGCGCCGATGGCTTCTTCGTTCCAGATCTGCTTGTAGATCTCGTCGATGGAGAAGACTTTTCCGGCGTTTTTGGTCAGCAGCAGAAGAATGTTGTACTCGATCGGAGTCAGTTTGATGGGCTCATCATCGACAAATACTTCCTTGGTGTCATCGTTGATGGTGAGTCCGCCGCATTTGTAAATGTTTTCGTTGCTGCCCTGGTTCATGTTGCCAAGCTGGGTGTAGCGGCGCAGCTGCGATTTGACCCGGGCCACCAGTTCTAACGGGTTGAACGGTTTGGAAAGATAGTCGTCCGCACCGATG
The DNA here is from genome assembly GCF_003481825.1 of Clostridium sp. OM02-18AC. GTDB lineage: Bacteria > Bacillota > Clostridia > Lachnospirales > Lachnospiraceae > Brotaphodocola. The sequence goes on along the minus strand of NZ_QULW01000011.1, from coordinate 119,585 downwards.
TTTAAGCCGAGGATCTTGTCGGAATCCTCGGATTTCGCGGAGAGGATGATGATGGGAATGCTGCTGGTCTCCCGCACCTTTAACGTGGTACGGATGCCGTCCAGTCCTGGCATCATGACGTCGATGATCATCAGATCGGCGTGTTCGGTCTCTAAAATTTTTAAGGCATCGTAGCCGTCGTAGGCTTTTAAGATGCGGAAGCCTTCTCCGGTTAAGTAAATATCTATCGCATCGACGATCTCTTTGTCGTCGTCACATACTAAAATGGTCTGCATGGAGTCCTCCTTTGATGTGGGATGCAGATGCCTGCATCCGGTTTTGCTGCCGGAGTCTTGTGACCTGGCAGCGGTGTTTCTTTAAGTATATATCAAAAAGGGTCTTACCGCAATCGGCAAGACCCTCTTCTTTTTAACCTACTGGTAATCACATACATTCAGCCAGCTTTGAAGCAGTTCCTTTTCTTCCGGACGTTTCTTCGTGAGCTGTGCCGCAGCTACCAGAGGCAGCCACTGCTGTACATAGCGTTTGGCGGTACTGGTCTTTTCACAGAAGAGATCCATGTACTTTTCCGCTGCTGCCTGATCGGTCAGGCAGAACAGAAGATAGGTTCTGGCTACATCTGCGCTGGCATTGCCCTGGGCTGCGTGAACCCAGTCAACCACATACATGGTGCCGTCTTCTTTTACGATGATGTTGTCCGGCTGGAAGTCTCCGTGGCACAGTTTGGCGTGCTTTGGAGTGCTGTCAAGGCGGGTAAGAAGATCGTAACGGTTGACGGGATCTAATTCTTCCATCTCAGAGATCTGCCGCGCCATTTTGTCTTTTAACTTGTTCAGTAATGGACAGGTCTTGGAATGAATCATCAGCTGCAGTTCAACCATCTGATTCAGATATTCGTCGCGCTTATCCGGGTTCTCCGCCATAAGCTCTTTGAGTGTCTTACCTTCGATGTAGTCCCTGGTAATGGACCAGCAGCCGTCTTCCTCGACAGAAACTGCCTGGATGGACGGGATGTTGATGCCGCCAATGGCTTCAACACGTGCGTTGATCAAAGCTTCGTTTAAAACCTCTGCTTTTGGGAAGCCCTTGCAGAACACTTTTACCGCTTTATCGCCATCGCGATAGACACTTTTGGTCGCGTTTTTGGATATTAACTCTCTTGCCATACGAAACTCTCCTTCCTTATTTATGATGCTGATGCTTGCCGACAGGTTGATAACCGGATCACCAGGTAGGCTGTACGTAACGGTTACTGCATTTTCACAATTACGTCGGTTCCTATTTTACTACAAAGCTGGAAGAATGTCACCAACTTTTTGATAATTATTTAACGAAATATTAGACGTATTATTTCTTTTGCACAGGAGCTGTCTGGTGCTGAAAGAAGCCGTTTGCCAAAGCAGCGTCTCAGGAGAAGCGGAGAATCGCAGTTCCGTATGCCGGAAGCGGCAGGGATACGGAGTATGGCTGTCCATCGCATTCGGATTTTACGGCCTTGAAAACAGGAGCTTTTTCGCCTGTTTTGTAGGCACCGTGATCATTATCCAGGATCAGCGTATAATTGCCGCGCTTCGGAACGCCGACCCGGTAATCCGGACGGGCCACCGGAGTAAAGTTGCATACGAACAGCAGGCTCTTTTTGTGGTTTCTCGCATAGCGCACAAAGCTGTAGATGCTGCGGTCACCGTCGTTGGCATTGATCCAGTAGAAGCCGTCCCAGTCATCGTCGGCTTCATAAAGTGCCGGATAGTTCTGATAAATATGTAACAGGTCCCGCACATAATGCTGCAGGTTGCTGTGCAGATCTTCCTCGGTCAGGTGCCAGTCCAGGCTGACCTTTTCGTCCCACTCGTGGAGCTGACCGAAATCCTGTCCCATGAAGAGAAGCTTTTTGCCCGGATGCCCCAGCATAAAGGTGTAACCGGCTTTCAGGTTTGCAAATTTATCTCCGAAGAGACCCGGCATCTTGTTGATCATGGAGCATTTTAAGTGAACGACTTCATCGTGGGAGAGTACCAGGATAAAGTTTTCGCTGTTAAAGTAGGTAAGACCGAAGGTCATCTTGTGGTGGTTGAATTTGCGGAAGTACGGGTCCAGCTTCATGTATTCAAGGAAATCATGCATCCAGCCCATATTCCACTTGAAGGTAAAGCCCAGTCCGCCTTCCTTCGGATCATGAGTGACAAGAGGCCATGCAGTGGATTCCTCAGCAATGACCATGGCACCGTGACCGCGCTGCATGACAATGCTGTTTAAATGGCGGAAAAATTCGATGGCTTCCAGGTTCTGGTTGCCGCCGTACTGGTTGGCAACCCACTCGCCGTCTTTGCGGCCATAGTCCAGATAGAGCATGGAGGCAACCGCATCGACACGCAGACCGTCTACATGGAACTGCTCGATCCAGTAGAGCGCGTTGGCGATCAGGAAGTTGGAAACCTCGTGCTTTTCATAGTTGAAAACTTTGGTGCCCCAGTCCGGATGCTCGCCTTTTCGTGGGTCCGGGTACTCAAAGAGGGGCTGTCCGTCGAAGTCTGCAAGACCGTGTGCATCCCGCGGGAAGTGTGCCGGCACCCAGTCCAGAATGACGCCGATGCCTTTTTTGTGCATGTAGTTGACAAAATATTTAAACTCCTCCGGCGTGCCGTAACGGGAGGTCGGGGCATAATAGCCGGTTACCTGATAACCCCAGGAGCCGTCGTAAGGATGTTCGGCAATACCCATGAGCTCCACGTGGGTGTAGCCCATGTCTTTGACGTAAGCGGCGAGCTCTGCGGCTGCCTCTTTATAGGTATAGTAACCATCTTTTTCCGGGCGGTTTTTCTTTTTCCAGGACCCCAGATGCACCTCATAAATGCTCATGGCCGCTTCACGCGGATTGGTGCTTTCCCGTTTCTGTATCCAGGAAGCATCGCTCCAGCGGAAGGAGTCGTGAAAGGCGGTGATGGAAGCTGTACCAGGCCGGTATTCTGCGTACTGGGCAAAAGGATCGGCCTTGAAGATGACTTTGCCGGTCTGGGTCGTGATGGCAAATTTATAAAGCTCTCCCGGCTTGATGCCTGGAATGAAACGTTCGTAAATACCGGAGGTTTCCAGTACCTGCATCGGGCAGGCATCCGGATCCCAGTTGTTGAAGTCGCCCACAACACTGACGGATGCGGCATGAGGAGCCCAGACCGCAAAATAATAGCCGTCTTTCCCCTCATAGGTTTTCGGGTGTGCACCGAGCTTGTTATAGATCTCATAGTGGGTGCCTTCTCCGAAGAGATAACGGTCACCGGCGGTGATAAAGCCGGTTTCCGTCTGCTTTTTCTTATCTCTGACTGCCATAAGGTTAGTCCTCCCTGATCTTTAGGACAACACTGCTGTTGCCCGGTAATGTAAGGTTTAATTTCCCGTTCTCAACTGGAATGATGGAACTGTCCATCAGATTTTCGGCCTTGGAGGCATGCAGCGGGACCGGAACGGAAAGGTGGCTTTCCTGGTCGTCACTGTTGGATGCGGTAATGCAGATGCTTCCCTGTGCGTGTCTTGCAAATGCATACTGCCGGTTGGTCAGCAGAAGCTCCTGGTAGCGTCCGCCATGGAATTCCGGGTTTTCCGTGTGGATACGGGCCAGCTTTGTGATCAGGTCTGTGAGGTCACAGTGCTTTGCCTCGCCTTCCTCCAGTGTGATGCAGGGCCTGAGCGCAGCATCGCTTTCCCGGGTGCGGGTGCCGGTGAGTTCCCATTCCCCGCCATAATAAATAGAAGGAATGCCCGGAAGGGTAAAGAGCAGTGTCCATGCTAACGGAAGATGTGCCTTTTTATTTAATTTGCTGGCAATGCGGTTTTCGTCGTGATTGTCCAGGAAGGTGTAGAGCTTTGTGCCGATGGTCTCCAGCCTCCGCACATTGTGGGCGATCTCGAAGAAGTTGTGGTCGTTGAGTCCGGAATACAGGCTCTTATGTAATTCGTAGTTGGTGACGGAATGGAGCATGCCGTCATTGACCCAGCGTCCGTATTCGCCGTGAATGACCTCGCCCATAAGCCAGAAGTCCGGCTTCATGGAAGCGGTCTGGGAACGCATTTCCTGCATGAATCCGAAATCCATGACATTGGCGCAGTCTAAGCGGATGCCGTCGATGCCGAATTCAGAGATCCAGAAGCGGATGACATCGAACAGATACTGTTTTACCTCCGGGTTCTGCAGGTTTAAGCAGGGAAGCTCAAAATGTCCCTGCCATGCCTCGTAACCGAAGCCGTCGTTGTAAGGGCTGTTCCAGCCAAAGTTGACACCCTTATACCAGCCGCAGTAGCGGGACTGTTCCCGGTTCTTCTGAATATCCTGAAAGGCGAAAAATTCCCGGCCGGTATGGTTGAACACTCCGTCCACCACAACCTTAATGCCTGCTTTGTGGCAGAGCTCTGTGAAATGACGGAAGCCTTCATTGGTGCCAAGACGGCGGTCTACGAGACGGTAGTCACGGGTGTCGTATCCATGGGAGGAGGACTCAAAGAGTGGTCCGATGTAAAGTGCGGTGCAGCCTAACGCTTCCATATGGGCAACCCATTGCTCCAGTTCGGGGAAGCGGTCGGCTACGGCGTCTTCGGTGTTGGCAAAGGGTGCCCCCAGCATACCAAGCGGATAAATATGATAAAACACTGCTTTTTCATACCATGATGCCATAGATAACAAGTCCTCCTGTTGTAATTTTTCGTGTGAAAATCGTAACTGTCCAGTACCTTCACAGTTACTAAAACTCTAAATTCTCCAGCAGCTTGAAGCGCCGGAGCAGAAACTGATAGCGGAGCCAGACCGCGTTCAGCTCGTAGATACAGCAGTCGATCAGCGGTGGGTCCGTCACCTGGTCGAACTGGTTTAATAAGGATTCCATTTTGTGCTGTGTCTGGTGGATCTCGGCTTTCAGTCTTACATTTTCACGCGCCGCAGCCTGTTGAAACTCCCTGCGCGTGAAGGACATTCCATTCTTTTTCATGGGTTCATGCACTCCTTTTGGAGTGTAGTATCTGGAATGTATGGAAAAAATATGCGTAAAAAATAACACTTATTCCTGGCTGAAGATCTCTTCAACCAGATAACCCAGTTTCATAAGCTGCCTTGTGCAGTCCATAAAGGTGAGACGGTAGTAATTGGAAGTACCGGACTGGGTGACCTCCACCAGCCCGCAGCTTTTCATGATCTTCAAATGATGGGAGATAGCCGGTCTGGACAGATTTGTCTGCCGGGTGATCTCGTTTACGTTCAGCCCTTCCGCATGACCGTTCTGGGAGGCAATGCACAATGCTTCGATGATGTTTAAGCGGACCTCATCTCCGAGGGCGATAAACAGCGGCATACAGCTGTGAAACAGTTCCTGTAGTTCTTTGGAGTCCGCCATAAAAACCTCCTTTGGTTTAAAAAATTGAACTAAGTTCATTCTATCACGCTTGATTGTTCATGTCAACCAAAGCAGATGGGAGAAAAAGGATATTTTTCGTCAAAATGTTACATGATGCGAGGCGTTTGGCCTGGAAAAACGGCCTGTGACTGTGAAAGTACGGAATTGTTATGAAAACAAAAAAGCCGCCAGACCTTTGGGACCGGCGGCGGTGTGATCGTGTGGAAGTGCAGCGAACAGAGGAAGATTTATTTGTCGAAATCTGTCTCGAATACACCTTCCGGGGTGCGCATGGTGAGAACACCCAGATTAAACTCCTCATCCGAGATGGTAATATGGTATTCAAATACGACATCTTCCTCAAATTTGGAGAGCAGTATATAATCTCCATTTTCTTTGCCCTCAATTTGGTCGCAGATATCGTTGTAAACAGCTTCGCCGGAAATTTCTCTTGGGTAGCCGGATTCTTTGATCTTTGCTTCGATTGCTTCGTATAATTCGTTCATGATAACACTCCTTTGGGTTGATCTGTAGCAACAGTTACAGACAGTATAACATCTGGAACGGGAACTGTCTATTTGTTGTTTGGTTGTGCAAATTTTTGCAAATTTTGTCGAATTATGCAGGGGGTCTTTGTTGACGGTTTGTCGTACGATCGGGTATGATAAGGGCACGATCGCTGCATCGTTCTGATGCAGCATTCATTGGTAACTGTACGGATACGAAACATGCAGGTACAAAGCAGTTACCGGGATTCATAGAGTTCTGAAAGCAGATTGTTTTCAGACATCGGCCGTTTCGGCAGAATATTCATGATGTGTAAGGTTTGGGATTCCAGAGAAGGGGGTGGTCTTTTATTGCATATGGGACAGGCAATCTGGTTTTCTATGCAGGCGTAACACTGTGTGCATGGACAGACTGGAAATATGGAAAGGTGAAAAATATCTGGCTTTTGCTACTTGCGTTTGCAGGGGTATTGCAGCAGGGAACCGGCTTCTTTTCCGGTGCTGTATGGTTTCTGGTATTTGGCATGGCATTGTTCCGGTTCCGCTTTATGGGAGCGGGGGATGGGAAGCTGATGGCAGTGATCGGCGGATACCTGGGGATAAGGAATGGCTTTTATGCAGTGGCGCTGGGATTTTTCATCGGCGCGGTCTGGAGTTTATGGAAACTGAAACGCTATGGTCTGGCGGCAGAACGGTTTTATTATCTGCGCAATTATGCAGTAAGCACATGGGTGAGCGGCGAAATCCGGCCTTACGATGCGTTAGAGCAGATTGACTTACCGCACCATATTCCCTTTGCAGTTTGTCTGGCGGCAGGTGTGTGGGGGTATGAGATTGCTACGCACTTCATGGGAAATGGAAGCCTGTGAAAGAAGCGTTTTGTCAGAATATATGCGCGTGCAGAGAACAAGGCTGCTGTGGAAACGATACATTTGTGTGGATAGGTGGCAGGGATCCGGGTAACAGGTTACAGGATAAGGGGGATGAGAACGATAAAAAAGATTATGGCAGTTTATGACGTGGATTCCAGGTACGCGGACCGGTTTGCGGAATTTGCAAATCAGAGGGAACAGGTGCCGTTTCGGGTGGTAGCCTTTACCAGCCTGGAGAAGATGCGGGAATTTTCGGAACGGGAGGAGATTGCGATCCTTCTGGTGGGAGACTCTGTCACAGAGGAACAGCTGACCGGGATCCGGGCGCTGCAGACGGTGCGCCTCAGTGAGACAGGGCTGGCAAAGGAAGGGGAAGCCGTGGTGTATAAATACCAGGCTTCAGACAGTCTTTTGCGGGAAGTGATGTCCTGGTACCAGCCGCAGGAAATGGTACCGCTTATGACGATAACCGGCAGAAGAAGCCAGATCATCGGTGTTTACTCCCCAATTGGTCGCTGCGGGAAAACAAGCTTTGCACTGACCCTTGGACAGGTGCTGGCGCGGGACGAAAAGGTTCTTTATCTCACACTGGAAGAATTTTCTGCACTGTCTGCCCTGACGGCAACGGTATATACCAGTGGACTTTCGGACCTACTGTATTATTACACCCAACGGGAATATAATCCGGTGCGTTTAGGCGGTGTGACGTACAACTGGGGTGGACTGGACTACATTCCGCCGCTTACCAATGCAGAAGATAAAAATGGGATCAGTCAGGCGGTATTTGCCGGTTTGGTCCGGCGGATTGCTTCGGATGGTGTTTATGAGACTCTGGTTCTGGATGTGGGGATGTTTTGCGGCGGGGCGGAGGAAGTGCTGTCGGTCTGCGATCTGATTTATGTTCCGGTAATGGAAGATGTCGTGTCAACTGCAAAGCTGGAAGCGTGGAAGGAGTATTTGAAGAGGTCCGGACGCAGCGTGATCTGGGAAAAACTGAGGTTTTTAAAACTCCCGAGACCAGGCCAAGCTCTTGTGCGGGAAAATTACCTGGAGCAGCTTTTGTGGGGAGAACTGGGAGATTTTGTGCGGGAACTGAGATAAGAAGGTGGAAGCTGAGAGAAATGGTGAAAGCTGAGGCAGGAGGTGGAAACTGAGAAAAACGGTGAAAGCCGGTATGATTTTGCGAGGAGGTGACAAATGTGGGCGTGAAATCTGCGAAAGGAAAGCATCTATCAGAGAGCGATGCGTCAGTACGGAACAGGGAGGGAGAACCGGAGAAAAATCTTCTGGATCTTCTTCGCAGCGAGGTTCGTGAGGGACTGGCGGGTCTGGATCAGATTGGTGATGAGGAATTGTACGACTGCATCGATCAGGCAATTGCAGATCAGGCAGAACACTGCTATCTGCCGCTTAGGCAGCGGATTGAACTGCAAAACAGGTTATTTGACAGTTTCCGGCGGCTGGACATTTTACAGGAGCTGGTGGATGACCCGCAGGTGACAGAAATTATGGTAAATGGGAAAGACCACATTTTTGTTGAGCGGGGTGGAAGGCTGGAGCGCTGGGAGCATAGTTTTGAAAGTGTGGAACAGCTGGAGGATATGATCCAGCAGATCGTTAGCAAGATCAACCGGGTGGTGAACGTGAGCAGACCGATCGCGGATGCCAGACTGGTGGAAGATGGTTCCCGCGTTCATATTGTGCTGCCTCCCATTGCCCTGGAGGGACCGGTGGTGACGATCCGGAAGTTCCCGGAACCGATTACCATTGAGCGTCTGATCCGCTATGGCTCTTTAACGGAAGAGGCGGCGGAATTTCTGGGTATGCTGGTGCGGTCCGGATATAACATTTTTATCAGCGGCGGAACCGGATCTGGAAAAACTACATTTCTCAATGCATTGTCCTCTTATATCCCTGAGACGGAGCGGGTTATTACGATTGAGGATTCTGCAGAGCTGCAGATCACTCAGGTGCCGAATCTGGTGCGCCTGGAAACCCGGGGACCAAATGCAGAGGGGGAAGGCGCGATCGGGATCAGTGATCTGATCCGGGCATCCTTGCGTATGCGTCCCAATTACCTGATCGTCGGGGAGGTCCGTGGAAAAGAATGTCTGGATATGCTGCAGGCACTCAATACCGGACATTTCGGACTTTCCACAGGACACGGAAACAGTGCGCGGGATATGTTATCCCGTCTCGAAACCATGACGCTGATGGCTGCGGATCTGCCTTTGCCTGCGGTAAGAGGGCAGATTGCCTCTGCGATTGATATTCTGGTTCACCTAGGAAGACTGCGGGACCGGAGCCGGAGAGTGCTGGAGATTACGGAAGTGACTGGTTTTTCGGACGGGGAGATCCAGCTCAATCCGCTTTACCGTTTTGAGGAAAGAAGGGATACAGATGAAGAAAAGGAGCGGGGAGAGCCAGAGAAGTGCAGCAAAACCAGAGGTTTGGGGCGGGCGGAAAAAGGAAGGGTTTCGGGCACGCTGGTCCGGGTTGGTACCCTTAAAAACCGGGAAAAACTGCAGGCAGCAGGCTGGGAAGCAGCAGGGACCGGATTATAACCAGTATCACCTGTCTGCAAAAGAATTTACATGGGTGCTTGGAAAAAGCGCAGCAGTGAGCGGCTTATTTGCTTATGTGTTTTACCGCAGTATACAGATATTTCTGGTGATGCTGCCAATCAGCATGTTCCTTCTTTTCTGGAGGGAGCGAAAGCAGCGTTTAAAGAAACGGAAGCTGCTTTTAGCACAGCAGTTTAAGGAAGCAATGGTGATCCTTGCCGCATCGCTCAGCGCCGGTTACGCCATGGAAAATGCCATGGCTGTGAGTCTGGAGGAACTGCTGCTTTTGTATGGGGAAAACGGACTGATCGTCGAGGAATTTTCCGGGATGGTGCAGCAGATCCGGACTAACCGGAATGTGGAACAGGTGCTTTTGGAATTTGCCGCCAGGAGCGGTCTGGAGGATGTACAGAATCTGGCAGAGGTACTGGGGATCGGCAAACGGACAGGAGGTGACCTGGGAAGTATTATGCGCCACACAGCTGAGGTGATCCGAGATAAGATGCAGGTAAAAGAAGAGATCCTGACGCTGACCGCATCGAGGCAGTTTGAACAGAAGATCATGAACCTGATTCCTTTTTTCATTGTATTCTATGTGGAAGGAACTTCGCCGGGATTTTTTGATCAGATGTACCGGACCGGAATGGGACGATGCCTTATGACGCTGTGTATGGGATTATACCTGACTGCATTCTGGCTGTCAGAGCGGATTCTCGATATTGAGGTGTAGTATGAGAGCAGGCGGTGGAGGACAAAACGAAAGAAACAAATATAAATCAATGCAGGGCAGGAGTGTCCAGAGAAGACCGCTGCAAAACGGAATACGTTATGGCAAAACAGAGCCGCAAAGAACTGGACAAAGCAAAACAGAAGCGGGCAAAAACAATCGAAGGTGGATAGAACAGATCAGAATGTGGCGAAGCAGGATTGCAAAAAGCAGCTTTCTGCGCTCGGCAGTCTGCGTTGCAGTCAGCCTGCTCCTCTGGGGATATCTGACGTATCTGGCACCGGATCAGGAAAATGGCTTGTCACAGGGGCAGCTGGAAAGGGAAAGCTATGGTGGCTCTCCAAAAGAAGAACAGCTGGTGGTAAACGGTCTTGGAAGCAGAGAGCAGACTGTGACGGTAAAAGTCAGTCCAAGGGTCTATACAAAGCAGGAAGCGGATGCGGTGTTTTTTGAGATCATGGACCGTATGGAAGAACGGATCCGCGGAAAGAATGAGAGCCTTCAGGAAGTGTCGGAAAATCTGAAGCTTCCCTCTTATCTGGATGAGTATGGTGTGCGGGTGCGCTGGCATTCTTCAGAGCCGGAGCTTTTGTCTTCAGCCGGAACGATTGAAGCTGGGATTGAAAAGAAACAGGAGGTGGTGCTTCAGGCAGAGCTTTTGGCGGGAGAGTACCGTGCGGATTTTGAGTTACCGGTAACGCTGGTGCCGAAAAAACGAACGGAAGAGGAATTGCTGAAAAAGCATTTTTCAGAAGAGGTGAGCCGCCTGGATGAGCAGCAAAAGCAGTACTCGTCGCTGCAGCTTCCAATGGAATATCAGGGAAAAGCGTTATCGTACCGGAGTGCAGAAAAGACAAGCTATGCCGTGATCCCATTATTGGGTGTGCTGATGGCAATGCTGTTGTTGCTGCAGGAAAAGTCGAAACAGCAGCAGTTGGAGAAGAAACGGGAGCAGCAGCTTTTACTGGATTATCCGGAGGTGGTGTCAAAACTGCAGGTGCTGGTAGGTGCAGGCATGACGGTGCGCAATGCCTGGGGGCGTATGATTCACGATTACGAAAGCGCGCCGGAAAAAAAGGTACGGCCTGCCTATGAAGAGATGCGCCAGACATATTACCAGATGGAGAATGGAACAGCGGAGGGAGCCGCGTACCGGGATTTCGGAAGGCGATGCCGCCTGCAGCCTTATCTGAAACTGAGCAGCATTCTGGAACAGAACCGGAAGACCGGAACAAAAAATCTGAGGGAACTTTTGTACAGAGAGGTGGAGGATGCGTTTGAACTTCGGAAAAATCTGGCAAAAAGGCTGGGAGAAGAGGCCACAACCAGGCTTCTGGCGCCGCTTTTGCTTCTGTTGTTTGTAGTAATGATCTTTATCCTGGTGCCTGCCATGATGAGTATGGGATGATGGATTTTCATTCTGATAATGCGGAGCATTCTGAGCAGGGAATGTTGTGGCTCAACAAAAATCAAGAAAGGAAATGGGGAAGAGTATGAACAGAAAGAAAAACTGGAAGGAAAATAAGCTGGTGCAGGAGTGGAACGCGTTCTGGAAACAGGAAGAAGGTGTGGGTACGATAGAAATTGTACTCTTGCTCGTGGTGCTGATCGGTTTGGTGATCATTTTCAAGACCCAGATCACCAAGCTGTTGGAGAACATTTTCAAGGAGATTGAAAGTCAGTCAAAAGAAGTTTATTAGGAATTGTTAGGATGGGATGTGGGATGAGGCAGTATGGGAAAAAACAGGGATTGCGTGGACAGATTACCGTGTTTATCAGCATGATCCTGATGATCCTCTTTGCATTTTTATGTGTATTGATGGAATCCGCGCGTACGGCCGGGGCGAGGTGGTATCTGCAGATGGCGGTCTCCTCTTCCATGGATTCCGTGTTCAGTCAGTATCACCGGGAACTGTGGGACCGGTATCGCCTGTTGTTTGCGGAATATGAAACCCCGGAAGAGATCGAACAGGATTTTGCAGGATTTCTGCTGCCTTATCTGGAAACAAAAAACTGGTATCCCATGGCGCTGGAGCAGGCCACTGCAGAAGAGGTTGTGCGGGCAACGGACGGACATGGAGCATACCTGGAGAAAGAAATCCTGGACTATATGAAATATGGGATATGGAAGCTGGATTTTGAGGGTGATGGCGTGCCGGAACTCTGGGACTATGAGCGGGAGGCGGAGGCTGTGACTGAGATGGCACAGACCTACCGCCTCAGAACCCGGGATGTGTGGAAGCTGGAGCGGGTACTGGAAGATATCAGTGGAAATCTGGACCGACAGCGGACATTCCGTGAGCAGGGATTAAGCAGTCTCTCTTCTTATGATGGAGCGGGATTTCGCAGAGCGGCGGAGCGGATGATCGGGGAATTAAAAAAGATTCCGGGGCTGGTACGGCAGTATGAAAAAGAAGCGGATAAGCTGTCTGCTGTCCTGGCAGCGGACCGGCAAGAGCAAAATGCGCGTGCGGACCGGTTGAGTGCCGGGACAGCAGCGGCTCTGGATGAGGAAATCCAGGAATACGAGGCATACATAGCGGAAGATGGGAAGCGCAGGCAGGAAATCCGGAATCTGGAGTCAGACAGTGCCGGGCAGATTCAGCGTCTGGAAGCATTGATCGAACTTTCCTATGAAGTAGAACGGGAGATTGAAGAATGGGAGGATGAGGAGGATGAAGATGGAGATGGCGGTGAGCCGGATTATGAGAGCTTGTGGAGACCTGTGCGCAATGGCCTGGAAGGGATTGTAATTCCGGTATTATCCTTTGCGCATGGCATTCAGGATAAGCAAAAGGAAGGCTGGTTAAAACAGGTGGAACAGCTTTACCAGGAAGGAATGCTGGGGCTTCTGGTGCCGGAAGGACACCTGGTATCGGAAAAGCTTGCCAGTACGGCGGAACTTCCTTCCCATACAGAAAGCTATGAGGAAGGCGCCGGGAGCGGTAGCATGGTGGATCATGTTCTGGTGAATGAATACTGCGGAATGTTTTTCTCCCAGTTTTGTTCTGGGGTGGAGCAGAAGCATGTTCCGGAAAAAAGAGAGGGACAAAAGAATCTGAAAAAGACCAATGAAAATTCAGGCGAAACAAGCCCAGGTGCAGAGTCTGTGAACACAACGCAGGGAGATATAGCAGGGGACGGCACAAAGCTGGAAACACAGGCACATGTTTTGGATTACGAGATGGAATACCTCCTGTTTGGAAATGCAAGTGACCGGGAAAACTTGAGTGATGCAGTGCACCGGCTTTTAGCAGTCCGATCCGGTCTGAATTTGATCCATATTCTTTCCGACAGCGGTAAGCGGGAACAGGCCAGGGCGCTGGCAGCCGTGATCACGGGAGCCGGTTCGATCACACCGCTGATTTTGGTGACAACTTTTTTTGTCATGTCGGTCTGGGCTTTAGGGGAAGCACTCATGGATGTAAAAGGACTTCTTGCCGGAAAAAACGTGGTTTTGTTGAAAACAGCGGAGGACTGGACGCTGGATGTGGAAAACCTGCTTGCTTTGGGACGGGATGGAACACTGAAGGCCGGAGGCGGGGAACGCGGGCTTTCGTATCTTTCCTGGCTGAAGATCCTGCTGTTTGTGGAACCGACAGTCCGCCAGGAATACCGGATCATGGATGTGATCCAGCTGAATCTCGGGCAGGGGAAAAGCGGATTTCGCATGCGCAACGGCGTGTATCAGGTGCATATGTCCGGAAATGTCTGTGGAAAATACCTGTTCTTTTCTCCGGCATTTGTGGAAAACCTGACTGGAAACCGGGAAACGGGAATGAATCTGACCGTGAAAGTAGAACGACGCTATTAAAAAGGAGGTGAAAAGGAATGCTCTGCTGGATGAACGATCCAATCAGCCGCGGACAACAACGGGCGAATCAGAAAAATAAAACAAATGTACCTCTCCAAGTACGAAGCCCCTTTCAAAAAGACAAATGGTTCTCAGCTCAGAAATGCGGCAGGAAACATTCGGACAGCAGGGCATTCCCTTTCACCTCCCTGATGAGAGTACGCTTTGCAAAAAGGGAAAAATCCACGGCAAAAAACGGGTTCAGGTCGTTGAATGCTTCCTTGACACTGGAAGCAGCCCTGGTGCTGCCGCTTCTGATCTTTGCCTCAGTCTGTCTGATGCTTCCGGCCAGAATCATGATGACAGAACGGAAACTGCAGGCAGGTCTGGAAGCAGCAGGAGAAGAACTGAGTCAGTATGCCTATCTTCTGGACCGTGTTGAGCGGGGAAATTTAGGCAGCATTCCAGGGGCAGGGGAAGCAACCCTGGCATTTTGCCAGAATGCAGCGGCCGTAGCAGCTCCCATGTATGCCCGTGGAAAAACCATGGATTATTGTGACACGGCACAGGTATCCCACGTCAGTATGCTGGGATCTTCTATCCGTGAGGATGGGGAGACGCTGGATCTGGTTATGGAATATGATATTTCCTTTCCGTTTCCGGTACTCGGACTTTCCTCCCTTCATCGCACGGTACGAAGCCGGAGACGGTGCTGGATCGGAAGGGACGGGCGTTACGGGGCAGATGCGAATGTCGGGGATGAGGATGAGCAGATCGTATATGTCGGGAAGAACAGCACGCGCTATCATCCGGACCGGAGCTGCCATTACCTGTCAAACAAGCTGACGGCGGTGGCCTGGGAAAGTGTCTCCGGTAAACGGAACACAGATGGCAGCAAGTATTATCCATGCGCTTCCTGTGCCCAAAACGCTGGAAAGGGAAGTACCGTTTACATTATGCCAAGCGGGGGACGTTACCACGCAATGCAGGATTGCAAAGCGATCATGGCTTATGTGCGGGCGGTAAAATTAAAAGAGGTAAAGCATCTGGGGGCTTGCTCTTATTGCGGTGGAGGATGAGTGATCTGGAGAATGCGCAGTCACGATATGGGGCAAATGGTGATAGCAGGAAAATGAAGAGGAAAATAACGATCACTATGGAACTAACGATAGAAATGATTCTGGTTTTAGTCCGTATGGGCATCTTTGTGATTTTCCTGATGACAGCGGCCTGGCAGGATTTGAAAACAAAACAGATCAGGATAGGGGGATTATGTTTGTCCGGGGCGGCAGCATTGGCGGTTCAGGCACTGGTCGTGTGGTCCCTGAGCCTGAAAGGGGACGGAACTGGCGCGGACTTGGGAATTTTATGGTTGTGGAAAGCATGGTTCCCTTATCTAGCAGGGCTTCTGCCCGGTGCAGCATTGCTGGTATTTTCCTGGCTGAGTGGGGGGATCGGAGCAGGAGATGGCTGTTTCTTTCTGATCAGCGGTCTGTTCCTGGGCCTGGCAGACAATCTGCTTCTTTTGTGCGGGGCAGTATTGAGCAGTGGCTTATTCGGATTGGGATATTATGTGTTTCACTGTGTGAATCGATGCAGGAACCGGAGCAGCTGCCAGGAAAGAAGATTGAAAATCGGAAAGACAGAGTTTCCTTTTTTGCCTTTTGCGGTGTTACCTGGAATTTGGATCGTGGTAAACCGGATCGTGCAGATGGACCTTTTGGGTTCATAACAGAAGATTGTTTACTGGACATGTATGTGTGTCCAGCAACGAACATTGCTTTCTGGAAACAGGAAGCGCCTTGCGTGACGCAAAGGAGGATGGCTGCCAGGAATGGGATAGGAGAGAGTAGATGAGATACAGGAGCGAAATGCAGAAGAAAAAAGGATTGCGGGCCAGTATGACGGTAGAGGCGGCAGGTGTTATGGTAGTCGTGCTGACTACACTTATGGTACTGATGGGGCAGGCAATGAGCTGGAGCGCCAGGGCAGCAGGAAATTTCAGGCTGCATGAGACCGTGGAGCGGGAACGTCATCAGATCGAACATGATCAGGAAGAACGTATTCAGAGGCGGGCGGATGGAAGCAATTGGAACTTGGAAATTTCAGCGCCGGTATTCCGTCCGGAAAAATCGCTTAGGATGTGGAGTCTGGCGGAGGATATGACATGAAGACCAGTTATCAGAGAGAAATGAAACGAAATTACCTGATCGTAGATCCGGAATTGTCGGAATTTCCGGAGATGATTCCATTTGAACAGAAAATGCTGGAGCAGAATCAGATTGAGGGAATCCTGCATTTTCAGGTAAGACAGAAAGATGAAAAAATCCGTTTCTTTTATGAAATTACATCCAGGCAGCCTTTGACCCGTATGCTGGAAGGGCAGTCTGTTCAGGCACCACAGATCCGCGCATTGGTATTTGGAATTGCCCGCGCCCTGGATCATATGGAGCAGTATCTGCTCAGCGAGAAAAATGTACTGCTGGATCCGGAATATCTGTATGTGGACCCGGAAAGTTTAAAGGTATGGTTGTGTCTGGTACCCGGAAGAGAGTGTGATTTCCCAGAGGATTACAGTAAGCTTTTGGAGTATCTTCTCGGAAAAGTCGACCATCGCGACAAGGAATCGGTGGTGCTGGCCTACGGACTTTACCAGGAAACCAGAAAAGAAAATTATGGAATGGGGGATATCCTGCGGCTTGCGCAGCAGAAATGCAGTGTGGAAAAAAACGGGGATAAAGACGGAAAAACGATATTCAGGATGGGATCTGATGGAAGTGCAGGTGCTGAAGAAAATGGCAGGACGGCTGCGTCTGGAAAGGAAGCTTTTGATGAGAAGCATTATGAGCAGTACCCGTTTCGCGAAGCAGCCCGGAAACTTCCGGAAGCCGAAAAGCAACCGCCAGCGTGGCAGCTGGGTACCGTGCGCACCAACAAGATTCAGACGGATTCCGAACCCGGCGAGAGCAGCTTTTGGGGAAGGTGGAAACAGCACAGAAGAAAACGGCAGGAAGAAAAACAGCGGGAGTATGAGCGGGAGATCCAGATGCCCTGGGAGACGATATTCGCGGAAAATGACTCTTTGGAGTCACCAGGATATTTTGATGCATATGGAAATGATGCCGAGAAACGTCAGGGAAGAGAAACAGCAGGAAGGGAACCGGGATCAGAGAAGCCTGCCCAGGGGAATGATACCGTCCTTTTAAATGGCGACTCATCCGAAAATCGTACAACGATCCGAAAACTTGCAGCATTGGACGCGGGAACAGAGGATATCGTGATTGCCTATTATCCATTCATTATTGGAAAGCAGGAAAATCTGGTGGATTATATTCTGCCCAGGGAGACGGTCAGCCGTCTTCATTTGCGGATCGACCGAAAGGATGAGCGGTATTATGTGCAGGATTTAAATTCCACAAATGGGACCAGTGTGGGCGGCCGCATGTTGGAAAATAATGAGATTATGGAAATCTGGGAAGGCGTGGAGGTAAACATTGCCGGGGTAAGATATCGGTTTGAGTAGGAAAATAGATGTGGATTTTTGTGGGTGGATACGTTAAGATAAGGAAAAGATCAGAAAAATGGCTGCGAAAGCGAGAATGGAATTTATATGAACCAATATCAGAATCCTTATGAGATAACACCACTCCACCGTCCGCGTGCATGGGTCAATGGTATGCTGATTATACTTAATATTACTTATTTTTTGTATCTGGAGCTCGCAGGTTCCAGTGAGGATGCCTATTTTATGCTGCAGCACGGTGCCATGTATGGTCCTTGTGTGTTGGAAGACCATGAGTATTACCGGCTGCTGACTTCCATGTTTATGCATTTCGGCATCAACCATATTGTGAATAATATGCTGGTTTTATTTGTACTGGGGGACAATTTGGAGCGGGCACTTGGAAAAGTGAAGTATCTGCTGTTTTATTTACTCTGCGGAGTTGGGGCAAATGTGGTTTCCATGCTTTTTGAACTGCCGGTGGGAGACTGGGCAGTAGGAGCCGGAGCTTCCGGTGCGATCTTTGGAGTCGTGGGCGGTCTGATCTATGTGGTGGCTGTGAATAAAGGATGCCTGGAAGATCTAAACAGCCGCCAGCTGGTGGTTATGGCTGCTTTTTCCCTGTACCTGGGTTTTACCAGCACCGGAGTTGACAACGCAGCGCATGTAGGCGGTCTGGTCATCGGCATTATTCTGGCAGCGCTTTTTTACCGTAAACCTAAACGTACTTGCCGAGCCGATATTTGGAGTGTATAATTTGTGATAGCAATGAGCAGTGCCGAAAACAGGCAGAGCGCGCCGGTCGTGCTCGCACGGGCCGGTGCGGGAGGCATGTTTTCGATAGGGCGAACGCCCGACAGTGAAAAAACACGAAGTGTTTTTGAACGGGCACTGAAAAAGTGCCGAAAACAGGCAGAGCGCGCCGGTCGTGCTCGCACGGGCCGGTGCGGGAGGCATGCACTACTACTAATAATTATGGAGGAAATGAACATGAGAGATGATAATTGTATTTTCTGCAAGATCGCAAACGGCGAAATTCCGTCTGCTACCGTATATGAGGATGATGACTTCCGTGCAATCCTGGATTTAGGTCCGGCATCCAAAGGTCACACCCTGATTCTGCCGAAGAATCATTATAAAGACATCTGCGAGGCAGATGAGGAAGTTATGGCAAAAATCCTGCCGCTTGCTGCAAAGCTCGGAAAATCCATGAAGAGCCAGCTTGGCGCCAGCGGATTCAATGTTGTCCAGAACAACGGAACCAGCGCAGGTCAGACCGTATTTCATCTGCATGTCCATGTGATCCCGCGTTATGAAGGCGGTCCGGATATGGTAAACTGGGTACCAGGAAAGCCAGAGCAGGAGGAGCTGGTACAGACTGCAGAGACGTTAAAGGCAGGACTGTAAGTAACAATTTAAGTATATGACAAGGGCCGTGTGAGTTGCCTTTCGGCAACTCACACGGCCCTATTAAAGTGAAATAAATGGTTATTCAGTCTCTGCGTAAGAAGCAATCAGCCCCATAACAATGCTGACAGCGTCAGACAACTCACTCTTTTCCATCGCATCTACAAATTTTCTGCGGTTTTCGTAGGTGGTCTCGATGGCATCATACAGGGAACTTCCGGTGACATTTTCTTCCTCCAGAACCGTGGAGAATCCCTGCTTTTCAAAGGAACGGGCATTTAAAATCTGGTCACCGCGGCTGGCGGCAGCGGAAAGCGGAATTAACACGTTCGGCTTTCTAAGTGCCAGGATCTCGCAGATGGAGTTGGCACCGGCGCGGGACAGGACGATATCTGCGGCAGCGAAGAGGTGGCGCAGCGGAGCATCTACATATTCATACTGAACATAGCCCGGACGTCCGATGAGGCTTTCATCCAGATGACCTTTTCCGCAGATATGTATTACCTGGTATTTCTGCAGAAGTTTTGGGAGCAGTTCGCGTACGGCATTGTTGATGGCAACAGCGCCAAGACTTCCGCCGATGACCATGATGATCGGTTTGGCGGCGGAAAGTCCTGTGAAGTTTAAGCCGGTCAGGCGGTCGCCCTGAAGTAATTCCCGACGGATCGGAGAACCGGTGAGGACTGCTTTGTCAGCCGGAAGGTACTGCAGGGTTTCCGGAAAGTTACAGCAGACTTTGGCAGCAGACGGGATGCAGATCTTGTTGGCCAGTCCCGGGGTCATATCGGATTCGTGGATGATGGTCGGGATCTTGAAGTGTTTGGCAGCCAGAACAACCGGAACTGCCACAAAACCGCCTTTGGAGAAGACCACATCCGGGCGGTATTTCTTTAAGAGTGCCCGTGCCTCCGCATAGCCTTTGATGACGCGAAAGGGATCAGAAAAGTTTTTTAAGTCAAAGTAACGGCGCAGCTTGCCGGATGAAATGCCATCATACGGAATCCCGGCTCCCTCGATGAGTTTTTTCTCGATGCCGTTGTAGGAACCGATGTAGTGGACCTCGTAGCCCCGCTCCTGCAAAGATGGCAGCAGAGCCAGGTTTGGTGTAACGTGTCCGGCAGTACCGCCGCCGGTCAGAACAATCTTCTTCATATAAAAATTACCTCCGGTTGGATAAAAGTCTGTGTAAGCGTAACCGTTTGGCATTCTCACGGTTACGTACGAGTACATATCTGTACTACTATAGTAACTGTCGTGCCTAAAATGTCAACCCTGAATCGCCATGAGAAATTTTTGCATTGCTTTTGTTTCCGGCCGCGCCGGAAGTTCACCGTGGCTGGATATCTCATTGCTTTACAGGCAGGGATTTTCTGAACGAAAAAATCCATTGCCTTTCCGAAAAAGGTTTGTTAGACTGGAGACAGAAAACGTTAAAAGAAAGCAGAGGAATTCACAGATGTTAGGAATCATTGGCGCCATGAAGGCGGAAGTAGAGCAGTTAAAGCAGGAAATGAAGCAGCCGGAGGTTGTGACGGTAGCAGGAATGGAATTTTATAAGGGAACCATCGGTGAAAAAGAAGTTGTGGTAGTCCAGTCTGGAATCGGTAAAGTCAGCGCCGCGTTATGCGTGCAGATCCTGGCAGACCGGTTTGGTGTGGACGGCGTAGTCAATACAGGGATTGCCGGTTCCTTAAAGGCTGAGATCAACATTGGTGATCTGGTGCTTTCTACGGATGCGATCCAGCATGATGTAGATGCTACCAATTTTGGTTACCCGCTGGGTGAGATTCCACAGCTTGGAACTCTGAATTTTGTTGCAGATGAGCGTCTGCGCAGTCTGGCAAAGAAGTGCTGTGAGGAAGTAAATCCGGATATCAGCGTTTATGAGGGAAGAGTGTTGACCGGGGATCAGTTTATCTGTAATAAGGATAAAAAAGAATGGCTGGGCGAGACGTTCCATGGCTTTTGTACGGAGATGGAGGGTGCAGCTATCGCCCAGGCAGCATACTTAAACAAGATCCCGTTTCTGATCGTGCGCGCCATCTCCGATAAGGCAGATGACAGTGCTTCCATGGATTATCCGGAATTTGAGCGTCAGGCTATCATCCACAGCACGAACCTGACCCGCGCCCTGATCCTGGCATATTAAGACGCGCTGACCTACTGAACAGTTACGACGCGTTTTTTAGCAGAATTTGACGAACGATTCTGAGCTCCCTGAACTTTTCAAATGGTGCCCGGGCAGTTATAATGATAGCTGTCTGAGACACCAGGGCGGCTGCACTTTCAGGTGGAGAGGATCCACACCTGGAAATTTTTGCAGCTGCAAAAGGAAAAGAAAGGGGAGCTGTTTTTATGCTGCAATTACTGGAAAGTGGCCGTGCACTGTATGTGCTGATGGCAGCCTGCGTATTGGGAATCCTGACACGGATGATCACCAGACGTGCTTACAAAAGATTGCTGAAGGAGAGCAAAGACCTTTCACTGACGAAAAACAAAAGTTTAAAAGAACTCCGGCAGAGAGCGGAGAATACATACCGGGTAAACCAGGGACTGGTAGACAGCGGAGCCTGGCTGGAGCATCAGCTGTATGATTTTAAGACCATGGGATTCCGTCTTTTAAGCTGGAGTAATATGGGAACACGGCTGACCTGGCTTTGCCTGCTGCTTGGCGGCGTCAGCGCATTTTTTTCTTACTGGTACCGGCTCGATACGTATTATGTTGTGATGTATGGAGGCGGAGCTGTGCTGATGGCAATGCTTACGATGCTCTTTGACGGAGGTATTGCCGGAGATTTAAAGGAACAGCTTCTGATCAGCCTCCAGGATCAGATTGACAATGTAGTCGGTCCGAAGATGGCACGGAACTTTTCCATGGAAAATGGCCGCACGGAAGGTCTGGGGGACAGGGGCGCACTGCGCAAGGTGAGCCGTCTGGTGGACCGGGCCGGCAGAATGGGACGTGTGGAGCCGGAAGAGGAGCCGGCAGTACAATCTGTACCCTCTGTGCAGTCAGCCGCCACGGCTTCTTCCGGGCGGAGAGAAAAACGCAGAAACAGCGGCCGCATGACGGTATCTGAAAAAACACCGGGAGTGGCATCGGTTTCGTCCGGTGCGACAGAATCGGGGCAGGCGGCATCTGCGCAGGAGGTGCCTGTCCGGGAGAAGAGTATCCGAGATGCAGATTTTATTAAGCGGGGATTGGAACAGATGGCTGCAAGCCGGGAGAAAAACAGAAACGGTGATGAAAACTGGATCCGGGATCTAAAGCCAGAGGAGATTGAACTGATCGGAGATATTTTAAAGCAGTATCTGGCATAAATAAGAAGGACGCATTTTCCATATCACAAGGAAAATGCGTCCTTTTTTGTGGTGCATTCCAGCGGTTTTACCGGTACAGTGGCACGTCTGGTAACATTTACTCTTCTATGACTTCAATCTCCAGATAATCAAAATCGATCTGCTCAATGAAGCTGTCTTTGGTGAAACGTGTTTTTGCATGACGCTTAAAGTCATTGATATTGGAAGAAAGCCAGATCGGTTTCCCAAGATCAAATTCATAACAGATATCATCCAGTGCCTGAAATACCATACTGGTGCGGGACATGCTGTAATCGGTCAGGCAGATCACGGTGTCGGTTATGAGGTGACTGTCTTTCCAGATTTTTCCCCACATACGAAACATAAATGTTTGCTCCTTTTTGTTTATAACTGCTTCGTTCCTTACAGTTGCGTTTATTTTAAGAGTATAGAAGATTTTTTCCTTTCTGTAAAGAAACTTTTGTCTGGATACAGACTGTGGATACAGACCGTGCGATCCCAGAAATTGTTATGCTGCAATTACAAACTTTTTATGATTGTCCGCCAGAAATAGTTGGACCAATCCCTTCGATTGTAGTAAACTGTATATAATATATGGGGGAAAAGCTTTCACAAAAGACAAGCTTTCGAAGGAGGAAACCGTTATGGCGCAGACAATTGAGGAATGCCTGGACTATCTGGCAGCAGCAAGAGAATCTGTTGAGGAATTGTCACTTGCTGCAGATCGGGAAGAACAGTTAAAACAGGATGAAACCCGTCTGAAAAAATCTCTGGATGCAGAAAAGAAGCAGATGGCAGATGCCGTTGGAACCACAGTAAAAAAACGGAGAGAAGATTTAAGTTCCAGCTATGACGTAGAAATCAATAAAGCACAGGATCTGCTCAAAAAAGCCCGGGCAAAACGCGAAAAAGCGAAAAATCAGGGAATGAAAGAGCGGATTGCGGAGGAAACATCTGAACTTCACGAATATAATAAGGAACTGATCAGCCGCATGAGGGCAAAATTCCGGGAATATCATGCACCGACCTGGTGCCGGAGCCGTCTTTATTACAGCCTTTACATGCCCAGATGGGCAAAAGAGTTCTTCAGCCTTCTGATCTTTATCGCCTTGTTTTTCCTGGCACTGCCATTTGGTATTTATGCCGTATTGCCGGATCATAAGACCTGGTATCTGGCGCTTATTTATGTGGCAGATATTCTGGTCGTGGGCGGCATTTATATGTGGATCGGAAATCACACCAAGCTTCAGTATGCAGAGTGTTTAAGAGAAGGCCGCCAGATCCTCGACCAGATGCATGCCAACGATAAAAAGATCAAAGTCATCACCGGTACGATCCGGAAGGACCGCAATGAGTCTCTTTATAACCTGGAAAAGTATGACGATGAGATCGCGCAGCTGACCCAGGAATTAAACGAAGTGGCAGCGAAGAAGAAAGAGGCGTTAAATACATTTGAAACCGTGACAAAAAACATTCTTCAGGATGAGATTGAGCATGGTCACCGGGAAAAGATCGGGGAACTGGAGTATCAGTATGAGGATGTGAGAAAGCAGCTTCAGCTTACCACGGCAGAGGTAAAAGCCCGCCGTCTGACTTTGACAGACCAGTACGGAAGTCATCTTGGCAAAGACTTTTTGGATCCGTTCAAGCTGCAGGATTTGAGCAATATCCTTCAGCAGGGCCGGGCATCCAATATCAGTGAAGCAATCCGTGTTTACCAGGAAGAGGAAAAGAAGCGCTGACGCATAAAAGTTGTCCCATGTGCCTATAATAGGAGTAACAAAATGGTGCAGGCGGGATAAAACATGAAAAAGAAAACCAGAGAGCAGGACATATACTATTTCGATTCGAGGGAGCAGGAGGATACTGTGCTTTGTGCCAGTATGCTGCGGCAGATGATCGGCGAGATCATGCTGCAGGAGAATCGAAAAGGGGTCCTGCTCTTTTGTATTGGAACAGACCGCTCGACTGGTGACAGTCTTGGTCCGCTGATCGGCCATAAACTGAAATCTTCCGGAGTAGAGGATGGCTCTGTCCAGATCGTTGGAACCCTGGATTGCCCGGTCCATGCCATGAATCTGGAACAGGCTGTTTTTATGGTGCGCCGCTGTTATCCAGACCATGTGATCGTGGCTGTGGATGCATCGGTGGGACAGAGTGAGCATGTGGGCTGTATTACTTTGGGAAAAGGAGCGCTCCGCCCGGGACTTGGGGTGAGCAAACAGCTGCAGGCGGTGGGAGATATTTTTATCACCGGGATCGTGGGCGGATACGGAAATTATGATCCGCTGATGCTGCAGAGTGTCCGGCTTTCCGTGGTGATGCGGATGGCGGACTATATCTGCGCCAGTGTCCGTCAGGCGCTGCACCAGGATGTACGCAGTTTTTGTCGAAGAGTTTTTTGAATGAACGGACTGAAACTGACAAATTATACGCAGGCGGTATGGTATGATGCATCAAACAGGCTGTGGATGGACAGGCAAACTGTATACAGCCGTGCGAAGCTTGCGGCAGTTTCTGGCAAGGAACAGAGCTGCTGTAAAATATCATGCAGCGGGGTGAGGTCATGGGAGAACTTTATAATCCGTATCCGAAACTGCCGAAAAACATCCGGCAGGTCGGAGAACGGGATCAGGTGGTAAAGCTTTATATTGAGGATTATGTCAATACATATTTAAAACGCCTCTATCCGACCGGCGGGCAGGATCTGCGGGTTGGTCTTTTGCTGGGAGAGATCCGTACAGAAGACGGAGTCCCGTTTCTTTTTATTGACGGAGCCATGGAAATGGAGCAGGTGACCCGGGAAGGGGAAAAAGTAGAATTTACAGAGGAAGCCTGGAAAAAGGCATATCAGGTTATGGAGCAGATGTTTCCACACCGCAGTGTACAGGGTTGGTTTTTGTGCGGGGCACCGGGCTGTGCGCTGAGTCCGCTTGATTACTGGAAGCAGCACGGACAGTATTTTGCAGGAAAGAACCAGCTGATGTATCTGAATTCCGGACTGGAGGGGGAAGAAGCGATCTACACCGCATCGGAGGATGGATTTTATAAGCTGCGCGGTTACAGCATTTACTATGAGCGGAACCAGATGATGCAGGATTATATGGTTTCCAGAAAGGATGCAAGGCGGGTGGAAAGCGGAACGCGGGATATGGTGATCCAGGATTTCCGTGAGCGGATGGAGGACAGGCATCAGAGTGCAGTGCGGACCCGTTCGGCGATCGGACTTTTGGGCGGGGCATGCAGTGTCATGGCGGTCCTGGTTTTAGCCGGAGGTCTGGTGATGTTTGGAAATTACCGGAAAATGAAAGACATGGAAGCAGTGATTGCTTCGGTCATGCCTTCGGATGGGAAAGCGGGGGCATTCCGCTCTTTTGCAGGAGCAAAGAGCGCCGATGAGATCGAAGTGGAATCGGTTCCGGGGGAAGTTTATCCGACGCTTGCAGATATTGTGATCACGCCGGAGCAGCAAAATGGCGCAGAAAATGAGATGGAAACAGGTCGTGCCGGGGCAGAAAATTCCGGATCGGAAGGAACAGGCCGCAACGGGACAGAAAATTCTGGACCGGCGGGAACAGAAGACAGTAAGACTGGAAACACCCGGACAGAAGCTGGTGCAGCATCAGGGGAATCTGGGACCGGAAACCCGGCAAACGCAGAGGTGCTTCACGGCGGCAACGCAGGGGCTTTGGCAGATGCGGTGCAGATTCCGTCAGATGCAGTCAAACATGTGGTGCAGGAAGGGGAAACTTTATACGGAATCTGCATGGAACAGTATCACAGTATGGCACAGATCCCACAGATCTGCGCATGGAATGGCCTAGCGGATGAGAATCACATTTCAGTGGGGCAGGAGTTGTATCTTCCGGCGAAATGAGGTATACTTGAATGAGGTATCGGCCTCCTGACGCGTATGAAAAAAACGTAACGGGCAGGGACCGGTAGCCCATTCCCTGTTAAAATGGGTGAGGGCACGGAACAGTTACGCATCAGGAGAGAAAGAAAATGAGTGACTTCAGCTCCATGAGCAGAGAGAGCAAGAAAGATAAACTGCGCAGACAGATCGTGAAACCGCAGCAGACCGCGTGGAATACTGAGCCGGAAGAAGACAGCGAAACCGCGGTGCGCAAAGCACATAACCGGGTGCTGAGAAGAAAAGGGCTGATTGTCCTTCTGGTGCTGATTTTCATCGTGGGAGGCGCGGCAGCATGGATCATGTACCAGCGCAATTACCATTATTCCGGATATGATACGGCGTGGCAGGTAGACTTAAATGAAGGAAGCCTTGTCGGCTATGAACGTTTTGGCACGAATGTTTTGAAATATACCAAAGATGGGGCGTCTTACATGGACAACAGAGGGCGCACTGTCTGGACAGAAAGTTATGAAATGAATTCGCCGATCATTTCTGTAAAAGGTGATTATGCGGCGATTGCAGACATGCAGGGAAACAGCATTTATATCTGCAATACAGACGGAACCTTAGGGCAGGCAACGACCGTGCTTCCGATCAGTAAGGTAGCTGTGTCCGGTACCGGCGTAACGGCAGCGGTACTGGAAGATTCTACATCCAGTTACATTACTTTTTTCCAGAAAGACGGCACTTCCCTGGATATTACCGTGAAAACCAATATGTCTGGAGATGGTTATCCGTTAGACATTGCCCTTTCGGACGATGGAACACAGCTGATGTGTTCGTTTGTTCATCTGCAGGGCAGCGAACTGAAAAACCGCGTGGTATTTTACGATTTTTCAGAAATAGGAAAGAATGTTCCCAACCGTCTTGTGGGCGGCTTTGATGACGAATTCCAGAGCGATATGGTTCCCCGGGTAACTTATATGGGGGATCCGTATTCCTGTGCTTTTTCGGGAAAAGCGCTGACGTTCTTTTCCTCCAGAAACCTGGCATCACCGGAACTGGTCGTGCAGAGAACGATCGATGAGCGGATCGACAGTGTGCTTTATTCTGATGAGTATGCGGCAGCGATCGTCCGCAATACCAACGGGGAATATGGAAGCCGGCTGGAGGTCTATAAAAAAGACGGCACCCATGTACTGAGCAAAGAGTTCAATTTTGAATACACCCATGCAGATATCGATGACGATCTGATCATCCTGTACAATGAAGATTCCTGCAGGATTTATAATATG
This sequence comes from Clostridium sp. OM02-18AC, assembly GCF_003481825.1. Taxonomy (GTDB): domain Bacteria; phylum Bacillota; class Clostridia; order Lachnospirales; family Lachnospiraceae; genus Brotaphodocola. Next base: position 92,364 of record NZ_QULW01000011.1, on the reverse strand, counting down.
AATGGGACAGAAAAACTCGATATGACGTTTGACTTCCCAGTTTCAAAGATCAGAAAAGGACGGTTCCCGGGAACACTTGTGGTAACCGGTCCGCAGCAGATGCGTGAGCTGAAGCTGCGCTAGCCGGACTGTAGGAGTACGATGCTCTTATAACTGTTTTTCGGTTACATACATACAGATTCTGGCTGCAAAAGAGTTATGCAACAAAAATTATATATACCAGGAGGTCTCACCAATGAACACTATTGATACCATGTCTGTGAACGCAATCCGCGTATTATCTGCAGATGCGATCCAGAAAGCAAAATCCGGTCATCCGGGTCTTCCGCTGGGCAGTGCTCCGGCTGCATATGAGCTTTGGATGAACCACATGAATCACAATCCGGCAGATCCGCAGTGGGCAAACCGCGACCGTTTCATCTTATCCGGCGGTCATGGCTCCATGCTGTTATATTCCCTGCTCCATTTATTTGGATATGGCGATCTGTCCAAAGAAGATCTGATGAATTTCCGTCAGTTAGGTTCCAAGACCGCCGGTCATCCGGAGTACGGTCACACCGTTGGTGTTGAGGCAACGACCGGCCCGTTAGGTGCAGGTATGGGCATGGCAGTCGGTATGGCAGCAGCAGAAGCACATCTGGCAGCAATCTTCAACAAGGAAAATTATCCGGTTGTGGACCATTACACCTATGTACTGGGCGGCGACGGCTGCATGATGGAAGGCATTTCCTCCGAGGCATTCTCCCTGGCAGGAACCCTTGGTCTTTCCAAACTGATCGTATTATACGATTCCAACCGCATTTCCATCGAGGGAAGCACTGATATCGCCTTTACCGAGAATGTGCAGGAGCGCATGGCTGCATTCGGCTTCCAGACCCTGGATGTTGCAGACGGCAACAATTTAGAGGAGATCGGCAAGGCAATCGAGGAAGCAAAGGCAGATACCACCCGCCCGTCCTTCATCACCATTCACACCCAGATCGGTTATGGCTGCCCGGCAAAACAGGGCAAGGCAAGTGCACATGGCGAGCCGCTGGGAGAAGAAAATGTTGCAGCTATGAAAGATTTCCTGGGCTGGCCGTCCAAAGAGCCGTTCTATGTACCGCAGGAAGTGTATGATCACTACAGAGAGGCAGCTAAGGAGAAGGCTGAGGTTGAAGCAGCATGGAATGTGATGTTTGCTGCATACTGCCAGGAGTACCCGGAGATGGAAGCACTCTGGAACCAGTACTATGGCGGCACCGACGAGCTGGCAAAGGCTCTTATGGAGGATGAATCCTTCTGGGCAAACAGCGAGAAAGCTGAGGCAACCCGTAACCTTTCCGGTAAAGTCATCAACAAGTTAAAAGACCGTATGCCGAACCTGATCGGTGGTTCTGCTGACCTGGCACCGTCCAACAAGACGAACATGAGTGATGCAGGCGATTTCTCCAAGGCAGATTACGCTGGCAGAAATATGCACTTCGGTGTGCGTGAGCTGGCTATGACCGCAATCGGAAACGGTATGATGCTGCACGGCGGACTGCGTACCTACGTATCCACCTTCTTCGTATTCAGTGACTACACCAAGCCGATGGCACGTCTGTCTGCTCTGATGAAGCTGCCGTTAACCTTTGTCTTCACCCACGACAGCATTGGTGTCGGCGAAGACGGTCCGACCCATGAGCCGATCGAGCAGCTGGCGATGTTCCGTGCAATGCCGAACTTCCATGTATTCCGTCCGTGTGACGCAACCGAGACTGCAGCAGCCTGGTACAGCGCAGTAACCTCCAAGACCACACCGACCGCACTGGTACTGTCCAGACAGAACCTGGCTCCGATGCCGGGAAGCAGTAAGGATGCCTTAAAGGGCGGCTATGTCATCGACGACTGCGAGGGCACCCCGGACCTGATTCTAATCGCTTCCGGTTCTGAGGTAGAGCTTTCCGTAAAGGCAAAGGCAATCCTGGCAGCAGAGGGCAAGAAAGTCCGCGTCGTATCCATGCCGTGTATGGATCTCTTCGAGGAGCAGTCTGCTGAGTATAAAGAGTCTGTACTTCCGAAAGAGGTACGCAAACGTGTCGCAGTAGAGGCACTGAGCGACTTTGGCTGGGGCAAATACGTCGGTCTTGACGGTGCATGTGTCACCATGACCGGCTTTGGCGCAAGCGGCCCGGCTTCCCAGCTCTTTGAGCATTTCGGCTTCACTGCAGAGCATGTTGCTGAGGTAGCACGCAGCCTGTAGTTTTGACGTGAGAATGAGGACATACTATGGGTGAAAATACAAAGAAATGCATTGGTATTGATGTGGGGGGAACCTCCGTCAAGATTGGTTTATTTGAGACAGACGGTACCTTACGGTTTAAGTGGGAAGTTCCCACCAGAAAAGAAGAGGGCGGTCGGTATATTTTAGAGGATGTGGCTGCTTCCATCCGGGAAGTGCTGGCGGAAAGGGAGATTCATTTAGCAGATATCCTGGGAGCCGGACTCGGCATTCCGGGACCGGTCCTGCCGGATGGTTACGTGGAGGTTTGCGTAAATCTTGGATGGCGGGATGTAAATCCACAGAAGAAACTGAGCGCCCTGTTAGACGGCATCCCGGTAAAGAGCGGAAACGATGCCAACGTGGCAGCGCTTGGTGAGATGTGGCGCGGCGGCGGCATGGGCTTTACCGATATTGTCATGGTAACGCTTGGAACCGGCGTGGGCGGCGGCATCATCATTGACGAAAAGATCCTTGCAGGCAAACATGGACTGGGCGGCGAGATCGGCCATATCCATGTCCGCGATGAAGAGTGGGAACACTGCAACTGCGGCGGCGTAGGCTGTGTAGAACAGATTGCCAGCGCAACCGGTATTGCCAGGGAAGCAAGACGCCGTATGGCGGCAGAAGAGACGCCTTCCATGCTTCGCCAGTATGGCGATGACGTAACCGCAAAGGATGTTCTGGATGCGGCAAAGGCAGGAGATAAACTGGCGCTTTCCGTTGTTGAGACGGTAGGCCGTTATCTGGGATTGACCCTGGCAACCATTGCCATGACGGTGGATCCGCAGATGTTTGTCATTGGCGGCGGTGTCTCTAAGGCAGGTCAGTTTTTGATCGATATCATCGACAAATATTATCAGCATTATACCCCGATTTCGGAGAACAAGGGGATCATCGGTCTGGCAAAGCTGGGAAATGATGCAGGAATCTACGGAGCAGCCCGTCTGGTCCTGGATTAGAATTTTATATGTATCAAAAAAAGAAATGCCCGGAGCATGGTTGCTCCGGGTTAACTATTGCAAATCTGTATAAAATCGTATAAAATGAGGAGACCCCGGTGGACTTTCGTCCAACCGGGGCAATTATGAAAAATCTATGTGCAATTTGACTGTTTCATCAAGTTACAACCTTTTCTTAAGTTGTTTTTAGTATAGGAAAAAGTTGTGAATAAATTATGAACGACACATGAACAAACTGTAAAAAATAGTGCAAAATCAATAATTATCTTTCGCAAAGCACGATTTCTTTGTGAAAATAGCAAGAAAGAAAACCTGGAAATTACCAATAAGAGGAGGACATTATGTCAGAAGAGAGAAGAAGACGGACGATCGTAATCGGTCATAAAAACCCGGATACCGATTCCATCTGTTCCGCAATCTGCTATGCAGCACTGAAATCCAAAATTACCGGAAAAGAGTATGTTCCGGGCCGTGCAGGTCATGTGAATGAGGAGGCCCAGTATGTGCTGAATTATTTTAACGTGGAAGCACCGAAGCTGATCGAGAGCGTAAAGACCCAGGTAAAGGATATTGAGATTCGTGCGACCAAGGGCGTCAACCGCAACATTTCCTTAAAGAAGGCATGGAACCTGATGCAGGATGCCCACGTTACAACCTTACCTGCAGTCAGTGAAAGCGGAGTCCTGGAAGGACTCATCACCGTTGGCGATATCACCAAGTCTTACATGAATGTTTTAGACAGTAGCATTTTGTCTAAAGCACACACCCAGTATAAGAATATTCTGGAGACACTGGAGGGTGCCATGGTAGTTGGCGATGAGAACGACTATTTCGATCAGGGTAAAGTTCTCATTGCAGCGGCAAACCCGGATATGATGGAATACTACATTTCCGAGCATGATCTGGTGATCCTTGGAAACCGCTATGAGTCCCAGCTGTGTGCGATCGAGATGGAAGCAGACTGCATCATCGTCTGTGAGGGCGCTGCTGTTTCCATGACGATCCGTAAGCTGGCACAGGAGCATGGCTGCACTGTTATGACCACACCGTATGACGCGTACACTGCAGCACGTCTCATCAACCAGAGTATGCCGATCGGACATTTCATGAAGACGGAAGACCTGATCACCTTTGAGGACAGCGATTTTATCGATGACATCAAAGAAGTTATGGCAAGCAAGCGTCATCGTGATTTCCCGATCTTAAATAAAGATGGCAAGTACCTCGGTATGATCTCCCGCAGAAATTTGCTGGGTGCAAAGGGCAAGCAGATCATCCTGGTAGACCACAACGAGAAAAACCAGGCGGTAGACGGTCTGGAAAACGCAGATATCCAGGAGATCATCGACCATCATAAACTGGGAACTGTCGAGACCATCTCCCCGGTATTTTTCCGCAACCAGCCGGTCGGCTGCACCGCAACCATCGTATATCAGATGTATCATGAGAATAATGTAGAGATCGACAAAGCAACCGCGGGCATGCTGTGCAGCGCGATCATTTCCGATACCCTGTTATTCCGCTCTCCGACCTGCACTCCGATCGACAAGATGGCAGCAACTGAGCTTGCAAAGATCGCTGAGATTGATATGGACCGTTATGCGGCAGATATGTTCTCCGCGGGCAGCAATCTGCGCGGTAAGAGCAATGAGGAAATCTTTTATCAGGATTTCAAGCTGTTCAATTCCGGCAAGATCAGCTACGGCGTAGGCCAGATCAGCTCCTTAAACGCAGACGAGCTGACGGAGTTAAAAGACCGTCTGCTTCCGTTCTTAAAGAAGCCGCACGAGGAGCATGGTGTAGACATGATCTTCTTCATGCTGACCAACATCCTGACCGAGTCTACCTCCCTTCTTTGCGAGGGTGAGGGCGCAGAGGACCTGATCCGTCTGGCATTCCATATGGAAAATGCGGGTGATGATGCAGAAGCGAATGTCGTAGAGCTTCCGGGCGTGGTATCCAGAAAGAAACAGCTGATCCCGTCGATCATGATTGCCAGCGAAGCATAAAAGGAGAAGATTATTATGGGAAAACAGAGTTGGCGGGGCGGCAATATGCTGTACCCGGTACCGGCCGTGATGGTAAGCTGTGCACGACCTGGTGAAAAACCCAATATCATAACGGTAGCCTGGGCCGGGACCGTCTGCTCTGCCCCGGCTATGCTCTCCATCTCCGTGCGCAAGGAGCGTTATTCCTACGACATTTTAAAGGAGACCGGAGAATTCGTTGTAAATCTGGTGACAAAAGACCTGGTCTTTGCAACCGATTACTGCGGTGTGAAATCCGGCCGCGATACCGATAAGTTCAAAGAGATGAAACTGACACCTCTGCCGTCACAGCACATCAGTGCGCCTGGCATTGCCGAGAGTCCGCTGAACCTGGAATGTCGTGTGAAACAGGTGGTGGAGCTTGGAAGTCATGACATGTTCATTGCGGAGATCGTGGGTGTGACGGTGGACGATCGCTACATGGACGAGAAGGGTACCTTCCATTTGAATGACGCGAAGCTGGTGAGCTATTCCCACGGAACCTATTTTGAGCTGGGAGAAAAGATCGGAACGTTTGGATATTCGGTGCGGAAAGATTCGGCAAAAGCGACTGCGAAGAAGCAAAAGACGGAAGCGTCCGGAAAGACAGCTTCTGCGAAAAAGAAAAAAGAATCCGCAAAAACGTCAGGACGAACTGGAAATAGAAGCGGAAAACTTTCAGAAGCAGTGAAGCACACACGCAGGAGGAAAGCAAAATGAAATCAAACATTACCCTGGTAGGCATGCCGGCTTCCGGCAAGAGCACCATCGGCGTTTTGCTGGCAAAACGCCTGGGCTATTCTTTTGTTGATGTGGATATTGTGATCCAGGAAAAGACCGGTCAGTTATTAAAAGAGATCATTGCAGAGCGCGGAACAGAAGGCTTTTTAAAAGTCGAGGAAGACGTGAACGCAGGGCTGGAACTGGAGCGTTCCGTGATCGCTCCGGGCGGCAGTGTCATCTACGGTCCCAAGGCGATGGAACACCTGCATGAGATCAGCACGGTTGTGTACCTGAAGCTGAGCTATGAAGATGTAAAACAGCGCCTGGGCGATTTAAAAGACCGCGGCGTTGCCTTAAAAGACGGTATGACACTTCTGGACCTTTACAAGGAGCGCGTGCCGCTCTACGAGAAGTACGCAGATGTGACCATCGATGAGACTGGAAAGAGTCTGGGTGCCTGTGTCGACGAGTTGCGAAAGATCATGGAAAAGCGGATGGAAGACGGAGAGCAGGCACGCCCATAATTTTGGCATGGAACAGGTATGCTATTCATGATGTAGAAACAGCATGCCCTGTTTCGCGTAAAGAGACCTGTACAGTCAGAAACCGGAAATGACTGGTTTTATGACCGGCTCCCAGATTTCAGCCAGCCGCTCCAGGGAGAAAGCAGCATTGGCCGGACTGGTGGACGGGCAGAGAATGGCAGGCCGTCCGGTGAGCGGTTCACAGTAACGACTGTAAAGCTTAAATGCAGTACCGCCGTTTGCGATGATTGTGTGGATATCCGCTGTTTTTAAGATGCGGCTGATATCTGCCGGGACCGCGTTTTTGATGCTGCTGTCGCTGGAACCCCTGATATCGCAGGATTCGATGACATCCCAGAGTGCAAGACCATGTGTAAGAAGCATGGTCTTTTTTTCGTCTATGGTCTGCGGGACCGGTACCTGTAAAAGCAGCGCCATGAGCTTCCAGAAACGGTTCTGCGGATGTCCGTAATAGAACTGGTTTTCCCGGGACTTTACGGAAGGGAAACTTCCCAGAATCAGGATACGGGAGTGTGTGTCAAAAACAGGTTCAAAGGTGTGCTGAACGTGGGTATAACCTGGCGGCAGGGACAGGGTGTCGGAATTCATAAAAACCTTCTTTCTGCGGGAGTCGCTGATATTTGGCTCTTCCTGCTTGTGAATTGTGTTTGTCTGGTTGTCATTAACTGTATGCTTTTTCTGTCGGAAAGTCAATTTTTTCCTTGTAACCTGTGCTATACTATATCTTATATAACGCGAGAAGTGCGGTTACTCTTGATTAGGGAGAAACTACAGCAGGAAAAAGAAAGGGTGAGATCATGGAGCGGGATGAGAAACAAAACGCAGTGTCAGGACTCCTGGAAGACTTTTCGGAGGAACATCTCTGGGCGTGTATTGTGGCGTTTCAGGGAGAATCGTTTTTGACGATGTCTGGACTTCCTTATACTTATACGCTGAAACAGGGAAAACGCGGTGGCTTTACCAGAGAATTATGGGTAGACCGCAGAGAAAACAGCAAGTCCATCACCTGGAGTTCCGTCCGGATGGCATTTCAAAATATATTGAAGATGAAAGAAGCTCTTCCAGATGGCGGGAAGCCTTATGTGAAACGGCCAAAGGCGCTGGGAGATATCCGCGGAGTTTCTTATATTTATCCGCTGTTTTCCAGGTTTGGACTGATTGAGACAAATCCGGACAGGGAAAGAACCTGTGACGGGCAGATTTGTATGCAGCTGGAAGAAAATACAGAAGGTGAGACAGCATGAATTTAAAAGAACAGCAATATGTATGCACACTGGCGCGCTGCCAGAGTATTTCCAGGGCGGCGGAGGAGCTTTTTATTTCACCGTCAGCGCTGAGCGTGTATATCAGCAATCTGGAAAAGTATCTGGGTGTCCGGTTATTTGAGCGGACTGGTAAAGGCAAAGCATTTGTGCTGACGTCCATTGGGGAAGAGTATGTGGCGCGCGCAGAAAAAATGCTGGAATTAAAGGCAGAGTTTGACGGCCTTTTGGAAAATGAACTGCATAAAAGCCATGCAACGATCCGGGTGGGGATCCAGCAGCGGCGCGCCATTTCTATTGTACCGGAAGTGTTTCAGCGTTTTATGGAACGTTATCCGGATGTGGACGTGATCTTCCGGGATGGAACGATTGGTGATCTGACGCGTATGTACCGGGAGGGAGCGGTGGATTTTATGATCTCTATTTTCCGGGATGAACTGCCGGATGCCGTCTACAAGGAGATTGCCAGGGAACAGGTACTTCTGGCTCTGTCGGACACCCACCCGGCAATCCAGTATGCATATGCGGTTGAGGGAGATAAATTTTTACATCTGGACATGCAGCATTTAAACCGGGAAACCTTTATTGTTCCACTGCCGGATCAGAGCATGCGCAGAACGGCCAACCATATTTTTGAAGAGGCCAGGATCCGTCCGGGACGTCTGATCGAGATCGGACATTTCGATATTATCATGAGTATGGTAAACCAGGGACTTGGAGTTGGTTTTAACCGGCTTGGATACATCAAGGATATGCAGAAATTTGACCACGTGCGCTATTTTCTGATCGGGAAAGAGGCATACGAGTCCAGACTGGTACTGGTTTACCGCAAAGGGCATGTGATATCGGAATGTGAACAGGATCTGATGGATATTTTAGAGGATACGATCCGGCAGCGATACCAGACGGATGCGCAATAGATACGATCCGGCAGCGGTACCAAACGGAAGATCAATGTGAGCAAGAAAGTTTCATTTGTATCCAACCATGTTTCCGAACATTCATCGGTGCAGGAGCAAAACATGACAAAAATTACACGAATATGACAAACAATTCAAAAAATTTAAAGTTGCTTTAAAAAAAACAAAATGGAAAAAAGCCACCGGCACTGTTATACTTTAAAACAATAAAGTTTAACAGGAGGTGGCTTTTTGTATGAGTACCAAGAAAAAGTTTCGCGTACCGCACAGCTTTGTAATCGTATTTTCTATTATTATTGCAGCTGTGCTCTTAACCTGGATCATTCCGGCCGGCGAGTATGTCCGTGTGGAGAATGCGGATGGCATCAAGGTCATTGATCCGACCCAGTTCAGTTACATCCAGAGAACACCGGTTAACCCGCTGCTGATCCCGATGTACATTGTAAAAGCATTTGTAAAACGTGTGGATATCATGCTGGTTATCTTATTTTCCGGCGGTGCATTCCACATGCTGACTCAGTCTGGTGCACTGCAGGCAGTGATCGCCAAGCTGGCAAAAAAATTCTCCAACAACCTGTATGTGTTCATTCCGATCCTGACCCTGATGTTTGGTCTGATCTGTACCACTCAGGCTGTGAACATGTTCATCGCATTTGCTCCGGTCATGGTCATGCTGGCTCTGGCGATCGGACTGGATTCCATCACCGGCGCAGCCATCATTTTGCTGGGCGGCGCGATCGGATTTTCCACCGGTACCTTAAACCCGAATACCACAGTTGTTGCGCAGAAGATTGCTGAGCTTCCGCTCTACTCCGGTATCGGATACCGCTGGGTATGTTTTGCTGTTTACTATGTAATTACCAATATTTTCCTGGTACGCTATGCATTAAAGATCAAAAAGGATCCGACCAAGAGCCCGATGTACGATCTGGACCAGACCAGTGAGCTTCGTGCCGGAGGCGGTCTGGATGATTTCGGAACCATCGATACCCGCAAGATCTTAAGCATCATTGCTCTGGTTGTTTCCCTGGGTGTTGTTATTTACGGCAGCATCAAGCTTGGCTGGGATATGCCGGAGATGGCAGCCATGTTTATCTGGCTGGCGATCATCGTAGGATTTATTTCCGGTTTCGATACTGAGACCATTTCCAAGAACTTCCTGGAAGGCTGCAAGAAGATGATGTCTGCCATGATCATCATTGGTCTGGCACAGTCCATCAGCACGATCATGTCTGACGGTAAGATCATCGATACCGTTGTCCATGCCCTGGCTGGCGGCCTTGGCAGCGTGCCGACCCTGTTACAGGCACCGGCTATGCTGATCGCGAACACCATCATCAACGTATTCTTAACTTCTGGTTCCGGACAGGCAGCAGCTGTTATGCCGATCCTGGTACCGCTTTCCGACCTGATCGGTGTTACCAGACAGACCGCAGTCCTGGCATTCAACTTCGGCGACGGCTTCTGTAACTACATCCTGCCGACCTCTACCGCACTGATGGGTATCATCAGCGCCTGCAACATCCCGTATGACCGCTGGATGCGTTTCATGTGGAAGATGTTTGCAATCTGGCTGGTTGTCGGTACGGTTATGCTTGTGATTGCACAGCTGATCAATTACGGACCAATGTAAAGTTACAACAATTGCAACATGCGAGGATATCCGGAAGTTGCATAAAAGGTACGGTTGGCGCGCTGCTGTTTGTGCAGCGTGTGGGCCGTAATGTATAAAAGGAGGAATTGTGGGAATCATGAGCGATAAGAAATCCCTGTTTCAGGCCATCGATGCGCAGCGGGATACGCTGTGCTCCATGGCAGACCAGATTTTTGATAACCCGGAGTACGAGGGCGAAGAAGTTTTTGCGAGCGGTCTTCTGACCGATTATCTGATTGCGAATGGCTTTGATGTGCAGATGGGCGTTGGCGGTTTTAAAACCGCTTTCCGTGCCACCTACAGCCACGGCGAGGGCGGTCCGGTGCTTGGCATCCTGTGTGAGTACGATGCTCTCCGCAATCTCGGACATGGCTGCGGACATCACATGCAGGGTCCGGGCTGCCTTGGCGCGGCAGTTGCCTTAAAGAACCTGGATACTGATAAGCCGTTCCAGTTAGTGGTATATGGAACTCCGGCAGAGGAAACCTTCGGAAGCAAGGTCCAGATGATCCAGAATGGCTGCTTCAAAGAGCTGGATGTTGCACTGATGATGCACGGCGGCCCGAATACCTGTACCGATATCAAGTGTCTGGCACAGAAAAGTTACAACGTGACGTTCCACGGACACCGCGCCCATGCAGCGCTCGCGCCGGAAAAGGGCAGAAGTGCATTCGATGCAATGCTGGTGGCATTCCAGGGCGTAGAATTCTTACGGGAGCATGTGCCGGATGATGTGCGCATGCATTACTGCATGACCGAACTTCCGGGTCCGTCCAATGTAGTTCCGGCTACCGCAAAAGGCGAATTCTCCCTGCGTTCCTTCTCCAGAAAGGAACTGGAAGAAGTCAGCCTGCGCTTCCAGGACATCATCAAGGGCGCTGCGCTGATTGCAGGCGTTACTTATGAGATCAAGGAAGGAACTTTCTTCTACAATAAGATTCCGGTACTTGGTTTAAACAAACTTCTGATGGAGAATGCTGAGCTTGCGGGTGCACCGCAGCTGGCACCGCCGAGAGAAAAGACCGGTTCCACGGATTTTGGCAATGTCATGTATGAGATCCCGGGTTCCTGTATCCGTGTGGCATTCGTGCCGGAGGGAACCGCCTCCCATTCCCAGGAGTTCGTAGATGCGGGCAAGAGCGAGAACGCTCACAACTGCGTCATCTACGGGGCAAAAGCCATTGCCGGTGCCTGCTACGACCTGATCACCACAGACGGACTGATGGATCAGATCAAGGCAGAATTTGTCGAAAATAAAAAGAAAAACCAGTAACAAACGACAAAATATGGTATAATGAGCGTAAGTGAGCTAGGAGCGTGCGTGCGCGATCTTGGCAAACGGCGAGACAAGCAAGTGACAGAGTCACGAGAAAGAAAAGAAATGCTGCTTGCATGGATTATAGAAGAGACGCAGCTGCGAGGGTACAAAACCTCTTGCAGCCGCGAAGAGACTATTTTCGTGCAGCGGCTATAGGAATGAAAAGAGGGCTGACGGGAAAGTTGGTCCTCTTTTTTATTACGGTGCGTATCGAGGGACCGTGGTTCTTGTTGTGCACCGGTCAAAGAAAACCGTGAAGCAGTATACTTGCGCTAAGGCGGCTGATTGCTGAAGCAACCAGGGAGAATCATGAAGGAATAACTTAGCGTTGGACGGCTGAGCGCCAGACGCAGGAAGGAGACATGTGATGAGTAGAAAGAAAAAATGGAAAGAACTGGGACTGGATGCATTGTTTGATTTTGCCGGGGCCTTTTTGCAGGCAATCGGAATCTGGTGTTTTATCGAGCCAAGCCACGTTGCGCCGGGCGGCGTGTCTGGTATTGCGCTGATGTTAAACCATTTGTTTTCCCTGCCGATTGGTACCATGAGTCTGGTATTTAATATCCCGCTTCTTCTGGCTTCCTGGTTTTTACTGGACCGGGAAATGACTCTCAAAACGATCCGCACGGTTATCTGGATGAGTGTGGTCCAGGATTTTGTCTCTGCGTCCGGAATATGGCAGTATGAAGGAGACCGTTTGATCGCCTGCGCGTTCGGCGGAATTTTTGCCGGAGTCGGCATGGCACTGATCTTCATGCGTAATTCCACAACGGGCGGCGGCGATATCCTGGCCAAGCTTTTGCAGAAGCTCCGTCCTTATATGCAGACCGGCTATGCAATCATGCTGGTGGATTTTGTGGTTGTCGGTGCTTCCATTCTGGTGTTTGGTGAGATTGAGGCAGCCATGTACGGTATCATCTCCATTGTCTGCACAACCCAGGCCATGGATACCATTCTCTACGGTATGAACCGGGGAAGCATGATCACGGTCCACTCCGAAAAGAACGAAGAGATCGCACAGGAAATCATGCAAACACTGGACCGCGGTACTACATTTTATAAGAGCATCGGCGGCTACAGCGGGAAAGAAGGCCTGACCCTGACCTGCGCCGTGGACCGCAAACAGTTTCACCTGGTAAAAGAGATCATCGACCGGCATGACCCGAAGGCGTTTATCATTGTCTCACCGACCAAGGAAACCTATGGGGAAGGATTCCTTGGGGATTACCGGAACTTGTAAGATGAATGAATAATAAATTGTATACAGAGAATCGCAGAACTTCATTCTTGATTTTGCATAGAGCCTATGCTATACTCTTCCACGTTGTAAAGCCCATAAAAACAAGGTCTTACAGGGCTATCGCCGATTTCCGGCGTAAGGTCATATACCTGCGGTATATGCCTTCCGCGGCATTCGTCAGATATTCATGCAAGCATGAATGCCTGACTCATTGCTGCGCGAAAATGAATCGAGTGTTCGTGACCTTCCACTCGTAAAACAAAACTAAAGGAGAACAATATCATGAACAAGAGGTACAACTACAACTCTGTAACCGGTCGTCTTACCCAGAGTGCAGCCATTGCAGCCATTTATGTGGCACTGACCATGATCGTGGCACCGATCGCATTCGGACCGATCCAGTTTCGGATTTCCGAAGCACTGTGCGTGCTTCCGTATTTCCTTCCGGGTGCGGTACCAGGCATTACCATCGGCTGTTTCCTCGCAAACCTGCTTTGCGGAGCAGCACCGCTCGATGTGGTGTTCGGCAGCATCGCAACCCTCATCGGGGCACTGGGTTCCTACTATCTTGGAAAGAAAAGCAAATGGCTGGTATGTGTTCCGCCGATCCTTTCCAACACCATCATCATTCCGTGGGTCCTGCGCTATGCCTATGGCTCCACAGACTTGATCCCATTCGCTATGGTAACCGTTGGAATCGGAGAGATCCTGGCAGTCGGAGTACTCGGAAATATTTTGCTGCTCGCGCTGGAGCGGCATCACAGAGCTGTATTTGCACAGTAAACAATTTAACACAGTAAGTATCAAAGGGGCGAAAGTTCCAACAGCCGCCATGCATGGCGGCTGCGGGAACTTTCGCCTTCATTCGTTATCGTGCAATATTGTTATAGCATCTCCATATAGGCAAGCAGCTGGTCTAAGAGCCCCAGCCCGATCAACAGGAGGATCAGCAGGACAACTAGCCCCGCAATGAGAAATACGAGTTTGTAAAACAGGTAGGCCCGCGCGAATTCCTTTCGATGCGGGTCTTCTTCGTGTTTCGCTTCATGGAAGAGGTAGAACCAGCCGACAACCGGCATGTTCATGCACATAAAGGTATAAAACCAGGAGCGGACCGAAGGGTCCCACCAGCGTTCTCTTGCGGAGTGGTCGGTGCTGCGTTTTTTGAAGAATGTTTTTTTGCCTGCTCCGGATTCGGAAATCTGTCTGGCAGTCTGGATCTCACCGGAGAGATCGGTTGTATGACCGGCGGCAGGTTCTGGATCTGGGGAAGAAGGATCTTCGTCGATATCTGGAACGGTCAGGCGTGGGAGCGACGCAGTCTCCTGGTCGACGCGTTTTTCCAGGGCTGCCTGGATTTTGGCGGTATCAATTACTTCAGCCGATTTGCCAGAGGTGGATGTTACGTTGTCGATCGCCTCAGCCTGTTTGGCAGGATTATATTGATTCATCGTTTAATTTCCTCCTCCCGTCGGTGCTGTAGTGACGGCAGCCTGGGAACTGCCAGAGCCGGGTGCAGTGGTCGTGCCGGATCCCGGAACGCTGGACGTACCGGAATTATGATCGATTCCGGGTCCTGCATTGTCGGTCATCTGGGAAGACCAGGTGGTCCAGCTGCGGCTTGCCTGGCTTAAATAATTCCGCAGGGACTGCTGCTCCAGACCGATCTTCTGCTCATTCGCGGCCTGGACCGCTGCTTCCGCTTCTTCTTTCTTTGCCTGTTCGGCTTCCCACTCACTTTCGGTAGGCAGGGTGGCAATGCGGTCGATTGCTTTCTGGAGCCGTTCTTTGTAGGAGGCAGCTTCCTCATAGCTTTCTACCAGGGAAAGCTTGTCGATGGCATTTTGGACAATGTCTTCGGCATCTTCAGACTGGTATTCCAGATTTTCAACATCGCGCAGGGCGCTTAAGAAGGTGTTCTTCCTGGTCTGGATCTCCAGGTTTTTCCGTGTCGTAACGGCTTCTTCTTCTGCCTTTTTCTGGGCTTCTGCTTTTTCCTTTGCTTTCTGTACTTCGTAAAGGGCAATGGTGTCCTTCATGTCGTTGATGATCGGCGTGAATTCTTCGTTGCGCCTGGTCATGCGCTCCAACAGTTCGGTCCGTTTTTCACTTCCGTCCATCAGGTTCAGCTTGGAGATGATGCTCTGATACTGTTCCTTGACCCAGTAAGTGTCTTCCACGGTCTCGATGGTCTTGTCTTCAAATGAGGTTACGGCATTTTCCAGATCGGTCTCCAGCTTGCGTTGTTCTTTATCGTGGAGACTCTGCTGAGCCCGCTCGCTTAAGGTAGAACTGAACAGGTCCGTGATGCCGCTTTTAGGATCGGTGGTCATTTCCACGGTAGCAGGCTGTTCCCAGTCTAACAGTTCTTTGCCTTCGTGGATCTGGTCCATGACCTGTTTCCAGATCTTTCCGGCATAGGTTTTGCCGTAGATGCCAGGCATTGCGCGCGGGGTATCGTAGCCGACCCAGACAGCAGTGGTGTAGTAGCGGGTATAGCCGCAGAACCAGGTATCCTTGCTGCTGTTGGTGGTACCAGTCTTACCGGCAGCAGGCATGCCGCTTTCCAGTGCCAGTCCGTAGCCGGTTCCGTAAGGCTCATTTAAGGTTCCTTTCAGGACATCAGTCAGCATATAGGCGGAATCCTGTTGGTAGACAACCTGGGTATGAGGTTTTAAATTTTTGGTTAATTCTCCGTTATGTTCGTGGTCGATCTTGCGGATGCAGGTCTGGTCGTTATAGATCCCGCCGTTTGCCAGTGTACTGTAGCCCTTCGCCATGTCCACAACACGGACGCCGTTGGTGAAGCCGCCGATACTTAAGGATGGAACGCCGTTATCGATGTAAGTAAGCTTCTGGAATTCCATTTCTCCCAGATAGTTCAGACCGTAATCAACACCGATATCAGTGAGAATCTGCCATGCCACGGTATTTAAGCTCCGGTTTAAGGCTTCCCGGACAGAAACGTTGCCATAGTAGGAGCCGCCGCTGTTGGAAGGACCTCCTTCAAATTTGTGATCGTCAACCAGGCGGGCCGGATAGTATTCTCCGGTATCAAACGCCGGCCCATAGTCGATGAGTGGTTTGATGGTACTTCCCGGCTGTCTTGCGCTTAGGTAGGCGCGGTTATAAGCGTCTGTGGTGCCGCGTCCGCCGACGATGGCAGCCACGCAGTCAGTCTGGTTGTCTACGATGACGCCGGCGCCCTGCAGGGCATATTTTCCGTTGTCCTGAAGTTCTGTGTACGGGGAAAGAACATCGTCCAGCTGGGTCTGCAGGGTCTGCTGCAGATTCTGGTCGAGGGTTGTGTAAATGCGGTAGCCGCCCGCACGGATATCATCCGCTTTTTCGGTATAGGTGGCCTGATAATTTTCTATGTAGGAATCGTAATCGGATTTGTCTTTGAAGGTATACTGGAACGGGAAATCCTCCAGCTTCATGAGCGCCAAAGCTGCGCAATGGATGGCATAGCTGCTCATGTAGTTCTCGTTACTTCCCTCACCTTCCTCCTGAACGATGTTTAAAGGCTGGCTGATGGCACTGTTGTAGGCATCTTCCGTGAGATAGCCCACCTCCAGCATGCTGTGCAGGACATCGTTGCGCTTTTCTAAAGAAGCTTCCGGGTTGCGGACGGGATTGTAGGCAGTGGGGCTGTTGCTGATGCCGACTAAAACAGCGGCCTCGTAAGGGTCTAAGTCGCTGGCATCCTTGCCGAAGTAATAGCGGCTGGCAGCTTCCACGCCATAGCAGTGGTTGCCGTAGAAATTGGTATTGCAGTAAAATTCCATGATATCTGCCTTGGAAAACTTTTTCTCAATCTCCGGCGCCAGCAGAATTTCTACGATCTTCCGGGTAAAGCTCTGTTCCTGGGTCAGGTACGTGTTCTTTACCACCTGCTGGGTAATCGTGCTTCCGCCCTGTGTGATCTCGCCGCGGTTTTTGATGAGGGCAAGACCTGCGCGGAAGGTCGCGATCCAGTCGACACCGGTGTGTGATTTAAAACGCCGGTCCTCCTGGGCAATATAAGCATTCTGCAGATTCATGCTGATCTGGCTGATCGGGACATATTCATAATGTCCGGCATTGATCAGTCCGATGAGCTGGTCGTTTTTATCGTATATTTCTGTGTCGGACAGCATACTGAAGTCCTGGCGCTGCATCTGCGCGAGCTTATCGTAGGCAACTTCCCGGCAGTGATCAAGCTGTGGGCGTACTTTGGCATAGATGAGCAGGCCAATGATTCCGCAAAGGATCAGTCCGCAGGTAAGCAAATGCAGAATGGACTGCAAAAGCCATCCAAGGATGCCGAACAGACTGACAAAGAAGTCGGGAACGGCACCAGCAAGCGATTTCGGTGTATGGTTAGATTTCATAGTAAGATACCTCTGTAAACAGACTCCTTTCGTTCCGTATTTTCTATACGATTATATTACAATTTCCATGGAAAGACTAGAAAAACATTGACTTTTCCCGCAAAAGGAAGTAAAAAAGAAAAGAATATGAAGCAGCATAATATATAAGAAGAATTGTGACTGTGAAAGCACGGAACAGTTACGAAGAATTTTAATCATGGAATGCATGATAAAATTAATTAAGGAAAAGGATGGAACCCATTATGTATCAGATAGATTTTAAGAAACCCATTGCCATTCACTTCATCGGCATCGGCGGCATCAGCATGAGCGGACTTGCAGAGATTTTAATGCAGGAGGGCTTTCGCATCAGCGGTTCCGATGCACATGAGAGTGAGCTGACGGACCATCTGGCTTTAGCAGGTGCTAAGGTCATGTACGGTCAGGCAGCAGCGAACATCACCGATGAGATTGATCTGGTGGTTTATACCGCAGCAGTTCATGCGGATAACCCGGAGTATGCCGAGGTTGTGCGCCGTGGTATCCCTATGATGAGCCGTGCAGAACTTTTAGGGCAGATCATGAAAAACTACGGAGAGGCGATCGCGGTATCCGGAACCCACGGAAAGACCACCACGACCTCCATGCTGACTGAGATTTTACTGACAGCCGAGAAGAACCCGACCATTTCTGTCGGCGGAATCCTGCATTCCATCGGCGGCAATATCCGTGTAGGCGGACCGGAGCTGTTTGTGACCGAGGCCTGTGAGTATACCAATAGCTTCCTCTCGTTCTTCCCGACCATGGAGATCATCTTAAATATAGAAGCAGATCATCTGGATTTCTTTAAGGATCTGGACGATATCCGCCATTCTTTCCGCCTGTTTGCGCAGAAGCTGGATGAGAAGGGACTTCTGATCATCAACCGTGATATCAAAAACTATGAGGAGATCTGCGGCGGGCTGCCTTGCAAGGTGGTGACCTTCGGCCATAGCGCAGAGAGTGACTACAGCGCGGCAGAGATTACATACGATGCGTTCGCACGTCCGACCTTTACGGTCATGGAGCAGGGAAAGAAAGCCGGAACAATTACGCTGGGTGTTCCTGGCGAGCATAATGTATACAATGCACTGGCTGCTATCGCTGCAGCAAAGGCACTGGCTATCCCGGATGAGGCAATTGTGGAAGGTCTTCTTCATTTTACCGGAACGGACCGCCGTTTTGAAAAGAAGGGCGAGCTGAATGGCATTACCATCATCGACGATTACGCACATCATCCACAGGAGATCGCGGCAACCTTAAAGGCGGCAAAGAATTATCCACACAAAAAACTCTGGTGTGTATTCCAGCCGCATACTTATACCCGCACCAAAGCATTTCTGGATGAGTTCGCAGAGGCGCTTTCTGCGGCAGATGCAGTTGTTCTTGCAGATATCTATGCGGCAAGAGAGACCGATACACTGGGGATCAGCTCTGCAGATATTGCTTCCCGCATCGAAAAACTGGGCACGGAAGTGCATTATTTCCCAGCATTTGAAGAAATTGAAGCATTTCTTTTAAAAAATTGTTCCACCGGTGATTTGTTGATAACTATGGGCGCCGGAGACATTGTAAAAGTTGGGGAGAAGCTTCTTAACAAATAGTTATCCACATTATCCACATAGTTTTCCACTTTTTATGTAAAGGGACTATGTGGATTTTTTAATTTACATAATAAGCTGTCTAAAAATTTCAAAAACCGCGGTTTTATTGACATTTCGACGTTTTTCGAGCACATTTCCCTTACGGAAAAAGAGTTATATCCACATTATCCACATTATCCACAATGAATTCTGTGGATAAACTCGGCTATTTCTTTTTGAATTTGGATGTGGTAAGATGTTACCAGACAGGAAAGGTGAGATTTTTATGAGTTTTACATATCGTTTCCAGGTGGATGCAACCCTGGTTTCCAATGAATTTATTGACCGCTATCTGGCAGAGGCCAATGGGGAATATGTGAAAGTATATTTGTATCTGCTCCGGCATAAGGACGAACCGGTCAGCCTCGAAAAGATTGCGGACGGACTGAACCATACGGAAGCGGATATCCGGCGGGCGATTGCCTACTGGGAAAAACTTGGGGTGATCGGTACACCAAAACAGGCGGCATCCCCAAGTGTGGGAGAAAAGCGTGCAGTGGCAGCTGCGAATGCTTCCATGGCCCAGTCGGAGCTTGCGGCAGCGGATCAGGAAAAAGAAACAAAAGCGGCACGACCGCTTTACAGCCAGGACCAGGTGAACAGCCTGCAGGGAAACAGCGAATTTGCAGAACTGCTCTACATTGCGCAGCGCTATTTAAATAAAATCTTTACTCCAAGGGAGCTGGAGGTGTTTGCGTACCTCTATGACGGACTTCATATGTCGGCAGAACTTCTGGAGTACGTGGTGGAGTATTGTGTGCAGGGCGGCCATACCAGTATCCGCTACATAGAGACCGTTGCCATCAGCTGGCACGAGAAGGGGTTTGCGACGGTTGACCAGGCAAAGGCCTATGCGAGCGGTTTTACGAAGAATTCGTTTTCTGTTATGCGGGCATTTGGTCTGACCGGAAGAAATCCGGGGGAAATGGAACGGGAAATGATCGAGCGGTGGTTCGGCGAATACGGGTTTACCAAAGAAGTGGTGCTGGAAGCGTGCAACCGTACCATCGAGGCAACACACAATCCGAGCTTCCGCTACGCAGACCGGATCCTTTCCGAGTGGAGAAAAGCCGGGGTTCACAGCCTGACGGATATTTCCGTGCTGGATGAAAAGTATAAAGGCCAGAAAAATCAGAAATCCCAGAAAAACAACCGGCAGGCAAACAACCAGTTCCTGAATTTTGAACAGAGAAACACCGATTATGATTCCATGGTATTAAACCAGGTGAAGGACTGGATCGGGGAACAGTAAGAAGAAAGCCGCTGACAGCAGGGTTTGTGGGCAAAAGAAAGAGACAGACAGCAGTAAGAAGCAGCGGTGAACAGCAGGAAACAGCGATTAGCAGTTAAGAAGGAGAATCAACAATGGCACTGAGCAATTCCCAGTACAACGCAGTCATGCGCGGGTATGAAGAACGGCAGCGCTTGCAGCGCCGCGCCATGGAAGCGCGGGTCGAGGAAGTATATAAGAAAGTACCGGCAATTCAGGAGCTGGACCGGCAGATCAGCAGCCGGGCGGCAGACTGTGCCAGAAAGGTCCTGAATGGAGATCCGGGTGCCCGCACGCACTTAAAGGAGGAGCTGGCAGACTTAAGAGAGCAGAAACTGGCACTGTTAAAGGCGGCCGGTTTCCCGGCAGATTATATGGAGCTGCGCTATGACTGTCCGGATTGCCAGGACACCGGCTATGTGAATGGAAAACGCTGTCATTGCTTTGAACGTCAGCGGCTGAATATCCTGTATGCGCAGTCCAACATCGAATCCATTCTGAAAGAGGAAAATTTCGACCGTCTCCGTTTCGATTTTTACGACGATACGGAAAAGGTGCCGCAGCTTGGCATGACGGAACGCGCTTACATGGAGATCGTGGTACGGCAGTGCCGGGAGTTTGCAGACCAGTATCCGCAGAAAGGGAACAGCATTCTGTTTACCGGCGGTACCGGCGTCGGCAAAACATTTCTTACCAACTGCATTGCAAAGGCGCTGATCGACCGGTGTATCTCCGTCATTTATCTGTCCTCCAACGAGTTGTTTGAGATTTTTTCCAAATATAAGTTCGGGCGCGACAGTGAGGAGGATATCGAGGAAAGCTATCGTTACATTGTGGAGTGCGACATGCTGATCATTGATGACCTGGGAACGGAGTTAAACAATTCCTTTGTTTCTTCCCAGCTTTTTTACTGCATCAATGAGCGCATTGGCAGAAAGAAGGGGACGATCATTTCCACGAATCTGTCCATGGGCATGTTAAAGGACACTTATTCCGACCGTGTGACTTCCCGGATCATGAGCAGTTACCGGATCATTCCGCTCTATGGGGCAGATATCCGCATGAAGAAGCGTGCGCTTGCTGCTGGAAGCAAATGAAAAAAAGTATTAAGATTGTGAAAAAGAAATCAGTCCCATTTTTAAAGCGAAAGTTTGCGGGGATTGTCTTGACTTAACTGAGGCATAATGATATAAAAGAAGCGATATTGCGGCAATTTTTATTGCTGCACAAAAACAAATAAATATAAACACAGAGCATGGAGGATAAGATGATTTACGAAGAGAAGACCATTGAGACCATTCCGGTAGGACCATTAGGATTGATCCCGTTGAAGAGCTGTTCCACGTTAGGCGCAAAGGTAAACGACTGGCTGGTTGAGTGGAGAAAAGAACGCGAGAGTGAGCATAAATCTACGATCGCGTTTGCAGGATATCAGAGAGATTCTTATATTATTGATGCAAAAACCCCGCGTTTTGGTTCCGGCGAAGGCAAGGGAACCATTGAGTCTTCTATTCGAGGCGATGATCTTTACATCATGGTAGATGTGTGCAACTATAGTCTGACGTACTCCCTGTGCGGCATGACCAACCATATGTCCCCGGATGACCATTATCAGGATTTAAAGCGTGTCATTGCGGCAGCAGCAGGTAAGGCACGCCGGATCAATGTCATCATGCCGTTCCTCTATGAGAGCCGTCAGCATAAGCGTTCCGGCCGTGAGTCCTTAGACTGCGCCCTGGCGTTACAGGAACTGATGAACATGGGCGTTGAGAACATCATCACCTTTGATGCGCATGACCCGCGTGTGCAGAACGCGATCCCGTTAAAGGGCTTTGAGACCGTTCAGCCGATCTACCAGTTCATCAAGCATCTGTTAAAGAACGAGACCGAGCTTCAGATCGACAGTGACCACATGATGGTCATCAGCCCGGATGAAGGCGGTATGGGCCGTGCTGTGTATTTTGCAAACGTGCTTGGCCTGGACATGGGTATGTTCTACAAGCGCCGTGACTACACCAAGATCATAGACGGACGCAACCCGATCGTGGCACACGAGTTCTTAGGTTCCAGCGTAGAAGGTAAGGACGTGATCATCGTTGACGACATGATCTCTTCCGGCGAGAGTATGCTGGATGTCGCAAAAGAATTAAAGCGCAGAAAAGCAAGAAAAGTATTTATCTGCGCAACGTTTGGTCTGTTCACAAACGGACTGGCAAAATTTGATGAATATTATGAGAACGGTCTGATCGACCGGATCCTGACCACCAACGTGGTTTACCAGACTCCGGAGCTGTTATCCAGACCGTACTACATTGATGTAGATATGAGTAAGTACATTGCCCTGATCATCGATAACTTAAATCACGATGATTCCTTAAGCGAGCTGTTGAGCCCGACCAAGCGTATCAACAAGCTCCTGGACAAGTACCGCAATAAATAAGGTGGTTATTTCATGAGTGAAGACAGAACAAACAAGGATCCGCTTCTGGGCGGACTCGACGGCATGCGGGCCGGACAGCACTGGGCTGGGGAACCAGACCGTCTGAAACAGGCAGAAAACGGACAGGCTTTGGCGGAAAATGATACGACAGCTGCGGATCCGGCAGAGGCGGCAGAAAAAAATGCAGAAAGTTTTTCTGCCAAAGAAAATACGGCAGCTTCAGGTGCAGCAGGAACAGATACAGAAGCATTTTCTGAGAAAGAAATACAGACTGCTGAGCTGGAAGCGCAGAAAATCGCACAGGAACTCCGGAGAGAAGCAATCAAGACCGGTAACACAGAGAAAGAAACAGAAGTACCGCATATGGAGCCGGTAAAGAGCCAGAAGAAAAATTCCCGCAAACAGGAGGAGCAGCCGGGCGGCTGGAAAAAAGAACTCTTGGAATGGGTCAAGATCATTGTATCTGCAGCACTCATTGCCTTTGTCCTGAATACCTTTATTATCGCAAACAGTGAAGTACCGAGTGGTTCCATGGAGAACACGATCATGACAGGCGACCGTGTCATCGGTTCCAGACTTTCGTATCATTTTTCAGATCCGAAACGAGGCGATATCGCGATCTTCCGTTTTCCGGATGATGAATCGATTTACTACGTAAAACGTATCATTGGTCTTCCGGGAGAGACGGTCGACATCATCGACGGAAAGGTCTATATCGATGGTTCCGATACTCCGCTCGACGAGCCGTATATCCGTGAACCCATGATTCCGGAGGCACCGATGCATTTTGAGGTACCGGAGGGCTGTTACTTTATGATGGGTGACAACCGGAACTATTCCATGGATGCACGCCGTTGGGAAAACACGTATGTAAAACGCGAGAAGATCATCGCGAAAGTATTATTCCGCTACTTCCCAAAACCGGGAGTGCTGAAATAAACAATATCATGCATTTCACAGAGCCGTGTGAGCTGCCGGCAGGCAGCCCGCACGGCTCTTGTCGTAGAATCAATATTGTTATTTGGTGTGGTTTGTGTTATGATTTTAGGTACATTATGGCATGCTGTCGGCATTTGACAGAAGAATACGTCGAAGTATTTGGAGAGGGAACAAACATGAAAGATACAACATTAGTAATTATGGCAGCTGGTATTGGAAGCCGGTTTGGCGGCGGTATTAAGCAGCTGGCACCGGTAGGACCGGGCGGCGAGATCATTATGGATTATTCTATCCATGATGCGCTGGAAGCTGGATTTAACAAGATCATTTTTATCATCCGCAAGGATCTGGAAGCGGATTTCCGCGAAATCATTGGAAACCGCATTGAGAAGATCGCCCATGTGGAATATGCATTCCAGGAACTGGATGCACTTCCAGATGGATATCAGGTTCCGGAAGGCAGAAAGAAACCATGGGGAACCGGACAGGCCGTTTTAACAGTAAAAGATATGGTACATGAGCCGTTTCTGGTCATCAATGCCGATGACTATTACGGCAGGGAAGGATTCTTTAAGATCCATGATTATATGGTCAATGAGATGGATACGGAGGGAGACGTGTACGATATGTGCATGGGCGGTTTCATTCTGGAAAATACACTGAGTGAGAACGGTACCGTGACACGTGGTGTCTGCCAGGTAAATCCGGATGGTACGTTAAAAGAAGTGACCGAAACCTATGACATTGAGCGCAAAGGCAATGGCATTTTTGCAAATGACGAACAGGGAAATCCGGTTTTAGTCGATGCAAAACAGTACGTTTCCATGAATATGTGGGGACTTCCGCCGAAATTTTTAGATGCACTTGAGGTTGGATTCCCGGAATTTTTAGATCACATCAAAGAGGGCGATATCAAGGCAGAATATCTGCTTCCGAGCATCATCGATCAGCAGATCAAGGCAGGCAAAGCGCGTGTTCAGGTACTGGAAACCAGAGACAAGTGGTTTGGTGTCACCTATAAGGAAGATAAGGAAGCAGTCGTAGCTTCTATCCGGAAGCTGATCGCGGATGGTGTTTATAAGGAGAATCTGTATGACTAAGCTGATTTCTTGGAATGTAAACGGATTGCGCGCCTGTGTCGGAAAAAACTTTCTGGATTTTTTCCATGAGGCGGATGCGGACGTATTCTGTCTGCAGGAAACCAAGCTGCAGGCTGGTCAGATTGACTTAGACCTTCCAGGTTATCATCAGTACTGGAATTATGCGGAAAAGAAAGGGTATTCCGGAACTGCGTTATTTACCAAAGAAGAGCCGCTTTCTGTAACCTACGGAATCGGCGTGGAAGAACACGATCACGAAGGAAGAGTCATAACCGCGGAATTTCCGGAATATTATGTAATTACGTGCTATACGCCGAATTCCCAGAACGAGTTAGCGAGACTGGACTACCGCATGGAATGGGAAGACGCGTGGCGTGCGTATTTAAAGGGACTGAATGAAAAGAAACCGGTTATTTTCTGCGGCGATCTGAATGTGGCACATCAGGAGATTGACTTAAAGAATCCGAAGACCAACCGGAACAATGCCGGTTTTACGGATCAGGAGCGGGGAAAATTTACCGAGCTTCTGGCAGCGGGATTTACGGATACCTGGCGCTATTTTTATCCGGATCAGGAAGGAATCTATTCCTGGTGGTCTTACCGCTTTAAGGCGAGAGAGAAGAATGCAGGGTGGCGTATTGACTATTTCTGCGTTTCAGACCGTTTAAGAGACCGCCTGGAGTCGGCAAAGATCCACACAGAGGTGTTTGGTTCAGACCACTGTCCGGTAGAGTTGTGCCTGAAGTAAACGGGAACGCTGGTGCAATACATGTGCGGAAACCGGCGGATGCACCGCCGGTTCTCCCCGGTATGCCATGCAATAAAAAACAATGCGCTATGGAGTAAAGATGCTGCATCGCATGCGTGAGCAGCAAAAATGCTTTGTGGCGGGAAAGGTGGGCAAAATTGGAACCGTATCAGATCGATCTAAATGACAGCAAAGTGTATCCAATGGGACTCACAAGGACAGACAGGGGAATTCATGTCTCAACAGTGGCTGCAGCGAAGGCTTGCAGCCTGCTTTTGTTTGCGAAAAAGGAAACCGGTGGGAAACGGGGAAAAGGCGGAAAAGAAGCCGGATTTCAGGAAATATGCCGGATTCCATTTCCGGAAACAGGAAAGACCGGACATGTCTGGTCTATGACAGTCAATGGGGCGTTTGATACGTTCTATTATGCGTTTGAGGCAGCTGGAACCTGCTTTTCAGATCCATATGGACGTTCCTTTGCCGGGCGGGAACGCTGGGGAAGGTTAAATCAGGCAAAAACCCTTCTTTTGACGCCGGTAGCACAGGCGAAATTTGACTGGCAGAATGACCGGCCGCTGCATATTCCCTATGAAGACTGTATCGTGTATCGTGCCCATGTCCGTGGTCTGACAAAACATGCTTCTTCCGGGACAGAGCACCGTGGAACCTTCCGTGGTGTGGTAGACAAGATCCCGTACTTGAAAGAATTGGGCATTACGACACTGGAACTGCTCCCTGCGGTGGAGTTTCAGGAAGTAATGATGTCGGAGCATGAGGAAGGAAATCCTTATGGAAGCAGTGAGCCGACCGGACGTCTGAACTACTGGGGCTACACAAAAGCCTGTATGTTTGCGCCCAAGGCATCTTATGCGGATCCGGGAAGCAATCCGGTAACCGAGTTTCAGTACATGGTACGGGAACTGCATAAAGCCGGTCTGGAAGTCGTGCTGGAACTTTATTTTTCCGGGAAAGAAGTGCCGGAGTTTGTACTGGAGACGGTACGCTTCTGGGTGCGGGAATACCATGTGGACGGGATCCATCTCACGGGTTACGCGCCGACTGCGCTTCTGGCAAAAGACCCGTATTTGGCAGACACCAAGCTCTGGGCAATCTCCTGGGATGCAGAAAAGCCGGCAGCCGGAGAAAAAAAGCATTTAGGGGAATACAACGAAGGCTTCCTGATCGATATGCGCCGGGCTTTAAAAGGCGATGAGGATCAGATGAGCAGCCTGATCTTCCGGAACCGCAGAAACCCTGCGGAGTACGGCGTGTTAAACTTTATGGCTGGCACCAATGGCTTTACCATGATGGATATGGTTTCCTACGACCAGAAGCACAACGAAGCCAACGGGGAAAACAATCGGGACGGAAGTGATTACAACTATTCCTGGAACTGCGGCGTGGAAGGACCTGTACGTAAGAAAAAGATTCAGGAGCTGCGGGCGAGACAGCTGCGCAATGCCATGCTGATGCTCTTTTTGAGTCAGGGTACCCCGGTGCTTCTTGCAGGCGACGAATTCGGCAATTCCCAGAACGGCAACAATAACGCTTACTGTCAGGATAACGAAACCTCCTGGCTCAACTGGAATTTGAATAAATGGGACCAGGCACTTCTGGACTTTGTCAAACACGTGATCGCGTTTCGGAAGGCACACCCGGTCTTTCATATGGAACAGGAACCGCGGGTCATGGATTATCTGGCCTGCGGACACCCGGATATCTCTTACCATGGAGTCAATGCCTGGCAGCCGGAATTTGAAAATTTCCGCCGTCAGATCGGGATTCTCTATTGTGGGAATTATGCGAAAAAGCCAGATGGTCAAAACGACGACTTTTTCTTTGTGATCTTCAACATGCATTGGGAACCGCACGGCTTTGCCCTGCCAAACCTTCCGAAAGATCTGGAGTGGACCCTGTCATTTGATACCAGTGACAGCGCGGCCGGAGGTTTTTATGCAGAAGGTCAGGAACGCAAAGTTTCCAACCAGAAGAACTGCATGGTGTCGCCCCGTTCTGTTCTGGTGTTTAAGGGAAAGAAAAAGGCGAAAAACCTTGACAAAGCATAGCAAAACAGATATAAATGAAAGGGCAAAATGAATTACGAAAAAACGGCCTTTGTGGCTGTTATCGCATTTAGGAGGAATTAATAATGAACAAGACAGAATTAGTAGCAGCAGTAGCTGAGCAGGCAGGTCTTTCCAAGAAGGATGCAGAGGCTGCAGTAAAGGCATTTACCGATGTAGTTGCAGAGGCTCTGAAGGCAGGCGATAAAATCCAGTTAGTAGGTTTCGGTACTTTCGAGGTATCTGAGAGAGCAGCAAGAGAAGGCCGCAACCCGAGAACCGGCGAGACCATGACCATCGAGGCTTCCAAGACTCCGAAGTTCAAAGCTGGTAAGGCATTAAAGGATCTTGTAAACGCTTAATTTGCTGATTTTTCCGAAAACGCTAAAAATAACTAAAAAAATTGGTTTAAAATGTAAAATAAAGATTCCCCCTAGAATGCGTTTCGCGTGATAGGGGGATTTTTACCCATTAGCAAGGAATTGGCGCACAGGGATTTATTTGTTGGAGCGCGATTGACATTGCAGGGAATTCACCCATTAGAAGGAGAACCGGATATGCGTCTGGACAAATACCTGAAAGTATCCCGTATCATTAAAAGAAGAACAGTAGCAAATGAGGCCTGCGACAGCGGGCGTGTCATGCTGAACGATAAAGTGGCAAGAGCCAGTGCGGACGTAAAGGTCGGAGATGTGATCGAGATTGCATTCGGCAACAAATCTGTCAAGGTGCGCATCACGAGCGTGCAGGAGACAATCCGCAAGGAAGATGCAAAGGAAATGTTCGAGTATCTTTAGTATGTTATATAAAAAGCCTGGAAGCTGATCACAGAAGTGAGCTTTCAGGCTTTTTTGTATGTGTAGGTTTTATACAAAGCACCAGTGTTTTCCTAATTGATATTCTAGGAAACATAAACATCACCCCCTCCCCATATACTAAACCATGAGTTCAGGTGGGGAGGTTTTTTCGTGGAAGAAAAATCCGGAATCCGTGCCCATGCCTGTCGGCTGGAAAACCGGAGCGCGGCAAGCCTGACCGGGGTGCGGGAAGTGGTATCGTTTGATGAAAACCAGGTGGTGGTGGACACGGACATGGGACTTCTGACGATTAAGGGGAAGGAGCTTCATGTCAGCCGCCTTACGGTAGAAAAGGGAGAACTGGAGGTGGATGGGCAGGTGGACAGCCTGACCTATTCTTCAAATGAAGCTTACCGGAAGGCGGGACAGTCCATTCTGACCCGGTTGTTTGGCTGATGGCGCAGGTGTACCGGGAAGCGCGGCTTTTGCTTCTTGGGCTTGGTGTTGGTATCATCCTGATGATGGTGTACGACGGACTTCGTCTGTTACGGTTTCTGTTTCCACATAAGAATCTGTTGGTAGGACTGGAAGATCTGTGCTACTGGATCTGGTCCGGTTTTTTTACGTTTCTGTTTTTGTATCGGGAGAATGACGGGGCACTGCGTTTTTACATGATCGGGAGTATTTTTTGCTCGATGCTCTTTTATGACCGGATAATCAGCAGAAATTTGCGAAAGGTCTTGAAATGGGCGGTTCGATGCATTAGAATGAAATTACGAAGGTAACATAAATTGGAAGATCCGAACAAGCAGGCAGATTCCAATTCCAAAGAACGTGTACACAAATGCATGAAACTGTTACGAAAAAGAAACAGAGTAAGGAAACAAAGAAGTTGGTGAGAAACATGAAAGCGCGGGGAACAGGGCGCAGAAAGCGCAAAGAGCGGTTGGGAAACCGTCTGACCATGATTGGCATTACGGTGGTGGTACTGAGCATGGCAGTGATCGTGAACGTCAAGAATACCTCCATGGAAAAGAAAGTCATGGAATACCAGGCAAAAGAGGAATCTCTGATGCGCCAGGTAGAAAGTGAAAAGAAGCGGTCTGCAGAGTTGGAAGAGCGCCGGGTTTATGTGCAGACAAAGCAGTACATTGAAGAAGTGGCAAAACAAAAGCTGGGACTGGTGAAACCAGATGAAATCCTTTTAAAGCCGGCACCGAAAAACAATTAAGCAGCCATGCATCCGAAAGAAACGGCCGTTACTGTTTGCGCAACGCGTGAACAGTAACAGAAAAATAACAGACATAGGATCCTTTCCTGCCGCATATATTGTGGTTCAGGAGGGGATTTTTTGTGTGGAAGCGAAAACAGCGCCGCGATATGGCGGATGTTCATATCTATACAGCAGAAAGACTGCATGAGATGGCCCAGTCGCTGGAAGGTCTGTCCAGGGCCTGCAATGACCGGATGCAGGAGGAAAAGGGACTGACCCGGGAAGATGCCCAGGCGGCCATGCAGACGGCAGCGGCGGTGGTTTGCGGTCAGTGCAGCAGGTGTAATCTGTACAGTGATGCAAAGAAGGAAGATAGTTACTATCTGTATTATCTGCTTCGTTCTTTCGAGCAGAAGGGGAGGGTGGAATATGAAGATATGCCCAGGCTGTTTCTGGAAACCTGCCGGAATAAAGAGGAATATCTGGCGCAGCTAAACCGCAATCTGGGGCGGGCAACTATGAACCTGGAATGGAAGAACCGTTTTCTGGAGAGCCGGGATACGGTCATGGTACAGTTTCGGGAGCTGGCCATGATGCTGGAAGAATTTGCCAGTCAGATGGGACAGGCTGTTGATATTACCGATCAGAAGCAGGATGCAGTGCGCCGCCTATTTCATCTGCACCAGATTTCCGTAGATAATATGCTCCTTCTGCAGCATGAAAACCGTTACCGGGAGGCCTATGTGACCCTTCATGCGCTTGGGAACCGTTGCATGACAGCAAAGGATGCAGCAGGTCTCTTTGGACAGGCTGTGGGAGGGAAAGGCTGGTATGCGCCGCCGGATACCCGTGCACTCATTACGAAACAGCCGGGTATTGTGCGTTTCCTGGAACCGGGCGAATATCGGATGATGTATGGAGTGGCGCGCATGTCGAAGAATGGAACCGGCGTTTCCGGAGACAATTATACGTATTCCGGGAGTCTGCCTGGGCAGGTGATCATGAGTATTTCGGATGGAATGGGAAGCGGGGAGACTGCTGCAAGGGAGAGCCGGAAGGTGATCGAGCTTGTGCAGCAGCTGCTGGAAACCGGATTTTCTGCCCGGTCTGCGTTGAAAATGGTGAACACCATTCTTATGCTGACGGGCATAGAACAGCACCCGGCTACGCTGGATCTCTGCTGTATCGATCTTTGCAGCGGTGTGTTGGAAGCCATGAAAATGGGGGCGGTAGCTACGTTTATTCTCAGCGATGGTACAGCGGATGTACTGGAGGCGGGGAATCTTCCTGCAGGGGTTTTGTCCCAGGCAGAGCCGGTGCTTCTTTCCCGGAAACTCTGGGACGATGACCGCGTGATCATGATGAGCGACGGGGTGCTGGAAGCCTGTCCGGGACTGGAAAAGGAAGCGGCCCTGAAAGCGTACCTGGAAGCCATGCCGGTAAAAACACCCCAGGATATGGCGGAGCGGATTCTCCGGTTCGCCTGCCAGAATGGTGGTATGAATGATGATATGACGGTTTTGGTGGGAGGGATCTGGAAACGGTAGGAAAAGGGCTGGAGTCTGAAAAAAACTGGAAATGAAAACTCCAGAGTCCAGGAAACCCAGGAGAAATCAGGAACCTTGGAACTGGGAAAAGAGAACAATGACGCAGAAACAGGAAACACCGCTTGCGGCAGGAAGAAAATACAGGTATAGTGTAAGAGACGCAGTATCATAAAATTCCGTTGCCGGACACGCCTGCGTGACCGTAACAGACGTGTCAAGACAAAATGGGAATACAGGAAGGATAAGATGTTACAAAAAGTAAGAAACTATATACAGGACCAGCATATGATCCTGCCGGGAGACGGTGTGATCGTGGCACTTTCCGGCGGTGCAGACTCCGTATGCCTTTTGGTGGTATTAAAGAAACTTGCACAATTGGGACTGCAGTGTCAAAGTGCCGGAGTGGAGAGACAGGTGACTGAGCCGGAGACAGAAAAGGAACATCCCTGTTTTGCCCTGCGCGCAGTCCACGTGAACCATGGGATCCGCGGCGCGGAAGCAGACCGGGATGAGGCTTTTGCGCGGGAGCTTTGCAGAACGCTTCAGGTTCCGTTTATCGCGCTGCATTGTCAGGTTCCGGAGTATGCAGCGGAGCATGGGCTTTCGGAGGAAGAAGCGGGACGGATCCTGCGGTATCAGATCCTGGAAGCGCAGGCTGAGGCGTGGGAGCGGGAATTTTTGGCGGAACACCGGGTGAAGATTGCGCTGGCCCATCATCGGAATGACAATGCGGAGACAATCCTGCATCATCTGCTCCGGGGCAGCGGGCTTACCGGACTTGCCGGGATACGACCAGTGCAGGAACGGCGCATCCGGCCGCTTCTTGGCGTGGGACGCGGGGAAATCCGTGAGTATCTGAATGCAGAAGGGATTGGCTGGTGTGAGGACAGCACGAATCAGTCTGGGGATTATACCAGAAACCGGATCCGGAATGAGGTGCTGCCGCTGCTGAAAGATGCGGTGAATGCGCAGGCAGAGGAACACATTTTACAGGCGGGGCAGATCATCGGGCAGGCAGATACGTATCTGGCAGATCAGGCAGCAGAAATCTGGAGGACATCCGGGAAGCTGTACGGCAAGGAGAAAAGGGATGCGTCCTGCGATTCTGGAAACAGGGATTTGGCAACGTGCTGGGATTCGGAAAAACAGGCTGCAAAAGACTGTATCCGGGCGGAAATCCCCCTTGCCACAATCCGAACGCAGCCAGACATTCTGAAAACCTACCTGATCCGGCATATGTTAAACCTGATTCATCCGGGCTGGAAAAATATAACCAGCCGACATTTTTATCAGATCACGGAGCTGGCAGAAAAGCAGGTGGGAAGCCGGATCGATCTCCCGGGAGGTCTGATCGCAATGCTTGGATATGAGACGCTTGTGCTGACCCGAAATACCGGACCGGACATGGCTTTCCGGAAAACAGAAGCAGCTGGTCCCGGATACGGTGAAGAATACAGTCTGGAAATGGACCAAGCGCTCCACATGACGGTATTTTCTCGCCAAAAAGACCAGGAAATTCCCAAAAACCAGTATACGAAATGGTTTGACTATGATAAAATCAAAGGTACGCTGTCGGTGCGGACCAGGCGGACAGGAGATTATCTGATCCTGCCGTCCGGAGGAAAGAAAACCATTGCCCGTTTTATGATCGATGAAAAAATCCCGAAAGAAGAGCGGGATCATATTCTGCTTCTTGCAGAGGACGATCATGTATTGTGGGTGGTTGGTTACCGGATCAGCGAATACTATAAGATAGATAACAAAACACAAAACATATTGCAGGTAACCTGCGACGGAGGAAAAGATTATGGCAGATAAGATCAGAGTATTGTTGCCGGAAGAAGATGTAAACAAGCGAATCAGCGAAGTAGCAGAACAGATCAGCAAAGATTATGAGGGAAAAGAAATCCACCTGATTTGTATTTTAAAGGGTGGCGTATTTTTCACCTGTGAGCTGGCAAAACGCCTTACCGTTCCGGTTACCATGGATTTCATGTCCGTTTCCAGCTATGGAGATGATACCAAATCCAGCGGCGTTGTCCGCATTGTAAAAGACCTGGATGAGTCCCTGGCAGGAAAAGAAGTCCTGATCGTGGAGGATATCATCGACTCTGGCCGCACCCTGTCTTACCTGATCGAGGTATTAAAGCAGCGCGGACCGAAGAGCATTCACCTGTGCACCCTGCTTGACAAGCCGGAGCGCCGTGTGAAAAAGCAGGTCAAGGTTGATTATACCTGCTTTACCATTCCGGATGAGTTCGTAGTAGGCTACGGACTTGATTACGCCCAGAAATACCGCAACCTGCCGTTTATCGGTGTGGTTGAGGTAGATCAGTAAGGAGGCCGGTGAGTGAAACAGCAAAGTAGTTTTCGGGGCAGTTGGCTTCTTTTTCCGCTGCTTCTGATCGTACTGGCGCTGGCTTTTATGCCGGGGCGCAAACAAAATGAACTGAGTTACCAGCAGTTCAAACAGGTTTTGGAAAGTGGGAATGTAAGTTCCCTGATCATTTACCAGAATGAGCAGACACCGACCGGTGAGGTACGTCTTTCCAACCGCGCAGGCGAGGTTTATGTGACCTATGTTTCTGATGTAAACCAGGTCCAGCAGATGCTTCAGAATGCGGACATTGATTACAGCATGAACGATGTTCCGCAGACCAGTTACTGGATGAGCATCATTCTTCCGGTTGTGATTTCTGTAGGCGCAGTGATCCTGATGCTGATCATCATGAACATGAGAGCCGGTGCAGGCGGCGGTACCAATGCCAAGATGATGAACTTTGGCAAGAGCCGTGCACGCATGACCAACACCAGCAATGTGACATTTAAAAATGTGGCAGGTCTCCAGGAAGAGAAAGAAGATCTGGAAGAGATGGTGGATTTTCTGAGAAATCCCCAGAAGTATACCAGTGTAGGCGCGAGAATCCCGAAAGGTGTGATCCTGGTGGGCCCTCCTGGAACCGGTAAGACCCTGCTTGCCAAGGCTGTAGCCGGTGAGGCGGGGGTACCGTTCTTCTCCATCTCCGGTTCCGATTTCGTAGAGATGTTTGTCGGCGTCGGTGCTTCCCGTGTCCGCGACTTATTTGAGGATGCCAAGAAGGCGGCTCCGTGTATTGTATTTATCGATGAGATCGATGCCGTAGCCCGCAGACGTGGTACCGGCATGGGCGGAGGCCACGACGAGCGCGAGCAGACCTTAAACCAGCTTCTGGTTGAGATGGACGGTTTCGGTGTCAATGAGGGCATCATCGTCATGGCAGCGACCAACCGTGTAGATATCCTGGATCCGGCTATCTTACGTCCGGGTCGTTTTGACCGTAAGGTTGCAGTAGGCCGTCCGGATGTGAAGGGCCGCGTGGAGATCCTTCAGGTGCATTCCAAGGAAAAACCGCTTGGAGAAGACGTAGACCTGGCCCGTGTAGCAAAGACAACCTCCGGCTTTACCGGAGCTGATCTGGAAAACCTTATGAACGAGGCAGCCATTCTTGCAGCAAAGGAAAACCGCAGCTTTATCCGCCAGAGCGATATCGACCGCGCATTTGTCAAGGTTGGCATCGGCGCGGAGAAGAAGAGCCGTGTCATTTCCGAGAAAGAGAAGAAGATTACCGCATACCACGAGTCTGGTCATGCGATCCTGTTCCATGTACTGCCGGATGTAGGACCGGTTCACACGGTATCCATCATCCCGACCGGCGTTGGGGCAGCAGGCTACACCATGCCGCTTCCGGGTGAGGACGAGATGTTCAACACCAAGGGCAAGATGCTGCAGGATATTATGGTATCCTTAGGCGGCCGGATTGCAGAGGAGATCATCTTCGGTGATGTGACGACCGGTGCTTCCCAGGATATCAAGCATGCCAGCAAGATCGCGCGTGCCATGGTGACCCAGTATGGTATGTCCGAGAAGGTCGGCATGATCGATTACGGCAGCGACGATGATGAGGTATTCATCGGAAGAGACTTTGGTCATGTGCGTGCTTACAGTGATGAGGTGACGGCTTCCATTGACGCGGAAGTAAAGCGTATCATCGATGAGTGCTACGCAAAAGCAAAGAATATCATCCTGGAACACCGGGATGTACTGGAGAGCTGCACCGCCCTGCTGATCGAGAAAGAGAAAATCGGACAGGAAGAGTTCGAGGCGCTGTTCTAGAAATAAAAAGAAGTCAGAAGGCATAGATGCGTTGCTTAGCGGGACAAAACAGATGAAACTATGCAAAATGCACAAAAAAAGTTTTGAAATTTGTTCATGTTTGTTAACACTTATTGGTTGGTCCGTGCTATTATAATACACGTAAACCCCCCAATACATTATATAGTTTTTGCTACACCCCATAAGAAACGAAATACCTTCTCCTGAAAGAGCCAGCTACCCCGCTGGCTCTTTCGCTGTTATTTGCGCAATGCGCAAACAACAGCGGGATTTTGCCGATGCTTCGCATTCCAAATCGGCAAAATCTGCTACCACGACTGTACTGTACGGAATTTTCAGTTCAGAAAATTCCTATCTACGACTGGAATGTAGATGTTTGTTTTCAGAAAATAAACATGTTGTCATTGACATGAAAATCATTTAAAATGAGGTTATACGATTCCATCGGGTGAAAGAGAAAAGTAACGTGTAACTGTGAGGATGCGGAACCGTTACACAAACGTTTTGCTGCGTAACACACAGGCAGAATCAGGACAGAGACAGCAAACCCGGGAGGAAGGAGCAGGGGTTATGTTTGATGAGCATCAGGAAAAAGGAATCAACCGGCAGGCATTGTTTACGGATGAGACGCAGGATTACCGCAGACCGGAAGAACCGGACGCAGGCGAGACTGTAACACTCCGCTTTCGCACCGCGAAAGACAATGTTGACCGGGTTTTTTATATTGAGGAAGATAAAAACATTCAAGCAGAGATGCGCAAAGTATCTTCGGACCGCCTGTTTGATTATTATGAATACCGGATGGAGGCGGACAGTGAGCCACAGCGGTATTATTTCCAGGTAGTGAAGGATAACGAAATCTGTTATTTTAACAGATTAGGAGCTACGATGGACATCCAGAGCTGCTATGCATTTCGCATTACCCCGGGTTTTCACACCCCGGAGTGGGCCAAGGGTGCGGTCATGTATCAGATCTTTGTGGACCGCTTCTGCAATGGAGACAAGAGCAATGATGTGACAGAGTGTGAGTACGTCTACATTGGGCGTCCGGTACACCGTGTTACGGACTGGAGCACCAATCCGTCTACGATGGATGTGGGCTGTTTTTATGGCGGAGACCTGCAGGGTGTGTGGGACAAGCTGGATTACCTGCAGTATCTGGGGGTGGAAGTCCTCTATTTTAATCCGCTGTTCGTCTCCCCATCCAATCACAAGTATGACAGCCAGGATTATGACCACATCGATCCGCACTATGGCGTGATCGTGAAAGATGGCGGAGAACCGGTGGCAGAGAATGCAGTGAATAATGAACATGCGACCCGCTACCAGATGCGCAGTGCAGATCCGGAGAATCTGGCTGCCAGTGATGCCTTTTTTGCCCGTTTTATGGAGGAGGTCCACAAGCGCGGCATGCGTGTGATCATCGACGGAGTCTTCAATCACTGCGGTTCTTTTAATAAATGGCTGGACCGTGAGAAAATCTACAGCAACCAGGGCAGCTACGAGCCTGGTGCTTATGAGAGTAAGGAAAGTCCGTACCGCAGCTTCTTTAAGTTTTACAATGAAGATGCATGGCCGGATAACGGCACTTACGATGGCTGGTGGGGACACGATACCCTGCCGAAGTTAAACTATGAGGATTCCCCGAAGCTGTTTGAATACATCATGAAGATTGCCCGCAAGTGGGTATCCGCACCGTACCAGGTAGACGGCTGGCGTCTGGACGTGGCAGCCGATCTGGGTCACAGCAGCGAGTATAACCACAAATTCTGGCAGGAGTTCCGCAAACATGTCAAAGAAGCAAATCCGGAGGCTATCATTCTGGCAGAGCATTATGGAGACCCCAGCGGCTGGCTGGCCGGAGACCAGTGGGATACGGTCATGAACTATGATGCGTTCATGGAGCCGCTGACCTGGTTTTTAACGGGCATGGAAAAGCACAGCGATGAGTATAATGGTGCTCTCTACGGCGATGGTGTCAGCTTTTTCCGCTCCATGTATTACCACATGAGCCGGATGCAGACCCAGTCGGTATTGGTGGCCATGAACCAGCTGTCAAACCACGACCATAGCCGTTTCCTGACCAGGACCAACCAGATTGTGGGACGTCTGGCCAGTGCGGGTGCGAAGATGGCAGAATTTGGCATCAATTACGGAACGTTCCGGGAAGCCATTATGGTGCAGATGACCTGGCCTGGCGCGCCGACCTTATATTATGGCGATGAGGCAGGCGTGTGCGGCTGGACGGATCCGGATAACCGCAGAACCTACCCATGGGGATCGGAAAATTTTGAACTGATCGAGTATCACCGTTATCTCATTGCCCTGCACAAGAAACTTCCGGCCCTGCGTCGCGGCTCCTTAAAACAGCTGCAGGCAGACCGTCAGCTTATCATGTATGGTCGTATGAGCGGGGAAAATAAGTGCGCGGTCATCATCAACAACCGTGGTGAGGGCAGAACCGTCAGCGTGCCGGTGTGGGAACTTGGTATCACGGATGAGGATGTGATTACCCGCATGATGATGTCCTATGAGAGCGGTTATAACGTAGGACGGGTAGACTACCATGCAGATCACGGATACCTGACACTGGATGTACCGGCGCACAGCGGCGTACTGCTGTCCAGCGGAGCGCTGGTGTAAGGAGCGCCAATCGGTGTCAGCATGACAGACCGCATATAGACTGCAGTCTCGCGGAAGAATATGGAGGAATGTAACTGTTCAGTAGGTCTGCGCATTTACTGCGCTGACCGTAAGAAAACATAGGCTGGCAGGCAAAAATCAGATAAAGAAAAGACCTTCGTACCGGGAACATGCCACGGTGCGGAGGTCTTTTTTGGCAATTTGTATCTATAAAAGTAAACGGAAAAGCAAAAAACTGCTTGCTTTTTGGCAGTTGGTATGATAATATAATTTTTGCTTGTCGAAGCTAGTATGGATGGGTTCCCGAGTGGCCAAAGGGGGCAGACTGTAAATCTGTTAGCTGTGCTTTCGGTGGTTCGAATCCACCTTCCCCCACTCAACAACTTCATATTTTCGCGAATATCGCGGGGTGGAGCAGTCTGGAAGCTCGTCGGGCTCATAACCCGAAGGTCATAGGTTCAAATCCTATCCCCGCAATTTTGCCTTGGTAGCTCAGTTGGTAGAGCAGAGGACTGAAAATCCTCGTGTCACTGGTTCGATTCCGGTCCAAGGCACTTGGATATACAAAGATTCTTATTCACATGGTTTTCACGAATTTCAAAAAAACTTGAAAAAGTGCTTGCAATCCTAAATAACTTGTGGTAAGATATGAAATGTCCAAAAGACAACAACAAAATATGCGCGAGTGGCTCAGTTGGTGGAGTACGACCTTGCCAAGGTCGGGGTCGCGGGTTCGAGTCCCGTCTCGCGCTCTCTAAAATACGGGTTCCGAGTTATTCGGGACCCGTTATTTGTTTGTATAAATGAAATTACTGAAAGTTTTTATTTGAAGAAAACCCCAGAGGATTAATTAGGACCCTCTGGGGTTTTTGGTTT
This sequence comes from Clostridium sp. OM02-18AC, assembly GCF_003481825.1. GTDB lineage: Bacteria > Bacillota > Clostridia > Lachnospirales > Lachnospiraceae > Brotaphodocola. The sequence goes on along the minus strand of NZ_QULW01000011.1, from coordinate 53,648 downwards.
GCCTTCTGGCAAATTCCAGTAATCTTTGGAGGTATAAGGACCTTTGACCAATGGCATGTTAACACTTCCTTTCCATTATCGTTATTATAGGAGAAACAGAGACAACAAACAAGGCTTTACTTTTGCCCCAAAGTTTTCTAATATATTAGAGAACCGTGTGACTGCAAAGTGTAACACAGTTATTACCGTTCATGCGTTGCGCAAACAGCAGGATTTGTTTGTTGTTTTTCAGCAATAAGTTAGAATATAGAGGCATTACGATGAAGTTTATTTATACCAGAAGCAACGATGAAATCCGTATAGATCAGATCGAAGACCCAGAGGCGGTGATCTATGTACCGGAGCGTTTTGAGGATTGTCCGGTGACAGAGCTTGGCTCCTATGTGCTGGCGCACAGTTCTGTGGAGGAGATTCATCTTCCACCGTATGTCAGAAAGATCGGTGCGTACGGATTTTATGAGTGTGAACAACTAAAAAGAATTTATTGCTACAGCCGGGTGCTGGATCTTGGCGCCGGACTGTTTGCGGGTGTACCTGCAGTAGAGTATCTGGATATTACGGAGTTTCCGGGTGAGCGTTCCTGCTTAAAGGAGATGTTGACAGAACTCCGGCAGACTTTGCGGGTGCAGATCCATTGTTACTGCACACGCATGCGTGTGCAGCAACGGGATTTTGCCGATGCTTCGCATTCCAAATCGGCAAAATCCGCAGCCACAACTGTATCGTACGGAATTTTCAGTTCAGAAAATTCCTACCCGTGTACAGCAATGATTCAGCCGCTGCGGCAGGCGGGGCGAAAGGAAGCAGGGCAGGAAATCTTAAAACCGGAAGAAACAAAGCAGCGGGAAAGAGAACAGCAAAACTTGGATCTGTCTTCGGAGAAACTGCCGGAAGAATACGAGGCAAGACTGATCTTTCCGGAGTATTTCGAGGATTCGGTTGAGAATACACCAGCCCGCATTGTCTGCATCGAGACGCATGGCTGTGGGCACCGTTACCGGTACTGTTTTGCCGGGCGGGTGTTCCAGTACCGGGGCTACGATGAGCTTTTTCCACATGTGCAGGTGCAGGAAAAAGAAGAACTGGTCACAGAGCTGGCATTGGGAAGGCTGCTCTATCCCAAAGAATTATCGGAGAAATTCCGGGAACAGTACCAGACTTATATCCGGGAGCACTGGGAGATGGCCGGACGGCTTTTGATTCAGGCAGATAACATGAAGAAGAACCACGTGAGCAACCTGGAACCAGGAAAACTGCCGTGGCTGGTAGAAGAGGTGCTTATGCCAAGGAAAGATCAATGCGAAACCCGGCAGCCAGAACTTGCGGCAGAACAACTCCGGAATACGGAACAAAATCAGCCGCTTCAGAATTTCTCTGCCCAGCTTTCCACATTTATTCAGATAGCTCAGGAATCCGGCGATACGGAAATGGTGAGCTGGCTGATGGAACGGCGGCATCAGCTTCGGGCTGCAGATTCGATGCAGTCTGCAGGTGCACTACAGGATGCCGAAACAATACAGGATTTAACTGGTGACATGGAACATTCAGTGAAAACGCAGTCATCAAAGCGGAAACGCCGATTCGAATTTTGAAAACCGCCCTCGCAGTGTTTTTTGTCGATGGGCAGTTTATAGATAAGAAAGGGGAAATCGCTGTCGGACGCACATGGTTGTGTGTCTGGTAACGAGAATTACGGAACATGATCGATCCAACCAGGCACAGACAGCTGGAAGAACTGAATATGGTGGAACTTTGTACCCGGATCTTCCGGAATGCCAGGAATGAACTGTACCTGAATATGCGGTATCTGGACCTTTCGTTAAGTTCGCTTGGCTTTGAGGCAGATCCGTGCTGCCGTGGTGTGGGGACAGATGGATTTGTGATCTACTATCATCCGGATTACGTCTGCGATCTGTACCAGAGGGGGCGCGTGCATGTGAACCGGGCATATCTGCACATGGTGCTGCACTGCCTGTTCTGCCATATGGACACGCGCGGCAAACGGGAACCGGAACTTTGGAACCTGGCCTGCGATATTGCGGTGGAATCCATGCTGGACGACATGTATGTAAAATGCATTCGTGTGGCACCGACGCCGTTTCGCCGGGACTGGTACGGACGGCTGCATGCGAAGCTTACTGTGCTGAATGCAGAGGGTGTGTATCGTGTGCTGAAGGAAGAGCAGCTGGAGCCGAGGAGGCTGGAGCGTCTGGCGGCGGAGTTTCTGGTGGATGACCACAGTTTCTGGGATCTCCCGGAGGATTCCCCGAAGACTCCCATGGTGCGCCAGACGCAGTGGAGCAATAACCGGGAAAAGGTGCAGACCGAGATGGAAACCATGGGAAACCAGCAGGATGAGGAAAATAAAAGCATACTGGAGCAGATCCAGGTGGAGAACCGGGAACGGTATGATTACCGTCACTTTCTGCAGCGCTTTTCGGTGCTGCGGGAGGAGATGCAGGTCGATCCGGATTCCTTTGATGCGATCTTTTATACCTATGGGCTTTCGCTGTATGGCAATATGCCGCTCATCGAGCCGCTGGAATCCAAAGAAGTCAGCCGGATCGAGGATTTTGTTGTGGTGATCGACACCTCCATGTCCTGTTCCGGGGATCTGGTGCGGTGTTTTCTGGAGGAAACCTACGACGTGCTTTGTCAGTCGGACAGTTATTTTAAGAAGACCAACATCCACATCATCCAGTGCGATGAACAGGTGCAGCAGGACCGTCTCATTACGAATCAGGAAGAGATGGAAGCCTACATGCGGGATTTTACCATCATCGGGCAGGGCGGCACAGATTTCCGTCCGGCATTCGAGTATGTGAATGGGCTGATCCGTCAGGGGGCTTTTCACCGCCTGAAGGGACTGCTGTATTTTACAGACGGAGAGGGGATCTACCCGGTAAAGCGGCCGGTGTATGATACCGCCTTCGTCTTTTTGAAGGATCAGTATACCGATATTTCTGTCCCGGCCTGGACCATGAAACTGATCCTGGAGCCGGAGCAGCTGCTGGAGAACAGCGGCGGACAATCTTCTGGCAGTAAGGCAGCGAAGGTCGGTCCGCTTTAGGAGCAGCTGCTGGAGAACGATGTCACAGGCAGCGAACATGACGGACGGAACGTAACTGTGAAGGTACGGAACAGTTACGATAGAATTACATTGGAAAGGAAGAACAGGAATCATGAACATTAAGCGGGCAAAACAGGAAATCAAAGACACTGTGGCCGCGTATCTGGCAAAGGATGAGTTTGGGGCTTACGAGATTCCCTCCATCCGCCAGCGTCCGATGCTTCTGATTGGACCGCCGGGAATCGGCAAGACCCAGATTATGGAGCAGGTGGCGCAGGAATGTCAGATCGGTCTGGTGGCTTACACCATCACCCATCATACCCGGCAGAGTGCGGTGGGACTGCCCTTTATCGAGCATAAACAGTACGGCGGAAAGGAGTATGCCGTTACCGAGTATACGATGAGTGAGATCGTGGCATCGGTCTACGAGCGCATGGAACGGAGTGGAATGCCGGAGGGCATTCTGTTTATCGATGAAATCAACTGTGTGTCGGAAACATTGGCACCGACTATGCTGCAGTTTCTGCAGGGCAAGTCGTTTGGAAACCATAAGATTCCGGAGGGCTGGATCATTGTGGCAGCAGGAAACCCGCCGGAATACAACAAGTCAGTGCGCGAGTTCGATATTGTCACCATGGACCGGATCCGCCGCATCGATGTGGAACCGGATCTGAACGTCTGGAAAGAATACGCAAAGACAGCCGGGGTGCATCCGGCGATCCTTTCCTATCTGAGTGTGCGGCCGCAGAATTTCTGTCAGATCGAGACAACGGTGGACGGCAAGCGCTTTGTGACGCCGCGTGGCTGGGAAGATCTGTCCGAGCTGATCTGGATCTACGAAAAGCAGGGCCGCAAGATGGACCGGGAACTGGTGGGAGAATATCTGCAGTTTCCAAAGATTGCGAAGGACTTTGCAAATTATCTGGAGCTGTACTACAAATACCAGGATGATTACCAGGTGGAGCAGGTGCTTGCGGGTCATATTTCCGAGGCTGCGGTGGACAAGCTGCAGCGGGCATCCTTTGATGAGCGCATCAGCGTGGTGAGCCTGCTTCTGTCGGGGCTGAATGAAAAGTTCCGAAATCTTATTTATATGGAAGAGATGATGAATCTGCGTATGGAACAGATGAAAAAGCTGCAGAGTGCCCAGACAGCAAACCGGGATGGTGTGCTGGCAAATGCCCTGGCAGCACTTGCCGGTCAATTCCGCGCAGACTGGACCAACCGGCTGGAAAATGCCCTGCTCTCCCGCGCACAGCTTCGCACCTGCCGTGCGGTGAGTGCCAAACTGGAAGAGGATTCCATGGCACTCTTAAAGAGCGGCATCACCGACTGGGACGAGGGCTTTGCGCTTTTGCGTGAGCGTTTTGGCGTGGACAGTGACCGTTATGAGGAACTGTTCGATGAGGCGGGCGCAGCGCTGGAGCATGCGTTTGACTTTATGGAAGCGGCTTTTGCAAACAGCCAGGAGCTGGTGCTGTTTGTGACAGAACTCAATACCGGGGCATACAGCGTTCATTTCCTGCAGGATTATGAATGCGAGCGCTATTACCAGTACAACCGGAATCTGCTGTTCTCCCAGGAGGAGCAGGAGATCGAAGCACTACTAAATAAGAGAGGGTAAGAACCACAATGATGTTTTTGACAAAGCTGATGCTGCTCACGGCAGCAGAAACGGATGCAGACCTTTCTACTGTTTTGGAGGAAACCAAGGCAGTGGCAGAAGAGGTGCATGAGGATCTGCAGAATTTAAAACCCAATGTAATTTTAGAAACCGTAAAGAGCTGGCTTCCGGGACTTATGAGCTTTGGTTACCGTCTGGTGATCGCCATTCTCATTCTGGTGATCGGAAACCGGATCGTGCATGCCGTGCGCAAGTTCTTATATAAGACCTTTACACGCATGAATCTGGATCCGAGTATCAGCCGTTTCCTGATCTCTGTGGCAGATGCCTGCATTTACGCGCTGGCGATCTTTATCGCGGCCGATAAGATCGGTATCCCGTCGGCTTCCATCATCGCGCTTTTGGGTTCTGCCGGACTGGCCGTTGGCCTTTCCCTGCAGGGCAGCCTGGCGAATGTGGCAGGCGGAATCCTGCTGCTGCTGCTGCGTCCGTTTGGCGTGCATGACTACATTGTGAGCGGCGGATACGAGGGAACGGTACAGAGTATCGGCCTGGCTTACACCACCATCATTACGGTCGATAACAAAAAGATTACGATCCCCAATGGTCAGATTTCCAACAGCACGGTTGTAAATGTTACTTCCCAGGAAAAGCGCCGGGTAGACCTGGTGATAGGAATTGGTTACGGTGCCGATATCAAAAAGGCAAAAGAGCTGATCCGTCAGGTGTACGAGAAGCATCCGCTGGTACTGGCAGAGGACGGCATCACCGTTTTTGTGGATGAGCTGGCCGACAGCGCGGTTATGCTCGGCTGCCGCGGCTGGACCAAAACGGAAAATTACTGGCAGGTCCGCTGGGATGTGCTGGAAAGCATTAAGGAAGTGTTCGATGCGAACGGCATTGAGATCCCGTTCAACCAGATGGATGTGAATATCAAACATCAGTGAGACATTGAAAATGCACCGCAGGCTTTTGGCTTGCGGTGCATTTTTGCAGAAACTCCATTACTCGAAAAATAATTTCAGATCCTCTTCAACTGTTCCAATGCCCGCGATGCCGAAGTTTTCCACCAGAACCTTCGCAACATTTGGGGATAAGAAGGCCGGAAGGGTCGGTCCTAAGTGGATATTCTTCACACCGAGGTATAAAAGCGCCAGCAGGACAATGACCGCTTTCTGCTCGTACCATGCGATGTTGTAGACGATCGGCAGGTCGTTGATGTCGTCCAGACCGAAAACTTCCTTTAATTTCAGTGCGATGACAGCCAGGGAGTAGGAGTCATTGCACTGTCCGGCATCCAGCACACGCGGAATCCCGTTGATATCGCCCAGGTCCAGCTTATTATATTTGTACTTTGCGCAGCCTGCGGTTAAGATCACGGCATCGTGCGGCAGTGCCTTTGCAAAATCGGTGTAGTAGTTTCTGGATTTGGCCCGTCCGTCACAGCCAGCCATAACTACGAACTTCCGGATCGCACCGGTTTTTACTGCGTCTACGATCTGGTCAGCCAGGGCCAGCACCTGGTTGTGGGCAAAGCCGCCCAGGATCTCACCCTGCTCAATTTCCGTCGGAGCGGCGCAGCGTTTTGCCTGTTCGATGATTTCAGAGAAATCTTTTTCTTCGCCAATCTCACCGCCGATGTGCTTACAGCCCGGATATCCGGCTGCACCGGTGGTGTAGAGGCGGTCTTTATAGCTGTCCTTCGGCGGCACGATGCAGTTGGTCGTCATAAGGATCGGTCCGTTGAAGCTCTCAAACTCTTCTTTCTGTTTCCACCATGCATTTCCGTAGTTGCCGACGAAGTTCGGATACTTCTTGAAAGCCGGATAGTAGTGGGCCGGAAGCATCTCGGAATGGGTGTATACATCTACACCGGTTCCCTGTGTCTGGATCAGCAGCATCTCAAGGTCGCGCAGGTCGTGGCCGGAAACCAGAATGCCCGGGTGCTTGCCAACACCAATGTTCACACGGGTCATTTCCGGGTGACCGTAAGCGCCGGTATTGGCTGCATCCAACAGAGCCATACCCTCCACACCGTATTTTCCGGTCTCCAGGGTTAAGTTTACATAATCCGAGACAGTCAGGGAATCATCCAGCGTAGCGGCCAGGGCGCGCTGCAGGAAAGCATCCAGCTCTGCATTCTCCTTTAACAGGGCATTCGCGTGCTTGCTGTAGGCGGAAAGTCCTTTTAAACCATAAGTGATCATCTCGCGCAGGCTGCGGATATCCTCATCCTTGGTAGAGAGAACCCCTACCAGGGCCGCTTTGACTGCAAAGGTATGTTCCTCGCCGTTCCAGAGTGCGGCAGCCGGAAGCACGGAGGTATCCGGGCATTGCTTTAAGAGATTTTCCTTGGTATCCAGCGTTTCGCGGATGCGGGCAACGATCATCTCTTTGTCAAAGTTCGCGTTGGTGATGGTGGTGAAGAGATTCACAGTGATGAGATGGTTGATCTCAGCGCTGATTTCGGTTCCCAGGCTGCGCAGATGCGTGGTGACAGCGGAAATCCCGCGGGTAACATATACTAAAAGGTCCTGCATGGCAGCGACCTCCGGAGTTTTTCCGCAGACACCGGAATTGGTGCATCCGGTACAGCCTGCAGTTTCCTGGCACTGATAGCAAAACATATTCTGACTCATAAATATTTCCTCCTTACAATACAAATAATATCAGTAACGTAACAACATGGTTAGAGTATAATAGATATGGCTGCATTTGAATGTTGTTAAAACAACAAAATTGCATTATAATGGTGTTAAAATGCTGGAAATATATGGAATGATAAAGAAGGAGGAACCGCGATGTGTACAGCAGCAGTCTATAAAACAAAAGACTTTTATTTTGGACGGAATCTGGATTACGAATTTCCGTACGGGGAGGAGGTTACAGTCACACCCCGGAATTATCCGTTCCAATTCCGTTTCCTTGGTGAGATGGAGCATCATTATGCCATGATCGGCATGGCACATATTGCGGATAACTATCCGCTTTATTACGATGCGGTAAATGAAAAAGGGCTCGGCATGGCCGGTCTGAACTTTGTGGGAAACGCTGTGTACGGAGAACCCGTAACCGATGGAACAAAAGAAAATGTTGCGCAGTTTGAACTGCCGCTGTGGCTGTTGGGACAGTGCGCAACTGTGAAAGAGGTGCGTGCGCTGCTTGCAAAAATCCAGATCACGAATACGCCATTCAATGAAAAATATCCGGTTTCCCAGCTCCACTGGATGATCGCGGACCGGGAAGAAACCATCGTAGTGGAAGCCGTGGCAGACGGACTTCATATTTATGATAATCCGGCCGGAGTCCTCACAAATAACCCGCCGTTTCCGCAGCAGATGTTCCGCTTAAATGATTACCGCGGTCTGTCTCCGAGGCAGCCGGAAAACACCTTCGCACCGGGACTTGACCTTACGGCCTACAGTCGCGGTATGGGTGCATTGGGGCTGCCGGGCGATCTATCTTCTGCATCCCGCTTTATACGGGCTGCTTATGTCCGTGCAAATTCTTTATCGAAAGACTCTGAAAGCGCAAGCGTGAGCCAGTTCTTCCATATCCTGCACTCCGTAGAGCAGCAGAGAGGCTGTTGTGATGTAGGCGGCGAAAAGTATGAGATTACGATTTATACTTCCTGTTGCAATGCAGACAAGGGAATCTACTACTACACCACCTACGAAAATCACCAGATTACAGGCGTGGACATGCATGCGGAGAATCTGGACGGGGCAGAACTCGCACGGTATCCGCTTGTGCAGGGTGAGCAGATCTGCTGGCAGAACCGGAGAAAATAACAATTATTTCCCCGAGCTATATTCCCGCCCCATCTTACTTTTCTGCTTATTCAGATACATGTAGTGATCTGCCTTGTCGAACAGCGTCCGCAGCGTGCATTCTTTGTACTCGGTGGATACTGCCCAGCCGCATGCATAGCTGATTGGCGTGTGCTTTCCATACTGGTTGAAGCGGTCAACCGTTTCCTTTAATGCCTTCAGATGGGACATGATCTGGGGTTCATCGGTGTTGTAGATCACAGCCATAAATTCATCGCCGCCGTAGCGTCCCACAAAATCCATGGATGGGATGGTGTTTCTAAGGATCCGTGCGAAATTGGAGATCAGCGCATCTCCGGCAGAGTGCCCCAGGGAGTCGTTGACGGTTTTTAAGTTATTCAGGTCAAAAACCAGGCAGCCGATGGGTTCCTCTGCCGAGATAAAGCTGGAATCCTGCAAAAGCTCCTCGCAGCGGCTCTTGTTAGGAAGGCCGGTGTGAACGTCAAGATACGCCTTTTGCTGGAGGATTTTGTTTGCTTTTGCGATTTTTCTTGCGGTGATATACTGGCGGAGAATCAGCATAAGAAGCAGGATCATATCGGCTGCGGAGATGTATTCGATCGACCGGATATGGCGTGCCAGCATTTCGGAATAATCCTCAGCGGCGGTTACGGTCTGGTCGGCAAGGGCGAAGTAGGTCTCACTCATGCCAACCACATCGGTTTTCAGATATCCGTTTTCGCGGACCAGAAGAATCTCCTGTTTTAGCTTTTCCCAGTAGGCAACCTGTTCATCCAGCTTCTGCTGGTAGGTATCGTCCGGGATGCGCACCAGCTCGTATTCGCCGGTGCCGTATTTCAGACCAGTCAGAATATTGTCCAGATATTGGATCAGATTATTGTTCGGGGCATCGGTAATTTCGAGCTTGACCAGACGCTGGGTCGCACCGCGCACCAGTCCGGCATAGTTGATGACCCGGGCTGTGCCCTGGATCTGTCCGATCTGGACCATCATGGTGCTGACAAGTCCGATCAGGATCACGATCAGTATGCTTTGCAGGGCAGTGAAAAAATTCTGCAGTTTCTTTATCTGTTCCGAGACAAACTGGGAACGTGTCATGACAATGCTGTCTGAAGATGCTGATGATGTTTGTTTCATAAGAACTCCTCCGAAAAATATGCTATAATGCGGCTATTGTTTCCATAATATTTAAAACGCTGTTAACGGGCGAAGCTTTCCCGGATAAAATCCAGAAGCCGGTGGTAAGAAATCTTTCCCTCCGGAACCAGGCGGGCAAATACGACATAAATATGGAACATTCCCGGCTGGATCTCACAGGTGACCGGAACCTGACATGCTTTCAGCTTCTCTACGACCTGTAAAGTCTCGTCATACAGCATTTCATGGGTGCCAACAGAGAAAAACATGGGTGGAAAGCCGTGATAATCCCCGAAGATCGGTGAAACATACGGATCTGTCCGGTCTGCATTTCCCAGAAATGAAAAAATCTTTCCCTGCATGAGTGCCTGCAGGCGCTCTTCGGTCAGAGTTTTTCCCTTGTTGCCGAACATGACATCCCTTCCGTAATTGTCACGGAAGCTCTGGGTGTTGCAGGTCATGTCGGTCCAGGCGGAGATGCAGAATGCGGCTCTCGGCATGGTTTTGTTTAGATCCCGCAGCTTTAAGAGCAGAGCCAGGGCCAGATTGGCGCCTGCGGAGTCACCGCCCAGTATGATCTGGTCCGGCGCATAACCCTGCCGTTTGGTAAGATTATCCCAAAGATCCAGGGCTTCATTTAATTGTGTGGGGTATTGGTAGTCCGGAGCGCACCGGTAATCCAGGTAAATGGTCTCGCAGCCATTGGCTGCTTGAAAAAAGCCGGTGGAAAAATTGCGGTAGGATGGCACCAGGCCGTCCCGGTAGGCACCTCCATGAAAATATAGGAGTACACGTCCGGTACGTCCGGTGTCTGTACGGATGACACGTTGAAAGGCAGTGCCGCCTGGTGTGGTCTCTGCAGACCAGGTGTAGGCTTCTGGCAAGCGGTCTTTATTGAAAATAGCATCCTGCCAGCGGTGTCTTGCGGCAGAATGCTTTTTATGTGGCGCATTATGATTCATATTTTTCCAGATCATATGACTGATCAGGAGACCTCGGATGGATGTCATGTTTTTTTCCTCGCTTGTTTAAGGTTTTGTGTTTTTACGATTCGTTGTCTCATGGAGACACTCATGACATCCATTATACTACAGTTGTTGCTATTATTGAACCACAGAACCCAGTCTTTTGCGGATTTCCGGACCGATACTCATGGCAAGCACCATCTTGATGAGGTCAGCCGGGATAAATGGGATAACGCAGACTGCAAGGGCAGCCGATACCGTGTAGTTGGCCTGGAAGCAGAACCATACGGTTCCGAGTGCATAGCAGACCAGGGTGCCGACGATCATGCCGACCAGCTGAACCCAGCGCTTTTTGCAGTGGTCAATCACAAATCCGGCAATGATTGCCATCGGGATAAAGCCTACTATGTAACCGCCGGTTGGTCCGGCGAGCTTGGCAACGCCACCGGTAAAACCGGAAAAGACAGGAAGTCCGGCAAAGCCGAGCAGTAAATAAATGAAATAACTGATTGTCCCTTTTTTCCAGTCCAACAGGTAAAGAGACAGATAGATGGCGAAATTAGTAAGAGAGATCGGCACCGGCCCGATCGGGATGGACAGCGGTGCGAGAATACAGGTGACAGCGGTCATAAGCGCTATCATAGTCATGGCATAAGTGTTGCTTCTCCGGAAAGATCCGGCGGTAGTCTGGTTTGTCATAGTGAACTCCTTTCGTTTTTTGTTAAGCGGATTCGATTTCGTAAGTGAAACCGGCTTCCTCAATGGCCCGGATGGTATCCTGGATTCCCTGCCCGCCCGCGGTCAGGTAACCGGAGGCAAAAATGGAATCCACCACGCGGAGCAGGTCTTTTTCTTTTCCCTTAAAATAAACTTCCCGTCCGGCAGCACAGCGGATATCAGATTTCGGGACCAGAAGTCTGGCAAGGCAGAGCACCTTCAGACAGTATTCCGTTGTGAGCCCAGAAATATCGGCGTGCTCTAACGGCGTACCCGGGATCGGAAGCAGGAAATTGATCGGGAGTGCTTCCGGCTGGATCTCGCGGAGTTCCAGAAGCATGTCGACAACATCTTCTTTGGACTCGCCCATGCCGATGATTCCGCCGCTGCAGATCTCAAATCCCAGTTCCTGAAGCATTTTGATGTTGGCCACGCGCTGCTCAAAGGTATGGGTGGAGCAGATGTTGGGATAATAGGAACGGCTGCTGTTTAAATTGTGGTTGATGCGGTCGAGTCCGGCTTCTTTTAAAATTTTTGCCTGATGCTCGGTCAGAAAACCAATGGAACAGCACAGATGCGTACCGGTTTCTTTCATTTTACGGATCCGTTTCGCCAGATCTTCGATTTCCGCGTCGGTGAATTTCATTCCGCTTAAGCCGATACAGTGGCGGGACAGATGGTTCTCGTTGACAAAGTCATTGTCTTTATATAATTTCTCATCGTCTACCCATTTGTATTTATCAATCTCAGCTTTGGAGCGGCAGGACTGGGCACAGTAAGCGCAGTCCTGGGAACAGTTTCCGCTGCGGGCATTGGTCAGGATATGGATGCTTACATGGTTTCCTTTATACTTTCTGCGCAGGACCTCTGCACGGGCGATGAGTTCCGGAAGTTCTCCATCCGGAGTGTTTAAGATGGCAAGCGCTTCCTCGCGGGAAAGCTGTGGATCGGTGGAAATATCAGGCGTTGTGCTCATAAGATCGGATCTCCTTTGATATGGTAAATAAAAATTGGCTTTGAGAAATAAAATAGCACGGGGAGATATGATTGTCAACCTATAATTGAAAATTAGTTAACAATTAGATGCAAGGAAATAGAAGACAGCCAGAGCATGTGGACAAGGGAGTCCATGTATTGCGATGAAATTTTCAGAGTTTCGAATTTGTTTAGAAAATACCGTTGTTTTGTTAAAAATAGGTTGGTAAAATCGAGATACGATATGATAGGTACGATTCGATATCCTATAGAAATGATAAAATGATTTTCCGGGCAGGACAGGTTTGGGGCTGCTGCCGGAAATCAAAGGAAGGGTGAATCAATATTATGGAATTAAGAATATTAGACTGGATCCAGACTTTTCGGACACCGCTTGGGGATTCGCTGATGTGTCTGATCACAGGCATAGGAAATGCGGGAATCATCTGGATTGTCCTTACCTGTATTTTATTGTTGATCCCCAAAACAAGAAAGTACGGTATGGTGGTGCTTGCGGCTCTGGTACTGGATATGGTTTTATGCAATGGTATTTTGAAGCCGTTGGTAGGCAGGGCACGCCCATTTACAGCAAATCCGTCGATTCAGCTTCTTGTCTCAAAACCGGCAGATTATTCTTTTCCGTCCGGTCATACGGCGGCAGCCTTCGCTGCCGTGTCGGCACTCTTTTTTGCCGGGGAGAAAAAAATCTGGAAAGGTGCACTGGTGCTGGCTGTACTGATCGCATTTTCCAGATTGTATCTGTATGTGCATTATCCGACGGATGTGCTCGCAGGCGTTCTTGTGGGATGCATTTGCGGGTACGCAGGAAACTGGATGATAAAGAAAATTCCTGCTAAGTCATCCCGGTAAAAATTAACTGGAAAGCACTTTTTTGGATTCCTCCAGATGAAAAACCAGCTCTTTTTGCAGTTGCAGAAGATGGCATTGTGAGAAACACAAATTCTTCACAAAAAATTAGCACTCACCTATTGACAGTGCTAACAACATGTGCTATAGTACAGTCAATGTTATAGAAGTAGTATAACAGATGAGATAAAAGATGACGTTGCACTAAAAGGAATGGAGGTGTGATTTATGAATATAAACAAATTTACCCAGAAATCAATGGAAGCCGTCCAGAACTGTGAAAAGCTTGCTTACGAATATGGCAACCAGCAGATCGAACAGGAGCATCTGTTCTACAGCCTGCTCACACTGGATGACAGCCTTATTTTAAAATTGTTAACCAAGATGGGCATCAGCAAAGAGCTGATTACCAATGAAGCACAGCAGAAGCTGGCAGGACTGCCGAAGGTAAGCGGTTCCAGCCAGGTTTACATCAGCAATGATTTAAATAAAGTCCTCATCAATGCGGAGGACGAATCCAAAGCCATGGGCGATGAGTATGTCTCTGTAGAGCATATTTTCCTGTCCATGTTAAAGTATGCGGACCGCACCATGAAGGAGCTGTTCCGTCAGTATGGCATTACCCGCGACACCTTTTTGCAGGCACTGTCTACGGTGCGCGGCAACCAGAGAGTTGTCAGCGACAATCCGGAAGCAACTTATGACACCCTCGAAAAATATGGCTACGACCTGGTAGAGCGTGCGAAGGACCAGAAGCTGGACCCGGTCATCGGCCGTGACAGCGAGATCCGTAACGTGATCCAGATCCTTTCCCGAAAGACCAAGAACAACCCGGTCCTGATCGGTGAACCTGGTGTTGGTAAGACGGCGGTTGTCGAGGGACTGGCCCAGCGTATTGTCCGCGGCGATGTGCCGGAAGGCTTAAAGAACCGCAAGTTGTTCGCGCTGGATATGGGCGCACTGGTCGCAGGTGCGAAGTACCGTGGTGAGTTCGAGGAGCGTTTAAAAGCGGTCCTGGAAGAAGTCAAAAAGAGCGAAGGACAGATCATTCTGTTCATCGATGAGCTGCATACCATTGTGGGAGCCGGAAAAACCGAAGGTTCCATGGATGCGGGCAACCTCTTAAAGCCGATGCTGGCCAGAGGCGAGCTGCACTGTATCGGTGCGACCACACTGGATGAATATCGGAAATACATTGAGAAAGATGCGGCCCTGGAACGTCGTTTCCAGCCGGTGCTGGTAGACCAGCCGACCGTAGAAGATACCATTTCCATTCTGCGTGGTATCAAGGAGCGTTACGAAGTGTTCCACGGTGTCAAGATCACGGACTCTGCCCTGGTGGCAGCAGCTGTGCTTTCTGACCGTTACATCACCGACCGCTTCCTGCCGGATAAGGCGATCGACCTGGTCGATGAGGCCTGTGCCCTGATCAAGACCGAGCTTGACTCCATGCCGACTGAACTGGATGAACTTTCCAGAAAGATCATGCAGATGGAGATTGAGGAGACTGCATTAAAGAAAGAGACAGATCATTTGAGCCAGGAGCGTCTGGCTGATCTGCAGAAGAATCTGGCAGAGCTGCACGACGAATTCGCCAGCAAGAAGGCTCAGTGGGAAAATGAGAAGAATTCCGTTTCCCATCTGTCTGCATTGCGTGAGGAGATCGAGCAGGTAAACCGCGATATCGCGACTGCCCAGCAGCAGTATGATTTAAATAAAGCAGCAGAATTGCAGTACGGCAAGCTGCCGCAGCTGCAGAAAGAACTGGAAGCCGAGGAGGAGAAGGTCAAGAATCAGGATCTGAGTCTGGTGCATGAGAGTGTCACCGAGGATGAGATTGCGCGGATCATCTCCCGCTGGACCGGCATTCCGGTAAATAAATTAAACGAGAGCGAGCGCAGCAAGATCCTGCATCTGGATACCGTGCTGCACAAACGGGTCGTAGGCCAGGATGAAGGCGTGGAAAAGGTAACCGAAGCCATCCTTCGTTCCAAAGCCGGGATCAAGGATCCGACCAAACCGATTGGTTCCTTCCTGTTCCTTGGACCGACCGGTGTCGGCAAGACCGAGCTTGCGAAAGCCCTGGCTGAGGCACTGTTCGACGATGAGAACAATATGGTCCGTATCGATATGAGTGAGTACATGGAGAAACATTCTGTAGCCCGCCTGATCGGAGCACCTCCGGGATACGTTGGTTACGATGAGGGTGGCCAGCTGACTGAGGCAGTCCGCAGAAAACCGTACTCCGTAGTCCTCTTCGATGAGGTGGAGAAGGCACATCCGGATGTATTCAATGTCCTGCTTCAGGTATTGGACGATGGTCGTATCACCGATTCCACTGGCAAGACCGTGGACTTCAAGAACACCATTCTGATCATGACCTCCAACATCGGTTCCCAGTATCTGCTGGATGGCATCGATGAAAACGGCAATATCAAGCCGGAGGCTGAGGCTATGGTCATGCAGGATCTGCGTGCCCACTTCCGTCCGGAGTTCTTGAACCGTCTGGATGAGACGATCCTCTTCAAGCCGTTAACAAAGGATAACATCAGCCACATCGTGGATCTGATGGTAGCCGATGTCAACCGCCGTCTGGAAGACCGCGAACTGAAGGTAGAACTGACCGATAATGCCAAGAGCTTTGTAACCGACCATGGTTACGACCCGGCATACGGCGCACGTCCGCTGAGACGTTATCTGCAGAAGAATGTAGAGACGCTGGCAGCAAGGATCATTCTGGAAGGCAACATCAGCGAAGGTCAGACCATCGTGATCGATACTGATGAGAAGGGCGAGAAGCTGATCGCATATGTAGAATAACAATATTATCAGGCTTAACAGCCCCGTGTGAACTGCCGAATGGCAGTTCACACGGGGCTTATTTCTTTCGCGAATTTCTGGAAAGCCTTGGATGCCACGCTCTGCGGATATTCGGAGTCGGAGATTAGCAGGATGTTTCGTTCCGGAAACTGCTCCTGCACCTGGATCTGGAAGATGTTTCCGGCGGCGAGTTCGCTGTGGGCGAAGGCTTCCGGGATGAACCCGATCCCTAAGTTGTGGCGCACGGCGGGCAGGATCAGGTCGGTGGTGGCCAGCTCCATGTCGGGCGAGAAGGAGAGTCCGTACTGCGCAAAGTAAGTGTTTAAAAAAGTACGGCTGATAGATTCTGAGGTCAGGCTGATCCAGGGGTAAGAGGCCAGCTCGCGCAGGGAGACCGGATGACCTTTCAGTTCCGAGAAGCGTTTTCCACTGATGAGAATGTCGCGGTAGGTGTGCAGCTTTTTCATGCGCAGAGGTTCAGAAATATGGAGCGGGAGAGAAGAAACCACGGCAAAATCCACCTTGCCGTCCCGCACAGCCTGGATGGAATCCTGGGTGCTGTGATTTAAGATCTGGAAGTGGACACCGGGATATTCCTCATGGAAATTTTCCATGGCTTCAAAAAGCCAGGAGTGCAGGGCGGTTTCCGTGGCGCTGATGGAGATGCTTCCATTCTCCAGCTGCAGAAGATCACTTAAGTGGCTTTCTGCGCGGAAAAACTGCAGGCATCCGGCGGAGACGTATTCAAAGAAGCGGCTTCCCTCGGCGGTCAGTTCCATTCCGGATTTGCTGCGGATAAAGAGACGGCAGCCAAGGTCTGCTTCCAGCTTGTGGATGACGCGGGTTACGGCAGGCTGGCTGGTGTTTAAAGCAGCGGCGGCGCGGGTTAAGTTGCCGTATTTTGCGACATAGTAAAAGATTTTATAGTATTCGAAATTAGATGTCATGGTATATTCTCCAAGTTTATCAGTCTGTTTTTCTCAAAAGGTTGTCTCCATTATAGTACAGAAATCAAGGAAAATCCACGGTTTGCGGCATATCCATATCAAATTGATATGAATATAATGCAGAAATTGCATTTTACAGATTGGATTGTATGTGCGAAAATACAATGCGTAAACGTTAGAAAAATAACAAACCAAAATTTTTGAGCAAGAAACGCAACGTTTCCCATGTTGCGCAGACAGCAGCAAAACGACGTAAGCAAAGAAAGAGGTAAGATCATGGAGAACAACACCTGTCTGGAAAAGCAGCCTCTGTGTGAGGAAATGCTGGAAAAGATGAACGCCTACTGGCGTGCGGCAAACTATCTGTCTGCCGGTCAGTTATATCTGTTAGATAATCCGCTTTTAAAGAAACCGCTGAGCATGGATCAGATCAAAAAGAAAATCGTAGGACACTGGGGAACCGTTCCTGGCCAGAACTTTGTGTATGTGCACTGCAACCGTGCCATCAAGCGCTATGATCTGGATATGATCCTTCTTTCCGGTCCGGGACATGGCGGAAACTTCCTGATCGCCAACACCTATCTGGATGGAAGCTACAGCGAGGTATATCCGAATATCAGCCAGGATGAGGAAGGCATGAAGAAGATGTTCAAGCAGTTCTCCTTCCCGTGTGGTGTTCCGAGCCACTGCGCTCCGGAAACACCTGGTTCCATCAACGAGGGCGGCGAGCTGGGGTACTCCATTGCGCATGCATTTGGCGCCGTGTTCGATAACCCGGACCTGATCGCAACGGTAGTTGTAGGTGATGGCGAGGCAGAGACCGGACCGCTTGCGACTTCCTGGCAGTCCAATAAATTCTTAAACCCGGTCACCGATGGTGCAGTTCTTCCAATCCTGCACTTAAATGGTTACAAGATCAGCAACCCGACCATTTTCTCCCGTATCCCGCATGACGAGATTAAGTCCTTCTTCGAGGGCTGCGGCTGGAAGCCGTACTTTGTTGAGGGCGATGACCCGATGACCATGCACAAGAAGATGGCAGAGACCATGGACGCTGTGATCGAGGAGATCAAGGCTATTCAGAAGCATGCAAGAGAGGAGCAGGACCCGGAGCGTCCGAAGTGGCCGATGATCATCCTGCGCACTCCGAAGGGCTGGACTGGTCCGAAGGTAGTAGACGGACAGCAGATCGAGGGCTCCTTCCGTGCCCATCAGGTGCCGATCAGCATGGAGAAGCCGGAGCATTTACAGCTGTTAGAGGAGTGGTTAAAGAGCTACCACGCAGAAGAGCTGTTTGATGAAAACGGACGCCTGATCCCGGAACTGGCTGAGCTGGCTCCGAAGGGCAATGCCCGTCTTGGCGCAAACCCGCATGCAAATGGCGGACTGCTGCTGAAAGATTTGCGTCTCCCGGATTTTCGCGAGTATGGCATTCCAGTTGAGCCGGGCAAGACCAAGGCTCAGGATATGATTGAACTTGGCGGCTATATCCGTGATATCTTTAAGCTCAATGAGGACAGCAAGAACTTCCGTATCTTTGGACCGGATGAGAGCATGTCCAACCGTCTTTACAAAGTATTTGAGGAGCAGAACCGCGACTGGAACGGCGAACTGCTTCCGACCGATGATAAGCTGGCGAGAAATGGCCGTATCATGGATGGTATGCTGAGTGAGCATATGTGCGAGGGCTGGCTGGAAGGTTACCTGCTGACTGGTCGTCATGGCTTCTTCGCAAGCTATGAAGCATTTATCCGTATCGTGGATTCCATGGCTGCGCAGCACGCAAAGTGGCTGAAAGTCTGCAACCAGCTGTCCTGGAGACGCCCGATCGCATCCTTAAACTTCATCCTGACTTCCAACGTATGGCAGCAGGACCACAACGGATTTACCCATCAGGATCCGGGATTTTTAGACCATATCGCTAACAAGAAAGCAGACGTTGTCCGCATGTATCTCCCGCCGGATACCAACTGCCTGCTGTCCTGCTTCGATCACTGCATCAAGAGTAAGAACTATGTGAATGCGATCGTTGCATCCAAGCATCCGAGCTGCCAGTGGCTATCCATGGAGCAGGCTGTAAAGCACTGCACCCAGGGTATCGGTATCTGGGAGTGGGCAAGCAATGACTGCGGCGAGGAGCCGGATGTTGTTATGGCATGCTGCGGCGATACTCCGACCCTGGAGACCATGGCTGCCGTTACCATTCTGAGAGATGAGCTTCCTGAGCTGAAGATCCGCGTTGTAAATGTGGTTGACCTGTTCAAGATGGAGTCCGACCATAAACATCCGCACGGCTTAAGCGATGCAGAGTACGATGCAATCTTTACTCCGGATAAGCCGGTTATCTTCGCATTCCACGGTTATCCGACCCTGATTCATGAGCTGACCTACGAGCGCAACAACCACAATATGTCTGTTCATGGTTACCAGGAGGAAGGTACCATCACGACACCGTTCGACATGCGTGTCCAGAACCAGCTTGACCGCTTCAGCCTGGTGAAAGATGCCGTGATGCATCTGCCGCAGCTTGGCAATCGTGGTTCTTTCCTGATTCAGAAGATGAACGACAAACTGGTAGAGCACAAGCAGTACATTGCCGAGTACGGCCAGGACCTCGAAGAGATCCGCAACTGGGAGTGGCATGTACCGGTAGAAAAATAAGTACAGATGATAGTGAAACAGAAGTATTATATATAGAAGAAACGCCGTCCGCAAAATGGGCGGTGTTTCTTTGTCTAAAAAAATCAGCGGAGGCGCCGGTGGCACCTCCGCTGATCTGGCAGTTGTGGGTATACCGCAGGGCGGCACACCATGTTTAGAAGGATAATGAGGAAATGAATTACATCGCACGAACCGTCATTACTCCGGATCGTGCATGGACCATGCATTGTGGTCCGTGTGTAAGATCATGTGGGACTTGTGGGAAAGAGGATGTTCAAGGAAATCCTGGTACAGCTTTGCCACGTCCTGATTCTCATGGGAGAACCGGATCTTACTGTTCTTGTCGAGGAAGTGCAGGTTTTCACCGCGCACACCTGCAAGTTCTTTGCCGTCACAGATCGGCTGTCCGCCGCCGCCGACACAGCCGCCGGGGCAGGCCATGACTTCTACGAAGTCATAAGATACATCGCCGCGCCGGATCGCCTCGAGGAGTTTTCTTGTGTTGCCGAGGCCACTGACAATGGCGGTGCGGACCGTGGTTCCGTTAAAGTCGAGGTTTGCTTCTGTGAGTGCATAGTCCTCATTGACGGTACGGATGTCATCAAAGAAATCTGGGTCCGGATTTTTGCCGGACAGGGCATGGTAAGCGGTTCGAAGTGCCGCCTCCATGACACCGCCGGTTGCGCCGAAGATGACGCCGGCACCGGTCCACTCCTGCATGAGGCTGTCTGGCTTTCGGTCAGTCAGCACTTCCGGCCGGATGTGGGTTTCGCGGAGCATGCGTGTGAACTCTCGTGTGGTCAGCACAATGTCCACGTCTTTCCCTGCGTATTCTTTATAGTAGAAATCCATGTCTGCCTCTGCTTTTTTTGCAATGCAGGGCATAACGGATACGGTCACAATATTTTCCGGGTCCACGCCGATGGACTGGGCGAAGTAGGTCTTCATGACAGCACCAAACATCTGCTGCGGGGATTTCGCGGTCGAAAGCTGCGAAACCATCTCCGGGAACTGGGTTTTTACAAAACGCAGCCAACCCGGACAGCAGGAGGTGAACATCGGCCGGTTGTTTAAGGAACCGCTCTGGAACCGCTCCAGAAATTCGGTTGCTTCTTCCATGATCGTTAAGTCGGCGGAGAAGGACGTGTCGAATACGTAGTCCGCGCCCATGCGCTTCCAGGCATCTAAAATCTTGCCGACGGTAGCGTCTTCGCGTTTCATTCCCATGGCTTCGCCCCATGCAGTGCGGACCGCGGGAGCAATCTGGACTACAACGGTTTTCTTTTCATCTGCAATGGCATCCCATACTTTTTCGGTGTCATCGCGCTCGCGCAGGGCGCCCACCGGACAGTGGGTGATGCACTGGCCGCAGAGGGCACAGTCTGCATCGGTGATCTTGCGGTTGCCTTTGACATTGACGGTGGTTCTGGAACCGGTACTGGTCACATCCCAGATACCCAGTCCCTGCACTTTATCGCAGACCTGGATGCAGCGCATGCACTTGATGCACTTTTCCGTGTCGCGGATGAGCGGGAAATTCTTATCCCATGGAGCATGTTCTACACGCTCTTTAAACGGAAGGTCGATGATGTTTAAGTCGTTTGAAAGCGTCTGCAGGGTACAGTTGCCGCTGCGGACACAGGTTGCGCACTTAAAGTCGTGCTGGGAGAGAATGAGCTGTACATTCTGTTTTCTTGCCACACGGACCCTCGGACTGTTTGTCAGGATCTCCAGTCCCTCCTGCACTTTATTGTTGCAGGAGGTTACCAGCTTCTCTTTTCCGACAACCTCCACGAGACATACGCGGCAAGCCGCAATCTCGTTGATATCTTTTAAATAGCAGAGCTTTGGAATGTCGATTCCTGCAAGGGCAGCCGCTTCCATAATGGTGGTTCCCTCCGGAACCGAGATTTCGTTATGATCGATCTTTAAATTTACCATCTGTTTTCACGACCTCCTTTGAAGATTCCATAGCCGAAGTGATCGCAGCCGAGGCAGCGGCTTGCTTCCTGTCTTGCTTCTGCTTCGGTCATGCAGTTTTCCACGCCTTCGAAATCGCAGACGCGCTCACAGGCCTCGCGCTCGGTCATATTGACACGGCCGCATGGAATGCGGTCACGCAGATCAGGCTCCGGAAGTACAACATCGCAGCTGATCGTGTGACGGAAACCAAGGTATTCGTCGATATTTGCCGCAACGACCTTGGCAGCGGCAATGGCTTTGATGACGGATGCCGGACCGGACGCGCAGTCACCGCCTGCAAATACGCCAGGCATATTGTCGAAACCGCCGTAGCGCTCGGTCTGGATCTTGCCGCGGTTGACCGGAAGACCGGCTTCCTCGAAGTGCTGGAATTCGATATCCTGTCCGATCGCCACGATCAGGGTCTGGCACGGAACAAAGATATCCGGCTCGCCGGTCGCATGCACACTGGCTCTGCCGCCTTTGATCTTGCTGATCATCTGCGGGGTGACATAGACACCGCGCACATGGTTGTTTTCATCGACATCGATCCGGGCCGGAGCCATCAGGGTTTTTACTTCAATGCCCTCGGCAACAGCGCCTTCAATCTCGCCTGGAAGTGCAGTCATATCAGCTACACGGCGCCGGTAGAGGATAGAAACCTTCTTTGCGCCGAGACGTTTTGCTGTTCGGACTGCATCCATGGAAACGTTGCCGCCGCCAATGACAGCAACCTCCTGTCCGCTCAGATCTGGATTTAAGTTCTTTCCGACATCACGCAGGAAGCGGACTGCGGAGATGACACCTTCTGCAGATTCTCCTTCAATGCCAAGCTTTTTATCTGTGCTTGCGCCGATGGTGATGAGCACGGCATCGTATTCCTTGCGCAGTTCCTGAATTGTAATGTCAGTACCGATCCGTTTTCCGTACTCGACTTTCACACCAGTCTCCAGAATGGCGTTGATATCGTCATCGAGACGCTCCTTTGGCAGACGGTAGTTCGGGATGCCGTAGCGGAGCATGCCGCCCAGTTTCGGGAGCATTTCAAAAACGGTGGTCTGATGTCCCATGAGCTGCAGATAATAAGCTGCGCTTAAGCCGCCCGGGCCGCCGCCGATGATGGCGATCTTTTTGCCGGTGGAAGCAGCACAGGCTGGCGGAGGAACTTTGCCGGCATAATCTGCTGCAAAGCGTTTCAATCCGCGGATGTTGACGGCATCGTCAATGATGTTTCTGCGGCAGCGGGCCTCACATGGATGCTCACAGATGAAGCCGCAGGTGGTCGGAAATGGATTGTCCTTGCGGATCAGACGGATGGCATCGGCGTAGCGGCCTTCGCGTACCAGGGAAACATAGCCTGGGATATCCACATGTGCCGGGCAAAGGGAAACGCACGGAACCGGCTGCGTGTAGTTGCAGGTACAGCGACCCTGATGAACGTGTTCCTCATAGTCCTCACGGCATTCTTTTAAGCTTCGGTATACCGTATGGGCAGCTTCGTAGCCAATGGCACAGTCAGCACCGTTCATAATGCTCTGGGACAGTTCCTCCATGAGCTTTAAGGTTTCCATGGTGGCTTCCCCGTTCATAACATCGGTGAGCAGGTTCTTTAACTGCCACAGGCCGACACGGCATGGGACACATTTGCCGCAGGTGTGGGTGTGGCACATTTCCACAAAGGCTCTGGTCATGTCAACCGGGCAGAGACCTGGCGGACTGGATTCGATTCGGCGTTCCAGGTCTTTGTACAGCTCCTCGATCATGAGCTGAGCCTGGTTGGGACTGGTGATTTCCAAACGACTCATAGTAGGTGTTCCTCCCTTTTTGTTAGGTGGCCATGCGCTTGATTGCCACGTTATTGTACAAAATGATGATGTTTCTCAAATACAACTGCCTCTAAGTATACAGAGTGCCAGAGAAAAAGGCAAGCGAAAACTAAAAATTTTTTAGGTTTTCTAAAAGTTTGTCAGAAATAAAACAAAGGAAGCCGCATTCCGGGTCTTTGGACCTTTCATGCGACTCCCTTCTGGGTATCTTATAAACTTAAAACTTTTTCTCATATTATCCGGCAAGACAGCCGCACTGCGCGGTCCTTGAAATGACCGCAGCTGAGACCAAGTATACAATAGGACCGCTTGTTTGGGCAAGTCTTGTTTTGTTTCCAGTTGAATCTTTTTTTCTCAACAACTAAAATACCACAACCAGCAGCATCTTAAACTGATCCTGTCCATACACGGCATGCGGATGCTTTGCCGGCATAATGATGGATTCCCCTTCGTGCAGTTCATATGCTTTGCCGTCGATGGTGATGCGGCCAACGCCGTCTAAGCAGGTCACGAATGCGTCACCGCCGGATTCGTGGGTGCTGATCTCCTCGTCCTTGTCGAACGCGAAGAGGGTAACGCTTAAGGCATCGTTCTGGGCGAGGGTCTTGCTGACGACCTGACCTTTCTGGTAGGAAACCTCATCTTTTAATGTGAGAACCTGGGACTTGTCGATATTTTTGATAAAGCTCATGATGATAAACCTCCTAAGTAAAATCTAGTCATAACTGTTAAGTGGTTTCGCAGTTATATAGATTTTATTATAAACGCAGAGATCAAAAAAATCCGTTGTCCAGGCAACAAAATTGCCCAAACAACGGATTTTTAAATATTATGCTATGAATTTACGACATTGATTGGAGTGCCATTTAAAAAGCAGCGCAGGTTTTCGATAGCAGTGTCCATAAGGCGCTGGCGACTTTCTGCTGGAGCCCATGAAATATGCGGAGTAATGATACAGTTTGGAGCATTTAAAAGCGGATTATCAGCACGGATCGGTTCCGTAGATACGACGTCCAAACCTGCTGCAGCTACTTTTCCAGACTGAAGGGCAGCGGTTAAATCCTCTTCAACAATGAGAGGGCCACGACTGTTATTGATAATGATGACTCCATCTTTCATCTTATGAATAGAATCTTTGTTGATAATCCCTTTGGTAGAAGGGAAAAGAGGACAGTGCAGTGCAATTACATCAGAGGAAGAAAGGAGCGTGTCTAGGTCCACGTATTTCGCAATGGCATGCCCTGATTCAGAAGGATATTCATCGTACGCAATCACGTTCATACCAAGCGCAGCGGCAATCTGCCCGGTCCTTTGCCCAATTCGCCCAAAACCGATAATGCCCATAGTCTTGTTTTCAAGTTCAATGAGTGGATAATCCCAGAAACACCAGTCAGGACATTTATTCCAACGTCCGTCATGTACAGCGTCATTGTGATGTCCGATATGATGACAAATTTCTAAGAGGAGAGCGATGGCGAACTGTCCAACTGCAGCAGTACCATAGGTCGGAATATTGCAGACAGTAATGCCAAGTTCCTTTGCAGTGTCTGTGTCCACGACATTATAACCGGTTGCCAGTACACCAATAAATTTCAGTGTACCAGCAGCCTTTTTGAGAGTAGCGGAACTAATGGGAGTCTTGTTGGTGTAAATAGCTTCAGCGTCTCCGATACGCTTCTGAATTTCTGCTTCATCGGTTAGGCTTGTTCGATCATAAACAGTCAGCTCA
Organism: Clostridium sp. OM02-18AC; assembly: GCF_003481825.1. Lineage (GTDB taxonomy): Bacteria > Bacillota > Clostridia > Lachnospirales > Lachnospiraceae > Brotaphodocola. Next base: position 28,557 of record NZ_QULW01000011.1, on the reverse strand, counting down.
CCAAGTTCCTGAAGTGGTGCCCAACTCAAATCTCCAGGGTTTTCTGTGTATCCATCAAGAATTACAATTTTCATAATATATTATTCTCCTTTGGTTGTAGGTATAATAATTACTGATCTACAATGGATCCGTCTTCATGAAGGCGGGTATTGATAGTACGTCGTTTAAACGGGAACTTGGTCTCGATATCAGGTTGAAGGGATACACCGATGCCAGGACCTTCCGGGAGTAATGCATAACCTTTTTCTACAGTAGGAATCCAAGTGACGAGATCTTTTTGACTAAAGGAATGCTGATCCATAATGTTGGTACTGGTGTAACGCTCCGAAGCAGCAATGCCAGTGTGATCAGGGAGTTCTTGAATGGCAAAATTTTCAGTAGATGCAGCAATTTGCAGGCATGCAGCTGTACTTACTGGACTTAATGGGTTGTGAGGAACAATCATAGCGTTATGTGCTTCTGCGATTGCAGCAATTTTTTTAGTACCAGAAATACCGCCACAGAGGCAGACGCTGGTGCGTACATAAGACATGGCATTACGCGATAGAAGCATTTCAAATTCATGAACAGTATGGATGCGTTCTCCAGTTGCAATTGGAACGTTGCTTTTGGATGTGATTAGCGCCATAGAATCAAAATTGTCCGGTGTAGTAGGATCTTCTAAGAAGAATGGCGTATACTTTTCAACTTGCTTAGCAAATGCGATTGCTTCACCAGGTTTCATACGGCGATGAAGCTCAAGACAGAAGTCCATATCGTCTCCAACGGCTTCACGCATTAAACGTACGCGTTCTACAGCGTCGTGGATCATACGGCTATAACTGTCATGATATCGCAGACTACGCGGTTCATCCAGAAATGGAGAAAGATGACCGACTGCGTTATATCCAGCTTCTTTTGCTTTTACCACATTTTGCACCAGTTCTTCGGTTGTAGAACCACTGACATGATAATAAGTGCGGATTTTATCCCGACACTTGCCGCCTAAAAGTTGGTAGACTGGAACTTCGAAATATTTTCCGGCAATATCCCAGAGTGCAATATCAATTGCGCTGATTGCACCCATAACGGCGGCACCTCGAAAATGAAAGCAGCGATACATGTATTGCCAATGATGTTCGATCTGTAAAGGATCTTGACCAATGAGATATGTTTTAAATGATTCTACAGCTTCTGCGCTTGCGGGCAAAAAACCCCAGGCGCCAGATTCACCGATTCCTTCAATACCTTCATCTGTGAATACTTTTACATACATGAAACTATTGACTAAGATGACTTTAATATCGGTAATTTTCATTTGCCGTCCTCCTTATATTTTGAATTTGTTATTTTTTTAATACAGGAATAATATTAGCTGCTTGTGGTAGAACTGTGATAATGTTAGCAGGGTGTTTGGAGAGACTCATCTCGATTGCTTTTTGAAGTGTTGCGGCACTTTCTAGTTTTGCTTCTTCCAATTCATTTTTACTGATTTTGTCAGTCACTATAATAACGCGTCCTTTTTTTAATGCTCTAGCATAGTTGAAAGCTTTGTTATTTCCAACATTGAATCCTTCTTTTGCGTAACGGTCAATAATACTTTGGATAGTTGGGCATTCAACCATCCATTGATGAAATGTCTTTTCTCCAAAGCCATCCCGACATTCAGCAACAATGATGAAAGTACAGTTTTCGTTACCAAGTAATTCAGCAACAGAAAGTGCCTTTTGTGATTGATATAAATCAATATCACGTGGAAATCCGCCAGGACTTGCGATAATGATATCGCCTCGTTCTTCAATAGAAATTTCACTTACTTCTTTGCACATGGCAACACCAGCAGCATGTGCCTCTGCTAGATCACCCGCTACAAAATTGAAAAATTGTTTATGTGGATCTTGTACAGCATTTACAATAAAACGAACATTTGCTTTGCGGGCTGCGTTTAAAGCAATTTCATGAAATGGATTTCCATAAATAAATCCCATAGCAGGTTCGTACTGGTAAACCGGGAAAGAATGATGAATATGCAAGGTTTTCAAACCGGCAACACCTGGCAAAATACTTTTGCGACCACCACTGTAGCCGGCTGTATGAATAGGAGCCACAAGACCGGTTGTGATTAACAAGCTACATTCCGTGATTAAACGATTTACATAAACCGGAACACCTTCACTTGTGTTACCGATACAAACCATTGCATCATCATCTTTACAATTGTGTGCAACGGATTTTAACCGATGGTAATATTCTTCTCCCATAATACGAATTGCTTCTTCAGGAGTAGGGGCACGATGACTTCCTGTTGCAAAAAGAATGGTAATATTTTCATCGGGAATTCCGGCGTGCTCTAATCGTTTCATGATAGCAGAAAGAATTAGCGGATTAGGACCGGGACGCGTATGATCGTTCATAACAATTACGACCGTATCATTGGGTTTGGCCAAATTCTCCAAGGTAGGTGTGCCATATGGATGTTCCATGGCGTATTCTAATAACTCTTCTAAAGATTTTGTGACGGGATGAATAGGAGGATCGATCATTTGAATTTTTATAGAATCGTCGATCTCGGCAGTCTGATATCCGTCACCGTAAGGTAGACGTAACATTTGCATAAATGGATTCCTTTTTTACACATTGTGAATGGTTACATGCCGGAATCGCACAGACTGCCGGGTCTGTACTGGAAACAGAAAGTTTCTTGTCCTTTATTATGAGGGAAGAATCGAGAAAAGTAAACGGGCAGAAATACCGAAATAACACGTGAAAAATTGTAAAAAATAAATAAATTGGTACGACCAAAAATACTAAATAGTAAAATAGGTAATACCAATTTATTAAAAAGAATTATTGCTTTGAGTCGATTTCGTTGATTAGGAGAGAGATACTGTCATAGGTGTCACGTAAATGCATGGAAACATACCGTTCGATTCGTGAAGGATTGTTTTCGCTTACTGCTCTTAAAATTGCAAGATGATCGCGATGGCGTTTGGCTGGTGGCATGGTAACAAACTCATTGTTATCAAGGTATTCGCGCCAGATGGTACAGATACGTCGGTGAAAATCGGTGATATATTGGTTGGACTGAATTTGAACCAACATATGTTCCAGAACAATACTTGGGTGTCCGAATGGTTTGCCTCCTTTTTGAGACGCATCTATCATGCTTTGATATGCTTCATTTTCAATGTCATAGAGTTGTTGAAGTTGTTCTTCTGTAATTATCATAGCAGTTTGTTTGATTGCATATGTTTCCAGAAGAATTCGTGTTTCCAGAAGCTTTTGTATATCCTGAAGATTGAGCTTATCTTCAACGCTTTTGAGAGATGAAATGTCGGCTGGAATTTCTGGGAGATTAATATAAATACCACTGCTGCGTTTTATTTTTAAATAATCATTAGCGGCCAGTATTTGAAGGGCTTCACGGACACAACTGCGACTCACTCCTAACAAAGCGGCAAGTTCTCGCTCTGGTGGAAGTTTATCTCCGGTGGTTAGATTCCTTTCTTTTACAAGTTTTAAAATGTTTTGAACTGTCTGTTCATAAATCAAGACTTTTTGACCGGTAGCTGACATTGGGATTCCTCTTTCCTGTTATTCGTTATAAGATCAGTATAACATATGGAAAATGCATTTGCAAAGAAAACTGGATTATAAGAAATAAAAACATGAAGAGAAACAGAAAAGAATTTTGGTATGATCAATTTTAAAAAAATGGTATTGACAAGTGAAACGGAATGAGGTATCTTGAAAATACAATGTGGTCAGACCAATAGTGGGGCGTTGCCGGACGTTATCCACAAAAACAAATTGCAAATATGTTTTGTTTCTTATCAAAAAAGGGGATTACATTATGAGCGAAAATAAAAAATCATTTTGGCAAACGTGTATGTTCGGATATATTCCGGCAGGGTATTTTGCAATCATGTTGGTACTGGTGATCGTAGGGCAGTTCTTTAATGTGAATGCGCCTGGATTTTTGGGGGGATTTACATTGTGTTCCATTTTGGGACTGTTACTGGTCAAGATCGGTGATAATACACCTTTTGTAAAGACTTATCTTGGTGGTGGCGGATTTGTTGCAATTTTTGGAGCAGCGATCATTGCTTATCTGGGAATTCTTCCAGAGGGTACGACCAAGATGCTTACTTCATTTGTAAAGGATATGGATTATATCGGCTGGGTTGTGGCTGGATTGATCTGCGGAAGTATTCTTACAATGGATCGAAAATTATTGATCAAAGCAGGTATCCGTTATTTTCTCCCTGTTATTGGTGGTATTGTTGCAGCATTTACGTTAACAGGAATTGCAGGAGCAATTTCTGGCTATGGATGGCGTCAGGCAATTTTGTTTGTATCTTTGCCGATCATGGGTGGTGGCACCAGTGCAGGCGCTGTACCTACATCTGAAACATATGGAAACCTTATGAGCCAGGGAAGTGAGTATTATCTGTCACTTTTAATGCCTGCAGTTGTTATTGGTAATGCATTGGCAGTTATTGCAGCTGGTGTATTGAATAGTGTAGGTAAAAAATTCCCGAGCACGACGGGAAACGGTGTGTTAATGAAAGGCTTTACACTACAGGAAAGAAATTTTGATAATGATCCGATCACCATTGAAGCACTCGGACGAGGATTTGTGATCACTGGATGCTATTTCTTGATTGGAAGGCTACTGGCAAAGGCAGTGCCTGGTATTCATTATTATGCATGGACGATTATTGCATGTGCAGTATGCAAGATTTTCGATATTATACCGGAAGATCTGCAGGCAGATTTAAGTCAGTGGTATAAATTCATGATGAAGGTAGGTGCAGGACCAGCAGTATATTTTGCAATCGGTTATGTATATACGGATCTTGGTGTTGTAATTGCCAACATGAGTGCGATTTATCTTATTTTGACATTACTTACAGTAATTGGAGCAATTGTAGGATCTTGGTTTGTTGGAAAACTTCTTGGATTTTATCCGATTGAATCTGCAATCACAGCAGGTCTCTGCATGGCAAATATGGGCGGTAGCGGAGATATTGCAACATTAGGTGCAGCGAATAGAATGGAACTCATGCCATTTGCACAGATATCATCTCGTATTGGTGGTGCGATCATTATTTTGTTGGCAAGTATTTTGCCATTGATCATTGGTGCAGGATTGTAAAAGGTGAGAGGAGGTATTGATAAATGACGGACAACAAGACAAAAGAGCAGTTTATAGAAATTATGGAAAAATTTATGGCTATGAGCTGTAAAAGGCTTCCGGATGATGTATACGAAAAATTAAAAGCATTGAGGGAAACGGAAGACGATCCGATTCAGAAAGTTTTATATGATGCGTATTTTACTAATTTGAAAAAGGCAGAGGAACTGGACAGACCGTGCTGCCAAGATACCGGATTGCTTCATTTCTATATTACTGTTGGCAGTGAGTTTAAACATATGGATATGGTGGAAGATGCTTTGCGTGAAGCAACACATCGTGCAACTTATAGTGTACCGTTACGTCAGAATACAGTAAATTATTTTGAGGAGAGAAATACAGAAGATAATACAGGAGAAAGAATGCCTTGGATCCATTGGGATATTGAACCTGGTGGTGATGAAATGGAGATTATCTGCTACTTTGCAGGAGGGGGGTGCTGTCTTCCTGGACGCAGTCAGGTATTCAAACCATCGGATGGTTATGCTGCAATTGTAAAATATGTGTTTGATACGGTATCGGATCTTGGCATTAATGCGTGTCCGCCATTGATTGTAGGAGTAGGACTGGGGCATAATATGGAAAATGCAGCCATGCTTTCGAAAAAAGCATATCTTCGGCCGTTAGGAACACATCATCCGCATCCAAAGGGAGCAAAACTGGAAGAGGATCTTTTAGAAGGATTAAATAAACTGGGGATTGGCGCACAAGGGCTTCGAGGAAAGCATGCAGCAATGGAAGTCCATATTGAATCCAGTGCGCGGCATACGGCAACAATTGCAGTTGGTGTAAATGTGGCATGTTATGCACATCGCCGCAGTGTGATTCGTTTTAAAAATGATATGTCCTATGAAATTTTAAGCCACAAGGGGGTGACCTTATGAAGAAAATCCTGACAACACCAGTTACAGCAGAAGACATTAAAGATCTTAGAATTGGAGATATCATTTATCTGACAGGCTGTCTGGTAACTGGAAGAGATGATGTGCATCACCGGGTAGTACATGAACATATGAAATGTCCGGTTGACTTTAAAAATATTGCAATCTTTCATGCAGGTCCCATTATTAAGGAAAGTCCGGAACATAATGAAATGATCTCGATAGGTCCAACATCTTCTATCCGTATGGAGGCAGACGCTGCAGAATTTATAAAAGAGACCGGCGTAAGAATCATGGTTGGTAAAGGCGGAATGGGTGAAAAAACAGCAAAGGCATGTAAGGAATTAAACGCGATCCACTGTGTGTTCCCTGGTGGATGTGCAGTTCTTGCAGCTACCATGGTTGAAGAGATTGAAGATGTATATTGGAGAGAACTCGGAATGCCGGAGTGCCTTTGGGTTATGAAGGTCAAAGAGTTTGGGCCGCTGATTGTTTCTATCGATACAGAAGGAAATAACCTGTTTCTCGATAATAAGGCTTATTATGCATCTCAAAAGGAAGCATGTGAAAAGCCGATCATAGAAAGTGTCAAAGATTATCAGAAAATAGAAGTGCAGTAGACTGTTCAGAAGAGGTTCCGTATGAAAATTATAAAAAATGCTGTGGCTGGAACCATGGAATCCAGCGATGCAATGGTTTTTGTTGAACCCAGTAAGAATGGGCGTGAGATTGAACTCCAGTCAGTGGTAAAAGCAGAATATGGAGATCAAATGGAGCATGTGATAAAAAAGATGCTCGATGATCTGGGGGTTGAGGATATTTATATAAAAGTGGTAGATCATGGAGCATTAGACTGTGTACTTAGTGCGCGGGTTGAAACGGCAGTATTACGCAGTGGGGAGGTGGAAGCATGAGACGGACAATGTTGTTTTTGCCAGGAAATTCCCCGAATATGGTATTAAACGGAGCAGTACTGGGGGCGGACAGTATTATTTTTGACTTGGAAGATGCAGTTTCGCCAGAACAAAAAGATGCAGCGCGGATCTTGGTACGCAACGTCCTGAAAAATGGAAATTTTGAAGGATGTGAAGTGATCGTGCGTATCAATGCATTAGACACTCCTTATTGGGAAAAAGATGTTGAGACGATCGTGCCATTGAAACCAGATATGATCATGCCGACAAAAGTGAGCGGTGCAGATTATATAAAAACACTGTCAGCTAAAATGGCAGAGGTGGAGGGAAAAAATGGATTGCCCATTGGTGGGATCCGGTTAATCCCATTGCTGGAAACGACATTGGGAATTGAAAATGCATACCAGATTGCTACAGCCGATCCGCGCATGGAGGCATTATATCTTGGAGCAGAAGATCTTACGGCAGATCTTCGCTGCAAACGAACAAAAAAAGGAGATGAAATTTTTTATAGTCGATCCAGGCTTGTTTGTGCGGCACGCGCAGCTGGAATTGAAGCATACGATACTCCGTTTACGGCAGTAGATGATCTGGAAGGTCTTGAGGCTGACGCAATGTTTGCAAAAAGTCTTGGTTTCACTGGGAAAGCAGTAATTTCTCCACGCCATGTAGAAATAGTAAATCGCGTTTTTAGTCCATCAGAACTGGAAATCCGCCATGCACAGGATGTTTTTGAAGCGTTGGAAGAGGCAAAGCGTCAAGGTAAAGGAGCAGTTTCATTAAATGGAAAAATGATTGATGCACCGATTGTGGCACGTGCAAGACTGGTGCTGGAAGCTGCGGAAGCAATTTATGGAAGTGGCTTTAGTGAAGGCGGAGGAAGATAAGATGAAGGGAAAAATGATAGAAACACTGGAAGAAGCGATTCGTGCATCTGGCTTGAAAGATGGAATGACTTTTTCCTGTCATCATCATTTACGCAATGGCGATAAAGTAATGAATCTGGTTTGTCAGACCCTTGAAAATATGGGATTCCATGATCTGACATTAAATGCAACTTCGGTTCATAACGCACATGCACCAATCGTAAAACAGATAGAACATGGAGTGATCACGCAGATCATTTCGCCTTATATAGGTGGAGATGTTGGTCGCGCTGTTTCTGAAGGAAAATTAGAAAAACCAGCAGTATTTTGTACGCATGGAGCACGACCGAGTGATCTGGAGCAGGGAAAGACACATATTGATGTGGCATTTATTGCAGCACCCAGTGCAGACTGTATGGGGAATTTTACCGGAAAGTATGGACCTGCTGCTTGTGGTTCTATGGGGTATATTTTTTGTGATGCCCAATATGCAGATAAAGTAATCGTGATCACGGATAATTTAGTTGATTATCCGTTGGCAGATTTTTCCGTATCAGAAGTATATGTGGATTATGTGGTAAAAATTGACTGCATTGGTGATCCATCTGGAATTGTATCTAGCACAACTAGCATAACCAGAGATCCGGTTGCTTTGCGGATTGCCGATTATGCTTCACAGGCAATTTTTGCATCTGGACTTTTAAAGAATGGTTTTGGATTTCAGACTGGAGCTGGTGGAGCTTCTCTTGCAACGGCCGCTTATTTGCGGGAAATCATGAAAAGAGAAAATATCCATGGCAGCTATTGCACTGGCGGCATTACGAGGTATATGGTAGAAATGCAGCATGAAGGATTGTTTGAAAATCTGATGGATGTGCAATGTTTTGATCTGCAGGCAGTGGAAGACTTAAGAACAAATCCTCATCATAGGGAAATTACCTGTTCTCATTATGCAAGTCCTACAGCAAAGAGCAGCACGGTAGATAGCTTGGATGTGGCGATTCTTGGTGCGACGGAAGTAGATACTTCGTTTAATGTGAATGTACACACAGATTCCAAAGGTGTTATTATGGGAGGAAGCGGTGGACATAGTGATGCAGCGCAGGGAGCTAAAATGGCAATGGTCGTGGCACCTTTGATCCGGGCGCGTCTCCCGCTGATCAGGGAAAGGGTACAATGCATTTCAACACCAGGTGATACCATAGATGTATTAGTGACACAGTATGGAATTGCTGTGAATCCGAACAGAAAAGACTTGCTTGAGCGTTTTACGAGTGCCCGCCTTCCGGTTTTTGATATTAGAGCACTGAAAGAAAAAGCAGAAGGAATGTCTGGTAAACCAGCTCCTGTGAGAAAACATGAAAAGAAAGTAGCAGATGTTTATTATCGCGATGGAACGAAGATTGATGAAATCGCAGCAGTTGACGCGTTTTCCGGTTTGTATTAGAATAAAACTAGCTGTAATGCATCAGAAACCAGAACAGCAGAGAAGTCGGCAAAAGCCCGTCATCAGGCGTGTATGCGAGAATCGGAATGACGGATTCTGACAGAAATATAACAGCTGTTCCGGGAAAATGAATGTAATTGTAGAAAATTTAACAAACACAGGAGGACAAACTGGTGGATAAGAAGCAGCTTGCAATTGAAAAACACAAAGAATGGAAGGGAAAAATTGAGGTCATTTCCCGTGCGAAGGTTACAACTCCGGAGGAGCTGTCCATCGCCTACACCCCGGGCGTGGCAGAGCCGTGCCTGCTGATCGCAGAGGATGAGGACAAGGCTTACGATTATACCCGTAAAGGCAATCTGGTTGCTGTCATCACAGACGGAACCGCAGTGCTGGGCCTGGGCGATATCGGACCGTCCGCAGGTATGCCGGTTATGGAAGGAAAATGCGCACTTTTCAAGACCTTTGCAGATGTCGATGCATTTCCGCTGTGCGTGGATTCCAAGGATGTGGATACGATCGTCAATACCATTGCCCTGATCTCCAAGAGCTTTGGCGGCATCAACCTGGAGGATATTGCAGCTCCGCGTTGTTTTGAGATTGAGAAAAAGCTGAAAGAGCGCTGTGACATTCCGGTCTTCCACGATGACCAGCATGGTACTGCTATCGTAGTAGGTGCTGCACTTCTGAATGCAGTGAAAGTAACCGGCAAGAAGATGGGCGAGCTCCGTGTTGTCATCAATGGCGCTGGTGCTGCTGGTGTGGCAATTGGTAAGCAGCTGATTGCAATGGGCTTTGGAAATATTATCATGTGTGACATCCACGGTATTATCTGTGAGGGCGATGCAAACTTAAATTCTGGTCAGGAAGAAATCTCCCATATCAGCAACAAGAATAAAGAGCATGGAACACTTGCTGATGCCTTAAAAGGCGCTGATATCTTTGTTGGTGTGTCCAGACCGAACCTGGTGACCAGAGAAATGGTAGCTGCCATGAACCACGGTATTGTATTTGCCATGGCAAACCCGGTTCCGGAGATCATGCCGGATGAGGCAAAAGCAGGCGGTGCAGCCGTAGTTGGTACCGGACGTTCTGATTATCCGAACCAGATCAACAATGTGCTGGTATTCCCGGGACTCTTCAAGGGCGTTCTTGCAGTACGTGCGAAAGACATTACCGAGAAGATGAAGATCGCGGCAGCGCATGCGATTGCTTCCGTCATTCCGGAGGAGGAACTGAATGCAGAATATGTGATTCCGTCTTCCTTTGACAAGAGAGTTGCCCTGGCAGTAGCGAATGCAGTAGCAAAGGCTGCTGTGGAAGAGGGCATCAACCGGGTTCCGTATGAAGAGATAAAGTAATGGTTTGGAACTTCATTCGTACGAAATAGAAATCACGAAAAAATGAGAATCAAAAAGATCTCATAAGTGCTATATAAGATAAGAAGAAATTTCTTCTGCAAAGAATCTGTTAAAACCGTCACATTTTCAGGGTGTGACGGTTTTTTTGGTATAAATGTGGTTTTAAGTGGCAAGTTTGACAATTTTTATCAGTTGTTTTTGTGAAAATGTTCGATAAAAAAAAGACAGAAATGTTTGCAATGTGCAAGATTCACCATTTTTTGCCGAACCAACTATTCATAATGGACAAAACCAAAAAGTTTGGTTATAATATGTAGTACATGCAAAAATGCAGAAAGAGGTGAGCGTTGGTGCATTATAAGAAAAGCGTATTCCGTAGTCTTGCCATGGTAACACAGCTTGGCCTTAGCGTACTGACTCCAATCCTCCTGTGCATTTATACAGGTTATCTGGTGGATTCCCATTTTGGGACGAAGCTCATGGTACCAATGCTGATCCTTGGGGTGTTGGCTGGCGGACGCTGTGGCTGGATTATGGCGAAGAATACTCTTTTGCAGGAGCAAAAAGAGGACGAACGTCTAAGACGTGAGCAGCAGGCCGGACAGCAGCGCAGTGGAATCAGCAAACCGAAACAGCCAAGCCGTATTACGGGTGCAGGTGCAGGGTCAGACAGCAAAGGAGGCAGATCACAATGAGATGGCTGAGTAAGTCAACAAAGCGGCTGCTTGCGGAGATGTCGGCCGGGATTATTTTTTACAATCTGGTCCTGATCGTTCTTTCGTTTCTGCTTCTTCCCAAGGTTTCCTATCCGGTTATTCCGGTAGTCCTGGGACTGATTGCAGGAGCAGCAGGAGCGATCTGCATGCTGATCCATATGGCGGTGACGACCGAGCGGGTACTCGACAGCGGAAGTGAGAACTATGCGAACAAATATACCGTTGCGCAGAGCATGCTGCGCAAGCTTGTGTTTGTGGCAGCACTTCTGATCTGCTGGAAAGTGCTTAAGATCGATCTTCTGGCAGCGGTCATCGGCGCTATGGGCATGAAAGCAGGTGCATACCTGCAGCCACTGATTCACAGAATTTCCGGTGGAAAAGATCCTGAGCCTTCTGTCCAGGCGGAAAGCACGGAGCAAGACCGTCCGGGGATATCATGAGAGAAAGGAGGAACCGTGAATGGGAATGCTGATTTCCAATGAGCCTGACTTTATGATACACGGGGTATTAAAATACCAGTTGTTCGGTCAGGATTTTTGGATCACAACAACGACCATAGGCATGTGGATCATCACCGCGCTGATTTTGATTCTTGCGGTACTGGCAAACCGGACCTTGAAAAAGGCAACGGACCAGCCCGGAACGTTTCAGAATGTGCTGGAGATGGCGTACGAGGCACTGCAGGGCATGACTGCAGGAATTCTGGGAGGCAATGCAAGACGTTTCATCAACTACATTGGAACGATCTTTGTATTTATCCTCTTCTGTAACTTAAGCGGTCTGCTGGGACTGCGTGCTCCGACTGCAGATTATGGCGTTACTTTCCTGCTTGGTATGTTTACGTTCTTTATTGTAAACTACCAGGGCATCAAGAACAGGGGCGTAAGACATTTTACCAGCCTGTTTGAGCCAACACCGATCTTATTCCCGATCAACTTAATCGGTGAGATCGCGAACCCGATTTCCATTTCCCTGCGTCTGTTCGCAAACCTGCTGTCAGGCGTGATCATTATGGGATTATGGTATGGCATGATGCCGATCTTTACCAATATCGGTATTCCGGCGGCACTTCATGTTTACTGTGATGTATTCTCCGGTGCGATCCAGACATACGTATTCTGTATGCTGACCATGGTATACATCAACGACAAAATGGAATAAGCCAAGCCATGCTCAGATGGATGGACTTGTGCAGGCGCGGAATGCTTGCATTCCAAAGCCGGAACGAGGACATTCAGATGAATAGGGCGCAGCCCGACACCGAGATGAAGCGAAGCGGAATCGAGGTGGCATGGATTGACACAATTAATTTATTTTAGGAGGACTTAACTATGAATGGTATCTCAGGACAGGACTTTATCTTTGGTTGTTCCGCAATCGGCGCTGGTCTGGCAATGATCGCCGGTATCGGACCTGGTGTAGGACAGGGTATCGCAGCTGGTCACGGTGCTGCAGCAGTAGGCCGTAACCCGGGTGCAAAATCCGATATCACTTCCACCATGCTTCTTGGTCAGGCAGTAGCAGAGACCACCGGTCTGTACGGTCTGGTTGTTGCTATCATCCTGATGTTCGTTAAGCCGTTCGGCGCATAAGAACAGAAACGTTACGGAGAGCGTAGCGAACAGTAACGAACGAAAGGAGGCGTAAGACTTGGACAGATTGATCGGATTTGATCCGCAGCTTCTGCATGATGCAGTGCTGACCGGTATCAATATCTTCATTTTATTCTTTGCATTGTCCTATCTGCTTTTCAATCCGGTGCGCGATGTGCTGGAAAAAAGAAAACAGAAGATTGCCGGGGAACTGGCTTCTGCTGCGGAAGATAAAGCTTCTGCAGAGTCCATGAAGGCGGAGTACGAGGCAAAATTAAAAGACGTGAACAAAGAAGCTGAGAGCATTCTGGAGACTGCACGGCGTAAAGCCAAAGCCCGTGAGGAGGAAATGCTCGATGAAGCCAAGGCCGAAGCAGCCAGAATCATTGAGCGGGCAAACCGCGAGGTCGAGCTGGAGAAGAAGAAAGCCCTCGATGACATGAAGCAGGAGATCGTAGACATCGCTGCTTACATGGCAGAGAAGGTGGTTGGAAACTCCATCGATGTAAAGATTCAGGATGCTTTGATTGATGAGACTTTGAAGGAAATGGGTGAACATACATGGCAAAGCTAGTTTCAAAGGTGTACGGTGATGCATTGTTTGAGACAGCCATGGAAAAAGAGATCATGGACACGCTCTACGAAGAGACCAGTGCCCTGCTCCCCATTTTACAGGACAACCCGGAACTCTTTTCCGTTCTCGGAAATCCGCAGATCGTAAAAGAAGAAAAGGTTACCTTATTACATCAGGTCTTTTCCGGAAAGATTGCGGAGGAGCTGATGGGCTTCTTGAGCATCATTGTTGAGAAAGACAGACAGAACGAGATGATCTCGATTCTGGAATATTTCATCCAGAGGGTGAAAGAATTCAAAAAGATCGGAGCTGCTTATGTGACCAGCGCAGTTGCGCTTTCCGATGAGCAGAAGACCGCTTTGGAAAAAAGACTGCTTGATACAACCGGCTATGTGCAGTTTGAAATGCACTACGATGTAGATGCATCCCTTCTTGGAGGCATGGTCATCCGCATCGGTGACCGCGTGGTAGACAGCAGTATTAAGACAAGGCTTTACGGGCTGAAGAAGGAGTTATCCGCGCTTCAGCTGGCATAATAAGCCGGAAAGGAACAGACAATGAATTTGAGACCAGAAGAAATCAGTTCGGTAATCAAAGAACAGATTGCAAAGTATTCTACCAAACTGGAAGTCTCTGACGTCGGCACCGTAATCACGGTTGCGGACGGTATCGCTCGAGTTCATGGACTGGAGAAAGCCATGCAGGGTGAGCTTCTGGAATTCCCGGGAGAAGTATACGGCATGGTCCAGAACCTGGAGGAAGACAACGTAGGTGTCGTTCTCTTAGGTGACACCAGGAACATCAGTGAGGGAGATATCGTTAAGACAACCGGACGTGTGGTTGAGGTCCCGGTAGGCGACGCCATGACCGGACGAGTTGTCAACGCACTGGGTATGCCGATCGATGGCAAAGGCCCGATCGAGACTGACAAATTCCGCCGTGTTGAGCGTGTCGCTCACGGCGTAATCGAGAGAAAATCGGTAGACACCCCGTTACAGACCGGTATCAAGGCAATCGATGCCATGATCCCGATCGGCCGTGGACAGCGTGAGCTGATCATCGGTGACCGTCAGACCGGTAAGACCGCAATTGCGATCGATACCATCATCAACCAGAAAGGTCAGGGCGTTCACTGTATCTACGTGGCAATCGGCCAGAAGGCATCTACCGTTGCCAACATTGTAAGAACCTTAGAGGAGTTCGGCGCTATGGACTACACCACCATCGTAGTTTCCACAGCATCCGACTTAGCTCCATTACAGTACATCGCACCATATTCCGGATGTGCGATCGGTGAGGAGTGGATGGAAAACGGAGAGGACGTACTGGTTGTCTACGATGACTTAACCAAGCACGCTGCCGCTTACCGTACCCTGTCCCTTCTTCTGAAGAGACCGCCGGGACGTGAGGCTTATCCGGGCGACGTATTCTATCTGCACTCCAGACTGCTGGAGCGCGCATCCCGTCTTTCTGACGATTTAGGCGGCGGTTCCTTAACCGCACTGCCGATCATCGAGACCCAGGCGGGCGATGTATCCGCATACATTCCGACCAACGTTATTTCCATTACCGATGGTCAGATTTACCTTGAGACTGAGATGTTCAACTCCGGTTTCCGTCCGGCAATCAACGCTGGTCTGTCCGTATCCCGTGTAGGCGGCGCGGCACAGATCAAGGCAATCAAGAAGATTGCAGCGCCGATCCGTGTGGAACTGGCACAGTACCGTGAGCTGGCAAGCTTCGCGCAGTTCGGTTCCGAGCTGGATGCCGCAACCACCGAGCAGCTGGCACAGGGCGAGCGCATCCGTGAAGTCTTAAAACAGCCTCAGTACCAGCCAATGCCGGTTGAGTACCAGGTAATCATCATTTACGCAGCAACCAGAAAGCATCTTCTTGATATTCCGGTTGCAGATGTGCTGGCATTCGAGAAAGATTTATTTAAGTATATTGACAGCAAGTACCCGGAGATCCCGGCAGCAATCCGCGACACCAAGGTGCTGTCTGAGGAGACCGAGGCTCTGCTTGTAAAAGCGATCAAAGAGTGCAAAGAGCAGCGCTAGATAAGGCAGGTGAACGATCATGGCATCGATGAGAGATATTAAACGCAGAAAAGCAAGTATCCAGAGCACCGGCCAGATTACCAAAGCCATGAAGCTGGTTTCTACAGTCAAGCTGCAGAAATCCAGACAGAAAGCAGAAGGCTCCAAGCCTTATTTCGACTTGATGTATGAGACGATCTCTTCCATGCTGAAAAAGTCAGGAACCATCGACCACAAATACCTGCGGGCAGGCAATACGGATGGAAAGGCGGTCATTGCGATCACTTCCAACCGCGGCCTTGCCGGCGGCTACAACAACAACATTGTCAAGCTCATCGCAGGAAATGAGGCGCTGACCTCGGAGAAGACCCGGGTCTACGCCATTGGCCGTAAGGGCCGTGACGGACTGGCAAAGAAAGGCTACGAGATCACTGCGGACTACTCCGAGGTGATAGACGAGCCGGCTTACCAGGATGCGGCAGATCTCACAAAAGAACTGCTGGCAGCATTCGGACGCGGAGAGGTCGGAGAGATCTATCTTGCATATACTTCGTTCAAGAACACCGTAGTTCATATTCCGAAGCTCATCAAGCTCCTTCCGTTTACCATGGAAGAAAGCGGCGAAGCAGAGGCTCCGAAAGCGGAAGCACTCATGAACTACGAGCCGAGCGAAGAAGAAGTGCTCGATAT
Organism: Clostridium sp. OM02-18AC; assembly: GCF_003481825.1. Lineage (GTDB taxonomy): Bacteria > Bacillota > Clostridia > Lachnospirales > Lachnospiraceae > Brotaphodocola. The sequence goes on along the minus strand of NZ_QULW01000011.1, from coordinate 12,301 downwards.
GATCATCCCGAAATATATGAGCAGTCTGATCTTTGGTGCGCTGCAGGAGGCAGTTGCCAGTGAAAATGGCGCGCGTATGACCGCCATGGATTCGGCAACCAACAATGCAGAAGAGATGCTGGGCAAGTTAGAGCTGCAGTACAACCGTGCGCGTCAGGGTTCCATTACCCAGGAGCTTACGGAGATCATTGCAGGCGCAAATGCGATCAATTAATCTGTTTTGACAGAGCCTGGTGCCCTGCCAAAACGATAGCGCTCCCAGGGAGTGCATTCGAGAAAGAAATAAAAGGAGAAGCAAGATGGCAGAACAAAATACTGGTAAGATCACACAGATCATCGGTGCGGTCATGGATATCAAGTTCTCCCAGGGCAAGATTCCGGAAATCAACGAGGCAATCAAGGTACCGCTCGAGGACGGCGGCACCCTGACCGTCGAGGTTGCACAGGATCTTGGTGACGATACCGTAAGATGTATCGCAATGGGAACCACCGATGGTCTGAGACGTGGTATGGACGCCATTGCAACCGGCGCACCGATTTCCGTACCGGTTGGTGAGAATACGCTGGGCCGCATTTTCAACGTACTGGGCGAGCCGATCGACAATAAAGAAAAGCCACAGGTGGAAGAGTACCTTCCGATCCACAGAAAAGCTCCTACCTTTGAGGAACAGTCCACCCAGACTGAGATCCTTGAGACCGGTATCAAAGTCGTAGACCTGCTCTGCCCTTATCAGAAGGGTGGTAAGATCGGTCTGTTCGGCGGTGCTGGTGTAGGTAAGACCGTCCTGATCCAGGAGCTGATTCGTAACATCGCTACCGAGCACGGCGGATATTCCGTATTCACCGGTGTAGGTGAGCGTACCCGTGAGGGTAATGACCTTTACTACGAGATGACCGAGTCTGGCGTTATCAATAAGACCACCATGGTATTCGGTCAGATGAACGAGCCGCCGGGAGCACGTATGAGAGTCGGCCTGACTGGTCTGACCATGGCAGAGTACTTCCGTGACAAAGGTGGTAAGGATGTCCTGTTGTTCATCGACAACATCTTCCGTTTCACCCAGGCAGGTTCCGAGGTATCTGCACTGCTTGGACGTATGCCGTCCGCAGTAGGTTACCAGCCGACCCTGCAGACCGAGATGGGTGCTCTGCAGGAACGTATCACCTCCACCAAGAACGGTTCCATTACTTCCGTACAGGCAGTTTACGTGCCGGCCGATGACTTAACTGACCCGGCTCCGGCGAACACCTTCGCACATCTGGATGCAACCACGGTATTAAGCCGTGCCATCGTAGAGCAGGGTATTTACCCGGCAGTAGATCCGCTTGAGTCCACCTCCCGTATCCTCGACCCGCGTGTCGTTGGTGAGGAGCACTACAAGGTAGCCCGCGGCGTGCAGGAAGTTCTGCAGAAGTACAAAGAGCTGCAGGATATCATCGCCATGTTAGGTATGGATGAGCTTTCCGAGGAAGATAAGCTGACCGTATCCCGTGCACGTAAGATCCAGAGATTCTTATCCCAGCCGTTCTTCGTAGCAGGACAGTTCACCGGTCTGGAAGGCCGTTACGTTCCGTTAAGCGAGACCATTCAGGGCTTCAAGGAGATCCTGGAAGGCAAGCATGACGACATTCCGGAGCAGTATTTCCTGAATGCAGGTAATATCGACGACGTTCTTGCCCGCGTGAAATAGGGGGTACGTCTATGGCTGATGGAATGAAATTAAAGGTTGTCACCCCGACCGGCGGGTTCTACGACGGAGATGTCTCCATGGTAGAGCTGACCACCACCGAGGGTGAGATCGGTATTTACCCGGACCACATTCCGCTGACTGCTGTTGTTGCGCCAGGCGTCCTCAAGATCCATGAGAACGGCGGTGAGAAGGAAGCAGCACTCATGTCCGGATTCATCACCATTCTGCCGGAGCAGGTAACGATCATGGCAGAGGTAGTGGAGTGGCCGGATGAGATCGACTATCACCGTGCAGAAGAGGCACGTTCCCGTGCGGAGCGCCGCCTTTCCTCCGGTCAGGCTGATCTGGATGTAGCGCGTGCGGAAGCAGCGCTCAAGCGCGCGATGGTGCGTTTGAATTTGAGACATTAAACAAAATAGAGCAATAAAAACGGAGCATTCGCAAATGATCTTAGCGAATGCTCCGTTTTTGCTGTTAATTTGTATAAGAATCTTTATTCGTACAAAAATCCCGGCTCATTATAAATAAGTGCCATGAACTCCACATCTTCGCTGGAGTTGTTTTCCAGGCTGTGGAACTGTCCGACCTCGATGATGCAGCAGTCGCCAGGGCCAACCTTGGTGACAGACTTGTCGTTGTCGATGAAGTCAGCCTGTCCCTTTAAAATGTAATACGGCTCGGTGTCATGGACGTGCTGGTGCCAACCTACGCTTGCGCCCGGAGGAAGTACCACCTTAGCGTACATTCTGCCGTGACCAAAAAATTCTTCTTTGGAAATGATGTGATGCACATATGCGGTACCTTTGCCGCCACCCAGATGTTCAACCGCAACGGTATTTTCTTTGCGAACCATAATTTCAGCCTCCTTAGTCTGTAATATCGTGACTGTTCCATGTTTCCACGGTCACGTGTTATCAAAAGTATATCCCAAATTGAAACAAAATGAAATATAAAATTATGGAAGATTACAATCTCAGCATCCGGTATCCGACTCCGATATGGGTCTGGATCTGCTGGGGAGCGCCCGGAGCGGATTCCAGCTTTTTGCGGAGCGTTGCCATAAAGACCCGGAGAGAGGCTACATCGCTTTTAAAATTGCTCCCCCATACATGCTCGGTGATATAGGTGTGGGTCAGGACCTTTCCCACGTTGCGGGCCATCAGGCACAGAAGCTTGTACTCGGTAGGGGTCAGGGGCAGCGGCTCCTTGTTTAAGCAGGCGCATCCGGCAGAAAAATCAATCTTCAGAGGGCCGTTGACAAACACGGAATCCTGGGCAGACATGGTTTCCTGCATGAAGCTTAAGCGGCGCTGGGTCACGCGCAGGCGGGCCAGAAGCTCATCAACGGAAAAGGGCTTGGTCAGGTAATCATCGGCACCATTGTCCAGAGCTTCAATTTTGTCGGTATCCTCGCTTCGGGCGCTGATGACGATAATGGGGGTGATGCTCCAGGTGCGGATCTGCCGGATGATGTCGATGCCGTCGATGTCCGGCAGCCCAAGATCCAGCAGGATAATATCCGGGTTATGGGAGGATGCCTCAAGAAGCGCGGTTTCTCCGGTTGCAGCAGTGAGAAAACGGTAGTCGTGCAGCTTTAATGTAGTGGTGATCAGATTGCGGACGGGTGCGTCATCCTCCACAACCAGAATCAGTGGTTTATTCATGAATGGTTACCTCCTCGCAGGGTAGTGTAAAGGAAAAAATACAGCCGGAAGGCGTATTGTCTGTAAGTGTGATCTCGCTGCCATGTGCCCGGATGATGGAGCGGCACAGGCAGAGCCCGAGTCCCAGGCTTCTGCGGCTGTCTGCAATGCGGTTTGCGCCGGTATAACACATATTAAAGACAAAAGGCTTTGCTTCATCCGGAATGCCCGGACCGTCATCCGTGACCCGGATCCGCACCTTTGATGCCAGCCTGTCGGTCAGGATCTGGATCCGGCTGCCTTTTTGCGTATATTTGATGGCATTGTCCACCAGGTTGATGATGACCTGCACAATGAGTCTGGCATCCATGCGGGCAAGCAGAAAATCATCCGTGCTTTCTGCTGTAATGCTATGTTCAACGCTTTGACGGCTGACATGACGGAGCGCTTCGGAAATGACCTCGCTGACCAGTTCGGTTTCCATGCGCAGGTTCATGCGGCCGTCTTCGATGCGGGTGACAGCCAGTAGGTTTTCCACCAGATTGATCAGCCACATGGAATCGTCATAGATATCGGTGCAGATCTGCAGCCGGGTAGCTTCATCGATTGCGGCGTGGTTGGAAAGCAGGTTGCTTGCATTGCCGGATATAGAGGTCAGCGGGGTGCGCAGGTCATGGGAGATGGTGCGCAGGAGATTGGCGCGGAGCCGTTCCTTTTCTGCAAGGAGCGTGGCCTGTTCTTTTTCCCGGATATTTTTGCGGTTTTCCATAGCCAGGGCACCTTCTCCGAGGATGGAAACCAGAACACTGTATTCGAAGGAGTCCAGGGAATGTTCCCCGGCTTCAATGCCTGCGACACCATAGACGCAGTCCTGCACCCGGATCGCCAGATAATGACACAGAGCATCCGGGAAGATATCGGTATAAGCTCCGGCACGCTTGTTGTGTGCAAGCACCCACAGGGCAACCTCCCGCTCAGAGTCACAGGTTAAGGCGGATCCTTTTTCTGCGGAAACAGGATCCGGGGAAAGCATGGGGGATTTCAATTTGCCATCCAGGACCGGATAAATGAGAATGTATTTTCCGAGAAGCTTGCAAATCTGGGAGATCAGGGTGTTCAAAATAGCCTCATCGGTGTCAGCCTTTTGCAGAAGCTGGTTGGTGTCAAACAGAACCTTGGTGCGGTAAGCCAGCTTGGCAGATTGCCGGGCATGGTTTTTCAGGCGGGTAGTCAGGGCACTGCTGAGCAGCGCGACAACAAACATTACAGCAAAAGTCACCGGATAGTCTTTTCCGTATACGTGGAAGGTAAAGCGTGGAGAAGTGAAAAAATAGTTAAAGACAATGACGCTGCAGGCAGAGGCAAGCAGACTGCAGCTCCAACCGGTTGTGGCGATGGAAGTCAAAAGGACACCGAGAATGTAGAGCGTGATGATATTTGCTTCTGACAGACCAAGCCGGTAGAAAAAGAGTCCGGCCAGGGTAATGGCAACCAGGACAACGAAGGTGCGAAAAAGATCTGCAGCCCGGATATTCCAGTCGGCGGCTTTCAGGCGCTTTTTGGGACGATAGCTGCTGTGGACGGAAGCTGCATCCGGAATAATGTAGATATCCAGATTCGGTGCGATTTCCGTCAACTGCTCTGTCAGTGAGGGCTTGCCCCAGAGATGTCGGCGGCGGACATTGCTGCGGCCAATGACGATCTTGGTGATATTTGAGAGCCGGGCGAATTCCGCGATCTGGTAGGAAACATCGTCCCCATATACCGTTTCGATGGATGCGCCAAGCTGCTCGGCCAGACGCATGTGTTCTTTCAGACGATTCTGATCTTCTTTGGACATGGCAGAATGATCCGGTGTCTGGACATAGAGCGCAGTCAGGGTGCCATGAAAAGCCTCAGACATACGGGCACCCGTCTGCACGATCCTCAGGTTTGATGGCGCAGAAGAAAGACAGACGAGGATATGCTCCCTGGTCTGCCTTTCGGAATGATATGTTTCAGAAAAATTGTTATCCTGTATCATAATGCTGGATCCTTCCATATTCGGGCATGTTTTTTCTGATTTCCATCATAAAACGGATTCTTTTGCAAATCAATCTAAAGAATCATTTTCTTCCGGCATTTTCCGGTCAGGATCCGGCCGCTGCTGTTCCATGCGCAGATTCCCTTTGCGCAGCCGGTCCAGAATCTGGTCAATCCGGCTCATAAGCAGATAGATGAAGGTAAAAAACAGGATGAGAAAGAGAATCAGAATCAGATTTCCCATAAGATCACCTCCGAAATCAGATCCGGAAACATTTCTGCAGATCGTGGTAGCGGCCAAGGACCAGGATGGAGTCTCCTGCGCAAAAACTGGTCTGCGGCGTAACCGAATACTCAATTTTGCCATTATGGCGCACTCCGATGATGTTGATGCCATACTGCTTCCGGATGTCGATCTGCGAGACACTCATGCCGATCCACTGGTCAGGAAGATCGACTTCAAACAGATCATGATCTCCGTCAAGATCAACAAAATCCCGGATGTGGTCAGAGCTGCAGCGAATGGCGGTCCACTTGGCCAGCTGTTTTTCCGGGTAGACGACTTCATCCGCGCCGTTGCGCAGCAGGAACTTGGCATGGACATCTCTGGCAGCCCGGGAGACAACCAGTCTGGCACCTAACTCCTTTAAGAGCGATGTGGTTTCCAGAGAACTTTGAAAGTCAGTTCCGATAGCAACAATGCAGACATCGAAATTGCGTACGCCCAGGGAAGAAAGAAAATCCTCCGAGGTGCTGTCACCAATCTGAGCGCTGGTCAGGAAAGAAAGTGCTTCGTTGACACGCACCTCATTATGATCGACTGCCATCACCTGGTGCCCCAGGGAATGCAGCTCCATGGCAATATGTTTTCCAAAACGGCCGAGGCCAATCAGTAAAATTGATTTCATGATCTTGCTCCTTTACGTGTTATCCCACAGTGATTTTTTCCAATGGATATTTACCAAGCCGGATCCGGTGTCCGGACAATGCGGCGTAGATTAAAGTCAGTCCTCCGACTCTTCCCAGATACATCAGGATGATCAGGATGATCCGGGAGATACTCCCGAGCCCGGGAGTAATGCCGAAGCTGAGTCCGACCGTGCCTACCGCTGAGGCCGTTTCAAACATACATGCCATCATGGGAAGCTCCTCTATGCGGCTGATGAGAAATGCGCCGGTCAGACAGAGACTGAGATACATCATCAGGATGGAGGCAGCATTTGCTACAGTTTCCGTGGCAATCCGGCGCTTAAACAGCTCCGGGGTTTCGTTCCGCCGAAAGACCGATACGGCAGTGGCGGTAAGAACTGCGAGGGTAGTGGTTTTCATGCCTCCTGCTGTAGAACCGGGGCTTCCGCCGATGAGCATCAGAATGATGGTCAGCATCTGGCCGGATGCGCTGAGCTGGCTGAAGTCTGCCGTATTGAAACCGGCTGTTCGCGGAGTAACCGACTGAAACAGGGATAAAAGAAGTCTTGTTCCAAAGCCTCCCTGCCGGAATTCTCCGAAATAGAAATAGAGGGCAGGAAACAGGATCAGGATGGCTGTGGTGGTTAAAATGACCTTGCTCTGCATGCGGTACCGGCTGAAATGAAGCTGATTGCTGCGAATATCTTCCCAGGTCAGAAAGCCGATGCCGCCGATGATGATAAGTGCCATGATGACCAGGTTGACCAGTGGGCTTGCGGCATAAAGTGTGAGGGAAGAAAAGGGAATGCGGATTCCCATCAGATCGATCCCTGCGTTGCAGAAGGCGGAAATGGAATGGAACACGGCCATCCAGAGTCCATGGATGGGGCCAAAGTCTCTGCAAAATACAGGGGCCAGCAGAGCGGCACCGGACAGCTCGATCAGGAGCGTAGCCCGGATGATAAAGCCGGTCAGGCGCACAATGCCGCTCATCTTTGGTGCGGCCACGGCTTCCTGCATGGTACTGCGCTGCATCAGACCGATCTTGCGTCCGGAAACGATGGTGACTGCTGCAGCGACAGTTACGACTCCCATGCCGCCAATCTGGATCAGCACCAGGATCACAGCCTGACCGAAAACGGACCAGTAGGTACCGGTATCGACCACGATCAGGCCTGTCACGCAGACGGAGGTAGTGGAGGTGAATAACGCATTTAAAAACGGAGTAACGCAGTGGGTGGCGGAGGAAACCGGCAGCATTAAAAGAAGTGCGCCGGCCAGAATGACTCCGGCAAATCCCAGGACAATGATCTGAAAAGAATTTAATGGTTTTATGGACAATGTTTTCATGGATACAGCTCCAATCTTCTGTCGGGCAGTGATACCGTTGTTTTTGTTAGTTCTATTATAGAAAAAAAGAGTTAAAGAGGGCACAAAGGTATTTTGCCCGGTATTAAGATGGTACAAAGATTTTGGCTCCTGCTTTTTTTGTATTGTATGGAAAATAGTGAAAATATATAGTAAACTATAGTAAAAACATGCTGTTATTGGACAATATTTGAGGTACACATTTCAGGAGAGATTCATGAAAAAGAATAAGCGATATGACAGTCAATATTTTGTGGCAGCAGGAATCTCCCTGCTGCTTCTGACAGCAGTATTTCAGCTTTCTGCCCGGACACTTCCGGGCTTTGGCACCTGGTATGCCCACCATATTTACCCGTGGATCGTGGAAGGTGTGGGGCGATTGACGGGGCTGCTGCCATTTTCTGTAGCGGAGATGGGGCTGTATGGTCTGCTGTGCCTGCTGTTTCTGGATGTAGTGCGTCTGTCTGCGGCGCTAATCCGACCGGAAACTGCAAAAATTCTGACAGTCATTGGCAGGCGGTGGCTTTTGATCGTCGGTACGCTGCTGTTTTTATACACCGTCAACTGCGGCATCAATTACTATGCCTCCTCTTTTTCTTCTTATGCCGGTCTGGAGGATGGGAAATATAGCATGAGAGAATTGGAGGAGCTTTGCGAGGAACTGGTCCGGCAGGTGAATGAAGCCGCAAAAAACGGGCGTCAGTCCTATCGCGAAAACAAAAAGAACTGGATGGAAGAAAGTGTACACGCCATGCAGGCAGCGGGCGCGCAGTTTCCGTGCCTGTCCGGTTTTTATCCGAAACCCAAAGAGGTTTTCATTTCCCAGATCCTTTCCGTGCAGCAGCTGTGTGGCGTTTACTCTCCGTTTACGGTGGAAGCGAACTATAACGGGGACATGCCGGATTACAACGTGCCCCATACCCTTTGCCATGAGTTATCTCATCTGAAGGGCTTTATGCGGGAGGATGAGGCGAATTTTATCGGGTATCTGGCCTGTATTTCATCAGAAAATGAAGCGTTCCGCTATAGCGGTTACCTGACCGGCTGGGTTTATGCGGGAAATGCCCTGGCACGGGCAGACAGGACGCGTTACATAGAACTGACAAACGAACTTTGTGAGGAAGCACGAACCGATCTGGATGCAAATTCCGAGTTCTGGAACCGGTACGAGAGTAAAGTTTCGGAGGCGGCAACCCGGATGAATGACACTTATCTGAAAATGAACTCCCAGGCCGACGGCGTGAAAAGCTACGGAAGGATGGTGGACCTGATGTTATCCTACCGAAGAATACAGCAGTGATTTCTTAACGAAAACTTGATAAATTTGGATTAAACCAGTGGAAAACGCGAGAAAAATCGGCTATAATAAATTTCAGAATTAATGATCGGAAAATTTGAAAAGTCGCAATTTTTGTCGAATTTCCGACTCTATATTTTGGGAGGGCTATCAATGGATCAGGTATTATATGATTTAATGGACTGGGCTGGAATTGAGGAAATCGTGTATTCCGAGGCGGCAAATCCGGAACGCCTTCTGGGAGCGCATGAGGTGGAAGAGGGACTGCTGATCCAGGTGTTCATGCCGCACGCAGTAGCTGTGGCAGCGAAGGTTGGAAATAAGAGCTATCCTATGGAACTGCAGGACGAGGCCGGATATTATGCGGTGCTCCTGCATGGGAAGAAGATGAGCAAATATCTCCTGGAGATTACTTACGATAACGGGACAACGGAGGAATTGCAGGATCCATACGCATTTCCGTCTCAGTTTACAGACGCAGAACTGAAAAAGTTTGACGCAGGAATCTATTATGATGTATACCGCAAAATGGGTGCGCATCCGATGACCATTGACGGTGTAAACGGTGTTTATTTTGCCGTATGGGCACCGTGTGCCATGCGTGTCAGTGTGGTCGGTGATTTTAATATGTGGGACGGCCGCCGCCATCAGATGAAACGTCTTGGGGATTCGGGGGTCTTTGAACTGTTTATGCCGGGGCTGAAAGCTGGAACACTTTACAAATATGAGATCAAGAACCATCGCGGGGAACCGATGCTGAAATCAGATCCGTACGGAAACTACTCAGAGCTGCGTCCGGACAATGCCTCCATCGTCTGGGACCTGGAGCAGTTCACCTGGAGTGATGAGGTCTGGATGAAGAACCGGGAGCTGGAGGCGGCCAAGGACAAGCCGCTTTCCATCTATGAACTGCATCTGGGCTCCTGGATGCGCCATGAATTAAAACTGGAAGAAGACGGGGAGCCGGTAACCGGTTCAGAGTTTTACAACTACCGGGAGATCGCGCCGAAGCTGGCAGAGTATGTGAAAAAGCTGGGCTATACCCATGTGGAACTGATGCCGGTGATGGAGCATCCGTTAGACGAATCCTGGGGCTATCAGGTAACCGGCTACTATGCGCCGACAAGCAGGTATGGCACGCCGGATGATTTTATGTATTTCATGAATTACATGCATGAACAGGGCATCGGCGTGATCCTGGACTGGGTACCGGCTCATTTTCCGCGTGACGCCCACGGTCTGGCATGCTTCGATGGAAGCTGTGTTTACGAGCATCAGGATCCGAGGCAGGGTGCGCATCCGCACTGGGGTACCCTGATCTATAATTACGGACGGCCGCAGGTTACAAACTTCCTGATCGCAAATGCATTGTTCTGGGCAAAGCAGTACCACGCAGACGGTATCCGTATGGATGCAGTGGCGTCCATGCTGTATCTGGATTACGGCAAGAACGATGGCGAGTGGGTGGCCAATATTTATGGCGGACACGAAAATCTGGAAGCGGTAGAGTTCCTGAAACATTTGAACAGTATCTTTAAGAAGGAAATCAAGGGCGGTCTGCTGATTGCAGAGGAGTCGACCGCATGGCCGCAGATCACCGGTTCCGTGAAAGAGAATGGTCTGGGCTTTGACTATAAGTGGAACATGGGCTGGATGAATGATTTTACCGGTTACATGCAGTGCGATCCTTATTTCCGCAACCAGCATTACGGCGAGCTGACTTTCAGCATGCTCTATGCCTACAGTGAGGACTTTGTGCTGGTATTCTCCCACGATGAAGTGGTGCATGGTAAATCTTCCATGCTCTTAAAGATGCCGGGTGAGACATATGAGGAAAAGGCAGCGAACCTGCGAACCGCATACGGTTTTATGTACGGACACCCGGGCAAGAAGCTGTTGTTCATGGGACAGGAATTTGCGCAGATCTCCGAATGGAATGAGAATGAGGAGCTTCCGTGGAACATTCTGGAATACCCGCTGCACAAGAACATGCAGGACTACGTGAAAGCGTTGAACGAATTCTACCGCAGCCATCCGGCTATGTACCAGAAAGACTTTGAACCGGAGGGCTTTGAATGGATCAACTGTACCTCTGCGGCAGACAATATCGTCGTATTTACCAGAAAGACCGATAAGCTGGAGGAAACCTTGCTCTTTGTCTGCAACTTTGCACCGGTTGTCCATGAAAAATATCAGATCGGACTTCCGTTTGCCGGAAGATACAAAGAAATCTTCAACAGCGATGCGAAGAAGTTTGGCGGAAGCGGTGTGGGCAATTCCCGCGTAAAGGCAGCAAAGAAGGAAGCGTTCGATGGACGGGATTACTCCATGCTGGTCGATGTGCCGCCTATGGCGATGATCGTGTTCTCCTGCGAACCGGCAGAACCGAAGAAGCCGGCAGCACCGAAGAAAGCGGCAGAACCGAAGAAGCCGACGGCACCAAAGAAAGCGACAGCGAAAAAGACTGCAGAGACGAAGACAGCAGGAACGAAGACTGCGGAGAAAAAGGCAGCGACTGCCAAGAACGCTGGAAGGAAGAAGTCTGCAGAGCCCGAAAAAACCGTGACAGCCAAAATGACTACGGTGCCAAAACGGACAACAAAGGCAAAGAAAAACGCAGCGTCAAAGAAGCATGTAGAATTACAGCCGGAGACTACGAAAAAGGATGCGGAGACAAATCTGGAAACAGTAGCGAGAAGCGCAGAAGAAGCAGTAAAGGCTGCGAAAGAGACTGCGGCAGCAGCAGTCAAGGATGTGGTGAAAAAGGCACAGGAAACTGCGAGAAAAACAGCGGAGGAAGTGAAGAAAGCAACGGAGAAAACGGTGGTAAAGAAAAATAACTAAGAAGAAAATAATATGTGCGATAAAAGTGACGAGGTGAGAACTTTAAAGTTTACCTTGTCGCTTTTTTTTATTAATGGACAACACGGGATTCTGACGTTTTTATCCTGTGTTACATTTACAATAAAAAATATTTAATAATATTAAATAAATAACAGCGAAATTAGTAAAGTTGACATAAAAACAAGAATCTTACAAAAAAAAATTTAGGCTAACTTTTTATAAAATATCTATTGCATTTTGAAAAAAACATGATAATATGTAAATATATACAAAAAAATGGTCCAAGTGAAAAAAAAATATGCAAAATAACAAATGCGCGCAAAAATTCAAAATTGTATTTTATAAGTACAATCAAACTTTTTGTAAGATTATTTTATAAGGAGGATATTACTAATGGAGTCTATTCTTTGGACATTAAACAAGATGCCGAAAAGCGAAGACAAGTGCCTGCCTGTTATGAGCATTGAGAATATCAAACAGGCGCGTGAGTTCCACAAGAGCTTCCCACAGTATTCCATCACCCCGCT
>NZ_QULW01000010.1:32609-138672 GCF_003481825.1 Clostridium sp. OM02-18AC | reverse complement strand
TAACTAATGACATATCTTATATCAGTTTTTTGAATTTACACAAAACTTGAAACGGTCTCGTTTTTTTTATTTATTCGGAAAATTTATCACTGTAACGAAGCTGCATATCTTCCCAATCCATGAACAATACATAAAATACTTTTCCGTATTGCTGGCTTTCTACGATTCTTCCATGATCAAGCACGGAAAGATAAGTTCCGTCAGCTTTTCGAAGATGAAAGTGAATATAGTCATTGTCATTGCCTGCGTCAATCTGTTCCCAGATACTTGTTTCAATCTGTTGTTGTTCATCTGGTCGGATCAGATTGCGGAACCTTTTTTGAGTAAGCCTGAATAGTTCATCCATGCTCTTATAACCAGTCATATGAAGAAATTCGTGGTTTGCATAAAAGAGCTCATCATCTTCTTTGTCTGCTCTGTATATGATAAATGCACCTGGAAGGTGTTCAGAGATATCCTTCAGCGCAAATCCAAGCTGTTTGCGCACTCCTGACTGGAGACCTTTTCTGTAAGCCATACATCCGTTTTTTCCATGCAGTTTTATTTCATAAAGAGCTGCATCTGCACATCGCATAAGCTGTGAATGGCTGGCTGCAAATGTTGGATATTCTGCATATCCGAGAGATATGTAAAATGCAACTTTTTTACCGTGATGTGAAAACGTTTTTGGAAGCTTAGTGAATTGCTGCAGCTGTTTATCTGCTTCATTAAAGGTACAATTTGGTAAAAGAATGCAGAATTCGTCACCACCATTTCTTCCAAGCAATGCATCGGATGGGAAAAAAGCTTTCATACTGTCTGCCAGACTTTTTAATGCTTTGTCTCCGTAACTATGGCCATAGATATCATTGACAAGCTTAAAGTCATCAATATCAAGGAGCGCAGCCACAAAATGTGTTTGTGGATTTTTAGAAATTATTTTTTCTGCTAATTCATCAAATCCATAGCGATTATAAATATTTGTAAGAGAATCTGTACGCGCCAGTATTTTATATTTGTTCTTGTGTTCTTTTGCTACCAGCCATACCCTAGTAAGCACTGACAGAAGAAGGCTTATAGTAAGAAATATTCCACTGATCATTATCAGTAGTGTGTTATTTCTCCATCCGGTTTTAGGAGTTATCTCAAACTTCCAGGTTTCATCTCCTATTATAAAAGCGTAAGAAACCGGATGAACTATTTGACCATTTGACTGATAAACCACTTTATAAGTATCACTCCAGGGAGTGTCTGTTTTTGAAATTTTGTATTCATATCCAAAATTTGAAAGTGCATTGACTGCATCTGAAAAAATATCCGGAACACGCAGGATAACAATGGTAAATCCCCAGAAATACTCTTGTCCGCCTTTATCTTTCAGGTAGACTGGATTGCGGACTGCAATTCCATAACCGCCCTGGTTTAATTTGAAGGGTCCCTGCGTAACAATTGTATGGTTATCTCTTGCATAACAGGAAATCTCTTTACGGTCTTTATCATGGAGCAGATCAATCTTACCTGCCTCATTTCCTTCAGCAGGATAAATATCTGTTACAACACCATTAGGAGCGAGCTGCATGCTTTCAATAGAATCAGACATAAGATTCCCGGCAATCGTGTCAAACTGATGGATTTCGCCATTTTCACTGATTAAGATCTGTTCCAAAGCATTTGTAATTTCAATTCCATCTGCAATTTCATTCTTTATGTGTTCACCATAGGTGGTTGCGTTTAATTGTGCCAATATGTGTCTCTGATTTTTTTCATGGGCGTCTGTTCTGTATACAATTAAACCAACAAGGCATATGCCCAGTAAAAAAATAATAAGAGGCACAAGTGTTTTTTTCTTCACTTGGTTCACCTCATTTTATTCATTGGAGTTTTTATAATAAAGCATTATATCATAGAAGTTGAAAAACGGAATAAGTTTTAAAAAAAATGACAGTATAATGACAATATGTTTTTGGGCGTTAAAACGGTAATGTTTTTCTTGTGTACAGAAACCAGTTTTTTGCATAAAATGAGGTGCACTGTCTGTCTGACAGTGCTTTTTATGATATTATTTCATAGACGTAATAATAATGATTTTATCAGGAAAGAATGAGGAAAATAAAAGTATAAAAAATGTAAAACGTTGTTTGATAGCAGTGGTGTCAGGTGTACTTGTTGTTGACAATGTGCTGATGGATTACCAGAAAACGGTGCTGTGTACAACAATTACTCGTGCGGAAAGTTCTCTTACAAACAAAATACAGGGAACCGGACTTAGAATGGCTATTACTAAGAATCTGGTTGAGGCAATGGGAGGTACCATTGATGTGGACAGTGGATTGGGACAGGGAAGGTGTTTTGAGGTTTTCATGGATCTGAAAATTGCAGAGGATAGAACGGTTACTCTGGCGGCACAAGAAGAAACAGATGAGCAGGATGGGAATATCCTTCAAGGAATGAGGTTCCTATGTGCAGAGGATAATGAACTGAATGCGGAGATCCTGATGGACATACAGATGCCTGTTATGAATGGTTATGAGGCAACGAAAGCAATCCGCAGAAGTTCCCATAAACTGGCAAAGACGACTCCGATCATTGCCATGACTGCCAATGCATTCTCAGAAGACATTCAGCATTCCCTTGCGGCTGGCATGAATGCACATGTTTCAAAACCGGTTGAAATGGATACGGTACTGTTTTCTGATACGATACAGAAGAATCTGCAATATGCCAGAGAGAATGCAACGATGGAACAATTGGAACAGGCAGTACAGATGAGCTGCAGCAAAGAAATGATCCACGCTCTGCCGCAAGGCTATCATAGCGTGCTGGAGGTGGGAGGAAGAAACATCAGTCAGGGACAGAGGCAGTTATTGGCCATTGCAAGGACTTTTGTGGCAGATCCAGGCATTTTAATCCTGGATGAAGCTACATCCAACGTGGATACCCGCACGGAGAAAGCAATCCAGAGTGCCATGCACAAGATTATGGAAAACCGCACGAGTATCGTCATCGCCCACCGGCTGAGCACGATCCGTGATTCGGATTTTATCGTTGTTATGGACCAGGGAAAGATTGTGAAACAGGGTACCCACGAGGAACTTTTGGAGCACCATGGGAAGTATTACAGCCTGTACATGACTCAGTTTGACGGTTTTGCTACATGAGTAGCCAGGCGATCATTCTTTTTTCCAGTGTTTTGGCTGGTACCGCATATCAGATACATTATAGATGGTAATGAAAGCGAGCGGATCTTCCCGGCTGATGTACTTCATGAGCTTCTGGTATTCACTCTTATCTACAATGGTGATGATCTCGTTGTGCTTTTCCATGTTGTATGCGCCGATCGCTTCGTAGATGGTGGCACCGCTGTGCAGCTCATTGATAATAAACTGCCGAAGCTTTTCTTCCTTTTTTGTAATGATGCACACGCGCCGCTTTACGTTATGATTGAAAATAAAGTGATCCAGGATGATGCCGTTGAAATAGGTGCCGAGAATGCTGAGAACAACCGTTTTCTTGTCGTAGACCAACGCTGCAGACAGCGCTACGCACATGCCGGATAAGGACATGGCCCGGCCGAGGTCCATATGAAGGTATTTGTTCATGATCTTGGCTACAATATCCAGGCCGCCAGAGGATGCGTTCCGGTTAAAAAGAATGCTTAATCCGATACTTACGACAAGAATATAGCAGAGGACATCGAGCTCCTGGCTGTCTGTCAGGGAGCCAATTCCTGGGAATAATGTCTCAAAACAGGCAAGAAAGACGGGGAGCATAATGCTGGTGTAAACAGTTTTGGCTCCGAATTCTTTTCCGCAGGTAAAGAAACCGATGATGAGGAGCAACACGTTTAAGATCATCGTGATCGCGGAAAGTGAGAGCGGGACGAAGTTGGAAAGTACAATGCCAAGGCCGGAAATACTGCTGACAGATGCATGGCTTGGGAGCAGAAAAAAGTAAACAGCCGCTGCGATGATGGCCACGGCCATGGTCAGAACAGCGGTCTCTTTCGCCAGGGATAAAGGATTATGATGTTGATTCATGACAGACCTCCAAAAACAAAAATGATCCAGTTTATTTTATCACGGAGAAACCGGTGCGGCAACCTCCAATTCGGTATTACTTTAGGATAACAAACCATGAGCCTCCACTTCAGGTATAAACTTAAGTGGAGGCTCATGGCTTTTCGTTATTATTTTACTTCAACCAGTTCAATCTTGAAATTCAGCTCTTTTCCAGCCATTTCGTGGTTGGCGTCGAAGGTGATAACAGTTTCTGTTTTTGCGGTTACACAAACTGGGAACTGCTGACCGTTCTGGTTTGCCAGATAGATACGCTGTCCTACCTGCAGTTTCTCAGAACCAGGAAGATCTGCAATCTCAACTTCAAAAATAGCATCCGGGTTTGGCTGTCCATATGCTTCTTCCGGCATCAGATGGATCTCCTTAACTTCTCCAACTTCCATGTCTGCAACAGCAGCGTCAAAGCCTTTGATCATCTGTCCGGCGCCGCAGACAAATTCCAGCGGTTCGCCGCGGTCGTAAGAAGAATCAAACTGGGTTCCATCGTTAAAAGTTCCCTTGTAATGTGTGCGGCAGGTTTTGCCGACATTGCGTCCTGTGATTGTATCCATAGATATTTTCCTCCGTTTAATTCATGCATCTTTCAGTATACTAAAAAAACAGTGAAATGGAAAGAGAAATAATAATTACAATTGGAACAAAACGTGTTATCCTATGTTTAGAGAGGAAGGAGAAAAAACATGGTTCATGCACTTACAGTACAGTCGGTAATTTTAAAAACTACAATTTTTACACCACCCTCCCGCCTGATCAACACCAACGAGTTGACTGCAGCGGTTGGTATGGCGTATCAAAAGGCGGGAGCTGCATTGCCTGATGTATCGGTCGGATATAAGATTTCAGAGTTGATCCATAATATTCCGCAATCCGTGTTTGACGCAGCGGGAGAGAAACTGACGGGGGCGATTCAGAACTATGTTTACCGCGATGAAGATGAAGTCACGGAGGATGCACGGATCACATTGCGGATGGGATACGAAGGAAATACGAAAGGCTAGGTCACGCCTTGTAGTGCTTGAGCCGGTATAATTTCATGGCAATTTCAATCAGGATCCGGTCGAACCACTGGAGGGAATAACCGAGGTTGATCGCGACTCTGGCTTCGGAGTAGCTTTTGGAAATATCGCGGATGTTCTCATAATACTGTCCGATCCCCAGCGTGATCGTGAATGGGCTGACGTGGGAAAGCTGTTTTTGCAGGCGTTTAAAGGTCTGTTCCAACTGATCGGCAAGTGTTTCCCGTTCTCCGGCGGGTACAGAGATAATAAATGCGATCAGATCACTCTGACGGAAATATTTGGCCTGTGGGAAGGTCTGGCGCATCTGACGGATGGAATGACGGAAGATGATCTCAGTTGCTTCTTCCAGCATCCGGTTTGTGTTGGAATCCAGCTGGTCGATAAAGTATTTTTTGATGTTGTTGATATCGACAACAGCGGCAAGTCCGCCATTTGTGAAATCCCATCCATAAAGTCTTGCACGGTTATGAATCTCAAGGTCTGCTTTGACGTTGTTTAACAAAAGGTCTTCCAAAAAGGAGGCCTTATATTTTTCTGCCATCTGCTGGTTGGCGATGCGGACCTGGCTGTGAAGAATCAGTACAATGCTGGCATACTCCAGGGCTGTCTGTACATGATTTTGTCTGTTAATCTGTAAATGGTCTTTTTCAAAGAGAAGAACCCCAAACGATTCATTTTTATTGGCAACATGATAAGAGTCATATTGCGTGAAAAATTCGCTTCCGATCATTTCCAGGTCGGCATCCTGAAGTTGTTTCATGAGCGGAGATGACTCATCAGAAAAGTAGATTTCTTTAAAATGCGTATCAAGAAAGGCACATACAATGCCGGTGAGCTTACTTAATGTTTTCAGAATTTCCGGCACGCTGCCGTTGTTGATGGCAAGTCCAAGAAATATTGGAAATATGCGTGTCCCCTGCGCAGCGCTGGCACTGGATGTGACGAAGAGTAAGAGCGGAACCATTCAGGCGGAAATTGTTTCTACCATGGCGATTTGCGGTTCCATCATTACAAATCTGGTGGCAACGACAAGTTTTGGACTTCTGATCCCAACCGTATTGAAGCTGTTTGTGCCGGTCCCGGCATGGATGGTGATCGTGTGTGCGGTGTTTGGCACACTGGGCATAGCACGCCTGATCTACAACAGTGACCAGAAAAAAGAAAGCACCGTAAAAGAAATGGAAGAAAACGCAGCAGAGGCGTAAGACTGCAGAAAGCAGACAGAAAATAAACGTCTGGACAGAAGTGGAAAAGCCTGGACAAAATGCAAA
This sequence comes from Clostridium sp. OM02-18AC, assembly GCF_003481825.1. Lineage (GTDB taxonomy): Bacteria > Bacillota > Clostridia > Lachnospirales > Lachnospiraceae > Brotaphodocola. The sequence continues at coordinate 132,327 of NZ_QULW01000010.1, read as the reverse complement.
AATATGCAGAAAAGGAGATTATGGATCATGTGGGAAGAGTGTAGAGCGTTACAGGAATATATCGTGGGATTGCGCCGGGATCTTCACCAGATTCCGGAGGTTGGAAAAGATCTGCCGGAGACATCGGCATATGTGGCAGCAGAGTTGGATAAGATCGGAATTCCTTATGTACGTTCGGAAAAAGACAGCGGAATCTTAGCGGTGATTCAGGGAGGAAAGCCTGGGAAAACCATTTGCCTGCGTGTAGATATGGATGCGCTCGCAATTACAGAGGCGACCGGACTTCCGTTTGCTTCCAGACATGTTGGGTGCATGCATGCCTGCGGGCACGATACTCATACGGCAATGCTTTTAGGAGCCGGTAAGGTGCTGTGGGCGCATAAAGACGAACTGGACGGTACCGTACGGCTGATGTTCCAGACGGCAGAAGAGCAGTCCAGAGGTGCCGAAATCATGATAGAAAATTTGAATTAGTAAATTCCATGCGCTAAAAAGATGTGACGGAAATCTGCGGAATCTTGCCAAATGCCTTGTAATTCTGGAGGTTATTCTTTAGAATATCGTGGCTATGAATAAGATTAATCTGTTAGGCGGTGTTTCCTAAACAGAGGAACGTGCCGGGACTGTGTTGTTTTCCGAGATGCCAATGGGAGCAGAAAAGCAGACTGTTTTGTGGTAAAGGCCGGTCAGACCTCCAAAAAACTGGAAGATAATCAGGTGCGCAGTGTTTTCCTGACAAAATCGAGTGATTCCTCGTTCGCAGTAAGGCGGGATGATACCTTGTTATTGTCAATTTTAAATAAAACATTGACCACGTTGCCGCTCTCAAAACTTTCCGGTGCATTTTCCGTATATGAAAATGCTGCCAGAAGGGTGACCCTGGTAGAATTTGTAAAGGATAATCTTTTACTGGTTACAACGGTGTTCGCAGTGCTGAGTCTTTTGATCATACTGGTTATTCTTCGGCTGCTGATGAAAGGCAAAGAAGGCACTGGAACAGGCGGAGACTGCCAATGCGGCAAAGACAGAATTTGCAATGGACAATGATAATAATAGAACTGTAATATTTTAAGATTTTAACAGCAGAAAACCCTGCAGCTTTATGCAAAAGCCTGCAGGGTTTTCTGTCTTTTCCGGGACAGAAGTCCGAGAAAAAGTCCGATCACGGCAGGAAGAATCCAGCCGAGATTTAAATTATAAAAGGGAAGAAACTGTGCGGCAAACCCGATTGCTGCCTGCAAATGGAAGTGTGTCTGCATCGGTTCCGGGAGTGCTTTGAAAAAGTCGAACAGAGAGGCACACCAGGTGCATACGGTAACCCAGAAGTAGATCTTTGGGTTATGGTCAAAGTGTTTTCCGAACAGCGCCAGCAGGATCAGGGCAATGGCAGGCGGGTAAATAAGCATCAGGACCGGCACAGAATACCGGATGATGGTGGAAAGTCCTGCGTTTGAGATCAGGAAAGAAAATGCGGTAAAGAGTACAGCCCAGGCTTTGTAGGAAAGCCGTCCTGGAAACATTTTTTCGAAGGTTTCTGCGCAGCTGGTCACCAGTCCGATGGAGGTTTTTAAGCAGGCAAAGGTGATGGTGACAGCCAGGATCATAAGCCCGGCCCGGCCAAGGTAGTGGTTGGAAATCTGGGACAGGGCGATGCCGCCGTTTTCGGAGACAGCGAATAAGCCGAGAGACTGGGCACCCATGAGGATGGTCAGCATGTAGATGAAAGCCATCAGGAGTCCTGTCAAAATCCCGGAATGGAGCACTTCACTGGCAATCGCCGTATCATCCTGCACACCCATCTGCCGGATCACCTGAATGACTACGATGCCGAAAGCGAGACCGGCAATGGCATCCATGGTGCCGTAACCTTCGGAAAGTGCATGGAACAGGGCTCCATTCTCATAGGAAGCATCGGGTGCCGTGGAAAAGACCGGTGCGCCCGGGTGCAGCAGGGCAGATACAATGAGAATCGCCAGGAAAAACAAAAACAGCGGGTTGATGATCTTGCCGATCCAGAGCGTGATGTTGCCGGGGCGGAGGGAAAAAAACAGTACCAGTGCAAAGAACACTGCAGAAAAGAGAAACAGTGCCATGCGTGGGGATACTGCAGTGCCGAGCATGGGAGCAATGCCGGTCGTAAACGATGTGGTGGCACAGCGTGGAATGGCAAAGCATGGACCAATGGTTAAGTAGAGCAGGCAGGTAAAAAAGCAGCCGTACCGTTTTCCAACCCTGGAAGCCAGTGCCTGCAGGCCGTCTGAATGGGTGTTGCCGATGGCAGCAACACCAAGGATCGGAATGCCAACGGCGGTCAGGATAAAACCGATCATCGCCGGAAGCAGGTTTCGTCCGGCTAACTGACCTAAATGAACCGGAAAGATCAGATTCCCGGCACCGAAAAACATGCCAAACAGGGTGGTGGCTACCAACAGCCTCTGTTTGAAAGAAAGATGCATTTGTTTCATAATGGTTGAACACCTCAAATCTTTAAATTATTTATAATCGTTTTGTAATGTGAAGCATCAGCAAAATCGGTTGCTGACTTCGCAATGTGTGAGCAGTAGATTGATATTTATTGTACTGTCCATCTTGCGGTTTGGGAAATCCATGTTTATAATAGAAATATGACAAATTGTAATACCCTGTAAAGGAAAGGAACTGTGTAATGGATGCGAAGAAACTGGAAATCTTAATGACAGCAGTAGACTTAGGCAGCTTTTCCAGGGCATCGGAGGTGGTCGGATACACCCAGTCGGGGCTTACCCATCTGGTGAACAGCCTGGAGCGTGAAATCGGTTTTCCGCTCATCATCCGGAGCCACAATGGAATCGCCCTGACAGAGGAAGGGCGGGAACTGATGCCTGCGATTCGCCAGTTTTTGCAGGCAAATGCAAATCTGGAAAACCAGATCCAGAGCATCACAGAGAAGCAGACAGAAACGATCCGCATCGCGGCTTACGCCAGCATTGCCATGTTCTGGATGCCGGAAATCCTGTACCGCTTCCGCCGGATCTGCCCGAATGTCGATGTTGATCTGCGCATGGTGGATCATGCGCTGGAGCCATTTGAACTTTTACAGGATCACAAAACAGATGTGATCTTTGCCAGCAGGCAAAACTATGGGAACTGTGAGTGGACGCCCCTTTATCATGAATTACTTTACGCGATTCTGCCGAAGAATTATCCGCTTCATGGACGTACAGAATTCCCACTGAAGGAGTTTGAGGGAAAAGAATTCCTGATGCCGTATGGGCGGTTCGATATTGACGTGCATGCGGCTTTTCGCGCAGCCGGGGTGAAGGCAAAGGAACAGGCCGTGTATGTAGACGATGAGACACTGATCCGTATGGTGGGAAAGGGTCTTGGCATTTCCATGATGTCAGAACTGATGATCCGCGGCAATACTGATGATGTCTGTTGTGTCCCGGTCACGCCAAAGAGTATCCGCGAGCTTGGTATGGGAACGGAGAAGGGTGTGGGACTGCCGGAGAGCATGCGGAAGCTGAAAGCATGTGTGGTAGAATATACATCGCAGTTAAAAGGCAGAGATTTCCGCAACTGAAAATCCGGCAGTATGCAGTGCTGCTGGTTGGTTTTGCCGTTACGATCCACGCAGACATGCACGGGATCGGAAAAAGACCTTGACTTTTCTGCACAGAATAGCTAAAATGTTCCATAGATTATGGATGTCCGTTTCGGGCAGACATACCTGCAATCACAAATAAAACTAAGAAAAGCGAAGATCGTGTATTTAAGATCCTGTTTCCGGTCAGAGAGAAGAGGTCATCGGCTGTGAGCCTTTTTCCGTTCAGACAGGTATCCGAATTTCCCACGGGAGCTGCATTGCTGAATGGCGAGGCGCCGTAAACGCTGGCTGAGTAGGCATTGCCGTCTGGTGTACGTTACATACCGGAAAGTGTCTGCGGCAGTTTGTGTCTGTCTGCAGGAAGCTGGGTGGTACCGCGGTAAGAATTATCGTCCCTTTGCGCATTTGCGTAAGGGGATTTTTTTGTGCCTGAAATCCACTGGAACCTGCAAATTGCAGATTCGCTCTGATGTGGAAAAACGGCATGAAATTTCCCTGGGCGGGTGCGCAGGATTGCAAACATAAGTAGTAACTGCGCAGACCTATTGAACAGTTACCCTAAGTATCACAATATGAATAAAGGAGAAGAATCATGCAGGATTTAAAAGAGCTGAATGAAGTGATCGCTGCGATCAAAGAAGAGATCCGTCAGGGCGCAGATGCTCTGACCACTTCCAGAAGTGTCTATGAGTTCAAGAAGACCTTCCTGGACAATAAGCAGGGCCGGATTGGTCTTTTGATGAAAGAAATGCGCAATGTGGCAAACGAGCAGAAAGCGGAGTTTGGTAAGACTATCAACGGCGCAAAAGAGTGGGCAAACCAGTTCTTCGATGAGCTGGATCAGAATTTAAAAGAGAAAGAGCAGCAGCAGCGCTACGAATCCGAGAAGATCGATATTTCCATGCCGCCGGTTAAGATCCGTTACGGCAATCTTCACCCGGTAACCACCGTGCGCAACCAGTTGACCGACATTTTCGCATCCATGGGCTTTGAGGTGTATGAAGGAACCGAGATCGAGACCGATTACTACAACTTCACCGCGCTGAACACCCCGCAGGATCATCCGGCACGCGATATGCAGGATACCTTCTATCTGTCTCCGGAGTTCTTGCTTCGTACCCAGACTTCTGCCGGACAGGTTCATGTCATGGAAGCAAAGAAGCCGCCGATCAAGGTTGTTTCCCCGGGTAAGGTATTCCGTTCCGATGACGATGCAACCCACTCCCCGATGTTCAGCCAGATGGAGGGCCTGGTTGTCGATGAGGGCATTACCCTTTGCGACTTAAAGGGCATGCTGGACATGTTCGTACAGAGAATCTTCGGTGAGAGCACCAGAACCAGACTTCGCCCGTCCTACTTCCCGTTCACGGAGCCGTCTGTTGAAGTTGATGTCAGCTGCTTCCAGTGCGGCGGCAAGGGCTGCAGACTGTGCAAGGGCACCGGCTGGATCGAGGTCCTGGGTGCAGGCGTCGTAAACAAGAAGGTGCTGGAGAACTGCGGCATCGATTCCGAGAAATACAGCGGCTTTGCGTTCGGCCTTGGCCTGGAGCGTATTGCTATGTTGAAATACGGCATCAACAACATCAAGATGCTTTTTGAGTCTGATCTGCGTGTGCTGGATCAGATCGATGACTGATCAGGACAGGAGGATTAGAAATGCTTGTACCATTAAGCTGGTTAAATGACTATGTAGATATCAATGTTTCCGCAGATGAACTGGAGACCAAACTCTTTGACTGTGGATTTGAAGTAGAAGAAAAATGGCAGGTGGGTAAAGACATCAGCGGAATCGTGGTTGGTTACGTGGAGTCCTGCGAGCCGATCCCGGAGACCCATCTTCACGTGTGCCAGGTCAACGTAGGCGGCCCGGAGCTCTTACAGATCTGCTGCGGCGCGGACAATGTCAAGGCAGGTGGCAAGTACCCGGTTGCTATGGTTGGAGCACAGGTTTATGCAACTGCAAAAGACCACGTTACCATTGAAGGTGTGGCTACCATTAAAAAAGGAAAATTAAGAGGCTATGAGTCCCACGGTATGCTCTGCTCCGGAACCGAGCTTGGCTTAAATGAAGACCTGTATCCGGGTGCCGGCTACAACGGACTTCTGGTTCTTCCGGAGGATGCCGAGATTGGTGCCGATGTAAAGGAACTGACCGGATTAAACGACTGGATCTTCGATGTTTCCATCACGGCAAACCGTCCGGACTGCCAGAGCATTTTCGGTCTGGCAAGAGAGGTGGCAGCAGCACTGGGACAGCCGCTGAAAACCCCGGCTCTGGATTACACTGAGACGGAGGTGGAAAAAGAGGGCTTTGAGGTTACCGTAGACGCACAGGATCTCTGCCCGCGCTACATTGCCCACTATGTATATGATGTCAAGCTGGGACAGTCCCCGGCATGGATGAGAAGACGTCTGGCCCTGGTCGGCAACAACTCCATTTCCAACATCGTTGATATTACCAACTACATCATGCGTGAGCTGGGGCAGCCGCTTCACGCATTCGACTGTGACTTCCTGGAGGGCAACGCAATCCAGGTAAGACGTGCAGCCGAGGGTGAGAAGATCGTTACTCTGGATGAGAAGGAGTTCACCTTAAATCCGAATAATCTGGTCATCTGTGACGGCAAGAAGCCGGTTGCACTGGCTGGTATCATGGGCGGCTTAAATTCTGAGATCCGCGATACGACCACCGAGGTTATGTTTGAGTCTGCAAAATTTGCCCGCGACAACATCCGCAGAAGCTCCCGTGCCCTGGGCCAGTCTTCCGACGCAAGCCAGAGATATGCAAAGGGTGTCGATGAGTACGCAACCGAGATGGCCATGAAGCGTGCCCTGCATCTGATAGAAGAGCTTGGTGCCGGAAAGGTGTCCAGGACCCACAAGAACGTCAACACCGGAAATTCCTTAGAGCCGGTTACCTTTAAGACCAGCATTAAGAAAGTAAACGGAGTTCTGGGCATTACCGTTCCGGATGAGGATATCGTCCGCATCCTGACCGGTTTAAACTTCCAGCCGGAAATCAACGGCGACGAGCTGACCCTGCACTTCCCGGCATACCGCGAGGACATGGAGGATTACCCGGATGTCGCAGAGGAAGTCATCCGTATGTACGGCTATGACCACATCAAATCCACCTTCCTCCCGACTGCAAAGGTAACCATCGGTGGAAGCAACCTGCGTCAGAAGACCATCCTGAAGGTGAAGAGAGCACTGTGCAGCGTTGGTGCATTCGAGGGAATCCATTATTCCTTCTTCTCCCCGTCTGATTTAGACCAGATGGGCTTTGCAGAGGACGCACCGGAGCGTAAGGCGATCCGCATCATGAACCCGATCAACGAGGATCTGTCCCTGATGAGAACCACCCTGGCTCCGCAGATGATTCACGCAATGGGACGCAACCAGAAGAGAGGCATCTTCGAGGGCCGTATTTTCGAGATCGGAAACGCATTCATTCCGAAGTCCCTGCCGCTGACCGAGTATCCGGAAGAGCGTGAGACTCTTTGCATCGGTGTATTCGGCAAGAACGAGTCCTTCTTTACCTTAAAGGGTATGGCAGAGACCGTTGCAGACGTTCTGCATGTTTCCTTTACCTACGAGAAGGCAGAAAAGCCGTTTTTACATCCGTACCAGACCGCAGCAATTTTCTGTGAGGGCGAGGAAATCGGTTATCTCGGCAAGGTAAAATACGAGATCATGAAAGACGAGGCAATGCGTGAGGATGCCTATGTTCTGGAGATCAGCATGAAAGCTCTGGAAAAATGGTATGGCAAGGCTCCGGTATTTGAGCCGCTTCCAAAATTCGCAGAGGAGAAACGTGACCTGGCTCTGGTTATGGACAAAGACATTACTTGCGGACAGGTTGAGACCTGCATCCGTGAAGCATGCGGTTTCGTCAAGGATGTCACCCTGTTTGACGTTTACGAAGGAAAACAGATTTTAGGAAGCAAGAAATCCATGGCATTTACTGTTTTGTTCACTCCGAAGGACGAGGCCTTTGGCGCAGACAGCGTAGACGGATATGTGAAGAAGATTCTCAAACAGCTGAACAAGACCTATGGTATTGAGTTAAGAAGCTAAGTGCAGAAAACAAAAAATGTACTGGAATCTGACACAAATGATGTTAGAACTGTCTTTTCTGTGCATTCTGGGGCTGGCAGCGAGAAAAACGCTTGTATTTTCAGTCTGGCTATGTTAGAATGTCAGTGTTTGACTATTAGGAGGTGCATTTAGATGCTGAAAACGATTTTATCCGTGATCTTCGTTCTTATATGTCTGGCTTTGACCGTGATCGTATTACTTCAGGAAGGAAAGTCTGAGGGCCTTGGCGCGATCGGCGGTATGGCAGAGACTTACTGGGGAAAGAATAAGGGACGTTCCATGGAAGGAACCCTGGAAAAGTTCACGACATTTGCTGCAGTAGCATTCATGGTACTGGCAATCGTATTAAACTTAGTCTAAGCATAAGAAAAAGCACTCTTGGAAACAAGGGTGCTTTTCGTTTAAAAGAGAGGAATTATGACAGAAGAGTTATTAAAAGAAAGAAAAGAAGCAATGCTGGTCTTGATCAACGATCCGACCTACGTTCCCATGAAGATCAAAGAACTGGCTATGCTGTTAGATGTCCCGCGGGAAAAACGGGATGAGTTAAAAGAAGTTCTGGATGCCCTGGTGGCAGACGGTAAGGTTGGCCTTTCCAAGCGCGGCAAATACGGAAAGCCGGAGGCATTTACCATGGTCGGAACTTTTTGCGGCCATGCAAAAGGCTTTGGTTTTGTGACCGTGGAGGGCATGGACCAGGACGTGTTTATTCCGGCAGAAAAAACGAAGGATGCCATGCATGGCGATACGGTGCAGATTACGGCAAGCCCGGCAGCAAAGGGCAAACGCCCGGAGGGAGCGGTGATCAAGGTGCTGGAGCGTGCAAACCAGACCCTGGTGGGCTTTTACCAGAAAAATAAAAATTTTGGCTTTGTGGTGCCGGACAACCAGAAGATCAATGCCGATGTATTTATTCCGCAGGGCAAGGATATGGGTGCGGTGACGGGCCATAAGGTTGTTGTGCGTCTGACTGATTTTGGCGGGGAACGCAAGAATCCGGAGGGCATTATCACGGAGATCATCGGCCATGTAAACGATCCAGGAACCGATATTTTATCGATCGTAAAAGCTTACGGCATTCCGGAGGAATACCCGCCGGAGGTCATGAAGCAGGTGAGCCGCATCCCGGATGAGGTGGATAAGGCTGACATGGCTGGAAGAAAGGATATCCGCGACTGGCAGACGGTTACCATCGACGGGGAAGACGCGAAAGACCTCGACGATGCCATTACCATCAGCCGGGAAAGCTACGGCTACAAGCTGGGTGTCCACATTGCGGATGTCAGCCACTATGTGACCGAGGGCAGCCCGCTCGATGAGGAGGCGTTAAACCGCGGCACCAGTGTCTATCTGGTAGACCGTGTTATCCCGATGCTTCCGCATAAGCTTTCCAATGGCATCTGCTCTTTGAATGCAGGAACAGACCGTCTGGCATTAAGCTGCATTATGGAGATCGACCCGCAGGGCCGCGTGCTGGGGCATGAGATCGCGGAAACCGTGATCCGGGTTGACCGGCGCATGACCTACACGGCAGTCAATGCCATTGTGACAGACCGCGACCCGGACACCATGGCAGAATATGCGGATTTCGTGGATATGTTTGATTTGATGAAAGAGCTGGCCGATATCCTGCGTGAAAAACGGCGTCAGCGCGGCTCCATCGATTTTGATTTCCCGGAGTCCAAGATCATTCTGGATGAAAAGGGAAAGCCGGTGGACATCAAGCCATATGAGCGGAACGCGGCAACCAAGATCATCGAAGACTTTATGCTGATGGCGAACGAGACCATCGCAGAGGATTATTTCTGGCAGGAAATCCCGTTTGTATACCGGACCCACGATAACCCGGACCCGGAGAAGATGAAACGCCTGGGCGTCTTTATCAACAACTTTGGCTACACCATCCGCACACACGACGGGGAAGTGCATCCGAAAGAACTGCAGAAACTTTTAAAGAAGATTGAAGGAACCGAGGAAGAGGCACTGATCAGCCGTCTGACCCTGCGCTCCATGAAGCAGGCAAAGTACATGCCGGTCTGCAGCGGACATTTTGGCCTGGCAGCAAAGTATTATACCCATTTCACGTCCCCGATCCGCCGTTATCCGGATCTGCAGATCCACCGTATCATTAAGGAAAACCTGCGGGGCGGCTTAAGCGAGAAGCGCATCGCCCATTACGACAAGATTCTGACCGGAGTGACCATTCAGTGCTCCGCAACGGAGCGCCGCGCGGAAGAAGCAGAGCGCGAAACCATCAAGCTCAAGAAGTGCGAGTATATGTCCAAACGCATCGGTGAGATCTTTGAGGGTGTGATTTCCGGTGTGACGAACTGGGGCTTCTATGTGGAGCTCCCGAATACCGTAGAAGGTCTTGTGCATGTCAACGAGCTGCACGGAGATTACTATGTGTTCAATGAAGAGCGCATGGAACTGCACGGAGAAATGAGCGGAAAAACCTATAAGCTTGGACAGAAGATCCAGGTGGTGGTAACCGGAACCGACCGGTTAACCAAGACAATCGATTTTATTCCGGCGAAGAATATGGAGCTTCCGGAGGAAGCGTAGAGGAAACAGGGCTGCTGCTGTGCCGGCAGAGAAGACTGGAACACGGACAGCAGCGTTGTTCCTGGAAATTCCACGAAAACCGGAGAAAAGACAGGAGGTTTTGTTGTGAAAGAAGCAATCAAACTGGTAGCCAACAATAAGAAGGCCTATCATGATTATTTTATTGACGAGAAATTTGAGTGCGGCATTGAACTGTTTGGAACCGAAGTCAAGTCCATCCGTATGGGAAAGTGCAGCGTGAAGGAAGCGTTTGTCCGCATCGACAAAAATGAAGTATACATTTATGGTATGCACATCAACCCGTATGAGAAAGGCAACATCTTCAACAAAGATCCGCTCCGTGCACGTAAATTGCTCATGCATCGCAGCGAGATCAACAAACTGGAAGGCAAGATCCGCGAAAAAGGCCTGACCCTGGTGCCGCTCCAGGTTTATTTTAAAGGCAGCCTGGTAAAGGTCGAGATCGGTCTGGCACGCGGTAAGAAGCTGTATGATAAACGCGACGATATTGCGAAAAAAGATGCGAGACGTGAAGTGGAGCGGGATTATAAGCAGAAACTGCGGTAAACTTTTTTGTGGGAAGAAAATCTGCAAGATAGATCTTGTGGTTATGAAAAACTGCATGGATATAAGAAATAGTCATATCTAATATGAAGCACATGTATAGTCAAATTGAAAATCAACCATTGATTTTCAGAACAGTCAGGGCTATAATGTTCATTAATCAATCGATTACAAATCTTCCCGCGGATGACAAAACGGCAAAAGCAACAGGATACCGCATCAGGGTCCATGGGAAACCAGAGATGGAGGATAAGACAATGGAAAAGAAAAATCTTGACTGGGGCAATATCGGATTCAGTTATGTAACCACTGATTACCGTTATGTGTCAAACTATAAAGACGGAAAGTGGGATGAAGGAACCCTGACTGAGGATCCAAACGTCGTAATCAACGAGTGCGCAGGCATCCTGCAGTACTGCCAGGAGTGCTTCGAGGGCTTAAAAGCATACACCACCGAGGATGGCAGCATCGTAACCTTCCGCCCGGACTTAAACGCAGAGCGTATGATGGACTCCTGCGCAAGACTGGAGATGCCGCAGTTCCCGAAGGAGCGTTTCATGGATGCACTCGATAAAGTCGTAAAGGCAAACGAGGCATGGGTACCGCCGTATGGCAGTGGAGCAACCCTTTACATCCGCCCGTACATGTTTGCATCAGGCCCGGTTATCGGTGTGAAACCGTCTAACGAGTATCAGTTCCGTATCCTGGTAACTCCGGTAGGTCCGTACTTCAAGGGCGGCGCAAAGCCGATCACCATCTGTGTCAGTGACTTCGACCGTGCGGCACCTCACGGAACCGGTCATGTAAAAGCTGGTTTAAACTATGCAATGAGCTTACACGCACATGAGGTTGCACACGACAACGGATTCGATGAGAACATGTTCCTGGATCCGGCAACCAGAACTTATGTAGAGGAGACTGGCGGTGCAAACTTCTTATTTGTAACCAAAGACGGTGAGCTTGTAACTCCGAAGTCTGATTCCATTCTGCCGTCTATTACCAGACGTTCCCTGGTTTATGTAGCAGAGCACTATCTTGGCATGAAGGTAACCCAGCGCCCGGTAAAACTGTCCGAACTTGGCGATTTCGCAGAGTGCGGTCTGTGCGGTACCGCAGCTGTTATCTCCCCGGTAGGCAAGGTGGTAGACCACGGCAAAGAGATCTGCTTCCCGAGCGGCATGGAGAAGATGGGACCGGTTACCCAGAAGCTGTATGATACCTTAACCGGCATCCAGATGGGCAAGATCGAAGCTCCAGAAGGATGGATCCACAAGATCAAATAAGAAAATCAGGCAAGAAACATTTGATTTTTAAACCAGAAGTTGAAAATTTAGACACCCGGATCTCGTTGACAAAAACGGATCCGGGTGTTACAATATCACATACTTGCAGCGGCGGTTTCACTTCTTTGCGATGCGCCTGCAGCAGGTATTTGTTATGTATCACCGCTGAGTCACGGTGAGCCAGTAAGGGGTTGTACTGGTTTCGACGGGGGTCATGCAGCTGGTGAAGCTATCCGCATGCGGTGCGTTAAACGGCAAAATTAAAATTAAACGCTGAAGATAATTTAGCATACGCAGCCTAATGGCTGCTGTCAGCCTTAGTGCACTCACACATTAAGAGTCTGGCATCGACTATGTGAGAAACGACATGCATTAAGCTTTGCGTGCATGGGCGTATTATGAAGCTACTGAAACTGCGAGGGTGTCTGTTTTCGCGCGGCAGAGGGAATGTCAAATAACAGACTATGATAGTAGAAGAACAGGGAATTGATTTTCGGACAGGGGTTCGATTCCCCTCAGCTCCACGCTAAAAGCCGCGTATTTACGCGGCTTTTTTTATCAAAAGAAACAGTGGAAAAAAGAACGTGAGTTCTGCATAATGAAATATAGAAAACGAAAAGGAGAAGACGGTATGAACTATGAGGAATTTAAAACAGAGTTTATGAAGCGGCTTACGGAAAAGATGGCAGGCATGGAAAACATCTAGAAGTTTAAGCTGTTTGAAGATGGGGCGGTTTCTGAAAATCCAGAGGAAGGTGCTTTTATCCGGGCAACGAATGATAAATACAGCCAGACAGAGAGCGATACGCTGATTGGAGATTTTCTGCGGATCGCGCCGGTAGATAAAACGGAGGGCGGCGAAGCCAGATTTGAGATGAAGTACCTTTACGAGAGCTTTCAGGAAGCAGGATGGGACTTCATCTGGAAAATTGTGGAGGCGAATATGCGCTGCGCGAAAAACATCGACATCAAAGACATCAGCAGTGTGATCGATCAGTATGACCAGATCAAAGGCGGGCTGATTTTGCGCCCGCTGAATTATACAGACAACAAGTATGCATTGAAACACTGCATATACAGACAGGTTGGAGATATGGCACTGGTTTTATATCTGCTGCTCTCAGACAGCAGTGAGTTTGGCCTCACAACGACGAAGATCCAAAAAGAAATTGCAGAAAAATGGGAAAAGAGTACCGAAGAACTCATGGAGACGGCACTGATCAATACCAACATTCGTTCCGTGCCAAGAATGTACAACAGTCCGGCAGAGTCTGCAAATCCGAAGTATCAGACCGGTGCGTACATGTCGGTAGGAGCAAAAAGCAGACTTGCAGCCGGGATGAACAGCAGCATATTTACGACATATCCGAGTGTGAATGGCGCGATCAGTTTCTGGTATCCGGGCGTACAGAAGAAACTGGCTGAGATGGCTGGCGGGGATTATTATGTTGCATTTACGGGAATCCATGAGTTTCATATTCATCCGGTGGGCAGTACGACCCCGCGGGAAATCCTGGAACGGATCAAGCAGATGAACCGCTACATGAACAAGAAAAAAGAAATTCTGAGCAGAAAGGTCTATCGTTATCAGGCCGAAACGGGAGAATTAAAAGAACTGGAATTGTAAGGAAGTAATATGGGCAGAAAAAAGAATGTTTATAATCAGGCAAAACGCGGAGTGAAGCGTTATCAAAAGGCAAAACAGGGGAAAAAGGGCAGAGCAGCAGAGCTTGCAGCTGTGGCGATCATTCTCGCGGCGATCGGTGTCAGCCGGAAAGACATTGGGCGGCTGGAACAGGCAGCAGAACGGGTTCTTGATGCATATGAGACGACTGCGGAAACATCTGTGCAGGGACAGGGAAATTCTGCACCGGGACAGCAGACGTATGATGTGGAAAATCCTTCCGGTGTTCAGATTGGTGCTGGCGTAGAAGTTTATGTGGACCTGGCGGCTATCCCGCCTTATTCCGGTGATCCTTATGCGGTTGTGAATGGAAACGTTCCATACTTTACCGAATCGGATCTGACGAGCGAATCATTTGAGTATTACAGCGACTTAGATGAGCTGGGACGCTGCGGTACTGCCTATTCCAGCGTAGGAACCGATCTGATGCCGACGGAAAAACGCGGTTCCATCAGTAAGGTGAAGCCCACAGGCTGGCAGATTTCGGAATATGAGTTTGTCGATGGAAAACATCTCTACAACCGCTGCCACCTGATCGGATACCAGCTGACGGCGGAGAATGCGAATGAGAAAAATCTGATCACCGGTACGCGTTACCTGAATGTAGATGGTATGCTGCCATTTGAAAACCTGGTGGCAGACTATGTAAAGGAAACAGAAAACCATGTGCTGTACCGTGTGACTCCGGTGTTTGAGGAAAATAATCTGGTAGCATCCGGTGTACTGATGGAAGCGGAATCGGTAGAAGATAAAGGGACAGGAGTCGCGTACTGCGTTTACGTTTATAATGTGCAGCCGGGTGTTGTGATTGATTATGCAACGGGCGAAAATCATGCGGCAGAATAATGTTTTTGTTAACCAGAAAATTACTGCCTGGGAGCAGGAATAATTTCTGCCTGTATACAGTGACCTTGCATATTCAATACTGCTTCGTTGACGGATGCGCTGCAGCTATGTTACAATGTAACCTGGTTTTTGCGCAGGAACGACGAAAAACGTTACGCAAAATAAAAATGTGACTGTGGAGCTACGCAGCAGTTGCGAAGAAATACAAATGGCGGGGTTACATTACATATGAGAAAGAATAGTCTGGTCCGTATGCTTGGAATGAACATGACCGCGCTTGCGGCAGCGGCGGCAATGACGGTATCTGGGATAGAGAGTGAGGCGTCATCCTCTTATTTAAAAGCGGCAACGTATGTGTCAGATGCCTGGGTGAGCAATTTCTGGAATTCGGAAAGTGATCACATGGAGGAGGAACTGGCGCAGATCGCGGCAGATGGGTTTAACAGCATTGTGCTGGTGGTTCCGTGGCGCGAATTCCAGCCTGGCGTGCTTCCAATCTCTTATAACCGTTATGCGTTCCAGAAACTGGACAGGGTAATGTCGGCTGCGCAGGCAAAAGGACTTATGGTGGAACTGAGAATTGGTTATGTCTGGGACTACTATTCAGACGATGTGGCGACGACACGCTATAAAGAACTGTTGAAGGATTCTTCCACCCGTGCTGCCTGGCTCGCATACGCAAAGCAGATTTACCGGACGGCATCGGCGCATTCCAACTTCCATGGAGGTTTTATCACCTGGGAGGATTTCTGGAATTATGTGGAAGATGCAGCAAATCTGGGAAAGGGCGCAAACAGCAGAACAGCAGCAAAGGACTGTGGATATCAGGTATGGCTGAAAAAACATTACTCTTTAAAGCAGGTGAATGAGTATTATCAGCCGGCAGAAAGCTTTACCAAATTTGATGATGTCTACATTCCGTCCAGAACCAGTTATGCTTATAAACTGTTTTACGAATTTTACGATGATTTTTTAAATGATCTTCTGGAAGATACGCAGAAAGTATTTCCAAATCTTTCCATGGAGGTCCGACTTGATGTTGACCCGGTCGATGCAGCCGATGAAAATGGACAGGTCGGAGCAGCCCACTATGGGACATTTGCCTGCAAAAATGCAGATCATACGGCTTTGATGTACAGTGTTTCCATGGGACAAAGTTTCGGAGCTGTGATTTCTGCACAGGAAGCAATCCGGACCATGAATGAGCAGCTTTCCATCGTACGTTCCAATAATGGAGGCAAGCCGGTATTCATTGACCAGCTTCTCTATATGGATGCGACGGAAGGGTTCGAGCAGAATGCCAGACTGGCAGAAAGTCATCGCGGGGCATATCTTACCGGGCTTCCAGATACGCTGCGTACCTACACGAACGGATATGCGATCTGGACTTACCGGAATTATACCAATAATCCGGTTTACAATCATCAGTTTGCGCTTGGTACCCGTGGCTGGGAAGTGACCGGAGGTTCCGTGAAAGAACGAAATGACAGTAATCAGCTCTTTTTGCAGAAAGGTGGCAGGCTGTCACAGAAGGTTGGGCACCGGATCGGTGGGCGTTCTACCCACGATGGTCATGTGCGTTTTACGGCGGACAGCGACGAGCCGGTGACACTGACGGTAAAGCTTGGTTCCATGAGTCAGACGGTAGAAGTAAATGGACCAAACCAGTATGATCTGAACCTTGGACGCAAAGGCTTCTATGACGTAACCTTTGAAACGGACGGAGATGTATATCTGGACAATATTCATGTATATAATTTTGTGCAGGATGGTCAGTTATATGATGTGGATGGAAATCCGCTCAGCTGTCTTGGTGCTATGCGGATGCTGAATGCGAGCATGAACTAAGTCAGACTCTGCCAGTTTTGAAAGAAATTTTCAGGCACCTTTCCAAATAGTTTGGAATGATTTTAGCAAAATTTTTATGCTTGACATATTTTCCGACCGTGCTATAATCAGTGACAGATATGAGAAAAGTTTCATATTTACGAACACGTTGATGAGAAGAGTACTTCGGCAGGATCATGCAGAGAGAGGTGCATCTGGTGCGAGCATCTTATGAGAAAACCGGTAGGAAAACCAGCTCGGAGTGGTCCTTAATCGGATCCGGTGATTCCGTTACCATCAGAATGAAGCGGCTGTGTGAATTTACATTCAGGCAGCAAACAGGGTGGAACCGCGATAAATGAATTGTCGTCCCTTGTCTGGTGTGGAAACACATCAGGCAGGGGACTTTTTTATTTCCGTATGCAAAATTTGTTTGTGGAGGTTTTGCATCGCTTACCAAAACTTATCGTCCCTTGTATCATAAGAAAGAAAAATACCAGGAGGAAAAAAGCATGATCATCACATTAAAAGATGGAAGCAAAAAAGAGTATGCACAGGCTATGTCCATTATCGATATTGCCCGTGACATCAGCGAAGGACTGGCACGTGTTGCATGTGCCGGCGAGGTAAACGGCGAGACCGAAGATCTGCGTACCGTTATCGACAAGGACTGCGAGCTGAATATCCTGACTGCAAAGGATGAAGCAGGACTTGCAGCACTTCGTCACACCGCAAGCCATGTTATGGCCCAGGCGATCAAGAGACTGTATCCGAGCGCAAAACTGGCAATCGGTCCGTCTATCGCAGATGGTTTTTACTACGATATTGATTTCGAGACCACGATCACTGCAGAAGATCTCGAAAAGATTGAAGCTGAGATGAAGAAAATCATCAAAGAGGCACTTCCGTTGGAGCGTTTTACTCTTCCGAGAGAAGAGGCACTGGCACTCATGAAAGAGAAAGAGGAGCCGTACAAAGTTGAACTGATCGAGGATCTTCCGGAAGGCGAAGAGATCAGCTTCTACAAGCAGGGTGAGTTTACCGATCTTTGCGCAGGCCCGCACTTAATGAATACCAAAGAGGTTGGAAAGGCTTACAAACTGACCAGCATTGCCGGTGCATACTGGAGAGGCAATGAGCACAACAAGATGCTGACCCGTATCTATGCAACTGCATTCGCAAAGAAAGAAGAGCTGGAAGCATACTTAACCATGATCGAGGAAGCAAAGAAGCGTGATCACAGAAAACTGGGCAAAGAGCTTGGTCTGTTCATGATGCACGAGGCTGGTCCTGGCTTCCCGTTCTTCTTACCGAAGGGCATGGTATTAAAGAACACCCTGTTAGAGTACTGGAGAGAGATCCATAAGAAGGCTGGTTATGTAGAAATTTCCACCCCGGTTATCTTAAACAGAAGCCTGTGGGAGACCTCGGGTCACTGGGATCATTATAAGGATAACATGTATACCACAGTCATCGATGACCAGGATTATGCGATCAAGCCGATGAACTGCCCGGGCGGCGTTCTGGTTTATGCATCTGAGCCGCGTTCTTACCGTGATCTTCCGCTCCGTATGGGCGAGCTTGGACTGGTTCACCGTCATGAGAAATCTGGTCAGCTTCACGGCCTGATGCGTGTACGCTGCTTTACGCAGGACGATGCACACATCTTCATGACTCCGGAGCAGATCAAGGACGAGATCAAGGGCGTTGCACAGCTGATCGACAGCGTATATAAACTGTTCGGTTTCAAATATCATGTAGAGCTTTCTACCCGTCCGGAAGACAGCATGGGAAGTGACGAAGACTGGGAGATGGCTACAGACGGTCTGAGAAATGCCCTGGATGAGATGGGCCTGGATTATGTGGTAAATGAAGGTGACGGCGCATTCTACGGCCCGAAGATCGACTTCCACCTGGTAGATGCGATCGGAAGAACCTGGCAGTGCGGTACCATCCAGCTTGACTTCCAGCTTCCGCAGCGCTTTGAGCTGGAGTACATTGGTGCAGACGGCGAGAAACATCGTCCGATCATGATCCACCGTGTAGCATTCGGTTCTATCGAGCGTTTCATCGGTATCCTGATCGAGCATTTCGCAGGTGCATTCCCGACCTGGCTGGCTCCGGTACAGGTAAAGGTACTGCCGATCTCTGATAAGTACATGGATTATGCAGAGAAGGTAAAGGCTGCCCTGGATGCTGCTGATATCCGCACCGAGGTAGATACCCGTTCCGAGAAGATTGGCTACAAGATCCGCGAAGCACAGAAAAACAAGATTCCGTACATGCTGGTCGTAGGGCAGAAGGAAGAGGAAGAGGGCGTTGTATCTGTCCGCAGCCGTTTCAAAGGCGATGAGGGACAGAAGTCCTTAGAGAGCTTCATTGAAGACATCAAAAAGGAAATTGCTTCCAGAGAAGTACGTGCTGTGGAAGTAAAACCAGAGCAGAAATAATACCGGAACAAAAATAATGACGGTACAATGCTAGTGCAGAAATAAAAAATACGTTGTTGTTTGCGTGATGTGTGAGCAGCAACGTATTTTTTTAATGAAAAAGTCCATACTAGTCCTGTGGAATTATTTAAAATAAGAAACAGGAGGTATGGGTTCCATGACGAAATTAGAGTGCAACGTAACAAACTGTCTTCACAATGCAGATAACTGCTGCTGTAAGCAGGCTATCATGGTAGATGGCCATGATGCAAAAGAAAAAGAGCAGACCTGCTGCGGAAGCTTCGACGAAAACAAAGGTGGTCTCTTTAAAAATGTCTTTAAGACACCAGAAAGCCGCCTGGAGGTTTCCTGCGAGGCAGTGCAGTGCATTTACAATGAAAATCACCGCTGCGCAGCCGAGCATATCGGCATTGCGGGAGACGGCGCAAGCAGGGCGGAGCAGACACTCTGCACGACGTTTGAAAAAAATTAAATGTGTCCTGTAGAGGTAAAATGAATCGCAAAAAATCAAAAAAGCAGAAATAAAAGCAGAGACAAAACCTCGAAAATGATTTCTGGAAAATTTCTGGAAAAAGTTTTCTGGAAAAAATGAAAAATCCCCGGAAAAATCGCTTGACTTTTCCGGGGATTCATAGTATAGTAATGAAAGTTGTGAGAACAACACAGGAAAGTAGGTATCCACCTCACCTCGGCACGAGCAAGTGACCCTGGTTTATAGCAAAGAATGCGTATATGCGGCGGCAACGACGTCCTATGCGATGCTTTTGAGGGTGGGTAGAATATTCTATCTACTTTTTTTATGCAGAAAAACAAACATGCAGAATTCTATGATGGGGGTGCACGACTATTAGCGAGTTAATGATTAACGAACAGATCAGAGACAAAGAAGTTCGATTGATTGGTGCGGACGGCGAGCAGCTGGGAATCATGTCTGCGAAAGAAGCCTTCAAACTGGCTCAGGACGCAGAACTGGATCTTGTAAAAATTGCTCCGACGGCGAAGCCACCGGTTTGTAAGATTATCGATTACGGTAAATATCGTTACGAACTGGCAAGAAAAGAGAAAGAAGCTAGAAAAAAACAGAAGGTAATCGAGGTTAAGGAAGTGCGGTTGTCTCCGAACATTGACACCAACGACTTAAACACAAAAACGGGCGCAGCACGGAAATTCCTGGAAAAGGGAGACAAAGTCAAAGTTACCTTACGTTTCCGTGGTCGTGAGATGGCACATATGTCCAAGTCTAAGTATATCCTGGACGATTTTGCTGAGAGCTTAAAAGATATTGCAACCATCGACAAACCTTCCAAAGTGGAAGGAAGAAGCATGGTTATGTTTTTGACTGCCAAGAAGTAAAAGCAAAGAGAAAGAATTAAGGAGGAAGTTATAATGCCTAAATTAAAAACAAGCAGAGCAGCTGCAAAACGTTTCAAAAAGACCGGTACCGGTAAGCTGGTAAGAAATAAAGCATACAAATCTCACATCTTAACTAAGAAGTCTACCAAGAGAAAGAGAAACCTTAGAAAAGATATCGTTACCGATTCCACCAACGCAAAGGTAATGAAGAAGATTTTACCATATCTGTAATAGACTGATTAGATTAAGAAGGAGGAAAAACCGATGGCAAGAATTAAAGGCGGTATGAACGCAAAGAAGAAACACAATAGAGTGCTGAAAATGGCTAAAGGCTACAGAGGAGCACGTTCTAAACAGTATAGAGTAGCAAAGCAGTCTGTAATGAGAGCTCTGACCAGCTCCTACGCAGGCCGTAAGCAGAGAAAGAGACAGTTCCGTCAGCTGTGGATCGCTCGTATCAACGCAGCAGCACGTATCAATGGTCTGTCCTACAGCAAGTTCATGTATGGCTTAAAGCTGGCTGGTGTTGAGATGAACCGTAAAGTTCTGTCTGACATGGCTATCAACGATGCTGAGGGCTTCGCAAAACTGGCTGAGCTTGCAAAAGCTAAATTAGCTTAATAGGCTTTATAAAAGAACATAAAAAGAGGATCGGCATTTGCCGGTCCTCTTTTTGCTGTTTGTTATGCTTTTTCATATACGGTGTAGTTATTGCGTCCGCCGCGCTTGGTCTGGTAAAGCGCTTTGTCTGCGTTGCGGTACAGATTGTCAAAACGGATTCCCTGTTCCGGGCTGAAAGCAACACCAACGCTGAATGTGATGGACTGGTTGTCCATTTCCGGTTGTTTGATGGAACGAATCTGATTCAGCATGGTTTCTACCCGGTTTAACGCAATGTCTTTGTTGCCGATATTTTTCATGAGAATGACAAATTCATCTCCGCCGATCCGTCCGATGATATCGTCATCCCGAAACTGGTTTTTCAAAAATGCACCTACGCGCTGGAGAATCAGATCTCCGACGGCGTGTCCCCAGGTATCGTTTACATCTTTGAATTTATCGATATCCAGGATCAGGAAAGCGTGCAGGGTGTCTGGGCGGCATGTTCGCAGAAAAGCATCTATGACAGGCTGCGTATGTTCTTTATTATATACAGCGGTTAAACCATCAATCTGTGCGGAATGAACCAGTTCTTTCCGGTCCCTGGTGTGGATCACGGCGATACGCCAGATCAGCAAAAGAACCAGAACCATAAAATAACCATTTAATGCCAGTTCGTAATCGTGGACAAACATATAACTCTCATTCGCAACCGATACGGGAATGATGTAACACATCATCCAGTTGTTTAAGTGGAGTGGTGTGTAGGCAATGTAGCGGCTGGAATCTGGATCTTCCGGCTGGATCAGTTTCAGCACACCATCGGACTGGGTTTGGAAAGCATCACGGATTTTCTGAAGAGAATTGTTGCTGCGGAAATTCCATTTGTCAAAAAATTCAAAAAAGTTATCGGTGTAACTGATTTTCTGCGTGTCGGAATTGCCGTCCAGCGTGATGATATTTCCATCCTCGTCGATAATGATACAAAATCCTTTGCTCCCAAACAGGTCATCAAACATCAGGTGGTTGAGTGCGGTAACATTGTAGGAAGCCCCAAGAAGTCCGATGACGGAATCATTGTGCAGGACCGGAACTCCGAGAATGACTCTGGTCTCGTGGTCGACACTGCTTTGTACTGGATCGCTCAGAATGCGCTGACCGGTAATGCCTTCCTTGAAATAATCGCGGTGGGAAACGTCTTTTACGTCTCCATTTTCATAATGAGAAGTGCCGTCTGGTTCGATCAGAGCGACGTGGTTGATGGAAGTGGTGGACTTGATGGCGGAAAGCATATCCTGGTTTTTCTGGGAGAGAAGAACACCATCTTTTCCAATCTGTGCGGCAACTCCATCCAGAAACTGGTAGTTGACGTCCAGAATATCTTCAAAATGTACGCTCTGCCTGGAAACGTTCATCATCAGTTTTGACTGGGCGAGTGATTCTACTGCACGTTGGGAAACAGCAGAAAATACAACAATACCAAATGCGGTTGCGATAATGAAGGCGACAATGCTGGAGAGGTATCCCTGAAGGGGTGTTTCGATTTTCTTTTTCATGTAAGTCACCTCGGTATGTGTCATTTGTTTTTCTTCATTATACTAATATTTTCTCGGAAAATCCACAAATAAATGGGCTGAAAATGACAAAAAGCGGTGCATAAATGCTAATAAAAATGAATCCGTGGAATTTGGGGGGAGATTGGCAAAAGAAATTGGAAAAGAAAATGTAAAAAGTACTTGTCAGATCCAGGAAACTGTGGTATAGTATTAAACGTTCGCGGGAGTGCTGGAATTGGCAGACAGGCTAGACTAAGGATCTAGTGGCAGTTATGTCGTGTGGGTTCAAGTCCCATCTCCCGCAGTATCTTCTGAAAAGAAGATGCGGGAACATTCCTCGATAGCTCAGTCGGTAGAGCACGCGGCTGTTAACCGCGCTGTCGTAGGTTCAAGTCCTACTCGGGGAGTTTTGCAGAAGTGGCGGAATTGGCAGACGCGCACGGTTCAGGTCCGTGTGGTAGCAATACCTTGTGGGTTCGACTCCCATCTTCTGCATCAGAGGCGAAGAACTGTTGGTTCTTCGCTTTTTTGATTTCATGGAACATTACGTTCTGCAGCATAGGTGTCTTCCTACATTCTGTTTGGAAAGCAGAAGCGTAAATTCACATAGTTCCACATGTTTTCATGGAAACATAAATTTTTATAAAAATTAAAAAATCAGTTGACAAATCATCATGGGTTGGATATAATATACGTGTTGATTCGGTAAAACACTTTACTGGGTCGATGGTTCGCAGAAGTGGCGGAATTGGCAGACGCGCACGGTTCAGGTCCGTGTGGTAGCAATACCTTGTGGGTTCGACTCCCATCTTCTGCATGAGCAGAGCGAAGAACAATCAGTTCTTCGCTCTTTTTGCATACCCTGGAACGGAAAATAGTATGAAAATTTCGGAAATTATGATATACTTATTATAATTATGAGTCCGGAAAGGGGGAATTGGTTTATGAATATACGAGAGATGAGAGAAGCCTGGGAAGCGGATTATTTAAGTCCTTATGCGTCATTAAGCCAAAACACGCAGGGACGTGACCGCGAAGAACAACCATGTGACATTCGCACGGCATATCAGCGGGATCGCGACCGTATTCTTCATTGTAAGTCTTTTCGCAGATTAAAACATAAAACCCAGGTATTTCTGGCTCCAGAAGGAGACCATTACCGGACACGCCTGACGCACACACTGGAAGTTGCGCAGATTGCAAGGACTATTTCCCGTGCGCTCCGGCTGAATGAAGATCTGACAGAGGCTATTGCACTGGGGCACGATCTTGGTCATACACCATTTGGTCATTCCGGGGAACGCATCCTGAATGAACTTTGTCCTTATGGATTTTCCCATTATCTTCAGAGTGTGCGTGTGGTCGAAGTACTGGAAAAAGACGGTAAGGGTCTCAATCTTACGAAAGAGGTCCGGGATGGAATCAAAAATCACAGGACCAGTGGCCATCCTTCCACACTGGAGGGATGCGTTGTGCGGCTTTCCGATAAAATCGCGTATATCAACCACGATATTGATGATGCGATCCGGGCAAAAATCTTCACGGAAGATCAGCTTCCGGCGCAATATACCGACGTTCTTGGACATAGCGTAAGGGAACGTCTGGATTTACTGATTCACGATATTATCGGGCAGAGTATGGACCGGTCGGAAATCCGGATGTCGCCTCATATCGAGGAAGCCATGCAGGGACTGCGCGGTTGGATGTTTGAAAATGTTTATGAGAATAAAGTTCCGAAAGCAGAAGAGGGAAGAGCACAGCAGCTTTTGGTATTTTTATACCAGTATTATCTGGAGCATACGGCAGAACTCCCGGAAGAATATCTGTTCATGATCTGGGAACGGAAGGAACCCAAAGAACGCGTGGTATGTGATTATATTGCTGGTATGAGCGACAGCTATTCCATCGATAAATTTGAAGAACTGTTCATTCCAAAATCCTGGAAGGTGCATTAAAGAAAGGAGAGGCTTATGTATTATCCGGAAGATGTCGTAGAAGAAGTGCGGACGAGGAATGACATTGTAGATGTGATTTCTGGATATGTAAAACTACAGAAGAAAGGTTCCAACTATTTCGGCCTTTGCCCGTTTCATAATGAAAAATCCCCTTCCTTTTCGGTGTCGCCGCAGAAGCAGATGTATTATTGCTTTGGCTGTGGTGCCGGCGGAAACGTGATCACCTTTGTTATGGAATATGAAAATTATTCGTTTCCGGAAGCCTTAAAGCTACTGGCAGAGCGGGCTGGCATTCATCTGCCGGAGGTGGAGTATTCGAAAGAAGAACGCGCAAAAGCAGATAAACGTTCCACGCTTTTGGAAATCAATAAGCTTGCAGCCAATTATTTTTACTATCAGCTGCATCAGCCCCAGGGAAAGATCGGGTACGATTATTTCCGGAAGCGGGAATTGTCTGACGACACGATCCGGCATTTTGGGCTTGGATTTGCCAATAAGACGAGCAATGATCTGTATCAGTACCTGCGCTCAAAAGGCTATACCGATGAAATTCTGCGTGACAGTGGTCTGGTCACGATGGAGGAGCGCAGCACATATGATAAATTCTGGAATCGTGTTATGTTCCCGATCATGGATGTCAATAACCGCGTGATCGGATTTGGCGGACGTGTGATGGGAGACGGGACTCCGAAATATTTAAACTCACCGGAGACCATGATCTTTGATAAAAGCCGGAATCTGTACGGGTTAAATTATGCCCGTACCAGCCGGGAAAAGTATATACTGGCCTGCGAGGGCTATATGGATGTCATTGCCATGCATCAGGCGGGCTTTACCAATGCGGTAGCGTCGCTTGGCACGGCCTTTACGACCCAGCATGCGGTGCTGCTCAAACGTTATACGGACACGGTGATCCTGACGTACGACAGCGATGGGGCGGGGGTAAAAGCTGCACTCCGCGCAATCCCGATCTTAAAAGAGGTCGGTATCTCCACAAAAGTGCTGAATTTAAAACCTTATAAGGATCCGGATGAATTTATCAAAAATCTTGGGGCGGATGCATTCCGGGAGCGGATTGCCAATGCGCAGAACAGTTTCCTGTATGAAATCGATGTTATGAAGCGGGAATATGATCTGGAAGATCCGGAACAAAAGACCCGTTTTTACAATGCGGTTGCGAGAAAGCTTCTGGAATTTGGGGAGGCACTGGAACGGGATAATTACACCAGGGCTGTTGCGCAGGCGCAGTTTATTCCTTATGAAGATCTGCGCAGGCTGGTGAACCGGCTTGGAAACCAGCTTGGTCCGGTTCCCCTGCAAAAACGGGAAGAAGACAGAACAGACCCGCGTGAGCGGAAAAAGAAAAAAGAAAAGGACGACGGCATTCGTAGGTCGCAGCGCCTTCTTTTGACCTGGCTGATCGAACGGCCGCAGCTTTTTGAGAAGATTGCCGGCATCATTGATGCGGATGATTTTCGGGAGCCATTATATCATGAAGTTGCACAGATGGTTTTTGATGGTCATAAAGAAGGTAACTTAAACCCGGCCGGGATCCTGAATCGATTTATCAACGATGAAGAACAATACAAACAGGTGGCGGCGTTGTTCAACGCAAGCCTGAATGATTCCTTAAATAATGAAGAACAGCGAAAAGCATTTTCTGAAACAGTGCTGAAAGTGAAGAAAAACAGCCTGGATGAGGCAAGCCGGAGCGCAACCGACATTGCGGCGCTCCAACAGATCATCCGGCAGCAGGCGGCACTGAAAACGCTTCAGATATCCATTGACTAGTGAAAGGACCGGATGGGCAATTCCTTTTCCGGTGATCTGCATTTGAGAAAGGGCGGATAGATATGGAAGAACGTACACAGACATTTGATGAGAAACTGGGACTGTTGTTAGAAGAGGCAAAAAAGAAGAAAAATGTGCTGGAAAACCGGGAAATCCTGGATTTTTTCAAAGGCGAGATCCTGGATCCGGAAAAACTGGACCGCATTTATGATTTTCTGGACAAACATAACGTAGATGTCCTTCGTACAGAGGAAGAAGATGATATGGAACCGGATCTGTTTCTGGACGAGGACTCTGAAGAGGAAGAAGAAGCGGAACTGGATAAAATCGATCTTTCTGTACCGGAAGGAGTCGGGGTGGAAGATCCGGTCCGGATGTATTTAAAGGAAATTGGAAAAATTCCGCTTTTGACCACGGATCAGGAAATTGAGCTGGCAAAACGCATGGAACTTGGCGATCAGCAGGCCAAAAAACGTCTTGCTGAGGCAAACTTAAGGCTGGTGGTCAGCATTGCCAAAAAGTATGTAGGAAGAGGCATGCAGTTTCTTGATCTGATCCAGGAAGGCAATCTCGGTCTCATCAAAGCTGTGGAAAAATTTGATTACCGCAAAGGATATAAATTTTCGACTTATGCTACCTGGTGGATCCGGCAGGCAATTACGCGTGCGATCGCGGATCAGTCCCGCACAATCCGGATCCCGGTACACATGGTAGAGACGATCAACCGTCTGATCCGTACGTCCAGACAACTGGTGCAGGAACTTGGCAGGGAGCCAACGGCTGAGGAAATTGCAGCCAAAATGGAAATTCCGGTAGAACGGGTACGGGAAATCCGGAAAATATCCCAGGATCCGGTGTCGTTAGAAACGCCGATCGGCGAAGAAGAAGACAGCCATCTTGGCGATTTTATTCAGGATGACCATGTGGCAGTTCCGGCGGAAGAAGCGACATTCACCCTTCTTCATGAACAGTTAATGGAAGCTTTGGGTACGCTGACAGACCGGGAACAGCAGGTGCTGCGTCTTCGGTTCGGGTTAGAGGATGGAAAACCGAGAACGCTGGAAGAGGTTGGGAAGCAGTTTCATGTGACAAGAGAGCGAATCCGCCAGATTGAAGCAAAAGCGCTTCGGAAACTGCGTCATCCAAGCCGCAGCAAGAAATTGAAAGATTATCTTGACTAAACAATATAGAAAAGGAAGGTAACTGGGCGAACAAAAACAGTTACAAAAGGAACAGAGATAAGATGAAATTATCAGACCGGTTAGAACGGATCGCTGCACAGGCAGCGGAGGTTACAGAAGGATATGTGGCAGATGTTGGGACGGATCATGGATTCGTCCCGATTCGCCTGATCGAAAGCGGAAAAGTAAAGCATGTGATCGCCATGGATGTACGAAAGGGACCTCTTGCCAGAGCCCGTGAGCATGTCCGGGAGTTTGGCATGGAAGACCAGATCGAAACGAGGCTCAGTGACGGCTTAAAGGAATTAAAGCCGGGAGAGGCAGACACGGTGATCATTGCGGGAATGGGAGGCGAGCTGATGCTGCGCATCCTCCGCGATGGTGCGCATATGCATGCAAGTGTAAAGCATTATGTGCTTTCCCCGCAGTCAGAACTTTCTGCATTCCGTCATGGGCTGGAGCAGTTGGGATTTGCAATCCAGAAGGAACAGATGCTGGTGGAAGACGGTAAGTATTATGTGATCATGCATGTCAGTCCTGGAACGATGCATTATGAACATGCATATGAGTATCGTTATGGTGCGGATCTGATCCGGAAAAAAGATCCGATTCTGCAGGAATTTCTGGAACGGGAACTGACGCAGGGAGAAGAACTTCTTGTGCATTTGTCCCAGGCAAAAACAGAAGGAGCAAAAAAACGCGCGGAAAGTTTGAAAAACGAATTGATGGAGACAAAGGAGGCATATCATGCTCTGCAGGGAATTGATTGAAAAACTGGAAGAACTGGCTCCGAAAAGTCTGGCCTGTGAGTGGGATAATTCGGGTTTTCTGGTTGGACGGAGAGAGAAAGAGGTAACAAAGGTTCTGATTGCACTGGATGCAACGGACCGGGTTGTAGAGCAGGCAGTGCGGGAAAAGGCAGATTTTCTGCTCACGCATCATCCGCTGCTTTTCCGTGCAATAAAACAGGTAACGGATGCGGATTTTATCAGCAGCCGGATTGTAACATTACTGCAGGCAGATATTTCTTATTTTGCCATGCACACAAATTTTGATGCGGCGCCGGGCTGCATGGCCGATCTGGCAGCGAAGCGTCTGCAGATTCAAAACGGGGAACCATTAGAGGTGACCGGAGAAGTGAACGGCATTTCTGTGGGAATCGGAAAGGCAGGGATTTTACCAGAATCCTGTTCCCTGGAACAATTGGCAGAGACGGTGAAAGAGGTGTTTGGTCTGCCCTTTGCATTGGTTTATGGAAGTGATACGGCAAATAAACAGGTAAGCCGTGTGGCGGTCTCCCCAGGTGCAGGCGGCAGTATGATCCGTTACGCACTGGAAAAGCATGCGGAAGTGTTGATTACGGGCGATATCGGGCACCATGACGCAATCGATGCAGCGGCGCAGGGACTGGCCATTATCGATGCCGGACATTATGGTCTGGAACACATTTTCATTCCATTTATGGCAGAGTATATCAGACAGGTTTCTGACGGTACGATCGAAGTAATCCAGGCAAAACCGGACTTTCCGGCAAAGGTAATCTGATATGAAACGGACTTTTCCAGGAGTTACGGATTTGAAAAGGAATCCGATCGGAAAGAAAGGAGAACGTTTATGCTTCATGTGTGGGTGTTAGGGCAGGAAAAGCAGTATCGCGAAGATACACTTTTAAAAGATGTAGCAAAAGAAGTGCAGAATCATTTTCAGCATGAAATTTTACTGGCAACGGTAGATGGAAAACTGCAGGAACTTCACAAAAAGGTAAAAGAAGGAAGCCGGATTGAGTTTTTGACTGCTGCGGATAAACCGGGCATCCAGACTTACCGGCGCAGTGTTCTGCTGATTTTGTTAAAGGCATTCTACGAAGTCGTTGGGGCAGAGCATATCAAAAAAGTTTCCGTGGAATACGCGATTGCCAATGGTTTATTTATTGAATCAGAAGGAACGTTTGAAAAAAATCAGGAGCTGGTTGATCGCATCAAAGAAAAAATGCAGGAGTATGTTGCAGCGGAAATTCCGATCATGAAGCGGAATGTGACGACGGATGAGGCCATTGAAGTTTTTCACCGTCACCGGATGTATGAGAAAGAACGTCTCTTCCATTACCGCAGGGTTTCCAGGGTAAACTTATACAGCATTGGCGGGTTCGAGGATTATTATTACGGATACATGGTACAAAATACCGGATATCTGAAATATTTTGATCTGATCCTTTACCGGGATGGCATGATGCTGCTTTTGCCGGAACAACATAATCCAGAACAGGTAGCAAAATTCCATGACCGGGAAAAGCTGTTTGAGGTACTGAATGAAACGGAAAGCTGGGGCAGGCAACTGGAGGTGCCGACCGTTGGAGCGCTGGATGATGTGATCTGTCATGGCAGAATCAGCGAACTGATCCTGATGCAGGAGGCGCTGATGGAAAAGAAAATCGGTGATATTGCAGAACAGATCGCCAGCAGGCCGGACAAGAAAATTGTGATGATCGCAGGACCATCTTCTTCCGGAAAGACGACCTTTTCCCACCGGCTTTCCATTCAGTTAAAGGCGAAGGGCTTAAAACCACATCCGATCGCGGTAGACAATTATTTTGTAAACCGGGTCGACAGTCCGCGGGATGAAAATGGCAATTATAATTATGAGGCACTGGAATGTCTGGACGTGGCGCTGTTCAATCAGAACATGACCGATCTTCTGGCGGGTAAGACCGTGGAAATGCCGGAATATAACTTCATCAAAGGTGTGCGGGAATACCATGGCGATTATCTGACACTGGGCGCGGATGATGTGCTGGTCATTGAGGGAATCCACTGTCTGAATGAGAAACTTTCTTATGCATTGCCGCGAAAGAATAAGTTTAAGATTTATATCAGTGCACTGACGCAGTTAAATATCGATGAGCATAATCGTATTCCGACTACGGATGGACGCCTGATCCGCCGGATCGTGCGCGATGCGCGTACCAGAGGTTCCTCCGCCCAGGATACGATACGGATGTGGCCGTCTGTCCGCCGCGGAGAGGAAGAGAATATTTTTCCGTATCAGGAAGAGGCAGACGTAATGTTCAATTCGGCCCTTGTTTATGAACTGGCTGTCTTAAAACAGTATGCGGAGCCGGTTCTGTTTTCCGTACCGCGTGACAGCGCAGAGTATGTGGAAGCAAAACGGTTGTTAAAATTCCTGGATTACTTCCTTGGTGTCAGCAGTGAGGAAATTCCGCATAATTCCCTGATCCGGGAGTTTATCGGCGGATCCTGTTTTAAAGTCTGAACACGGACAGTTTGTGTGTGATGTGTCCGACGTGGTGGTGGAGTTGCTTGAAAGTCTAAGTTGACAGCACCCCGGAATCGTGGTAGAATTGGGAGCATTGAGTAAGACAAATGGTCGCTGCCGCAGAAACGAAAGGCTGCGGGAGAGGAAAGTCCGGGCTTCACAGGGCAGGGTGCCAGATAACGTCTGGCGGAGGTGACTCCAGGGACAGTGCAACAGAAATATACCGCCGGCTTTGCCGGTAAGGGTGGAAGGGCAGTGTAAGAGACTACCGCCCGTCTGGTAACAGACGGGGCACATGTAAACCCCACTCGAAGCAAGACCGAACAGAAAGCATAAGGCGGCCCGTCTGCTTTCGGGTAGGTTGCTTGAACCAGGTGGTGACATCTGGTCTAGATAGATGACCATTCAACGACATAACCCGGCTTATCGTCTTGCTCATAACCTGATCTTACGAGGGTGGCGCTTCTTAGTGCCCCCTCTTTTTGTATATGTGGAGAGATCGCTTTGCTTTGGAAACGAGGTGGATTTATGAAACAGCATCGAATGCGCATAAAAAGTACCGGTTTGTTTTTCCTGCTTTGCTTTTGGCTGTTGTT
Source organism: Clostridium sp. OM02-18AC (assembly GCF_003481825.1). Taxonomy (GTDB): domain Bacteria; phylum Bacillota; class Clostridia; order Lachnospirales; family Lachnospiraceae; genus Brotaphodocola. Next base: position 101,119 of record NZ_QULW01000010.1, on the reverse strand, counting down.
TGTTTTTCCGTCCTATGCGATGGATGCTCCCGGAAGCGGAGGGAAAAACTGGAGTTACGGAAAGGATCATCACTGGACTTACCGGGATCAGGACGGGCAGCTGCATACAGGCTGGCTGTACTATGAAGGGGAATGGTACTGGTTCGATGAGCATGGATGGATGCAGACCGGAGGAACCAGAACCATTGACGGGATCCGTTACTTTTTCTTCAGCAATGGACATATGGCTCATAATCAGTATGTGGATTTAAAGTTTTTGGGAGAAGACGGCCAGGAGGATAAGAAAGGGGAAATCCGGGTGATCGGAACCAGAAAACCGGATTCCGAAGACAAGGATCTGATCACGGATTATCTTTATGAGGTGCCAAGAGGGTGGATCCGGCAATTTGTGAAGGACGGCTGGCAGTTCCTTTTTTACACGAAGAAAACTTACTTTGAGGCTCCATCTACTTCTTCCGGGATCTATTATGTCCGCTACAGTACGGACCGTCGCTATAAAAAAGTGAAGTTTTGTGATGCCGATTCCATCTTACAGGCGTTTGGGGAATACGTCGCCTATAAAGCAGGATGTTACCGGGGAGACAGCGCCGTAATGCAGGAATACTGGAAAGTCAGTCCGGTGCTGGAACGCATTTTGGAGATCCCGGATTACTATGCGGAAGATGCAGGCTTTTGTTTTGGAACATTGTTTTCTGCCTATGTAAGCGGAGAAAAAACGGAAGAACTGCGCCGGAAATTTCCAGAACTTTGCGAAAAACTGGAAATGATCCTGCATCAAAAAGAAGAGCCGGCAGATCATTCTGCCAGCTCTTCCCATGTCTCATAGAGTTCTTCCAGTTTTTTCTGGAGGGACTCTTTTTCATTATTCAGTTCTACCAGGTGTGCTACATCGGTGTAAATTTCTTCCTGTGAGAGCAGAGCGTCAATTTCACCATCACGGGTTTCCAGACGATGGATTTCGTCTTCGACCTTCTTTAAGTCATTCTGGCGTTTACGGATGCGCGCCTGTTCTTCTTTCTGGGCTTTCCAGTCCAGCTTTACCTCTGTTTCCGCTGTGGATTTTGCCATACCGGGAACGCCTGTGGCTTTTAAATTTCCGTTTGCTGCAGCTGTTCCAATCGCACGGTCGCGTTCTGTGTGTTCCGAATCCACGTAGAGCTCTTTCATGAGATCCTTCTTTTCCAGATAGTAATCGTAGTTACCGATATAATTTAAGAACGTCTGACCAGTCAGTTCCAGAATCCGGGTTGCAGTCTGGTTGATGAAATAACGGTCGTGGGAAACGTAAAGCACGGTTCCGGTATAATGTTTCAATGCATTTTCCAGAATTTCCTTGGAGGTAATATCCAGGTGGTTGGTTGGCTCGTCCAGGATCAGGAAGTTGGCCTCCGAGAGCATAAGCTTGGCGAGGGAAACACGTCCGCGCTCCCCACCGCTTAAATCGGAGATCCGCTTAAATACATCGTCCCCGGTAAAAAGGAACGCGGCAAGAATGTTGCGGATCTGCGTGTTGGTCAGGTTCGGATAGGCATCCTGCACTTCCTCGAAGACTGTTTTTTCCATATGGAGAACGTGATGCTCCTGATCGTAGTAACCGATATGGACTTTGGATCCCAGCGTGATGGTTCCGGTGTCGGCCGGGAGCATACCGTTGATGATCTTTAATATGGTAGTTTTTCCGGTGCCATTGTTTCCGATGATGGCAACCCGTTCTCCGCGTTTGACTTCCATATCTACATGGGAGAACAGGTGGGTGGAACCAAAGGATTTGCTCAGATCTTTGATGGTGAGGACATCGTTTCCGCTGACAATGTTTGGCTCCAGGGTGATCCGCATCTCATCCTGGATCTCGGCAGGCTTTTCTAAAACCTGGATCTTGGAGAGCATTTTCTCTCGGCTTTCTGCACGTTTGATAGACTTTTCCCGGTTGAAGGATTTTAATTTGGTGATGACCTCCTCCTGGTGTTTGATTTCCTGCTGCTGGTTTAACCAGGCCTTCATCTGGGCAGAGCGGATCATGGCTTTCTTTTCGCTGTAGGCAGTGTAATTTCCAAGGTAGACAGAAGCATGTCCCTGCTCCAACTCCACAACTTTTGTGACAACGCGGTTTAAGAAGTACCGGTCATGTGCTACGATGATCACGGCACCGTTATAGTTTAAGAGATAGGTTTCCAGCCAGGCGATGGATTCCATGTCCAGATGGTTGGTTGGCTCATCGAGGAGGATGATATCCGGGCGGGAGAGCAGAAGCTTGCCGAGGGATACACGGGTCTTCTGACCGCCGGAGAGGGTTGAGACTGTTTTGTCAAATTCGTCTTCCGTGAATCCGAGACCTTTTAATACTCCGGTCAGTTCGCTTTTCCAGGCATATCCGTTTTCCAGCTCGAATGTATGGCTTAAACGGCTGTATGTAGAAAGCATCTGCTCCAGTTCTTCGCCTGAGGCATGCTGCATGCGGATCTCCAGTTCCCGGATCTCAAGCTCCATGTCGATGATGGGCTGCTTGACTTCTTTTAATTCTTCATAAATGGTACGGCTGCTGTCCAGATCCTGATGCTGTGCCAGGTATCCGAGTGTTTTGCCTTTTGCAAGGACAACTTCGCCGGAATCTGCAGCGAGTTCGCCGACGATGATCTTTAACAGAGTGGACTTTCCGGCTCCGTTGATTCCGACAATCGCGGCTTTTTCCTGGTCTTCTATATGGAAAGAAACTTCGGACAGGATTTCATCTGTACCAAATGCTTTGCTGATGTGATTGCATGATAAAATCATAGATAACTCCATTTCGTTACGTTTTCTACTATAAGACTTATCAAGTATAATATAGGTTTTTGGCACTTGTAAAGGCTTTCTGTGTATTTTTTGCTCAGGAATTGTTTGAACATTGACATAGATTTCGCAAACGGTTATAATAGACTACAATAGTTTACGTATAGGAGATGTGCAGCATGGAAAACAGAGAGATATCCAAAGCAGTCATTACAAGGCTTCCGCGGTATTACCGTTACCTCGGAGAGTTATTGGAATCAGGTGTAGAGCGTATCTCATCCAATGAACTCAGTACCCGGATGAAAGTGACTGCTTCCCAGATTCGTCAGGATTTAAATAATTTCGGAGGATTTGGCCAGCAGGGCTACGGGTATAATGTAAAATACTTATATACAGAAATCGGTAAAATTCTTGGAATCGACCGCCAGCATAACCTGATCATCATCGGTGCCGGAAATTTAGGACAGGCGATTGCGAATTATGCAAACTTTGAAAAGCGTGGTTTCATTATCAAAGGAATGTTTGATATCAATCCAAGACTGATCGGTCTTGTGGTACGCGGTATAGAGATCCGTGGTGTCGACGATCTGGAACAGTTCATCAAAGACAATAACGTCCAGATGGCGGCACTGACCATCCCGAAGACGAAAGCACCGGAAATCGCGGACAGGCTTGTGAATGCGGGAATCAAGGCAATCTGGAATTTTGCGCATGTGGACCTGAATGTACCGGATGATGTCGTTGTTGAAAATGTACATCTTTCGGAAAGCCTGATGCGCTTGTCCTACCGGGTATGCAGCATGCAGGACCGAAAGAAAGAAGAAGAGCAAAAGAAGGCGCAGGGCGAATCATAACAGAACCATGTGAAGGGGAAGCGCGTTATTGTTCGCAGGCTGGTTTTTGAACAGTAATGCAAGGGCCGGCAGGCAGGGGTAAGCGAATTCTCCTGCCTGTCGTTTTTTGCTACATGGGAAAATGAGAGTTGCCGGGCACGTATGCGCAAACAGCAGCAAACGATGTCCTATTCAAGGAGGCGGAACATGAATTATGCAGTAACTGCACAGCAAATGAAAGCAGTCGACCAGAATACAATCAGGGAAATCGGGATTCCGTCAATGGTTTTGATGGAGCGCGCAGCGCTTGCAGTTGCTAAGACAGCAGAACGTATGGCAGTCGAGCGGGGATGGGGAAAAAATGCCCATATTCTTGCGGTATGCGGGACAGGAAACAATGGGGCAGACGGTGTGGCAGCCGGGCGGATTTTGCAGGAACGCGGCTATGAAGTCAGCCTTTTCTTTGCCGGAAATGCACAGTACGATTCGGAAGAGATGAAACATCAGAAGCGGATTGCAAAAAATTTAAATGTGCCGGAACTATCGGCAGAAGAATATGAAAACGCAGATTGCGACATCATTCTGGATGCCTTGTTTGGAATTGGTCTTGGCCGCGATATTACCGGGGAATACCGAAAAGTACTGGAAATACTGGAACGCATACGTGAGCGGTGTGATGCTGGTGTGATCGCGGTCGATACACCATCTGGAATTCATGGAAGTACGGGAGAAATCATGGGAGCAGCACTGGCTGCCGACGTGACGGTAACGTTTGGATATCCAAAAACAGGACTGTTATTGTATCCTGGAAAAAAATATGTTGGAAAACTTGAGGTGGCTGATATCGGCTTCTCAAAGATCAGCCTGTTAAAGAGCGGATGGGATGCAAAGGTCCTGACGCCGGAGGATTTAAGCAAGCTTCCCAAACGGCAGGAAGACGGCAACAAAGGGACTTTTGGAAAAGTCCTTGTGATCGCGGGAAGCCGTGGAATGAGCGGGGCTGCTTATTTTACAGCGCTTGGCGCATACCGTACGGGAGCGGGGCTGGTGAAAATCCTTACTGTGCCGGAAAACCGGACAGTCTTGCAGACGCAGCTTCCGGAGGCAATCGTATCCTGCTATGATCCGGATGAAGAAGAGACCATGCAAACAATACTGGAAAAGGAGTGTGCCTGGGCTGATGTGATCGCAGCGGGACCCGGACTGGGGCAGGATGCTTACACAGAGTATCTGTTGGAAACGGTTCTGTCCGACGCTTATGTGCCGATTGTTCTGGATGCAGATGGGTTAAACTGTGTGGCATCCCATCCGTATCTGACACGTTATTTTACAGAGAATATTATTATTACACCGCATATGGGCGAAATGAGCCGGCTGACCTCGGTTCCGGCAGCTGATCTGAAAAAGGCACCGCTGGAAGAGGCTAGGGCCTATAGTGCCCGTTATGGCACCGTTTGTGTGTTAAAAGATGCAGTTACTGTGATCACGGATAAGGATGGCGGTACCTGGATCAACCAGAGCGGCTGCAGTGCCATGGCAAAAGGCGGTTCCGGCGATGTCCTGACCGGCGTGATCGCAGGTCTTTTGGCCCGCGGCATGGAATGTGCTGAGGCAGCAGCGTTTGGCGTGTATGTTCATGGACGTGCGGGAGAGTATGCGGCAGACAAATTTGGAGAAAACGGAGTGCTTGCCACGAATCTGGCAGACAGTATTTTAAAATAGATAGAAACGAGGAACAAAATTAAATTATGAATCACAGGCAGTATACACGGGTTTATGCACCGGTAGATTTGGACGCAATCAGGTTTAACATGGAGTCCATGCGCAGGAATATTGACAAAAGCACTGGTATGATCGGAGTCATTAAGACAGACGCGTATGGTCATGGATCTGTCCCGGTGGCGGAGGCGATTGAGGACTATGTGGATGGGTATGCGGTAGCAACGATCGAGGAAGCCATGCTTCTTCGCCGCAATGGCATTAAAAAAATGATTCTGATCCTGGGTGTGACACATCCATCCGCCTACCAGGAACTGATAGAAAATGAAATCCGGCCGACTATTTTTACCATGGAACAGGCAAAGCCTTTGTCGGATCTGGCCGTCAGCATGGAGAAAACAGCCCGGATTCATCTTGCACTCGACACCGGAATGCGCCGGATTGGTATGGAAGCAGATGAGTCCGGCGCGGATCTGACAGCAGAAATCGGCAATCTTCCAGGTATTGAGATCGAAGGACTGTTTACCCATTTTTCCAGGGCAGACGAAGAAGAAAAAACATCTGCCATGACGCAGTTAAACCGTTATCTGCATTTTACAGATTTATTAAAGGAACGCGGAATTGAAATTCCCATGAAACACTGTTCCAATAGTGCAGGAATCATTGATTTGCCACAGGCAAACTTAAACTATGTTCGCGCCGGTATCACCATCTATGGAATGTATCCGTCTGACGAAGTGCAGAAAGACCGAGTGCCGCTAAGACCGGCACTCGGCCTGAAATCGTTTGTCACCTATGTAAAGGAGATTGGACCGGGAGAAGAAATCAGCTATGGCGGCACCTATGTAACGGAACGCACCATGCATGTGGCTACTGTTCCGGTGGGGTATGGAGACGGTTACCCGAGAAGCTTATCCAACCGTGGCTATGTTCTGGTAAACGGAAGACGCGCGTCAATTCTGGGCCGTGTCTGCATGGATCAGCTTATGATTGATGTCACGGATATACCAGGTGTCTGTGTCGATACGCCGGTAACCCTGATCGGAAAAGATGGCAAAGAAGAGATTACCATGGAAAAGCTGGCTGAGCTTTGCGGCGGCTTCCATTACGAGATGGTCTGCGATATTGGAAAGCGGGTACCGCGTGTTTATTACCGCGGGGGGCAGGTTGTCGGAACCATGGACTGCTTTAAGGAATAAGATAATCACAGGAAGAGATATCTTGTGCTGCTGTTTGTGTCATTGAGGACAGAAACAAAACGTCACTGCGATACGGAAAAAAACAGGCAGGTATAGACTGCCTGACATCAGGCAATAATACCCTTGAAAACCAGTGACGGAGAGTGATACTGTGATTATCAGACGAGGGGATATTTATTATGCGGATCTGCGACCGGTGGTAGGCTCAGAGCAGGGAGGCGTGCGCCCGGTTCTCATCATACAGAACAATGTAGGAAACCGGCACAGCCCTACCGTGATCTGTGCAGCCATTACATCCCGTATGAACAAGGCAAAGCTGCCGACGCATGTGGAATTGTCTGCACGAAAAAGTGATATGGTCAAAGATTCTGTCATTTTATTAGAACAGCTTCGGACGATCGACAAACAGCGTCTGAAGGAGCGGATCTGCCATATTGATGATGAATTATTGGAACAGGTAAATCAGGCGCTTATGGTAAGTCTGGATCTGCCTACATAGTTCGCCATTGACGAAAGACGGGAAGTTTAGTAAACTGGAAACGATATAGTGTATACAAACAAAAGAGAAAAGAAGGAGATAAAAATCAGTATGGACGATGTCTGTTTGCGCCTGCTCTCACTGGCAGGTGTAATGATCCTTTTTCTGGCTGCAGGTTACGTGATCTGGAAATATGTCCGGTCAAGGCAGGAAAATGTAACGGAAGAAGATATTATGACCATGGTGAATGAGGGGCATGAGCAAGGCGTGCTGGAATCCAGCGAAGCGGAGATGATCACGAATATCTTCGAATTCGATGAGAAAGAAGCCGGCGATATCATGACCCACCGCAAGAACATTGTAGCGCTGGATGGTTCTATGACTTTAAAAGAAGCGGCGCGTTTTGTCTTGAAAGAAGCAAGCAATTCCAGATATCCGGTATACGGAAAAGATCTGGACGATATCATCGGCACCGTACATATGCGGGACGTACTGGTTCATGCAGAAAATCTGCAGGAATCGCGCATGGAAATTGCCAATGTTCCGGGTGTTTTGCGTCCGGCGCATTTTATTCCGGAAACACGCAACATCAATTCCCTGTTCCAGGAAATGCAGTCCCAGAAGATCCATATGGAGATCGTGATCGACGAATATGGACAGACTGCCGGAATTGTCACTATGGAAGATATTCTGGAAGAAATTGTAGGAAATATCCTGGATGAATACGACGTGGACGAGCAGTATATTGTCCGTGGAGAAGGCGATGCGCTGATCATGAGCGGTATGACGCCTCTGGAAGATGCCCAGGACGAGCTTGGCATTACGTTTCCGGAGGAAGATCTGGAAAATTATGATACCATCAATGGGCTTCTCATTTCCCGCCTTGACCGGATTCCGGGAGAGGAAGAACAGCCGGAAATCCAGTACCTCGGATACCGTTTCTGCGTATTGAAGGTAGAAAATAAGACGATTCATTCCGTAAGAGTAACAAAAATTCCACAGGCTCTTGCAAGCGGGACGGTTTAGTGTTAAAATAGAAAAGATGTTTTTTACGCGACGCGGAGAGCGTGCCTGCTTATCGCGTCGGCGAATGAGGACGAAAAGAGAAAAAGGATAAGGAGCTGTGATTTTATGTCAGGACATTCTAAATTTGCCAATATCAAGCACAAAAAAGAGAAAAATGATGCCGCAAAGGGAAAAATCTTTACCGTGATCGGTCGTGAGCTTGCCGTAGCAGTAAAAGAGGGTGGCCCGGATCCGGCAAACAACAGCAAGCTTCGCGATGTCATCGCAAAAGCAAAAGCAAACAACATGCCGAACGATACCATCGACCGTGGTATCAAGAAAGCAGCAGGTGATGCAAACTCTGTAAACTATGAAGTACTGACCTACGAGGGTTATGGTCCGAGCGGTGTTGCAGTGATCGTTGACACACTGACGGATAATAAGAACCGTACCGCTGCAAATGTCAGAAGTGCGTTCACCAAGGGCAACGGTAACATTGGTACCCAGGGAAGCGTATCTTTCATGTTCGACAAGAAAGGTCAGATCATCATCGATAAGGAAGAGTGCGATCTCGACGCAGACGAACTGATGATGATGGCATTAGACGCAGGTGCAGAGGATTTCTCCGAGGAGGAGGACAGCTTTGAGGTGATCACCGATCCGGATGATTTCAGTGCCGTACGTGAGGCTCTTGAGAAAGAGGGCATTCCGATGCTGGAAGCAGACGTAACCATGATCCCGCAGACCTGGGTTGAGCTGACGGACGAGAACGACATTAAGTACATGAACCGTCTGTTAGACCTTCTCGATGACGATGATGATGTACAGGCCGTATATCACAACTGGGATACCGACGAGAGATAAAAACAGAATCGGGAACATCGTAATGATAAATGATGTTAAAAAGGCCCGGAGCATTTCGCTCCGGGCCTTTTCGCTGCATATCAGGGAGGCGCAGACGCGCCTTATGCGGATTTTATTTTACTGGTAAACTAAGTTTACATTTTTGAAGGTGACATCTGCGCTGCGTGCCACGAACATACCAACATACACATGGTCGGAATCGATTGCAGTCAGCGGGAAGTCAAAGCCTGCAGATACCGGGGCATTGTCGCCGAAGACGCAGGTGTATCCATCTGGTCCTTTCCGGATCTCAACGTGAACGGTTTCACCTGCTTTGTACACACGGGAAGCGGTGCCGCCGGAAGTGAGCTGCCCGTTCTTTCTTGCAAAACAGTTCCATGGGGATGCAGAGGAGAGCTGAAGCTGTCCGGCTGCAACATAGTCGCCCAGGGTATCGTTGACAACGGTGTCGAGGTAGATATCATCGCGAACCATCAGTCCGAACGAATTTAAAACAGAGGCATTGTAAGCGTTGATGGTAACATCGGCAGAGAGAATAAAGTTTGCGGAAGCCGGAACTTCACGGTAATACATCGCAATTCCATCGCTTCCCTGGTCAAGACCGCCAACCTGCTGCGTTCTGGTAGCGCCGGAGTTGGTTCCAACTGCCATATGAATGGAGTTGTCAGAGTTCCCCTGCAGACAGAAATACATGTTATTTAAGTACTCATAACCGTCGATATTACCGAATACGGTTGGCTTCCAGTCTCCAACCGTCGAAAAGATGCTGCTTACACCGGCAGGCACGGTAAAACTCTGTGCATGATAGTTCGCATTGATGGAATTGCTGTCATACTGCGGAACCTGCGGATTGGAAACAACATAATTTTTGAGTCCGGAGTTTGACTTTAACAGTTCATCGGCAATGAACCAGGCATTGCACTGGGCACCGTAGAGATTGGTGTGTGTGTTGTCGATGCTGACATCGCGGTTGGAAGTCTGTGCATGGCGGTTTTTGACCCCGTCTGCGCCGAGACGTTCATATACATCTTTGGTGCGGGCAGTCAGATCCAGAACCGGAACGCTTTTGCCTACACCCAACTGGCGGATTGCTTTTGCATAATCGCCGCCCTGGAAAGTACCTTCCTCATTCTTTTTACTGCTGGTGATGTGTCCGTCCTCGCCGGTGTAGTTGTTTGCGACATTGCGGCGTACGATCGGAGTTACCAGAATCGGATTAGCCTGTTTGTTTTTTACGGGTTTGATGTACTTTTCGTAGAGATTATACTGAAAAGAACCGCTGGTAGAGACCGATCCGGTCGGATTGGAGTAACGTCCCTGCTCGGTACGTTCATCGTTATGGCCGAAACCGATCAGTACATAGTCACCGGCCTGTACACCCTGAAGCAGCCGCTGATACTGTTCGGTATCGGAGTAGGATTTGGAACTGGTTCCGGATACGGCAAGGTTCTGAATGCTGACGCCCTGCAGATAAAGGCCAAGCTGGGTTCCCCAGCCATAGCGCGGAGAGTAGTAGGTGGTATCGTTAAATGCAGCTGCTGTAGAGTCGCCCACGATCCACACGGTTGGCGGTGCAGACGGCTTGTCTACTGAAACTCCGCCGGTCTGCTGCTCGGTATAGGTTCCGGGAGCGGCAGTGAGTGCTGGATCATTTGTGGCTGAAGAAGCGCCTGCAACAACCGTGGCGGCAGAGACCGGAACGGCAGACAGTGCTGTCGTTACTGCACAGATGCAGCCAAGAAGCAGGGCTTTTATACGTGATGCGTTTTTTTTCATGGGTCAGATTCTCCTAAGTTAAAAATTTGAGGGCCTTTCTGCAAGGCAGAAATGACCCGATGGTGTCCATTATAGACCATGAAAAAAAACTTGCCAATACTTTTGGGGGAAGATTTGGGAGATTGGAAGAATGTTGTAAGAGAATCTTAAAAAACGGGATGCCCGAAACCGGACACCCCGTGAAAAGACAGATATACGGTAATCAGTTGTTATGCCTGATTGCTGCAAATAAAAGAGAATGCCTGGCATATTACCGGGTCAATCTGGCAAGATCCTGATAAAATCCCGGGTAGGAGATATTCACACATTCTGCACCGAGAATTTCTGTTTCGCCCTCTGCCATACCGGCGGTCACGGCAAAGGTCATGGCAATGCGGTGATCCAGATGGCTGTCGATCACAGCGCCGTGGAGTGGTTTCCCACCGTGAATGATCATGCCGTCTTCGGTCTCCTCTACGTCAGCTCCCATTGCACGTAAGCTTTCTACCATAACGGCAATGCGGTTGGATTCTTTTACTTTCAGCTCTGCTGCGTCACGGATGATGGTATCGCCGCTGGCAAAGCATGCCATAGCTGCAATCATGGGAAGTTCATCGATCAGGGTTGGAATGATTTCCCCGTGAATATCCATGCCGTGTAAGGAAGAGGAGCGTACGAGAATATCAGCAACCGGTTCACCGGTCTCTTTTCGGTTTAAGAGGGTAAGGTCACCGTCCATGGCCTGGCATACACGGATCATGCCGTCGCGGGTCGGATTGATTCCGACATTTTTGATGAGAAGCTCCGATCCCGGAACGATCAATCCTGCAGCAAGGAAAAATGCTGCAGAAGAAATATCTCCAGGAACCTGGATCTCTTTTGCGAAAAGTTCTCTGGCGGGCTGAATGATGGCAGTTGTGCCTTCTGTCCGGACATCGGCTCCGAATTCGCTTAACATCAGTTCGGTATGGTTGCGGGAGAGCAAAGGCTCGGTCACCCTGGTTTCTCCGTCTGCGTAAAGGCCTGCAAGGAGAATGGAAGATTTGACCTGTGCGGAAGCAACCGGAGACTGATAGTGGATTCCGTGCAGCGGCTTTCCCTGGATGGCGAGCGGTGCACAGCCGTTTCCATGGATGCTTTTGATATCAGCACCCATCTGGCTTAAGGGATCCATGATCCGTTTCATAGGACGTTTCTGGATGGAGGCATCGCCGGTAAGTGTTACGGAAAAGTCCTGTGCGCAGAGAATGCCGGAGATCAGCCGGGTTGTGGTACCGCTGTTGCCGCAGTCGAGAACCTCATCTGGCTTTTTTAAACCGTGCAGTCCATTGCCGTGAACCAGAACGGTATCGCCGGTATTTTCGATGGAAACGCCCATCTTCTGGAAGCATGATATAGTGGACAGGCAGTCTGCACCCTGCAGAAAGCCGGTGATCTTTGTGGTACCTTTTGCAAGGGAGCCGAACATGACACTGCGGTGGGAGATGGATTTATCTCCCGGAATGGTCACTTCGCCCTTCAGACTATTACATCTTGAAAATTTCATAAGAGTTTCCCCATTTCCCTGATTGCGGCTTAGTGTTTCGGAATCAGTTCGTAATTATATTTTTTCAGCTGTTCCCACGCCCGATGCATGGATTCTTCATCGTAAAAGACAATCTTTAAGGCACCATCGCCCTGTTCCCGGTTGTGGTTGATGCCGATGTTGCCGATGCTGATGCCGCGTGCACTTAAAATGCAGGATAAGGTGGAAATCGCACCTGGTTCATCCACAATATCCACGGTAAAGGAGTATTCCGGAGTGACAGAGCCGCGGCGTGTTTCCGAGATGGAATTGCGGTAAGTACGTGATGTGTCAAAGAGCTGGTAAATATCGTTTCCATTCCGGTTCTTTAAGGAAGCAAGAATCTGGTTTAAGGAAGCGATGTAATCTTCCAGCATGGTTATGATATTGCCGGTGTTCGTCATGCAGATCTGTTCCCACATTTCCGGGGAAGAGGATGCAATACGGGTAATGTCTTTAAATCCGCCTGCGGCAAGGCGTTTCATCAGTTCTTCTTTGTTGTCACAGTCGCGGACCAGGTTTACCAGGCTGGAAGCAACCAGATGCGGAAGATGGCTGATGGCAGCCACGATCCGGTCATGTTCATGATAGTCCAGTACGATCGGAATGGCATCGATCAGATTGGCCACTGCAACAATGCGGTCGGTATCCTCTTTGGAAGAATGTGCAGTTGGTGTTACGATATAGTAGGCATTTTCCAGAAGATGATCTGTAGAATTCTCATAGCCTGTTTTTTCGGAGCCTGCCATAGGATGCCCGCCGACAAAAACGTCCTCCATACCCAGTTTCGTGACAACCTGATGGATATCCTGTTTTGTGGAACCAACGTCGGAAATCAGAGCACCAGGCTTTAAGAATGGACGGATCAAAGACAGATACTGTGCATTGTATTCTACTGGTGTACACAGGAAAATGATGTCGCATTCCCTTAACGGTTCCCCTATGCCGTCGAGGATGACGTCCACGATGCCGTCGGCTTTCGCCTGCTCCAGTTTTGCGCGGGTACGCATGTATGCCATGATCCGGGCTGTCGGGCAGGCGCGTTTGATGCCTCTGGCGATCGAACCGCCAATCAGTCCCAGACCGATAAAGCCAAATGTTGTGTCTTTCATGTCGAAATCTCCTAATGGTATATTTGTGTATATCAGTTTCTAATAAGAACACTAATATAAATACTAAATGCTATTCTATGATAATCTGAAAATGTTGTCAATGCTTTATTGCTTTAAACTGTAATAGTAAAAAGCGAAAAGAACTTTGAACGATAGAGATGTATCAGACGATAAGAAAAAATTTTGAAAAATAATTTGTGCAAATCGTATATTCTACTTGAAATTTTCAAACTTTTTTAGTAGAATATCCTCATAGACTAAATTTGGTGTACAGGAGGGAATTATATGAACGTTTATGGTACAAAACAGATCCGAAACGTCGTTTTACTTGGTCACGGCGGGGCCGGCAAGACGACGGTTGCAGAAGCACTTGCCCTGGTAACCGGAGTCACCAAGCGCATGGGCAAGGTTGTTGACGGTAACACCATCAGCGACTACGACAAGGAAGAAATCAAACGTCAGTTTTCCATCTCCACGTCTCTGATCCCGATCGAGTATCAGGGCGATGAAGGCATGATGAAGATCAATATTCTGGATACCCCGGGTTATTTTGACTTTGTCGGCGAAGTAGAAGAAGCAGTCAGTGTGGCAGATGCGGCGATCATCGTTGTGAACTGCAAGGCTGGCATCGAGGTTGGTACGGAAAAAGCATGGGAGCTGTGCGATAAGCTCAAACTGCCTCGTATTATTTTTGTCACCAACATGGACGACGATCATGCAAGCTTCCGTGAACTTGTCCTGAAATTAGAGAGAAGGTTCGGCAGAAGCATTGCTCCGTTCCAGCTCCCGATCCGTGAAAATGAAAAGTTTGTCGGATATGTAAACGTTGTAAAAATGGCCGGCAGACGCTTTACCAATTTAAGTGATTACGAAGAATGCGAGATTCCTGATTACTCCCAGAAGAACCTCGGTATTGCCAGAGATGCGCTCTTAGAGGCAGTGGCAGAGACCAGTGAGGAGTATATGGAGCGCTACTTCTCCGGTGAAGAATTTACACTGGAAGAAATTCAGGGCGCCCTTCGGGAACATGTGATAGATGGCTCTATCGTTCCGGTGCTTATGGGTTCCGGCGTAAACTGCCAGGGATTTAAGACCCTCTTACAGGTCATTGACCGTTACCTTCCGACCCCGGACAAATTCGAGTGTATCGGTGTTGATGTTTCCACTGGTGAGCGTTTTACCGCAAAGTACAACGATCAGGTTTCTTTATCTGCAAGAGTATTTAAGACCATTGTAGACCCGTTCATCGGCAAATATTCCCTGATGAAAGTCTGTACCGGTATCTTAAAACCGGACAGCACGATTTACAATGTAAATAAGGATACCGAGGAAAAAGTCGGCAAGCTGTACCTGCTCCGTGGTAAAGACACTATTGAAGTTCCGGAGCTGCGCGCAGGTGATATCGGTGCCGTGGCAAAACTTGGTGTGACCCAGACCGGCGATACCATTGCTCTTCGCTCTGCACCGATCGTATATCACAAACCGCAGACTTCCACACCGTATACATATATGCGTTATAAGACCGTGACCAAGGGTGACGAGGACAAAGTTTCCAGCGCACTGGCAAAACTGATGGAAGAGGATCTGACCTTAAAGTCTGTGAACGATAAAGAAAACCGCCAGCTTCTTTTATACGGCATTGGTGATCAGCAGCTGGAAGTGGTTGTCAGCAAACTGTTAGGCCGTTACAAGGTTGAGATCGAACTGAGCAAGCCGAAATTTGCATTCCGCGAGACCTTAAGAAAGAAAGTCGAAGTTCAGGGCAAATATAAGAAACAGTCCGGCGGACATGGTCAGTATGGTGATGTTAAGATGATCTTCGAGCCGTCCGGCGATCTGGAAAAGCCTTATGTATTTGAAGAGAAGGTCTTCGGCGGTGCAGTTCCGAAGAACTACTTCCCGGCAGTTGAAAAGGGTGTTGCAGAAAGCTGCGTAAAGGGACCTCTGGCTGCATACCCGGTAGTTGGTGTAAAGGCAACTCTGGTAGATGGTTCCTACCATCCGGTAGATTCTTCGGAGATGGCATTTAAGACCGCTGCCATGATGGCATTCAAGAAAGGCTTCATGGAGGCAAATCCGGTTCTCTTAGAGCCAATTGCATCCCTGAAAGTAACGGTTCCGGATAAATTCACCGGTGACGTTATGGGCGACTTAAACCGCAGAAGAGGACGTGTCCTTGGTATGAATTCCGATCATCACGGCAAACAGGTGATCGAGGCAGACATCCCGATGTCCGAACTGTTTGGCTATAACACAGACCTGCGCTCCATGACTGGAGGTATCGGCTTATATGAGTATGAATTCAGCCGTTATGAGCAGGCACCTGGCGACATCCAGAAGAAGGAAGTAGAAGCCAGAGCCGCAAAGGTCGACAAACTGGATGTATAATTCTATGAATACCAGAAGACAGATATCCAGAATATGCTGGATTTATACAGCATTTCTCGCGGTTTCTACAGCAGTGCAGCTCTTCCTTGGTGCGCTGCTGGAACCGTTTGTTCTGATCTTTGGACAGAGCCGTGCGTTTACGCGTGCGGCTCTTCTGGTGTCAGAATTTGCCATGTACGGAATTGGATTTCCGTTGTTTGCCTGGCTCATGGGAAGAATCCCGTCCTGTGAAATGCAAGAAAAAAAGAAAATTAGTCTGAGTCAGTTTTTGGGTTTGCTGGTGTTGTGTTATGGTTTTACGTATCTGGGAAACCTGCTTGGAGGCATTCTGATGGAAGCGGCAGGTACCCTGAGAGGCATGGATTACAGCAATCCTGTCGCTGATCTTGTAGATCAGATGGATCTGGAGATGCTTGTTCTCACGACGGTGATCATTGCTCCGGTTATGGAAGAACTGATGTTTCGAAAGTACCTGGTAGAGCGGCTGGTGCCTTATGGACAGAAAACAGCAGTATTGTTTTCAGGACTCCTGTTTGGTCTGTTCCATGGAAACTTTTATCAGTTTTTTTATGCCGCAATCCTTGGTGCTGTTTTTGCGTGGATCTACAGCAGTACAGGAAGACTCCGTTATAATATCGCGCTTCATATGTGTATTAATTTCCTTGGAGGAGTGCTGCCCGTGGTTTTATCACGTGCAGCAGACAGCGGAAATCTGTTTGCATATCTGGGATATGGAGCTTTGAATCTATTTGCATATGTCGCCATGGTGATTGCAGTGATTCTGTTTGTCTCCCATTACAAACGGATTTCCTGGTTTTCCGGCTGGGTATATCAGGAAGAACCAATGGGCATCACCTGCCTGAAGTCGCCTGGATTCTGGGTATTTCTTGCAGGATGTATCTTGTTATTTTTGTTTGGATGACGGATGTAACCATACAGATGAAATTTTTAAAAGCTTAATTTCTTAAATTTTTTTGTTGACAAGTGAAACATAAGAGGGTATGATACAAAATAAGATTAAGTGATGAGAGCGAAGGCGTTCGGACAGAGGTTCGGGCGCCTTTTCTTTTTTTCAAGCTCACTTGTGGCTGTCTGGCAGCTTATCAGCTACGTTCATTTTATCAATGAGGAGGAGAAGAAACCATTATGGATGATATCGACAGAAAAATATTAAAAATTTTACAGGACAATGCCAGGGCTTCCCTGAAAACCATAGCAGAGAATACATTCCTTTCTTCACCGGCGGTATCTGCACGGATAGAAAAACTGGAAAAAGACGGTGTGATTGCCGGATATCATGCGATGGTAGATCCAATCCGGCTTGGATATCACATCATTGCGTTTATTAACCTGGATGTAACTCCGGAGGATAAACCCAAATTTTATTCCTATGCCGAGAGTATTCCAAATGTGCTGGAATGCAACTGTGTGACAGGGGAATATTCCATGCTGTTAAAAGTGGCATTTCAGAGTACGATGGAACTGGATATTTTTATTGGTCAACTCCAGAAATTTGGAAAAACCAGTACTCAGATCGTATTTTCCACGCATGTCGGACCACGGGGTGTGGACGTAGAAGAATAATGTTGAACCAGGAATCCTTTCTTTTCATATTGTAGTAAGAGGGCAATATGGAAAGGAAGGATTTATTTTGCAGGAAACAAAAAAAGTGATTTTGGATGCCGGTCATGGTGGGGCGGATCCAGGAGCTGTTTATCAGGGACGGCGGGAGAAAAACGATAATTTACGCATAGCGCTTGCGGTTGGCCAGATCTTAAGCGAAAATGGTGTGGATGTGGGGTATACGAGAGTGCAGGATGTCTATCAGAGTCCGCTTCAGAAAGCACAGATGGCGAATAACTGGGATGCAGATTATTTTGTGTCATTTCACCGGAATGCCATGCCGGTTCCCGGGACCGCGTCTGGAACGGAAGGCCTGGTTTTTGCAAAAGAAAGCGAGGCCGGGCGGCTGGCGGCAAACATCAACACCGAACTTCGGCAGTCTGGCTGGAATGACCTTGGAATCATAGAACGTCCGGGGCTGATCGTGCTCAGAAAAACGGAAATGCCGGCTGTTTTAGTGGAAGTTGGATTTTTAGACAATGAGGCGGATAACCAGCGCTTTGATGATCAGTTTGAGCGTACTGCTTCCGCCATTGCAAATGGAATCCTCATGACATTAAAGAGTCCGGAGGGGCAGCAGGAATATTATCAGATCCAGGTTGGTGCATATTCCGACAAGGATCTTGCGGACAGACTGCTGGGACAGCTGCAGGCAGCCGGATATCCGGCATTTCTGGTGGCTCAGAATGGTTTGTATAAGGTGCGGGTAGGAGCCTATCTCAATCTGGACAATGCTGCCTGGATGGAAAAAACACTAAGAACAGCCGGGTATCCTACGCTTTTGGTGCAGGAGCCGGCTGTTTACTAAAAGAGTGAAGAAAGCGGGAAAATGCAGAAAACGGGAGGAGTGCAAAAAACAGGAAATCTGGTAGCTGAGGATGCTTTTGGGGGTTATAAGCCTTCTAAGTCAAATGCGGGCGTATATTCTTCTTTGGCACTGCTTTTTTCCTGCATAAATCCCATGGTAAGACCAAGATCTAAAGCAGCGTCAACGACCTTCTGGTATTCGTAGCTGGTAATGCGCCGGTTTAGTTCCGGATACATGGAATTTTTTTCATAAGGTGTATACTGGCTCATGAGGCTGATGTAAAAACTGTCTTTGGGCAGATTTTGGGCGATCCAGTGGAGAATCCGGATGGAGTCATCTTTTTGCCCGGGGAGAACCAGGTGCCGGATGATGACACCACGGTCCATGACGGGACCGGATTCTCCTGGAATGCTGCAAACATGTGGTGCTCCGGTCTGCCGGATCATCTGCTGTATGGCTTTTGCAGCAGTCTGGAAATAGAACGGTGCCTGGGAATAGCGGGCAGACAATTCCGAATTTTCGTATTTGAAATCCGGAAGCCAGATATCCACATAATCTTTTAAAGCCAGAATGGTTTCGATGCGTTCATATCCGCCGCAGTTGTAAACAATGGGAATATGAAGCTGCTTTTTCGCCAGATCAAGTGCAGGAATGATCCAGGGAAGAAAATGGGTTGCTGTTACCAGACTGATATTGTTTGCGCCCTGTTCTTGGAGGCGCAGAAAAACATCAGCCAGTTCCGCTGTTGTCAGAGTTTTCCCGTACATCTCGCGGCTGATTTTATAGTTTTGGCAGAAACAGCAGCGCAGGGTGCAGCCACTGAAAAATACGGTACCGCTTCCGCGTGTTCCGCTGATGCATGGCTCTTCCCAGAAATGCAGGGCAGCACGGGCAGCAACAGCACCGGCAGGTGCCTGGCAAAATCCTGTTTGTGCAGTACGGTCGATGCTACACATCCGCGGACAGAGCTGGCAGTGATGAATCTGTTCCTGAAAATAAGATAAAGTCTGTTCAGACATGATGATACTCCAATCGGTCAGGCTGCAGGCAGCATGTTTGGTGACGCTTCATAAATGTCTGCAACGCTGTTTTTTTTCTTCGTTTTTCAGTATACAAAAACAAAGAAAGAAAAGCAAGACAGACAGCAGCGTAACGACAGATATGGAAATGGATCTGGAAAGTCGTGGATGTTTTGAAAAGGAACTTGAAAAAGAAGAGTACTTGTTGTATAATCAGTTCAGAGCAAACGAAGAAAGTAATTCCTGAAGTGTTCGACAACCTTACCCATTTTGAACCTACATTACTGACTAAGGGATTCCTATATCTGCAGGCGGATGTCAGGCCTCCACTGAGTGGAAGGCAGAAGCCGGCGTGCGGTTGCCCACCTAGCGTTGCTAGGCGTCAATAAGTAAGAACGGCACATTCGGGATTACAAAAGAGAAAAGAGCAGCGAGAGATCGCTGCTTTTATTTTATTTTATCTTAACTTTATCTTTACATCGTTGTGTGATACACTATAAACATTGGATAAGAAAGGAAAAATCGCATGAAGAATGAAAAGTATCGCACATATATATATTGGGGTGTCACAGCCCTGGTCGTGCTTTTGCTTCTGGTAGCTGCAATTTTTGTAGTGATCCGGTGGTCACTGGTGGCTGGTCTGGCAAAAAAAATCGCCAAGATCCTGGCACCGGTTATTTACGGGGCAGTTTTTGCGTATCTTCTTACACCGGTTTACAACTGGGTTCAGAACGCAGTCATGAAATGGACAAAGAAGGTTATCTCATCAGAAAAAAGCAGAAAAAGTCTTGGCGCGTTTTTGGGGACTGCAGCCAGTCTGGTGCTTTTGGTAGCAGTCGTGGTCGGACTTATTTCCATGCTGATCCCGGAACTGATCAACAGCATCCGCGGGGTTTTGGAAACCATGCCATCCAGCATTGCCAATCTGGAAATCTGGCTGGAAAAAGTACTGGCAGACAACCCGGATCTGGAACAACAGGTCATGGAGCATTACGGAGCGGCTGCAGATTATCTTCAAAACTGGCTGACCAATGTGGTAGCACCGAATATCTACCGGATCATTGGCGGTGTGTCCAGCGGTGTGGTATTGATCGTAAATGCAGTCTTTGATGTTTTGATCGGGCTGATCGTTATGATCTATCTCCTGAATATGAAAGAAAAACTCCGCGCCCAGATCAAAATGATCATTTACGGGGTATTTCCATTAAAGATTGCGAATAAAGTGATAGAGGAAGCAAGGTATGTGAATCAGGTATTTGGCGGATTCATCATTGGAAAACTGCTGGATTCGCTGATCATTGGTCTGATCTGTTTTGTCCTTTTGGGATTTGCGAATATGCCATACGTCCTGTTAGTCAGTGTCATTGTCGGCGTAACCAATGTAGTTCCGTTTTTTGGTCCGTTTATCGGTGCGATCCCAAGTGCAGTCCTGATTCTTCTGGCAGATCCGATCAAGTGCATTTATTTCCTGATCTTTATCCTGCTTCTGCAGCAGTTTGACGGCAATATCCTGGGACCCAAGATCCTTGGCGATTCTACGGGGCTTTCCAGTTTCTGGGTGCTGTTTTCCATTCTGCTATTTGGTGGCCTGATGGGATTTGTGGGAATGATCATTGCAGTGCCGACCTTTGCGGTCATTTACCGTCTGGTGACAGAATTCACGACATGGATGCTTCATAAAAAGACATTGTCCGGTGATATTACTGCATATGACGGGCTTGACCATATCGACGAAACCGAGCAGACTTATATTAAAAAATAAGAGGCATTTATGAAAAAACCTAACATGATCCGGTGGATTCTTGGAATTCCGGTGATCGTCCTGATCTTAATCCTGGTAATCTTAATTTGTGAACCGGAAAAATCAGGAATTACCAGGGCGGCGGCTGCAAAGTCAGTCGCCCTTGCTCTTTTATCACCGGAAGAGTTGGACGCATGGAAAAAAGAATACGGGGCATCGCATTTCCCGGCAGATGAAATAGGAGAATGGTATGTTCCTTATCTGGATTATCTGTATGAGAAAGGCTTCCTGAATGAAGAAGAAACTCCGGCAGACCAAAGTCATGCGGAAGGCATGCTGACTTATGGCGAGGCAGCACAGATCCTGGGCGGACTATCGGAAAACCGAAACAGACTGGTACCGGTAAATGGGCGTAACCGAAACAAAACATATCCGGAGGAAAACTGGTGGCTTCTTTATGATTCTATTTTGCAAGAAGCCGATGCAAAAGGGGCAGTAAAGACAGAAAACCTAAAAGTTTATGGGACACCGGAAAATATTCAGGGCTGTCCGGCCTGGACGGCATATACCAGTCTGGGCACGATCACGTTTTATGGGGTGTCACTGGACTCTTATGTAGATCATGAACTGACCGTATAT
The DNA here is from genome assembly GCF_003481825.1 of Clostridium sp. OM02-18AC. Taxonomy (GTDB): domain Bacteria; phylum Bacillota; class Clostridia; order Lachnospirales; family Lachnospiraceae; genus Brotaphodocola. The sequence continues at coordinate 79,603 of NZ_QULW01000010.1, read as the reverse complement.
ATACGGGACGGCGAACTGATTCATATCCAAAAAGACGAGGGACAGAATACAATTTATCGGAATGTCTGGATTCTGGATGGGGACAAAAATGGGTTGATGGTCTACATTGGAGACATTCAGCGAAAAATCCCATTCCGGAAAACTTATAAAAAATTTGAAGAACTGGCAGGCAATCTGGCAGATCTGAGCATGGAACATGGGAAAATAACAAAAGTATCTGTAAAAAAAGAGCGGATCAAAGGGAAAATTCTTTCGGTACAGGATGACACTGTCGAATTAGAAGGTTATGGAACGGTGCCGTTGGATGAAGAATACAAAGTGTTGAAAACCTATGGTGATGTGAAACGGCAGAAACTTTCGGATATCCTGGTGGGCAGTGAAAACCAGGAATTTGTGGTTGCAAAAGGAAAAATCTGTGCGATTGTCAAAGAACGGGAAGATGCGGCAGACAAGATCCGTGTCCTGATCATGAGCGATGGATTCCGGAGCCGATATCATGATCAGATTGAAATTCATTGTCCGGGAACCGTAAAAGAGACTCAGGGAGATTCTGAGAAAACGCTGGAACAAGACACGGTAATATCCGTAACAAGCGGAGACGGAAGCTGCAGTGGACAGCGCCTGATCCTGGAGCCGGAGGAAGGAACCGAGCTGACTGTGACCAGTTTAAACCGGGCACAGGGACAGCCGTCGTATGCAGGAAGGCTGGAACTGATCGATACCGCAGAAGGTCTCGTTCTTGTCAATGAACTGTATCTGGAAGATTATTTAAAAAAAGTTGTTCCGAGCGAGATGCCGTCCAGTTATGAAAAAGAAGCATTGAAAGCACAGGCTGTCTGTGCCCGGACCTACGCATTTATGCAGATGAAGAGCAACAGCTATAGCAGCTATGGAGCGCAGATTGATGACAGCACACAGTTTCAAGTCTATAATAATACAGAACCAGACGAAAAAACGGCTCAGGCAGTACAGGAAACGTATGGGAAAATGCTGTATTATGACGGAAAACCGATCACAGCCTATTATTTTTCGACATCCTGCGGTACTACGACCAACACAGTCATCTGGGACAGTGATCCGGAAAAAACACCATATCTGCGCTGCTTAAGCCTTCAGACAGCCAGAAGCCGTCTGAATTTTGAAAATGAGGCAGAATTTGCTGCGTTCATAAAAAAGAACGAATTTCCATCTTATGATTCATCATATCCGCTTTACCGGTGGAATGTAAAAACGAACGGGAATATCATTGCTTCCCATGTAAGCGGAGTTGGAACGGTAACCGGCGTGACTGTAACAAGCCGCGGACCTGGCGGAGTCGCGATGCAGCTTCTGGTAAAAGGAACAGACGGAGAAACGACGATATCCGGGCAGAATGCGATTCGCAGTGCCCTCGGCGATTCCTCACTGAGCATCAACCGCAGCGATGGGAAAACTTCAGAGGGCTGGGAACTGCTGCCCAGTGGATTTCTGATTGTGGAAGATGCCGGAACGGATGAAAACGGCGTCGCGCAGTTTCGTATTTATGGCGGTGGGTACGGGCATGGAGTCGGCATGAGCCAGAATGGCGCGCAGGCTATGGCGAAGACCGGAATGGAGTATGAAGAAATCCTGAACTATTTTTATGATGGGGTAACGATCGAGGAAAAAGAATCGACGGATGCGTTGTAGGCGACTTCCGCGGTAGGTTGCGATAGGTAACACAATAAAAATTTTTATGGAATGTATAAAGAAGGAAGAGGAGGACATAATAGGAGTAGTACCAAAGAAAAGAGAAATACTTATCCTCCCCTTTTTATTAAGCTCCGGCATATTGGATGTGCCGGGGCTTAATTTTTGGCTTAAAGCTTGATATTGTTATCTTTTCTCTTGAAATGACTGTGAAATGACCGTATAATAAGAAAATATGTAAAATACCAGAAACTAGTTACAGATTAAGACGAAAACGAGGACAGAAATGAAAAATCTATTAGTTGGACAGTCTGGCGGTCCCACCGCTGTGATCAATGCAAGTCTTTACGGAGTTGTGAAGGAAGCGTTAAAAGCACCGGAGATTGCTCATGTTTATGGCATGATCAATGGAATCGAAGGATTGCTTAAGGATCATTATATGGATCTTGGTGCAGAACTTTCTGAGGAAGAACTGGAACTTTTGAAACTGACACCGGCAGCTTTTTTAGGTTCATGCCGCTATAAACTGCCAGAAAACCTGACCGATGCATTTTATGAAACGATTTTTGAAAAATTCCGCCAGATGGAGATCGGATATTTCCTTTATATTGGAGGGAATGATTCCATGGATACGGTCAGCAAGCTTTCCCGCTATGCAAAACATCATGGAAGTGATATCCGTTTTATTGGCATTCCCAAAACAATCGACAATGACCTGATCCAGACAGATCATACGCCGGGATACGGCAGCGCAGCCAAGTATGTAGCTGCATCCGTGCGGGAGATCGTGCTGGATGCTTCTGTCTACCAGCAGAAGGCAGTTACCATTATCGAGCTGATGGGACGTCATGCCGGATGGCTGACTGCGGCGAGTGCCCTCGCACGGAAATTTGAGGGCGATAACCCGGTCCTGATTTATCTGCCGGAAGCAGATTTTGAGTTAGAACAGTTTGCAAAGGATCTGAAAGCAGCACTGGAGAAACAAAACAGTGTCGTTGTGTGTGTATCAGAGGGAATTTCCGATGCGTCCGGAACGTTTGTCTGCGAGTATGGGGACGAAGCTATGGTGGACAATTTTGGACATAAAATGTTGACTGGCTGCGGTAAGGTTTTGGAAAATTTTGTGCGGCATCGGTTTGGAGTAAAGGTTCGCTCTGTGGAATTGAATGTCAGCCAGCGCTGCAGCGGTATGATTGCATCTGAAACCGATATTGCAGAGGCGGCACAGGCTGGAAAAGAGGGCGTACGTGCTGCAGTTTCTGGAAAAACAGGAAGCATGGTTGCTTTTGAGCGGGTGCAGCAGAGTCCATATAAAATGGAATGCAGACTGGTGGATGTGAATGAGGTTTGCAACCAGGAAAAGAAGGTTCCGCTTTCCTGGATTACCCGAAATGGAAGTGATATGGGACAGGAATTTATGGATTATGCTTTGCCGCTGATCCAGGGAGAGCCAGATCGCCCTATGGAGCATGGAATTCCAAAATATCTTTACCGAAATGTGTGAAAGTGTTTATTGTGCACAGGAATCGATTCTTTAAACGGAAAAGAGATAAAAAATTCTGAAAATTCTGAACTGAAAATTCTGCATAAATGATTTGCAAAATACAGAGAAATGTTATATACTTATCGAGAATATGCACGTTGTCCTTAACGTGCGAACAGGATTATCATAGAAAAAGGAAGGATATACAATATGGCAACCTTATTAGAAAACTGGAGAAACCTTGCCTATGGCAATGGTCTGGACGATAAACAGAGAGAGCAGCTGTGGACCGGTTATTTCACCATTGAGAAAGGCATTTACGAGCAGATCTTAAGCAAGCCGGCAGAGGTTGTAGAGGGAACCGTAAAAGAACTGGCTGATAAGTATCAGACCGAGGTTTTGATCATGACTGGTTTCTTAGACGGTATCAATGAGAGCTTAAAGGGTTACGAGAACCCGATCGAGACCATGGATGAGAACACCCAGGTTAAGATTGAGATCGATCCGGAGAAGCTTTATTACAACATGGTAGAGGCAAAAGCAGAATGGCTGTATACTCTGCCGCAGTGGAACTCCATCTTAAGCGAAGAGAAGAGAAAAGAGCTCTATAAGCAGCAGAAGGCTTCCGGAACCATCCGCAAGGAGAAGAAAATTTTCCCGAACGATCCGTGTCCATGTGGAAGCGGCAAGAAGTACAAAAAGTGCTGCGGTAAGAACGCATAAGGAAACGATGAACGGTAAGCAGGAGTGTCTTTGGGACGTTCCTGCTTTTCTTTGCATTGGATATCAGGAAAGGAGGCACAGGAATGGAAGCATATACAGGTTTTGCGTCCGTGTATGATCTTTTCATGGACAATATTCCTTACGAAGACTGGTGTACTTACGTGACCGGGCTTCTGAAAGAGTATGGAGTAGAAGATGGTCTGCTTCTGGATCTTGGCTGTGGTACCGGAAAGCTGACGCGGCTTCTTGCTGAGGAAGGCTATGATATGATTGGTGTGGATCTTTCGGAGGAAATGCTGGAAGTGGCGCTCGAACATGAGATGGAAGATCCAAAGCAGATCTTATATCTGCAGCAGGATATGCGGGAATTTGAACTTTATGGTACGGTGCGTGCCATCGTCAGCATTTGTGATTCCATGAATTATCTTATGGAATATGAGGATCTGGTGCAGGTCTTGAAGCTTGCCAATAATTATCTGGATCCAAAGGGTGTATTTATTTTCGATATGAATACGGTTTACAAGTACCGGACACAGCTTGGCGAGCAGACCATTGCAGAAAACCGGGAAAAGAGCAGCTTTATCTGGGAAAACTATTTCGATGAAGAAGAAATGGTGAATGAATACGATCTGACCCTCTTTATCCGCGATGAGGACGGGCGTTACTCCAGGTATGAAGAGACGCATTATCAGAAAGCATTTGAAATCGAAGAAGTGCTGCAGGCCGTAAAAGAAGCCGGTATGGAACTGGTGGCTGTTTACGATGCTTTTACCAGAAAGCCGCCAAGAAAAGACAGTGACCGTGTGTATTTTGTTGTGCGGGAATGCGGGAAATAGAAACCGGGATGATATCAAACAGCTACACAGCAGAAGATAGAAGGAGAATTTGAATCATGTCAGATTATATGATCAGAGCAACTGCAGCAGAAGGACAAATCCGTGCCTTTGCTGCAACAACAAGAGAGTTGACAGAATTTGCGCGTCAGGCGCACAATACCAGTCCGGTAGCAACTGCAGCATTGGGACGTCTTCTGACTGCAGGCGCTATGATGGGCGTTATGATGAAAGGTGCAGACGATATTCTTACCATTAAGATCGAAGGAGATGGTCCGATCGGCGGACTGACCGTAACAGCGGATTCCAAAGGCGATGTAAAAGGATATGCGTACAACCCGGAGGTTATGCTGCCGCCAAACGAAAAAGGTAAGCTGGATGTGGGCGGTGCATTGGGGATCGGCGTTTTGAGCGTGATCAAAGATATCGGTTTAAAGGAGCCATATGTCGGACAGACCATTCTGGTGACAAGCGAGATTGCAGAGGACCTGACTTATTATTTTGCAACCTCCGAGCAGACGCCTTCCAGTGTGGCACTTGGTGTGCTGATGAATAAAGACAATACGGTGCGTCAGGCGGGCGGATTTATTCTGCAGCTGCTCCCGGGTGCTTCCGAGGAAGTGATTTCGACTCTGGAAAACCGTTTAAAAGAGATTACCTCTATCACATCCCTGCTGGATGCCGGCAATACGCCGGAGATGATCTTAGAGCATATTTTGGGAGATTTTGGACTGGAAATTCTCGATAAGATCCCAACCCAGTTTGCCTGCAACTGTTCCAGGGAACGCATCGAAAAGGCACTGATCAGCATCGGAAAAAAAGAACTTCAGGAAATGATCGATGAGGGAAAAACCATTGAGATGAACTGTCATTTCTGCAATAAGCATTATCCGGTAACGGTAGACGAACTGAAGGGATTGCTGGAAAAGGCAGTACGGTAAGCACAACGATTGTGTGGAGATAAAAAGGGTTACAGAGTTAGGAGGCAACGCGAAATGAAGCATAAAGCCTGGCATCATTTTCTTACGATCACCCGGCATAAGCTGCTGGTCATGGAGAATTGTTTTAAAGTAGGTCTTTTTAAGCAGGGGCTGCTTCACGACCTTTCGAAGTACAGTCCGGCGGAATTTCTCACAGGTGTTCATTATTACCAGGGAGACCGCAGTCCCAATGCCGCAGAGCGCGATGAAAAGGGATATTCTTCTGCCTGGCTTCATCATAAAGGCCGCAACAAACATCATTTTGAATACTGGATTGATTTTTCCAAAACCAGCCAGGGAATTGCCGGGGCTAAAATGCCGGTAAATTATCTGGTGGAGATGGTTATGGACCGCATTGCGGCATGCAAGGTATACCGTGGAAAAGATTACACCGATGCGTCTGCATGGGAATATTATCAGAGAGAACGCCCTTATCTGGACAGTGCGATGCACTCCCAGACAAAGGCAGAACTGGAAAAAATCCTTATGATCCTGAAACTGCGCGGAGAAAAAGCTGCGTTTTCCTATTTGAGAAAGTTATTGAAAAAAGGCTCCTATTAACCGTGAAATGCATCTGCCGGATAATGGTACACTTCCGCATAGGATTCGAGAACATCCTGGGAATCGGTTCCTGCCGGAATCAGGCCGGTGCAGTCTGTGACGGATGCAGCGCGGACATCGAAAACATCCGGGTCATCGGTCCCGTAAGGATCCTGTACCGGATGTTTGTCAGGGCGGTCAGTGTCCTGTTCCCGGATTCGCACGATTTCAAGATTTTGTAATACGTCATCTTTCATGAACATCATCTCCTTTGCGGACAGTATGCGTTGTTTGGGGGAAATTATGCGGTTTTATGTGAAAAGAAATGTGGCTGGGAACAATTGGATTTGGACAGCCAGCGGTATGACAGATCAGAAAACAAATCAAAAAAAGCACTGAATTTTGGATGAAAATCGGAAATTCAGTGCTTTTTTCTGTTCGCATTGCATATCGCGGAGATGCCAGTGGCGACTCTGATGATTTTGTTATAATATAGAAAAAACGACAGATAAATTTTAAAACTTAGTTTCTGGAAGAACCAGCTACAATTACGTTCTGTTTGCCATTTTCTGCATCTGCATTGCTTTCCTGGGAAGCCTGCTGGTTCTGCTGGGAATTGCTGCTGCTCTCAGTTCCAGTGGTATGGGACGGAATACCGGACAGAGTAGTGGTGCAGGTTCCGTCTGCGTTAAAGGTATAGCTTACACCGCTGATGGTCTTTGTGGTACCTGCTACCATAACGCCGTTAGCCGGATCAAAGTAGTAGGTTGCACCATTTACATTGTGGAAGCCGGTCTGCATTTTACCGTCTTCACCAAACAGGAACCAGTTGCCATCGATCGGCATAGCGATATTCAGTGCGCATTTTCCGGAAGTCGGATCAAAGTAATATTTGGATCCGCTGATGGTTTTCCAACCGGTGCCAAGGGAACCATCGTCTTCCATATGATAATAGCTTCCGTCTAAGTTAAGCCAGCCGATGACAAGCGTACCATCGGACTGACCATAATAGTATTTGTCAGATGCCGCATCATGGATCAGACCAGTCTGCATGATGCCGTTGGAGCCGAAATAGTATAATTTATCGTTGATCTTTTTTAAACCGGTAGTCATTACACCAGTGGAAAGATCCATATAGTAGTAACCGTCGTTGGTCTGAACCCAGCCTTTGTGTAAGGTGCCGTTCTCATCATAATATACATAGGAATTTCCGTTCTGCACCCAGCCAGTGGCAGCCAGAGCAGTGATGCCGGTAGCAAGACTTACGGTACTTAATACACCTGCAGCCATAGCTGCAGCTACATAGCGCTTTATTTTCATAATCAACAAGTCCTTTCTTTGGTTATTGTGTAATTTTATTCTTTTTCATAAGCCAGTATAACCTTGGGAAAACATGGATTCAAGTGTTTTCCCGTATTTTTCAGAAAAATGTAAGATACCGTGGAGCTGTGTATCGATTCCTGTAATCAAAACAATGCCGCAGGGATCCGATCTGACCTCTGCGGCATAAGATTTAGTTCTGTGTTTCCTGATACTTTAAGGAAGCTTCGATGAAGCCCTTGAACAGCGGATGCGGGCGGTTCGGTCTGGATTTTAACTCCGGGTGTGCCTGGGTAGCTACAAACCATGGGTGATCCGGAAGTTCGATCATCTCGACAATACGGCCGTCCGGGGAAATACCGGAGAGCATCATGCCATGTTCCTGGAGCACGTTGCGGTAATCGTTGTTGACTTCATAACGATGCCGGTGACGTTCGTGAATGGTTTCCGTGCCATAGAGTGCATAGGCTTTGGAGTCTTTGTTCAGAACACACGGATAGGAACCGAGACGTAAGGTACCGCCGATGTCTTCGATGCCATCCTGATCCGGCATCAGGTGGATGACCGGATGAACGGTAGAAGGATCCAGTTCTGCACTGTGCGCATCGGTGTAGCCGATCACGTCACGGGCAAATTCCACGATGGAAAGCTGCATGCCAAGGCAGAGACCAAGGAATGGGACCTGATGCTCGCGTGCGTATTTGATGGCAAGGATTTTTCCTTCGATACCGCGGGAGCCAAAGCCGCCCGGTACCAGGATGCCGCTGACATCACCAAGAAGTTCGTCTACATTTTCCGGTGTGACGGTCTCTGAGTCGATCCATTTGATGTTGACACTGGTACGATTTGCCACGCCGCCGTGTTTTAAGGATTCCACAACGGAAATGTAGGCATCGTGAAGCTGGATATATTTGCCGACCAGGGCAACCGTAACTTCCTTTTCCGGGTGCTTCCAGGCATCGATCATGGCACGCCACTCAGCCAGATCCGGTTCTGGACATGGCAGATTTAAGCACTGGCAGGCAACTTCAGCCAGATGTTCTTCTTCCATGGCAAGAGGTGCTTCGTAGAGCACTTCCACGTCGAGGTTCTGGAGCACATGAGTTTTCGGTACATTGCAGAAGAGGGCAATTTTGCTGCGCAGACTGTCGTCAAGCGGATGCTCGCTGCGGCATACCAGAATGTCCGGCCAGATTCCCATGGCCTGCAGATCTTTGACACTGGCCTGGGTCGGCTTGGTCTTTAATTCACCGGAAGCTTTTAAATAAGGAATGAGGGTAACGTGGATCAGAATGGCATTTTCATGACCAACCTCATGCTGGAACTGACGGATTGCTTCCAAAAACGGTTGGCTTTCAATATCTCCGACGGTACCGCCGACCTCGATGATGGCAATTTCTGTTTCTGTGGTTGAGAAGTTGCGGTGGAAGCGGCTTTTGATCTCGTTGGTAATGTGGGGAATTACCTGAACCGTGCCTCCTCCGAAATCACCGCGGCGCTCTTTCTGAAGAACACTCCAGTATACTTTACCGGTGGTGACGTTCGAGTTTTTGGTGAGGCTTTCATCGATGAAACGCTCATAATGACCTAAGTCCAGGTCTGTTTCAGCACCGTCATCGGTGACAAATACTTCACCGTGCTGGACCGGGTTCATGGTACCCGGATCAATGTTGATGTAAGGATCGAATTTCTGCATGGTTACTTTGTAACCACGTGCTTTCAGCAGGCGTCCTAAGGATGCTGCGGTGATACCTTTACCGAGGCCGGAAACAACGCCGCCGGTAACGAAGACATACTTTACTGGCATGGTAAAACCTCCTTATATATGTGGGATTATGAGGAATGTGTAACGCTTTCTCGAAAAAATAACTTCATCATTATACAACGTCAATATCTTAAAATCTAGGTGTTTTTGTAAAACTTTATTTTTTTAAGTGGAGTTTTCTTGATTTATGTGAAAACTACCTTTATAATGGTTCGTAAATGCAAAATGGCATTTTATTGCTTAAATAAAGAAACAGGAGAATGACCGTTTATGGATAATCAGCAGAATAAACAGCCGCAAAACGGCGACAACGGAAATAATGGCGGTAATGGCAAATTTCCAAAAAACCAGCTTCTCATTGTCCTGATCGCGGCTTTTATTACGTTTGCGATCGCAGGTTTTATGAGAGGGTATATGGCAGACAAGAGCCAGAAAGAAATCACGTACGACGAATTCATATCAGAAGTGGAGCATGGAGACGTCAAAGCCGTCACGATCAAAAACACCCAGATTGACATTCAGTATAAGGAAGATTCCAAGCAGTTCAATCCGATTTTAAAAACTTATACCGTGCCAGTTGAGCGGGATTACAGACTGGCAGACCGGTTGCTTGAAAGTGGGGTAGAAATCCGCAGGGAACGTCAGGACAGCATGGCGATGATGGAATCTCTGCTTAGTTTTGTGCTTCCATTTGTGCTGATCGTCATCATGATGAATTTCATGATGAAGCGTATGGGCGGTGTCGGAAAGAGTACCGCGAAAATGTATATGCAGAAAGAAACAGGTGTCACTTTTGCGGATGTAGCCGGAGAAGATGAGGCGAAAGAGTCCCTGGTGGAACTGGTCGACTTTCTTCACAATCCGGGCAAGTATACGCATATCGGTGCGAAACTGCCAAAAGGTGCGTTGCTTGTGGGACCTCCCGGAACCGGTAAAACCTTATTGGCGAAAGCTGTGGCGGGCGAGGCAGAAGTTCCGTTCTTCTTCCTTTCTGGTTCTGACTTTATGGAGATGTATGTTGGTGTCGGAGCGTCCCGTGTCCGCAGCCTGTTCAAACAGGCTCAGCAGAACTCCCCGTGCATTATCTTTATCGATGAGATTGATTCTATCGGCCGGAGCCGAAGCGGCGGAAGCGGCGGCGGAGAGTCGGAGCAGCAGCAGACTTTAAACCAGCTTCTTTCCGAGATGGATGGTATGGATACCTCGAAGGGACTTCTGATTCTGGCGGCAACCAACCGTCCGGAGGTTCTGGATCCGGCGCTTTTAAGACCGGGACGTTTTGACCGCCGTGTCATTGTGGACCGCCCGGATTTGAAAGGCCGTGTGGAGATTTTAAAGGTGCATGCCAAGAATGTGGCGCTGGATGAAACAGTAGATCTGCATGCGATTGCACTGGCAACTGCGGGTGCGGTAGGTTCTGATCTGGCGAACATGATCAATGAGGCAGCAATTCTGGCAGTCAAGAATGGCAGGTCAGCGGTATGCCAGAAAGATTTGTTTGAGGCAGTGGAAGTTGTCCTTGTGGGAAAAGAAAAGAAAGACCGGGTACTCAGCAAAGAGGAACGGAGTATTGTTTCCTATCATGAAGTTGGTCATGCTCTGGTCAGTGCTTTGCAGAAAGACGCAGAGCCGGTACAGAAGATCACTATTGTGCCGAGGACCATGGGAGCACTTGGCTATGTGCTGAATGTTCCGGAGGAAGAGAAGTATTTAAACAGCAAGAAAGAACTGCAGGCGCAGATCGTAGTATTTCTGGCAGGCCGTGCTGCAGAGGAAATCGTATTCCAGTCCGTGACAACCGGTGCCGCGAATGATATTGAGAAAGCAACCAGTATCGCGCGTGCCATGGTGACCCAGTACGGAATGTCCGAGAAATTTGGATTAATGGGAATCGCAAAACAGCAGGACCGTTATCTTTCCGGCCGTGCGGTTATGGACTGCGGCGAGGCAACCGCTGCAGCAGTCGATGATGAGGTAATGCGGATCTTAAAAGATTCTTATGAAGAAGCCAAGCGGCTGCTTCTGGAAAACCGTGAAGTACTGGATCAGATCGCAGCATTCCTGATCGAGAAAGAAACCATTACTGGAAAAGAGTTTATGCAGATTTTCCGTAAGTGCAAGGGAATTCCGGAGCCGGAAGAAAGCGTGGCAGAAGGAAGTATGGCAGAAACTTCGGAAGCGCATGCAGAAAGCAAAACGGAAGAAAGCGCGGCAGAAGCTTGCGAAGTGAATGCAGAAAGCAAAGCGGAAGAAAGTACGGCAGAAGCTTGCGAAGTGAATGCGGAAAGCAAGACAGAAGAAAGTACAGCAGAAGTTTCGGAAGCGAATGCGGAAAACGAAGCAGAAGAAAATACGGACGCGAAAAACGAATAAAAGTCCGGTAAAGAAAACAGCGGACGTGTCATTGGCGTTTTCTGAAAGGGTATAAAAGCTGAGTACAGAGAGACCAGGTTCCTGGTCAGTCTCTGCACTCAGCTTTTTTCAGCGCCTTTTTTATGGTATTTAAAAGAACCTGGGAGGTGTAGCGGTTTTCTTCCGGGTAAGACAGGTTTTCCAAAGACTGGGATTCCAGAATCTGGCTGGTCAGATTGCTTAAGGACGGTTGCATCAGCGGATACATGGTTGTGACAGCCTCACTTAACGGTATCATGGTGATGGATGTGATCTGGTCTTTGTCGACAGCTACTTCGACATTGATTTCCTGTGATCCGAGTATAAGGGCAGAAGTGTAAACACCAGGTATGTACGGTGCACTTGCAGATGCCGGTGCAGTTTCTTTTTTCGGGCGGAACATGACGAGGAGCAGCAGGATCAGAAGGATCCCGAGGCCAATGAAAATCGCAGTGTAGATGATTTCCTTCATTCGCAGGACAACGATTTTGGTTTTGGAACTCATGGGAGACCTCCGGGAGTGTTTGGTATAATCTATTCTCATAGATTCGCTTTTATGATAGAATGGAGGAAACGTTATGGTATATGGCAGGAAATTTCTGAACGGAACTTCTGCACAATACAGTTGTTATAACAGGAAAGGATACACAACATGGCATTGCAGTTGATTTTGGGCGGTTCCGGATCCGGAAAAACCACCTATTTATATGATGAAATAATCCGTATGTCTATGGAGCATCCCGGGCAGCAGTTCTTTCTGATCGTGCCGGAGCAGTTTACCATGCAGACACAGAAGGATATTGTGACCAGACATCCAAACCATGGCACCATGAATATAGATATTGTCAGTTTTGCAAGACTGGCTTACCGGATTTTTGAAGAACTGGCAGTCGAAAATCTTTCTGTGCTGGATGACATGGGAAAATCCATGGTGCTTCGGAAAGTTGCGGCGGCGCAGAAACGGCAGCTGATCCTGTTTGGCGGGCAGTTAAACAAATCTGGTTTTGTGGGACAGTTAAAGTCCATGCTGTCGGAGTTTTACCAGTATGGAATTGCGCCGGATGCTTTGCGTGAGATGGCACCATCTGCAAAATCTCCGCTTTTAAGACAGAAGCTGGAAGACCTCGCACTGGTAGAGCAGAGCTTTCAGGAATATATTGAGGGGCATTACATTACCACGGAACAGGTTCTGGATGTGTTTTGCCGACTGTTACCGGAATCAAAACTGATCCGAAACAGTGTGATCGCGCTGGATGGTTATACCGGTTTTACCCCGGTCCAGTACCGTATCATGGAATTATTCCTGGTGTGTGCAAAGCAGGTATTTGTAACGGTGACTGCAGATGAGCACGCAGCGGTTTATGGAAATGTTGGAATTCAGAATCTGTTTTATATGAGCCGCCAGATGGCGGTACGCTTATCGGAACTTGCGGAAAAAAATCAGATTTCCAAGCTGCCGGATATCGTGTTAAAAGAGCAAAAAAAAAGGCGTTTTGCAAAAAGTCCGGAGCTTGGTTGGATGGAAGAGCATCTGTTCCGGTATGGGAAAGAAAAACGGTATGAACCTTCTGTATGCAGACCGGAGAAAGAAGACAAAACCCCTTCTGGACAGACTGCCGGGAGCCTTTCGTTTTTTCAGGCATCCAATCCATCGGGAGAAGTCAGCCGGATCGTGCATCAGATCCAGAAACTGGTGCAGGAAGGCAGGGCACGTTACCGTGAGATAGCCGTGATCACGGGCGACCTTGCCGGATATGGAAAAGAGATTGCCCACCAGTTTATGCAAAACCAGATTCCACATTTCCTGGATGATAAAAAGAACGTTCTCGATAACAGTCTGGTTGAGCTGATCCGCGCGTCACTGGAAGCAGTACGGCAGGATTTTTCTTATGAGAGTGTCATGCGCTTTCTTCGTACGGGTCTGGTAAGTCAGGACCGCACGCGGATGGACCGGCTGGAAAACTATATTCTTGCGATGGGGATCCGGGGAGGAAAACGGTACCGGGAAACCTGGGAACAGACGTACCGTGGTTCCGGGGAATTGAATATTGTGGATTTAAATGCATATAAAGAGCAGGTACTCCTGCCGCTTTTTTCGATGCAGGATACATTCCGTCAGGAAAAGCTCAGTATTGCCGGCATGACGGAAGCGGTGCTTCAGCTTCTTGAAGACTGTCATGCAGAAGAAAAGTTAAAACGTTATCAGGAGTATTTTACGAAGATTGGAGAAGACCGGCTGGCGAAAGAATACAGTCAGGTTTATGGACTGGTAACCGATATGCTCAGGCGACTTTCGGATCTGCTTGGAGAAGAAATCGTGAGCCGGAAGGACTATCTGGAGATTCTGGATGCAGGATTTGCAGAACTGAAGGTGGGCGTGATCCCGGCAGTCGCAGACCGGGTTGTGGTAGGTGACATTACCAGAACACGTCTGGCCCATATTAAGGTATTGTTTTTTGCCGGTGTGAATGACGGAATTGTTCCATCCAGAAAAGAAAGCGGAAGCCTGCTTTCGGACCGGGACCGCGAATTTTTGGGGGCGCACCATATGGAACTGGCGCCGACTGCAAGAGAAGAGAGTTTTCAGCAGAGATTTTATCTGTATCTGATGATGACAAAGCCGTCGGACCAGCTGGTTGTGTCCTGGTCGCGGACGGGTGCGGATGGAAAGAGCCGGCGCCCTTCATTTCTGGTAGGAGAACTGAGAAACATGTTCCCGGATGCGCTATGGGAAGATCAGGAGACGGCCAAAGACCAGGAAATTTATTCGGTTGCGGAGGCAAAACGAAAACTGGCAGATGGTCTGGCAGCGTACCGCGACAGGAGGTTTTGCGGGACGGGGCAGAACGAAGAAGTACAGAATTCGGAAGAGCAGCGACTGGAAAAGCAGAATGTGGAAGCACAGGATCAGGATGGAACAGCATCGTTTTCTGAATTTCTGGAGTTGTACCGCTGGTTTGCGGGTTCCGAAATTTATAAAGAAACTTTGCAGCATCTCATGGATGCGGCATTTTTCGTATATGAGAAACAGGGAATATCCCATGCGGTTGCAAAGGCTCTGTATGGGGAGATTTTAAATGGCAGTGTGACCCGTCTGGAACAATATGCGGCCTGTGCCTACGGTCATTTCCTCAAATATGGTCTGGAACTTTTGGAACGCAAGCGTTATGAACTGGCTTCCTCTGACATCGGAACGTTGTTCCACGAATCCATTGATCTGTGTTTTTGCCAGGCAAAAGAAAGAGGCTATGACTGGCACACCATGAGTGATGAAACGCGGGATGCGCTGGTAGAAGAATGTGTGTCTGTGGTTGCAGGTAATTATGGAAACACGGTTCTGAAAAGTTCTGCCCGGAATGAATATCTGATCCGGCGTGTCGGACAGATCACCCGGCGTACGGTGTGGGCGCTGCAGCAGCAGATCCAGAAGGGCGATTTTGTCCCGGCAGGATTTGAAGTGAGCTTTTCCGCTGCTGATAATTTGAAGGCGATGAAGATCGCCCTTTCCAGCCAGGAGGCACTTCACCTCCGTGGCCGGATCGACCGCATGGATGTCTGTGAAGACGGGGAAAAGGTATATGTCAAGATTATTGACTATAAGTCCGGCAGTACGTCCTTTGACCTTCTGGCGCTGTACTATGGTTTGCAGTTACAGCTGGTTGTTTATATGGATGCGGTGACAGAGCTGGCAGAAAAACGGTATCCGGGAAAAGAAATTGTTCCGGCGGGAATTCTCTATTATAATATTGCGGATCCGCTGGTCGATAAAAAAGGAGAACCGGATCCGGAACAGATTGATGCGGAAATCTTAAAGAAGCTTCGTATGAATGGTCTGGTGAACAGCGAACTGGAGGCCGTGCAGCATCTGGATCATACGATTCAGAAAGAGTCGGATGTGATTCCGGTCGTGTTAAAGGATGGGGAAATTCAAACATCCAAGTCATCCGTGGCAGATCGGAAACGTTTTGCACGACTGAGTCAGTTTGTACATCGGAAACTAAAAGAAGCCGGGAGGGAAATCCTGGATGGAGAAATCGGTGTGGAACCTTATAAGAACGGGCAGAGAACGGCCTGTGATTATTGTCCATACCATGCGGTATGCGGCTTTGACCGGAAAACATCCGGCTATGAATTTCATAAATGGAAAAATCGGAAAACAGAAGAAATCTGGGAGGAAATATGCAGGGAGCAGGAGTAAACTGGACCAGGGAGCAGAGTCAGGTTATAGAGTGTCGCGGCAGAAACCTGTTAGTCAGCGCGGCGGCCGGGAGCGGAAAAACGGCTGTGCTGGTAGAGCGTATCATACGCATGGTGACGGAAGGGGAAAACCCGCCGGATATTGATGAACTTCTGGTTATGACTTTCACCAATGCGGCTGCAGCAGAGATGCGGGAGAGAATTGCAGCGGCAATCGATGAAAAACTAAAAGAACATCCGGAAAATGAGCATCTCCAGATGCAGGCGACACTGGTTCATCACGCTCAGATCACCACGATCGACAGCTTTTGTCTGAATGTGATCCGGGAACATTTTAATCTGCTGGATCTAGATCCGGCATTCCGGATTGGGGATGAGGGAGAACTGCTTCTGATGCGCGCCGATGTGATGGAAACGCTTCTGGAGGATGCCTATGCTTCTGGTGACAGCCGGTTTGAACGGTTTGTAGAAACCTTTGCGCAGGGAAAGACCGATGCGGGGATTGAAGATTATATCATGCAGGTTTATAACTTTTCCCAGAGTAATCCATATCCCGAACAGTGGATCGCAGACTGCAGAAAAGAACTGGCCGATGAAGAATCCGGCAGGTGGATGGAATTTTTGATTGCCGATCTGAAACGTCAGGCTCTGGAACTGAAGGTTCAGATGGAAGATGCCCGTGACATTTGTCTGGAAGATGAATTTTTATGCGCCTATGAACCGGCATTTTCGGAAGACATTGCACTTTTGAAGCGGCTTTCTGAGACGGAAACATTTGCAGAAATGCATGAAAGCCTTTCCGGCGCTTCGTTTGGACGTCTGGCTACGGTGCGCAGCAAGGAGGTGGATCCGGAGAAAAAAGCTTATGTTACCGGATGCCGGGACCGCGTGAAAACCGCCGTGAAAAAGATGAAAGAGTTATACTGCTTTGCGCCGCTAAAGCTCATGTTTGCGGACCTGGATGGGACCAGGGAAGCAACTGGTGTGCTGCTGGATTTGGCAGAACTGTTTGCGAAGCGGTTTCAGGAGAAAAAACGGGATAAAAACCTGGTAGATTTCAATGATCTGGAGCATGAAGCACTAAAAGTCCTGATCCAAATCGAAGATGGAAAGAAGGTTTATACCGATGCAGCCAATGAACTGAGCATGCAGTACCGGGAAGTTCTGGTGGACGAATATCAGGACAGTAACCTGGTTCAGGAAGAACTGTTAAAGGCAGTCTCCAGGGAGCGTTTTGGCGAACATAATGTCTTTATGGTTGGCGATGTCAAGCAGAGTATTTACCGTTTCCGCCTGGCAAGACCGGAACTGTTTCTGGAAAAGTACAGTGCCTATCCACTGGAACCGGAAGAAGACGGACCAGACCAGAAAATTGAACTGCATCAGAATTTCCGGAGCCGGGAAACCGTCCTTACCGGAATCAATGACATCTTTTTTAAGATCATGACGCAAAACCTGGGAAACATCCGCTATACGGAGGAAACGGCCTTAAACCCCGGTGTTGTTTTTGCAGAAGCAGACGAACCACAACGGATCGGAACCATTCCGGAACTGCTTATGATCAATACAGGCTCAGAAGCTCTGTTGGAGCTGGATGAGGAGGCAGCGGATTATACGGCAAAGGAACTGGAGGCAAAACTGATTGCCTCAAAAATCCGGGAAATGACAGACCCGGAGCATGGTCTTCTTGTATGGGATAAAAAATTGTCCGGAAATGGCGGTTACCGCACGGCGCAGTACCGCGATATCGTAATTTTGCTGCGCAGTACGACCGGATGGACGGAAACGTTTTTGCAGGTTCTGATGAATGAAGGCATCCCGGCGTACGCGGAATCCCGCATGGGCTATTTTAATACGCTGGAAGTGGAGACCGTACTCAGTTTGCTGGCCGTGATCGACAACCCCATGCAGGACATTCCACTGGCAGCTGTATTAAAATCCCCGGTTGTGGGAATGGGAGATGAAGAACTTGCCCAAATGATGGCAGCATATCAAAACAGTGCCGATAAGGGGGAAGACCGCGGCATTTATGCTGCAGCCATCCGGTGGGAAAATCTGACCACATTTTTTGAAAAACTGGAGCGCTTCCGTTTCCTGGCATCCTATCTTCCAATCCATGAACTGATCTATCAGATTTATGAGGAAACCGGATATTACGATTATGTATCGGCGATGCCTGCAGGAACGACCAGATGCGCCAATCTGGACATGCTGGTAGAAAAGGCAGCGGAATATGAGAAAACGAGCTATAAAGGTCTGTTCCATTTTATCCGTTATATTGAAAACTTAAAGAAATATAATTCAGATTTCGGGGAAGCTTCCACGATGGGAGAAGAAGACAATACCGTCCGGATCATGAGCATTCACAAAAGCAAGGGACTGGAATTTCCAGTTGTATTTCTTGCGGGAATGGGAAAGAAATTTAACCGGCAGGATGTATACGGAAAAGTACTGATTGACCCGGAACTTGGAATCGCGGCAGATTATCTGGATGTCGAGAACCGGGTAAAAACACATACCATCAAGAAAAATGTCCTGCGCAGAAAAATGGAATTAGACAGCCTCGGGGAAGAACTGCGCGTTCTTTATGTAGCGATGACCCGCGCAAAAGAACAGCTGATCATGACAGGTACGGACCGGTACCTGGAAAAAACACTGGAAAAATATGGTCAGGTACCACTGGCTGATGGACAAATTCCCTATACCATTCTTTCCGGGGCCGGGTCATATCTGGACTGGATCCTGATGTGTACTGGGCGCTATGGAAATGGCCTCAGAATCAATGTGAAAGAAGTTCCTCTTTCCGAATTCATTGGAGAAGAACTGAAACAGCAGATTCTGAAAAAAGACGCAAAGCAGCAGCTTTTGGAACTGGATCTGGAACAAACCTACGACGCAGGTTTTGGCAGACGTCTCGGATCGCATTTGGAATTTTCATACCCGTATGCCGCAGATGTGAAGCTTCATGTGAAGATGTCTGTGTCAGAACTCAAAAAAATGGGGCAGATGACGGATGAAGAGGAGACAGAGCAGCTTTTTACCCCTGCTTGCCTGTGGGATGAGGGCGATTTTTGTGAATCTGGAAAACCAGACAGAGAAAATGACGGGGAACAGTGGACTACAGGGACTCCTACAGAACAGAAAATACGAAAAGAACAGGAAACAGCTGCAGACGGGGCATCGCGCGGAACCGCATACCACCGGGCCCTGGAACTGCTTCCGTTCGATAAGATCAGCAGTCTGACGGATGTAGAAACCTGGCTTGACCGGTTTGTGTCGGAAAAACAGTATACACAGGAAAACAGAAATCGGATTGATGGTTCGGTGATCTGGAGATTTTTGCAGTCGGAAACAGGAAAGCGCATGGCGAAAGCGCAGGCAGAAGGTACCCTTCACAAGGAGCAGCAGTTTGTTATGGGAGTTCCTGCACGGGAGATCGGACCGGTAGACAGCGATGAACTTGTGGTGATCCAGGGAATCATAGATGCTTATTTTGAGGAAGACGGCAGGCTGGTCCTGGTTGATTACAAGACAGATCACACAAGAAGCCAAAAAATCCTTCTGGACCATTATAAGCGTCAGCTGGATTATTACGAACGTGCGCTAACCCAGATGACCGGGAAAACCGTGGGGGAAAAGTGGATCTATTCCCTGACCCTGCAGCAGGCAATTCTCTGTTAGACATGGGAACAAATGTTTAGCATGCATGCGCGTACCGTTATGGATTTGAAACGAGGATGATAAATGGGAAAAATCCGGATTGCATAATTTAGAAAAAAGTGGTAGCATTTTTAGGATGCGGAAATCTGTCTGTACAGCGAAGATATGCCGCAAAAGATTCTAAAGAATGTGAGGAACTTGAATTATGATGAAAGATCTGACAGAAGGGAATCCACAAAGTCTGCTATGGCGTTTTACGATTCCCATGTTTATCAGTGTGATTTTTCAGCAGCTCTACAATATCGCGGACAGTGTGATCGCAGGCCGTTTTGCCGGTGAGGATGCGCTGGCGGCAGTTGGGGCTTCTTATCCGATCACCATGATCTTTATGGCGATCGCAGTAGGCAGCAACATTGGATGTTCCGTAGTTATATCCCAGTTTTTCGGAGCAAAGCGGTATGAGCAGATGAAAACATCGGTATATACAACCCTGATTTCTGCTACCGTGCTTTCTGTCGTTCTGACGGTATTGGGACTTCTTGGTAGCCGTGCACTGATGCGCATGATCCAGACGCCGGAAAACATTTTCAGCCTTGGTGATCTGTATCTGCGGATTTATATTGGCGGTTTTGCATTTTTGTTTTTGTACAACGTGGCAACTGGCATCTTTACTTCCCTGGGAGATTCCAAAACTCCGCTTTATTTTCTGATTGGATCCTCTCTTGGAAACATTGTTCTGGATTACTGGTTTGTAGCCGGCCTGCACTGGGGCGTAGCCGGTGTGGCGTGGGCAACTTTTATTGCGCAGGGGATTGCCTGTGTTCTTGCGCTGTTTACGATGGCAGCCAGACTGAAACAGATTCAGACCGAAAAGAAGGCAGCTTACTTTTCTGCTGATATGTTAAAGCGGATTGCCCGGATTGCGGTTCCGAGTATCCTGCAGCAGAGCTTTGTGTCCGTTGGAAATATCTTTGTGCAGGGACTGATCAATTCCTTTGGTTCTTCTGTCATTGCCGGTTATTCCGCGGCAATTAAGTTAAACACCTTTACCATCACCAGTTTTACGACGCTTGGAAATGGCATTTCCAGTTTTACTGCCCAGAATATTGGAGCGGGCAAGGTTGACCGTGTGAAACAGGGCATGCGCGGCGGTGTCAGAATGGGACTTCTTCTGGCGGTTCCGTTTATTGTTGCGTTCTTTGGTTTTGGGCGTCTGATGATGTCTCTGTTTATGCAGGAAGACAGCGCAGTGGCCATGGAAACCGGTATTCAGTTTTTGCGGATCGTATCACCGTTTTATCTGGTGATTGCTTTAAAACTGGCATCAGATGGTATGCTCCGCGGGGCAGGCGCTATGAAAGAGTTTATGCTGGCTACGTTTTCAGATCTGATCCTCCGGGTAGTCCTTTCGTTCGTATTTGCCTCCTTCCTTGGCGTAACAGGGGTATGGCTTTCCTGGCCGTTTGGATGGAGCGTAGGAAGCATTTTGTCATTGTGGTGCAACCGCAGTGTAACAAAACGCATGGAAAAAAGTTTTGCAGGTTATTCTGGAAAGCCAGTGGGAAAGGAATAAACAAATATGAAAAAAAAGAAACAGCAGGGAAGCTGCGAAAGCTGTATGTATTATGAGTATGATGAAGATTACGAGTGTTACGTGTGCGAGGTGAATCTGGACGAAGATGAGATGGCACGTTTTATGGAGGATAAGTTTTATGACTGCCCGTATTACCGCCTTGGAGATGAGTATATGATCGTGCGCAAACAGATGTGATCGTGATTGCCTGGAACATAGGATAAAGGGGGACATACAATGAAAAACAAAAATTTCTGGATTTTACTTTTGCTGCTTTTGGCTGGCATTGTACTTGGTGGCTTTTTAGGGGAAGCAACCAAGTCCATCAGCCTGCTTTCCTGGATGAATTTCGGACAATCCTTTGGGTTGGATACACCGTTGGTTTTAAATCTCGGGGTGCTGGTGATTACCTTTGGACTGACGATCCGCATTACGATGGCCAGTATCATTGGTGTAGTGATCGCACTTTTGATTTACCGTTACCTGTAAAACGGATTTGCAATATTGTATATTGAGGCGGCATCTGTGGCGTATATGCCGTTTGTATGAGAAAATTGGAGAAGAATGATGGAAGAGGAAGCAAAAAAGACGGGGAAAACCTATGAAATGGATATGTGCAGCGGATCGCTTTTCCCAAAGATCATCACATTTGCGGTGCCGCTGATCCTTTCCGGTATCCTGCAGCTGTTGTTCAATGCGGCAGATATTATTGTGGTGGGACATTTTGCAGGAAGGGAGTCTCTGGCAGCAGTTGGTTCGACAACAGCGCTGATCAATCTGCTGATCAATGTGTTTGTAGGGCTTTCCATAGGTGCCAATGTGTTGGTGGCCCAGTATTCCGGAGCACAAAAGTTCAAAGATCTGGAGGAAACCGTACATACGGCTATGATGATTGCCCTGGCAGGCGGAATCCTGCTGATTTTTGTTGGGGTGTGCTTTTCTGGTCCGATGCTGACACTGATGGGAACACCGGACGATGTGCTTATGCTTGCAGCCCTGTATTTAAAGATTTATTTTATCGGTATGCCGGCAAATCTGGTCTATAACTTTGGCAGTGCGATTTTAAGGGCAGTGGGGGATACAAAAAGACCGCTTTATTTTCTGTTGTTTGCAGGCGCGGTCAATGTGGTTTTAAATCTCTTTTTTGTGATTGCCTTATCGATGGGCGTGGCAGGAGTTGCGACAGCAACCGTTGTTTCAGAATGTATTTCTGCAGTGCTGATCGTGCGGTGCCTGGCGCATTCGGATGCTGCATACCGTCTTTCGCGCAGCAAAATGAAACTGACCGAATCGAAAGTAAAACTGATCATGAAGATCGGGCTGCCCGCTGGCTTCCAGGGTGCAATTTTTTCCGTATCGAATGTACTTATTCAGTCTTCGATCAATTCGTTTGGTTCCATTGCGATGGCAGGAAGCACTGCATCGGCAAATGTAGAAGGCTTTGTATACAATGCCATGAATGCGGTTTACCAGACTGCGCTTAGTTTCACCAGTCAGAACTATGGTGCCGGAAAGATGAAACGCGTGACAAAAATCCTGTTGTATTGCCTTGGGGTAGTGATCGTGGTAGGAGTGGTAATGGGCGGAGGAGCCGTAATGATCGGACCGAAACTTCTGCAGATTTATTCCTCAGATCCGGAAGTGATTTCTTATGGAATGATGCGCATGCGGATCATCAACGGAACTTATTTCCTGTGTGGAATCATGGATACGATGGTAGGCGGTTTAAGAGGGCTCGGTTATTCCGTGATTCCTATGTTTGTGTCGCTGACCGGTGCCTGCCTGTTTCGGGTGTTCTGGATCTTTACGATATTTGCCATGCACCGGACACTGACAACACTCTATATCTCGTATCCGGTCAGCTGGATCATCACATTTACCGCACATATTATCTGTTATATCGTAATTCGCAGAAGGATGGCGGCAAAGCGAAAAAATCAGTAAGCATAGGACCAGTTACTCGCCGGCTGCTCTTGACAGAAACCAATGAGATAATCTGCGAAATATCAGGTGCAGTAAGGCAGCGCCGATGCAGATCGTGACCAGGTAAAGAAAATTGGCAGGCAGAATGCCGATATGCAAAGCAATCTCATGAAAAATCGGCTGAGTGCTGGGATAATACGGAGAAATGTAGAACATATCGGCCTGTCCATGACCCGGAGCCAGAATATTGATCAAAAAAGCAAGCACACAGCTTGCAAAGAAGATCGGAAGTGTCCGGGCATATCCTTTCCAGCTTAAATCAGAGCGGCCAATGATAAAAACAAAAATACCGATGCATACTAAAAGAAGATGCCATACGTAGCCGTGCAGCGTCAGGGTCCAGTGGATGCCGCGAAAACCTTCTGACACGATTAAAGCAGCCAGTCCGCCAAGCAGGTTAAAATCCTGCAGAAAGGTGCAGATGGCTGTTTTTTTCGGCCCTTTTTTCAAAAAAGGCAAAACCAGGCACAGATACATAGGCAGACTGCAGAGCTGGAAGGGAAAATACCACCAGTCGTAATGTCTGTGATCAATCATAAAATACAAAAAGAGTTGTTTGTACGCTTCTGTCAGAAGAAGAAAAAGACCGCAGAAACATAAAATCCGGTCATATGTCCTGTCTGAAAGAGCGTGAAAATGATATAATCGTTTCATAACAGGATTTAGTATAGCACGTTGGGGGAGAAAGAACAAGAATGGAGCAAAAACAGATGGCAGACCAGATGGCAGATACTGTCATGGCAGAGCGCTGGGAGCCAGAAACAGGAAAATTCAGAAAAACGGAAAACCTGCTTTCGGCATTTGGGTTTTCAGAATGGGAAACAATGCCGCGGGTCATTTCTTTTGTTGGGGCAGGCGGAAAGACCAGCACCATGTATGATCTGGCAAGGGAACTTGCAGCAAATGGTGCGCGGGTTCTGGTCACGACCAGTACCCATATTTTCAAGCCGGAACGGTATAAAGTGGAAGTAGTTTCAAAACTTGCAGATCTTCCTGGGGAAAAATCTGGGTATTTGGGAGCAGAC
The DNA here is from genome assembly GCF_003481825.1 of Clostridium sp. OM02-18AC. Lineage (GTDB taxonomy): Bacteria > Bacillota > Clostridia > Lachnospirales > Lachnospiraceae > Brotaphodocola. The sequence goes on along the minus strand of NZ_QULW01000010.1, from coordinate 55,462 downwards.
GCAGAGTCGGAATTGAAAAAAACAGAAATGACACGGCATGAATCAGAAAATCATGCAGCAGTTGGTAAAATCCTGGTTGCGGGAAAACAGGCGCAGGGACCGGGAATGGAGGAAAAGCTTACCATGCCAGAGGACCTGGGAGATGAGTCTGTGATGAAACGTCTGTTGAGTCATTTTGCTGTGATCCTGATCGAGGCAGATGGTTCCAAGCGGCTGCCATTTAAAATTCCATCGGAAACGGAGCCGGTTTTGATCCCGCAGACAGGTATGGTTGTGGCATGTGCCGGATTGAAAGCAGGAGGCAAAACGTTTGCGGATGTCTGCTTCCGTTTTGCTTCCCATGGAGCATGGCTGAAGCGAAAGGAAACCGATATTGTGACAGCAGAAGATATCGCCCTGGTTTTCATGGATGAGCGTGGAAGCCGAAAAGGTCTGGATGGCAGGTATTACCGAATCCTGTTGAACCAGTCCGATGGTGAAGCGGAGAAAAAGCTTTCCGAATCCATTGTTGCTGTTTTGCCGGAAAATCTGCAGAGAGTCTGCATTCGGACAACACGGATGGCGCAAGAAGAATAAAAACAGGTGTTATGAGGGGCTGTGCATGACCTGCACAAATTTGAAAGAATCATACAAGGAGAAGGAAATAAGATGAATACAATGAAAAAAACAGAAACGGCTGCAGAAACGACGAGAACTGCAGGCATGAGGAGGGTTCTGATCAAAGGTTCCGGCGATCTGGCCAGCGGCATTGCGCTGCGCCTTTACCGTGCCGGATTCCAGATCCTTATGACCGAGATTGCCGTGCCGACAACGGTGCGCCGCACAGTCGCTTTTTCTCCGGCTGTGTATCTGGGACGGATGCAGGTGGAAGATGTCACCGGAGTGCTGTGTGATTCGGTGGACATGGCAGAAAAAGAAATCGGGAATGGAAATATCGCAGTCATGGTAGATGAGCATGCAGACTGTATCCGGGAGTTTCAGCCGGATGTGCTGGTCGATGCCATTCTGGCAAAGCGAAATCTTGGAACGCACATGACAGATGCACCATTTGTGATCGGAGTAGGTCCTGGATTTACGGCCGGAGAGGACTGTCACTGCGTCGTAGAGACGAAGCGCGGGCACTACCTGGGGCGGTGCATCTGGTCTGGCAGTGCCATTCCCAATACCGGGATTCCGGGCCTGATCGGCGGATACGGGCTGGAGCGTCTGATCAAAGCACCTGCAGACGGAACATTCCGTGGATGCGTCGAAATTGGCGCAGAAGTGAAAGCTGGAGACATTGTCGGATATGTGGATGAAACACCGGTAAAGGTTCAGATCGACGGTGTGGTACGAGGATTATTGCATGAGGGAGTGAACGTGACGACCGGTATGAAATCTGGCGATGTCGATCCGCGGTGTGAAGTGAAGCATTGCTTTACCGTGTCCGACAAAGCCTCCGCAATCGGAGGCGGTGTGCTGGAGGCAATTTTGAACCATCAGTATCAGCCTTATGCGCATATGCCGGTTGCCATGGTGCTGCTTGCCGCAGGAGACAGCCGGAGATTTGGGGATGGAGACAACAAGCTTCTTACCATGGTGGGAGATAAGCCGATGTACCGTCATGTGGCAGACGAGGTAAATATGGTCACGCCAGACTGTTTTGCAAAGAAAATCGTAGTCAGCCAGTATGATGAAATTTTACAAGATCTGAAACAGGACGGGTTTGAGGCAGTGAAAAATACCGAAAGCATTCTTGGAATTTCGCATTCCATCCATCTTGCGCTGGAGCAGATTCCGGAACATTATGCAGTCTGTTTCTCGGTCTGCGACCAGCCGTGGCTGACAGGGGAAACGATAAAGGGGCTGGTATCCGCGTTTCGCAAAAACAGAAAAGGCATTGCCTGTGTGACGTGGCAAGAACAAGACGGAAATCCGGTCTTGTTTGCACCGGAGTACCGGAATGAATTGTTAAAGCTGACGGGAGATGTGGGTGGTAAGAGGATCCTTCTGGTTCATCTGGAAGACGTGATCCGCTGCCCGGCAAATAACAGCCGGGAACTGGCAGATGTTGACGAGAAATCCCAGCTTTGTTATAATCAAGAACGATTGAGTTGAAACCATAAGGAAGGAATAGAGAATGATTAAATTAGAACGTACCAGCGTCATGAATCTGGAAAATGCCATGCGTGGGGCACGCAATCCCATGAACAGCTGGGATCGGATGGACAGCTTCTATGACGAAGACGGAAATTATGTGCTGGGACCAAATGATCTGGGCTTGGCAAAGCGTCTGCGCCGTGCCGGAAGCGACCATCGCAAATATATTCGTCAGGTGTTCGTTTCGGTAGATATTACGGCACCGATGTACTGGTGGAAAGAGTACGATACTTATAAAGTGGCCACAGTAGCAAACTCGACCAGCACCATGCATAAGATCCACAGCAAGCCATTCGAACTGGATGATTTCAGCCACGATCATCTGACACCGGAGAGTGAAGCCTATATGCAGACCATCGTGGATCATCTGGAAACCATCCGTTTAAAGTATGTGGAAACAAAGGACAAGGCGTACTGGTATGATATGATCCAGCTTCTGCCGTCCAGCTATAACCAGATGCGGACCTGCACTTTAAACTATGAGACACTGATCAACATTTATTTTGCCAGAAAGAACCATAAACTGGATGAATGGCACACCTTCTGTGACTGGATCAGGACACTGCCTTACGCAAAAGAACTGATCCTGGCAGAGGAAGAGGAGGCTTAAGTGAAACTGATTGCAGCGGTAGATAAAAACTGGGCGATCGGAAATAAGGGGCAGCTCCTTGTATCCATTCCCCAGGATCAGAAAATGTTCCGGGATCAGACACTCGGAAAGGTCATCGTGATGGGGCGCAAAACCCTGGAAAGCCTGCCTGGCGGACAGCCGCTTTATGGCCGGACCAACATTGTGCTGAGCACAGATCCGGCATATCAGGTAAAAGGGGCAACGGTCTGTCATAGCCTTGAGGAAGTGCAGGACCTGCTTACAGCGTATCATTCTGACGATGTTTATATCATCGGTGGAGAAAGCATTTACCGTCAGTTCCTGCCTTTTTGCGAGGAAGCGCAGATCACCTGGATTGACTTTGCTTATGCGGCAGACACGCACTTCCCGAACTTAGATCAGGATAATTCGTGGGAACTGGCGGAGGAGAGCGACGAACAGACATATTTTGACCTTTGTTACGAATATCGACTGTACAAAAGGAAATAAATCTGTATAATATATGTTATGTTATTAACAATAATGTATTGCTATTCAAAACCAGACGTGCTAAAATACTTTTAGCACGTCTGAAAATAAGTTATATTCATGGATGGCATACAGAATTTGCAGATTGCAAAACAGGAGGAAGGAAATGTATAAGATTTTAAAAGCAGAAAAGCTTGCGGAGAAGATTTTCCTGATGGATGTGGAAGCTCCGAGAGTGGCAAGATCCTGTCAGCCGGGAGAATTTGTCATTGTAAAAATGGATGAGAAGGGAGAGCGTATCCCGCTTACCATTTGCGATTTCGACCGCGAGAAGGGCACCGTTACCATCGTGTTCCAGATCGTAGGTGCATCTACCTTAAAAATGTCTGAGTTAAAAGCAGGCGATGCATTCCAGGACTTTGTCGGACCGCTTGGTCAGCCGTCTGAGTTTGTCAAGGAAGATTTGGAAGAGGTAAAGAAACGCAAATACTTATTCGTTGCAGGCGGCGTTGGTACCGCACCGGTTTATCCGCAGGTAAAGTGGATGAAGCAGCACGGCATCGATGTCGATGTAATCGTAGGTGCAAAGAACAAAGATCTTCTGATCCTGGAAGACATGATGAAGGAGCAGGCTGGAAATCTTTACATTACCACCGATGACGGTTCCTATGTGCGCAAGGGCATGGTAACCGAAGTGATCAAAGACCTGGTAGAGAACCAGGGCAAGCAGTACGATGTATGCGTAGCCATCGGACCGATGATCATGATGAAATTCGTATGCAAACTGACCAAAGAACTGAATATCCCGACCATCGTCAGCATGAACCCGATCATGGTAGACGGAACCGGTATGTGCGGAGCATGCCGCTTAACCGTAGGTGATGAGGTGAAGTTCGCATGTGTAGACGGACCGGAGTTTGACGGTCATCTCGTGAACTTTGACGAGGCGATGAAGCGTCAGCAGATGTACAAGACCGAAGAGGGCAGAGCGATGTTAAAGGCTGTCGAGGGTGACACCCATCATGGCGGCTGCGGACAGTGCAACGGCTAATAGAAAAACGCTGAAAGCCGGAATAAGATACTGTTCACGCGTTGCGCAAACAGTGACGAAAAAGTCTGCAAACAGCTGCGGACAGGCCAAAGCAGATTCGGATTCATTAGGCAAGGCAGCAAAAAGCTGTCTGCGATCGGAGGATAAGAAATGGACGTATTAAAGAAAACTCCTGTCAGAGAGCAGGACGCAAAAGTGCGCGCTACCAACTTTGAGGAAGTGTGCTATGGATATAACAAAGAAGAGGCGATGGAAGAAGCTTCCAGATGCTTAAAGTGTAAGAACAACGCAAAGTGCATGGGCGGCTGCCCGGTTTCCATCAACATTCCTGGATTCATCAAAGAAGTAGAGGCTGGAAACTTCGAGGCTGCAGCGAATGTCATCGCTGAGTCTTCTGCACTTCCGGCAGTCTGCGGCCGTGTATGCCCGCAGGAAAGCCAGTGTGAGGGACAGTGCATCCGCGGCATCAAGGGCGAGCCGATCTCCATCGGTAAGCTGGAGCGTTTCGTGGCAGACTGGTCCAGAGAGAACGGCTTCGTTCCGAAAGCATCTGACGTAAAGAACGGCAAGAAGGTTGCAGTTGTTGGCTCCGGTCCTGCAGGTCTGACCTGTGCAGGGGATCTGGCAAAGCTTGGCTATGATGTTACGATCTTCGAGGCACTTCATGAGCCGGGCGGAGTATTGACCTATGGTATTCCGGAGTTCCGTCTCCCGAAAGAGACGGTTGTCCGCTCTGAGATTGAAAACGTAAAGAAGCTGGGCGTTAAGATCGAGACTGATGTCATCATCGGTAAGTCCGTTACCATCGACGAGCTGATGGATGAAGAGGGCTTTGAGGCAGTCTTCATTGGTTCTGGTGCAGGTCTTCCGAAATTCATGGGTATCCCAGGCGAGAACGCAAACGGCGTATTCTCCGCAAATGAGTACTTAACCAGAAACAACCTGATGAAAGCATTCCGTGAGGATTATGATACCCCGATCGTTGCAGGCAAGAAAGTAGCCGTTGTCGGCGGCGGAAACGTAGCCATGGATGCTGCAAGAACCGCACTGCGTCTCGGCGCTGAGGTACATATCGTATACCGCCGCAGCGAGGCAGAGCTTCCGGCGCGTGTAGAGGAAGTACACCATGCAAAAGAAGAGGGCGTTATTTTCGACCTGCTGACCAACCCGGTAGAGATTCTGACCGATGAGAACGACTGGGTAAAGGGCATCAAGGTTGTGAAAATGGAGCTTGGCGAGCCAGATGCATCCGGAAGACGCCGCCCGGTAGAAATCCCGGGTTCCGAGTATGTGATGGACGTTGATACCGTCATCATGTCTCTTGGTACCTCCCCGAACCCGCTCATTTCCTCCACCACCGAAGGACTTGAGATCAACAAGCGTAAATGTATCGTGGCGGAAGCTGCAAACGGACAGACCTCCCGTGAGGGTGTATTCGCAGGCGGCGATGCTGTAACCGGCGCAGCAACCGTAATCCTGGCTATGGAAGCAGGAAAGCACGGTGCAAAGGGCATTCACGAGTATTTAAGCAACAAATAAAAATAGAAATTCTGTGGCGTATAGGATAGCAAAGACAGGGGCATGTGAAAAAATTGTTTTTTCCATGCCCTTTTTGTGCGGAGATGGGAACGCTTTGCATGTATTCTGCAAAAAAATGGCAGACTGGATAAAAGTTGGGTGATTCTCTCATCAAATTTCTACAAAAAAATACTGGACTATTTGTCACTTTTATGAGAAAATATCATCAAGTATGGTGTGATGTTTTTGACAATCTCACAGAGCTGCCGGGTACAGGGCAGCAGCAGATTTTTGGAAACATCGTCTAGCACGTACTTTCAGGACATTACATAGTTGAAAGGAGTTTTAACATGATTTATTCACATGAAGTAGAAGAGATGTGCACAGTTGCACAGGGCGTTCATCATGGCGCTGCTCCGATCCCGGAAGAAGCAAAATGGGTACAGTCCAAACAGGTTTCCGATATTTCCGGTTTGACCCATGGTGTGGGCTGGTGTGCTCCGCAGCAGGGTGCCTGCAAGCTGACCCTGAACGTAAAAGAGGGTATTATCCAGGAGGCTTTGGTAGAGACCATCGGATGCTCCGGTATGACCCACTCCGCTGCAATGGCAGCTGAGATTCTTCCTGGCTTAACTGTTCTGGAAGCTCTGAACACCGACCTGGTATGTGACGCAATCAACACCGCTATGAGAGAGCTGTTCTTACAGATCGCATACGGCAGAACCCAGAGTGCATTCTCTGAGGATGGTCTGCCGATCGGCGCTGGCCTGGAGGACTTAGGTAAAGGTCTTCGTTCCCAGGTTGGTACCATGTACGGAACCTTAAAGAAAGGTCCTCGTTACCTGGAGATGGCTGAGGGCTATGTAACCGGTATCGCTCTGGATGCAGACGATCAGATCATTGGTTATCAGTTCGTAAGCCTTGGCAAGATGACTGACTTCATCAAGAAAGGTGACGATCCGAACACCGCTTGGGAAAAGGCAAAAGGTCAGTATGGTCGTGTTGCTGATGCAGTTAAGATCATCGACCCGAGACAGGCGTAAAGAAGGAGGACTATAATCATGGCATTATTTGAATCATATGAGAGACGTATCAAACAGATCAATGAAGCATTAAACAGCTATGGCATCGCTTCCATTGAAGAGGCAGAGAAGATCACCAAAGACGCAGGTCTTGACGTATACAAAATGATCGAGGGCATTCAGCCAATCTGCTTCGAGAACGCAAAATGGGCTTACACCGTAGGCGCAGCAATCGCAATCAAGAAAGGATGCAGAAAAGCATCTGAGGCAGCAGCAGCAATCGGCGAGGGCCTTCAGGCATTCTGTATCCCGGGTTCCGTTGCAGATACCCGTAAAGTAGGTCTTGGCCATGGTAACCTGGGCAAGATGCTTCTGGAAGAGGAGACCGAGTGCTTCGCATTCCTGGCAGGCCACGAGTCCTTCGCAGCAGCAGAGGGTGCAATCGGTATTGCTGAGAAAGCAAATAAAGTTCGTCAGAAACCGCTTCGCGTTATCTTAAACGGTCTTGGAAAAGATGCAGCTCAGATCATCGCACGTATCAACGGCTTCACCTACATCGAGACTGAGTACAACCCATACACCAACGAGGTTAAGGAAGTATTCCGTAAATCCTACTCCGAAGGTCTTCGTGCAAAAGTAAACTGCTACGGCGCAAACAGCGTTCCGGAAGGTGTTGCAATCATGTGGAAAGAGAACGTAGACGTTTCCATCACCGGTAACTCTACCAACCCGACCCGTTTCCAGCATCCGGTAGCAGGTACCTACAAGAAGGAGAGACTGGAAGCAGGCAAGAAGTACTTCTCCGTAGCTTCTGGTGGTGGTACCGGACGTACCCTGCATCCGGACAACATGGCAGCAGGCCCGGCTTCCTACGGTATGACTGATACCCTTGGCCGTATGCATTCCGATGCACAGTTCGCAGGTTCTTCTTCCGTGCCTGCTCACGTTGAGATGATGGGTCTGATCGGCGCTGGTAACAACCCGATGGTCGGCATGACCGTTGCTGTTGCAGTTGCCATCGAGGAAGCAGCTACCGCTGGTAAATTCTAATTGAAAATGGCTTAAAATAAAGTGAAAAGGGACTTTCAGAGATTGCTCTGAAAGTCCCTTTTCTTAACGCGCCTAGTGAAAAACAAGAAAAAGCGAGTATAAATTTGATCATGTCTACGTGGTGTCTACAGAAATTTCACGCAGTTACAGTAAATCATTGATTTTGATTGTCAGTCCCGGATAGATTTCGACCGGAATATCCTGTGTAAAGGAGTAGATCACTGGAGCTCCGGAACATCCGCGATCAGTCAGCTTGTTCGGATCGCAGATCACAGAAATATCCGGTTCCACCCAATCTTTGTCATCAGCGTCGAGATTGACAGCAAATGGAGCAGGATAGACTTCACAAGAGCCGTGGTGATCTGAAATGTATTGATCAATGATAGAAGTCAATTTAGAGACCAGTTTCTGATGAATCCGGCTTGGTGGTGCCATATCGTAGAATCTACCATAAAAATGAAAAGAAAATAACGAGACATTGAGCAATAAGAAGGGCTGGTCAATGGCGACTGCTAATGAAGCTGGCTTTACAGCACTACCTGTGCGCCGCAATCACCATACCAGTCAAAAGCTTTAATATCACCCCTGCCGACACGACTGAGCCGCAAAGAAGAAATACCTTATTGATCAGTCCGGACGCAGTGCAGATTCCGAGACTAAACCGTTTCCGGTGAGGGTAAAAAAGCTGTTCTCCTTTGTGGTTTAGCAGATCCAGGGCCAGATGGGATAGAAATGCGGCTCCAAAGTAAGGTACCAGCATTGGAAGAAATACGGCTACGGAACTGGAAAGGAGTCCGCCTGCCAGAAATGAATGCATAAAAGAACGGTGCGGTGTTTTCTTTCCATAGGCGCATATGGAAAGAAATGCAGCACATGCTAAGATGATGCGGCTGACAGAACTGTTGCTCATAAGCTTCTGATAGAGACCGATATGCCAGTGCGCTTCGACAGCAGCAATTCCGATCACGATCGTTTCTGCTGCAAATATAATTTTGTCTGCTCTGCGGCTGCTTTCCGAGGAACCGCAGTCGATATCACTGATTACGGAACCGATTGCCGCTGCCCCGGCTCCAAAAATTAGTTCTGGTAATGTATTTGGTTGAAAAAGCAGCATGGATGCGGCAACTCCAACTGCCATATGTGTTTTTCCTAACATGGTTTTCTCTTCCTTTGTGTGATTGTGTCTCATCTTGTTTTGTCTTACCTGGCTGTCATATTTTGCTGCTGGAAAGGAAAACTTTCGGAGTTTTATTAAAAATTCAGGAACTTACAGTATATCACAGAAAAGAAAATTTTCAAGCGAATCATTGGCAAAATCTGCAGTCAGAACTGTATCATCAGTTCAGAAAATTTCTGCCAGTGGACAGTAAATTATTGTATTGTAATTGTACTGCGTCTCCTTGAAATCTCTTGAAATTCCCCGTATTCAATAGTATAATTATGATGATTGACAGAAAATTATCGCCTGAAGATCAGTATAATGTATTGAAGGAGGAATCATGATGATTACCTGGAACAACCTGGACACTCTTACTTCCTATCAGGAACTGGAAAAAGCATCCCGCGTAAACCTTGCGGAGGCTATGACCGGAGATAACGGCGCAGAGCGTGTGAAAAAATACAGTGTGCCAATGGCAGAGGGACTTGCTTATCACTATGCAGCAAAGCAGGTCGATGACAATGTGCTGGAGGCATTAAAAAAGCTGGCTGCTGAGGCTCAGCTGGCGGAGAAGTTTAAGGCACTTTACAATGGTGAGGTGATCAATACCGGTGAGAAACGTCTGGTACTTCATCACTTAACCCGTGGACAGCTTGGCGACGCAGTCACTGCAGATGGTGTGGACAAGCGTACCTTCTATAAAGAGCAGCAGGAGCGCATTGCTGAGTTTGCAAACAAGGTTCACAGCGGTGAGATCACCAATGCGGCAGGAGAAAAGTTTACCACGGTTGTTCAGATCGGTATCGGTGGAAGTGACCTTGGACCGAGAGCGATGTATCTGGCTCTGGAAAACTGGGCAAAGAAGAATGGCACCTTCAAGATGGAAGCGAAATTCATCAGCAATGTAGACCCAGATGATGCAGCAGCAGTTTTACATGGAGTGGATGTTGCACATTCCATTTTCGTGCTGGTTTCCAAGTCCGGTACAACCCTTGAAACTTTAACGAACGAATCCTTCGTAAAGGACGCGTTAAAGAATGCAGGTCTGGATGCGTCAAAGCATATGATCGCAGTGACCAGTGAGACTTCCCCGCTTGCGAAGAGCAGCGATTATCTGGCTGCATTCTTTATGGACGATTATATTGGTGGCCGTTATTCCTCTACTTCCGCAGTCGGCGGTGCAGTTCTTTCCCTGGCTTTCGGCCCAGAGGTATTCGCTCAGTTCTTAGAGGGCGCGGCAGAGGCGGACAAGCTGGCGGCAGAGACGGATGTAACCAAGAATGCAGCGATGTTAGATGCGCTGATCGGCGTATACGAGCGCAACGTGCTTGGTTATCCTTGTACGGCAGTGCTTCCGTACTCTCAGGCACTGAGCCGCTTCCCGGCACATCTGCAGCAGCTTGACATGGAGTCCAATGGTAAGTCCGTAAACCGTTTTGGTGAGCCGGTAAACTATGTGACCGGACCGGTGATCTTTGGTGAGCCTGGAACCAACGGTCAGCATTCTTTCTACCAGCTGCTGCATCAGGGAACCGACATTGTTCCGCTGCAGTTTGTTGGATTTAAGAAAAACCAGATGGATACCGATGTTGTCATTCAGGGCAGCACCAGCCAGCAGAAGCTTTGCGCAAACGTGGCAGCACAGATCATGGCGTTTGCATGCGGCAAGGCCGATGAAAACCGCAATAAAAACTTTGAGGGCGGACGTCCATCCAGCATCATCATCGGTGAGCAGGTAAATCCGGGCGCTCTCGGTGCCCTGCTTGCACACTTCGAGAATAAGGTAATGTTCCAGGGCTTTTTATGGAATGTAAACAGTTTTGACCAGGAGGGCGTACAGCTTGGTAAGGTCCTTGCAAAACGTGTTCTGGCTCATGAAACCGATGGAGCATTGAAGGCATTCAGTGATCTGTTAGAAATTTAAGGATTGTTTTGAAAAAAGTTGCTGTTGGCACCGTGCGTGAACAGGAACAAAATCTCAGATACAACGATAGGATAAATAAAAGTTTGTTTATCATGGAGAAGTAATAGATGCTGCTGCAGCAGGCATGACCTGGGCAGCAGCATTTTTCGACAAACGGTAGCAAGGATTCTCCTATTCTCTATAAATAGTGAGATGAATTACAAACAGAAACAAACCACAGTCAGTCTTCGTGAAATTACTGACTGTGAATTGCGACAAATAAATAAGGAATCAATTACTATGGCAAATCAGTTTTTAGAAATACCGGATTCGTTCTGGGGCCTGTTCCGTTCCAGAAACCGGCAGGTTTATATTGATGCACTTTTGCAGATCAATGACGAATACCAGTACAGCAACTACTTTTTAAGCCGGGAAATCTGTATTCAGACCCTGAGCGATTATTTCGCGAAGACCCGCGTGGTAATGGTGCAGGATGAACTGGAAGACGAACTGGATATGCTGGAGCCGCTTTCCACCCGTATTTTAAACTGGCTGTTAAAGGCGGGGTGGCTCAGGAAGGTGGATGATTACCACAATATGACAGTGAACATTGTTATTCCGGATTATGCCGCTGTGTTTGTGGATGCGTTTACGCATCTGGCGGGGGAAGATGAGGATGACAGCCAGGTCTACATCCAGAATGTCTACGCGATTCTGTTCGCATTCAAGAATGACCCCAGGTGCAACATTTCTCTTTTGAAGACTGCTCTGGTTAATACAAGAAAACTCAATAAGACTCTGCAGGATATGCTCCACAACATGGATCGTTTCTTCTCCAGCCTTCTGGAACAGAAAAATTACGGGGACCTTTTAAAGGAGCATCTGGACGGATATGTGCAGGAAATCGTGCAAAAAAAGTATCATATTTTAAAAACCTCCGATAACTTTTATCTGTATAAGACTGACATTAAAAAATGGCTGGTCCAGATGCGGCAGGATGCTTCCTGGCTGGAGACAGTCTGTGTGCGCAATAAGCAGCTGCGCGGGCTGGATATCACGCCAGAAGACATTATCAGCCAGCTGGATCTGATCGACCGTGGATTTGACGATATCGAGCACCGCATTTTAAATATGGATACGGAACATACCAAATACATCCGTGCTACCGTGACCAGGCTCAATTACCTCCTGAACCAGGAGGACAACATGAAGGGGCTGGTGATCCAGATCTTAAATGAATTGTCTGGTTTGCCGGATGAAACCTTCGATGAAAAACTTGCCCTTACGGCCTCTAAGATGAATTTTTCCCAGTTTACTATCATCTCAGACCGGTCATTATATAAGCGCAGAAAATCCCGTCAGGATTTTACGGCAGAGTTACAGCCGGAGGAGGAGATCGTGGAGCTGTCTAAGGATGAAATTCTGCAGTTAAATCGCATGAAGAACCGTTACAGCCGGAAACAGATCCGTTCCTTTGTTCTGGATCAGATGGTGAATGGAACATTTACAGTAACCAGTGACACCGTATCTTCCCTAGAGGACTTTGAGAAGCTGGTGCTTGCCTACGATGATTCGGTACGCAAGGACAGTCCGTACCGCGTCCTGGATCAGGAGGTACCGATGGTGGAGCATGCAGGCTACCGTTACCCAGGGCTGGTATTTGTAAGAAAGGATAGAAAGAATGATTGATTATTTTGAGGCACTTTCCAGCTCGGAGCAGGAGCAGGTTTCGGAGAGCATCCGTCTGTTATACCGGCAGACCTTTTTGCTGGAGCGGACCTATGACCGGAAAACAAAGCGTTATCAGACGAACCCGGAATTTTATCAGTGCAACCAGCATCTGGAATTCATCCAGAAGTATTTCTCCATTATGGGGATCGAGGTAGTGGAAAACAGCCAGATGGGACTGATCTACATTCGCGGTGAGCAGGTGGTGGGTGAAAAACTGCCGAAGCTGGCTACGCTTTATGTGCTGATCTTAAAGCTGATCTACGACGAGCAGATGTCATCGGTCTCTACCTCGGTGAATGTCATAACGACCTTAAGCGAAATCCACGAAAAGCTTGGAACTTACCGGTTATTAAAAAAGCAGCCGTCGGTGTCGGAAATCCGGAGAAGTCTGGCCATGCTGAAAAAGTACCAGGTGGTAGAGCCGCTTGATGTTCTGGAAGAGCTGGACGGCTTCAGCCGTCTGGTGGTATATCCGACCATCAATGTCATTTTGATGGGAGATGATGTCCGTGCGCTGCTTGAAACATTCCGCGAAGGAGAAGAGGAAGATGGAGAACCAGAGATTTGAAGCCCTGTCCAGGATCTGCCTGAACAACTGGCATTACATAAAACACAGAACCCTGTCCTTTGATGACGGGATTAATTTTTTTACCGGTCATTCCGGAAGCGGAAAATCTACCGTGATCGATGCCATGCAGATCGTGCTGTATGCGAATACCGATGGGCGCGGATTTTTCAATAAGGCCGCAGCGGATGATTCAGACCGAAGCCTGATCGAGTATCTGCGCGGCATGATCAACATTGGCGATGACAATAGTTTTTCTTACTTACGGAATCAGAATTTTTCCAGTACCATTGTGTTGGAACTGCGTCAGACAGATACCGGGGTCTGCCAGTGTGTGGGTGTGGTCTTTGATGTAGAAACCGCTACGAATGAGATCAGCCGTATGTTTTTCTGGCATAAGGGACCGATGCCGGACCATGAGTACCGCAAGTCCGACCGCACCATGTCCATCGATGAGGTGAAAAACTGGCTGTTATCGAATTTTTCGAAAGAAGACTGCTATTTCGGCTCGCACAATGAACGCTTCCGCAAACAGCTTTACGATATTTATTTAGGCGGTCTGGATGCGGAAAAGTTCCCGCTCTTGTTTAAGCGTGCCATTCCGTTCCGCATGAACATTAAGCTGGAAGACTTCGTGAAGGAATATATCTGCGTGGAGCAGAATATCCACATCGAAGACATGCAGCAGAGCGTGACAGAGTATGGACGCCTGCGTCACCGGATCGAAGATACCTGCCGGGAAATTGAGAGTCTGAAGAAAATCTGTACACAGCATGAAGCAATGGCTGCAGTGCGGACGAAGAAAGAAATGTGCGGATATTTTGCACAGAGGCTGGATATCTTAAACGACCGCAGGCGGATCCGGGAAAGCCAGGAAAAGATCCAGAACATGAAAGCAGACTATGAAAAGGCCAACCAGGAAATTGCCGGACTGGAGACGGAAATTCAGGATATGACCGCGCAGAGTGAGGAATTGCTTCGCAAGATTTCAAGCAGTGGTTATGAAGAATTAAAAAGCCAGCTAAAAGCTGTAAATGAGCTGGTAGAGCACCTTGGAAGCAGCCAGGCCCGTTGGAAGCAGACTGCTGAAAAGCTTCATGCCTGGGATGATGAGGAGATTACTTCAAACCGGACTCTCTGGGATATTGAGGCATTCGATAAAGGAGATATCAGCGAAGAAGCGCTAAAACGTCTGCGGGATGACCTTGCCCAGATGCGAAAGGAAACAGAACGCCAGATGCAGGAGGCTCGCAGCCAGATCCGGGAGCTGAATCGGGAACTGCAAAAGGCACAGGAAGAAGTGGCGCAGTTAAAAGCCGGAAATAAAGCCTACCCGAAGGAATTAGAGGCAGTGCGCGAGATCCTGAAAACACAGCTGTTTTTGAAAACTGGAAAAAGTGTAGACGTGGAGGTTCTTGCGGACCTGTTAGAGGTGCGGGATGATGCATGGCGCAATGCAATCGAGGGCTATCTTGGTAACAACAAACTGCTATTGACCGTAGAATCGAAGTATGCCAAAACGGCAATGGAAATCTATAAAGAGCTGGACCCAAAGAAATATTACCGGGTTGCAGTTCTTGATACCGAGCGTGTGATGGCAGATGAGCAGACGGTCCAGGATGGGGCACTGGCAGAAGAGGTGGAAGCGAGTCGTGATTATGCCCAGGCCTATATCAATTTCCAGCTCGGCAAGGTGATCAAGTGTGAAAGTATGGACGAACTGCGCAGTCACCGCATCGGCATTACCAAAGAATGCGTTCTGTACCACAGTTACCGGATCCAGCACATTAACCCGGATCTTTACACCAAATCGGCATACATCGGAAAGAAGAGTGTTCGCCAGAGAATCAGGATTCTGGAAGAATCCATGGGAACCATGAAGCAGGAGCTCGAACCGCTGCAGACACTTTTAACAGATGGGGAACGCGTGCTTGGACATGAGGCACTTGGTCAGGAACTGGATGTTTATCTTGGCTGGCAGAAGGATAAGGCATCTTATCTGAAAAAGCAGGAAGAACAGAAAGATCTGCGGGAACGGCTGGAACAGTTAAAGAGCCAGAATGTTGCTGCCTGGGTAGAAGAACGCACAGCACTTGACAATTTGCGCGATAGTCGGAAAGCACTGCTGCGCGAAAAAGAACGTCAGTCCGTCCGGCTTCAGGAAAACTGTGAGTCAGAGAATAAAATTTTGCTCCAGCTCAATGAAATTGTTATCGAGAAAGAGAGAACCTTAAAAGAATGTCCAGAGTATGAAACAAAGCTTCAGGCAGTGCTGACAGAGAAGGAAGAAAGCGGTGCAAGAATCCGTTATGACCAGATGCGTAACGATTATCAGGCACAGGCTGAAATGGAAACGGAAAAGCAGACAGAAGAAATGCAAAAGCTTCAGGATATCCGGAGCATTTATCTGCGCACTTATCCGCAGCGGAATTTCTCCCTGGGTTCTGAGAGCAATGAGGAATACCAGAAGCTGCTTGATAACCTTGCCTGTGACCGCCTGGAGGAATACCGGAAGCGTGCCGCGGAACAGGCCAAAGCAGCTGTTGAGCATTTTAAAGATGATTTCATGTACAAGATCCGCAGTGCCATCAAAGAGGCATTGCAGCGTAAAGACGAGTTAAACCGCATCATCAGCCGTCTTGACTTCGGTAAAGACCGTTACCAGTTCTATATTGGAAAGAATAAAGGCGATGACGGCAAATATTATGACATGTTCATGGATGATGCACTGGAAGTCAATCCGTCGGATCTGGATATTGGTCTGGATAACCAGCTGAATCTGTTTACCATGGAGCACGAAAGCCATTACGGTGCCATGATCAATGACTTGATCAACATCTTTATCCCGCCGGAGCACGCAACCCCGGATGAGATGGAAGAGGCAAAGCGCAACATGGAGAAATACGCAGATTACCGGACGTATCTCTCGTTTGATATGCAGCAGCTGATCCAGAATGAGGATGAAACCATCAAGATCCGTTTAAGCAAGATGATCCGCAAAAACTCCGGAGGTGAGGGTCAGAACCCGCTCTATGTAGCGCTTCTGGCAAGCTTTGCCCAGGCTTATAAGATTGATCTGAAGCCGGGACTTAGACGAAATCCGACGATCCGCCTGGTAGTGCTGGATGAGGCTTTTTCCAAGATGGATGCAGAAAAAGTGGCGAGCTGTATCAAGCTGATCCGCGGACTGGGTTTCCAGGCTCTGATCAGTGCGACCAACGACAAGATCCAGAACTATCTGGAGACGGTCGATAAGATTTTTGTATTCGCAAACCCGAATAAGAAGGCAATTTCCATCCAGGAATTTGAGAAACCGGAATTTGAACAGTTAAAACCGGAAATTTCAGAGGAAGACGATGAAGACTAGGCAAGAACCGGGCTATCTGGTCCGCAGGATCGTGGATAAGATCGAAGGCAGCAGCAAAGACTGGCAGGAAGGCGCATCGGGAAACCGGAGCCTGAAAATCCAGCAGGAGGATTTTGACCGGGCTGGAAAGTCTGATCTTTTGCAGGAAGCAAAGGAATTGGAGCAAGACGGTCTTATTAAAATCAAATGGATCGAATATGGAAATGATATTGAAAAGATTACCTACCGGAGGGAAAAGACCGGGCAGTTTTATGAGCTGCTTGGCCTTGTTCCCAAGTGGAAGCGGCTGCAGGAAGAGAAGCAGACACTGTGTTCCCTGATGCAGCAGGCTGAGACGGACTGGCTGAGACAGTATTATCAGGAGCTGGAAGCATCCCTGGATCAGGGAAAGACGCCGGCAGATCAGGATAAATACGGTGTAATGCTTTTCGATTGTCTGAATGCGTTGGAGAAACAGAAGGAGCCACTTTACCAGCGCGTGTTCAGCATTGCTGTGCTTGGCGGAAGCAAGATTTTCGAAGAAAAACTCAAAAGCCGGGTGGTTTCTGTATTATCCCGATATCACCCTGAGGCAGATGATGCCATGAGTGAGCGGGAAATTTTATCTTTGGTATATCTGGAGGATTATGCGCAGCAATTGGCAATAAAAGGGAATCTAAAGATTGAATTAGAAGGAAAAGAAATCGATTATGGAGACCAGGTTTATGGAACAGTGTTAACAACCGACACACTCCGTTATGCCCGGATTTTACCGGACCAGAGTATCCGAAAGATTATTACCGTGGAGAATAAAGCAAATTTTGTTTCCATGCCATATGAAACGGACACATTGATCGTTTTTTCTCATGGCTTTTTTTCTCCGTTGGAATGCACTTTTTTAAGACAGCTGATTGGAAAAATTCCGGATGTGGAATTTTACCATACCGGAGACTTGGATTACGGCGGCATCCGCATTTTCCGGCACATCCGCGAACATATCTGTCCTTGGGTCCACCCGCTTCAGATGGATGAAGACTGGTATGACCGTTACTTGCAATATGGGTATAAAATAAAACCGGAAACATTGAAAAAGTTGGAAAACATGAGGGGGACAGAACCTCTTATGGAAGAGCTGATAGACCGCATCATCAAAGGAAAAATGGGAATTGAACAGGAATGTTTTCTGGTTAGAAAACACAAATAAAAAATCCCCATAAAAAGGGAGGAGCCGGTGAGTTTTAAACCCACCGGCGATTATGAAAAAATTTTATCAAATTGTAGTTGGCAGCTTCATTTGATGATGTAAGTATATCGAGAAAATGTGAAAGAAGTTTTTCCTGGATATGGAATGTTTGTAACGATTTTATGAACAAACCATGAACAGGAGAAACTTCTTTTTGCATTGCTGCCATAGAACAAAAGCAAAAAATAAGTCAGATAATTGTGATACATCACAATGCCATAGTTGGAGAAACGTGATATACTATTTTATACAATGAAACTGAGAATATAAGGGGGTGAGATGGTGAAAGTGACGACAATTATGGACAATAAACGGGGAGAACACAAAGCTCTGACTGCGGAACATGGACTTTCTTTTTTAGTCGAAACGGAAAAAACTAAGATTTTGTTTGATTTTGGCGCTGGAAAATCTGCTTGTGACAATGCTGCTAAACTGAATATTGGTCTGAAGGACATATCTTATGCGGTGGGGAGTCACGGACATTATGACCATGCAGGCGGATATCCGGAATTTGTCAGACATGGACTTTCCTGTCCATTGTATACAGCGAAAGGGTATTTGGCAGAAAAGTACGCTTTGGATGGTCTGAAAGCAACGTATCTTGGCTGCGGTTTTGATGAAGCCTGGCTGAACGAACGAAATCTGGAACACCGGTACTGCGATGGTTATCTGGAATTGGAACCGGGATGCTATCTGGTTGGCAACTTCGAAAGACGTTATGAGTTTGAACAAATTTCTGACCGGTTTGTACTGCGCAAGAATGACAAATGGGAAAAGGATGATTTCTCCGATGAAATCTGTCTGGTGCTGGATGGAACGGAGGGGCAGACTGTTATCGTCGGATGCAGTCACCCTGGAATTTTGAACATTCTGACAACGGTACAGGAACGTTTTGGAAAACCAATCCGTGCAGTTTTCGGAGGAACGCATCTGGTAGAAGCAGACGAGAAACGGATCCGCATTACGCTGGACAAAATGAAGCAGATGGGGGTTGGTCTCATCGGATTTAATCATTGCTCGGGAGAAGAGCTTCAGACAATCATGAGTCAGGAAGCAGAACTGAAACATTGTTATCTTGGTGCCGGAGACTGCATTTACCTGTAGGAAAAAGGGTTCGGCTGATTTTCGGAAAGGTTGTGCTGATTCTGGAAATATGCGGGGGAAGTGGGGGAAGAAGCATGAATGAATTTGCAAAGCTGGCGCAGGATTTTGTAGAAGCTACCTCGTTGCTGGTGGGTCAGCGCACGATCAATATCATGGACCAGAAGGGCGTTATCATTGCTTCTACGGAAAAACACCGGATCGGAGATTTTCATCAGGGTGCGGCAGAAGTTCTGGAGACAGGAAAACCGGTCCTGATCAAAAAAGAAGATCTGTATCGTTATCCGGGTACCAAAGAAGGTTACAACATGCCGATATTTCTGAACGACAGGATCATTGGTGTGGTGGGAATCTTTGGATGTGAGGAAGAGGTGCAAAGCATTGCAAATCTGCTTCGTGTCTATGTGACCCAAAGCTTTTCCCAGCTGCAGATGACGCAAAAGCAGAATCTGGAGGCGGAACTTCGCAATCAGCTTTTGCGGCTTTTATTATTTGGAGGCAGCAGCCAGAAAGAGATGATTGAAAATCTCTGTGGAATGCTGAATTTGCAGCTGGATTTTCCAATCCGTGTCATTCTTCTTCATGAATCCGCAATCGGACGTCACATGAAGCATTTGCAGGATTATTCCCAGCTGATCCAGAATCTGATCTGGAAGAATATTCTGGACCGGAAACGGGACGTATTTGGCATTCAAAATGAAGATTACGTGATCCTGCTTGGTGGAAATTACGACAGGCAGGAGATGCACAAACGCCTGGAGCGCCTGCTCGATGAGATCAAAGCGGAGGATGCCTGGAATGTGACAGTCAGCAGTCCGTGCAGAACGATAAAAGAAGTTTCAGACGGTATGAGAGAAGTATCTATGTTAAAAAAGAGGAAAGGAGGGAAAATCCGGAATCTGGAAGAACATTCCTGCAAAATGCAGTATCTGTTTGGAAATCTGCTCATGCAGGAAGGTGGAAGAACCGCAGAAGAAATGTTTGAAAAACTGGAAATCCAGTATGGAACCAATCAGGCGGAGCAGTTGCTTCACACTGCACAGACATATTATGAGTGCGCGGGAAGCGTTGCAAAGGCGGCAGAAGAGCTGCATGTACATAAGAATACACTGTTGTATCGTATGAAGCAGCTTTATCAGACACTGGAGATGGAAACGGACACTGCTTTTGTGCGGGAATTCTTTATTCGGATGCTTCTCGAATACCGGATGTTCCTGGAATCAGAAAAAGATCCGGGAATATAAGATATGATGTAACTGGGGGAGATACTGGTCAGTTACGATATGAAAGTTTGAGAATGGATCGCGGAACGCGAGAAGGAGGTATTGTTTATGTCAGGATTATTTATTTTTGGCGTAATATTTTTAGCGGTTGTATGCATGGTCATTGCGATATCCAAGTTTAACATGCATCCATTTTTGGTACTGACAGTGATTGCAGTTCTGGTAGGCTTGATTTGCGGAATTCCAACAGAAGATGTGATCAGTACGGTTAAGAGTGGTTTCGGAAATATCCTTGCCAGCATAGGTATCGTCATTCTGGCCGGAACCATTATTGGTACCATTCTGGAAAAGACTGGTGCAGCCCTTACCATGGCGAACACCATTTTGAAGATTGTCGGAAAAGAAAAGAGTGTTTTGACCATGGGTATTACCGGTTACATTACCGGTATCCCGGTATTCTGCGATTCTGGTTTTGTTATCTTAAGCCCGATTTCCAGAGCACTGGCAAGCCAGAGCAATGTTTCCCTGGCAGTTATGGCTACCGCACTTTCCGGCGGCTTATATGCAACGCATTGTCTGGTGCCGCCGACCCCGGGCCCAATCGCTATGGCAGGTACCCTGGAAGCCGATCTTGGACTGACGATCCTGGTTGGTCTGATCATCTCCATTCCGGCTGTGGCTTCTGCTCTGATTTACGCAAATAAGGTATCCAGCAAGATCGATATTCCGGCAAATCCGGAGTACACGGTAGAAGAACTTGTGGAAAAATATGGAAAACTTCCAGGTGCCCTGCACAGCTTTTCCCCAATTCTGCTGCCGATCATTCTGATCGCATTAAAATCCGTCGGTGATTTCCCGAGTGCACCGTTTGGGGATGGCGCAGTGAAAGCCTTCTTCTCCTTTATTGGTAACCCGGTTATCGCACTGATCTTTGGAGTATTCCTGGCTATGACTCTGATTCCGAAGGAAGAAAAACAGAATTCCCTGAAGTGGATCACCGAAGGTGTTACCAACTCTGCAGGCATTCTGGCTATCACCGGTGCAGGTGGTTCCTTTGGTGCCATTCTTCAGAAACTGCCGATCGCAGACGCTTTAAGCGCATCATTATTGGGACTTGGTGTGGGTGTATTCCTGCCATTCATCATTGCAGCACTCTTAAAGACAGCAATGGGCGCTTCTACGGTAGCCATGATCACGACCTCTGCCATGATCGCACCGATGATGCCGGCACTCGGTTTCACATCTCCGTTAGCCAAGGTTCTGGTTATCATGGCCATCGGAGCAGGTTCTATGACCGTATCCCACGCAAACGATTCCTACTTCTGGGTAGTATCCCAGTTCTCGGATATGGATACGCAGGATGCTTATAAGTGCCAGACCGGTATGACTGCCGTCATGGGTATTACCACGATCATTGTGGTATTTATCCTGTCCCTGATTTTTGTACACTGATCTTATTCATAAAATGAAAGCAATTTGAGACAAATAGGGATGCCCCGCGGATGACAAAGTCCGCGGGGCATCTGTGTGTGCGTCCGGCGGCGCATGTTTTCAGGTATCCGTAGCGGTGTATCTGCAGAAAGCTTCTGTTGACAGACCAGGTGTCAAGCAGTAGTCCTGTGTATGATACAAGCCCTGCACCAGTGTTCCGGTTCTGTCATATGTTATAGTGTAACCACACAAAAAGGAGACAACAGCATATGGCATTTTTTACGAATCAGGCGCAGCTGCGTTATGGCAATGAAATAACCAATTCAAATATTACCGTGGGAGAGATTCAGGAAGTACTGACGGTTACCAAAACCGCAGTAAAAGAAACGTACCGGCAGGGAGGAACCGTGACGTATATCATCAGCATTGTCAATGCCGGCACTGCAGAATATACAGGTCTTACCCTGTCAGATGATCTTGGAAGTTATGCCTTTGGGGCAACGACGCGTACTCCGTTGGATTATAGTGCGGGAACGATCCGTTATTATCAAAATGGCGTGCTCCAGACAGCACCGACCGTAGAAGCGGGGCCGCCGCTTACGATTACCGGAGTGAATGTACCGGCAGGCGGCAATGCCACGATTGTGTATGAGACACGGCTGAATGCGTACGCGCCGCTGCAGCTTGAAGCAGAAATCACGAATGTTGTGACAGTATCGGGAACCTGTGTCAGCGGAATTACCGCATCGGAAACTGTTTCTGCTGTGGCAGAGCCGGTCCTTTCCATCACAAAATCCGTCAGCCCGGTTCCGGTCACAGAATGCGGCAGACTGACTTATACTTTCGTCATCCAGAACACCGGAAATGTCCCGGCAGATTCCACAACCGAAGTTTCTGTAACCGATACCTTTGACCCGGTTTTGAGAAATCTGACTGTCACCTTTAACGGAACTGCATGGACTGCTCCTACAAATTACACCTATGATGAAACAACAGGTATGTTTACTACCGTACTGGGTGAAGTGACCGTACCGGCAGCCACCTACACCCAAAATTCGGAAACAGGAGAGTGGAGCACCAACCCTGGCGTCAGCACTTTAATCGTGACAGGAACAATCTAGCTAGGATAAAAGTCTCAAATCCCCATCGATGGTTTTGGAGACCGCTGCTCTGCCATTGAAATAGGGCGTGTATGAGTCTGGCTTCCGGAATTTTCAGCATATCAAACAATATCGCACAGTAAGTCGATTAGAAGGTCCGGGCGTGTACGAGTCTGACTTCCTCCATTTTCAC
>NZ_QULW01000010.1:0-32599 GCF_003481825.1 Clostridium sp. OM02-18AC | reverse complement strand
TACGAGTCTGACTTCCTCCATTTTCACATATCGTTGTTCGCTTGCTTTCGCTGACACATGTTCGCCTGCATCGGATTACATCCGCTGCATTCGGACATGTGTGCGGGGGAGGCGAAACAACTGATATGCTGAAAATTCCAGAAGTCAGACTCGTACACGCCCTATTTTATTGACACCGCTGCGTACGAAAAAACCTGCAACCATTACTGATTTGGCCGATAGTTATCCTATTTTCGCCGTTTCAGTAATGGTTGCAGGTTTTTTATATGTAATGGAGCCAGTATAGCAGGAAGCCCCCGCCCCGCCATGCGTAAGCGCATTCTTTTAGCGAATTTTGCCCGTTTTGTGAGCATAGCGACCGTTTCGGAGCTCTGTCTGAGCGAACGCAGTGAGCGAGTTAACGGAGGAACGGTCAATCGGCGGCGGAGCAAAACGGGCGAAAATTCGCGTGAATGCGGTTACGTATGGCGGGGCGGGGCTTTCGGACTTATTGATATTTACTGTGCAATATTGTTTATTCGTGATAATGATAGCTGTCAAGCAGCTGGTTCTTCATATCCCACAGCGGCTTTGACAGATCGACGTGCACGCGGTGCGGGTATTCCAGTCGCAGGGACTCTTCCCACAGGGTGGAGAGTTCTTTCTTGCAGTATTTCTGGATATCCATAACTTTCGGGGACTCGTAGACACACTGACCTTTTAAGAAGACCGGAACCATCATCTCACGCATGGTGTAACTGCCTGGTGCCAGGTGGGTCTTTTTCCAGGTCTCAATCGGGTCGAAGAGAAGAAGGGACTTGTTGGTGTCGTATTCCTCGTCAACCAGACAAATCAGGTCAGCAATGATCTTGCCATTTTCCTTGTCGTAGATGCGTCGGATGGTCTTATTGCCCGGATTGGTGATCTTTTCTGCGTTCTCGGAAAGCTTGATCTTCGGGATGAATTTTCCGGTAGCCTTGTCCTGGATCGCAGCCAGCTTGTAAACGCCGCCGAAGGATGGGCAGTCTTTGGAGGTGATCAGGTTGGTGCCGACACCCCAGGAGTTGATGGCTGCGCCCTGAAGCTTTAAGGAAGAGATCAGGGTCTCGTCCAAGTCGTTGGAAGCGGAGATGAGTGCATCGGAAAATCCGGCTGCATCGAGCATCTTTTTTGCTTTCTTGGACAGATAAGCCAGGTCACCGCTGTCTAAGCGGATTCCGTAGAAGGTTAACGGAATGCCGGCTTCACGCATCTCAGTGAAGACTTTAATGGCATTTGGAATACCGGAATTTAAGGTATCGTAAGTATCAACCAGAAGGATGCAGGCATTTGGATACAGCTTTGCATAGGTGCGGAATGCGGTCAGCTCGTCCGGGAAGCTCATGATCCAGCTGTGTGCGTGGGTTCCTTTGACCGGGACATCGAACATTTTTCCGCAGAGTACGTTGGAAGTACCGATACATCCGGCAATCATGGCAGCGCGGGCACCATAGATACCGGCATCCGGACCCTGTGCACGGCGCAGACCAAACTCCATGACTCCATCGCCCTGTGCGGCATAGACGACGCGTGCTGCCTTGGTGGCAATCAGGGACTGATGGTTGATGATGTTTAACAGGGCAGTTTCGATTAACTGGGCTTCCATGATCGGGGCAATGATCTTTACAAGCGGTTCTCTTGGGAAGATAACGCTTCCTTCCGGGATCGCGTAAATATCACCGCTGAAATGGAAGTTACTCAGATATTCCAGAAAATCCTCCTCAAACATGCCGGTAGTGCGCAGGTAATCAATGTCATCTTTTTCAAAATGCAGGTTCTTTACATAGTCGATCACCTGGTCCAAACCAGCACAGATCGAATAGCCGGAGCCTACCGGATTGTTTCTGTAAAACGCGTCAAAAATGACGGTCTCGTTTGCATCTTTTTCTTTAAAATAGCCCTGCATCATGGTCAGTTCGTAAAAGTCTGTGAGCAGGGTCAGGTTACGTTCGCTCATACCGGTTCTCCTTCTGGTTTCGGTTAAATTTGTGTAAAACATAAGTAGTATACCATTAGTTTTCTCAAAAAACAATGCGATTGATAGGAAAATAACAAACCGACTGGCCGCGGAAACCTTGACAATTCCCAGACAAATCAATATAATGAAAAAGAATGTAATATCAAAAAGGCTATGACGGAGACAGTAGCGCTGCATAGAACGCAGGTGCCGGAAAACGACCAGCAATCAACAACGGTCAGGAGGCACGAGCGAGCCGGGGGTGGTGGAAGCCCGGTGCAAGTAAGGCAGCAGTCGAAGATCACTCCCGAGCCGCAGGCTGAACGTACAGAAAATCTTTCAAGTAAGCCCCGCCGGCATTCCGCCGTTAACCGGAACTCATATGTTGGTATGCAGTAATAGGTGGTCAAAAGTGGCAAGAAGTGTCGTTTCCTGTTTGCAGGGAACGGCTTTTTTTATTCATAGGAAGTTTTGCACTGGTTTAAAATGTTCCGGATGGAAAACAGAAAGCCTATGAACGTTACACAGGATGTCCCGCTGCATGCGTCAAAGATTGGAGGCAAAGAAAAGCATGTATGAGAAAGTACCTACAAATATGAATTTTGTAGAGCGAGAGAAAAAAATTGAAAAGTTCTGGGATGATGAGCACATCTTCCAGAAGAGCATGGATTCCCGCAAAGAGGGTCCGACCTACACCTTCTACGATGGCCCGCCTACCGCAAACGGCAAGCCTCATATCGGCCACGTACTGACCCGTGTCATCAAGGACATGATCCCGCGTTACCGCACCATGAAAGGCTGCATGGTTCCGCGTAAGGCAGGCTGGGATACCCACGGACTTCCGGTTGAGCTGGAAGTGGAGAAGATGCTTGGCCTGGACGGCAAAGAGCAGATCGAGCAGTATGGTCTGGAGCCGTTCATCGAGCATTGTAAAGAGAGTGTCTGGAAATACAAAGGCATGTGGGAGAAATTCTCCGGCACCGTTGGTTTCTGGGCAGACATGGACAATCCGTATGTTACCTATCACAATGACTTCATCGAGTCTGAGTGGTGGGCATTAAAGCAGATCTGGGAGAAGGGACTTCTGTACAAAGGTTTCAAGATCGTTCCTTACTGCCCGCGCTGCGGTACCCCGCTTTCCTCCCATGAGGTAGCACAGGGCTATAAAGATGTCAAAGAGCGTTCCGCGATCGCCCGCTTCAAAGTAAAGGGCGAGGATGCTTACATTCTGGCATGGACCACCACACCGTGGACCCTGCCGTCCAACGTGGCACTCTGCGTAAACCCGGATGAAACCTATGTAAAGGTAAAAAACGGCGATTATACTTACTATCTGGCAGAAGCACTCTGCGACAGCGTTCTGGAAGGTGAGTACACCGTATTAGAGAGCTATAAGGGCAAAGACTTAGAGTACAAAGAGTACGAGCCGCTGTTTGACTGTGCGGTTGCAATCTGTGAGAAGCAGAAAAAGAAAGCATTCTATGTTGTCTGCGATAACTACGTAACCCTGACCGATGGTACCGGCGTCGTACACATTGCACCGGCATTCGGTGAAGACGACTCCAAGGTCGGCAGAAAATATGACCTGCCGTTCGTACAGCTGGTTGATGCCAAGGGCGAGATGACCAAAGAGACTCCGTGGGAAGGCGTATTCGTAAAGAAAGCCGATCCGCTGGTATTAAAGGCATTAGACGAGAAGGGACTGTTATTCTCCGCACCGAACTTCGAGCACAGCTATCCGCACTGCTGGAGATGCGATACACCTCTGATCTACTATGCAAGAGAATCCTGGTTCATCAAGATGACGGCTGTAAAGGATGATCTGATCCGCAACAACAACACCATCAACTGGATCCCGGAGAGCATTGGTAAGGGACGTTTCGGCGACTGGCTTGAGAACGTTCAGGACTGGGGCGTAAGCCGTAACCGTTACTGGGGCACCCCGCTTAACATCTGGGAGTGTGAGTGCGGCTGCCAGCATTCCATCGGAAGCCAGGCAGAGTTAAAGTCCATGAGCCCGAACTACGCAGATGTCGTAAAGAAATATGCAAAAGAGATGGACAAAGAGGCAAACGGCGAGGTTGAGCTGCATCGTCCATTCATCGATGATGTCACCATCACCTGCCCGCAGTGCGGCAAGCAGATGCACCGTGTACCGGAGGTGATTGACTGCTGGTTCGATTCCGGTTCCATGCCATTCGCACAGCATCATTATCCATTCGAGAATAAAGAGCTGTTTGAGAAGCAGTTCCCGGCAGATTTCATCTCCGAGGCAGTAGACCAGACCCGTGGCTGGTTCTATTCGCTGCTGGCGATCTCTACCCTGATCTTCAACAAGGCACCGTACAAGAACGTTATCGTTCTGGGCCATGTTCAGGATGAGAACGGACAGAAGATGAGTAAATCCAAGGGCAATGCCGTTGACCCGTTCGATGCACTGGAGACCTACGGTGCCGATGCGATCCGCTGGTACTTCTACATCAACAGTGCACCGTGGCTGCCAAACCGCTTCCATGGCAAAGCCGTTCAGGAAGGCCAGAGAAAGTTCATGGGTACCCTGTGGAACACCTATGCATTCTTTGTTCTGTATGCAAACATCGATAACTTCGACGCAACCAAGTATACACTGGATTACGATAAGCTGCCGGTTATGGATAAGTGGCTCTTATCCAAGTTAAACTCTATGGTCAAAGATGTGGATGATAATCTGGCAAACTACCGCATCCCGGAGGCTGCAAGAGCCCTTCAGGAGTTCGTGGATGACATGAGTAACTGGTATGTCAGAAGAAGCCGTGAGCGTTTCTGGGCAAAGGGCATGGAGCAGGATAAGATCAATGCTTACATGACGCTGTACACCGCTCTGGTAACAGTTTCCAAGGCTGCAGCACCGATGATCCCGTTCATGACCGAGGACATCTACCAGAACCTGGTAAGAAGCATCGACAAGAACGCTCCGGAGAGCATCCACCTGTGCGACTTCCCGGCTGTAGAGGAAAAACTCATCGATAAGCAGTTAGAGTCCGATATGGATGAAGTCTTAAAGATCGTTGTATTCGGCCGTGCAGCAAGAAATACTGCAAACATCAAGAACCGCCAGCCGATCGGTAAGATGTATGTCAAGGCTGAGAACAAGCTGTCTGACTTCTATGTAGAGATCATTGAGGACGAGTTAAATGTCAAGAGTGTTGAATTTGTAGACGACGTGAGAAACTTCACTTCCTACAGCTTCAAGCCGCAGCTTAAGACCGTCGGACCGAAGTACGGCAAGCAGCTTGGCAGCATCCGCAAGGCACTGTCTGAGATCGACGGAAATGCCGCTATGGATACCTTAAAGGCAGAGGGCGCTCTGAAGTTTGACTTTGGCGGCGAGCCGGTAGTCCTGACCGAAGAGGACCTCCTGATCGAGATGGCACAGACCGAAGGATATGTATCTGAGGGCGACAACTACGTAACCGTAGCCCTGGATACCAACCTGACTCCGGAACTTCTGGAAGAGGGCTTTGTCCGCGAGGTTGTGAGCAAGATCCAGACCATGCGAAAAGAAGCAGGTTTTGAGGTTACCGATCATATTAATGTATATCAGGATAACAACGATAAGATCGCTGATATCTTTAAGGAATACGCAGACACCATTAAAGGCGAAGTACTTGCCGATCACATTTTCCTTGGACAGATGAGTGGATACGCAAAAGAGTGGAATATTAACGGTGAGACCGGAATGTTGGGTGTTGAAAAAGCAACAGATGGCAGCTGCGAGAAATAAAGTATGCATAAGGTGTTGCTGCGATGGTGTTTCCTGTTTGCGCAACACAAAAACAGCAATGCTGTCACCTGTGCAGGGCACGGGCGGCAGCATTGGCATGCTGACCGGAAAAGGTTTATAAGGGCAGACTGCAACTGAGGAGAGGAGATCCAGTATGAAAGTCATTGCAAACAAAGGGTTTGACAAAGAAACATTTAAAAAGAGCGTTGTTGATAACGTGAAGAATCTGTACCGCCGCACCATTGATGAGGCAACCCCGAATCAGGTGTTCCAGGCCGTTGCCTATGCGGTAAAGGATGTCATCATCGACGAGTGGATCGCGACCCATAAGGAATATGAGAAGAAGGATGTAAAGACCGTTTACTATCTTTCCATGGAGTTTTTGATGGGACGTGCGCTGGGCAATAACATCATCAGCATTATGGCAAGAGACGAAGTGAAGGAAGTCTTAGATGAGCTTGGCTTCGACTTAAACGTGATCGAGGACCAGGAGCCGGATGCAGCACTTGGAAACGGTGGTCTGGGACGTCTTGCCGCATGCTTTTTGGATTCCCTTGCAACGCTTGGATACCCGGCTTATGGCTGCGGCATCCGTTACCACTATGGTATGTTCAAACAGAAAATTGAAAACGGTTACCAGGTCGAGGTGCCGGATAACTGGTTAAAGGATGGCAACCCGTTTGAGGTACGCCGTTCCGAGTATGCGACTGAGGTGAAATTTGGCGGTTATGTGCGCACCGTATGGGAAAATGGAAGAGAGCATTTCGTGCAGGAGGGTTACCAGTCTGTTATGGCGATTCCGTACGATCTGCCGGTTGTAGGCTATGGCAATAACGTAGTCAACACCCTGCGTATCTGGGATGCACAGCCGATCAGTACCTTCAACCTGGATTCTTTTGACAAAGGTGATTACCAGAAAGCCGTAGAGCAGGAGAATCTGGCAAAGACCATCTGTGATGTGCTTTACCCGAACGATAACCACTATGCTGGTAAGGAGCTGCGTTTAAAACAGCAGTACTTCTTCATTTCTGCAAGTGTACAGCGTGCTGTAAGCAAGTACATGGAGAAGCATGATGATATCCGCAAATTCTACGAGAAGAACGTATTCCAGTTAAACGATACCCATCCGACCGTAGCAGTTGCAGAGCTTATGCGTATCCTTCTGGACGACTACAACTTAACCTGGGAAGAGGCATGGGATGTTACTACCAAGACCTGTGCGTACACCAACCACACCATCATGGCAGAGGCACTGGAAAAATGGCCGATCGAGCTGTTCTCCAGACTGCTTCCGCGTATCTACCAGATCGTAGAGGAGATCAACCGCCGCTTCGTCATTGAGATCCAGCAGAAATATCCGGGCAACCAGGAGAAGATTGCGAAGATGGCCATTGTCTACGACGGTCAGGTAAAGATGGCTCATATGGCAATCGCAGGCAGCTTCTCCGTAAATGGTGTAGCAAGACTGCACACCGAGATCCTGGAAAAGCAGGAGTTAAAAGATTTCTACGAGATGATGCCGGAGAAGTTCAACAACAAGACCAACGGTATTACCCAGAGACGTTTCCTGCTTCATGCAAACCCGCTTCTGGCAGACTGGATCACCGACAAGATCGGTGACGAGTGGATCACTGACCTTTCCGCAATCAGCAAATTAAAACTGTATGTGAACGACGAGAAGTGCCAGCATGAGTTTATGAACATCAAGTACCAGAACAAGGTACGTCTGGCAAAATACATCAAAGAGCACAATGGCATCGATGTAGATCCGCGTTCCATTTTCGATGTTCAGGTTAAGAGACTGCACGAGTACAAGCGTCAGCTGATGAACATCCTGCACGTCATGTATCTGTACAACCAGCTGAAGGATAACCCGAACCTGGATATGGTTCCGAGAACCTTCATCTTCGGTGCAAAGGCAGCAGCAGGCTACAAGAGAGCAAAGCTGACCATCAAGCTCATCAACTCGGTAGCGGATGTGATCAACAACGATAAGTCCATCAACGGCAAGATCAAAGTTGTCTTCATCGAGGATTACCGTGTATCCAACGCAGAGATCATCTTTGCGGCAGCCGATGTCAGTGAGCAGATCTCTACTGCAAGTAAAGAGGCATCCGGTACCGGCAACATGAAGTTCATGCTGAATGGTGCCCTGACTGTGGGAACCATGGACGGTGCAAACGTCGAGATCGTGGAAGAGGTTGGCGCAGAAAATGCGTTCATCTTCGGTACTTCCTCTGACGATATCATCCGCATGGAGCACGACCACAGCTACGATCCGATGCAGATCTTCAACAACGACCAGGATATCCGCCGCGTGCTGATGCAGCTGATCAACGGCTACTATGCACCGAACGATCCGGAGCTGTTCCGTGATATTTACAACTCCCTGCTGAATACCTTGAGCAGCGACCGTGCAGATACCTACTTCATCCTGAAAGACTTCCGGATGTACGCAGACGCACAGAAGCGCGTAGACGAGGCATACCGCGATGAGCAGTGGTGGGCAAAGGCAGCAATGCTCAACACCGCATGCAGCGGCAAGTTCAGTTCCGACCGTACCATTGAAGAGTACGTAAAAGATATCTGGCATCTGGATAAGGTGAAGGTAGAACTGTAAATCTGGCATAAAATCAGAAATCCCTCCATAGATTAGAAATAATCTGGAGGGATTTTTTATGCGCAAAATTGGAGTGATCTTTGCGGCTTTGTTTATGGTGTCCTGGATGTTTTCGTTCTTTTGTATGCATGCAGCAGGACAGGACGGGGCGGGGAATTCGCATAATGCCGAGCAGGGGGATGTGGAGACGGGAGCAGCAGATCTGTCAGGTGAACAGAAGATTCCGGGCCAGTCAGATAAACTTGGTATATCTGGAAATACGAATCGTTCCGGAGAATCAGCCCTGGAAGCCGCACAGCAGGAAAGCAGGAACATGTTCCAGAGTCGCCGCGTTATTCTGGAACGTTATGGTGTCAAGACGTATCTTTCGGTGGAAGATTATCTGCCGGGTGTCGTAGTCTGCCAGGCAAGTCCGGAACTTGGTCAGGAGGCTTTGAAATGCCAGGCGGTGATCGCCCGAACTTACATATACCGTCAGATGGGAGAGCGGGAGGAAATTCAGGAGGAAGAGCTGGACCTGGACTACCTGGGCGACCGGACAGCATTTGACGGGGCAGGACTGACCGTGCATCAGAAGGAACAGCTGGCAGAGAGTCTGGAACGCTGCAAGCTTGCCGCGAAGGAAACTGCAGGAATGGTTATGAAGTATGAGGACCGTTACATTTTGCCTTTATTTCATGAATGCAGTGCTGGGCGGACCAGGACCGGTGAGGCTGACTATCCGTACCTGCAGTCGGTGGAGAGCAAGTGGGATGAGCAGAAAAACAAGGACAGACATTCTGCAACATTGGAAAGTGAAACAGCATTTAATCTATCAGATTTTGCAGCACGGATTGGAAAACTGAATGATTCCAGGGCAGTGGATGAGGCACGCCTGCCTTCTGAGATCCAGGTGGTGAAACGCGATGATGCAGGGTATGTGCTCCAGATGAAAATTGGACCAGGAACTTATACGGGTGATGAAGTGCAGTATGCGCTGGAACTGCCATCCGCCTGTTTTACGATTGACACGAAATCCCAGGGGCAGATCATCGTTCGGACAAAAGGGCGTGGGCACGGGTATGGACTCAGCCAGAATGGGGCAGAAGCCATGGCGGAAGAAGGATGGAGCTTTGAAGACATTTTAAAATATTATTATAAAAATATTTCGCTGGTCACTGAATAAGAAAAGGCACTTTGGCAAAACTACTACCGAGGTGATAAACGGTGAAAGAGAAAATGAATCAGATGTTCCGGGATAAATTATTCCTGGTCATGTTGGTGCTTGGCCTGCTGACTATGGTTGCCGCAGCAGGTGTCGTTACGATCCGAAGAGGAAACGGACAGGAACAGAAGCCATATGTGGATATGCAGGGGCAGGATGAATATTTTGCAGAAGAAGCAAACGATCAAATGCCGCTTGCAGGAAATTCCAATGCCGAAGTACCGGATCCGGAAGCTGCACAGGAAGAAATGAAACAGGCAGAGGCCGGAAACGGTCAGGACAATGCGGTTGCAGAGCAGGAACACATTGCAAAAGAAGCAGGCCCGGAGAAAAATGCAAAGACTCCGAACGGGCAAAGTACGGTAGCTTCCGGAAATGAAAGTGGTGAGAATGTCGAAGCGGAAGCAAGAGAAGCGGGAGCAGGTGGTATTGCAGCGACTGCGCTGGTGCTGGACTTTGCGGACACCAGTAAAATGCTGTGGCCGGCCAGAGGCAATGTCCTTCTGGATTACAGTATGGACCGGACCATCTATTTTCCAACTCTGGAACAGTACAAATGCAATCCGGGTCTTGTGATCCAGAGTGAAGTCAGCACCCCGGTCGAAGCGCCGGCAGCAGCCAGGGTCCTGGAAGTGGGAAACAACGAGGAAATCGGTGATTATGTGGTCCTTGATCTCGGAAACGATTACACTGTGACCTGCGGCCAGTTAAAAGAAATCACGGCAGTGCAGGGGGAATATCTGGAAGCCGGGGCACTCCTTGGTTATGTGGCAGAGCCAACCAAATACTATACGATTGAAGGAAGCAACGTCTTTTTGGAAATGCACCATGGAGAGAAAACGGTGGATCCGCTGGATTATCTGGAGTAGGGATGCGTAAGATATCCTGATTTCATGAAGAAAACAGCTCAGACTGTAGATATCGTGGTGTTTGGTTTCGAAAGAATTTAGAAATTGTTCATAGAATCGTCGAAATTATTTGCTATGCTTACTTTATAAGAGAAAGATGCACGAAACCCGTCTGGTTCAATGAGCGGGCCGTGCCGCGAAAATACAATACGAGGTGAATAATGAATATCTTATTTTTTCTGACTCCCAAGAGCGAGGTTGCTCACATTTATGAAGATGATACGCTGCGTCAGGCACTGGACAAGATGGAAAAGTTCCGTTATTCCACCATTCCGCTGTTATCCAAAGACGGAAGATATGCCGGAACGATAACCGAAGGAGACATGCTTTGGGGAATCCGGAAAGAATATCAGATGAATTTCAAAGAAGCAGAGAATGCCCCGGTTGCGCCCATTGCACGGCGGGCGGATTATAAGCCGGTAACGGCAGAATCCAGGATGGAAGACATGATCGACTGCGCATTGAACCAGAATTTTGTTCCGGTGGTAGATGACAGGGGACTTTTCATTGGGATCATAACCAGAAAAGATATTATCAAATTCTGTTACGAAAAACTGAAAAAAGAACACGAAAAAGGAAACTAAACACGAAATGAAAAACGGCGAACTCCAGAGGTGAAAAAGACACCTCTGGAGTTTTTCTTCGTTCGTGTGCATTTTGTGGCTTTTGTGATTTTAACTGCAATTCTGCCCTGGAGTATTTCCGGCACTTGCAGACTTATCAAAAGCCGGGTTAAACGCATAAAAATTTTTGCTGTTCAGCTGATCCTGCACATGTCGCAGCGTCTCACCAAACCGCTGGAAATGCACGATTTCCCTTGCACGCAGATAGCGGATCGGATCGCACACTTCTGGATCTTTTACGACGCGAAGAATGTTATCATAGGTGCTGCGTGCCTTTTGTTCCGCAGCAAGATCTTCAAACAGATCTGTAATCGGATCTCCTTTGGATTGAAATTCACAGGAATTAAACGGAACACCACCTGCTGCCTGTGGCCAGATACCGGTTGTATGGTCAATATAATAAGGGCCAAAACCAGACTCTTCGATTTTCTGCGGTGTCAGATTCCGTGTAAGCTGATGAATAATTGCCGCTACGATTTCCAAATGGGCAAGCTCTTCCGTTCCGATATCTGTTAGAGAAGCTTTTGCTACATCATATGGCATCGCATATCTTTGGGAGAGGTAACGCATGGATGCACCCATTTCGCCATCTGGTCCACCGTATTGACTCATGATAAACTGTGCCATCTTCGGATTCGGCTGTGAAATTTTTACCGGATACTGCAGTCTCTTTTCATATCTCCACATCAGCGCATTCCTCCTTCCCATGGCCATGGTCCTTGGATCCAGTTCCAGGTATCTGCATCTGCATTCGCAATCAGAAGCGGACCATTTTCTTTTTCGTACACACGGATTGCCTGTTCGTTCATACGCCGTGCATTTTGAAAATACTGCATGGCCATAGGGCATTTTGGATGCGTATCCAGATATAAGGTGGCTTCATCCAGTGCGAAGCCAGTTTCATATACATTCTGCAAAAGCCGGTCATTACATGCACCCATTATCTGCACCTCCCCATCACAAACGGCAGGTCAAGCTCGGGGAAAATGGTCCCACGGGTAAGCCCCCGCTCTTTGTCGTACACCTGGTTCCAGCGCTGCATGGGTGTATACGCCATTGCGACCGGCATATTCCGTAGACACTCTCTTTCCGCATTCGGTGCTGTCACTTGTCTGCTTTCATTGCTCTGATTCAGCGGGCAGGAAGGTCTGTCGTTTCTTCTTGTTGTATAAAAACCAGAACCCGCATTCACATTTCCGGATGAAAGCGGTTGGTAAGGAATATCCGGCTGCATAGAACGCTGCATGGAACAAGGACTGGCATTCTCTGTATTGCCGGCAGGCGGCTGAAGCAAATGAGGTCTTTGCATACAGCCGCATCGGTTATTGGAATAATCCATGATGAAAATCCTTTCCAGAGTTTCTAGTATCATCTTATGTGCCACAGAAAAAAGCGGTGCATAAGAATCATGTCACGGTCGCTCCCAGAGGTTGTCACCCTTGTCTCCCTCTGCTCATAAGATATAGTACAAGCAAGAAAAAAAGGAGTTTTGATCATGTGTAACTGGAATGGATGCGGAAATAACCGTTGTGGTAACAACTGTGGTGGCTGGAACCGCTGTGGCTGCGGAGGCTGTGGGAACTGTGGTAACAACTGCGGCAGATGCAATAACGGTTGCGGTAATGGCTGCGGAAGATGCGGCAATGACTGGGGATGGAATGGATGGGGCGGCTGCGGAAGTAGTTACAATCATGGCTGCGGCTGGAATAACTGGGGATGGGGAAGCTCCTGCGGATGGAACCGAAATACCAGAGAAGCGTTCCAGGATGGATTCCGGGAAGGATATGAAGCCGGATTCCGTGATGGATTCCGGGAAGGACGGGATAATGACCACAGACCTGGAAGACCCGGGGAAGGAGGAGGGCCAGGAGGACGACCGGGTTTTCCGGGAGATGTAAATGATTCTGGCTGCGGATGCAGCTAAATCAATAAGCATACCGCAGATAATAATCTAACTAAAATCTAGTTGACAGATCCCACATCCCCAACTATACTAATATCACAAACAGAGATTCAGGTGTGTTACTGGTAAAGCAGGCATGAACCGAAGGGACATCAAAACGGTGTCCTTTCGATTCATGCCTTTTTGTTTTGCATCATTTCCTGTAAAACAGAGTGAAATCCGGGATTTTGGGGTATGCTTAAGATAATGCAGCTATATTTTTCTATAGTTTGTCGGCAGAAAATTCCCGAAAGAAACATCCATGTGCATCTGAATACTCGGAATAAAAAGGAGAAAGAACATGAAGGACAAGATTTTTGGAGTGCTCCAGAGGGTGGGGCGAAGCTTTATGCTTCCGATCGCGGTGCTTCCGGTCGCAGGTCTTTTGCTTGGAATCGGAAGTTCCTTTACGAACGAGACGACCATCGCAACCTATGGTCTGCAGGGAATTCTCGGAAATGGGACGATCCTGCATGCACTGCTTGTGATCATGAGCAAGGCTGGAAATGTGATTTTTGACAACCTGCCGATCATCTTCGCAGTGGGAGTTGCCATTGGTATGGCAAAGGCGGAAAAGGAAGTAGCCGCGTTATCGGCTATGATTTCCTTTTTCGTCATGCACGCGTCCATCAATGCGGTGCTTTCACTGTCAGGAAAGGTTCTGGCAGACGGTTCCATCGCACCGGACGTGTTAGATGGAACCATTGCAAATGTCTGCGGCATCCAGACATTGCAGATGGGTGTATTTGGCGGTATTATCGTGGGACTTGGTGTTGCGGCGCTTCATAACCGTTATTATAAAATACAGCTGCCAAGCGCATTATCGTTTTTTGGCGGATCCCGCTTTGTGCCGATCATTTCCACGGTTACTTATGTTGCAGTTGGCATTCTGATGTATTTTATCTGGCCGGCTGTCCAGAACGGCATCTTTGCGCTGGGCGGACTGGTTACTGGAACCGGATATTTCGGAACCCTGATTTTCGGCATCATTAAGCGTGCGCTCATTCCGTTTGGTCTGCATCATGTATTTTACATGCCATTCTGGCAAACGGCAGTGGGCGGTACCATGATGGTAGATGGAAACCTGATCCAGGGCGGTCAGAACATTTTCTTTGCACAGCTGGCATCCTCCAACGTGGCGCATTTCAGCGCAGATGCTACCCGGTATTTCTCCGGTGAGTTCATTTTTATGATCTTCGGACTTCCGGGAGCAGCACTTGCTATGTACCGCTGTGCAAAGCCGGAAAAGAAGAAAGCAGCAGGAGGTCTTCTGTTAAGTGCGGCACTTGCTTCGATGTTCACCGGTATTACAGAGCCGATTGAATTTTCTTTCCTGTTTGTAGCACCGATGTTGTTTGCAGTACAGGTGATCCTGGCGGGCAGTGCCTACATGATCGCACACATTTTGAATATTGCGGTGGGACTTACCTTCTCCGGAGGGCTTCTGGATCTGGTGATCTTTGGTGTGCTGCAGGGCAACGCAAAGACCAGCTGGCTGCGCATTATTCCGGCAGGAATCGTCTATTTCCTGCTGTATTACTTCATTTTCAGCTTCCTCATCAAGAAGTTTGATTTAAAGACCCCGGGCCGCGAGGACGATGACGAGGAAACAAAGCTTTATACGAAAGCAGATGTGAATGCCCGCAAGGCTGAGGCGAAAGAGGGAGAACGCCAGAGCCAGACAGCAGCAAACGACAACCGGAGTGCAGCTATTGCAAAGGGCATGGGCGGCAGAAAGAATATCACATCGGTGGACTGCTGTGCAACCAGACTGCGCTGCTCCATTGAGGATCCGTCTCTGGTAAATGAAAAGCTGCTTAAGAGCACCGGAGCGGTAGGCGTGATCGTAAAAGGTCAGGGAATTCAGATCATTTACGGACCGCAGGTTACCGTGATCAAATCGGAGCTGGAGTCTTATCTGGCAGAAGAACATGAGGAAGAGGCTGAGACGGCAACTGCAGGGTCTGGCGAAAATGAGCATGGGAAAGAAACGAAAACCGTATTTGCCGAGACAGGTAAGAATGGAGAAGATGCAGAACGCAAGACAGAAAAAAATATAGAGCCGGAAACCGAAAAATCTGCCGGAGAACAGACAAACCCGGGCCATGTTTTGTATTCTCCGTTTGAAGGCATCTTAAAGCCGATCACCGAAGCTCCGGATGAAGCATTTGCCAGCAAAGCCATGGGAGACGGCTATCTGGTCATGCCGGAGAATGGAACGGTTGTGGCACCGGAGGACGGTGAGGTGATGTTCGTGTTCCCAAGCAAGCATGCCATTGGCATGAAAGCGGCAGACGGAACAGAGTATCTGCTTCACATCGGTGTTGATACCGTAAAATTAAATGGGGAAGGCTTTCAAGTCTTCGTGAGCGATGGACAGAAAATCGCAAAGGGCGATAAGCTGATGGAATTTGACCCGGCATATATCCGGGAGCACGCTGTGAGCGATGCCTGCATTGTGATCTTTACCGGTCTGACAGAGGGACAGCGATTAACCTTAGAGGGAGAAAAACAGGTAAAACGGCTGGATCAGATTGGAGAAATTGTTTAATAAAATCTAGGGAGTATTTTTTGATAGAAAAGACAGAGGACGCGTTAAGGGCGCGTCCTTTGTGCTGCCTGAATATATCAAACAAATTGATGAAAAAGCTTTTGGCAATCTGAACTTATCGTGTATAATAACAGGATAGGCATCATAGGCAGAAGGTATTTCTATGTACGAGGAAATGGTGGGAAAGCGAGGAAGAAGCAATGACGATTGAAACCTTGCAATATGTTTATGCGGCTTACCGGTGCGGCTCTTATAAAGAGGCAAGTTATGAGATGTCAGTAACCTATTCCGTTGTAGCCAAACAGGTAGCAAGAGCGGAAGAAGAACTTGGAACCCGTATTTTTGAACGTGCAAGTAAATCAAAAGAAATGAAACTGACAAAAGCGGGACAAATCATCATAAAGGATATAGAAACGATTTTAGATTCGTACCGGCATATTCAGGGAAGCATCAGTGAACTTGATCGCACAGCCAGAAAAAAACTGACCATTTGTTATGGATATTATCTGGTCTGTGAAGAAGAATTGGAAATCATGCAGCATTTTATTAGCAGTTATCCCGATATTATCATGACACAGAAGCGGGGAAGAAGAGAAGAAAATAAGAAAAAGCTGGAACTTGGGACTGCAGATGGAATTTTTCAGGCCTATATCGGTGAGGATTATGAAACACAGCTGGAATATGAATTTCCCGACAGTGATTATGAAATCCAACCGGTGAGCAGTGGCAGTCACATGCATTTCTTTATGTCTGAAATGAATCCGCTTGCCAGAAAGACAACGCTGACCATAGAAGATAAAGAGGAAATCCTGGAACAGACTTTTTTATTGATGGACACATCGGAAGGTGGTGTCCGGAAGATACCGCCGTATCTGGCGCAGTATTTTGGAAAAGATGCGTTGCGCATGAAAATACGTTATATGGACAGCTCGAATCTGCCATTGGTGTCCGATTTGCTTACAAAGGGAAATTATGTTTTTCCAATGGCAAGAAGATATACCAAACCAATTGCCGGAATCAAAGCGGCTGCTTTGGTTGACTGGTGCACACAGGTACATCTTTTCTTTATATCCAGAAAGGGAGATGAACATGTGCCGCTTCAGAAATTTCGTAAAATGGTAATGTCATACAAGGATTAACATGTCATAATAGACATGAATATTGATACATATTTAACATAACAATCCGATTCTGACAGGAATATGTCGGAATCGGATTTGCATTTATCGAGAATTCACCTTAAGATAAAGTTAGAAAGTAAGAATAACGTGACAATTTTTAAACAAGGAGGACTCGATATGCAAAATGTTACAAAAACATTATTCTGTGATGTTGCTGTTGTTGGAGGCGGCGTAGGTGGATGCGCAGCGGCAATTGAATGCGCAAGAAAAGGGCTGCATACGATTTTGTTTGAAAAAGGTGTTACCCTTGGCGGTCTGGCAACCAATGGCTACGTTCCGCAGATTGCAGGAGGAATTGAAGGAATCTGTCTGGAGTTTACAGAGCGTCTTGATCAGATTGGTCAGTTGAGAAAGCGGGATCCATCGAAAGATTATTACCGGAATCCTTCTTTTGAACCGGAATACGGGAAAATTGTTCTGGAAGATATGCTGTTTGAAGCAGGAAGCCGTATTATTTATGATTCGACCTGTATTGGCGCAGAAGTAGAAGATGGCATCATCAAGGCCCTGAATTTCTTTACCAAAGGCGGACTGATGCAGGTAAAGGCAAAACTTTATATCGATGGTACGGGCGACGGTGATGTGGCGGCGCTGGCAGGAACTCCGTATGAAGTGGGCGGACAGGATTTCGCA
The DNA here is from genome assembly GCF_003481825.1 of Clostridium sp. OM02-18AC. Classification (GTDB taxonomy): domain Bacteria; phylum Bacillota; class Clostridia; order Lachnospirales; family Lachnospiraceae; genus Brotaphodocola. Next base: position 15,199 of record NZ_QULW01000010.1, on the reverse strand, counting down.
GGCTTGAATATGTCAACAACGCAGGGTTCCCGTTGGGCAGGTGCGAATCTGATCAAGTATCAGCAGGCAGAGGATGCATGGAAGAAAGAGCAGAAAGAAAAAGGCGTAGAAAAACCACTTCCGCTGGTTTATGTTCTTGAAGAAGAAGCAATCAAACGTGGAGAAATGGCTCGTCACGTCTGCAACCGCGTATCCGGATTTTTCCGTGTTCTTTTACCGAATACCCCGGACGATAATGCAGAGTTTGTTACCTTCTCATTCCACAGCTATTACTGTCACAACACAGATGCAGAAGATTTAAGCCGTCAGATTCTGGAGCAGCATCAGTTGATGAAACAGTTCCATAAGTTCTTAAAGAACCATGTACCTGGTTTTGAAAATCTGCGCCTGATCGGTACCGGATCCCTTCCGGGTGTGCGTGACAGCCGCCGTATCTTTGGTGAGTACATGCTGAAAGCATCCGATGTAGCCTGCGGAGTAAAGTTTGCAGACGGTATTGCAAGATTCCCGGAAATGTTTGATACACATCATCCTACCAGTGGAGACTGGGTATTTATGCGTCATATCCATATTCCGACTCCGGCAGGAAGTGCTGTATGTGAAGACAAGCACGAAGGAATTGACTGTGATGCAAACATGCATCCGTTTGGCGTACCTTCTGGCATTCCGGCACGTTCAAATCCTCAGGACTGGTGCGAGATTCCTTACCGCTGCCTGCTTCCGGAAAACATCGATAATCTGTTGTGTGTAGGACGCTGCTGCTCCGCTGAGTTCCATGCAAACGGTGCAATGCGTATTATTGGACCGGCAATGGGAACTGGTCATGCAGCAGGACTGGCAGCAGAAATGGCAATCCGCGAAAAGATCCGCCCAAGAGATATTGATGGCTGTGAGATCCGGAAACGTCTGATCGACGAAGGAGTTGACCTTGACAAGCCATGTGACGGATACTGGCAGGAATTAAGAGAAATGGACTGCGACCTGGTAATCAATGGTGGGGACGCGATTACCTGTGTCCCGAAAAAGTAAACCATAGGGGGAAAAGGGGGGTTTTACATGGCTGAATCAGCAAAAGTGAATTCAACACCTGTTTCATACTATATTAAGCTTTTGGTATGCCTGATATTTATGTTCCTGTTCAATCGTATTGTTCCATCCTGGGGTGGAATCACACCAATCGGTCTTTCGGCAATCGGAATTTTTATTGGTCTGATCCTGATGATCGTATTTGATTTCGGCCTGATTCCATCTACCTGCCTGGCTATGTTTGCAATTGTCCACAGTGGTTTTATGACAGGTTCTGAATTGATTGGTTCTACGATTGGAAACAGTACCGTCGTACAGCTTTTCTTCATGTTTTCTGTCTGCAATTCCCTGATTCAGACAGGCGCGGGTGAATTTCTGGCAAAGTGGATGCTGAGTCGGAAAGCAATCCAGGGACGTCCGATGCTGTTCTTGTTTGTACTCATGGTTGTTGGATGGATGTGCGGACCATTTATGGGAACATCCGGACTGATCCTCTTATATACCATTATGGATTATGTCAATAAGACCCTGGGCTACGAGGAAGAAAGTGACTTTAATATGATGACCCGGATCGGTCTTCAGTCAGCCTGTATGATTGGTATGGCATTCCTGCCGTTTAAGGGCATTACCCTTGCAATTTTTACCTCCATTGCAGGTGCGCTGGAAGCAGCGGGGATCCAGACAAACTACGCATATTATATGCTTGGTTCCGGCATCATTGGTCTGCTGTACTGCATTGGATTTCTTCTTTGCATGAGACTGATCTTCCGTGTGGACGTAAGCCGTTTGCAGAATCTTGATATTACCAGGATGGAAGGAATGGAAAACCTCAAAATCACACGTCCGCAGATTTATTCCATTTTGTTCACAATCGCAGCTATTTTATATACTATTATTGGCCTGATCCTTCCGGCAGGAGCATTCAAGGATTACTTTAGTTCCATTGGTCTCTGGCTGTGGGCAGCTCTGATGCTTGGTCTTATGTCCCTGATCCGTTATCAGGGTCAGCCGGTGATTAATCCGGATAAACTGATGGCAAGAATTATGTGGGGCGTAGCACTTGCAACTGCAGCATTTACTGCAGTCGGCGGAATGCTCAGCAACAATGATCTTGGTGTAAAAGCCTGGATTGCACAGACACTCAGCCCGATTTTTGGCGGAATGTCTTTCCCGGTATTTATTCTGGTCGTTGTTGCAATTGCAACCATTGTTACGAACTTCTTCTCAAACATGGCAACCGGTCTGATCATTGGTTCTGCAGTAGCACCGTTCTGCGTAGAATATTGCAGCAGTCTTGGAATCAATGGAACCTTTATTTGCCTTGGACTGGTATCTGCATCGATGTTTGCGTTCCTCACGATGGCTGCAGCAGGTCCGGCACCGCTGTTGCTTAGCCAGGAGCCTTTTGTGAAGAAACCGGGTTACATTTGGACGCACGGAGGTCCAGCCCTGATCATGGGAATGATCATTATCTGGCTTGTTTCTACAGCAGGAGCATTTATTTTTTAAAAGGTGGTCGTAAATGGAACATAAAAAACCATTCATTTTATATGCGGAACAGGTTAGAAAACAGGATTTTCGCGATATACCCTGGCAAATCAATATGGATGGCACCGCGTCCGGAATGAACAGCTTTTACAGTGCACACTGGGTTGCACCAAAAGAGCCGGAAACGGAAGAACCCGGAAAACGCAAAGTAGGTCATCCACCGCATATGCATAAGGAAAATGAAATTATCATGCTGATTGGTGCGGATTATGAAAATCCGTATGATCTGGGAGGAACCGTGGAATTCTGTTTCGGAGAAAATATGGAGAAATATGTATTTGACTGCAGCTGCACCATTATGATTCCGGCAGAAACTCCACATGGTTTTTTCCATATGAAAGAAGTGCACCGACCGTTTCTGTTTGTGTCTGTACAGGAAGGAAGTCCGCGTACGGAAAAATTTCTATGGGAATATCTGAGCAAGGAGGAGATGGAATCCATAGAACATCCGGAAAAATGGATTGACCGTGGGTTTGAAGAAACTGAAAATTAAATAAAAGCATATATTAACAAAAAAACAGCATCAACAGGTTAGCGCTTGTTGATGCTGTTTTTTGAGGTGTTTCAGACGATGTATGCTTCTGATCGGTGTCAGTTTGGAATAAAAAAGCTTTTTGTAAATGGACATTGTCGTGTATAATGAAGGAAGAAATGCAATGTGGAGGTTAGGGGATGTATCGGATAATCAAGGTGTTAAACAACAACGGAATCCTGGTTCTGGATGATGCCACCGGGCAGGAACAGATTCTTCTTGGGAACGGAGTCGGATTTGGACACCGGATGGGGGAGCGGATGCAGACGCTTCCACAGGCAAAGCGTTATGAAATGGTAAATGAAAAGACGTCCGCACTGACACGGGTAAATGGCATTGATCCGGTTTACATTGAAGTAGCAGGAAAAATCATAGAACAGGCAGAAGAGAACATGGGAGTTTTGCAGCATGATATTCTGATCCCCATGGCGGATCATATCGCCATGGCAGCAGCGCGGGCGAAGGAACAAAAGGAAATTCCAAATCCATTTAAAGCGGATATCGCAGCATTATTTGAGGAAGAGTATGAGGCTGCGAAAAAAGGATGCGTAATCTTAAAAAAGATGACAGGAATCCAACTCGGAGAAGATGAGGCCGGTTACATCGCTTTGCATATCCATGCCGGGCTGGCACAGGAAAATGTAGCGGATTCGCTGGAAACAGCGCGTCTTGTCAATGCCTGTATGTCCATGATTGAGGAAAGCACCGGAAAGAAACTGCCTTACAGCTCGCTCGGTTACAACCGGCTGATGAGTCATGTTCGTTATATGCTGGCCCGTGCCCGCAAAGGCGAACGCACCGACTTAGATCTGGAATCCTATGCCAGGGAAAATTTCCCGAAAGAATACGAACTGGCAGAGCAGATCCTGCGAAAGTTGGAACAGGAATTAAAGCTGGAGTTTGCGCGGGAAGAGACGGGATTTCTGGCTATTCATATCCGTAGAGTGACAGGAGGGGAGACGGTATAATATTTCGATAAGAAATGAAAAGATGATTGCCACTCTGCGCAGCAATCATCTTTTTGTAAAGTATGAAATTATTTTGCATAAATTAAGTAATTATACTTCATCTTAGGGTATAAAAAATCGGGGCAACAGGATTTGAACCTGCGACCTCTCGGCCCCCAGCCGAGCGCGCTACCAAGCTACGCCATACCCCGATTGAACCTTAATAGTATATCAGAAAATCGGAAGTTTGAAAAGAGATTTGTATGAAATTTTATAAATTTTCAGATTCGTTTATAGGAAATTCTTTCCTCTGGACTTTACAGTCCCCCCGTACTTTGCTATCATGGATACTAGGATTACGGGTGGCTTCTCAAATAAAGGAGCTGCGATCATAGAAAGAAAACGGAGAATTGCTATGAAGGGAATTGTCAGCTTTGACATGGACATGACGCTTTTGAACCATGCAGATTATAAAATTCCGGACAGTGCCATTAAGGCGCTGGACCGGCTGCATGAACACTACTATATTGTCATTGCCACCGGCCGCGACATGGATGCCAAGTTCAGCGAAGGACTTGCCGATCAGGTGAAGCCAGATGCCATTATTCATTTAAATGGCAACAAGATTACCGTTGGCAGCAAACTGATCTACGAGCACTGTATGAAACGGGAACTGGTGGAAGAATTGCTGCATTTTGCAGAGAATAAAGATTATGCCATCGGTATGACGGTGGGAGATACCGATTATTTTATCAATCCATGGTGTGTGACACGTCACGATATGGTGCGGTGGCAGATGTCAGACCGGAAGTTCCGCGACCCGTGGAAGCTTCTGGATATGCCGGTGCGGACGCTTGCCTATATTGGGCGTGAACCAGGCGCAAAAGAGGTGGAGGAGGCATTTCCAATGCTTAAGCTGCCTATGTTTTCGAGCCGTGAGGGAGCAGATATCATCGAGAAGGACGCGTCCAAGGCAGAAGGACTGAAGCGTCTGTGTAAAGTGTGGGATATACCGCTTGAACATACTATCGCATTTGGCGATAGTATGAATGATTATGAAATTGTGACGACTGCCGGAACCGGTGTAGCCATGGGCAATGCCCATCCGCAGTTGAAAGCGGCAGCTGATTACGTCACAGATGATATTGCAGAAGACGGAGTCTATAAAGCATGTGAGGCACTGCATCTTTTTGGAGAATGAGACCGTGGTGAGTTATTCACTTTTTGCGGCTTAAAAAACAAATATTCCATGATATACAATCTAACGATACAGGTGAAAGGAATTTTAAATTATGGCATCTTATTACGATCTGGTGATTATCGGGGCAGGTCCGGGCGGCTATACCGCAGCGATCAAAGGAGCTTCCTTTGGTATGAAAGTAGCGGTAGTCGATGAGGACAAGTTGGGCGGTGTCTGCATCAACCGCGGCTGTATTCCGACGAAGGCACTTTTACATGCATCCAATATTTTTTCCATGATGCAGCATGGAGATGAGTTTGGAGTATCAACAGATTTTATCTCCTTTGATTTTGCAAAAATGCAGGATTACAAAAAGCGTTCCGTGCGTCGTTACCGGGACGAGATCCAGAAATTATTTGATAAAAATGATATTACCTTTATCAAAGGGAAGGCGACCATCCGCCGCGAAAAGACAATTGAAGTGGTGGGAGAAAACGGAAAAGAATATCTTCGGGCGAAAAACATCATCATTGCCACCGGTGCAAAGCCGGTGATGCCGAAAATTCCGGGAATCGACCTTCCCGGCGTCATCAACAGCGACCGTCTGCTGGCTGTGCCGACCTGGAATTACGACCGGATTGTGATCATGGGAGGCGGTGTCATTGGCGTAGAGTTTGCTACGATATTCCAGGCACTCTGCTCCAAAGTAACCATCGTAGAGAAAGGACCGCACCTGTTAGGACCGATGGACGAGGAGGTTTCTGAGGCATTAAAAGAACAGCTGACCGATAAGGGCATTACGGTATATTGCAATGCCATGGTGGAGGAAATCCGAAAGGAAGACAGTCTGGTATGTATGGTGCGTGATCTTGAGACCAACGAGACCATTCAGATCAAGACCAATCAGGTCGTGGTGGCTGTAGGAAGAACCCCGTATACGGAAGGACTTCTCGGTGAGGATATGACTCTGCAGATGGAGAAAGGACGACCTGTCGTAGACGCAGATTTCCAGACAAGTGAAGCTAGCATTTATGCCATTGGCGATGTCTCCGCGAAAACCCAGCTGGCGCATGTCGCCATGGCGCAGGCAACGTATGTAATTGAAAATCTGGCCGGAAAACCGCATACCATACGCCTGGAGGCCGTGCCGAACGGTATGTTTGTTTCGCTTCCGATTGTGCCAAGCTGTATTTACACGGAGCCGGAAATTGCAACCGTGGGAATCACGGAAGCGAAGGCCGGAGAACTTGGCATGAAAGTGCGCTGCGGTGTTTATGACATGGGAGAAAATGGAAAATCCATCATTGCGCGGGAAGAACACGGTTTTATCCGCCTGATCTTTGAGGCGTATTCGAATACGATCGTAGGTGCACAGATGATGTGTCCGCGCGCTACAGACATGATCGGAGAGATGGCAACTGCCATTGCCAATGGACTCACAGCCGAACAGCTTTCTCTGGCAATGCGTGCGCATCCGACCTACAGTGAGGGCATTGCGGCTGCCATTGAAGATGCCATGCGCCAGAATTAAAAAATGATAATTACGGAATCAGCGGCGGCAGATTGTCAGAAACATCTGAAGAAAGACAAGGCTGTTATAGGCGGCAACGTGATTCCAACAGTATAAAAAGAAGAAAAAGAGGATACTATCATGAACGAGATTACAAACAGAATTGAGCGTCTCCGCAGCCGGATGGAGACTTACCACATGGATGCCTACCTGGTACCGACGGCAGATTTTCACGAATCCGAATATGTGGGTCCGCATTTCACGTGCAGAAAATATATCACTGGTTTTACCGGTTCTGCCGGTGTGGCACTGATCACGAAAGACTGGGCCGGTCTCTGGACAGATGGCCGTTATTTTGTCCAGGCAGCAGGCGAGTTAAAAGACAGCGGTGTGGAACTGATGAAGATGGGGCAGCCAGGAGTGCCGACTATGGAACAGTACCTGGAAGAGCATATGCCGGAACAGGGTGTGCTGGGCTTTGATGGACGTGTCATCAACAGCAAGACCGGAGAGAACTTAAAAGAGCGTCTTTCTCTTAAGCAGGCAGTGATCTGCCCGGACCATGACCTGATCGGAGAAATCTGGGAAGATCGTCCGGAACTTTCTGCGAAGCCAGTCTGGATTCTGGACGAAACATATGCAGGACAGTCTGCTTCCGAGAAAATTGCAAACGTAAGGGCAGCGATGGAGAAGGCTTATGCGGATGTGCATATCCTTACAACACTGGATGACATTGTCTGGATGTTAAATATCCGCGGAAATGACATCCCGTATAACCCGGTTGTACTTTCTTATCTGATGGTGACAAAAGAGCAGCTGTTCTTCTATGTAAATCCGCAGGTGCTTTCTGACGAGGTACAAGATTATCTGAACACCCTGGATGTTACCGTGCGCCCATACAATGACATTTATGCAGATGTGAAAGAATTAAAAGGTCATCGCATTTTGTTAGAGAAGAGCCGCGTTAACTATGCAATTTATGAGAGCGTACAGGGGCAGAACCAGATTGTGGACCAGATGAATCCGACCGTATATGCGAAATCACAGAAAAACGCGACCGAGATTGAGAATATGAAAAAAGCCCACATCACGGACGGTGTGGTTATGACCAAATACATTTACTGGTTAAAGAAGAATATCGGAAAGATTCCAATGGACGAGTGCAGTGTGGCGGCTTACCTGGATCAGCTGCGTCTGGAACATGGTGCACTGGAACCGAGCTTCCCGACCATTTCTGCTTACGGTGAAAATGCGGCATTGTGCCATTATCATGCAGTGCCTGGACACGCTGCAAGTCTGCAGGCGCGGGGACTGTATCTGGTGGATTCCGGCGGACAGTATTATGAGGGCAGTACGGACATTACCCGTACCATCGCGCTGGGACCAGTGACCGAGAAAGAAAAGGAACATTACACGCTGGTGCTGATGAGTATGCTGCGCCTGGGCCATGTGAAATTCATGCAGGGCTGCAGCGGGCTGAGCCTGGACTATGTGGCAAGAGAACCACTTTGGAGACGCGGACTGGATTTCAATCACGGAACCGGTCATGGGGTAGGCTATTTGCTGAACGTGCATGAACGGCCGATCGGCATCCGCTACCGCGTAGTTCCGGAACGTCAGGACAGTGCCCCGTTCATGCCTGGTATGGTATGTTCTGATGAGCCGGGCCTTTACATCGAAGGAAGCCACGGAATCCGCACCGAGAACCTGGTATACTGTAAGAAGGATGAAAAGACCGAGTATGGTCAGTTCTTAAGCTTTGAATACCTGACTTATGTACCGATCGACTTAGAGCCGGTGGATGTTTCCCTGATGGAAGAACAGGATGTGGCATGGCTGAATGAGTATCATGCGCAGGTATATAAAAAGATCGCGCCGTACTTAACGGAAGAAGAAACGGCCTGGTTAAAAGAAGTAACCAGACCGCTGAAAAAGTAAAAATCAATGAAAGGGTTCCATGGCAGGGCTGCCGGTCTGGCAGCCGCTGTGGGACCGTGGATACTCACCATGAAATCAGATCAATCCTCCCAGGGAAGATGAACGACGGTGTACTCATGATGGACGGCAGGGAGAAATTTCTCCAAAATGTCTTTTGTGTAAAGCTTTAAGCTCGAAGTATTGATGCATGGATGGCATCCGATAAAGGTGTGGTGATCGATCACATCCTGGTCAATGAGGAGGCGCACCCGGTTATCATGGTCATTCATGAGACCAAGCACACTAACGGAGCCCGGTGTAATATCCAGAAACTGTTCCATGAAATCCGGTGTCGCAAAGGAAAGGCGGGCACTTCCAATCTGTTTGGAAAGCTTTGCTGTCTTAAACTTCTTGTGCCCCGGCATCATGAGCAGATAAAACTGGGTCTTCTGGGCATTGCACAGGAACAGATTTTTGCAGATCTCGATATCCAGCCGGACATCCACGTCATGGCAGGTATCGATCGTGGCGGTGGCATCGTGGTCAAGACGCCAATAAGGAATCTGGAGTTCATCCAGAAGGTTATAAGTGCGGATCTCCTTTTCCAGCCGTCCAGAACAGTTTTCCGGGCGCCCGGTGTAGAGAACCGGATCGATATAGAAAGAATCCTCGCCGGTGCAAGCTGCACCGGCTTGTGTGTTGTTATCAGCTGTGTGATCCATGGGGTATCCTCCTGAAAGTATGTTGTAATGTAGGTAATGATTCATGTTTTTGGCGGGTCTCAAGGTTCAAAATCCTTTTGACTCTGGTATCATTATATAAAAATTGATGAAAAAGGCAAGGATTTGAATAGTATGAAACAGGATAGAAATATAAAAAAAGAAACAGGAAAGAAAAAGTCAGCTGCCAGAAAGCAGAGCTGGAGTCTGGATGAGAAATTTGAGGAGTGGGTAGGAGAGAAACCGGTGAGAGGCGCTGGGGAGAAGAAAGGCGAGAAGATAGGGAAAAATTTCGAAAAGAAAGGTTTCAGGAATTTTTCTGAGGGCCTTCATCGGGAAGATGACCGGAATCAGAATGGAAAAACCGATGTAAAAAAAGGAGCAAAGCTTGGAAAAAGAGGAACGCAGGAATCTGCACAGGAGTTCGGCCGCGAAAATGATAGAAAATCTGAGCGCAAATTTGTTCAGAAAAACACTGGGAAATTTGTTGGAAAGAACGATAAAAATTTTGGAATAGGTACAGATTCGAAGCAGAAATCAGGAGCTTTTCAGAAAAACGCAAAAGCACAGGCACAGACACCGGAAGAACAGAAGCGGGCGGCAGAAAAGACGCAGCAGGCAAAGAAAAAGGGGCTTTGTCCGGTTGCTCATCGCTGCGGCGGCTGTCAGTATCTGGACATGCCTTACAAAGAGCAGCTCCAGATGAAACAGAGCCAGATGCAGAAGCTTCTCGGAAATTATTGTAAAGTACACGGCATCAAAGGCATGGATGATCCATTCCATTACCGCAACAAAGTCCATGCAGTATTTGGTTACCGCAAGGGAGAAGCCATTTCCGGTGTCTACGAAGAGAAAACACACAACATCGTGCCGGTAGAGACCTGCATGATCGAAGACAAGAAAGCAGACGAGATCATTGGTACGATCCGCGGCATGCTGAAATCCTTCAAGATTCACACATACGACGAAGACACCGGTTATGGCCTGCTGCGCCATGTGCTGATTCGCCGCGGCTTTACCAGCGGTCAGATCATGGTTGTTCTGGTTACCGCATCCCCGGTATTCCCGTCCAAGAATAACTTTGTCAAAGCCCTGCGCCAGAAACACCCGGAGATCACCACCATTGTCCAGAACATCAACAACCGCGGCACCAGCATGGTACTGGGAGACAAAGAACACGTACTGTACGGGAAAGGATTTATTGAAGACGAGCTGTGCGGCTGCAAATTCCGCATCTCCCCGAAATCCTTCTATCAGGTAAACCCGGTGCAGACCGAGTATCTGTACGGCAAAGCCATTGAACTGGCTGATTTGACCGGAAACGAGCGCGTGCTGGATGCTTACTGCGGAATCGGAACCATCGGAATCATCGCTGCATCCAAAGCAAAAGAAGTCATCGGTGTCGAGTTAAATGCCGATGCTGTGCGCGATGCCATCCAGAACGCAAAATGCAACGATGTCAAGAACATCCGTTTCTTCCGCAACGACGCAACCGAATTCATGATGCAGATGGCCGCATCCGGCGATAGCGTGGATGTCGTCCTGATGGACCCGCCAAGAGCTGGAAGCACAGAGGCATTCATTAAGGCAGTGGCAGCAGTGAAAGCAAAGACCGTGATCTATGTGTCCTGCGGACCGGATACTCTGGCGAGAGATTTGAGCGTGTTTAAGAAGATGGGATATCGGGCTGAAGGCGCGTGGCCGGTGGATATGTTTCCGGCGACCGGGCACTGTGAAGTTGTGGTGAAATTGTGTTCGAATAGAATGGAGTAAATAACGAATATGGAGAATAAGATCAACTTGACAAAGACAAACATATGTTCTAATATAATGATGAAAGATGTAGATGAAAAGTTAAAAAATAGTGAAAGTTTTATTTATAGCAAAACGCGTTATAAGTATTCAGAAAAATCGGGGTGGTTAGAATGAGAAGCAGGCTTTTGGAGTATTACAAACAAATTTCAGGAAAAATCGATAGCTTTAAATTATATGATCTTATTCGAGAAGATTATGATGAAAAAATACTTTTTCTAGATTCAAGTCAAAAGTTATTTTGCGTACGATTGATAAAAAAAGGGAAAATTAAAGAAATGAAATTATCGTTTAATGAATTGGAAAAACTTATGAGTTCAAAGTGTAAGTATCAAATGATTTTTATAGATTCGAAAGAACAGAAAAATCTTATTTGTAGTCTTATAAACAAGGTCTCAAAAATTAAAGGAGTGTGTTCGCCGTTTATTGAGCGAGACGATGGTATTATATATTTTCCTCAATTAAGATACGCAGATGTAGGATTGCTAAAGTATTTATGCGAACAAAGAAAAATAGAAAAGTATAAATTATTTTTAGCAAGCGGACTTTAGGGAGGTCAATATGTTTAATGTTATATCTATGTTTTCAGGCGCTGGTGGACTCGATATGGGGTTTCATAATAAAGGCTTTAGAATTTTATGGGCAAATGATTTTAATCAAGATGCATGTAATACGTATGACAAATGGGCGAACTACAATGAATTGGGCGAAAGAAAGCCGGAAGAAGAGTGTACAAAAATTGAATGTGGAGATATATCAAAAATAGATTTTTCTAAAATTGCATATGGAAAAGATATAGATGTTGTTTTAGGCGGATTTCCTTGTCAGGGATTTTCTTTAGCGGGACCAAGGCAAATTGACGATTCTCGAAATGTCTTGTATAGACATTTTGTTGAAATGGTACGAATAAAAAATCCAAAAGTTTTTATTGCTGAAAACGTAATTGGAATAAAATCATTGGGGGACGGAGCTGTTTTTGAAAAGATTATAGATGATTTTTCAGAATTAGGATATACTATGTCGGCTCCAACTGTAAATGCAAGCAATTATGGCGTGCCTCAAGATAGAATGAGGGTTATATTTATTGGAATTAGAAATGATATCTGCAAAGGCGGGGCATATATTTTTCCTGCTGGTAATCCAAAGGTAACAACATTAAAAGAGGCATTATCTATCTTACCGCCGGTTGATATGAAAGATGTTTGTCAAGCACCTTTTTCTTCACGTTTTATGTCAAGAAATAGAAAAAGAGAATATAATGATGTTTCTTTTACAATTCCAGCGATGGCAAAACAAGTTGCATTAAGCCCAGACTCTGGAGGAATGGTTCATGTTGGAGTAGATAAATTTGAATTTGTTGGCGTAAATAGACGACTTAGTTATAAAGAAGCGGCTGCAATTCAAACATTTCCTATGAATATGGAGTTTTGTGGTGATTTGGAAAGCAAGTATAAACAGATTGGAAATGCAGTTCCAGTAAAGCTAGCGGAGGTTATAGCCGGTGAAGTATACAAAATTTTGACAACAAAAGATTTGACCCCATTTTTAAATTTTGAAAGCCCAAAAGATGAAATTAAAGCGGATAGAAGGATAACCAGAAAAGATATAAATGGAAAAGCATTTGAGTATTCTTCATTAATAGCTATTTATAATGAATTGAGCAACTCTGGATGGAAATCTGAGCAATTAGAAATATTGGAGGATAAAAATTATAAAAATATAGAACAAGCGTATCAAGTTGTAGAAAACAACGAGGGTGCTTTTGAAGAAGATGACGATGAGAAAAACGTATGGGATTTTGAACAGAAAAAGAACTCATATGATATAGCAGCTAAAGTTGCTGCTACATATCTAAAAATGAAAGAGCCAATCATCAAATTGCCAGAAGGACTTTACGCCGTATTGTCTGCTATGCCAGATAATGCAGGGGTAAAAGGAGATGTTCGTGATATATGCTTTACGGTATATACTGATAAAACCAAAAAGAGTGTAGTTCGAGAATTGGGAATAAGTTGTAAAAATAATCATGAGGCAGTCAAACATCCGAGAATTACAGAAAATCCTGATTTTGCGAAAGAATGGACAAACGGCAAGTTTACATGTAGTAATGAATTTATGAACAAAATGGCGGAAGTTCAAAAAATTATTGAAAATTATCAGGCGAAATATAAGACATGGTCTGAAATAACACAAAAAATGGATACGGTTTATTATCCTATCGTAGAAGCTTTTGTGAAAGAAATACGAAGATTGGGTATGATAACAGACGAAATGGATGATAATCAACGAAAATCAGCAAGCGAGTTTTCAAAATTATTTTTCGAATATATGTTTGGAAATCATGATTTTTATAAATTTATAAAAGATGACAAAGCTAAGGCTACAATAGTCTATCCATATAATATGCATGGATCACTTATGAAACCATATGGTGGATTAAAGAATGAACAAGCAGTTTCTTGTGTTACGATGCCGGAAGAAATTGTCGAAGTAAGAATTAAACCGAGAAGTAAAACAACTTTAGAGGTTTATTTTGATCAATGGATTATTTCTATGCGATTACACAATGCAGATTCAAGTATTCGTAAAACAGCTTTAAAATTTGATGTTCAAATAAAAGCACAACCCAAAAAAGTAATGAATTCCGTTCTTTCTTGGGAAATGATGTAAAATATGTTACTGGCTATAATTGAGCAAATATGGAATTATAAGAACGTTTACAGTTTACATGACCATATTTCAGGTAATGGAAGATGAATTTTTCAAGTTTATAGAAATTTTTTATTTGCAAATTAGGTGAATCTGACGGATGTAGTAAATATATATGGCAGATTGTCTGATTAAGAGAAATTGAGATAAGATCGAAGAATAGCACCTATGAGATATTACTATGAAAGTTGACATGAAATTTAAATTCTGCAGACCTAGAGTTGGAACGGAAATAATATAATAAAGAAGATAAAATTTCCAATTTGATGTTATATGTATGGTTTTAAAGCTAAAAGAATTGAAAGATGACATGACTTGCAACAATATGAGATAATTGTAGTCTGGAGATTACTCTTTGCTACCATATTGAAATTAGAAGGTCAATGTAAAGAAGATGAGTTTGAGTACAGCACAAATAAACGAAATAATCTCATTGCTTCATGCTATTGCAGATAGTTCAATGGCAAACATAATAGCAGTTATAGCTACAATAGTTTCGACATTTGCTTTATTAAGTAGTATATATTTTAATCATACAAATAATGTTCAATATTTAAATAGTCTAAGCCCTTTATTATCGTGTGAATTGAGCGAAAATGCAGGTCTTTTGTATTTAAAAATCTCAAATACTGGTCGGTCAAAAGCTGAAAAAATAAAGCTTTCCTTGGAGAGAATAAGTAACAATGGCGAAAAAAATGAATTTATTACGGATAATATTTTTAAAGAAGAATTAGAATTATATCCTGAGGAAAGAATCATGGGACAAATTGCCATTTCTGGGGAAATTTAATGATGAAAGTTGCACCGATTATACAAATAGGATTGAGTTATCGAGAGGGAAGTACACGGAAAATAGTGAAGTATGATAGAAAAGTGTGCTTCACGAAGAATATCGAGAAAAATGAAGATATTTCGAAAAAATAGGTGATATTTCGCGAAAGTTGAATGAAATTTCATACTCAAATAATCGTATGGCAAATTATTTCGAAGGAAGATATTTTTTTAAATTTGATGAGATGAATGTTTTTTCTCGTAGTAGTTTGTATAAGGATATGAAGGACGCTTTTCATGATGTTGAACATTATGAAAGTGGAGAAGGAAGAGATGAAAATGGAAATTTGAAGAGATAATTGTGTTGGTTAATCTAAGGTTAGCCTTTTCCAACGTGCTAAAAAATTTGTTATTTTAAAGGCGAGTGGTTTGGTCTCATACAAAATACTTTTCCTTGATAAAAATGAAGGGGCGTGTGAAAAAATGAGAAATCATTTTTCACACGCTCTTTTAAACTAAAAAATCATA
>NZ_QULW01000001.1 GCF_003481825.1 Clostridium sp. OM02-18AC | reverse complement strand
TGGATTCATTATGAACCCTTGGTCCTTCTTTTTTATAGGCTATGTTTTTTCACAGCCCCCTGGATAGACTTTCTCTTTCGTGAAATTGGTTTTGGTGCTTTTTTGTTTTTGCTTTCTGCTGAAGCAGCTTTTGCATTTACAACCTCATACACTATGGAATCAATATCTTCTTGAGAAAAATCGATGGTATCCATTTTATATGTCCATTTGTAGGGCACTGGTTCTTTGTTGATTTCATCAAAGTATCTGTAGATTCTATCTTCGAGTTCTTTCTTGCTTTCCACACGGATTCCATCCAGCATCTGCTTTGTCATTTTACTGAAAAAACCTTCAATCATGTTTAACCAGGAACCATGTTTGGGTGTAAATACAAACTCAAAACGTCCAGAAACCGTATTCAGATATTCCTGGGTTTCTTTGGAGGTATGTGCAGAGTGATTATCCAGAATAATCTGAATAATATCGCCCTTTGGATATTTTTCATCAAGTTTCTTTAGAAAAGTCACAAAGTAAGAACTTTTATGAGTTTCACTTACTAATGGAATTGCTTCTCCTGAGAGCAAATCAATCGCTGCAAGCAGGGAGAGGGTTCCCAGCCTGACATACTCATAATCTCGCTGATAGCCATTGCTTTTATCTGTATTCGGAATCGGTGGACGGTCTTCACCTGTGGTAGCAATTGCCTGAATTCCTGGCTTTTCATCATAAGACAGGGTATGTACGGCATCTTTCTCAAAGGGAATCAGTTTTCCATCCTTGTCAAACTGCATTTCAATCTGCTTGTAGATAACAAGGACATCATGCATTTTTGCATCAAACTCAGGATCCCGTCTTTCGCAGTAATAGGACACCTGAAACGGTTTGATCCTTGCATTGCTCAGAATTTTCCGAAGCGTTGTTTCAGCTACTGTTGCCATA
Source organism: Clostridium sp. OM02-18AC (assembly GCF_003481825.1). GTDB lineage: Bacteria > Bacillota > Clostridia > Lachnospirales > Lachnospiraceae > Brotaphodocola. The sequence goes on along the minus strand of NZ_QULW01000001.1, from coordinate 316,806 downwards.
CGAGGATGTCCTTCCGTTTCTGCTATAGAGTTGATGAATTTCCTGAAACTCATGGGATACCAGAATTCAGCAGAATAGCCGTAATCCTTCGGTTTTTGGCAGGCTTTACTGATTCCCCAGGTGATATCGTCATCGGTGATTTCCGTTTTTCTTCCACGGCCGTTGTTATCATGTAAAGAAGCTTCAACACCGTTCTCTTTAGATTTATTAAGACAACGTTTTACCACACCGATTCCAATATCCAGTTTGTCAGCAATTGCTTCGTTAGATGCACCCTCAGATTTGAGCAGAAGGATCCTAGCACGTTGATAAACGCGAATTTCCAAAGTGCTCTGAGTCAGCAGTTTATTTAAGTAAGATTTATCATCATCTGTTAAAGAAATAGTTTTAATTGTATTAGGCATAATTGACACCTCCGATGGTTCAATTATACCATAATAGGAATGTGAATTAAAATAGTTTGTTATTTAAAGTGGATTATACTAGTGTAACGGTTTTAAATTAACTACACCATATCACTTGCCTATTTTCCCGAGAATACATGCCAAAAAGCCTCAGCGTAGCCCCGCTACGCCTACGTTTTTTGACATGTACTCTTGAAAAAACATTCTGCGTGAATGGTGCAGTTATTTAGAAACCGTTACACTACATGTTTTCCAACAGCCTAGGAAGCTCTCCCAGCCGGTTAATATAACAATCCGCCCCCTCCTGATTCATAGAAAACCGGGTCTCACGCCTGGCTACCACATAAAGGCCGGCTCTTTTTGCCGCCTCAATTCCATAAGCGGAATCCTCCACCACAATACACTGCTCCCCGGATAATCCCAGCTGTTCCAAACATTTCAGGTAAATCTCGGGATTAGGCTTGCTTTCCTTAACCATATCCCCACACAGCACAATCTCCATAAAACTGCCAAAACCGCACAACTCCTTCGTCTCCATTGCCTTTTCCCTTGGCGTGGAGGTTGCCATAGCCAGACGCAGACCCATGGCCTTCAGTCTTTTCAGCGTAGGAATGGTATCCTCAAACACAATATCCTGATAAGACACCGGATGGCTTCTTCCGTAAACTCTATAAGCCTCAAAAAATTGTTCTCTGGTCCATTCAGGCGGAAAATACGCCCGGACCGCCTTCCAGTGCCCCTCCGAGGTAGCTCCCACCATCTTTAAAAGCTGTTTCCTTGGAACCTCCCTTTGGGCTGCCTCACGGGTAAATTCTTTAAGCCTTCTCATATAGACAATCTCTGAATCAATCAAAACACCGTCCATATCAAAAATGACCGCCTTTATCCTTCCGTCCATCCGCCTGCACCTTTCCTCGTTCTTACCGCTGAACTGGCTTTGCCTTTGTCTGTAATGCATCCCTTGTGCGCGGATAATTGCGCACATTCAGATCAATCCCCTTTGCTGTATAAGTCAGATAAGCCAAAAGTTGCATCGGAATACAGTATTCCAGGGCAGAAAAGTCCTCATCGTTTATAAAATCCGCTTCCAGAACATGGCCGGACTCCACTCCGTCCTGTGCGCCGATGGAATATACATGCTCGTTCTGGTCATTCATGATTTTGAATAATGTATTGATTCTGTCATAACCCCAGGTCTTTGGAGAAATAAGCACCGTGTACACATCCGGCTTTACAGAGGCCAGAGGGCCATGAAGAAATTCCTCAGACTCAAACCAGAAATAGGGATAGCGGACCGTTTCCATAGATTTCAGTGCTCCCTCCATTGCCGTTCCCACATTTGCGCCATAACCGATCACATAACATTTCTCACAGGCTTTCCAATCTTCTTTATTCGTCTCAAACCATGCCTTGGTTTTTTCAACCACCGCGTTTGTGTGACCCAACACCTTATTCAGTCTTTCCTTATAGTTCCTGTATGTATCTTCATCCACCCGCTTACTGTACCTTGCCGCTTCCAGAGCCATCACATAAAGCGTCAGCACCGTGCAGGTGTACCCCTTCGTTTTTGGCCCCACAAACTCACGTCCGCAGTCGATTGTCACCTTGTTCTTTGCGGTCTGGGTGCATGTGTTGTTCAAATACTCTGTCACAACAAAGTTATCCATTCCAAGGGTATTTGCTTTCTGAAGGGCATCAATGGTATTCGTGCTCTCCCCCTCCTGGGTCACAGCTACCATCAGATCAGTCTCCGGCTTCAGTGTGTCTTCAAAATGCGCAAATGCGTAGGAAGTTACTGTCACGCAGGGAACTCCCAGCATCTTCTCCATAAAATACCTTGCTGTCACACATGCGTTATAGGAGGTTCCGCTGGCCGCCAAAATTACTCTCTCATATGGCTTTTTTGCAAAATTTTCAGCAAAAACGCGGCAGAGGTCTTCACTCTTATCTACAATATGCAGTGCTGCCTCCTGCGTTTCATTGATATAATCCATCATTACAAAATCACTCATTTCAATTCTCCTTTAAATCTACAGTATTCCGAAAAATTTTCCTACAATGCCTACCGCAATAATTCCAAGCATGATCCAGTATGCCTTTACGCCCTTCTTTAACAGCTTGTATACAATAAAGGTTGCCGCAAGGGGAAGCATACAGGGGCAGATTTCATCAAAAATTGACTGAACATCCAATGTAACATCAGAGCCAAAATTAGCTACCAACGCTATTTTTATGGATACCATGGATGCAATCATGCCGCCTATTACCGTAAGTCCCATAACCGATGCCGCCCTGGTCGCGCGGTTCATAAGACCGCCGGAAACCAATGTGTCGATTGAGTCCGCTCCCAGCTTGTAGCCAAACAGGACGCCATAGTAGCGCACCAGGAAGTTAGGGATGTTATAAATCAGCAGGAACAGAAGGGGGCCAAGAAGATTCCTCTGCATAGCCAGTGATATACCAATACCGGTGCCAATGATACGGAAGGTTCCCCAGAAAAAGGTATCGCCGATTCCTGACAGCGGACCCATAAGGGCTACCTTTATGGCGTTTATGGAAGATACATCGAAATCCTCATTTTCGGAAGCTTCCTCCTCCATTGCGGCCGCAATGCCCAGAACAAAGGGAGAACAGGCAAATGTATTGTTATATACCTCAGAGTGGCGGCTCAAAGCCTGCGATAATTTTTCCTTATTATCCCCATACAGCTTTTTAAGTACAGGGATAATGGAATAGGCAAAGCCCGGTGCCTGCATACGGTCCATGGAATAACAGGCCGGAAGAAGAAAAGAGCGGAAAAACAAAGACATAAGATCCTTTTTCGTTATTTTTTTGCCTGTTGCCTCTTCATTAGATTTCGTTGTCATCGACAGCCACCTCCTTATTTGCATGATTGCTGGAATTAAATACTAAAACCGCCAGAATCGCTCCCACAATCGCAACACCTACATTGCTCATTCCTAAAAATGCAACGAATACAAAACCGATAAACAGGTATGGTGCCAGCTCCTTATTGTAGGTAAGCTGCATCAGCAGCGCAAAGCCCAGAGCCGGAAGCATATTGGAAGCCACTTTGATTCCGTCTGTAATAAATGCAGGAATCACTTTAATCAGATATTCAAACAGCGGCGCTCCTACCAGCATGCCTAAAAGGACTACCAAAAACGGGAAGAAGAAATAATTGAACAGTCCCATCCACTGACAGATCTCCATAGTACGGGTATTCCCGTCCTCTGCCGCCCGTTTTGCCCGCTCACTGAGCAGATGGTTTAACGGAATCCATGTCAGGTATCCTATGGTTGTTGCGAAAGTAGAAATCGGAAGTGCCAGCGCCAGCGCTACCTCGGTTCCTGTTCCGCTCCCCAGAACAAAACCAGTACATAATGCGCTTCCCAGAGTGATTTCCGGCATACCGGAATGTGCGCCGATTCCCACCAGTCCCATACTGAGCAGTTCAAACTGCGCTCCTATTATCATTCCTTCTACCGGGTTCCCGTAAATGAATCCTACCAGTGTTCCAACGATTAATGGACGCTGTATCATCGTCATTCCGAAAATACGGTTATCAATTTTACATATTCCCGCGATCAGCGCCACTAAAAAAGCCTTCATAAACATATGGTTATCCCTCCTGATTTTTCAATGCCTTTACAAGAAGCTTCTCAAGATTTACGAATTTGTCACTGGGCGTCGGAAGCATTCCCACTGCCACTCCTGTTTTTATCACTTCAAGAAGTGCTTTCATGTCCTCATTTGTCAAATTCAGATTATCTGTAATATACTCCGCCTTTTTTCTCACTCCTCCGATGGTCAGACGCTGTACGTCCTTTACGCCCTTGCATACCTTCGCCGCATCCTGCGGGTCGCTGACCAATGCCATAATCTTATACTTCTGATTCTCCGGTGCGTTTAAAAAAGCAATTCCATCCTCCACGCTTCGGAAGCCATATTTCACCCCCGGCGGAACTGCCATTTTCAAAGCTTTTTTCCTGAGCTCGTTTTTTACAACCTCATCGTTGATTACTAAAAGTACGTTTGCATCCAGAAACCTTGTCCATGATATAGCAACCTGTCCGTGAATCAGACGGTCATCCAAATGCAGTGCCTTTATCATAGTTCATCCTCCTCTCCCGGCTGTGCAATCCGGTTCACATACCTGACGCCTTCTTTTCCTACGTTTTCCAGATATGCAGCCAATTCCTCTGTCTGCATATCCTTCGGTGCTAAAAGCGCTTCCAGCACCATGCCCAGATTCATGCCCGCAACCAGATACAGCTTCTTAGCGGACAGATATTCCGTCAGAATGTTATTCACATTTCCTCCAAACACATCTGTCAGCGCTATGATTTCATCTCCGGCTTCAAATCCGGAAAGAATCTGCTCAACCTGTGTCCGGATGCGTTCGCCTGAATCCTCTCTTGCGACCATTATGGTTTTTACCGGACTTATCAGTGCACTTCCACAGATAAACGAAGCACTTTCCAGTATAGCTCCTGCTAATGGGCCATGGGAAGCTAACAGCAGATGCCTCATCCCACCATCCTCCCTTCTTTTTATTGATATTTACATTTATTTGTAATATATATACATTATTGGCGATTTTACATTTCTTTCCTCTACATATGTATATATATTTATGTAGGTTCATTATAACATACTCATACTTTTTTGCAATATTTTTTTACATTTTTCATACTTTTTTATACATTTAAAAGAAACATCTTTTGTTTCACGACAAACGCATGAGTAAATAAATTGTGAACACGCTCCTTTTCTGATAAAATTAAAAGAAAAGGGGCGTTGATACATGCAGGAATTATTAGATTGGCTGGAATACATAAAAGATGATCGTCAGCAAAGGAAAGTTCGTCATACATTAAAGGACATTCTTGTTATTGTGTTGTTTGCAACATTAGCAAATGCAGATGACTGGGTAGAAATGGCATTATTTGCAGAAAATTATCAGGATTATCTTCGCAAATATATAGAGTTAAAAAACGGAATACCATCTCATGATACAATAAGACGCGTAATGGGAATGATATCACCAGAAATCCTGCAGCAGCTCTATGGAAAATGGCAGGATCGTTTAAATCAGGACGATGGGGAACTGTTGAAGAAGATCATCTGTATCGATGGAAAAACCATGCGTTCCAATAAAAGAGGAGATGGGAAGGCGGCCCACATTGTATCAGCATGGAGTAAGGAGGATGGTTTTTGCCTTGGTCAAAAAGCAGTTGAAGAAAAAAGCAATGAGATCGTAGCGATCCCGGAATTGCTGGACAAGATCCAGATAAAAGGCCAGATCGTAACAATCGATGCAATGGGAACGCAGACTGCAATAGCGGAGAAAATAAAGAAAAAACGGGCAGACTATGTGCTGGCATTGAAGAGAAATCAAAACAGTCTGTATGAAGATGTACAAGAATACTTTTCAGACGAAGAGTTCCAAAAAGAGATCCGTGAAAGAGGTAATTACAAAAAAACCCAGGAAAAAGCACATGGTCAGATCGAGATAAGGGAGTATTATCAGACAGAGGATATAAAGTGGTTAAGCCAAAAAAAGAAGTGGAAAGGACTGTCCAGCATCATAATGGAAAAGAAAACCCTGAAGAAGGAAGGCAATACAGCCATAGAGTATCGTTATTTCATTAGCAGTTTGAGGGCAGATATCGAACAGGTCAGCCGTGCAGTTAGAGGACACTGGAGTATAGAAAGCATGCACTGGTATCTGGATGTAACCTTCCGGGAAGATGCGAACACAACAATAGATAAGCTGGCAGCACAAAATTTGAATATCATAAGGAAATGGAGCCTGAGTATTTTGAAACCGGCACAGATGACAAGGCATAAGCTGTCGATGAGAAAGAAAAGGTTTGTAGTTAGTTTGCACCCGATTCAATATCTGGAAGAACTTTTAGAAGCTTAAAAAAATGAAATATAGTAAAAAAAGAATTGACAGGGGATAATCATTCATGCGTTTGTCGTGTCTTTTGTTTGTATATACATTGACCTTTTTCTCCATTTCGATTATAATAATTAAGCTCAAACTTCCCACATAAAAAATGGGGCTCGCACCTTGAAAAATCAATACTTTAACTCATAAATTAACATTCTGACAGGCATTTTAAGCATAGCATAATGCCTGTTGCATATATTTTGGCAGTCGTCAAATAAAGTTGGATGTAAATTCTTCCAACTGACTTTCTGTTATATGAAAGTATTCCATAACAGCATCCATTAGGGCATCTATAATAATCCTCATGGATTGGCTGAATGTGATATCATCCAATTCATCCAGTAGGCAGAAAAATAGTTCACAGATGGTTTTCTCATCTGTATTACGTCTTTGTGCGATAGACAGCATCATGTATCTTGTAAAAACGATGGCAATATGAGCATTTAAGGCATCATAAGATGTGCTTCTGCATTCTTTCTCCAGATGAAGATACGATTTGCAGGATTTGAAGAAAACTTCAATATCCCATATGCCGATATCTGGAACGTCCACGCCTCTTTTTATTACGACTGTAGATTTCCTTGATATTCAGATTTTTATCTTGGTATCCAGATTTGATCTTGCTGCTTTTCTTGATCATGGCAATGATATCCAGATTTTCTTCCTTTTTTAAAGCCTGGATTGTCTTTGGAGAAGAAAACCAACTGTCAAAAACAACGTATTTTGCAGCAATCCCTGCTTTCTGAACAGAATGGATCAGTTCGACCATGACATCAGTAGCTTTCCGCCGGGATTGACTTCTTCGTTTCCTGGCAAGGGAACGTCCATCATAGCATTCAGCTCTGCACAGAAGATTTTTGTCATCTGCAGCTGAGAGAAAGCAATGATTAATTGAAACAAAGGAATTTCCATCAGACCAGCCAAGCTGCACCAAGTGTCAGCATACGATAGCCACGCTTATATTTCATCGAGCAGTGATCAAAGACTTTTGCAAGAAGTTCTGTTTTCTTAGAACGTGACCGGTCAAACAGGCTATCATCGATAATGAATACGTCCTTGCGGTCTTCGGAAGTCAGTGGCTTCATAAAATCATTGACGATATTTGCAGAAAGCAGTGTTGTAAACCTTTGCCAGTTCGTCTTCGGACTATTTATAAAGCGATAGACGGTATTTTTAGAAAAATCTTCCTTAAATATGCCTGTTTTTCGCTGCATATACATGCTTCTGTCAGAAAAAAGGAGGCAAAATAGATAGCGAAAGATATCCATTACCGGAATCCCCTTTTCTTTTCCGGCATTGCTCTTAAACAAAAGCTTGCCTATATGAAACTCCGCGATAAAATTTGTGACAAAATCTAAAACATTGTTTTCGTTTTGGGAATTACGTGGTATACTTGACATGGCATAAATCTCCTTGCTGTGTAATTGTTTTTCGTCAACTCAATTATACCACTAGCGAGCGGTTTATGTCTTTTTTATGGGTTAAAATATTGATTTTTCAATGTTAAACACACCAAATGGTGTGGGAAGTTTGAGTTAAATATATTTAAATCGGAGAGGATTTTATGGGAAAGCAGTTACCGAAATATAAAGAAATAGAACGGGATATTCTTAATCAGATACAGAGCGGCGCTCTCAAAACAGGGGATCAGATTGAAACAGAAAATGAACTATGCGAGCGCTACAAGGTCAGCCGTATGACTGCCCGAAAAGCCCTGGATCTGCTTTCTTCGCAAGGCTATATAAACCGCATGCCGGGAAGGGGAACCTTTGTAAGTTCTATACAAATTTCAAAAAAAGCCAACTTTACCCGAAGCTTTTCAGATGATATGCGGTCGATTGGAAAAGCTCCAGGCTCTATTTTAGTGTCTTATTCCATCCATCGGGCCGCTGAAATTCCCGAAGCCGCAAGAGAACTGGGACTTGGGGATGATGAGCTGGTCCATTCTATTATAAGAATTCGTACCGCAGACGACACGATCATGGCTCTCAACTACACCTACCTTCCTGTCAGCCTGTTTCCTAACTTTGATCTTCGTATGCTGGAGGGTTCCCTTTACAATTATATCTCGCAGCACTATGACATTGATCCCACAGACGGCTCCCGCACAATCAGTGCGGTTTTGCCTACCCCACAGCAAAAAAAATGGCTGAAAATCGACGATATCCCGCTTCTGAAAATTTCCCATCCGGGCCATCTGACTGACGGACGCCGTTTTGAGTATTCGGAAACCTACTATATTGGTTCTCACTTTATCTATCGATACGAACGGTCTGAATAAAAGGAAAAGGAGCTGTGAAAAATGAGATCATCATTTTTCACAGCCCCTTTTTAATTGAATGGAATTTCCCGTAATCCCTCCGGACTTAACACCGTCACCTTCCGGAATCCGCACTCATAGGCAATCTGTCCGGCCATGTCGAAGGCATAGGCAATGGTACTGGCACTGTGGCTGTCGGAATTGATCATGATCCGGCCGCCCATGGCATGGAGCTCTTTCAATAAGATCCGGTTCGGATACGGAACTGTCCGGTAACCGCGTGACATGGCACCGGTATTGATCTCAAACGGGAGTCCCTGCCCGTGAAGCTTTTTCATCGCTGCAAGTGCCGGTTCCAGATACGCATCCTTCGTCTCATCAAAATGCTTATATCCTTCATTAAACTTCGTAAGCAGGTCAAAATGTCCCACCCAGTCACACTTCAGACGATCGTATACGGTTCCCTCCAGCTCATAATAATCCTTCGCAAACGCGTACCAGTCACCGTTCCAGAGTGTTTCCACGCCCTGTACCAGCTTTTCCTCCGTATCGTCCACACATACAAGCTGCCCGTTTTTTAATACACTGTGGGTGGAACCAATGGCATAATCCGCCTGCTGGCGCGGTCCCAGCACATCCAGTTCAATGCCGATATACAGATTCAGTTTCCCGGCATATTCCTCTTTGAGTTTCTGCAGCTCCTGCCTATAAGATGCCAGAATCGCATCAGACATGCCAAAGCCCGGCTCATACATCGAATAATCTGCATGGCCGGATATTCCAAAATCGGTAAGCCCCATGCGGTAAGCCGCCTCCACCATCTCACGGGGTGTACTCTTTCCGTCGCAGTACGTTGTGTGTGTGTGAAAATCACCTCTTATTTTCATTTGCGCAAATCCTTCCTTGTTTGGTCTTTCCATCATCCTACATACGGTACCATCTCAAAACAGTCATTTTCGCTGACTCCGTTGATCTTCCACTCCCAGTCGTCTGCTGCTTTCGTAACCGGGATCCGGCAGATGCGTCCGTCCGTAAGCTGTGCTTCCACAAAGCTCTCGCCATCGGTAGCGGTGATCGTGTAAGACGTTCCGGACGGCAGTGTTTCCTGCTTCCAGGAGTCCGCCAAAGTCCCCGTTCCAACCGTCACATCCAGTTCCCGTGTCGATACCAGCGTAACCGGATATTCCTTATACATATTTCCAAGACGGTACACAGTCTCATCGGTCTTTGGAAGTCCACCCTCTCCGATATGGTAGATCCGATACGCGCTGTAAGTTCCGAGCACATCCATGCGGTCCCACAATGGGAAGCATTCCGGATCGGTGATCGGAGAACCTGACCAGCTGCTGTCTAAGGAACCCACAAAAGCTGGTGTCCCTTTGCTCAAATCAAACACGTTGATGTAATGGGCATCGTTGTCACTCTGATGCTGCAGATACAGATATGTTTTTCCATCCTCAGTGTGGATCAGGTAACCCTCGGAGGAATAACCGCCAGAAGCGCCGTAATCCTGCTCGATCAGCTTTTCTGTGTTGAGAGAGGTACTGTCGCAGGTTACGGTAATAGCACCGCCAATCCCGTATTCATCACGGTCCACGGTGTAGGAGATCTCCTCTTTCTTTCCATCTCCGTTTCCATCAGCTTCCAGCGTCTCGTACTCCTGAATCTGCATGACATAAGATGTTTTCGATGTCTCATACTGCTTCTCAAACAGGTCCGCACGTTCTGCAAACGGAATCTCCACGCGGATCGGACCTGCCGCATAAGGTGCGATATCGTACTGGTTAAACAGGACCACTACCCGGTCATTCATCAAAAACCACTGCACACTGCCGTAATCCGGATCTTTGCCGTAAAACATGGCTTTCACGGTATCCTCGTAGCCCTCAAAAAACATGTCAGGATCGTTTTCCTCTTTCAGCTTCTGACAGACACTATCGTAAACGCCGTCGTAATCTGCTGCAATATCCTGCAGTGACAACTCTTTTCCGGTTTTCGTATCAAAACAAATCCCCTTATAATAGGTATTCGGATGCGCGCCGCCGAGCCAGCTGTATTCCGTCTGCTGCAGACTCAGTACCGTTTCATCGGTCCGGAGCGCTGTCACGCTCACCTCGGACTCCCAGGCACTGTCCTGAAACATTTCCGGACTATCCTGATAGCTTTGTCTGGCATCCTCCTGATTTTCCTGAAAAAAGGTATTCTGATCATCCAGATTTTTCTGGTTCAGGGCATCTATGGCTTTCTCCAATGCTTCATGCCCTTCCTCCAGAAGATGTACCTGAGATGTTTTTACGGAAAGCAGTGCCTTGTTATCCTCCCAGTCATTGTTGTATTCCGTGGTAATCTCCAACGGCAGCACACCCGAATGATTGCCCAGGGAATCCGAATCTTCCGTTACTGATGCGTCTGCGCCAGTATCAGAAGTTTCCGTTTCCGAATCCGCTATGGTAATTTCCTGCTGTGAGACATTTTCTGCCCCGGAAATCCGTTCTGTGCTGATTGCTTTCTTTGCACAGCCGCCGGTAAAACCTGCTGCTGCGATCACAAGTGCAGCGGCCGTATATTTTAACACTTCGTATTTCTTTTTTTTCATATTCTTTCCCTCCCCGTAATCACCGGCGCCTCCTCGATAAGCAATGCAATAAAAGCAAGCCCTGCCACATCGTTTTGTGCGGGCAGGACTGCTTTTTTCACTGTCTCGTTCTTCTAACTTTGTAACGGTTCCGTATCTTCACAGTCACGAGCAAAAATCTAACTTCTATGATACCGGATTGTTTCGCACTGCATGCTACTATAATCCTTGTATCATACTATCTCGCAAACAGCACCAGTTTCTGTGCCTGGTTCTCGCTATCGCTCCATACCAGCAGGTTGCTGCCCTGCTCCACATCTTCCAGGGAAACGATCTGTCTGGTCAGATACGGCAGAATGCGGCAGTCAGCAGAAACTGCATACTCGGTTCCGGCCGTGGAAACCAGACTCCAGCTTCCGTCTGCATTTGCAGTCATGGATTTTACCGTAATGTACTCCGGTGCCTTCGCGTCTGCCGGGATCTTACCGATGACAACCTCGCCGGTTGCCTGCGGTGGAAGGCTCATGGCCATAGCCGGGCCGATGTAGGCATACACCGTCTCTCCGGCCTGAAGATCCTTTAATTCCACTGGATAACCGTTTTCACCATCCAAAACCAGTGTATCATCGGAAATATTTACAATGACTTCCCCCTCAAACACATTGCCTGCCGGGCAGTCCAGATCGATGCTGCTGCCATCCACGCTGATGATGGTGCCCCAGATTGGTGCCTGCTCCTCAGCTGCTGCATTTTCACCAACTGTTCCCGGTCCTGCTGCTTCATTCTGGCTCATACCACTTCCGGCTACAATGGTCGGGGACTGGGCTGCCATGGCAGTCAGAACACCTGCTGCTGTCATAAGAGCTGCCATACCAATAGCTGTAATTGCATTGTTTTTCTTTTTCATAAGATCTATCTCCTTATCTGTAATCATGGTTCAGCGGTGTTATTTTCATCCGCTGCATCGTTTTCGGTTACAAAATACTTCTGTTTCCTTTTCACACGCACAGTATAGCAGATAAATTTCTTAATTGCCATTGATTATTGCAGACGTTTCTCTTAAGGATTTATTACCGTTCCTATTTACGCAAACGTGACAAGCAACTTATGACCTACTGTCTTCCCAAATAATCCACAATGACATCCGTCCGTGTCTGATCTCTGGTCTGTGCCTCAATATAATAATTTCCAGTTCCATTGATGATTGGTTTCAAATACAGCAAAACAGACGTCGACCATTCTCTTCTACAAATTTGTCTGAATCTTTTCCATAAATATCATGAAAATGAACCATGAATTTTTCCTGGACCCGTTTCATATCCAATACGCCGTCTTTTATAAACTGGTTTTTATCGCGTTCTCCAAACTGATAAGTGTGTCTTCAGCTTCTCAGACAGAAACGCGCTGCAGCTTCGCCCAGATTCCCACGCTATGGTTTCGTAATAAGTCATGGCATTCCGGTATTGCTTCAGAGCAATCAGGCATTCCATCTTCTTGCACTGCCATTTCTCCGATGGATAGCGTTCCAGCACCAGATCTTACATTTGTGTGTAAGTGAACGGTGCAGCTTTATTTCTTTGCCAACAGTAGACTTGTCTTTGCCGATAGTCTGGGCAATGGCTGTCAGGTATATAAAGTGTAAGACTAAATACAACTATAGTGTAAGTGGAAATAAGGGAAAGACTAACATCTACTTTGTCCCTTTCAAAGTGGAAATAAGCTTTTCACTTCAGTAACAAAAAAATCAATGAATAGTTTTCTCTTATTGATATTTTTTTGCAGCTATAATAAAATATGTTTCAGAAATCTGCAAACAGCAGCCACGATGCATGCGATCAAAACTTACCTTCAGGAGGAATACATAACCATGGAAAAATCCAAAGTATATTTTACCGATTTTCATACCATTGCCTTCGGCGACAGCCTTCCGACCAAATTAAAAAAGCTCATTAAAAAAGCCGGCATTGCCGACCTTGACATGGATGGGAAGTTTGTTGCCATCAAAATGCATTTTGGAGAGCTTGGAAACATCAGCTATCTTCGTCCGAATTACGCCAAAGCAGTCGCTGATGTCGTAAAAGAACTTGGCGGCAAGCCTTTCCTGACCGACTGCAACACCATGTACCCGGGAAGCAGAAAAAATGCCCTGGAGCATCTGGAATGTGCCTGGGAGAATGGCTTTACCCCGCTTTCCGTCGGCTGCCCGGTCATCATTGGTGACGGCTTAAAGGGTACGGACGATATCGAGGTTCCGGTTCAGGGCGGTGAGTATGTGAAGGCTGCCAAGATTGGACGTGCCATCATGGATGCTGATGTTTTTATCAGCCTGACGCACTTCAAGGGTCATGAGATGACCGGCTTTGGCGGCACGATCAAAAATATCGGTATGGGCTGCGGTTCCCGTGCCGGGAAGACCGAGCAGCACTGCAGCGGAAAACCGCACATTGAGGAGAGCCTGTGCCGTGGCTGCCGCCGCTGTCAGAAAGAATGCGCCAACGGCGGTCTGGTATTCGATGAATCCACGAAAAAGATGCATGTCAATCAGGATAACTGCGTGGGCTGCGGCCGCTGTCTGGGTGCCTGCAACTTTGACGCGATTATCTTCGACAACAACAATGCGAATGAGCTGTTAAACTGCCGCATGGCAGAGTACACCAAGGCGGTTGTGGATGGCAGACCGAACTTCCATATTTCCCTGATCGTGGATGTCTCCCCAAACTGTGACTGCCACGGCGAAAACGATGTTCCGATCCTGCCAAACATCGGTATGTTTGCTTCTTTCGACCCGCTGGCCCTGGATCAGGCCTGCGTCGATGCCTGCATGGCTGCACAGCCGATGCCGGGAAGCCAGCTGGCAAAGCATCTCGCAGATCCAAATTTCCATGACCACCACGACCATTTCACCAACTCCACACCGGAGTCCGAGTGGAAGTCCTGCCTGGAGCATGCTGAGAAGATCGGGCTGGGAAGCCGGGATTATGAATTGATCAAAATGTAACAATTTGATTAACTTTAATAGGGCCGTGTGCGTTGCCAAAAGGCAACTCACACGGCCCTTGTCATATACTTAAATTGTTAATCTGCTTTCACTGCCCACCGCAGCTTCGTGGATCTTGCTCTGCTGTTGCGGACGCATTCTTCTGCGGACGGCCGGATGACATCTTCCGCGATTTCGGAGTACAGTCCAGCCTTCTGGTACTGCTTAAACGATTTCTTTACCATGCGGTCCTCGCCGGAATGGAAGGTCAGAATCGCCACGCGACCGCCTGGTGCCAGCACATGCGGCAGCTTGTCGAGGAATGCGTAAAGCACCTCAAACTCGCTGTTTACATCGATGCGCAGGGCCTGGAAGGTTCTGGCGCAGGCTTTCTTCACGGCTTCCTTCCGTTCTTTTTCCGGGATAAAGGAAAGCGCCTGTTCAATAAGCTCCCGCACCTTCGTGGTCGTGTCCACCTTTTCCCCTTTGCGGATAGCTCCGGTGATGCAGCGTGCGATTTCTTCCGCATACGGCTCATCGGAGTTTTCCAGCAGCATGCCAGCCAGTTCTTCCCGGTCAACTTCTTTTAACCGCTCTGCCGCAGAGATCCCAGCCTGCGGGTTTAAGCGCAGATCCAGCGGTCCGTCGAATTTATAGGAAAAGCCACGCTCCGGGTTGTCGATCTGCATCGAGGAAACGCCAAGATCAGCGAGAATGAAATCGAACGGTCCAACTTCTTTTGCAATCTGGTCAATGTCAGCAAAGTTCATCTGGCGCACCGTCATAATATTCTCGCCAAAACCAAGATCCTCCAAACGTTTTTTCGTCTTCACAGACTCGATCGGGTCTACGTCCAGGCCGTAAATATGGCCTTCGCCATGAAGCTGCTCTAACATGGCACGGGTATGACCACCGTAGCCAAGCGTTGCGTCGAGGCCCTTCTGGCCCGGCTTGATCTGCAGGAAATCCAAAATCTCTTTCACCATAATGGAGATGTGCATTCCCGCCGGTGTTCCGCCCTTCTGAATAACGTGCTCGATGGTATCTGCGTATTTTTCCGGGTTCAGCTCTTTGTATTTTTCCTCAAATCTTCTCGGATGGGTGCCCTTATAGCGGACACGGCGCTTGTGCGGGGTCTGCGAATCCTGCCCCGCATTCCTATTCTGATTATTTTCTTCCATAATTACTCAGCTGTTACCTTCATGAATTTCTTCTTACCACGTTTTACAACCATACCGTCACCTGCAAAGTCTGCCTTGGTGTAGGCTGTCTTGATCTCCTTCACCGGCTCACCATTTACGGATACACCGCCCTGCTCTACGTTTCTTCTTGCCTCGGAACGGGTCGGAGCCAGACCGGATTTCTGCAGAACTGCCAGAATGTCAATGCTTCCCTCGTTGAAATCTGCATCGGTTAAGGTAAAGCTTGGCATGTTCTCCAGACTGCCCTGACCACTGAACAGTGCACGTGCTGCAGTCTGTGCTTTCTTAGCCTCTTCCTCGCCGTGAACCAGCTTGGTCAGCTCATATGCCAGGATCTCTTTTGCAGTATTTAACTGGCTGCCCTCCCACTTGTCCATCTCATCGATCTGCTCAAGCGGCAGGAAGGTCAGCATACGCAGACACTTTAATACATCGGCATCTGCCACGTTTCTCCAGTACTGGTAGAACTCGAACGGAGTGGTCTTGTTCGGGTCTAACCATACGGCGCCAGACTGGGTCTTGCCCATCTTCTTGCCCTCGGAGTTTAACAGCAGGGTAATGGTCATTGCGTGAGCGTCCTTGCCCAGCTTACGGCGGATCAGCTCGGTACCGCCTAACATGTTGCTCCACTGGTCATCGCCGCCAAACTGCATGTTGCAGCCGTATTTCTGGTATAACATATAGAAGTCGTAGCTCTGCATGATCATGTAGTTGAACTCTAAGAAGCTTAAGCCTTTCTCCATACGCTGTTTGTAGCACTCTGCACGCAGCATGTTGTTAACGGAGAAGCAGGCACCAACTTCACGCAGCAGCTCTACATAGTTTAATTTTAACAGCCACTCCGCGTTGTTTACCATGAGAGCCTTGCCATCGCTAAAGTCGATGAAACGGCTCATCTGCTCTTTGAAACAGTCGCAGTTGTGCTGGATCATCTCCGGAGTCATCATCTTTCTCATGTCGGTACGTCCGGACGGATCACCGATCATACCGGTACCGCCGCCGATGAGGGCGATCGGCTTGTTGCCTGCCATCTGCAGACGCTTCATTAAGCACAGTGCCATGAAATGACCTACGTGCAGACTGTCTGCAGTCGGATCAAAACCGATATAGAAGGTTGCTTTTCCTTCGTTTACCATTTTTTTGATTTCTTCTTCGTTTGTAACCTGGGCGATCAGACCGCGGGCTACCAGCTCTTCATAACAGTTCATTGTCATTCTCCTTTTTGATATCTTAGAAATAGAAATAAAAAACCCCGTCCTCCTGGCAAATGCCAGAAAGGACGAGGGACGTCTCGTGTTACCACCTTACTTCACAGACAGTTCACACTGCCTGCCTCAGCGAACAAAGCTGCAGATCGATGCTGATTGATGCATTTTGTTTCCGCCTGCTTTGTTCCAGCATGATAACGGATGCTGTAATCCGGCGCAGCCTACTGATCCATGCAGAACCCCCTTTCGCGATTCCAATGCGGTTTTCGGAATCCTGGCATTTCCATGCCATAACTTCTGCGACATATCTGTAACGCTGTGGTTCTGATTTTGTTCGGTGCACGGCTCCGGGATGTATTCGCAGTTCGTTTTCCGCGCGCCTCTCATCTGCCGGCTGCTTTCTGTGCGGTACCTCGGACTGTTACTTGTTCTCTTCAATGCCTTAACCTGTATTTACGACTTTTGGATGTCAATGATACTATTTTCGCATCGTAGAAACAGTATCTTGCCAATATATCGCATTATAAAGTGGAAGCCTCAAAATGTCAAGTCCCGGCAAACGATTTCTGCGTATCAACGCATGCGGCGGTTCCCCTTTGATGGAAACGCAGACAGGCAATCTCTATTTTGTGGTAGCAGCCGGGATGTATCTTGCGATTCTTCCTGCGAACTCTGCGATGTTCTGAGTCTGTAATACCACTTTGCCAGGACCGGTCAGTCTGGTTAAAAACAGACCTTCTCCGCCAAACATGATATTTCCGAAACCTTTGACCGTCTCAATCTCGTACTGAACGCTCTTTTCAAACGCAACGACATTGCCGGTATCGACCTTCAGTACCTCGCCCGCCTGCAGATTTTTGATGACTTTATCCCCGTCAATCTCCAGAAATGCCATGCCGCTTCCGCTTAATTCCTCCAGAATGAAGCCTTCTCCGCCAAACAGACCTGCGGACGCTTTTTTGGTAAAAGTAACATTTAAATCAACACTTTCCTGGGCGCAGAGGAATGCACCCTTCTGGCAGATGAGTCCGCCGGTTTCCCCCACATTGACTGGGAGAATGCTTCCTGCAACCGTCGAAGCAAACGCGATCTGGGTACCAGGCTGTTCTGCCTTGTAAGTTGCCATAAAGAGGGATTCCCCTGCAAACATACGGCCAATTCCTTTCATAAGACCGCCGCGTGCATTGGTAGTCATGCTGATACCCTCTGTCATCCATGCCATGCCGCCGGTCTGGGTATACATGCTCTCTCCGCTCTGTTCAAATAAAATCTCCACTGCAGGCATGGTTGTTCCAAGAATCTGATACTTCATCGCGTTCCCTCCATTTTCTTTGCTGTTGTTTTCTATAAAAAGAATACCACAAAACAGATGGGGAGAATTTACAATTTTCTTTCAATTTCAGAAATATTTCAAAAGCCATCCGCAAACAATCTTCCGGAAATGTCCGTGCAGAAAAAACATTTGTATTTCTATTGCAAATTGTGTATAATAAAACACTGGGCGTCGCCCACAGATCAATCACAGTTGATCCATTAACGAAAGAAAGAGGCATATTTATGAAAAAGCTATTCGAAACCTGGTGCGGCATCAGTCTTGTAAAACGAATCGTTGCCGGCCTCATCATCGGTGCCATCTTAGGCCTTGCAGTTCCGCAGGCTGCCGGCATCTCCATCCTTGGCAATGTTTTTGTAGGTGCGTTAAAAGCAGTCGCTCCGCTCCTGGTATTTTTCCTGGTCATCAGTTCTTTGTGTCATTCCGGTAAGAGCCACGGCGGCGTCATCCGTACCGTGATCATCCTGTACATGTTCAGTACCTTCCTGGCTGCTGTCATCGCCGTGATCGCCAGCATGATGTTTCCGATCACCCTGACTCTGGCTGAGGGCGCATCTGACCTGGCTGCCCCGGAGGGAATCACGGAAGTATTAAGTTCCCTGCTTTTAAACATGGTAAGCAACCCGGTTCAGTCCATCGTGAGCGCAAACTACATCGGTATCCTGGTATGGGCAGTGCTGTTCGGCATTGGTCTGCGCGGCGCAAGCGAAACCACCAAAACCATGTTCGATGAAATTGCAGGTGGTCTTGCGAAAGTAGTTACCTGGATCATCAGCTTTGCACCGTTTGGCATCATGGGACTTGTATTCAGCACTGTTTCCGAGAATGGTCTTTCCATCTTCACAGAGTACGGAAAACTCCTTGCCGTTCTGGTTGGTTCCATGCTGTTCATTTACTTTGTTACCAACCCGATCCTGGTATTCTGGTGCATCCGCAAGAATCCGTACCCGCTGATCTTCAAATGCTTAAAGAGAAGCGCGATCACCGCATTCTTCACCCGAAGCTCTGCAGCAAACATTCCGATCAACATGGAAGCCTGCGAGGAAATGGGACTGGACAAGGATACCTACTCTGTTACGATCCCGCTTGGCGCAACCATCAACATGGACGGCGCAGCGATCACCATCACCGTTATGGCTCTGGCTACCGCACACACGCTCGGCATCACAGTGGATATTCCAAGTGCCATCATTTTAAGCGTTCTGGCTGCCCTTTCTGCCTGCGGCGCATCTGGTGTTGCCGGCGGCTCCCTGCTGCTGATCCCGATGGCCTGCTCCTTATTCGGTATCCCGAATGATATTGCCATGCAGGTAGTCGGCGTTGGCTTCATCATCGGAGTCATCCAGGATTCTGTTGAGACCGCACTGAACTCCTCCTCCGACCTGCTCCTTTCCGCTTCTGCAGAATTTAGGCAGTGGAGACTGGAAGGAAAAGAAATTAAGTTTTAATATCTCACGTAGCGCTCCTGCGTGATCTTCTCATGCGAATACCCTTCAAATTCTTCTGTCTGCGCCAGTTTCCACGCCGACAGATCCAAAGTGCAGTATAAATCTGCCGGATAACTGCGGTTCCAACGAAACAGGATTACTTCTTCCGCATTTTCTGCGTACTGAGCCGGGTCCTGGTCTTCGATCAGGCAATATTCCCCGGATGGGATATTTTGAAATCCATCTTCTGTCACCTGAATGCTGCTGGCAGCTTCCTCTGAGAACTGACCTCTGCTGTAAGTATTCATCCACAGCTTCTTTCCATTTGTCAGCTCCAGCATATGCTGCCGCAGCACACGGTCCTGGCTCTGGCGACGCTTATTGAACATCATTCCATTGTGATCATCGACACATACCATAATAATCATAGTTCGTTTTCCCCCTGCTTCTTTTCTCAATACCGTTTTGCTGCTGTTTTCAGATGCATTCCCGGCAAGCGGATGTCCATTCAGATTCTCCTTTTCCCGGGCAGCAGCATCATTTCTGTTGTTTATGGTAACATCTCCTTTTGCCCGTTACAAGCAATTTTCCATTTTACACGTCATTTATTCCATGTTACACTGGTCATAAACAAACGTAGATGGCTGCCAGAGCAGCCGCGCTCCGGCGCAGGAATGTGCCAAGGCACATCCTTTCTTGTGAGGTGAGAATTTTATGCATTACGCGATCGTGGAGGACCGGACCGAGGATCAGGAGTACCTCCTGGGACTGATCCGGGAAGAACATAGAAAACTTGGAATCCCGGCAGATTTTTCCTGCTATCCGAATGGAGAAGTATTTTTGAAAGAATTCATTCCAGGTACATTTCAGGCTGTTTTTCTGGACATCATGCTGGAGAAAAACGGCCTGAACGGCATGGAGACAGCCAGGCGTCTGCGCTGTCTGTCCAAACGGATCCCCATTATCTTTACAACATCGGAGCTGGAGTTTGCACTGGAAGGCTACGAAGTGCATCCACTGGATTATCTTTTAAAACCAGTAGAGCCGGATAAACTCGCCTGGTGTCTTCAGGAAATCCGGGAACATCTCGCTGTACCGTCCTGCATCACCATTCCAGTCACTTCCGGACAGGGCGCCGCCCCGGTAAACCGTCCGCTTTCACTGGACGATATCGTCTACGTAGAAAAATCCGGTCACTGTCTGCTGGTGCACTCCATGAAAGACGACATCCGCACCCGCATGTCTTTTTCCGATCTGCTTGCTTTGCTGCCAAAATCCGGAAGTTTTTATTTAAACAGCAAAACACTTCTGGTGAATTTTTCCCAGGTTCAGGCGATTTCTGAGGATGGAAAGATCCTCTTTAAAAACGGGGAAAGTTTATTTTGCAGCCGCAGAACAAAAAAAGAAACCCAGGATGCTTATTTTTCCTACGTATTTCATAATTTGCGGAAAGACGGATCATTCTGATCTTCCTGCTCCCCGCTTCATCGTTTTCAGCCAGACCCGGTGCCCGTCTGTTTTCCAGATGATGGCACCGTTTTCTGTCGTAAGCAGAATCTTACTGCCGCAGTTCGTCAGGCGCTTTATCGTGTCCGGATGCGGGTGCCCGTAACGGTTCTTTTTTCCGCAGGAAATCACCGCACAGTCCGGATCCAGCCAGGAAAGAAATGCCTCGCTGCTGGAATATGCAGAACCATGGTGCGCAGTCTTTAAAATCCAAATATTCTCCTTCTCTGCTCTGCTGCCATCCATATACTCTGACACGTTCTCTGACATATCCTCTGCTTCGTGTTTCTCCAGACGGATCAGTTCTTCTTCCCCTTTTGCACTCATGTCTCCGGTTAACATCATATGAAACGCACGATAATCCAGCAAAAAGACCAGGGAATGTTCGTTTCGGTCTGTTTCCACATGATTTTCACGGAATGTTTGGGGCATTTGTATCATTGGCTTCCTCGCGGCCTGTATCTGACTGTCACCCCCGGATAGGACATTCCGTTCCGGATACAGACAGGTAAGGGTCAGTATTCCGTCTCCTGCTTCCTTCCAGCCGTCACCACGCGCAGCCCAGATCACATGACCGCCCTGCTGCTCGCACAATCGTTTCAGGTTCTCATACACTTCTTCTCCTTTTCCTTTCTCCGGCAGTACCAGCGTTTTCACCTTCACAAAACCCGCAGCTTCCCCACCTGCCGCTTCCTGTCTTCCTATCCCCTTCTTTCCCTTCTCTGCTGCCTGTTCCATCAGCCAGCTTAAACCGCTGATATGATCCCAGTCTCCATGGCTGACAATGGCAAGGTCTATGAAGCGGATTCCCTTGCTCCGCAAAAACGGCTCCAGGCTGTATTCTCCCAGCTTTTTCTGGTCGGTACTGCCTCCGTCGACCAGAATCACCTGATTCTTTGTGCGGATGCAGATGCCGTCTCCCTGTCCGGTATCCAGGATCGTCACTTCCAGACCGCGCACCGCCGGAGTGTGCAAACATACCAGTCCGGCAAGCAATGCGATCACAAGAAGATACTCCCGGGTTTTTAAAGCAATCTGCCGCACGATTCTGACCTGTCGGGCATATCTCAGATCGGGCCGGTTCCCGGTCTGCCAGGTATATTCCAAATTGGGCTGCTTCCCGCCCCTCCTGTCAGACCCGCAAACAGCCACCATCCTATTTTCACTGCCGACCCGCAGCGCAATTCCCAGTACCAGATAATAGAGCACGATCTGCCAAAGTTCCGGTCTCCCCATGAGCAGGCTGCAGCCCGGCAATCTCATAAAACACCTGCAGCAAAATGTATACCACGCCAAAACCGCACGGCCTCCTCCGGTTAGAAACGCACCCACCTGTATCCTGAAAAGACTGGCAAGAAGTCCTCCGGCTCCCGTTCCCACAATAATTCCTGCTAGCGGCACTACCAGCAGATTCAAAAAGATTCCATACAGCGGATACGCAAAAAAATGCCACAATACGACCGGCAGGGAGACAAGCTGCATACAAAGAGTCATCCGCATCGTCTGCTCCCACACAGAAGCAGCCATTTTCCCGCCCTTTTCCAAGTCCCTGGCAAGCCCAATACCTCCGATGGCCGCAAACGAAAGCTGGATACCGGCCTGATCCATCAGGTAGGGACTGTACCACAAAAGGAGCAGCGCGGACAAGCCCATAGCAGACAACAGATCATAGGTTCTGCCAAGATAAGCAGCCAGAAAACCGCACAGTGTCATGACCAGCGCACGCAGAACCGAAGGCGATGCCCCTGTCAGCATGCAATAAAAAACCAGGATCGTCCCTCCCGCTACGGCTGCCTTCCCATACCCGGCTCCTGCCCTGCGCAAGAAGCCATAAGCTGCCATACTGACCAGTGACAGATGAAGCCCGCTCACCGCCAGCAGGTGGGCAATGCCGTTTTTCTGGTACAGATCACGGATTTCTTCCGACATACTGCCTTTCTCGCCAAGCAGCATGGCTGCAAAGATGCCTCCGTCTTCCTCTCCCGCCAAAAGCTTCAGCCGGTCGGACGCCCAGCCCCGAACATGCCAAAGCATATTTGCCAGACCATCAACGGGACGGCTTAAGCCATAGGATTTCCCATCGATGTTCCTTACAGACCGTGCAAACACCCTCCATACCAGCTTTTCTCCCCGGTAATATGCTGCATAATCGAACGCCCCCGGATTGGAAGCAGGCTGGAAAGTGCTAAACTCGCCCCAGACCCGCACGGATTCCCCAATCCGGTACGGAGCGCGTTGCTCCGCCCGGACTTCTGTTTCTCGATCAGAATCGATTTTCTCTGCATTTCTGTTTTCTGTCTTTTCAGCAGAGTGCTTTGCCCGGTCATCCTGGTTTTCTGCATTCCCTGTGCCTTCCAGATCCCGCTCCACATACACCTGCAGATATCGAAGTCTGCCTTCTTTTGTAGACACCTGCTTTAACAAAAGAACCGTCCAGGCTTCTTTTTCCCCGACAGAAACGATCCGTCCCTCTCCATAAGTACGTTCTGCATCCAGCTGCATGCACATTTCCTTAACCACCACATGCTGCTCCTGCATACCGCGTGCCATGCCAAACAATACAAAAAGAGGCAGAAGCCTGATTCCTAAGCTCCTGCCCCATCCGGTGGATGCGCCACGGGCACCTCCACGGTGATCTGCAATGCAAAACTTTCTTCTGCGGCGGTCTGCCAGCACAGCAGCCGCACACAGCACGAGCGCCGCCGCAAAAAGCAGCGCCAGTTTTTTCATTGTGCCCTGATGCAGGATTACGACCTCTCCAAGTACGAATCCCCCTGTCAAAAGCAGCAATGGATGTCTGATATTAATTTCCTCCTGTATAATCGAGATTTCTCTCAAACAATGTATTTAATGAAATATTTTCCCGGAATGTGACTTCCTGGGAGCCGTTCACCGTGATCTGCACCCGGTTGACATTGGACAGTTCCGATAAGGAGTTCACAATGGAATAAATCGGAATATAATCCTTTACTTCCAGGGAATTGTTTAAAAATGCTGCATCAAAATTAACATAGCAGACGTTTTCATTGACGGAAACATTTAAAATCTTGATATGCGAATTTAAAGTCGGCATCAGTCCCGGCTGTTCCGGTCCGCTGATGAGTTCTTCAAGGATGACCTGCTCTACGGATGTGTTTACATTATGCATGACACTGCGTTTTTCCGGATACAGCATCGTCCCGTCTTCATCTGTAAAATACAACGTCAGCTCTGTGCGCTCATAGGCATTGACATCGGTAATGCTGTCTACAAAATCCATTGCGGAAATCGGACCAACCGGCATTCCGTTTCGATCTAACAGAGGCTGGTCACCAGAGTAAATGCTGATGTATTCAATCCCCGGCACCTGGGTCAGAGTTCTTGCCAGCGCTGCCCGGCATAAAATCTCCTGGCAGGCATTCATACTGGTGTAGTTGTTGTCAAAAAACAGGTAAAGCACATTGTCATCCTGACGGCAGCCAAGATACACTACCTTATCGGATAAAACAGCCTGGGCATCCAGATCAGCCGGTACATGAAGCATCGCATCCACCAGTTCCCCGACCAGACGCTCCGTATCGTCTGTTTTGGTTCGGTAAGGCTGCGCAATCAGCTTATTTGCTGCCTGGTTCATATAATAGATCTGATACTCTGATTCGCCATCCTGCAAAGGAGTGTTCCGTTTCTGACATCCGCTCAGAAAAAGCCCTGCCAGAAGAACGATCAGAAGCATCAGGCGATTCCTGTAAAAAAGCCTGCCGGCCTTTTTGCATCGATACTGCGATTGTTTCATAAAACTCCTCCTGCTAGGCGATATAGTTTAATGGAATGCGAAGCGTAAAGGTACTGCCTTCCCCTTCTTTGCTGGAAAGTTTGATCGCTCCCTTATGCATCAGTACGACATTCCTGGTAATGGCAAGACCAAGACCACTTCCGCCGGTTTCCCGCGAACGGGCTTTATCTACCCGGTAGAAACGTTCGAAAATGCGATCCTGGACATCTTCCGGAATTCCAATTCCGGAGTCCTGCACCTTGAGATAGAAAAATTTATGGTCTGCATCCAGGGTTACACGCACCCAGCCTTCTTCCATATTATATTTGATTGCATTTTCTACCAGATTGGTGATGGCAAGGGACAGCTTCATTTCATCTACGTCGGCCGTCACCTCCCGGATACTCTCAAAGATCAGTTCTACCTTCCGGCGGTTTGCGATCGGCTTTAAGCGTTTTAAGATCTGCTCTACCAGCGTATTTAAGTTTACCTGGGTTATATTTAACTCCGCTTCTGACTTATCCATTTTTACCAGGGATAACAGATCATCGATAATTTTGCTCTCGCGGTCAATTTCATTTGAAATATCTTCCATAAACTCCCGGTAAAGTTCTACCGGCACCTCGCCCATGCCCATCAGGGAATCTGCCAGTACGCGGATCGATGTGATCGGCGTCTTCAGTTCATGGGACACATTGGAAACAAATTCCTGTCTGGACTGATCGACTTCCTGAAGCTTCGTGATGGTCTGGGCAACCGAATTCGAAATATCCCGTGTTTCCCGATATGCCTCGGAGCTGATATCGGTATCGAGAGCTCCCTGCTCCACATGATGCAGGCGGACCTGGAAGTCCTTGAACGGGCGGACCATCATGGCCGCCGCCAGTACTGCAGCCAGAATCAGCACCAGAACCAGGATCACCTGAAACAGAATCAGCCGGTCTCCTACCGTGTCGGTCAGGCGTATCATGGCCTCGGTTGATGCAGTCACAACCAGAACCCCCTCGACATGCTTGTCCTGGGACAGACTGTAGATTGGGATTGCCTGGGCAAAATAATGCTTATCGCGGTTGTACCGGCTCACGGTTTCCCCCTGAAAACTGCGGATGACGGTATCCGCGATATGAATGCGGTCTTCCGCAATATGGAAGGTATCCTGCACGATCTTGAAATCCTGGTTCACCACGACAATGCGTCCATTGTAAACATCTGCAATCGTCTCAATCTCACTGTTTAAATTGCTCCGGTCTTCCCCGGAAAGATATCCGGTGCGTGCGATTTTGCTGCTTAAGATCTGACACTGATTCTGCACTTCTACCATGCGCTCGTCGATCTGGGTCTGCCTGAGCGAGCTTAAGATCGTCTGGGTGCACAAAAACATGGGAATGATACCAAACAGGACCAGGCAGACCGTGATTGGCACTTTTAAACTGACGACCCGTTTTTTCAGCCAGGGAATCTGCAGTTTTTTCATTTTATAAGCCATAGCGTTTCCGTTCTGCCTCAATATCGATCTTCTTGGACATGGCGATTGCCAGGGAACCTGGTCCGATGTGGCAGGCAATGCTCAAAGACAGCGGTGCCTGATCAATTGCACCGGCAGCCGGATACTGTGCTTCGATCTCTTTTGCAAACTCTTCTGCAGGTTCCGTATTCTGGGTATGTGCCACAAAGATCCAGGTATTTTCTGCCTTTGGATCTGCATAACGCTCAGAAAGGTCTTTCTCTGCCGCGGACAGCATTGTTGTGCGCGCCTGCTTCATGGTACGGACTTTGGAAAAAGAATCCAGCTTTTCGCCCTGGATCTGGAGCACCGGTTTGATGCGCAGCAGGGTACCAAGCGCTGCTGCTGCCGGTGTGATACGTCCTCCTTTTTTCAGGAACTTCAGGGTGTCAACCGTGATGTAAATGCTGGATTCCATCTTGACACGTTCCAGGATTTCGAAAATCTGCTTTCCGTTAAAACCAGCCTCTGCCAGTTCCTTCGCGTCCATTGCGGCACGGCGCTGGGTCACGGAGATGCGCTGGTTGTTCACGACAAATACCTTATCTTCATAGGGCTCATCCTGCGCCAGCATACGGGCAGTCTGACAAGATCCGCTTAAGCCGCTGGACATCGGGATGTGGACGATCTGCTCGTAGCCCTGTGCAAACAAGCTGTCCCACAGATCTGTAACCGCCTGCGGGGAAGGCTGGGAAGTACTGATGTCCGCATCTTCCGCCTGACGTTTGTAAAATTCTTCCTGGGTCAGGTTGATATCCTCCTCAAAGGTTTCTCCGTTGATCATAAATGGCATCGGCAGCACATAAATCCCCATGGTTTTTGCCTGCTCCTGGGTAATTCCGCTGTTGCTGTCCGTTACGATTGCAATTTTCATACTCTGCTTTTTCTCCTTCCGGGGTATCGTGATCCGGTCTGAACCGGTCTTGTTTCCATTCTATCCCGTAACTATTTTTCACGTACACAGCCACGGGATCTCAGTGTTACAGTTCATTCTATCTCATTTTTTATGGAAATGGAAGCAGTATTTCATCTTGGAAGGAAAAAGAAACTGTGTTAGGATAGTGAGTGGGAACCCGGTCATTTCATTGCCGGTGTCGTTCGCAACATCTGCGGTTTCCCTATTACAAACGAAAAGGAGTATTTTTTCATGGAAACTGTTACCCTGGGGCTGTTTTCCCTTATTCTGATAACCTGTCTTATCTTCGGGCTTCCTACCCTGTATGCCCTCTTTGCAGGACTCATCCTCTTTAGCGGATATGCATTAAAAAAAGGGAATCCTCCAAAGAAGATTCTCTCCATGCTCATCTCCGGCATTCTCACTGCCAAAAACATTCTGATCGTGTTTGTCCTGATTGGGATGATGACAGCCCTGTGGCGCGCCTGCGGGACGATTCCGTTTATCATCTGCCACGCCACCAGACTTTTGCGCCCGGAAGTGCTCTTACTTGTCTCATTTCTCTTAAACAGTGCGCTCTCTGTGCTGACCGGTACTTCATTTGGCACGGCAGCCACCATCGGTGTGATCTGCATGGCCATGGGCGTCTCTGCCGGTGCAAACCCGATGCTTCTCGGCGGTGCCATTCTCTCCGGAGCCTTTTTCGGAGACCGCTGTTCCCCGTTTTCCACCAGCGCACTTCTGGTCAGCGAGCTGACGAAAACCAGCATCTTTGACAACATCAAAAACATGGTCCGCACCGCATGGCTTCCGTTTCTTCTGACCTGCATCCTGTACGGGGTTTTCGGCTTCCAGCTGCACAGTCAGGCTGAAACGACGGATCTTACCGCCCTGTTCGGGCGGGAGGTTGTGCTTCACCCGGCAGCGATCCTGCCAGCCATTGTGATCCTGATTCTGGCGCTGATGCGCATCCCGGTAAAATTTGCCATGCTTGCCAGCATCGCCGTTTCCCTGATCGTTGGCTTTTTCATTCAGGATTTGTCCTTTTCCGACCTGCCGCAGCTGCTCTTATCCGGCTACCACGCTGCCGATCCGGAAGTTGCAGCATTTCTTGACGGAGGCGGAATCCTTTCCATGGTAAAAGTTGCCGCGATCGTGTGCATCTCTTCTTCCTACGCCGGCATCTTCCAGAATACCGGACTCTTAGACGGACTGAAGAACGGATTATCAAAGCTTGGATCACGTATTACCCCGTTCGGCGCAATCCTGACAGCTGCCATCGGTACTTCCATGATTGCCTGCAACCAGACCCTTTCCATTATGCTGACCAGACAGCTGGGAAATGACTTAGAGCCCAACAACAGCCGCATGGCTCTTGATCTGGAAAACTCTTCCGTTGTCGTCGCACCGCTCATCCCGTGGTCCATTGCGGGCGCCGTTCCCCTGGCAACCATCGGAGCCCCCATGAGCAGCCTGCTTGCGGCATTCTTTCTGTATCTGGTGCCGCTGTGCTATCTTTTCAGCGCCGCCAATAAAGCAGGGCATGTGCGGCACCTAAATCGGCTTTTCTAACAGTCTCTTGTAATATGCGCGTGCCTGATACAGCGCCTGCACCGGATTGTTTCCAAGGACACGGTCCTTTACTACCAGGGTTGTTGTCAGACCCTTCGCATACTTGATAAACAGGCTGTCATGTCCACAGCACAATCCCATGATGATGTTTAAATCCACTTTTTCTTTATTTAAAAGCTTTGCCTGCAGAATCGGATTGCACATTACATTGCCGGTTACACAGGTGTATTCCGGTTTGACGCCGATATCTGTTTTTAACATGGAGCCGGTTTTGCAGGCTGCGCTGTAAACCTCAAACCCGTTTAGGCGCAGGATCTTTGCCAAAATCCGGCTTTCTTCCAGGAGACCGATGCAGGTCGCGATTCCCAGCTTTTTCGCGCCGATGCGTCTTGCAAACTCGATGGTCTCTTCCACACGGGTATATCTGCCGTAGAATTCCCCTTCTACTTCCGCAGAAGCAATGGCTACTTTTTTGTTGACCCGGTTTTCATACAGGTGCGCGATCTCCTGCAGCTCTTCCTCCGTCAGTGCTGCGGTCGCGCAAAACTCCGGATAGTCTCCGTTATGCTTTTTGCAGCCGCATTTTCCGCAATCCACGCAGCTGAAGCAGGTCTTTTTTTTCTCACTCATGTTTTCATTCTCCTCTCCTAAAATTCATGGCTGTCCATACGTCCCGGAATTTCTGAGATCCGCGCCTCCAGATAGTCGCGGTTTGCCCGCAGATAGTCCCGCAGTTCTTCTTTCCATGCATCGCAGGAACCATTGTAAGCAGCTGTCAGGGCTGTTTCTGCAAGGATATTGCGAACCGAAAACAAGCCAAGCGCCTCTTCCTCAAAGCGTTTGCGCAGATCCGGATTCGGAATGATCGCATAAGCCAGCGGAAGTCCCGGAATATTTGCGATCTTTCCTGCGCTGCAGAGGGTGATGCTGTTTTGCTCTGCCTCTTTGTTCAGGCTGAAATACGGGATATGCTCCCCTTCCAGGACCAGCTCACAGTGGATCTCATCGGCTACCACGAAAAGCTCATGCTTTTTTGCAAAATCTGCAACCTGTGTAAGCTCCTGCCTCGTAAATACCCGTCCAACCGGGTTATGCGGATTGCAGAGCACATATACGCCCGTCTGCGGGGTAACCGCCTGCTCCAGCGCTTCAAAGTCCATGGTGTAAAACAGATTGTTTTCTTTCATTGGAACCTCTGTCACAGCGGCCCTGGCTTCCTGCGGCAGACGGCGGATATGGGTATACATCGGTGTGGAATAAAGAATGCTTCCGTCTCCGCCCTGGTGATCCCATTTTGCACAGTTTGTCCCTTTCCGGTTCAGAACCTGATCAAATTGTACCATAATTCATCCTCACAATCTATATCTGATAGTCATAATCATTCGGTAAAATACGCTGCAAAAACGCGCGGGTACGCGGATTTTTCGGCGCAGTCAGAAGCTCTTTTGGTGTCCCGGTTTCGACAACCACACCTCCATCCATGAACACGATCTTTGTCGCAATTTCCATGGCAAAGCTGATCTCATGCGTAACGACGATCATGGTCATCCCCTGCTTTGCCAATTCTTTCATGACATTTAAGACCTCTCCCACCAGTTCTGGATCCAGTGCACTGGTAGGCTCATCAAACTTCCAGAAAAATGCAATCACTACTGAAATGACTGAAAATAAGCTAACACTCAGCCAATTTAGTGATGGTTGCAGTTTTTTTCGTACGCAGCGGAGTCAATAAAAGTAGGGCGTGTATGAGTCTGACTTCTGGAATTTTCAGCATATCAGTTGTTTCGCCTCCCCCGCACACATGTCCGAATGCAGCGGATGTAAATCCAATGCAGGCGAACATGTGTCAGCGAAAGCAAGCGAACAACGATATGTGAAAATGGAGGAAGTCAGACTCGTACACGCCCGGACCTTCTATTTGTTACTGTGCAATATTGTTTATTTGACCAGCAGGGATTTTCCAGTCATTTCTTTCGGCTGCTCCATTCCCATCAGTTCGATGAGGGTCGGAGCGATATCTGCCAGGCAGCCGCCCTCTCTTAACTTGTAGGACGGGTCTGCATTGACCAGGATGAACGGAACCGGGTTGGTGGTATGTGCGGTCCACGGCTCGCCGGTGCTGTAATCTACCAGCTGCTCTGCATTTCCGTGGTCTGCGCAGATAAACATCACACCATTCACTTCTTTGATGGCATCAACCGCTCTGCCGACGCAGGCATCTACCGTCTCGATGGCCTTGATGGCTGCGCTCTCTACTCCGGTATGGCCAACCATATCCGGGTTCGCGAAGTTGATGATGATGACATCGTACTTGCCGGACTTAATACAGTCTACCAGCTTGTCACAGACAGCCGGTGCGCTCATCTCCGGCTTTAAGTCGTAGGTTGCTACTTCCTTCGGGGACGGAACCAGAATACGGTCTTCACCCGGATTCGGCTCCTCGACACCGCCGTTAAAGAAGAAGGTTACATGCGCATATTTCTCGGTCTCTGCGATACGGGCCTGCTTTAAGCCGTGCGCAGCTAAAAACTCACCAAAGGTATTGGTGATGCTCTCTTTCTTGAATGCAACCAACTTGTTTTCAATGGTCTCGTCGTAATCGGTGAAGCAGACAAAGGTTGTTTTGATGCGCTCGCCGCGGTCAAAACCGGTAAATTCATCATCGCAGAAGGTGCGGGTCAGCTGACGTGCACGGTCCGGACGGAAGTTAAAGAAGATCACGGAATCGCCGTTTTTGATGGTTGCGACCGGAGCACCGTTTTCCGTAATGACCGTCGGCAGCATAAACTCATCCGTCTTACCGTCATCGTAAGAAGCCTGAATGGCATCCACTGCATGCTCTGCATGAACACCCTCGCCCTTGGTCAGCGCGTTGTAGGCTTTCTCCACGCGATCCCAGTTTTTATCACGGTCCATGGCATAATAACGACCGGAAACAACGCCAACTTTGCCGACGCCCAGCTCTGCCATCTTCGCTTCCAGTGCTTCCACGAACTCTTTTCCGGAGGTCGGCGGGGTGTCACGACCATCTAAGAAGCAATGAACATAAACTTTGGAAAGCCCGTTTCTCTTAGCCAGTTCCAACAGTCCGTAAATATGGGTGATGTGGCTGTGCACACCGCCGTCGGATACCAGACCGAACATATGCAGCGCGGAATCGTTCTTCTTGCAGTTCTCGACTGCTGCCATCAGTTCCTCATTCTGGAAGAAATCACCATCCTCAATCGACTTGGTGATACGGGTCAGCTCCTGGTATACGATGCGTCCTGCACCCATATTTAAGTGACCAACCTCAGAGTTACCCATCTGTCCGTCCGGCAGACCGACTGCCAGACCGCTTGCCTGGCCCTTTACAAACGGGCACTGGCTCATAAGCTGGTCCATGATCGGGGTCTTGCCCTCGCAGACTGCGTTCGCCTCACAATGATCGTTTAATCCGTATCCATCCAAGATCATTAATACCACTGGTCTTTTTTCCATGACTTGTTCTCCTTTTTCTTTAACGACCGGCTTCCGGTCCGATGGCTGCTGTTTTCCATGCGGCAGACAGCAGCTCTTTTCCTGCATTCCCAATGTGGTTTGTCTAAATTTTGACGAACCAGTTATATTGTACTTCAAGAAAAACAATAATGCAAGGTAGAATTCTGATTCTGCGAAGATTTCTCGTTGCCGTTCACACGTGCGTGCCAGGCAACGGGATTTTGCCGATGCTTCGCATTCCAAATCGGCAAAATCTGCTACCAGAACTGTATCTTACGGAATTTTCAGTTCAGAAAATTCCTACCCGTATACAGCAACCAGGTTTCCACTCATTGCTTCTCTGATGTCGCCGGAATCTTCCCAAGCCGTACCTGCTCTAAGTATTCAGCCAGATCCTTCTCTACATCTGCGAAGAGATAACGTTTTCCAGGCTTTACCAGATGCCCCCGGTCTTCCTCAATCTGGCGGCTGACGCGCTCCATGTCTTCCTCCAGATCACTGGCTGACATGAGAAGGCAGCCCTGGCTGCGGATGATGACCTGCTCCAGTCCATCGGAAGTTGCCACGGTCACCCGGTATTTCTTTCCCATCTGATGGGCAAATTTTTCGATGTACTGGTCCGCGGTCTCAGCCTCTTTGGTATAAACCACATGAATATTGTGATAATCCTCCGTGCTTCCAACTCCGCCGCTCACCTTGTAGGCATCAAATACCACGATCAGGTTGTATTTGCGGTAGCCCTGATAGTTACAGAGCATGTCCATGAGACGGTGCCGCGCACCATCCAGAGTGACCTTCATCAGCTCTCGAAGTTCCTCCCAGGCATAGAGGATGTTGTAGCCATCCACAAGAAGGTATTCTTCCACGGGTTCTTCCTTTTTGGTATGCGCATATTTTCCAGGATCATACACCACCTGGCGCGGACCGCTGTCGTAGGAGCGTTTGCGCTTGCTCTCGCCGTAGGTACGGGTAAAAATGGCTTCGAGTTCTTTTTCATCAGCACCGAAAGACGCACCACCAGAATTAGAACAGCTTCCAGTCTGCGATACGGATCTGCCAGATATCCCTACGGTTCCTGCTCCCGCATTTCTGCCATCCCCAGGAGACGCGCCAATGTTCCTTCCAGCTCCGCCCCCCGTATTCCATCCATCAGCGGCGTCATTGTCGGTATTCGCCGCGGCTTCCTCTCCCAGCACCGGAATTCCGGTCTGGATATGCATGTAATGCTTCACCTCATACCATGGCACCACAAAGCCGGCTCCATGGGCACAGAATACCGAGCCCGTCGGATCCGCCAGGTCCAGTTCTGCCTCATAACCTGTTTCCTGCACCACTTCCACCGCATTATGGCATGGGAAATATCCCTGAAGCACGCAGCTTAACCGTCCGCGTCCTTTCGTGTAGGAAACAACCTCCCGCTGGTAATTCTGCATGGTGGCAACCGGAACCACACCGCTTAAAACCATATTTTCTTCCTCTAACTGCGGCGGTTCAAAGGTTCCCTTCATGCGCTCCAGATCCGTCATGGCGCGGCCTACATACTCGGACGGCACCTCCAGCTTAAACGCGTAATACGGCTCTAAAATCTGCACACATCCTTCCGCTGCTGCCTCACACAGTCCCTGGCGGACTGCCCGGTACGTGGCCTGGCGGAAATCCCCGCCTTCGGTGTGTTTTAAATGGGCGCGTCCTGCGATCAGCGTAATCTGCATATCCGTAATTTCAGAGCCGGTGAGAACTCCACGATGGCGTTTTTCTTCCAGGTGGGTTAAGATCAGGCGCTGCCAGTTCCGGTCCAGAAAATCTTCACTGCAGCGGGCAGAAAACTGCAGACCACTGCCCGGTTCCCCCGGCTCCATCAGCAAATGGACCTCCGCATAATGGCGCAGCGGTTCAAAATGCCCCACGCCCTCTACGGTCTGCGTGATCGTCTCCTTGTATACAATACTTCCTGCATCCAGACGGATATCCACACCAAAGCGCTCTGCCACCAGACTTTTTAGCACCTCGATCTGTACCTCACCCATAACCTGCACTTGAATTTCCTGCGCCGGTTCATTCCAGGTAATGTGAAGTTCCGGTTCTTCCTCCTCAAGCTGCTTTAGTTCTGCTAGCATTTTATGGGCATCGCAGCCCTCCGGCAACTCTACACGGTAATTTAACACCGGTTCCAGGACCGGAAGCTCGGATTCTGCCTCCGTTCCAATCCCCTGGCCCGGATACGTTGTCACAGGACCGGTCACCGCACAGACCATGCCTGGCACAGCCTCATTCACAAGTTCGTATTTCGTGCCGGAATAAATGCGGATCTGGTTGACCTTCTCCGGTTCTTTGCCCTTTTCTTCCAGAAAATCTTTTACTTTCAGACAACCTGATGTGACTTTTAAGTGAGTCAGCCTGGCACCCTGATCATCGCGGGAGATCTTAAAGACTTTGGCACCAAATGCATTCCGGGAATCTTTCTGATCCCTGATTTCCGTTTTTCCAACGGCCTGCTCTGCTTTTGTACCAGCGGCCAAACTGTGTTTTTCGGTGTTTTCACTTCCCATCCACCGCTCCAGTCCGGCAAGCAGTTCCTCCACGCCCTGCAGCTTTAACGCCGAACCAAAATAACACGGAAACAGCTTCCGCTGCCGGATCAGCCCGCGGATCTGATCATCCGTAATGCTTCCATTTTCCAGATACTGCTCCAAAAGCGCTTCATCGGACATGGCGATGTTCTCCCACACGTCCTCCGGCACTGCATCCTCAGGCCCGTCCAGCGGTTCAAAATCCACGCAGGAATCATGCAGGCGTTTTTTCAGCTCTGCCATCAGCGCATCCCGGTCGGTTCCCGGCTGATCCATCTTGTTGATAAAAAGGAAGGTCGGAACCTGGTAACGTTTCAGTAAGCTCCACAACGTTTCCGTATGCCCCTGCACGCCATCTGCCCCGCTGATCACCAGCACCGCGCAGTCCAGCACCTGCAGTGTCCGCTCCATTTCCGCGGAAAAATCCACATGTCCCGGTGTATCAAGCAGTGTAACCGTGGTATCCCCAAGCTGGCATACTGCCTGCTTGGAAAAGATGGTAATGCCCCGTTCCCGCTCCAGCGCGTATGTATCCAGGTACGCATCCCGGTTATCTACACGCCCCAGTTTCCGTATGGTTCCGGACGTATATAAAATCGCCTCAGATAACGTCGTTTTCCCTGCATCTACATGGGCCAGAAGGCCGATGCAGCGATATGTCTTTGCTTTTTCCTGCTCCTGTACACCCATGAAAAAAGCCTCCTTTTCGTAATCGCATAATAGAAAAAATTATACCACAGAAGGAGGCTGTCGTCGAGAAAGTTCTTTTCATGGACCCTGGCTGGAACCCGGTTGGAAATCCCAGAAAATCCCTGGCAGGAAGATTTCCGATCTCCAACCAGATTTCTGACCATTTTGATGCATCCGGTCTTGTTCTACAGTTCCAGCCCCTGCGCAATGCCTTTGAGCGTCTCTGCCGACTGGATCAGCCTGATCGTCTCGTCTTCATTCAGTGAGATCGGCACATGCGTTTCCACGCCGTCCGCCCCCAGAACTGCAGGCATACTCAGGGCAATGTCCCGGATGCCGTATTCCCCATGCATCATGGACGATACCGGCAAAATCGAGCGTTCATTGCGGACGATGCAGGCGCAGATCCGGCGCACGGACATGGCAATGCCGTAATACGTCGCCTGTTTTTTGGCGATGATATCGTAAGCACTGTTTTTGACAGATTCCGCGATCAGATCCAGCTTTTCTTTCGGATTCTCGTAACCGCGCATCTCACAGAATACATCCAGCGGAATGCCGGAAATATTGGTACTGCTCAGCACCGCGATCTCGCTGTCACCATGCTCTCCCACAATATAGGAATGTACACTGCGGCTGTCTACCTGCAAATGTTGTCCAAGCGCATATTTCATGCGTGCACTGTCCAGTACTGTTCCGGAACCGATCACCCGTTCTTCCGACAAACTGCTCAGGCGAAGTGCCACATAAGTCAAAATGTCTACCGGATTCGAGACGATCAGCAGAATCCCGCCAAAATTTCTGCCGGCAATTTCCGGGATGATGCTCTGATAGATTTCTACATTCCTGTGCACCAGATCCAGCCTTGTCTCATCCGGCTTCTGATTGGCCCCTGCTGTCACAATGATGATCGAAGCATCCGCAATATCATCGTAATCTCCTGCATAGATTTTCATGGGTGCCGCAAAGGGGACGCCGTGGGAAATATCCTTCGCCTCCCCGTCTGCCTTATCTTTATTCACATCCAGCAGCACCAGCTCCGAAAACAGTTTGCTCTGCATCAAGGTAAACGCAATCGCAGAGCCAACAAAGCCGCAGCCAATGACTGCGGCTTTTCTGGAACGAATCACATTACTCATAAGACCCTCTCTTTCTGACGCATTGTCAGAAACTAGTCTTTGCAGAACCAGAAATTCGTATACCAGCAATATGAAATTTTATTGTGTCCTTTTTCTTTTCTACCCCTGAATCAGCTTCTCTGCGTCCTTCATCCAGTCCGCTTTAAAGAAATAGATTGCCATTCCGACTGCACAGAGCGCCCAGGTGATAGGCCATCCTGCCATGACAACCATAAGACTGTGTGTTGCAGGTACTGTGATCGCCAGATAAATCTGACGGATCACCACAAACGTTCCAAGCATAAAGATCATCGGAATGCTGGATTTTCCTGCCCCGCGCAAAGAACCGCTTAAGATCTGAACCACCGGCAGCGTCCAGTACGCATAGGAAAACAGCTTTAACATGGCAGCACCGTTGGCAATGACTTCCTCATCATTCGTAAAAAGACTGACGAGAGCAGCACCGCCGCAGTTCATCAAAAAGCATCCTCCCACGATCAGGACAGAGCACATGATCCACGCCGTCAGCATGCCTTTCTTTACCCGTTCCAGTTTTCCCGCACCAATGTTCTGCCCGACAAATGTAGTGATCGTCATATTGAAGCTCTGCAGGATCAGCTGCAAAAATCCATCGATGCGGATGGTGGTAGAATAACCGGCGATTGCAGCGGTACCAAAGCTGTTGATATACGACTGCACGATCACATTGGAAAACGCCGTAATGCTCTGCTGAAATGCAGCCGGAAGTCCTACCAGGATAATCTGTCTGGTCATGGCCTTATGGAAACGGATCTTCTTTATTTCCACCCGGTACGCTTCCCGGGTATGGATCAGCTGACGCATGACAAGAAATGCACTGACTGCCTGCGCGATCATGGTTCCAAGCGCAACACCGGCTACGCCAAGACGCGCCACACACACAAGCAGAACATCCAGGATCACATTCAGCACACTGGCTATTGCCAGGTAAATAAGCGGGTCCCGGGAGTTTCCGATCGCACGCAGAATTCCGGATCCCATATTATAGAACAACAGAAAGGTGATTCCGGCAAAATAAATAGTCAGATACAAGGTGGAATGCGGAAGTACTTCCTGCGGTACACCAATTGCCCGAAGCAGGGGTCTTGTGACTGCAATTCCTGCAATGGTAAACAGGACACTTAAAAATGCCGTCAAAGCCAGTGCACTGTGAATTGCATGGCTCATTTTTTCCTGATCCCCTGCACCAAAATACTGGGCAATGACAACACCGGCACCTACCGACAGACCCATAAAAAAGCCAACCAGCATCTGGATGACGGAGCCAGACGCTCCTACGGCTGCCAGCGCATTGGTGTCGACAAAATTTCCCACTACATAGGAATCCGCCGTATTATACAGCTGCTGGAACAGATTTCCAATCAGCAGCGGGATTGCAAAAACCAAAAGGGCCTGAAAAATATTCCCCTCAATCAGATCCGCATGTTTACCCTTCAATCTCATACACCCCTTATCTGTCTGCCTGATGTTCTGCCAAATATGCTTCTGTCAATGCCACCGCATCCATAATACACTGCGGACAGCTGCAGAGCACCTTTCCAGTCTCCACTCCCTTCAGCTCTCTGCACAGATAAGAACCGTTTTTCTCTTTGAATTTCATGACCTGTTCCTTAACCTGCTTGTAGGTCGCACCTTTGGTCGGCATCCCCTTTTCCAGATCACCGACACTGTTTGCCAGTCCAATGATCATCATCATGCCAGAAAGGGCACCGCACATCTCCATCATGCCCATGCCAAGACCAAAGCCCTCTGCGATTTTAAACATTTCCTGTTCGTCCACACCAAATTCTTTGCAGAACGTGCAGGCTACTGCCTGCGCACAGTTATACCCCTTGTCGTGTAAAGAAATTGCGTATTCTGCTTTTGTACCCATGTTGCTTTCCTCCGTCTGAATTTTTCTGGATTTGTTATGCTACAACACAGAATATAGCTTGATCCATTCCCATGCTGCACCCAACTCTGATATCTAGTATACTCCGAATTTTACAGACTGTCCACAAAGCATTTTACATGGATTTTACAGGTTCCCTATTCTAATATTTCATTGATCTGTTTCAGATCCGGAAACCACACCGGCATCTCCATCTCATCCTGATGCTCTCCGATCATTTTTTCCATCCAGACCATATTATACCAGCGTCCGAATTTGTAACCACACTGATAAAATTCTCCTACCAGCCGGTATCCGATATGTGCATGATAATCCACGCTGTTTCTGGTCAGGTATTCATCATTTTCTGCTTCCGGAACTGCGATACAGGCTTCCATGTTGAGAATTCCCATCGCCCTGCATACGGCTTCCATGGCTCTGTTCAGCTTTCCACCCACCCCAGAGTGCCGCAGGGTTTCATCCACATAGATAGAAGTTTCTACCGCCCAGCTGTACGCTTCGCGCTCATGAAAAACGCCCGCATAGGCATAACCGAGAATTTTTCCATTTTTCTCAGCTACGAGATAAGGGTATTTCTGCAGTGTATGACGGATCCTTCCGCGGAATTCTTCCAGAGTCGGCGGCTCATACTCAAACGTGATTGCCGTTTTTACTACATAAGGCGTATAAATTGCTAAAAGTGCTTCTGCATCGGCCTCCGATGCCACACGGATCTGGATATCGTTTTTTTCCATATCATATGTTCTCACTTTCCCTTGTCTATCTTTTTAACTGCCAACTTGAATGATTCTTCCAAATTCCGCTGCAATTCGGTGAGAAATCGAAATCACCGTGCGGTCCTCCGAAACCTGTTTCAGTGCCTTTAAAACAGCCTGTTCGCTCTCCGCATCCAGATTAGCCGTGATCTCATCTAACAAAAACAGTTCCGTCTCTGCCGCAGCCGCCCGTGCGATCGATAAAAGCTGCCACTGCCCCTGGGAGAACAATTCCGGTGTGCAGACCGTATCGTAACCGTGCTCCATCTGCATAATCGTCTCATCAAGCCCGGTCAGCACCGCAGCCCGCTTTACGGCTTCCATGGAAATGTCCGGATCAAACAGCGTGATCTGGTCTTTGACGGTTCCGGGTACCTGGTGGAACGACTGCTCCACATAGCCAAACCGTTTTCTTCTTTCCAAATCCTGAATTTCAGACACCGGGCGGCCGTGAAGCAGTACCTGACCTGCCTGCGGATCATAAAGACCCAGCAGCAGTTTCAGGATCGTACTCTTTCCTGCTCCCGTCCGGCCGGACAGGGTAACCTGCTCGCCCTGCTGCACCTGAAAACTCAGGTGATTTAAAACGGTATGCTCATCATAGCCAAAGGTGACATCACGAAATTCTACAACCTTGTCCGGCTTTTCCACACTCGCTGCTGCTCCTGCAAATGGTTTCTTTTTCTCCTCCAGCCCCAGAAATTCATTGATTCTCCGGACACCGGCAATGGCTGACTGAATGGTCTGGATCTCCATGCCAAGGCTTTCCACCGGCGTGAAAATCTGGGAAATGTAATTGATCACCGCCACCGCGGTACCTGCTGACATGCCAAACAGGGGCAGTACCTTCGGATTTCCGGATGCAGAAAGCAGCATGACCACTGCTACTACCACTGCATTGAAAATCAGGATAACCGGGGAATAAACGGCATCATAAAAATTGGTCTTTTCCATCGCGCGGTAGCTGTCACGGATGTACTGGTCATAACGCTGCTCCATATACGGTTCTTTTCCCAGAACATGAATGGTGCGGATGTTATGCAGGGTCTCCGGCACACATCCGGATGCCAGGCTAACTGCGCGGCGGTTTTCCAGCTGTGCTGCCAGCATATTTTTCTGCACGATTCTGGTAAAAAGAAACAGAATGGGAAGCAGAACCAGAAGTACCAGGGACAGCCCCCGGTTCCGGGACCAGATCACAAACAGGATACTCACGATCCGGCATGCATCCACAAACATACTGATGATTCCGGAGGTAAACAGATTCTCAACCGTGTCCACATCTCCCGCAAACCTGGATACCATTGCGCCCGGTTCGATCTGTGTCAGTTCCTGCGCTGTGAGCCGCTGTGTTTTCGCCATCAGATGACTCCGGAGCGCATGCGTAATTTTCTGTCCGAACACCGTTAAAAGCCCTTCTCTTGCCGATTCCAGAATGCCGGTCAAAGCTGTCAGAACAAAGTAGGCAATCACAAGTGAAACCGTAAGACTTTCGCCGTTACTCAACCGGTCGATCGCATTTCCCAAAACCAGTGGCGGAAGCAGGGATACCACAACTGCCCCACAAACAGCCAGGGCGATTCCAAAAGAAAGGACTGCCGTTTTCTGAACTGTCTGCCGAATAATACTGCTCACTTTTTCACGTTTCATCATGCTCAGCCCCTCCTTCCTGTGCTGCATAAAGCCGCGCATACTCCGGCACTTCTTTCAGGAGTTCTTCGTGACTGCCCACGAAAGTTTTTCCGCCTTCCATCCAGATGATCCGGTCCATCTGCGAAAACAGGTACAGCCGGTGGGAGATCAGCAGCACAATGCTGTCTGCTGTCAGTTCTCTCAAATGCGCAAATGCTTCTTTTTCCGTATTCCGGTCCAGGGCCGAAAACGGATCATCCAGGATCAGAAGCGGCTTTTTATGGTACAAAGTCCGCGCCAGGGCCAGACGCTGTGCCTGACCGCCGGAAAGTCTCATGCCATCGTTTCCAATGACCGTCTCTGCACCCGCTTCCATCGTCTTGAGATCCTCATCCAGACAGACTGCATTCAGATATGGCCTGGTATCTTTTTCATCGCCAAGGGATATATTATTTTTTATTGTGTCATGAAATAATTCCGGATCATGTCCCAGATACCCGATCATTCCAACACGTTTTTCCTCTTCCAGTCCGCTCAATTCCTGTCCGGCAAACCGGATGCTGCCCTCGTAAGGATATTCACACAGAAATGTCTTTCCGAGCGTGGATTTTCCACAGGCTACCGGTCCGGTGATGCCAAGTATCTGCCCTGGTTTTGCGGAGAAATCCAGATGCTCAAATATTTTTGTCCCGCCAGGGTAGGCAAATCCCAGGTCTGTCACCTGGAGATTTCCAGGCGTTCCTTCCGTCTTTTCATATGTTTTCTCATTCTGTTTCATAAATGGCTGAATCCGCTTCCAGGACACCTGTGCCTTATGCACTGCATTGAACAGCTTTGCCGCACTGGAAGACTTGACCGCCAGTTTGGTAAAACAGGACAAAAATGTCGTAAACACTGCTACATTCCAGGGTCTCCACCCGTTTCCCAGCACATTTTTTCCACCAAAATAGAAAATAAACAGGACACTGGTCATGGAAATAACCCGGTATAAAGGCTGCATGACTGTATTCCAGACATTGGCCTTCACGGCAGCTTTCTCATAGGCAGACAGATGCTGTTCATAATCCTGCCCACGCTCCTGTTCGCAGCCGAAGACGCGGTATGTTAAGGCATTGACTGCACGGTCCAGTGTCGCCGTGCTCAAAGCGCCGGCTTGTTCTTTATAGGCTGCCCCTGCTTTCTGGATCTGCACCTTCATCTTCTCTGCTATGAAATAAGATACCGGAGGAAAGATTATGGACAACAATGCCAGTCTCCAGTCGTAATACAGTAACATGCCAGCATACGCAAGCAGTGCAACCCCTGTGTCAAACACCTCGGTGGTAAATTTCCGCATGCCTTCCACACAGTCATCCACATCCAGGATGGCCTTGGTCATCACGGTTCCGGCGCCTTCTTCCTGCAGTTCGTTTCTGCTTTTTCGCACCAGACTTGCGTAGATGATCTGTTTCATTCTCCAGTTCACATTGTTGGCAAAACGCCGTACATAGAAACGCTTTATGTAGCGGGAGCCCTGCACCACTGCAATGGAAAGGATATAGGCGCAGACCAGTGTGAGCATCTGCGCTGCCGTGGAACTTCCATTTAAAATCTGAATGAGACAGCCGGTCATACGTCCTTCAAACCACGGACCAGCCAGAAGTCCGAGGTTATAAATCAGACCGGAAACCGTAATCAGTGCCAGTACCCGCCATTCTTTCCGGAAATAAAAGTCAATGCGGTCCGGACTGTCTGTGGTCTGGGCTGTTTGTGCCGCTTTCTGCAATTCACGCATGCGGATGCACCTTCTCTCCTTCTGCGGTCTGTGCTCCCCGTTCCTTCACACGGCTTGTCACGGTAGAAAAGCCCGCCTGACGTTCCCGCTTCGAACGCCAGTATAACGTATCCAGCGTCTCTAAAAACTGTTCTTTTTCTTTTTCCGGCAATTCTTCCAAAAGCCACTCATAAAAAACAGATTCGATTCGTGCTTTTGAATTTTTCAGATGTTCTGCCTGCTCTGTCGCATACAAAAGCTGACTTCTTCCATCTTTGGGATTCGGTTTGCGGACCAGGTAGCCTTTCGCCTCCAGACTGGCTGCCCTTCTGGCCGCAGCTCCTTTGTCAATCTGGAGCTGTTCCCGCACCTGAGTCTGGGTAATTCCCGGATTGTGGCGCACCAGATGGATAAAATCAAATTCCGCCGTACCAATGCCTTCCTCTTTCATGGTCTGAACGGTAAATTTGCTGACCTCGCGCGCAATTTTTGTGATTTTTCTTTCGGTTTGATCCATACTATCATCCGCCTTTCTCTGTTTCCGAAGATACGTCTTGCATTTAGATGTATCTGCAACTATTTAGATGATAGTACAACCATTTGTTGCTGTCAAGTTTCTTTTCTTACAGCTTCGGCCAGCATTTCGGCAGTTTCGGATTTTCCACCCGCACCGGCTCCGGGTAAACCGCTCCAAACAGTTCCAGTTCTACATGGTCCAGGATTTC
This sequence comes from Clostridium sp. OM02-18AC, assembly GCF_003481825.1. Lineage (GTDB taxonomy): Bacteria > Bacillota > Clostridia > Lachnospirales > Lachnospiraceae > Brotaphodocola. The sequence goes on along the minus strand of NZ_QULW01000001.1, from coordinate 273,580 downwards.
CGGCTTTACCGGGCGGTTCACTTCCACACCCGGAATCGGGAAATCAACCGGCACCGTTGGCACCTGCGCGATACGTAAAATCTCATCGATGCCGGAAATGACCGTTCCAAATACCGGATAAATCCCCTTGTGATCCGGGCAGTCGCGAAGCGGAAAGAAAAATTCACAGCTTGCCAGACCCGCATCCCCGTAACCACCCATGCAGACACATCCCGGATGGGAATCAAGCGGCGTCACGTCCGGATTTAAGATAAATTCATTTGGGGATCAGGTACTGGGTTTCCTTGTGACCAAATGCCGTGTAGCTCATATCCACCCAGTTTCCCGGCACAATGCGTTCAATGGCATGATGATCCAGATACCCATGGGATGCCGCATAAAGAAAGCTGTTCACCGTATTCGGAGCCGACTCTGGAAGCAGCTCGATCACGATTTTTGCCCCGTTTGCCATGTGCAGCGCTGCGATTGGATGTTTCATATCCATAAGCCTCCTTTATTCGATGATCTGCAAAGTCTTTGGGTAATGGTTCAGCACTTCCACGCCATCTTTGCGAACCAGTACCAGATCCTCCACACGGACACCGGTATCACCGCTTAAATAAATGCCCGGCTCAATGGAGAAGATCATGCCCGGCTTTGCCTCCCAGGTATTGGCAGAAGAAACATCCCCAAACTCATGGCAGGACTGTCCGATAAAGTGTCCGAGACGGTGATTGAAATTTGGTCCCCATCCGGCATCGGCGATCAGGTTTCTGGCTGTGGCATCCAGCTCACAAAGCGGTATACCGGGTCTGATTTTTGCAATGGCACTCTCATTGGCAGCTTTTGCGGTCTCATAGACCTTCCGGTGTGCTTCACTGACAGACTTATAATAAAAGGTACGGGTCATATCTGAACAGTAGCCGTCTTTGATACAGCCTACATCAAACAATACACAGTCTCCCGGCTGCACCACGGTATCATCCGGGGAGTGGTGCGGATCTGCCGCATTGGCACCAAATGCCACCAGCGGCGGGAATGAGTAACCATCCGCACCCAGGCTTAAATAAATCTCCAGCATCTGGTCAGCAACTTCTTTCTCCGTCACACCCTCATGGATCAGATTTTTAAACTGCGCCATAGCCTGATCGTTCAGCCTGGAAGCCACGCGCATCTTCTCCTGTTCCTCAGCATCTTTCACACCGCGGGTAATGTCCACAGCCTCAGAGCCATTCACAAAGCCTGCCGCTGCCTTCATCTCCATCAGCGGAAGCAGAAAACGGGCCTTTAAATCCTTATCTACCCCCAGCACTGCATGCTTGTCCAGATGCGCTGCCACCAGTTCTGGCACCGGATCGGTATCGGAATACCAGACTTTCTCTGCCCCGACTTCCTGCGGTACATAAAACAGATGATTTAAAAAGTAAGCGTGATGTCCGTCTGCCCGCAGTAAAAGCGCGTAAAAGCGTTCGATGGGTGTCATGCGAATACCAGTCAGATAGGCAATGGACATCGGGTCTGTCAGCAGCATCTGGCTGACCCCCTGTTTCTGTAATTCGTCCAGAATTCTTTTTGCTCTTGCTTCGTTCATGTTCAAAAACCTCCTCATTTTATCTGCCTGTTGACAGTATTTCTCAAAAAGCTCCATCTGCCAAAAGGGGCGCCGCAGACCCTCCCGGTCCCCGGCGCCGTCTTTCTATTGCTGATTCGTTTTGAGCCACGCATCCGCGCGGCATTTTTATCAGAACTGTGTACGCAGCTTCGGATCCAGCAGATCCCGCAGACCATCGCCAATGAAATTGGCTCCTACAGCCATGGTGAAGATCGCAAGACCCGGGAAACCGGATACCCAGAACTTATTGAAGTAATCCACACCGTCAGAAACCATCATGCCCCATTCCGGGGTAGGCGGTGCGGAGCCCAGTCCCAGAAAGCTCAGCGTTGAGAACATCAGGATCTTATTTCCGATATCCGTAGTCGCCATGATCAGCACAGAGCTGACACTGTTTGGGATGATTTCTTTCATCAGGATACGCATGCGGGAGGCGCCCAGGGCTTCCGCCGCATTCCCCGCCAGCCTGATTTGCTGGCGGCAGTTGTTACTGTTCACGCATGCGTGCCCAGCAACGGGATTTTCTGAATTATCAACAATATCTCAGATTATTTTACGCGGGTCAGCAGTGCGATCGTCTCACAGTTTGCGGTGTCTTGAACCTGTGAATCTACTTATTATATAGTAAGTTATGCTATCACTCAGTTTCCGCACAAAATAAGGCAAAACTGGTTACCGAATACATTTTCGTTTTTCTGAGCAACCTAGCATATTATACCGTAATTTATGCGCCGTAGTCAAATCGTTGTCATTGACTACGGCGCATCTGTTTTACTGTCTTAAACCCGGATACTGCAACGCCCCATCCTGATCAGGATTCAGCACCACCGGCTCCGTGGCCATCCGGCCAGCATCATCTAAATAATACCATTTACCGCTGACCGTCTGTAGACCTGTCCGCATTACCCCATCATCTCCTAGGTAATACCAACCGCCGTTATAGATATACCAGACATCATGGACCATCATGCCCGCACCATCAAACCAGTACCACTTATCTCCGTCCTGCCACCAGGCATTTGTTACACAGCGCCCAGATCCATCCCGGTAGTAAAACCGCCAGCCACCGTCCTCCTGCTGCCAGCCGTTCTTAACTGCAACCTGCACCGGGGTCAAAAAAAGTGCATGCTCTTCCTGGCGGCGCTTAGTAAGACCCGCCAGCACTTTTCCACCAGCTTTGTTGTAGGCCAGGATCATGTGCGAGATCTCTGCACGTGTCCTGGATCCCTGTGCAGTCAGACCGTCGATAGATCCGATATTGTAAGCAAAACTTACAAGAGCATCAAACTCGTTCTGGTTCCACTGGTAGCGGTCGTACTTGTCCACCTTGGGGGCATACTTGCGATTGATGGATTCACGCAGCCACTCATCTGCAGTCTCCTGGCTAATCTGTAGCCCCTTGCAAATCGTGGTGCCGGTAATAGTCTTGTCAGCATTGGTGGTGCCATAGCCGATAGTCCAGACTCCTACAGCATCCTGGTAGGCTGTCAGACGGCAACCCTCAAATTTCTTGATCAGTTTCAATCCGTTATCTGAGATTTTCATTTGACATTCCTTTCCGTTAACGTTAACCCGTTAACGTTAACTTTTGGAATATTGACAAATTAAGAAAAATAGAATATGATGTAGGCAGCTAAGAAATGTGGTGAACTTTTCTCATGCGACGCAAAAACCCCAGAGGGCCCTAATCCTCTGGGGTTTTCTTGTTCGTTACGGTGAACCACTCCGTTTAGGCTGTTGCTGCCTACTTATCTCTGTCCAGCCATTTGCATATGTAGTAGCTAACTACACCTGCTAAAACAGAGACAAGAAATGTGGTGATCAATTCTATTATCATGGACGCACACCTCCTTTCTGCTGGAGGTTCGGCAGCTCTTACATCATATCATATTTTATGTCAATATTCTACATGATTTCTGTTGCATTTACTTTATTTGCAGCTTACGTCGTCAAGCTCAACACCCTCCATAACCGCCCTGGCTTCAAGCACCGCAAGATAATCCGTCATTGCAGTCAACTGCATATTATAGGTGCTTCTTGGACAGGTCGGCTTAAACGGAAGCGTACCGGCATCCTGCTTATCGAGCATACCGCGCAGTCCGTAATATCTGATTGCCAGCTGATTATACTCAGCCTTAAATCTTTCTTTGTAATCAGTGCTATTCATTGCTTCTACAGTTTCACTTAATTTCATCATGGTTTTGTCCTCTTTTCTTTTTAAATTAATATAGCGCTTAAACCACCCATTGCGATATCGCAACAGTATGGCGACCGTCACCCGGGCCGCCGCGGGAGATATCTGGATCACCTCCTCTCAGTGTTTGTCGCTGTATTTTGTCCGCTGCCAGATCTCAGCAACGCGCTCCCAACCGTCCATTGCAACCAGTGCCACAATAAAGGCTGCAATCATACACGCAAAAATCAGATACCAGGTAACCGGCTTTGACATCCAGGTCAGCAACGCCACTAGTGCCGCCGGGCAGAGGACCAGGCTCAGCACAATCACGACCACAGCAGTCGGAATCTGCTTAAAGCATGGAAGCTCTTTGATTACCTGCGTGATTACGGATACTAAAAAAGCCATCACACCGATGGCCACCAATACATACGCTGCATACTGCAGCACGTCATTCATGTTCATTTCTTATCCTCTCTTTCTGCTGATTCGTACGGCAATGCCAGGCATCTGTTATACAGTTCTTCGCCGGTTCCATTCCCGCCAAGGGCCTTGTAAGGCTTAAACATGTACTCCAAATTGTCCCGGTCTTCAAGCGTGCAAAATCCCCGTTTTAAATAAAACTGACAAGCCTGGTACAGCCTGTCGTGGAGCAGGGCCAGCACTGCAGCATTGATAGACCGCGCTTTTATCTGCTCTGCTTTGAGCTGCTTGGACAATCTGCGATAAGCTGCGCCCAGGATGCCGGAGATAGCCGCAAAAAGCCACGCAACCCAGTGCGTGACTATGTACTGCAAAATCAATGATACCATCATAAATCTCCTTTACTCGTGGTCACACTCCTTATGACCAGGGCCGCCCTGCACGTGTCTCGGCTCTGCATGATCTGCGGTACCCGGTGTGCTGTCATTGCGGTACTCGTGATCCGGGCCGGTGCTTAACACCTCATTGTGCGGTTTCGGAGTCGGTACTCCGGTTGCCGGGCCGTAAGGGATGTTCGGGGTTTCGGTTCTGTGCTTGATACTCATGTGTAGTCCTTTCTGCCATTTAACGAATGGCTCCGATGATTAAAAGGTTATGCCCCTAAAAGGGCCTTAATTTCTTCTCTTTCCGCATATGTAAGTTTCGTATACGACTGCAAAATATCGTCTAACTCCTCGCCCTCTAACAGCCGGATTCTCACCGCACGCAGGATAATGTTTTTCTGAATGTTACTCAGCATTCGTTCCACCTCCAATCAGATCAGCCATAGCAAGCGTCAGTTCGTTGTTTTCTGCCTGCAATGTTTCCACCTGCTGTTCCTGGGTGGGCGCGTAGGGGATAGCCGTCTCTGTGCCGTCCTCACCTACTCGGTAAAATGTTCCATCGCGGTACTTATCCCCGATGCCACAGGCATACTGCAAACAATCGACTGCAAAAGCTTCACTTCCATAGACACATTTTGTCAGGTAATCGGCTGTTGGATAGTTGTTGCAGACAATGATGTTTTTTACCTCACCGTTAAGAACCTGTGCAAATATTTCATGTACAATCATTTTCGTTCTCCTTTACCATGTTATTACTACGGCACCGGAACCTCCTGAAGCGCCAGCTATGTTAATACTTGCGGCACCGCAACCACCTCCACCTGTTCCAACAGATCCGGCAGTAGGTCCAGAACCACCAAAGTAACCATTTCCTCCGCCTCCGGCACCGCCATATCCTTGACCATAGATTTGCTTTGGGCAACCACCACCACCACCGCCTCCGGCATAAAGTGTTCCATTAGGATTTCCAAATTCTCTTGTTGTAGTTCCTTGTCCGCGGCCAAAAATTGACGTAGCATTAAACTGTCCTGCACCACCTCCATTTGAACCATCGGCGCCACCATTGCAGGCTGTCTTATAACCAGATCCGTTACCATGACCTCCGCCAGAGCCACCATTGCGACCATATGACCTATTCGATCCACTAGGCTCATTAATTCCTCCACCAGAAGCACTTACAAGAATTGTTCCGGCTTTAGTAGCATTAGACGCGCCACAATTGGCGTTTGTTCCACCAATTCCACCGGCACCTACATTAATTGCAATTTGATCTCCCGGATTTACAGGAATATTGTTTGTATATGCTGTACATCCACCAGCGCCACCACCGCCGCCGACCGTTGAAGACCCATATGTACAACCGCTACCACCACCAACAGCAAAAATGTTAATAGATCTTACACCAGCTGGCACATTAAAGATTTCTGATGCTGTGAACGCCTTACGCCCACTAGCTGTAGGTGCACATGTTGCCTGTAAACATCCGCTGTAAAAATCTCCGGCACTACAGGTTGTATAGGCCCAGATGCAGAAATAGTAGGTTGTTCCAGGCGTCAATCCACTAATTATTACACTGCTTGTCCCATTAGCCGCTGCATTATTACCAACACCCGTATATACCCGGCTGTCATGGATGCTTGTTGGATAGCCGCCTGTTTTTGCGCAAATGATAACTCCGGAAAAAGGTCCCATTGACGGATTTTTCCAAGTGGCAAGAACCTGTGATGTGCTGTAGGCGGCAACGCTAAAAGACAGTACGGATTGACAAGTCATATTGCCGCTTAATTTGCTTCCGTTTACCCATGCAGTTTTTCCTTTGTAAATATACGCGGCGGTGGCATCACCTACGGTCTGCGATGCCAGGCTTACCGCCGTCACCGTCCCGCCGGTTGTGTATCCTGCTGGAATCTGCTTACTCTGACCACATTTTAACGTGGCGCTCTGCTCTCCGTTATTCGGCATAGTACCAGTCACAGCCTCATCTTCGGAATCACTGGTAACTGCCGTGTACCCTGCAAGGACCTGGGCTTTACCAGCAGTGCAGTCATCTGATCCTGTACTGCCGCCACCTCCGCCGGATGCTAAAACCTTGCCCATAATATCACACTCCTCTCAAACCGGCTGTAAAATCCGTAGTCGGCTTTTTATAAACCTTAAACGTCACGCTACCGTCTGCCGTTGTACCGGTCCCAGATGCCAGTATTCCAAATGCCTTGCTGTATGCTTTTTGCGTGGCCAGATCGGCTCCATCTTCCAAGGCACTTACCAGCATCGGGTTATCCTCAGCAGTAACACCATCAACCGCTACCGTCTGCTCATATGGCGTCGCATCACCAATCCATTTAGCTGCTGTGAGGGTAATCAACGTGACATGCTCCTGGCGGTTAACGGCTGCGTTGGTTGCGTTGATGTCATTCGCCCCAAAGGAATCGCCTTCCTGGGTGTATGTGGTGGCATCCACTATTTCTATAGTTCCATCCGCATCACTGATTAGCCTATACTTTCGATTGCCTTCAAACACATCTTCCTTATAGTTTGTTTTTAGCAAATACAATCACCTCCTGTTTCCTAAAGCTGCAGTTCCAAGCCTGAATGCCAAGTGCTTTCTTCCACTCAGCATGTTATAGTACATATCACCCAGATCCTTTAAGATTTGTTCAATGTTATTTGCCTGATAAATACTTCCATACGTTATCTTTACAGGCGTCGGCGGAGTTCCGGATTTTGTAAAATAGGCGGCACGCAAAATTTTGATGTTCTCCAGTAAACGATCCATTTCCTTATCTGTCCGGAAATCCTCCATCTTCCACTCTTTTGTCTGAATGTCAACATGAAAATACTCCGCAAGCTGTGCACAGGCCTGTTCCACGCGGTTCAGGCATATGTAATCCGCATACACTTTATCCAGATCTGCAGCAACATCAGCTGCTGTCCGGTCAGTAATCAATGTATCTAACACTGTACTCATTTCACAGTTACCTCCGCAGTTATTTTTCTTCTGGAAAATTTAAAATCCAGCTTTGTAATATTACCAGTCATAACTCCCTTAAATCCGGTCGATACTCTCACACAGTTTCCAAGTTCCTGATCCTCGATAGCTGCCTTGAAACTGATGGTCTCATTTCCGGCATAGTAATCATAAACCCGGTTCAAAACGTCCTGTGCATTTCCGGCCGTCACCAATGTAGCTTCCTTCACCTCAGCAATATTTTTGTTCTGTGTGATTTTAGGATTTTCTTTCACAATACACTGGGTACTGTGGTTATACTTCGTTCCGGATAAAACCACTTCTTCGCCACTGCCTGTAATACACGCATAATTTACTCCACACTCATCTATCACTCCGTTTGTTATGCTCAAACTATGGTATGGCTCTGAAAACTCCAGTCTCGTTGTTCCATCCAGCAGTCCCTTATAGAGTTCTGACACCTCAGTTCCTTCACTGTAGGTGTGCACATAAAGCCGCACACCACTTACAATATCCGTGTGATTTACAGTTAAGCCCAGTCTGATATCTCGCTCAGTAAACTCTCCTGATAAATCTTTTTGCTGTGGATAAAGATACAATTTTCTGTCATAGCTTGTATCAACCAGAGCTCCGATCGCAAAAGCTAACTGCTGCAACGCATTTCTTTTGGACATGATTGAAAGATAACCGCTTATCTTTGTATCTGCAAAAGCATCATCTAAGAAATAATCCACATTTTCTCCCTGCATAATGCTGTCCAGAACATCCGATGTCAGAGCTTCCTGATATATTCCTCCCATGAAGGAATTATTATCCAGGACCCCAACAATATCCTGAGTTTCGACCGTGTACCTTTTGGCGCCCAGCTGCTTTCCGTCCTTCAGATAAAAGATTCCCAGAATTGTCTCATCAAAATACAGCGTCTGTTTTTGCCTTTTCTGAAACTCAAAGGCGTATTCTGATTTGCTGCGCAGTGTGTAATCCATGGTATTGATGCTGACTTCTTCTGATATTGGATTTAACTCCATGAGGCAGTTTATATCTTCAATTTCGTCATCCTTAAAAACCCGGATTAAGCCCCAGATAATTCTAGTAAGAAATACATTTCTACATGGTTTACTTGTTTCCAGGAAATAAATCTCCACCCGGTTGTAATAATCAACCACTCCATAGCAGAAATAATCAGCCGAATTCGGAGTATAGATCTCTTCCGCAATCAGTTCTTCATTTCTGTACCATCTGATTCTGACCTTGCTGCAGTAATCTCCAGAATAATCATTAAACCGCAATGTGATTCCCACACTGGAATAATTTTGCGTAAAGGTAAACACCAGACATGGCGGATCAGAAAAAACGCCTTTATCATCCGAAATACTGTCACTGACATATCCCATGTCCGTAAGTTCTTCTGGGACATTGCTATAACTGCCGTCCATCTTTACATAACGTGGCAAACACAGGGCATAATCAGGAAATTCTATTCCGTCTTTCAAGTTCTGCAGATCTACATAATACTCTTTGTCGTCTGCAGCTGCCGTGCTGTCTTCCGATGCCCCAAGTGCGATATCGTCATAAACAATTTTTAATCCTCCTGTGTCCGTCATTCTCTGAATTTTCATAACAGACAACCAGAGATACCGATATGGCCGATTCGTGCTGTAAAAAACAATTTGTATTTTATTAAACAAAGAAACCTGCTCTTTACAAAAGTAGTCCACTCCGTCAGGAATAAACTCCTTTTCATGCACAAGAGTATCATCTTTGTACCAGCTTATTTTTAAAGCGTTTGCATAATCCCCCGAAGCCCGGTTAAAAACCATGTTCATGCCATTGCTGGATTTTAACCGGTCAAATGTAATGATTATCAACGGCTGTTCTGCAAAATTTCCATTCTCATCACTCAATGCAGTACTGATAAAACCATTTTCCCCACTATGCAACACTTCCGGAGCATTCACAAAATCCTCTGTCATTTTTGCGTAGTGGGGCAGACAATATGCATACGGATTCATACAGGTTTCGTAATTTAACAAATTCTCTGTGTCCGAATACGGCTGCTGACCATTTTGATTGATACTGACATCCCACTTCATCCTTAGCGCCTCCTCTGCGGAGCCATTGCAGTAAAGGTAAGAGATAATCCACTCTGGCCCCAATAATTCTTCCCGTTGCGGATTCGAAGCTTATCTTTTCCCTGGCTAACATAGGCCTGAAATGTCAAGGTTTCATCTCCGTAAGGAAATGTCATGGTATGGCTTTCGTATGCCGGATCTGATATGGCATCATAAAAAGCATTGTATGATGCCATATCAGCTGTTTTGGGATAAATCTTCATCGTATAGTTATAAAATGTCCCGATAATATCCCTGTCCATCGTATAATCCAACGTACGACCGGACTGGTCTGTATCAGTAACCGAAAAGCTGCGTTCAAGAGAATCATGCTCTACTTCTACGTTATATTCCTTTCCATCAAGTAAAAACACTGGTTGTCCCATATTAACCTCCCACAACCACAAGGCTTACGCCTCGCCGCGATGCCTCTTTATCCAGTTCCGGTTTAAGAATCCTTGCAAGGGCAGCAAGGTTTCCGTTTAAATTCAGTACAATCTGCATTGGTTTTCCGTCCGTTTCCTGCAATCCAGACATAAAATCATCCATTTTTCTCAGCAATTGGCCAAACGCTTCCTCCTGATCGATACCAGGTGCACTTCTCGCAGATGCAGAAGCAGCACCTGCACGCGGTGGCACAATACTTCCCGTCGCTATGCGTGGTAAATACGATGCCGCATTAGGCAGATCTACTCCCACCGGCAGATTTACTTCCACGCCATCAAATACATCAAGCACACCATCGAGCCAGCTCTGAACCGTACTCCGTGAAGTCTTTGCCATATCTGAAATACCATTGTTAAAGCCACGCACTACATATTCCGCAATCGTATGAAACTCTTTAGAAGGTGAATTGATGTCAAATTCATCTTCCGCCTCTTCCATCGCTTCCTGAGCCCATCTGCGTATTGCCTCCTTTGCCATATAAGCGAAATCAGAAATACCATTTGCAAAACCTTCGTTAATCCGTCTGGCCATATTGTAAAATGCATCATACATTCCACCAGTACCATTCAGATTGCTATCGCCCCAAAACCATGTCTTCACATCTGCAGCCCATTGTTCCATTGGGCTCTGCGTTTCAGAGTGGCTTCCAGTGATCTTTTCAGCAAATCCTTTGATGATATCAGCTGCAAATTTCTGCCAGGATGGCTCATTTACTCCTTGCGTTTCATTTTCTCCCGTAAACCATTTTCGGATGTTAGAGGCCCATGTCTCTGTCGGCTCCTGCGTTTCCACATGCTTAGATGATATTTCAGTTGCATATGCCTTAATTACATCATCCGCAAACTTCTGCCAGGATTCCTTATTGACACCTTTGCTGCTTCCGGAAGCAACAAACCACTTTCTTACGTTATCAGCCCATTTTTCCATGACGGACTGTGACTTCGTGTAATTTACATTTACTGCATTATTGTATCCAGTCATAGTGCTGTTCGCCCAGTTCTGGGCTTCTGTGGAGTTGCCGCTGCTGATTCCAAGCTTTTGTGAAAACCAGTTGGCCACCCCCTGCGCCCATGACTGCACAACGTTTTGCGTAGAAGCCTGGCCATTTTCAACGCCCTGATTAAATCCCGAAACCGTGTATCCGCCAATTTCCTGCAGTACCGTAGATGGACTGTGTATCCCCAAAAGGTTTTTTACCCCATTGATAAATGGATCTGTGATATTGGCCTGAATAAACGACGTTGGATCACTAAAAAATTCTTTAATACCGTTGCAGAAACCTTCCCAGAGGTACTGGCCCATTTCTGCCATTACAGTTGATGGACTATGAATACCAAATGCAGCTTTAAAACCATCTATGAAAGGTTTAAAAATATTGGTAACAATCCAGTTGCCAATCCCAAGCATCCCATCGATAATTCCTTTCAGGATGCCTGCAACCACATCACCGCCACACTCTTCAATCTTCCCCTGAAAATATTCTTTCGCCGCCGTTACTCCATCTGACAACAGACCGCCAAGGAATGCAGCAAAACCACCGAACGCAGCACCTATTACCGCAAAGAACCGACTTGCCACTGTAGACCAGTCAATGCTTTCGATGGATGTTGCTACTCCTTCTCCAAATGCCCACCAATCAGTCTCCGTAAGGAACAGTAGCAACGCTGTCAGAATTCCAAGCACAATATCACTGATTGCAGTTCCAGCTCCTGCCCAATCGAAATTTTGGAAAAACATGCTCATACTCAGCGCGAGAGAAGAACCAAAGCCGCTCCAGTCATATGTAGTGGCAAAATTATCAGCCACACTGAATAAACCACTCAGACCCAAAGCAAAATCAAGGCCAAGCATAGCCCAGTCAATTTCCGCTATGATGCCATTCAGTCCTGTTCCCATAGCCTTACCAATAGATGCCCAGTCGGCGGTCGTGACGAATCCGTATAAGCCTGCAATCTTAGCCTGCATATACGCTCCAAGCACCCGCCCGAACAAATCCCAGTCTACTGTGTGCACCATGCCATTTAACCCAAGGGCAAGAGCAGCGCCGAGCATCTGCCAGTCAATCTGTGTCAGTAATAAATAAAGCGTATGCGCCAATGTATTGATTCCTGTCCCCATCAATACGCCGATGTTATACCAGTTAATCGTTGCAACCAAGCTGTTAAAAAGCGTTGTAAATGCCAGGACAAAAGCCGTAATTTCATCTCCTACATTATCCCAGCTGATATAATCCGTCCATTTTTCCACCTGCTCATTGATTTTTTCTCCAAGCAGTTTTCCGATCCCCTCCCAGTCGCCGGCATCCCATAAACTCTTCAGTTCATTGGCAAAATCACTGATTCCTTTATCAATAACTGCCGTTTCGAACATCTGTGACGGGTCTGCCCCAGATGCTCTGCCACCGCCGCCAGACGATTCTGTTTCTCGCTGAATCTGAACCAGATCATCAAATGGTGCAAGCGCCTTTTTCGCTTCTTTTCCTGCACTGGATGCCGCACCGCCAGTCTTTTTCAGACTCTTTGCATAGTCCTCATTAACCTTTTTTGCCCTTACAAAAGATGTTGCGCCGCCAAGAGCAGCGAAGAACTGATTAACCCAGCTGACTGCTGTTGCCAGTAAATTAATAATTGTCGTGAGTGGTGGGGCTACAATAGACAGTATCGGCGCAAAAGCTGCGGCAAAGCTGTTTTTCAGATAAGTGGTCCCCGAGGAAAGTTCCGACATGGACTTGTTGGCTCCAGCCGAATACTGCACCAGATTTTCAAAGCCCTCCTTGGCAGCTTGGATTGCTTCGCGCATGGCCATACGGATCAGCATCAGCTTAAACATGTTCGAAAGTTTCAAAACACTCTTGCTGACTGATCCGGAGGCTTTCCCGAGATTTTTCAGGTTTCCTACCGCCTGTCCTGCTTTCTTTGCCAGGTCATTACCTGCAGATTTTCCAAATTTCATAACAGCTTTTTCAGCCATGCCGAAACCTGCTTTTGTAATTGCGGCAAATTTACTTCCTGCTTTCCCACTCTGATTCAAATGTGTCTTATATTCGTTGAGCCTTGCGGTAATTGCGGCAATTTTCCGTGCATTGGTGTCATATTCCTGATATCCAAGTCCTAAACCGGCTTTTCCAAGGTCGGCCTGTCTGGCGTTCAGCTGCGCCAATTCTTCTCGAAGTTTTACCACCTTGCTTGCTGATACCTGTGCGGCCTGGGCGATTCCCTCCAAACGCTGCTGCTCCAAGGCTTCCTGAACTTCTGCAGCACGTTTTACCTGCAGTGTCTTTTCTTCTGCAGCAATCTTGGCATCTTCCTTTGCCTTTGCTGCCGCTTGTCTCTGCGCCTCTTTCTGGGCGGCTGCTTCTTCCTTTGCCTGCTTTTCTGCCAGAAGCTGATTTTCCTTTTCGATCATGGCTGGGGTTTTCGCAAGCTCAGCAGCGTAATTCTTGGCTTCCTCTTTCGCGATAGCCAGCTTACGATAAAGCTTATCGTACTCAGCATCACCGAGACCCTTGCCAGATTCAGCCAACTTTTGCATCCTGGTCTGCAAGTCCAGAATTTTACCAGACATAGAGTCGGTACCGAACGGATTGGCATCCAGCGTTGGAGATACAAGTTCTTTCTTGTAATCTTTCAGTGCCTGTTCTACCTTCTGGAGTTTCAGGTAAGCCTTATCATACTCCTCATCACCGAAATACATTCCCTGGCTTTCCAGCTGCTTCATCTGTCCTTTCAGACCATCAATCTCCTGCCGGAATTCATTTACCTTTTCGCCAGATTGCTCCGCCTGCTGACCATACTGCTCTACAAATTCCATCGCAGACTTGTCGTAACCATAAGCATCCGGATTCTCAATCGGAACCACCTTGCTTTTCGCGGATTCCGCGTCGGAAAGCGGTTCCCCGCCTGGGTTCTGCTCCACCTTGATGTTTTCCATCTGCTTTTGCAGATCTTTCACGTGGTCTTTGGCTTCATCAGCTGCGGCACCAATAGACTCAACACCCTTCGATGCTTCAGCTGCTTTCTCTCCGGTCTCCTGCACTGCTGTCCCAGCTCCCTGGAAGCCGTTTGTAATCTTGCCAGACAGCTTATCTACTGCAGCGGAAAACCGCTCAACAGCCTTGCTAAGGTTGGCAATACTCTTATCAAACTCTCCGGTATCAATTTTCGTATCAAACTTTAAGCTTCCGTCAGCCATACGTTACCACCTCGATTCCGGGCATAAAATAAGACATCTTTCGATGCCCTAACCCAATAGCTTATTCCAGTAATCAATTTCAGCCTGTTCCTCTGCGGTGTACCGCTTTTTCAGATCACAAAGTTCTTTGTTTTCCCTCCGGAATTCCTGTTCCCATTTTTCCAGTTTCTTCCCCTTAGCAAGCTTCTGGCGGATACCAAGGACGGTCGAAAATGTTCCATCCTCAATTTCCATGAAATATCCCGCAAAGGTCCACCAGTGAAGATATGGGACGGATCTGGTCTCGTAACCGGCAACCTTATTGATAGCTGGGAAAAGAATCCGCTCATCCTGCTCCCAGTCCATCAGCTTTTTTGCAGGTTTTTTATCATCATTTTCTTGGCCGCAATCGATAAACCATTTTGCTTGACCAGCAGCCTCCTCCCGGAGTTCTGGCGGGATTTTATCAAATCCGTCCCGGTACAGACGGCGCATCATGATTTCCAGCTTCTGCCCCGGTTCCAGGTCGGGATCCGCACAGGCCAGCATGATAACCAGGATATTCCGGTAATCTGTCTCGACAGGATAGTTTTCATCTCCAACTTTCAGGGTCTTTGGAAGTTCCCCGATCACGACAGATCACTGAGGTATTTCCCCATCATCTTCTGATTCTCCTTGTTATACTCTTCAACCGCAGGCTTTATAATCTCCAGAATAGCCTCCAGAACACCCTCAAATAGATAACGTCCCTTAACGATACACAGCGGAGATTGTCCATCAAAGATGGTGTCGTACACATCTCCATTAAAAATACCATTGAAAGCTGTTCTCATTGCCCCGGAGAACTCCGCCACATAAGCACCATCAACTTCCATATCACTCTTCGGGCTTCCGTCCGGATTCAGATTAATATTGTCCGGCACATGATAATTCTGAAATATTTTCTGTACATTCAGCACACGGTTGATAATTTCTGGATCCGCCGGATTGAACCGAATCACTCTGGAAGGATCATTATTTACAGAAAAGCTTTCATAACCATCATCAAATACCAAGTTCTTCATCTTTTCCATTGTTTTCCACCTCCTGATCTGCTATATCAAATACCGGCAGCGCATTTTCTGCGGCTGCCGGTTCTGGATTTCATTCGGAATCTGCGGTAAAAGTTTTTGTTGCAAGAACAAATTTTCCTTTCACACGGTTTCCTGTATGATGCACATTGAACGGGATCTGATAACCGGTCGTATCGCCACCATAGCTTGATACCTCAATAATAGCTTCTTCCTGATAAGCCACAAAGGATCCAGCTGCTTCGGAGACTTCATCCCAAAGATGTACTTCCACCACGGTAGTCTTCAGATCATCCAGAGTCTGACGCTCATCCACAATGCCTTGCAGGCGTTCAAACATTGGATCACCAACAACTGCATAGTACGGATCTGCGGAAGCCTGCGGCTGGTAGCTATCCAGAGTAACCGATGTATCACCCAAGATATTGTTTTTGGTCTCCACATTGGCGTTCATTTCCACGTTAAACTCTTCAAGATCGGTGCCTAAGCGGACATATGCCGGACTTCCGGCATCCGGAAGCGCAGAGTCGATAAAATGTGCCATAAATTTTCTCTTAATCTTCTGTCCTGCGACAGGTGCTTTCTCTGCCATTTATATTTCCTCGCTTTCTATTACTTTGTACTGGGCCTGTATCTGAATCTGATACATAACGCCCTGGTCAATGGTTTCTCCCATCAGCCCCATGCTCATGGCATTCGCTGTGGTTGCCTTTAAAAACACAGCCTGCTTTACCTCACTGCCAGTATTTACTTCAATGCCGCCCTCTTCCGGAAGATTTTCCAGCCAGTAGGACAGCTCCAAAAGAAAATTACTGTTCGCCATCCGGTTATAATCCGTGAAAGACTGCCCTGCAGCATACATGGTGAAATTGTGCCGCCGGATCTGATTGCCAAGCAAGTCCTCTTTCACCAGGGAATCCCCCGTACTGGATAAACCATAATTCACAGGTTCTGGTTCTGTGAAATCAATGTGAATATCATCACCTGCCAGAAACTCGGATATCTTCGGATACTCTGTCAGTTTCTGGCGCATATAATCAATGATCGTCATAAGCCGTCTCCTCTGTTGCTCATTGCCTGCGCTGCCCGGAGAATATCCTCTTTGTGGTCCGCTTTCATCCGCTCAAACCACTTTTTTCCCCGCATTGGAGCACCTGCATAGGTAAGCTCTTTCCCGGTCGGAACCTTGATTTCGTTTTTCTTCGCCCATGCACTACCGGTTGTCGGCGAAACATACAGAATGCCCTCGTACAGATAATGAGCGTAAGGACCAGGTGTGTCGATCTCTCCGGATCCGATTACGGTAGACAATACCATCATGTGCTCCAGCTCCCCGGCCTGTCTGCGTGGCATATAATCACTCATATACCGCATGCACTCGCTATCCACCAACTTCTGTACTGGTCCACCTTCCTGCAGACCGTGATTTTGCAAAATTTCCTGCATGGACTTCATTTCCACTTTCAACTTCACAAAACCACCTCCTACTTGCAGGATAGTTCATAATGCTGAACCGATTCACTGCCGTACAAGTATTCATCTACCGTGGTAACGGTAAGGTAATGATATTTCTCTTTCAGCGCTGCCAGAGATTGGGAAAGAGTTTCCGGCGTGTTGCCGTCAATCTCGTCCTCGATAATCCCTTTCACAACCAGGTCCTTGCCCTGCGTAAGCATGAGTGGGTCTGTCAGGCTCTCAAACGGGATTACCAGCAACGCCGAAGCAGCGTCTCTTTGTCCGGTCTTTAAAAATGTGCTCTGTCGTACATCCTCCCAATAAACTTCCTCGATTGGCTGCCGTAAGTAGCTTACATTTTTTCCGTCTTCGCGGTACAAGTACAGCGTTGCGTCTGCATTTGTAAACATCACTCCACCCCCTGATAGCACAATCCGGTATGCTCTAGCCATTTCATAATGATCTGGCGCTCCCTTCTGGTCTTCATCTCGTTCTGCTCCTGCACGGATCCGAACGATACAGAATAGGTCCCAATCTTTTCCGATGTCTTTCCGGATGATTCTTTTTCTGCTTTTTCCTGTCTGCATCCCACCTCTGCGAGTTCACAGCAGCACAGCCGAACATCCTCCGGAATCTCTACCACATTGGCGAGTCTGCCAAAAGTATACTGGTCTATCACCTGGCTCGCCTGGCGGGCATAATAGGGAAAGCCGGTGCTGATGACCGGCTTTCGTCCTAAAAGGTACTTGTCCTTATAAAATTCTTCATCTGCATAGATCATCAGCACAGTTTCTCCTTATCAGGTGGTCGGGATTAAAGTTACATCCTTGGTCACTGCAGAACCAGCTACCACTACCGTCTCCGTAATCTGGCTGTAGCCGGTCTTTTTAATCTTTGCCGGATAAGTTCCTGGTCTCAAGTTGAAAACAGCTTCACCGCTTGCATTCGTCTTGATTCTGGAACCATTCACATCTACGATTGCATCTTTAATCGGCTCCGGAGATCCCTGATTGTCCTTTACGGTAAAGGTAACCGTCTGGGTAGTAACCGGAGTTGCCGGCTCCAGATATGCAAACGGACAGCCTACGCGGTCCTCGTCCATTCTGGTTGCTGGATTCGGCAGCGCCCAGCCCATGCGAAATACTATACGCAGTGCAACCATATCCTGCTGCGCCAGGTTATAGGCGATCTCCTTGGTAGTCGGGTCCTGGATAACACCCTGATCCAGAACCTTTACCGTAATATCCTGACGGATCGCATATACAGCCTGCTTAAAGTCACCGATAATCAGCTGCGCAATACTGTTGTTGAACGCGCCATTCTGCGGGAAGTACATCGGTGCACCATCCAGCGCATAGTTGGTGGAACCCTGCATATCGCTCTTGAAGATCGGAGTGCCGTCGGTTGCTTTGATACCTCTCAGTTTCGCTCTCATGCTCATGGAAGCCAGCGCACCGGTTGCCATATAGCCATCTTCCTCAACCTTGGAGATCACACCATTCTCGCCCAGGAGAAGATTATAGTAATCCGGATTGGAACCAGGCGCCACGTTATTGCCGGCCTGACGTGCCAGGGTGATAATGTCATTCTGCCATACTCTCGGACGATTCTCGCCGAAGATGATTGCCGCATCAACTCTCTGGCCAATAGCCTCCATGACTCTCGGAGTTACCTCGCCGAAGATATCAAACTCCGCATCATCCAGCACAGCTTCCGGAATCGGAACAATAACGGCCAGCTCAGCCGCATCCAGATACACGTTGTCCCATGCCTGACGGCTGGTCTGCTTCATGCCGGTATCACCGTCTACCCAATACGCAGTCGGCAGGAAATCCAGTACGCGGATTCTGGTCTGGTTGCTGGTCATATTTGGCAGTTTCTTAGCCAAACTCATAAACACGGACTGCTTTGGAGCATCCTGGAAAATATTTTCTACGATCTGCTGGCGGATAATCGCCTCGGCATCCGCTCTGTTTACAATATTCGTTGCCATAAATAGCCTCCTTTACTCTCTGCCTAAGATACTTCTTAAGGCTTCATTTGCTCTTGTCTTTGTGTCTTCTGTTTTTGGTGGATTAGTTCCAGAAGTTCCTGAAACCACCCTGGGAATACTGACATCCTGAAACAGATACACATTGTCTTTCTTGACCGCCTCCAGGGCTGATTTGATATCACTTTCCTGGTTCTTGCTGGCTTTCAGCTTTTCGACATCAAGGAACGGCATAACTGCTTTCAGGTCGCGCGGCTTGAAGCCTGCTGCAGTCTCTTTCAGAAGATCATTGAAGTCACGATCTGCGAGCTGCTTTTTGTACTCATTGTCCTTGGCTGCCATGTCATTGGTCAGCTGGGCGATTTTCCCCTGCAATTCCTGGACGTTGACGCCTTCAAAGCTTTTCAGCGTTGTCTGCGCCGTATCCAGCTGTGACTTATAATTGTCACGCTCTGCCTTCATGGCTTCGATGTCCTTGCCATTTTCGTCCATAATGCTGTCGACCTGTTCCTTGGTCAGTCCCATGTCTTCCAAAAACTTTCTTTTCATGTTGCTCCTTTCGCACTACGCTTTTTACGGGGTCGCATCCCTTGTGTTGGTAGTTTTACGTCATTCCGGACAAAATTTTTGGCATAAAAATAACACGCATCTCTGCGTGCTTACTGCTCGACCTTATTACATTTTGTGCACCGCCTTACATATCCACCATACTGGCCGGATGCACGGCTCCAATGTTTGCGGTACTGGTGTTTGCAATACCGCTGCTTAAACCAGGTTAATACATTCATCAGCTACTCCTTCCTGTTGCGACGTCGCAACGCGTAACGGATCCACTGGCATGCGGTGTAAACCACGTAGGTCACTACCGTTACGAACCAGGTAACCGAACAAATCACCTTGATTGCTAAAACCACTTTTAACATAATTTTCTCCACAAAAATACCACCGGCCTGCTGACTGGTGGTATCATTTTCCTTGTTGTCTAAGTCTCCAAAGTGGTACATATGACCCTTCTTTCACCAAATGAAAGTTTTTTGCATAGTATTCGCGTTCTACTTCATATTCTTCCTGGCTCATTCCCTCTCGCCAAAAAGGAACTTCTTTTAAGGTTGGGCTTGACCAGTCATCACTTTTTTCTTCCGTCATACTCAATCAATTTACCTCCCTTCGTGTAGTCCCTCAATAAATTTTCCACAATCAAAAGTTCTCGCCGTTTACTCCATTCGGCTGATGATATTTCCCCACTTCGGATTTTCGCCCGGATTTCATTCAAATCCTGCTCATACAAATCATCAAACCAGCCTGATTCCAAAGGAGATCCTTTTCTTTCCGCCACATACTTCACTGAATCATTTCTACATGCAATCATAACCGGAATTTGTTTCTCAGTCAACAATGTTCGCATATCCGCTTCAGAAAAAGCGCTGTCTGTATTGTGGTTATGCACAAAAGCAAATTCTTCATCCGAATGTTCCTTTAAGTATCTCCAGAACTTATATCCAACTTCATGAGCCATATGATTGGTTTCATAATAATCCAACGTACCAGTTTTTAGATTTACCAGATACATATGTTCATAGCCATCTGAGCCACCTTTTTCTGCAACACTTCTTGCAGCATCTGACAGACCGGTATTAACCTTATCTTGATAGCTCTCGAGTTTCAACGAATAGTCATTATCTGGATCAAATGAAACATTAGAAAAAGTATTTCTCGTAGCTTCATGCGCTCCCGTTGCCAGCTTGCCAACTTTCAGCCGTTCCCGCTGCTGTCTCAGCCCCATAGCCGCCGAAAACTCCGTGTACGTCTTTTCTGTCAGCCGTTTCCGGCACCGTGCCGCGGTCAGATCGTCCTTGTCTGCTCCGCCTTTCTCCAGAAGCTTAATGTCCTGCTTCTGTTTCCGAATCACACGCTCCAGCTTGCGCTGGTACTGCAGAGCAGCATAGGTGTCGTATTCCTTCCCGCGAAACTCTTTCTTCTCGTTCTCCTTCCGGTTCTGCTCCGCAAGCCACTCATCGGTATACCTGCGCTTGGAAATTCCGGGAATAAAGGGCCAACGAATATGATAGCAGTTTATTCCGGCAAACCCAAGCATCTCGCCAAGACCACAGACGGTCCGCATCTCTTCCGAGCTATACACCTTGCCCTGCCATGACTGGTGATTCATATAGCCAGTTCCGGTATTTCTGGCTCCCATGTGCCAGTCTACTTCCCAGTAATCTGTTTTCAGTTCTTCCGCGTTCTTCTCGTTGACCTTGTCCGTCATCTGGGCTACCCCGGTCATTACTGCCCTTCTGGCAGCCACCTCAATCCGATCGGACTTTCCAGAAGCATAATCCACTATGCGGACACCGCTGGAAGTCATCTCATCAATCACATCGCCAATTGCCTGGCTGTATGTCTTCATGCCTGTGGTAATACCGAGCATTGCCTTGTCAAGACTCCGCTCCAGATACTCCGACATAGGTGTGAACACCCGCTTGCCGCCCATATAAACATTAAAGCCGGTTGTCTGCGTAATGTTCTCATAGGCCCGCAGGCTTTCCTTTGTTTGCCGCCTCACTGCATCCACGATCTGCTGCAGATATTGATTATCCTCATACGGGGTGTAATCCTGCCCGGCAGCTTCGTAGATTGCCTTGGTCCTGATGTAATCGGATTTTGCAGCCTGATCATAAATATCATCAACCTGCAAATCAGCTGCTTCCAGGGCGGCATGCAGGATCTGTTTTACCCGCGCCTTGCTTGCGCCGATGATGCTCAACCGGTTTAACAGCCAGTCTGTCACTGGTGTGATCTGCTGCGCCTCCTTAATGCGCTCAATGATTTCTGACATGATATCCAATTCCAAGGATGTCATGATCCGTTCTAGTGGCTTTGGCAGATTTTCAAGTTCTTCTGGCGTCAATCAGATCACTCCTCTACGTTGGCAGGCTCTGGAAGGTTCTTTTCAGCCTCCTCCCTTGTCTCACCATACCATTTGCTTCTGTACTCTGCCAGGCTCATAACACCCATAGCAACATCGGCACGGTCTGTCTGGCGTTCTGCTTCTGCATCCACGACAATACTGTCATCCCACTCAAACGACACCTCATAGTCCGCACCCACCGTAATCAATCCATATAGGGCCGCCCAGAAGTTCATGGCATATACCAGATCTTCCAGAGCCTTCTGCAATGCCAGCTGCGTATCGGAAACAAACGTATAAGACCGCTGCTTGCTGGTCTTGATCTCAGTTGCTGTCTTATCCACGTTCTGCGGATCCGAAAGCGTGCCATATGCCAGACAGCAGGCAAACTCAATCAGCTTTAACTGGTTATTGAAACCATTGAACAATGCCGTGTCGCGGATCTCCGGGGAAAACGTTTCCATGAACGGCTTGTCTGTTGCTCCGGAGTTGTATTCCACATTTCGGTACAGCCGGTTCTTTCCTCCCGGATACTCAAACTTGTCCAAGTCACGGTTATATTTGAGTAATGAGGTTGCCACATGCACGGCCAGCTGCGTACCTTCGTACTCCCAACAGATATTGGAATAACGGCGATCCGCTTCCTCAATCAGCTCCGGCGCTGCCCTGGAATACACGGAAACGCCCAGCGGGCTGTCAGAATCCTCTGCATTCGCAAGTGGCACCCGGAAATAACCAAATAACAGCCGGTCAGCACCGGCAAATATCACCTGCGGCTGCAGTTCAGACCAACGGTCCACTGAGTTTACGGCAATTTCGCTTCCAAGGCTATAATCATTGGTTGCCACAAATGCCCGATTCGTGATCCGGATGTGTTCGCCCTGCTGCTCATGCACTTCCAGGCGCGTGTAGATCTTCTTACCTTTCCGGAACTGCTCCGTAAATGCGCATTGCTGTATTCTGCCAGAGTCATCAAAAGACAGCGGAAAAAAGCAATCAGCCTGAACAAACTGGACCGTAAGGCCGTTCTTGGTTACATACGGCTTTAAGATCAGCCCGCCCTTTGCGCAGCCATATTCCACGTACCGCCTCAGCCCAGATAAAGCCTTTTCCTGGTACTGCTGGTTCAAATACTCTGCTGCAACACTGCCGGTAATCTCTGACTTCATTTCCAGAGTAACCAGACGGGCAATCTCTGAGGCAATGGTTGCCGGCAGCTGGGCGCTTTTCACATCCTTCCGATTCACCCAGGGCGCCCGATTCTCATACATGGCCGTCCAGAGTTCAATCTTCCGCGCCATTTCAGACGTCATACAGACATCAATCTCTGTGTCAGAATCCTGATTCAAAATATCTGTGATTGCTGCAAGCATCTTTGAAAATTTCATCGTCATCACCTCTATTCGTACCGGATAAACCGGCTGATATCCCGCTCGAATGTGTACTCAAAGGCATCCAGCGTATCGATATCACTGGTGCCGTCATCCAGTCTCACATCTTCCACGAGACTCTTTTTCTCGTCCCACAGTGCTGTTGTCATGGCATCCTCCAGGCTCTGGCACTGATCTTTCACGTATTGAAAGCGGTGCTGGCTAAGCATCCGCTGCGTAAATCGTATTCGGTCGTTGATCGCTGTTTTTAATGCGTTCTCAATCCGGATCCAGCTAAGTCCAGCTTTTCGGACGGCTGTCCTCATACCGGCAATAAGCGTCTGCTCGGCACTGTCACAGTAAACCACGGTAATGAATCCGTACAGATTTATGATTTTCAAGCAGAAGTCCACGAACAGATCACCCAGCTTGTCCGGGTCAATGCTGCCGTTTTTGCTCATGTGCCGCTCGCTAGCCAGTGCTGTGATACTTAAATATGCCCTGGAATAGGCTGTTGCCACAAACGCATGGCCGGATCCAGAACCACCGAAGTCAACACCGATATTGATTTGCATGATGCTCTTCGGCTTTTCGAAAATTGCGAAAGGATTTTTTGCTCCTGTTGATACGGCATCACACATCAGCTTATAAACTGAGCCTTCTGCTGCAACCCACAAACCGCGAATGTAACGATCATAAAGGACCGTGCCCTTATACTCCTTGCAAAGCTCATCCACGAACACAGGGCTTAGGAAAGGATTGTCGAAAATCTCGTACTTCTGACAATAAATATCTGCATCAGAGTCCAGAAACTGCTTAAACCAGTGCTGCGGGGCATCCGGGTTGCAGGCACCATCAAAACAGGAATATGGCTTATCAAGACGGGATTTCAGCATGTTAAACACTTCCTTGTTCCAGTCCACCACCTCATCACCGTAACAGTATTTCAGGGACGATCCTCGAATCTTGGATACCTGGCTGACCTTCTCAGCACCCAGACAATAAACATCCTCGCCAAACATCGGGCAGATGTTCTGCGAATTGATATCACCCACCAAGTCTGTGCCCCAAATATGCTGCAACGGCTCGATGATGTTACGATGGATCGTACCCTTTGACACGCCCAGGATTGCCACAAGCCCCTCTTGTCCAATCCTAGATCGGATTCGTTTCGGGATTACGTAATAATCCATGTAGGTCTTTCCTGATCTCGTTGCCCCCACCTTGATGTTCCAGCGGTGGCTTGCATTCTGAAAGAACTCCTGCTGCTTATCTGAAAATGGCATCTTACACAACCCCTTTGATTTCACTCAGGACTTCATCCAGGCGGTTCAGCGCCGCATCGTTGTCAGTGCCTTTAAGTTTGTCCGTCTGCGCCCGAATCTGGGCAATGCGGGCTTTCTGTTCCTCGGTGGCAAGGTCCCAGCGCTTATGCAGCAGCTCATCATACTGTTTAACCAAGCTGCGCAGTTCCGACTGTGCCCTAGCCTGCGCCTGCAGGAAGTTGCCCTGCTTATCCCATGCCTGCTGCACTTCCCACTTCTCTCTGGTAGACTTCTCGCCGTAGCCTTCCTCGATCTTGGTCGTTGTCATATCATCCCGGTCACGCACATACATGATCTGCTGCGCCCGGATAATGGCAGCGTAGGCAATCTGAATCTGATCCCAGAGGACGTCCAGAGGATCAGTCGGCATCTCCTGAATAATAGAAACGGTCTCCTCAGGCAAGTACTTGCTAAAGAAACCGAATTTTTCTGCATTCTTATTTTGTTCCGGAGCACCAGCACCTACAGCATTCTTATTTCCTTTTGGCGCTCCTCTTCTGTCCGAACGCTCGCTTTTCTTTTCCGAACGTTCGCTATCCCACTTGTGCGTGCACTTCCAACGACGAACCGTCCCTTCCGGCAGATTTAGTTGACTTGCAATCTCAACCAATTTCTGACCTTCCAGGTACATGGTCTTCGCCTGCTCAATTCTCGGATCCGGTGCTCTGGCCATGTCGATCACCTCGCTTTTGTTTGTTTTGTGGCATAAGAAAAGAGCCACGCGGGGTGACCCTTAAGATTCATAAATAAATATTAAAAAATTTCTATGTTAATAACACTTGCAAGGCTATCCTCTATTGTTAGCAGCGTATCAATATCTACTTCCTTCGCCTCTTTACTCGTAATATCTAAACGTTCATTATCCCAAAACACATATGCCCGTACTTCATAATCTCCTTTTTCCGTAAATTTCATATTAGAAATTCTTATACTCTTTATGGCATTAGAAAGATGTTGCATTGTTGTTTGTCTAATACGGCCATTAGATCCAGCCACACCATTTTTTCGGCGAAAAACTGATTTGTTGATAATTTTTGCAGTATTCGCACCTTTTTCCACATTATAAATACAATAAAAAATTGTTAATGTCTCATACTGCTTATTTAGAAAATTCATAATAGTTAATAAATCAAATGATAATACTTCATTTTCATTTAATTGGATTGAATTAAACAAGCCAACTATAGTTCCTGTCCTTGAATCATAATTATGGCATGCTAATAAGTTAAAATTACATTTTTTTTGATTTTCCATTATACTTCTATCCCCTCATCCACCTTAGATGGCTCTGCTGTTATATCGTTTTGGTATTCCATTACTCTTCTTGCTGTATCCTCAGATATGTGTTCTATTTTCTCATTTAACATATCATTGCCCTTAGCTAATTTATCTAAGTTTACTTCTACTGATTTATTAATTTCATTGACTTTTCTTTGCGTCTCTTGTATGTCTTTCGCTGTAGCTTCCAACTGTTCTTTGATATGCTCAGTTTTTCCCTCGCCTGTAATACTCATAATTATAGCCAACACCGATAAAATTATAGATGTAATCGTACTTGCAAATGAAACCTGTCCCACAAATCCATCATTTCCACATGTTATTATAGAAAATAACCATACACAAATCATCGTTGCAATAACAGCTAAATACATACTATGTAGCTTTATTTTCATGCACCTAATCTTTAGTTCATATTCATTATAGCTAGAACAAGGGCATTCTTTGCTAGTTTCTATTTCAACAATTGGAAGTTTTATTTTCATGCATATACCCCTTTTGCTTATATTATATATGAATAATACAGCAAAAAAACTACCTTGACAAGTTCAAAGACAGCAAAAAGCACCCATCTCACGACAGGCACTTTCATGAAAGAGGGCTTCTTATGAAGCAAATAGCGAAGGCAGGATTTGAACCTGCGACCTCCAGGGTATGAACCTGGCGAGCTGCCTGACTGCTCTACCTCGCAATATTAAGCACGGCCGGGTGTATGGGCCGTGCTGCAGCTGTTTGCAATCGGTAGCTGCGAACCAGTCCGCGCAGGTGGGCTCGAACCACCTCCTGCATAGCCAGTGCCATGGTGCACTACGCAAGACATCCGATCTGTTACGCGGAGAATCCCCGCCAGGCTGTAACACCCGGCAGGGGTGGGATTGTATTGTGTAATCAAATCAGCAAGGTAAGCCGCAAGCTGTATGCCTTTGGCTTCATGCATGCTACCATAATATCACGGAAGTACCCCTCCGTAGTTACCCACTTTTTTATTTTTCTTTTTGGCGCGTTCCTCTCTCTTACCCTGAATCACACCGTATGTATAAGCCAAGGAAAGCATGAAAGGCGAACACTTGCACTTATATCTATCCATAAGGCCTTGGAAAAAGGCTGCCATATCTGTCCCGGCATAACCAACCGTAGGCTGATGACCATTGATACGCAATTCTTCCTGAATATTCATTTACGACACCCCCTGAACTGTATCAGCTTTCTTTGTAAATAACTCACCATATATCAGATCAAGCACTGCTGCCATAAACTGCGTGCTAAGTTTCTGCTTTCTAACTTCGTGCATCACACTCTCACGGAATTCGTTAAACTCCTCTTCACTCATTTTTCTGCACTCATCCTGCAATTCCAAAACAGACGGAGCAATCTGTTTACAAAATTCATGATATGACATTACGCCACCTCCCCATAAACAACCTTGCATTTATTGCTGTTGCCATTAGAGAGAACCAATTCAATTACAGTCGGATAACCATTCTCATTCAGCCATTCTCTGACTTTCTCCAAAACACTACTCTTATACTGTACTGTCACACCGTCATGCCCATTTCGGCTATATGCTGTTCTCACTACTTCATCCGAGAAAATATCCAGCTTCTGGATAATAGCACTGACAGCTTTATCGTGCGGTCTGCCGGTCTCAGAAAGGATTCCCAGTTCTTTCGCGATGGAAGTACAGTCCCACAGCTTCGGCACATCGGAAATCACAGGAGCATTAACCGGATAACCAGAATCCGAATAAATTCTCACAACCTCTGCTGCAATATACTTTGAATCAACTCCAGCATCATGCAGGGCCTCTTTGATGTTCTTTACCATCATGTTTACGGATGGGAGTTTTTCTTTCTTAGACTTGTCCTGTTTCGGCATTTCATAGGAACCGCTCTTACGAAGAGCTGGAAGGACTTCGTCTGCGATCCAGTCTGTGAACGCTTCTGCATTTGGTTTATGGCTCTTGAATACCAGCTTGTATACGCCGCTTTCTGTGAGGAAATTCTCACCCGTATTATGCAATTTTCTAAAGTCAACTTTATTGACTTTAGAATTCGTCAGCTTCACAACCTGCTTTTCATTCATTTTTGATACAGCCATTCTCACCGCACTTTCGCCCAATTCCAAACATTCGCCCACGTGATACGGATTAAACAATACCTGTCCATTCAGTTCAAATACTTCTACATCGTGTCCTTCAAAAATCATTAAATTCTGCATTGCAATTCCTCCTTGCAATTTCTGGCGGAATCACTTACAATACAAAGTGATTCCTGGGTTTACAGGTTTCAGGTTTCGAGCAATCACGGCTGTCGCCAAACTTACCGTGACTGCTCTTTTTTTGTTTCAATCTCTGCTTTGACAAGCTCCACAATAATGTCAGTCACTGTTCTGCCTTCATTTACCGCCAGATGCTTTAACTGCTTGTGAAGTTCATCATCCATGATAATTCCTACTCGTTTCATCAGCGCCTCCTTTTTAGTGTTATTTGTGCTAATTCATTTGCATATTAGCACTAATTAGTGCTTTAGTCAATGCTTTTATTAAAACAATTGATTTTTAATGCTTTTCATGAGATACTTAGTGCAAAGGAGGCACACATATGGGTTTTGGAACTGTTTTAAAAGACATACTAGCCGAAAGAAAAATGTCCATCAAAGAACTATCTCGCATTACCGGCATATCACTTAATACCCTATATTCCATTACAAAGCGCGATACGGTAAATATTCGACCAGACACTTTGCAAAAAATATCTCATGCACTAAATATTCCCAGTAGCCAGCTGGTGGATTGTCTGCGTCAAAATATCTTTGAAACACAAAAGGAGCTCGAAGATCTTCAAATACGTTTAAAAGATGCAGAACTTGTAGAAGAATATCGCTTGGAATGTCGTGAACATTTAAAGCATTATCTTTATGAGCTGACTAACTATCATTTTAATGATAAAGAAATCGATATTATATTATCCACCGCAGTTCTTTTAAAAAAGCCACCCACCACTGAGTAGGTGGCTTTTTCACAACATATCACAGTCACCCTTAAATGTAAACCAGCTGAATTGTCTATACAATTACATACTTCACTGCAATTTCTAAAATTAGGTCTTTCCGTTTTGGAAATATCAAAGCAAAATACGAAAGATAGTAACAAATAGTGAAAGATAGTAACAGGTAGTAACAGATATTCAATTTTTCTGATTAGTCTATTCAATTTTGCATATTCACACCAATTCAATAATTATAAAATTTTTATAAACTATCTTTTCTGCGCCAGCAGATAGAAAAAATATCTGCGGTATTCATAAAACTGTCTGCGCCCCACAGGGACATCCAGCCATTCATAAGGTGTCCCCTCGGTAACATTCTTCAAAATCCACTTGTAAATCTCTGGTGCAGCTTTCTTGGCTGTTTCCTCTATCAGCCTGATATCTTCCTGCATCATAGTATTTCGCACAGCTTCCTGGGCTGTAGAATCGCCTGACAGATTCCCCTTAGGCATGCCATCATTGATCACTGCTTTTAAGCCATACGCATTCTGCAGTTTTTGCTTTTTCTCCGCGTACTGCACACAAAAATATTTCAGCTCATTGTATTTTGCACGGGATATGTTGAAATCACTCAGTTTTATATTTCTAGTGCACATCTGTTTTTCAAACATTATCATTCTCCTCAAATCAACTCAATTTACACAATTTTTCTAAATCGCATTCTATAGTGTTTCTCCCAATCGCCTGCTAAGCTGCAACTTGCCGGTGCTTCATAAATGCACTCACCGCATTCTGGCTGTTGCGACGTCGCAACACCCTCCGGCCCCTGCCCTTCTCCAAACTCCTCTATCATCTTGCGGGTCTCTGCCGCTACCATTGCATCATAATCGGTATCCCACAGGCAACGCACTCCCCTCTGCCAGCCGCTGCACCAACTCATCTTTTTTATTCGGAGACCAGTATCCGCTTTTGATTCCATTTGCTCTTTTATGCGTTAATCTTTCCACTATTTCTTTTCCTCCTCCAACAAGCTAAACGCTGCCAGCATCATCCTGCCGCAAACCGTTGCGCCTTTATATTTTCTCATGATCTCACCAAAGTCTTTCGTGGCGTCTTCCCAGAATCCAGGCTCTAAAGGCCGCCCATGATACTTTAGATAAAAGTTGTAGGAATCACACCAGACGCCTTTCGCCAGCACCGCCTGTTCCTCGCTTCTTGTCATAAAATACAACCCGCCTTTCTGTAATGAGTCTTTCGCCGCTTGAACTGATTTTCGCAGAACTGGATGGCATCCACATAGTCATAGCACACAGCATCTGTCTTTCCCTCTGCCTTCCTCGCTATCCGTCCAATCGACTGCGTAACCACTGCATAATCTTTCTGCGGTGATACCAAGAGCAACCGATCCAGACGCGGAATGTCCAGTCCTTCTTTTGCAGAACCAAATGAAGCAAACAAGATTTTTTTCTCTCCGGTCCGCATTTCTTCAATGGCTGCCTCTCGCTCTGCTTTGGCACGCTTACTGGTCATGCTTCCATCTATCATGGTTGACACCGCCTTCAATTCTTCCGGCAGCAGATTCTGAATATTACGTAACTGCTTTAAGCGGCTTGCTAAAACGAGGCAAGAATGCCCAGCCTGAATCACCAAATCTTTTGCAATCAGCTCATTTCTTTCCCGGTTTTCTCCCAGGTAAACAAGAAGCTCGTTATACTTCAGCGTTCCGTCGGTATCCAAACATTCACGACCAATTTCTATTCCAGTATCTCTCCTACAGATCCGCACCTTCATGGTCTTGTCTGCCACGGCTTCATCCGGTACTTTGTAAATGACCGGTCCCAGCACCGCAAATGTGCTTTTTATCATGCCGTCCGACCGGTGCACCGTCGCAGACAAGCCGTATTTATATCTTGCCGCCAGACTATTCATAACTTTGTAAAACATAGTTACCTGCGTAGGTGATCCAGCCAGTCGGTGGCATTCATCGACTATGATCACATCCCATGTATTCCGGTATCGCTCCAGATCCAGTTTGCAAAGAGTCTGAATTGTTGCAAACGTCATGTGACTGCCGATTTGCACTTTTCCGGCGGTAATCGCTCCAAGCGTCTCCGCTGGAAAATACTGTTCCGCCCTGGCTCTGGATTGCACCAAGAGATCTTGTGTGTGAGTGATCCACAAAACCTTACGGCCCAATGTTGCCGCCAACGCAATCCCCATCTGTGTCTTACCGGATCCACACGGGCTTTGTAAAATCCCACAGCTGACATGCCTCATCGCCTCCACAGCCTCTTCTTGATAGTCATACAAGGGAATGTTGCCTTGATAGTCTAAAATCCCGTTATCAGCTAAATTAACGCTTATCCTGTCGGCTGGCGTAAGGAACTGCCTTACCTGTTTTCCAACTCCCGTCGGAAGAATCAGATCAGAACCATCAATCCGATACAGACATAAGTATTTCGGGGTTTTTCCTATCCAGAGCCCTCTTAATTCCCGCTTGCGGTACTGCGGATTCGAAACAATCATATTTTCCCTCGCCCAGGCTCTCAGTTCCTTGGATGCGTCCTTGATGCGGATCTCAGGCCCAATCTCCACAACCATTGTTATCACCTGCCCTTGTTACGTTCAATTCGTCCAGCCAGCTCTCCAGCGTCCTGCCATATGTAGGCATTGCGCTTTTCGGAATAGTTTTCCTACCTTTGTTCTTCAAATGCTTCAACACCTGGAAATCTACCAGATAAACCTGTGCTCCCTGGAAGCTCACCGCAAACATCCCGCGGCTGTTTCCTGTCATGTGGAAAAGCAGCATTGCATTGTACTGGTTCTCCTCCATTCTTCTCAGCTCAAACACATCTTTCTGGCAGTCCTTGCAATCAACCAGGTACGTTTCCCCGTTTCTTGCAGCAACCACATCACACGGCTGACCATTTTTATTATCCTGGAAGCGGTGCACCCAGAAACCTTCTGCTGCCAGCCGGTCGGCAAATTCTTTTTCGAATTTCGTACCGGCTGCTTTATTACTGATTTTCATTGTCTTTCTCCTCTTTTCTGCCACAGTCTAACCATTTTTCCGTTTTGTCTAACCGAAAGTCTAACCCAAAATTGCCCGCAAACCCTTGATTTCCTTAATGGTCTAACCGTCTAACCTAAAATCCGGTATAATAAGTCTATATATTTATAGTAAGAGAGAAAATAGCTCTCTTCTTCCTCGCGTCACGAGACTATATATACGGTTAGACTGGTTAGACGGTTAGACTGTATATAAAAAAGCCAGGTTTTATGCGGGTTTTAGGGTCTAACCTAGGTCTAACCTTTCCAAATGTGGTTAGACCCTAAACGAACGGCAAACTCTCCTGCTCATACGTTTCTACTGCCATAAATCCGTCCTTATCCGTTGCATCATCATCCTCCGGAAGGTTGAACTTGATGTAACTGGATTTGATTCCATAGACCTTTGTGCTATGAATGAATTTTCCCTGCGAATTCCGCACCAGATATCCCTTTTCTGCCCATTTCCGATTCACTGCCGTATAGTCAAAGCCATTCTGATCCAGAAAATTTAAGAGCACATCCCTGTTTATAATCAAGACACCTGCATCAATCTTTCCCCAGACTTCGCCCTTATTCAAAGAGTTTTCTGCTTTCGGATCCTCAAACCGGATTTGATACTTTGCCGCCCAGTTCATTACCTGCTGGTAAGCCCGCTCCGCAATGTCTATGTCATGTGCACTTTGAAGATACTGTTTCACCTGTCCAATCTGTAACGCCTGCTCGCCCGCAAAAAACAATTTCACAGCAATTTCGTCCGCCAGCAAAATGCAAGCCATTGCCATAGCCTGCTTGTCCGTGGTATCCAGCTTGCAAAGCTCGTCAAAAATCTCCCGGTACCGGTCCATGAGTTTACTCGTTTCCGTTTCCTGTATGTACTCCACAAACTTCCTCCCGGCAAACCCATAGTTTTCCTGCACCATACTGCTCACATAATGACCATCCGCCACCAGCGGACCATCAATCGCAATTTCAATGACACGGTTCTTGGAACCGCCACCCGAATTCACCTTTGTGATCGGCTCCTCACCTGTGAAGATAAAGCTGTTCTTCCAGGTCTTTGTATCTTCCACACCGCCGTATGCCTTCGCACGGCCACGGTCCACACCCTCTGTGATCTGGTAGATCAGCTGGTCGAAATTTCCCTGCCATTTATCTTTTATGGTCTGCAGCTCGTCACCAGAAAACGGAATGCTGCAGAGAAACGCTGCGTTTCGCATAATGGCATTCTTTGTCATGTTCATGGTCTTGACCAGACCGCCCATCCTTGGATTGCCCCAAATGGACATGGCCACCATCAACGCCACTGTTTTTCCTGTGCCGGTCGTGCCCCACAGATGCAGCACAAACGGAAGCACTTTAAGCGGCTCCAGAAGCACGGAAGCAAAGCTTGCAGCCATCATCATACGCAATGGCAGATTCTTCCGCAGGTCGCTGCAAAGAGCCTTCCAGGACTCGAAATCGCCCTTCTCGGACACATTTTTGAAGATTGCTTCGTAATCCATCCCGCCCTCGTAGCGGATATCCTTTTCATATGGAGTAAACGCTGCACCGACCCATCCAAGGCGGTTGATAGACTTCTTTGGCTCCAGTGCCACCGGATTATACCCCACGCAGTCACTGATATAGCGCACCAGACTCTTTGCATTGTCCGATGTTACTTCGATGCCGTACTGCGACAATACATCCACGATCTTATTGGTATTGGCACAAACAGACCGGTCAACTGTGATTCGCTGCCAGGACGCAGATTTAAAATAAGCCAACGTGATACGTTCTTCTGATGTATCCACGTTCTTCAGGATCTCAACCGGCATGATCGGATGGCTGCAGGCAACAACCGGGACCTGCTGCATGTTTTTGTCATACCGGACTGTTTTCACACCCATATCGTTTGCAGTCCACTCTGCGCAGTTAAGCTCCAGCGGCTGATCGGTAAAAGCCGTCTTCTTCCCGGTCTGGCGCATACGCTGGATATAATCAAGCTGGAACTGTTTTAACAGGTTGTTAAACTCCAAGGCACGTTTTATGGTCTTTGCTGCGTTCCGCAGCGCCTCAATGTATTTCTGGCGCTCCACGTTGTCATCAATCTCAAAAATCCGGTAAAATACTTCATCTGGAAATGGATCCATCTTCTCCAATTTTGATATACCAGTCGCTAACTCTTCGTTCGACTTTTCCAATTTCACTCACCGCCTTTCTGTCTGCGTATAGTTGTTCCGGGCACCGATCCAGACAGTCAATCAGATACTCCACATAGGTAATATTGCTAAGTGCCTCACAGAAATGCTCGCTGCGCTCTCTGATTGCCTCACAGAGCAGCCCGCGATACACAACCAGCCATTTCCTTGCATAAGACACAAAATCGCGTAATTCGCGTTTTAAACGGTTTCGTTTATCTGCTTCGCGCTTCTCCCGGTACGTCACCGGTTCCTGGATTGGGATCTGGAACGCTGTCGCAAGCTGCTTGGCCGCCTCATAATTTCCAATGCTAAAATAACCGGCTACAAACTTAACTTGATCACCGCCAGCGCCACAGGAAAAGCAGTAATAGCCTTTCCCATCCGGATATATCTTCATGGATGGGCGGGTATCGCGATGGAACGGACAAAGACATTTCCCGTTTAAAACATGCAGGCCGCAGTATTCTACGGCCTGCTGCATACTCACTGCATCTTTTACTTTGCTATAAAGCTCCGGATCACATGAATGGGATTCCTTCATCGCCTGCTCCCTCCGGAATATCTACAAAGCCATCCCCTACAGCAGATGGAGTGCCATGGTTAACCGGAGTTGTCTGGCCTACAGGCGGATCCTGTAAAACTTCATCCTCCGGCACCTCTGCCTCAGCCAGACCGGCCACGCTGCGGATCTGGAACAGTTCCGTTACAAATGGGCGGTTACCGTTGGCTGCCTCGTACTGACGGCGGCGGAAAATGCCACCAAACTCCTTTCCGACCATCTGCTTCTCGTTGTCGTTCACGTCCCACTGGAAGGTAAAATTATTGGAACGCTCAATGGATGTGATAATACCCTTAAACCAGGAAAGGCCCTTTCCTTCCATGTTCTGCTTGAAGACACCGCGCCATTTCGCTCCCATCGGGTTCTGCGCCTTATCACTTTCAAACATCTTCTTGTAGAAGTCCTTGTATTCGCCCTTCGCGATGTCATACAGCAAAACAAACTGCAAATTGCCATTCCTGGATTCCTGGGTGGTTACCTGCTTAATCACACACACATATTTTCCCTTCGGCAGCTGTTGGAACTCTCCTGTATAAGCTGCTGCCTCATCGTATCCTGTCGGTTTCTTAATCATGACTGCTTATCCTCCTTGGATTTATATTTCTCCCATCCGTAAAAATCGCGGATAGTATCATCAACCAGTTTCAGGTTGTTTTCAATTTCTGGTGCCTCGAACATATCCTCCGGGGTCTTTGTAATATCGGAACCATCTGTAACCGTGCGGAAGAAATGATTTCCATTCTCGCTCATGCACCGGATGCAGATCGTCACCATTCCCTCCAGGCAAACCTTTCGATCAAGCTGCTTGCCAATCGTTCTAAGTCTGGAAATGCCAAAATCGTCCGTGTCTTCGTGGAACATGATGTATACAATTTTGTCCGGATCCGTCACATCCGTCTTGATCCGCTTCACAAGTCCATACATTGCATCCGCGATATCGTCATACATTTCAAACGACGCGTTGCCCTTTTTATTGCGGTGCTGTGACATAAACAAATGCGTCATGATATAACCAGCATCATCAATCACATAAACCTTTTCCGGATTCTTATTGATAGTAGTAATGATCTGGTTGATATCATCACTCGCCCCGGTTTTACGGAAGCGCTTGCGGAATGGCAATTCCTTCCGCTCTGTATTCAACAGCACAATTTCATTTTCATCGAAAAACTTTAAACTCCGGCTCTTTCCGCTGCCGGATTTTCCATAGATCAGTACCGGTAATCCCATAGTGTCCTCCTTAATATGGCAGTGTTTCTTCTTCATCAGAATCGTCAATTTTCTTGTCTTTGCTCAGCCAGTCATCCTCGAAGAAATCCAGATCCTTCATGCGGTCAAAGACAGTTTCCCGTGTTTTTCCTTCAACCTGCACGCAGCAAACCCAGTACAGCATGGTCTCGCTCTTAAAATAAAGGATACTTCCCAATGGAGAGACGCTTGGTCTGCCCGGCATACGTTCGCCAGCAACTTCCAGCTCTGCAGGAGACAGCATGCCATCGGTCCACTCTCTTACTGCTGTCAGATAATCCTTGTCACTGTGGCGCTGGTAAACAGACAACTCGTGATAATTGTTTGTCAGTACCAGCGGGACGCTGCAGGCGAAGTCCTTTGCCTCTCTCCATTTTTCATACGGATTCAGGTAATCCACACGGAGCTCTGCTTTTAACTGTTTGTCCTCGATATAATACTTATAGCAGCTGTCTTCTTCCGGCATGTCACCAATCAACTCCATGATGGCAGCCTTAAACTTATTGGTCGCATACAGCTTCTCAACGCACACGCCCAAGTAACCGGTATATACCAGATACTGATCATTTACATTTCCGACATACAATCCGCCCGCCGTCTTCAAAGCGGATTTCATCACTTTCTTAAACTCACTGATTTTCAGGAACATTTTCTCTTTCCTCCTCATATTTGCGCTTATAGGCATCGATTCCGCACCGGATGTAATCCAGAATAATATCCATTTCATCAAATGACAGGTGCCATGCACCCGTAGTCATGATCTTGACCGCTTTCGCAGCTACTTCCATGAGCAGCTGCATCCGGTACGGTCCAACTCCCGGCCGGTCCATCAGCGAATCCGCAGGCTTTCGCCACGCGGCTCCAGATGTGCCCAGTCGACCTGCTTCTCATCCAGCAGCTTGCGGATTGCCTCGTTGTTCGGCACTGGCGACTGCGGTACAAGGTACTTGCCTGGGATATCTTCCAGCAGACCATCAATCACCAACGGCTGCAAGCCACCATTTTTCTGGATATTGAAGCTAAACAGGGCCGTCTTGAACTTCGTCTTGCCTATCTCGCGCATATTGGCTTCCAGATTGCTCTTTAATGCCTGCTGACGGTTCTCCAGAGCCTTTCTTCTGGCTACCAGGCGGTTTTCCTCTGCTTTTAATGCCTCAATATCACCCTGCATACCCTTAATGATCTTGGCATAGCCGTCTGCCTTCTCCTCAATTTCTCCCCACAGGCCGTCCATTGTGTCCTGCAGGACCCGATTATCTACCTCCGGATCATAAACCAGATCCTGTAACGCTAAAAACTGCTCAGTCAACTCATAAAGTTTCATCTTGTTTTTCCTCCGCGCCTCGCTTATAATGAGGCTGTAAATTCATTTTTTATTTACTTGATTCCCTGGAAGTTGCCGCTTCCGGGGTTTCTTTTAATTCTGCTACCCGGATCTCCGACAATCCGTGCATAATGGCTTCCAGCCATAAATCATCCAGATTCCAGTCAACGCAAGTCGGTGCGTGCTTGTCGATCGCTTCCAGAATAATCTGTGCTTTTTCCAATTTGGTCATGTCCTCACCTCCCTCCTATGCCAATGCCAAAATAATAAACAACCAGAACATAAAACCGGTCGCGCCGCAGAACGCTGCAGCTACAACCATCACATCCACAGCCAGTTCTCCCAACCGGTCAGATAATGTCTCTTTCGGCGCCGGTTCTTCCGCCGGTTCTGCCACCGGATCACTCTGCACTGTCACATAGCTGAGCATCCGCGGGTGCTGGGACTCGATAAAGTTAAGCTTCGCCACTCTGATCACCTCCTTCCTCCGGCTCGTACGCCGGGTACTGCTCAATAAAGCGCTCCAGGTCACTGCCCCGGATCTTAATCAGTCCAAGGCGCAGAGCCACAAGCTGTTTTCCGTTAATCAGCCGGTATACCGCCTGCGGATTAACCCGCAGAAGTTTCGCAGCTTCTTTTACTGTGTACAATGGTTCGTATGCTCTTACCATCTTCTTACACCTCCCTCGTTGCTTTTCCTGCATATTCCGTGATACAATTTCTTTATCAAATTCATACTACGGAGGTTTTTATGTTTCTCACACAACTTGCATCCGCTTCCGACACTATGTTCACCGGCCTGCTTAGTTCACTCAGCCCGTCCGATATAATTCAGTTGCTCGGAATACTTTTGTCAACAATCATCAGCACAATCGCAGTCATAATATCTGTTGTCACCTTGCGTCAAAACCATCAAATGGTTGAAGAATCAACTCGTCCATACATAGTTGTTTACACCGCTGCAACCAACTTTCAATCTCCTATGTACTACCTGGTCATCAAAAATTTTGGTCAAACAGGGGCTCGCATTACCAGTTTTTCCTGCGATTTTGATTTAGCTAAGTGCTCCTACAGCCCAAAATACATTCCTTTTGAACACATCAAAGATACTTTCATTGCTCCAAATCAATCCTTCGTTTGTAATGTAAACCAACGCGAAATATTTGAAGATCCAAAACCAATCGCTATAAACATCTCCTACGAAGCTAATAACAAGACATATACCGATTCTTTTGTTCTCAATATCAAAGCAGATGCCGATTTAACTCATAGCCGAGCATCTACCAAAGATAAAGAGCTGAAAATCATCTCTTATACGCTCCAGGATATGGTGGAAAAGATGCTATAACACAATTCGCCCGCTCTGTAACCGGTCCTTACATCTACATAAAACAGTCTCGCAAACTTCATAGGTCTGGGCTTCCTCCGGAAGTTCAGACTTTATTGTTTGTAAAATCTCTTCGACAGTTTTCTCCAGTACCTCTTCGGAAACAGAAATGCCATTTCCAAAAGAAATCACTGTATTGAACATCTTCCTCACCTCCTACTCTGTTGCAAACAGGTAATCCACTGTACACGCTGAATTTAACACTCCATCAACGGCAGAACGTCATGCTGTTTCAACAGGTCATACAAGAATAACCGTCCTTTCTGTGTCCAGTAAGAATGTTCTTTTGAGTGCTGAACACCATCGGCGTCCGGATAGTTATGAGTCTTGGTCTTCAAATAGCCATTTCCCTGATACTTTGCATACAGCACCCAGACATCTCCCTGCTTGAACTGGATACCAAGGTCATGAAGAATAGCATTAAATTTCTTTGCTGACATTCCATAGTCCTTGGCAATCACAGTGGTTG
The DNA here is from genome assembly GCF_003481825.1 of Clostridium sp. OM02-18AC. Classification (GTDB taxonomy): domain Bacteria; phylum Bacillota; class Clostridia; order Lachnospirales; family Lachnospiraceae; genus Brotaphodocola. The sequence goes on along the minus strand of NZ_QULW01000001.1, from coordinate 234,711 downwards.
CAATCAGGTCTTTGCACTGCAGAATCATGTCATAATAAGAAGCTTTTGGCTGCAGCTCCTCGATTACTTTCTGCTGATCCGCAACCTGTCCGCCAAGGAACTGGCAGCGATCCTTTAAGCTATTGATTGTCTGATCTGCCATGCGTAAGGCTCTGGCAAATACCTGCTCCGGCGTGTTCCATGCCTTTTCCAGTACATTAAATGCTTCTATATACTTCAACTTCCATTTCATTGCTTCTGAACCAGTGAATCCCATCGCTAGTAATGAAAAACCATCACGATTCATAAAATATACTTTTTGTTCTCTTCCATAAGAATCAGGCATTGTCGATTCAAAAAACATCTGCCCAAAATTCGGCACATCTTTTTCTAAGTTTCTTATGCTTTCTAATACATGACGATGTTGCTTATTGAATACGTCTGAAACATTTCTGCTGTCCGTAATCATTTGGTCATTCTCAAATCTTACACTTATTGAAACTAAATTATCCACTGCTCGACCGCCTCTCTTAATTCAGACAGCGTAAAATAGGAAATCCCTTTGATTTTCCGCTCGTCCTCAATTTCTTTTTCTGTTATTCCTATTAAAATAGGGTTCTCGAATTTAGAACCGTAGGCAATGAGTTGTGTATTAGGGTTTTTACTTCCTGTTTTCAATTCGATAATTACACTTCTCTCGCCACACAAAGCATAAATATCTATTCTCCCTATACTGCCAACTTGCTTTTCACATCCGACAAATGTATAATCAGGAAAAATCGAGTTGAAATTATTTACAATTTCTTCTTTCATTTTTTCCTCATTTGCCTTTCTAGCTTCTAAGCTCTTTACAGGCAAAACCATTTCTGTATCTATCGAATCTGCGAGATATACGACTGCTTCCGAACCGAATTTATAAGAGAATGTTTTTACAACCGTTCTTAATAATTTCAATTCTTCCATATCCATAGACACTTTCATTTTTGAGACTTCAACAAAGAAATCCTTGAAATCTCTGTGTCTATTCAACTGTCCATGCAGTTCTCTTGCCGACACCGTCTGAGTGTCGAAATTCACATTGATTAACTCATTCACTGGTATGTACCTCCTAAGATGATTTTAAATCATCTTTTTGTTTAAAAAAAAGAGATTCCTTTTCTTTTAAACTCTTGATTTCTAACAACTCACACAATGCAGCTACTTCGCTCGTCTTAAACTCCTGCTTGTTATTCAGTTTCAGCGCAAATCCATAGCTGGTTAATCCGAGATAATCCGCTACATATTTAAGCTTTAAACCTCTGGATTTAATCAACGCCTTTAAAGCATCTGAATCTGTCAATGTTCTCACTTCCTTTCGTTGGAGATGATTTTAAATCATCTGTTGTTATACTATCACTGCGTAGATTAAAAGTCAACTATTTTTTTTATTTCAATCAAAAAATATTGATTTTAAATCATTTTCGTGCTATATTCCAATTATAAATAAGGAGGTTTCCAATATGCCTGAAATAGGAAAACGAATACGTACACGGCGCGAAGAACTTGGGATGACTCAGGAAGAACTTGCATCTAAGCTAGGATACAAAAGCAAAACAACAATAGCTAAAATTGAGAACGGAATCAACGACATTGTTCAAAGCAAAGTAATTGAATTTGCACAAGTTCTTGAAACTACACCAGCTTATCTCATGGGCTGGACTCAATACGACGAAAGCTTCTCTGGAAAAGAAACTTCAGATAATAAGGTTATAAAACTGGCTCAAAATATTATCAAGTTTCACAGTGATCAAAAGCGCTTGATAGATAACTATGAACAGCTTTCTGATATCAATAAGAAAAAAGTGGTTGATTACTCCGATAATCTTCTAAAGATACAGCAGATGGAAGAAGAACAGCTGCACCTGATACCTGATGCCGCTCACGACCGCACCGACATTTCTGACTCCGACCGAACAGAAGCTTCTCGCAAGGAAGAAGACGATATAATGGATGATCCAAACTTTTAAGTGAGGTGATTGCGTGAGTTACGAAGATCTACTCAAAGAAGCTGATGCCGCCGGACTGATCGTAAAGGAAAAGCCTCTTCCGCTGAGTGACGGACGAATAAAGGGCCGTAAGATTGCTATTCGAAAGAATATCCCAACACTACGCAAAAAAGCGGATGTGCTAGCAGAAGAACTTGGGCACTACTACACCACTGTAGGCCGCATCATCGAGCAGGATTCCGTGTCTGATCGGAAGCAGGAACGCATCGCACGGTTATGGGCCTACGATAAGCGAATTGGATTGTTCGGAATAGTCGAGGGATATAAAGCACGCTGCAAAAATCGTCACGAACTGGCTGAGTATCTGGAAGTATCAGAAGAATTTTTAAAGGAAGCGCTGGAATGCTACCATGAAAAATACGGTTCTTATGTGAATTTTGGTGGCTACACCATTATGTTTGACCCAGCCTTGGTTGTTATAGAAAAATTTTAATAAAATCAAAAGAAAAGGAGAATTGATATGCGAAAAATTAAATTATTATCCTTCGTTTTTCTTGTTACCGCATCTATGTCCATCACGGCTTTTGCAGGTGAATGGACCGACGATAATCGCTGTTATTTAAAAGATAATGGTGCTTATGCCAGCAACGAATGGGTCAACATTGATGAAAAATGGTACTGGTTTAATGAAGGTAGCAATAGAAAAGGTTATTTGCCTTCATGGGCTGGGCGCGCAAATGACGGCTCGCCGTATAATGCAAATGGTGAATATATTGATATGAATACAGATGGGATGAAATACGCTACTGAAGATTTGTATAATCAATTGCAAGACGGTATGAGCTACGAGCAAGTTATTTCTATTCTCGGAAAAGAGCACGAAGTAAGTAACGCTGAACGTCGGCAAATCGGCAATCAAACCTATGATTATTTGCAAGTGAAGTGGTATGCTGAGGATCTTGATTCCAATATTCGAATTACATTTAAGAACGGATTACTTCACGCAAGACATGCGACCTGGAAGCATTAACCATTATAAAATGCAAAACCGCCCGGTGCTGGTAACACAGAACGGCTTTACATAGATTTCTCTTGCCGGATGCCCGGCCAGATATAATCGAGTCCAAACGAATTATATCATTTTCCTGGGCGTCCTGCAAGGGGTGCTATTTTTGTACCTAATTTTCTGTTGTGACATCGCAACAACCATACGAAAGGAGCATGATATATGGGACAGTTAAGAACAAGGAAGCGCGGATCAACCTGGCAATACAGCTTTGAGACCGCGCCAGTGAATGGAAAACGGAAATCAATCTCAAAGGGCGGATTCCGGACAAAGGCCGAAGCCCTGGCAGCTGGCACTATTGCAATGAGCGAATATAACTCATCCGGCCAGACCTTCGCGCCAGCGGAAGTCAGTGTTGCCGATTATCTGGATTATTGGTTTGAGAATTACTGTAAAATGAATCTGAAATACAACACGCAGCTTGGTTATCTCTACATTATGGAGAACCGGTTAAAGCCGCACTTCGGACAGTACCGGCTAAAATCACTGACCACTGCTGCCATACAGGAATATGTGAATCAGTTAAAGATTGACGGCCTGGCAAAATCTTCTGTCCTGGGAATCTTGCGGGTATTATCAGCCGCTTACGAGTATGCTATAGAACCGCTGCAGTATGTCAGGGAGAACCCCTGCGCCAGGATAAAACTGCCAAAATTTGAAAAACAGCCAAAACAGCGCTATGTGATCCGCCCGGAAGAGTTCAAAAAGATTCTGGAGCGCTTTCCGGAAGACAGCAATTTCTATCTGCCGCTCATGATTGGCTATTATACCGGCCTGCGTCTCAGCGAAGCCTTTGCACTGTGCTGGGATGATATCAACGTGGAAAGCCGCACCTTATCCGTAAAAAAGGCGGTCGTGAAACGGAATTATGGAGTGGATGTCCGAAAAGTGCTGGAACAGAAAGGGAAGAAAGAAGAAAAGTCTGCCTGGTACTTTGGAACACCGAAAACAGTCAATTCCATCCGTACCATCAAATTTGGAGATGCCCTCTATAAGGCATTGAAACATGCGCAGCTGACCCAGAAGAAGAACCGGCTGCTCTATGGTGAATATTATACCGATCATTATCTGAAGCCGGAGAAAGATGAAAAAGGAAATACCATATACCGGATTGTTCCGGTTGAGCGCGGTATCAGCTGCACGCTGCAGCGCGTGGATTTCCTGTGCGTCCGAGAGAACGGGGAATTCATCAGCCCGGACTCCTTTAAGTACTGTGCCAGAGTGATTCATCACGAGCTGAACATGGTCTTCGATTATCATTCTCTCCGGCACACGCATGCCACCCTCTTAATAGAAAATGGTGCTGACATCAAGGATGTCCAGACACGCCTAGGACACGCTGATATCAACACCACCTTGCAGGTCTACACCCATGCCACCGAAAAAATGGCAGAACGCAGCGTAGAAATCTTTGAAAAAGCTGCCAGTCTTTGACAACATCTCAAAAAAGCGTTGTCAAATCGTAGTCAAATGGTCTTTCGTAGTCGTCCAGAAAGCCCACAAATCCTTATTTTACGCGGGTCAGCAGCGCGATCGTCTCACAGTTTGCCGTGGACGGGAACATATCTACCGCACATGCTTTCTCCAGCTTGTAACCACGCTCCTGCAATACCACAAGATCCCTGGTCAGGCTGGTCGGCTTACAGGAAATGTAAACCATGCGGTCCACACCAAAATCGATGATCTGATCCAGTGCCTTCGGATGAATGCCATCACGCGGCGGATCCAGAATAATCAGATCCGGCTTATCTTTTAACGCTCCGATCACCTTCAAAACATCTCCGGCGATAAATTCGCAGTTTTTCAGTCCGTTCCCTGCCGCATTTTCTTTCGCAGCCTCTACGGCTTCCTCCACGATTTCCACACCCACAACCTTCGCAGCCACCGGGGCAATGATCTGGGCAATGGTTCCGGTTCCACTGTATAAGTCAAACACAACTTTATCCTTCGTCTCCCCGACATAGCTTCGTGCCGTCTCATAAAGCACCTCGGCTCCCAGGGAATTGGTCTGGAAGAAAGAAAACGGGGTAATACGGAACTTTAAGCCAAGAAGTTCCTCATAGAAGAAGTCCTGACCATAAAGAATCGTCGTCTCATCGCTCTGAACAACGTCAGCAAGGCTGTCGTTTTGGATATGCAGGATTCCGGCAAACGTTCCGGTAAGCTCAAGATTCTGCATGCAGGAAAGCCAGCCTGCCAGAAGTTCTTTCTCCTTCACCGGAGTTGTATGTTCTTCGATCACACCAAGCTTTTCGTTCTGCCCGGAAGTGACCAGGGCCACTAAAATCTCGCCGGTCTTCACGGCACGGCGCACCAGCAGATGACGCAGGTAGCCGGTGTGCTTCATCTTTTTGTGGTAACTGATATGGTGTTCCGTGAAATACTGCAGGGTTGCCGTTAAGATTTTGCAGAAATCCGCATGTACGATCTGGCACTCCGGCGTATTCACGATATCATAAAAGCTGCCGCGGCGGTGCATGCCGAGTGCCAGCGGACCGTCCTTGTACTCATCGCCAAAAGAGAATTCCATCTTGTTGCGGTATCCGTCAGAGAGCGGGCTTGCCTTGATTCCCTCGAATTCATAAGAATCACAGACTTCATCCAGAAGTGCTTTGATCTGACTTTCTTTGATCTTCAACTGTTCTTCGTAAGGAAGACTCTGATAGAGGCAGCCGCCGCAGATGCCAAAATGCGGACAGGGGCCCTCCCTTCGCTCCAAAGGCGACTTTTCTACTACTTCCAAAAGACGTGCCTCGCATTTTCCTTTTCTTTTTTTATTTACGACAAACCGTACTTTTTGTCCCGGGATGGCATTCTTCACGATGACCCGCTCCCCGTCCACATGTAAAATTCCCTTGTTCGGGAAGTCAATGGTCTCTACGACCGCTTCATACATATCGCCCTTTTTCACGTTTTTCTCCTATTCTTCTTTGATGCATGGCAGAGAAAAGGCGCATCCCGGTCTGCGAGACACGCCTGATTGGTTCTGCTAAGTAACAAGTTTCTTTCCTTCAAACCTTTGTGGATGACCAAAGCTATTCTTATTTTTCTTTGGTGTCGTCCTCGTCCTCGAAGAAATCATCATCGAAGTCGTCATCGAAATCATCCTCAAAGTCTTCCAGATAATCCGGGGTAAAGAAACGGTATACGCCATATGCGATTGCTGCAACAGCTGCTACCACTCCGATGATGGCAAGGATCCAGAGAATGCAGGTTTTCTTTTTCTCCTCTTCCTCTTTTCTGTGCAAGAACTCATTTAACTTGGTGGAATTCATGATTTCTTCCACACGTGCCATTGCGTCTTTGCTCATGTTATCAAAACGATTCATACTGCCACGTCCTTTCTACCATGTTTGGTCGGCTATATAAATGTGCCGTTTCATGCTATGCATTACTAGGATTATATCATTGTTTTTCTTTTTTTACTATCCTATTTTATTCAAATTTGTAAATTCTATGCGCCAGCGTAAACAGCACGGCTGTCTGTTTATCCGATTTTCTGAAGCTTCGCAAAGGAGGCGAACATCTTCTTCACACCGGCCGTATCAAAATTCACGAATACCTCAAAATCCTTCGCTCCGTCCTTTACACTCAGAACGGTTCCCTCGCCGAATTTGACATGGCGTACCCGGTCTCCTACTCCATAGTCCAAAGAAGAAGGTTTTTGAACCGTAAACGCCTTTCCAAATCCTGGTCCGGCTGACTGAAACGACTGTCCTGAAGCAGCCCTGGCTGCTGCCCCTGCCGCCCTGCCTCCGGATAACTTCCGGTCGAAAATCCCACTTAAATCACGTCCTGCTCCCTGCATTCCTGCGTATCCGTTTCCGGTCCCGGAAACATACGATGCGGTCGGCGATGCATAGGAATTCGATTTCATGCCAAATTTGCTGATGCCAAGATGACTCTGTTTTTTATTCCACGGAAGATCGTCATCCTCAAATTCATCCCGCGCCACGCTGCGTCCCAGTCTCGGCTCCAGCTTTTCCATCTGGATCAGTTCTTCCGGAATTTCTTCCACAAAACGGCTGACTTTGGAATAATGGGTTTCCCCATTGATCATGCGCATGCGGGATGCCGTGATCACCAGCCGCTCCTTGGCACGGGTAATGCCGACGTAGCAAAGGCGGCGTTCTTCTTCCAGTTCGGTCCGGTCATCCGCTGAAATTGCCATGCGGCTTGGGAAAAGTCCATCCTCAAGGCCGCTTAAATATACTACCGGGAACTCCAGTCCCTTTGCGCTGTGTAAGGTCATCAGCGTTACCCGGTTCTCAGAATCGTCCATCCGGTCCACATCGGCCACCAGCGCCACCTGCTCTAAAAATTCATCCAGGGACGGATGTTCCGCATCCTCGCTGTAGCTGACCGCCTTATTCATAAGTTCTTCGATGTTCTCCAGACGCGTCTGGGACTCGACCTCTCCCTCTGCTTCCAGTTCTTCCCGGTAGCCGGTATCGGAAAGGATCTGCTCGATCAGTGCTTTGATGCTGATCTCATCCTCGGTCAGCGCATCGCGGAATTCCTCGATCTGACCGGTAAACACGGCAACCTTTCCTGCTGCCTTACCGAGCCCCGGCACGACTGCCGCCCGGACACACGCATCGTAAAAGCTGATGCCCTGCTCCGAAGCCCACGCCGTAATCTTCGCGATCGATGCCGCACCAATGCCTCTTTTTGGCACATTGATGATACGCTGGACTGCCAGATCATCCCGTCCGTTTGCGATTGTTTTCAAATAAGACAGTACATCCTTGATCTCTTTTCTCTGATAGAAATTTACGCCTCCTACCAGACGGTACGGCACGTTGTGCTCAATGCATTTTTCCTCCAGAAGACGGGACTGCGCATTCGTCCGGTAAAGGACCGCGTAATCCTGAAAGTCCCGTCCATCCTTTAAAATGTCACGGACGATGCCATCCGCCTCTTCGTAAGCCTGCTCATACTGGTGGAAGATCACCGGTTCCCCCTCTCCATTGGCGGTCCAGAGAGTCTTGTCCTTCCGCCCCTGGTTATTGCGGATCACTGCATTGGCCGCATCCAGAATATGACTGGTGGAACGGTAATTCTGCTCCAGCTTAATGACTTTTGCCCCAGGAAATGCACTTTCAAAATCCAGGATATTGCTGATGTTGGCACCACGGAACTTATAAATAGACTGGTCATCATCGCCTACCACGCAGAGGTTTTTATATTTTCCGGCCAGAAGCTCAATCAGACGAAACTGCGCCGTGTTGGTATCCTGGTACTCATCCACCATGATATAGCGGAAACGCTCTTGATAATATTCCAGCACATCCGCATTCGTCTGGAACAGATCCACGGTTTTAAAAATAAGATCATCGAAATCCAGTGCATTATTTTTCTTTAACTCATCCTGATACATCTGATAGATTTCTGCAATCTTCTTTGCACGCCAGTCGCCTTCCGCATTCAGCCGGAATTCTTCCGGGCTCATCAGTTCATTTTTGGCACCGGAAATGGCAGAAAGCATGGCTCTGTCCCGAAACTGCTTCGGGTCCAGATCCATTTTCTTTAAGATCTGCTTCATCAGCGTTTTCTGATCATCCGAATCGTAAATGGAAAAACTTGTGCTGTAGCCCAGATTCTCGATAAAGCGGCGTAAAATCCGCACACAGGAGGAATGGAACGTCGAAACCCAGATGCTCTCAGAGCCAAAACCGACCAGCTTGTCCACACGCTCCCGCATCTCTCCCGCCGCTTTGTTGGTAAAGGTGATCGCCATGATATTCCATGGGTTCACGTCCTTTTCTTCAATCAGGTACGCGATGCGGTGCGTCAGGACTCTGGTTTTACCGGATCCTGCCCCGGCCAGGACCAAAAGAGGACCTTCCGTACAAAACACCGCCTCTTTCTGTCTGTCATTTAAGGTATCATAAACTGCCATTGCGCTGTTATCCTTTCAAAATCTTTTTTCTCGCTCCATAAACAGTAACCATTCTACCATAAAACAGCAGGTACCGCAAACCTTTGTTCGCAGTACCTGCTGTATCCGGATCTACGCAGGCAGCGAACCCAAGTCCGTGCCTGCATCGTTCCACTTCTATGCTGTTTCCGTGCATGACAGATTGAAAACAATCCGTAACACATCCGCCGTTTTTCGATTACTCAGCGTATGCAATTGCCTCAATCTCTACCAGTGCGCCCTTCGGAAGTGCTGCAACCTCGAAAGCTGCTCTTGCCGGGCATGCACCCTCAAAGAACGTAGCGTAAACTTCGTTCATAGCACCGAAATCTGCGATGTTGTTTAACAGAACAGTGGTCTTTACTACGTTTGCCATGCTAAGTCCGTCGCTCTCCAGAATGTTCTTGATGTTGGTTAAGGACTGCTTGGTCTGTGCTGCGATATCTGCACCTGCAAACTCACCAGTAGCCGGATCGATCGGAAGCTGACCGGAAACAAATACAAACTTGTCTGCGTGGATTGCCTGGGAATACGGTCCGATTGCTGCCGGAGCATTGTTAGTTGCTAATACTTTTTTCATAAGAAATCTCTCCTTTGTTTGTTCTTTGTAATTTTCTATTATAGACATTCCGGATAAAAAATTCAATCCCTTTTCAAGCTTCGTTAATACTTTTTGTTTTTGTTCCAAATTTTTTGTTTTTTGCATGATCTTTTCCACTTGCTATCTGGTTTTCAATACTATAATAGGAGGAACTTTTCAGCTCTTTTTTGCTGATATTTCCGTTGTTCCAGGGTATTATTTGCCGATTTTTAATGCTGATTTTTGTGTTTCATTCATTTTTTAGTATCATTTTAGTATCATGCGCCGTTCCATCCAATGACATCAGAACCGGCTATTCTTTCCCATGTCTGCGAATGTGATCAATCCGGTCAATCACGTCAATCAGCTCCTGCAGGCTGCTGCCCTTTTCTGCTTCTTTCAAGATCAGCTCCGCATCGTCTCCATACTCTTTTACGTCCAAATACGTGCCGATCAGCTTCACCAGCTTATCCAGGTAAGGCGCATCTTTGTTTATCATGATTGTGTCACTGATCCGGTCATAACCAACATGGATCCCGCCTTTCTTGCCTCCTGGCATATCTACAGCCACAATATGATATTTTTTATTCAAAATTTTAAATTTCATGTACTTATTCTCCTATTCATATAATGTTGAATGGTATCGCGTTTCACAACAGCCTATATCTAACCCGCGAATGGGCATTCTGCGCAAAGAATGGGGGAACTGCGGTCTTGTACGGAATCGCCTAAACATTTCCACATTCCCTGGGTAAAAGGGCACAGGAAGGCACAGAGAAAGCCTGCTGCTGTCCTGCTGCCCTCTTGGTTCGCTCTTGCTTCGTCCTCGCTTCGTCCTTGCTTCACGCCCTTTTTTAGGGCGTCGCAAATGTCGCAATGCTGCTGTCAACGCCCCATGTTTTCGCCATTTTTGACGATAAGGGAAAAGCTCCCATTTCTCACGGCTTCCTCACGGCTTCGTACTCCAGTACGAGTCGCAATTTCTCGTTGTTCCCCCGTTGTTCGCGGCTTCAAAGGTAAAGCCATTTCTGGCTTCTCCTGCTGCCACGCCCGATCCATTTCTGCCTCCGGCTGCTGCGGATCCGCTCCAACGAAGTGAGGTAAACGCAATTTTGCTTTCACCTGCAGCAGGGCACAAAGTTAACATTCCCGGAGCTTAATATTGCGCGCGCTCATCGTGTTCACTAATTAAGGCCGCACCGCAGCAGGACCACATAACCGCGCTGCAGCTTAACATTTCTTAACATCCTCGGGCTTCGTTCGGGCTTCAAGCTCTTGCGATCTCGCAACGCAGCAGGCTATTGTGACTATCAGTCACTTTCGGATGTGAATAATAGTCACATCCGGCTATTCGTGTTGTTTTGAAAGACAGCGTTGTACAACATTCGTTTAACCGGTTCGGAGTCCCTGGCAGTCTTCCAGAGCATGAAAGCACAAGGAAGAAAGAAAGCGCCCCCATCTTTATGTCTATGGGTACTGTTTGACACCTTGAAGTATTGCCCCGGAAGGTGTCAAACAGTACCCATAGGCTTTTCCAAAAAGTGATTTATCGGATTCCGAACGTTCGCTATTCTATCCGAACGTTCGCTATAAATATCTATGGTCTTAAATAGGCGTCCTGCTGCTTCGTCGGTTTTGTGAAACGCAACGTTTTGGCTATTCGTTTGTTTTGGAAAATGCAGTATTTCAGCCATTTTCCCGCGCATTCGTGTTTGTTTTGTAACCCTATTCGTTTCGTTTTAAAGTACAACATTGCTTACATGAAACGCTGCATTTTCGACCACGTTTGACAACAGTGCCGTTGCAAAAAAATTTCAGTATTTTTCAGTATCATGATACCGAACGTTCGCTTTGAATATTGGCCAAATAAGCATATAGCTCAGCTGTACGGCAGATGTTAGCATTTGCCATTTCCGAACGTTGCAGCGTATAGCTGACTATGTACCCCAAAAGACGCCTTACATAAAACCGTCAAGGCGTCAAATGGTAACATAAAGGCGCCTATTGTCTCTTTCACCAACAATCCCCTGTGAATAATGTGGATAACCCTATAACAATATGTCTCACGCATCTATTCGTGCAGATAGTGCCCCGCAATTACCTCGATTCTGTTATGCCCCAGGAAGCGGGAAACCTGTTTCATAGCCGCCTTGTCATATACTACCCCGGCACGATCACAGCGGCAGACATACCGTTCTGAGCGCTCCAGGAAAGCCACAGGACGCGCAAGGCGCTTATACCAGGCAGTAGCGTAATCAGCCCGGTAGCTATGTATATCAGCGTGACTCGATACATGAGGCCAGACCTTTCCAGAACCGGCAGCCACGCAGCAGCGTACCACTGTGACCTCGTAATCCGGAAGCACAGGAACATCACGGATCTTTCCGCCTTTGCCCTTGACGCCGATCAGATAATAGATACCGTCCCGCCGTTCCAACTGTGTGCCCTTCACCTGCTGCAGCTCCTTATGGTTGCGCAGACCGGTTCCGCGGCAGAAATCAACCAGATCCTGGTTGTTCTTCTCCGAAAAGTGCGCATCTGAAGCCTTGCGTCCTCTCGATCGGGTAATGTTCGCCCGTCTTCTGGGTGCTGTCTTAATCTTCAGATCTTCCACACTGCAGTGATACACCTTTGCGATAGCCGAAGCGATCAGCTTCAAAGTAGACGGTGCACGGCCGGCAGCAGTCAGCCCCTGGATATATTCCGCTGCATACGGCTTGCACGCTTCCAGATCGCGGATCTGATGCACGTCCCGGCACCACTTCACAAAATTGATAGCGTGCCGCAGATAGACGCGGTACGTCTCCCATGAGTAAATTTTTGATTCTGTGCAGCCTTCCAGCTTGTCCTTCCGCTTGCTACAGCCAATCGCAAGCTGTGCGTCCAGCGCTTCTTTGACCTGCTGGACAGTCGATTTTCGTTTGATTCTCTTACGCATAGATATTCCTCCATTCAGTTTAAGGTGTGTTTAAGATAGTCACGAGCCAATTTTTAAGCCGTTTTCACGGTCCGGGCAGGCAATAGCCCTCCTTACAGTCAACGGGTTACGGTATGGCGGGACCCAGTGCATAATGCACTCGAATAAAGGGCAGCATCGGCAGCAGCCGGCACAACATGACGCCACAGAGGGGCGTTTTAGGGTATCCTCGTCATGGTGGCGGCCTTGCACCGCCTCGCAGGTCTGTATCACCTGTGCTCTCAAACATGCCTTAATCTGTTCATAATAAGCATGAAGGACGATCCAAAAAAATGAAATCGTCCTTAACTCAATGCCTTTATTTTTCTGTATATTATAAGTATGGGGGCGGAATTGGAAATTGTAGCCCGAAAAAATAGATTTTAAGACGCAAAAAGATCATTGTATCGAAAAAAATACAATGACCTAATCTTCCTTGAACTCGCAGCAAGTAAACGCTACGCCAAAAATAACACACATGCGACATACTATAAAGTTAACCATCTGCAGGATACGGCAATCTTCCTGTTATCACTGTTTACATATCCATAAATGGACCTGTAACCGGATAACGATACCAGGCAGCAGGACTATTCTGGCCAAAGTCATGCGCGCGCTATCGTGTCAAAAAATTGCGGATAACACTTTTTGGTCGCACTTCCCTGAACTCGACGCCATTTTGTCGTTGAGCCGAAGACCAAACTAGACCGGCCACCCTGTTGCGATGTCGCAACACCTCAAACAAAACAGACACCGCTCTTGCTCTTTTCTGGCCGCCATAGATAAAAACAAGAGCCATTCGGCTGTACAATCCTTTTGGATTATGGGTACTGTGAATGACTCTCATTATGTTTTATTTTATGGTCTTATGAGTAAAAAGACAAGAAAGTTATGCTCCGAAACAACTACAGTTCTAAGGCTACCCGCTCCGTTGAACTTGTCCAGGTCTGGTTGAAACGCTCCCAACCGTTCCCGATCAGGGCGCTGCTGTAGATCTGTGCATCATCCGGAAGGAATGGACGCAGCAGCTTCCCGTTCTCGCCGCTTCTGAGGTTCCTCAGCGCCTTGTCGTGCTGTTTCCTTGCCTCTGCTGCAGTTATCCCGCACGCATCCCCACAGCCCTTTATTGTGAGGTTCTGGCCGTATCGGCTCCGGATCACGTCCGGCTGGATCCCTGGCAGACTGTCCACGCAGCGCCACAGGGTACGGCAGAGGCTTTCTTTCTCCATCCGGTCCAGAATATCCTCTTCCTGGTTGCCTGCTACTGCCACCAACTCCCCCACCGTGGTATCTTCTGTGCCATCAATTCCCGTAACAGGTGCGTCCAGGCTTCTCAGGATCACCATACAGGCATTTTCCTGTATCGCCCTGACTATCCCATAAACCAGGCTATTTCGACCGCTGAGGGCTCACGACCATACTTCTTTAGATAATCCGACTAGAATTCCTTCACCTTCCAGATCTATTCTGGAAACTGCACTTGGATATACTTACAAATGCCCTCGTTCCGCGGATTGTCTAAATAACTACATAAGTACTTAAAAGACAAAACAATTTTTCATCACATGACTGCTGTAAAATGTAACATCATACAGGTGTCTGTTTATGCTAATATCTCAATCCGTAAAACTTCCAGTATTTATAGCACTAGACGATTTTTAAATATAATTCACATTAAAATAATCAATTAAATATCGTGCCGCAAAACGTATGTCTTTTTCAAATTGGACATCATCCTCTGACATTGTCCTACTTCTTTTGGGACTATTTTTCACCAACTTGCATTCTAACTCGTTAATTTTTTGCTTAAAATACAAATTTTCTGATCCTCCATACTTTTGAGCTGCTTCCATGCATGAAATTGCTTTTTCATATTCGTGTTCTGATTCGTAAACTTTAGCATAAGTTAAATGTATATTGAGTGGCTGAAAAGATGAAAATTTCATTAGCGTTTCATCTGATACAAAAGGTTTTGATTTTTCAAAAAAATTTATCGCATATTTTCTAAAAAAGGCTCCTTTCGTTACATAAGCAATAGATTTTGAAAATTCGTCAAGCGGATTATCCGACAACTCTAAGAGTTGGATTATCATTTCAAACAAAACATATCTAGCCTTATACTTCACAATCCAGCTTTCGTTTGCAAGGCCGATCCCTCTTAAATCCATAGGATATTTATTTCGTGTTACCTTCAAAGCATGATAGATGGCTTCCACCTCATGCGTGGAATATTTTTGTGTGCAATACTTGCCATTTTCTACTACACTTTTCCTCGGATCTTGTATAAATGAAGAATCCGCTACATACATTGGTATATTTTTCATTTTTAGTAACTATTCTAAGCCGATTTGGGCTTTTTGATATAATTTTCCGTCCACAAAGTATAACTCTGCATTTGCTCCGCTGTATTCATCGGCGTACCACATATATGCTGTCATGCTTGTATCTATAATTTCAGACTCAGCAAGCGGAGTTCCCGCAGATCCAATTATTTTCTCACATTGCTCATATGTCATTCCAATTTCACACTGATTAAACGCTTCCAACGTAATTTTTTTGTCGTGCATAATGGAAGACATATTATTCATGTAGAAAAAGAATGAACCCAGCAGAATAATGAATGCAGATATCCAGCATAATGCCTTTTTTCTTCCTGGCATGTAATTATATGCAGATCGGCAATCAATTCTTTCATACTGTTCATTCAGTTTCACATCTGGATATCCTATTTGTATGATATCCAAAAATTCTGATACCTGTTCATTTTTCTTTTTCCGAAACAAAAATGTCTCAACCGAACCGTTTTTTCCGTGGAACCTTAAATATCCAAAACTTCCATGATCCCCATAGCAATACGTTATTTCTTTTATTTTTCTAAAAGAATGTGCTTGTGATGGCATAAAAAACTCAGATAATAAAAAACTCTTATCAGAGTATAAAAGTTCCTGCCGGATTCCCTTTACCGTGGTATTCATTGAAAACCTCATTTTTCAAATATGCATACTTTTAATCACATATTATCACAAGTTTACGCAAAAGAAAAGCATCCGTCCCACATGACAGATGCTTTCAAAAAATAAAAAACTTTGGATAATGCCGTCATCTTGGATCTATGATACCTTATCCTACACCATTGATGCTATTGTAGGAAATATCCGTATAAAGGTAACGGTGGTTTTCCATTCTGACCACGCCTGGAACTGCAACCAAAATTTCAAATAACATCACACTGTCACCATCCTTACACCTACACGCTGTTTTTCTTCATTGTTTGCCTTGTACACTGCCTGTCCAAAACGCCGACCGTCCACTTCCATGATAACCGTTATGTCCCGACTACCTCCGCTTTCTGCCAGAGCTTCTTTCAATGCCTGTTTTATCGTGCTTAACGGGGAAACAACTTCTGTCTCGCGCTTGTTATCACCAAGGATAGCCGCAAACTCACCAGCGCGTGGCGGTACCACGGTTCCGGTCGCAAGACGTGGCATATTGTACGTTGCCGCTGCGGAAGCGTACTTTGCATATCTTCCGCCGCCTGCATTGCTGTAAGTAGACTGCGTCTGCCGTTTGCCTGCATTAATCGCAATCATTGCCGCTCCTATTCCTGCCGCAATAGATGCTCCCATAGCCAACGCACCTGCAGCACCAGAAATCGCACCAAGGGCAACTGCAAGAATTCCAGCCGCAGAAGCTGCTGCCAACAGAAAGCTTATCATTCTTTCTGTCGGAGTCATTTTGTCCCAGCTATCGTATAAAATGGCTGCAAGTGTTATTATTGCCCATAATGCCAGTTTAACCGGTGTTATAGAATCCAGGACTTTGCCCATTACACTAATAAAGCCTTTTAATGCGACAAACAACTTTCCAATATCAGATACCAACTTTATTATTGTCCAAGCCGCAAAAAAGCCAAGTATTGCATATGTTATAGTTCTTACAAGTTCTTTATTTTCACTAATCCAGTCAGAGAACTTTTTCAAAACATCTGTAAGCAATTTCAGGGCGTTAATTATAATTTCCCCTGTCCATTCCCCAATAGGCTGCAAAAAGCTATTCCATAACCATTCTCCAACCGGTTCCAAAGCTTCTATTACTGCGCAAAGGGTATCAAGTGCCGCTGCTATAAGTTCAAACACACCGGGCAGAGCCTGTTCTAAACCCCATTTTGTGATAGGCAGCAAAACATTATTTAAAAGCCATAGCAGCAAATTTCCAATAGCCCTTACAACTGGATTTACGGATGTAAGCACCTTATCAAAGGATTTCAGCAGCGGAGAAAAGTCCAAGTTTGCAGCCCAATTCTTGATACTTTCTGATGCTGAGCGGAAAAATCCTGATAACGTAACCAAAATATCCCCCAGATGGCGTAATATCTTTGTCCCGGTATCACCTGAGACCCAAGCTTTATCAAACTGCGTTATAAGATTCGCAACAGTTTGCGCCAGATTGGCAAATGTTATAAGCAGATTGTCCGTTATGGTCTTTCCGTACCCTTCAACATTCCAAACCTGCATGAATGATGCGCCTACGTCCTGTGCAAGCTGTTTTGCGGATGTAAACAGGTTTGTGAGAGACTGCATCACTTCCGGGCCATTATCAAGCCAGGATTCTTTCAGCGGAGCAAACAGGCCGGAGAATATCTCTTTCACTGCATCGGCACGGGCCTTTATGTCGTTTGATACCTCTTCCGTGGTAAACATCTGATCTGGTGTAGGTCCGACATATCCGGTCTTGTCCTGATCTGATTTGTTCCCGGCCTGGATAAGCTCATCAAACGAATACGTCAGCTTTTTATTCGCCTTTTCCTGTGCCTTTATCTGCTTGTTACTCTCTTTTAAGGCAGCGCCGTAGTCTTCCTCTACCTTCGTTGCTTTGGTATATGTATCTTTTCCGGTAAGAGCCGCAAAAAACTGAGAAGTCCACGTAACTGCTTCTGAAAGCAATGAGATGAATTCTACCAGTACAGGAGACGCATATTCTGCGACCGGAGAAAACGCAGTAGCAAATGAATTTTTCAGCTGCGTAAGAGACGAAAGAACATTTGATATGGCCTTATTCGTCTCAGGCGAATACTGAGCAATATTCTCCATTCCCTCGCGTGCCGAACGAAAAGCTGTGAATATAGCAGTGCGAAGAATCCGAAAAAGAATAAGCCTTTTCAAGAGTCCGGCCATATTGGATCCAAATTTCTTAGCGGATTTTCCGCCCTGATCCACGCTTGTCTTCATCTGCTTTGTGGATTTGCTTGCCTTTTTCGTATCTGACGCATAGGCATTAATCTGAGCACGCAAATTGCGGATTTTCGCCGCATTGCGGTTATATTCTTTGTATCCTACACCAACTCCAGCCTTTTGCAGATCCTTTTGTCGGTTTTCAAGAGCTTCCAGTTCCTGCCGGAGCTTGACGATATGAGCATTTGACACCTTGGCATTTTCGCCAATCTCCCTAAGCCTTTCGGATTCAGCGGCAGCAGCGGCTTCTTTTTCTTTTGCTTCTTGCAGCTTTTGGTTAAGCTTTTCCTGGGCTTCCTGCTGCTTCCTGACTGATTTCGCTTCTTTTTGACGCTGTTCATCAGTCTTGAAAAGCTCTGATTTGTATGCTGCAAGGGCTTCCTGGGCACGCTTAAGAGCTACCGCGGTTGCATCATATTCAGAATCTCCAAAGCCTTTTCCTTTATCCTCCAGATGCAAAAGCTCTTTTGAGAGCTGACCTATCTTTCCAGACATTGTGGATACATCAACAACCTTTGGAGTTGCCGCAGGACTGACAAGTTCTTTTTTATAATCTTTTAATGCCTGAGTAACCTTCTGAAGCTTAATGTATGTATTGTCATAATCTTCATCACCAAAATACATACCATCTTGCTCCATGTCCTTTAAGGCCTTTGACAGGCTTTCAATTTCCCGCTTATAATCATTTGTCTGATCCTGTAATGACGAATCTAGTTTATTCAATACCTGTCCGGCTTGTTTCCCATACAGTTCTATCGCATCTACATAATTTTTAATATTTTGGGCAGCAGTCTTTCCAAACACCTTCTCCATAGCTTGAGGATCATAAGTGAAAGCCCCAGCTTTAGCAAAAGCCTTTTTTACCTTATCCGCTGCTTTCTCCGCATTATCTATTACCCGGCCCAGTTCCTTTTGTAGTTTTCTCCCACCTACACCAGCGCCATCCGTATTGATCTGGGTATCAATAATAATTGATCCATCACTCTGCTGCATCATAAATCACCGCCTTATATAATACAAAAAGCCGATGATTCTCATTTCTGAAAGTCACCGGCACCATTTTGCCATTAACAGATACCATTCTATCTGCCTGAGCTGTATGCAATTTTTCTTATTACTTCAAGTACTACTACATCCTCCTTCCTCTTTTTAACCTCTGCTGTATTGCCTCGCCCCTGAATTTCTTCAATAACACGTAATATTTCTGTATCGATAGTTCGTCTCCAGTCTACTTTTTATATTTATCTGTGTATTTTCCAATACGGCTTTGAGTCGCTGCGCCAACCTCTTCATTCACCATCTCAAAAGCTGCCTCAAGAAATGCCTCAAACAACAGCTTATGATCTTTTCCCACAATGGAAAATGGAGATTGTCCGGCAAATACTACATCGTATACATCTGAATTGAAAATATAATTCAGTTTCTGCTTAATGAGATCATTAAATTTCTCTAGTGTTGCGCTTGCTTCTTCCAATGAGCTCATATCATTAATGGCCGCAGTTCCATCTGGATTCAGTTGTATGTCCGCCATAGTTTCTTTTTCGGACTGCAGTTCTTTTATTGCCTTTGCGAAACGCTGAACAATGTCTGCGTCCGTTGGGTTAAAGCTGATTGTCCTGTCCGGATCATCATTAATGGAAAAAGTCTTATAACCGGTCTCAAATCTAATGCTTTTCATTCTCTGTTTCCTCCGCCAAAACCTGCTGCCTCAGAAAAATTTCCTGCTTGACTCCCTGTTCACACCCTTCTCCCAAATTCTTAATCAACGCGCCCGCTCTGCGAAGTGCCTGTAAAGCATTTTCCGTCTCGTTTTTATTTTTCATCTGCATGATCTCCTTTTTTTGTTGTCATATCATCATAAATAGCCGCAAGTTCACAGACTATCAAAAATAAGAATCCGCTGATTATTATCACACCAAACATTCAGTTCACCTTCTTTATACCATTATTCAATTTTCACTACGCTTTCTTCACTTCTTTTGATATCATGTATAACTTTTAAAATATGCGCGGCAGCAGGTTTATCCAGTTCATACCGCATACGCCGTACCAGAGTATTTTCCGATATACCTAATGCATCTGCCAGGCGCCATTGTGGTATCTTACATTCTTTCAAGGTTTTCCGTATTGTTACATTATTCATGCATCCACATCACCACCACCATCATCATAATCATACTATATCATCCGCATTCAATGCGGCTATCCTCGTTTATTAAAAAAAATGGGCGTAATATAAATTTCTATGGTTTTCTCTCACATAAGCAACAATACACAGTTCATAAATCAAAACCCATATTTACTGCAAAATCCAGTAAAAGTTTTTATGCAAGCGGTACGATAATCTCTCTGCATCTTTTTTAATTCCGACACCAGCTTTTCATACTTTTCATATCGCATATACGCGGGCTTGGGTGGAATAGAAAGGTCCGCAATGTAATCGCAGATATAATGCCATCCATAATAGCCCATTTTTTTCTCCACAATATTCTCCATCTTCATGCGAAGTTGTTCTTGACCGCTGACCTGTTGGGACCTGTAATTTAATCCCGAGCATAACCTACACTGATATGTACCTTTCCGGCTGTCACGATACAGATACCGGACACGCCGCTCACAGCATGGACAATAAAAATACAGGCGCTGTGATACTCCATCAATATTCTTTACCCTTGAAACCTCCAGCGGATAAAATGCACGGTTCTCCAGAATCTCCATTTCTCTGCTTTGTGGATAATATCGAATAACCGTACCGCCGCTGCGAATATCCACTTCCTCTTTGTAATGAATATACTTGTCATACTGCAGAAAATTATATACCGTGAAACTATCTACACGGACACTTGTTTTTTCTTCAACCTGCTCATGCTTTTTATTGTGGCCGCCGCTCCCAAAACCGCCCATACTATTCTCACTCCTTTATCAAACACGGAAATATACCCGGCTCGCCGGGATCTGGAATCAAAACTTCCATTTCCCATTTAACCGGATACAGCCTTATATGATCCAGCAGCATTCTCTCCATTGTTTCTACATTACGAGAAAAAAGCTTCATACCCGCGGTCTTTGTGTTATCATGCTCATAATGAGCCAATGATAATAAAGTCTCCAAAACTTTATTTTTTTCGTCCCATCTTACAGAAATAAAACTTACTTTCAAGGTTGTCCGCGTATAATATGCTTTGGGCTTAAGCGTGATTTTTCTCATTGCAAGTTGCTCCTCCTCTATGATTTTCACCATAAATCATACAATTTCAACCTGTGGTAAAACTCTGCTTTGACCTTCCGGCGGTAGCCGTAAAAATCATCGGTCTTAGCCGGAATATCACGCCCGCGGCGAAGCAAGCTATAGTACCCGGCTTCTTTCGGATCCTTGGCCGTCAGACTTTCATAAATAACTAATTCCATGCCTGGCGCTTTTGATATTGCACAACTAAAAAGAATGAACCGAATATCTGAATCCAGCTTTTTGCAATATTCATCAAGCCTCGCTTCATCCTCTTTCGGTACATCATAATCAGATAGTTTTGCATCGCGTGTGCGCATGATTTTCCTCCCTATGTCCGTTTTCCAACTGTCCACAATTCTACCTACTATTTTCCACCAAATGCTATTACTCCAAAATATTTATTGAAAAACAAAAAAGGGCGAAGAAATGACAACGAATATCTTCGCTCTCTGTCATTCCCACGCCCTTAAAGGACTTCCGAACATGTTCATATGCCCAGGGTACTACATATTCTTTTTGCTTGCTTTCACTATGTCAATTTCTAAATAAAATCCCATCTTTATTTTTCTATTAGGCGAAATTTGCCTAAATTAATCATAAATCCGCGGTTTTCTGCAAATTCATATGTACCGCCGCAGATGCTGTGATTCACTCCGTTTTTATATCCACGTAGGCCCGTCTGTATTGCCCGTCCTTGCCCTTTCCTGCCTTATACGCCTTAACTATCGGTCGGAGCAATTTGAGCACTGTATCAAGCTCCTGTGGCTTCTCATAGGATATTCTAATCTTTACAGACATATTATAATCCAATCGCCTCACTTTTGCAAATTATCTATTTCACATGCTGCCGATCGTTTCCCAATCGGCAGCACCTTATCATTTTACGCACACTTAGACCGGTTCAGCTTGCGGCGGACTCTCGCCACGCGCGCCAGTGCGTGAAAAATTCCCAGTAAGATATCACTCGTCACAACCTCATACAGTTCTTTCCGGACTTCATCGTCCTCCTGCTCCAGATACGTAACCATCAGCCTTACAATTTCCTCCTGACAAGGCATAGTGCTGTTAACGATAATAATATCGGCAGAGCTGTAGCAAATCTGAAAGTTATTTGCTTCTCCCGGCATCTCAGTGGTAGCGATACGATGTTTTTCATTTAAAATTCTTCCCATTATTCTTGCCCTTTCTGCCGGTTCTGTGCTACTATGTAATTGGTTTTGAGTAGCTCCGGCTATGCCCGCCCTATAAGATGCGCCAACATCCTATAGGGCTTTTCTTTATACATTTCCAGATTTTCCCTTGTTAATCTCGGCCAACTGGTAAATTTTCAGCATCTCCAATGCTTCCTCCTGTGTGTAACCTTCCTGAATGGCCGTTACGATCATTTCAGACTGCGCACGCAGCCAGGAACGGAAGTTTCCGTCCACATCCGTTTTCTTTGACCGGTCAATCAATCTCAGATTCATCTCCCGCAGCGCTCTATCTTCGCCCGCTGTAAGTTTCGCATCATCTGAGGCCAGTACAACGCCCTGACGGGTCAGAATGACATATGCGTCTACCAGTTCGCAACTGCTGCCCTTATACTTTTTATCCACCTGTTTCTCCTTTCCGTAGCATTACTCCGCGCCCTCTTCTGGCACTTCCTGAACATCAAGAAGATTGCTCTGTGTTTCAGTAATTTTTTTCATGTTCTCTCGTACCTTTGAAGGAATTTTTTGTTCTTCTCCCATTTGTTGCGCTATGCCCTCATACTGCCTTAAAAAGTGGCTCTGTTCAACAGTCTCTAAACGTCCTATATCAAGCTGGCTCATTTCTTTTAAATTATCTGCAGAGCCAAGAGCGCGCTGAACTGCCTCCGGCAGCTTTTTAAACTCCTCAGCAGCATTATACAGGCTATTGCGTAAAGCTTTACGCACCAGGGCCCACGCTTCAAGTGAACTCATTTTCTGCCTCTCTTCCGGCATTGCTTTGTGAATACAGTCAATTACTTGCCCTGGAGACGGCGGGAAACCTTTTGTGTCAGTAGAAAGATATATTCTAACCCCGGCTGAACCCTGAGAATATGTATAATCTTCAAGCACTGAATGCCATACAAAAACCATGTTTGTAATATCCTGTGCAGAACATTTTGAATATGTCTGCGGATATGCGGACCGGATCACGCAAAGCATTTTTGCAACTTCGTCTCTCGTCAAAAGAAATCGCCTCCTTCAAGTTTAATGTCTCCGTTAATGATCCCTTGTAAACAATCATCCGCACTCATAACCTGCTGCCTGCTACTTGCCTGCCTCTGTTCTCCCTTTGATGGGTATACCGTCAGCCAGCCGCATTCTATTGCGGTATTGATTAAATCAATTTGGTCTTGCACACTGTCTGTCATTCCCTGTAAATGTCTCACAAATAACGCTATGGCCTTGTCCGTCATGGGTTTTCTCAATTTTTTTCGATTTTCCACAAAATCGCAAATAGCTGTATTCAGTTCTGGATCATCTACATAGGCGCTCGCCTCCACTTTCTTTTTCTTCTCTTTCTCTACCTCTTTATCTTTCTCTATATCTATCTCTTTCTCTACGTTACAGCATTGAACGCTTGCGTCACTCCCTGTTACACTACCGTTACACTCTGTTACATCGTTGTTACATTGTAACGCTTTTCGCCGTCTGAAATTGCGAACACGCTCTGCTGATGTTCCCTCTGATCCGACCCGCTCCAACGCTTCTGGAAGAAAAATACCGCTTTCTGTCCACTCAAGTTTTTCGTTCGCTTCCAGAAAATTTATGGTTTCTTTCACCATCTCTGATTCTTCTCCGAGTTCTTCTGCAAGTTCTTCCTCAATAGAATCATATACACCCTGGAATGGTATCACGGCGTCCTTATCTATGCTGTACAGCAACATTTTTAAATAGATCAACTGCATTTCAATGCCGCCGGTCTGCTTTCTCATTTTCCGCTGAAACAACTGCCGAAAATAGTCATTCGGCAATTTCATCCAGTAGAAACGTCTGTTTTCTGCCATCCTACTGCCCATCACCTCCAGGCTGATAGCCATAATATTTCTTTCCGAAAAAGCCCTCCGGGATTTTACCGGCTATGGTTATGTATCCCGCTTCTTTCAGTTCCGCGTTCATCTCCCGGATAAGGCTATAAGCCTTTGTGGTAGACACGCCAACCGTTTCCGCCACTTCCGCAGCGGTTAAATACTGCTTCATGGACTCAGCACCTTCCTTTCTTCCAGCGCCTTTCTACTGGCTGCTATCTGCTCCAGAAGCTCACAGCGGCGCTTTGCAATCGGTTCGTATGCTTCCGGGCTTTCCGCATTACGTGGAAGCTCTGAAAGCTCTCTGCAGAGCCTTGTGTACTCTGCAATCTGGTTAATGATTCCCACATGTGCCCCTTTCTGATGCCCTCTGTGCATCCCAGACGCCCCAGCCCGGCCCGTCTTTTAATTGTTTTCAGTATCAATAATATCGGATACATCACACTCTAAAGCACGAGCAATCTTTCCTATCGTCTCCGGTCTTACTTCGCTACGCAATGCTCTGCATAGGGTTCCTTTTGGAATTCCAGCAGCTTCAAGATCCTTTTGCCCCATGCAGGCCCTTGCTCTTGCAATCATATACTTTTCTCTATCCAATTTCATTTTTGTCACCTCCATTCAGATTCACATTGAATCTATTCATATTATATAGCTTCAATATGAATCTGTCAAGTTTCATTTTGAATCTATACAAACTTGTTTTTTTATGATAAAATCATTATTATGGAGGTAACAAAATGTCAATCGGTAAAAACATTAAAAAATTTCGATTAGAAAGAGGACTAACTCAAAGAGGTCTCGCAAATAAAGTTGGCCTTGCCGAAATAACAATACGACAATATGAAAACGAAAGTAGAACACCAACCCTTAAAACATTAAATATAATCGCTGATAAACTCAATATACTACTCTCTGAATTAATATCCGATGATTCTTTAGATTCATTTACACCCGAGGAATTAAAGAATTTTACAAGTGCAAAATTATCAAGTATCACCATCAACACAGATACTGATCAAAAAGCCTTTACGAATTCAAATGACTACAAGAAATTTATTTCAGAAAAAGCAAAAGAGACACAGAATGACATACCAAAGCAAAATGCACCTGTAGACAATACGGAGACAGCCACACACAAAACAATCGTTATCGATGATAATATAGATAAAACTCATCCTATTAATACCATTCTGGCCAAGGTAGATAACCATGAACAGTTAACGCCAGAAGAATTGGAACAATATAGAAATCATGTTGCAAAAGCCATCCCCTCCATAAAGCAATCGTTAGAAAGCTTTGCTGAAACGCTCAAGCAGTCACTGGCCGAATATTATGAGGCAATGAATGACGAAGGGCAAAAGGAAGCTGATCTGCAAATACAGAAAACGATTGAAAAAGTAACAAAGCAGGCTGAGAACCAGGCTATAGATGAAGCTACGGAAAAAGTTCAGTTGCTTAGTAGAATACCAGAGTACAAGAAAGATTCTGATGCTTAATTTTAAGTTTCACCGCACCATGACAATATAATACACTTAACCGGGGAGCCGGGGGACGCGCTGCACCCGTTCCGAGCCTGTCGGAGGTGGTGCCAATGAGTACATATGAGAAATTTCAGCTTGTAATATCTGTTGTATCGCTGATTGTGGCAATTCTCACATATACGCATAAAAAATAGCCGTCCTGAACTTTGGCGAGTCTGACGGCTATTTTTTAATAACTAGATTTTTCGCCGGGGCGGGGAGGTAGTGGCTCCTTTCCGGCTTTCCTGTTAAGTGTATTATAAGTCATTCCGTTTTATTTGTCAAATACCTACACCAGGTGCAGAGCGCCCAAAGCGCCCCTGTTGCACATTGAAAACTATAATACACTTACCCAGGGAGCCGAAGGGGCGATTATGTCAGCCGCCGGACGTTATACGGAAGGAGGCCGGTGCCAATGGTTACATACTCTGATCTTTTTCAGTTTGTGATTATGCTTTGTGCTGTAATTACTCTTGTCGCTTATTTTACACACAAAAAATAGCGCCCTCGTCCTGGTAAGATAAGGCGCTATTTTTTGCTCTATGCTTTGCCGGCGGCTAGGTGTACTCTAGCTTTCGGCTCTCTTGTTAAGTGTATTATAAGTCATTCCGTTTTATTTGTCAAATATCCTCTGTTTGTCCCAGACGCCCCAGCCCGGCCAGGAACAAAGGAGGGGCAACTCATGCCTGTATATCAAGACAAAACAACGAAAACCTGGTTCGTGAAGCTGTATTATACCGACTACACCGGAACCAGAAAGCAGAAGCTGAAACGCGGCTTCAAGCTGCAGCGTGAGGCGAAGGAGTGGGAACGGCAGTTTCTGGAGCGGCAGCAGGGCCAGCCAGACATGACCTTTCAGACCTTATACGACCTCTATGCCGCCGATTTGAAAGCCCACGCGAAGGAATCCACCTGCAGGAGCCGCCTGTCTATGATCCGCAACCATATTCTCCCGTTCTGGAAGGACCGGAAGCTGTGCGAGATCACCCCGGCAGACGTCCGGAGCTGGCAGGGCGAACTAAAGGCATCCGCCTTAGGCGAATACAGCCAGTATATGGTGAACTGCCATTTGTCTGCTATGTTCAACTTTGCCATGCGCTACTACAATTTGAATTCCAATCCCTGCCGGTTGGTTAAAGCGGTTGGAAAGGTTCACAGAGGTTTAAACTTCTGGACTCTGGAAGAGTTCAAGACGTTCCTTCCTACCGTGGAAGACATGATTTTGCGCGTTGCGTTCCTTACGCTCTTCTATTCCGGCATCCGGTGCGGGGAGTTGCTGGCCTTGACCGTGAAAGACTTCGATGCAGCAGGCAAAACGATCACCATTTGCGGCACTTTCCACCGGTTCAATAAGGTGGACACGATCACAGACCCAAAAACAGACAGAAGCAAGCGTTCTATTCCGATTCCCGGCTTTCTGGTTGCAGAGATCCAGGGCGTTATTGCAAAGATCTATGAACCGGATCCGGACGAACGGATATTTCAAACGGTGACGCCGTCCAGGCTCTACACCGCCATTGAAAAAGGTTCTGCTGCTGCCAGCGTGAAGCGCATCCGGGTGCATGATCTGCGGCACAGTCATGTGTCTTTGCTGATCAACATGGGCTTCCCGCCGATCCTAATTGCGGAACGCATCGGTGACACCGTGGAAATGGTCAATAAAATCTACGGCCATTTGTACCCCAGCAAGCACCGGGAAGTGGCTGACCAACTGGAAAAATTAAATTTTTAGTATCATTTTAGTATCAGAAAGGCTTAATTGTGTGGAGTATTTCCCACAGTTAAGCCTTTTCCTCTTGCTATCTGGTTTTCAATACTATATAATAGAGTAAGAGGTGACATCATGAAAAATAATTCCGAAAGACTATCTGATATTCTGAGCTGGCTTGACTCCATCTCATACATTAAAACAGAAAAAATCCCTGAAGTGGACTTATATATGGACCAGGTCACTTCCTTCATGGAAGAACATTTGAAGAAGACCAAACGCAGCCCGGAGGATAAAGCCCTCACCAAAACCATGATCAATAACTACGCGAAAAACCGCCTGCTGCCCGCGCCTGTCCGTAAAAAATACAGCAAAGAGCACATTCTGCTGCTTTTGTTTATTTATTACTACAAAAATCTTCTTTCCATTAACGACATCGAGCAGTTGTTCCGTCCGGTGACCGAACAGCACTTTCGCGCAGAAGAGGGATTGTCGTTAAGTGACATTTACGAGGAAGTTTTTTCCCGGGAAGACCTTCAGATGGAACATTTAAAAGACGACGTCCGTTCAAAATTTGAGGACAGTCTTAAGACTTTTGCTGATTCCGAAAGTGACGACAAAGAATATCTGCAGCTTTTTTCTTTTATCAGCGAACTTTCTTTCGATGTTTATCTGAAAAAACATATGATTGAAATGCTGATCGACCAGCTCCGCGAAGAAATGCCGCTTGATCCTAAAACCAGGAAAACGAAAAAGTGATGCCGCATGACATCACTTTTTTATATGGTGATATTCTGTTTTTGTTCTTCCGGACTCTGAATCCACCGGATCATGCTTATTCCTCTGGTGCATGTTCTGTCTGAGTTTCTGCAGTTTGCTCCTTAGCAGTTTCCCCGTTTGCGGCTCCCGCTTCCTGCTTTTGGGCAATACGGCCAAATACCATGTCATAACCATCGTTTCCATAGTTTAATGAGCGGTTCACACGGCTGATGGTTGCAGTAGATGCTCCTGTCTTATCTGCAATTTCCAGATAAGTCCGCTTCTCCCGCAGCATTTTTGCTACCTCATAGCGCTGGGATAACGACAACAGTTCATTTACCGTACACACATCTTCAAAAAATATATAGCACTCCTCCGGAGTCTTTAATGTTAAAATGGCTTCAAACAGATGGTCAACCGCCTCTGTCTTAATCTTCTTATTCATCGGACACGATTCCCTTCTTTTCATGCAGGATCCTGCAGTTTCTACTGTCACCAGTTTATCACACTAAATTTGTAAAGTCCATAGTCCTGAGGAAAAATTTTGCTGTGCTTCTGCTCCAACACCCTTTTCTTCCCGTCTACGGCAGCGCCTTTTTTGCATATTCCGTTGTGACCAGGTTTTCGTATGGTACGCGTCCGGAAAGTTCTCCGGCTTCCTCCAGGATATTTTCCAAAAGTTCAAAACTGCTCTTTTCAAAGATCAGATCCTTTTTCCAGGTATCCTGATCCTGATAACGTTTTACGATCGTTACGATATTTTCCAGTGGAGTCTCGGAAAACTGAGGCTGGATCGTCTTTGCAATCTCCTCCGCCGTATGGGAATTCACGTAATCCATCCCCTTTTGCAGGGCATTTGTAAATTGCTGGATCCGCTCCGGATGCATGGCGAGATAGCTTTTCTTTGCGCAATATGCCGTATAGGGGACATATCCGGAATCTGTGCCCAACGATGCCACCACATAACCATTTCCTTCCAGTTCCAGTCCCGTCGCAAACGGTTCAAATTCTACCGTATAATCGGACTGGTCACTGGTAAATGCTGCCGCTGTCAGACCGAACTGGATACTCTGGTCAATCGTGAGATCTGTTTTGGGATCAATTCCGTTTTTCTTTAAAATGTATTCAAATACCATTTGCGGCATGCCACCTGCCCGACCGCCAAGAACTCTGCTTCCTTTTAGTTTCTGCCAGTTAAAATCCGGATCCGCTTCTCGTCCCACCAGAAAGTTTCCTGCCCGCTGCGTCAGCTGTGCAAAGTTTACCGCGTAATCCTCAGCTCCTTGCGCATAAGTATAAATACTTGCCTCCGATCCCATAAATCCAATATCTGCATCCCCGGCAAGCATGGCTGTCATGACTTTATCTGCCCCCGCACCATTCACCAGTGTCAGATCAATCCCCTCTTCTTTAAAGTATCCAAGTTCAATCGCTGCATACTGCGGTGCATAAAAAATAGAATGGGCAACCTCATAAAGCGTAACCGGGGTAAGCCCCGATTGTTCCTTTGTACAGCCGCACAAAACCGCGCAGATCATGCTGACTGCGCATAAACACCCGATTCCTTTTCTTCTCAAACCGAAATGCCTCCTGTCAAACCTCTTAATACCTACAATGTATGAAACCGATTCCCCAACGGTTCGCCTTTTGATCTGTCTAACCTGTTTTTTCGCTGCTGTTCACGCATAATGTCCGTAACAGTTTTCTTTCTGTCTGCCCATATTCGACAGCGATTCCGTGTCACGTATGTGCACCCAGATTCCAGATCCGCATTACCATCTGCAAATAATCGAAAAATCCGGCTTTCTCCACGCTTCCATTTGTCAGAATCCCGACCTCCCCCAGTACCTTCCCATTCAGCTCATAGCGCAATACTCCAACTTTTTCTCCGGCACTTACCGGAGCCTTCAGGGTTTCCGGCAGCATCAGTTTCTTCTCGATCGCCGAAAAATCCTCACCGTTTAAACTCAGATAGGAAAAACTTCCTGCGTATTTCAGAAAAACGGACTGGGCAACACCATCCGTTACTTCCATAACCGGGAGCGGCACCATTTCCTGATCCTCGTAAAGCCGGCAGCTTGCATAACCGTAATTTAAAAGGTTCTGGGCATCTGCAAAACGTGCCTTGTAGTCCGGTGCTGCCATCACAACTGCAATCAGGCGTACTCCGTCTTTCTCAGCAGTGGCGGACAGACAATATTTTGCAAGGGAAGTCGATCCGGTTTTTAAGCCAGTCACTTTAAAATTGGTTGCCATCTTTAATAACTTATTCGTGTTGGAAAGCCCAAACTCTTTCGTTCCCTGCTTTGTCACATGGGTAATGTTTTCCATCCAGATAGTGGAGTAGGTATGGATCTGCGGATATTTCGTAATGAGTTCCCGCGACATGACTGCAATATCCCGCGCTGTAGTCAGATGCTCCGGTGATTCCGTCAGACCACAGCAGTCTGTAAAATGGGTTCCTGACATTCCCAGAGCCTTAGCACGTTCATTCATGCGCTGGACAAAAGCATCTTCCGATCCGGCTATGTATTCTGCCATCGCGACCGATGCATCATTCCCCGATGCAACCACAATGCATTTGATCAGGGTTTCCACCGTCTGCACCTCTCCCTCCTCCAGAAAAACCTGCGAACCGCCCATGGATTTTGCATGGGCGCTGGTTACCACCTCATCGGTCAGCCGGATTTTTCCTTCATCGATCGCATCGAAGATTAAGATCAGGGTCATAATCTTTGTTATGCTGGCCGGACTGCGCCTTTCATCCGCATTTTTTTCATAAATGATCTGCCCCGTGGAAGCTTCCATCAAAACGGCAGACGGCGCCTGCACCTGCACCGTGGATTCTGCAGACAGTTCCTGTGAGTCCAGTTCCCTTTGTATTTCCTGTTCTCCCTGCAGTCCCGGCTTTTCCTGCAATCCAGGCAACATCGCTTCTCCCTGCAGTCCCGGTTCTCCCCGTAATCCCGGCATGTGCGCCGCATCGCAGACGATTGGATTCACCAGATTCACCAGCAGACAAAAGCACATGATCATCCCCCATCGTTTCATAAAACGCCTCACTTTTCCCCTTTTCTATAATGCAATCTATGGCTATTTTTCAGGTTCTATGCTATGATGAAAATATCATAGTAAAGGGGTTTTTATATGAACGAATATTATTCCGGCAGGTCATACAGCCACAGGCGCCGCCGCCCGCGGTTTCCACGTTTTCTGGCAGCTGCAGCCTGCGTTGTACTGATCGGTGCACTTGGCACCGGCATTTTTTTTCTGAAAAAGCATCATGATACCAGCACACCTGACGCGACCAGTTCCATCGTCATTTCCACGGACTCTTCTGACTTAGCAGAAACTCCAACCGAGGGAGACGGCTTTGTCATGCCCGATACTCCGGCAGCAGACCTGCTTCACCAGGCTTATCTGCTTGCAGCCGGCTACGACTACGACGCTGCCATAGACCGGTTAAAAGCATCGGAAGAATTCGCTTCCGACCCGGAAGTTATCAATGCCATTTCCGAATATGAATCCACAAAAGAAACGCTGGTCCGCACACCGATCAGTAAGATTACCCATGTATTCTTTCATACTCTGGTAGCGAATCCATCCAAGGCATTCGATGGCGACAACGATCAGGATGGTTACAATCAGGTC
The DNA here is from genome assembly GCF_003481825.1 of Clostridium sp. OM02-18AC. Lineage (GTDB taxonomy): Bacteria > Bacillota > Clostridia > Lachnospirales > Lachnospiraceae > Brotaphodocola. The sequence goes on along the minus strand of NZ_QULW01000001.1, from coordinate 203,090 downwards.
ATGACTACCATCGATGAATTCAACAAAATCCTGGAAAGCCTGTACAGCAAGGGCTATGTCCTGGTACGACTCCACGATATGGCTTATGAGACAACCGATGAAAATGGAAATACGGTCATGAAAGCCGGCGACATTATGCTGCCGCCTGGAAAAATTCCGTTTGTTATGTCCCAGGATGACTTATGCTATTATCCCTACATGGATGGAGACGGCTTCGCCAACCGCATTGTCATTGGCGAAGACGGCAAGCCAACCTGCGAAATGACCATGGATGATGGATCTGTCCGCACCGGGGACTATGACCTGGTTCCGATCCTGGACAAGTTCTGCGAACATCATCCTGATTTCTCCTACAAAGGGGCCCGCGCCGTTTTGGCATTCACAGGCTATGAAGGAATCCTTGGATACCGCACGGCATCTTCCTATGCCGGTTCCGCAACCTATGAAGAAGACCGGCAGGCTGCTTCCCAGGTCGCACAATGTCTGAGGGACAACGGTTTTGAACTTGCCTCCCACAGCTGGGGACACTTGAATCTCGGCACCGTGGAGTGGGAACGTTTCCAATCCGATACAGACAAATGGGAATCGGAAGTAGAATCCCTGATCGGACCTACGGATATCATTCTGTTCCCATTTGGTGCGGATGTCGGTGACTGGCATCCTTATACCATGGACAATGAACGCTTCCGCTATCTTTACAACGTGGGCTTCCGCTATTTCTGCAACGTCGATTCCAGCCAGTACTGGGTACAGCTTGGCGATGACTACCTGCGTCAGGGCCGCCGCAACTTAGACGGCTACCGCATGTGGAAAGATATTACGGCAGATGCAGAAGGACGTTCCCGCAAGCTGGACGATCTCTTCCGCGCAGAAGATGTTTTTGACAAATCCAGACCCACTCCGGTACCGGAAATGTAAGCAGCAGATACACCACTGACGTCCCATCAATATCATGAAAAAAACTGCAGATGAATCCATCACCTGCAGTTTTTTTCATTCCTGTTTCCGCATTACGCAACCGTTTTTCTTATCTTAAGCTTCCCGAAAAACAAATAATAAATGATAAACAGAATCGTGGTTGTGATCCAGGTCAGCGGATAACTGAACATGATCGTGTAAATATCCCGTTTCAATGGAACTGCGATCAGAATCCAGCTGACGCGCAGCACACAAACACCCAGAAGACAGATGATCATCGGCCACCAGCAATCCCCCACTCCGCGCAGAGCGCCGGAAAGGATTTCGATTGCCACGTATTCTACATACATCGGAGCCAGATAGTGCATCATGGCAATGCCGATGTGAATTACCTCACGGTCTGTGGTAAACAGTTCATAGCCGTACACACCAAACCGGTAGATCAGAAATGACATGCCCAAAGAAGACAGGATTGTCATGATCATGCAGGTCCGCACGCCCCGGTGTACCCGCTCCATCTTCCCGGCACCAAAATTCTGTCCCACGAAGGTTGTCACCGAAATGCCAAACGCATTGATCATCATCCAGAACACGGAATCCAGCTTACTGTAAGCGGCCCAGGCAGCAACCGTATTGGTTCCAAGCGAATTAATGCCTGCCTGGATGATTACATTCGACAGTCCGTACATCACAGACTGCATTCCCGCCGGAAGTCCTATACGGATGATCCGTTTTAGCATCCGTCCATCCAGCCGCAATTCTTTCAGGATCAGCCGGTGCATATCTTTGGTTCTTATGAGACAGCCAAGCACCAGCACTGCACTTAAAAGCTGGGAAAGAATGGTTGCAAGCGCCGCTCCCACTACACCGAGCCTGCAGATCACAACGAGCAGGATATCAAGAGCAATATTGGTCAGGCAGCTGGTCGCTAGAAAATAAAGCGGTCTTTTGGAATCTCCCACGGCGCGCAAAATCGCAGCCCCCATATTATAAACCAGATTGGCAATGATCCCCAAAAAATAAATTCGCAAATACGTTAAGGAAAGCCCCTGTACATCCTCCGGTGTTCCCATGGCAGTAAGCATGGCCGGAGCAAACCAGATTCCTGCCGCCATGATCACAAAGCCGGAAAGGATACTGAACATCAGCGCAGTATGAACTGCATATCCAACCATCTCCGAGCGTTTTGCACCGTAATACTGGGAAACGATCACGGAAGCTCCCGACGACAATCCGACAAAAAAGCCTACGATCAGCTGTGTCAGCATGCTGGTGGAACCACCTACTGCCGATAATGCTTCTTTTCCCACAAAACGGCCTACGATCATGGCATCCGCTGCATTGTAAAGCTGCTGAAAAAAAGTACCAAAGAGAATCGGAAAGAAAAACAGCAGAAGCTGCTGCCAGATGATGCCTTCCGTAATCTGATTTTCTCTGAAATTATCTTTTGTCATGTTTTCTGTTCCTTCCCTGGGTTTCTTTTACTGCTGTCTGCACCGTTTCATGCTGCGCAATCTTGAAGAAGTAATCTAAAATTAAAAATATCTTAAAGCTTTTTTATCGGTTCCTTGCTATAATGACAACACTATTGTTATTGGAGAATGATTATGCAAATATACCGTAAAGTTCTGGTTCTTTTTCTTTTGTCCGCGGCAGCTGTTTCCGCTTCCGGATGCAGTATCAGCGAAAGCAAGGAAACGCAAAGTACTGATACAGAGCTTGCCGACACGCAAAACCAGGAAGAACCAGCCAATATGATCCTGTTAAACAACATTCTTTACTATGACACGCAAAGAACGGTATCTGTTTTTCCAGGATACACCGATGGCACGATCCAGTCTGTCACGGCTGCCAATACCACACCGGTCAATAACGGAGAAGCAAATTTCGACTGTCAGGGCAAATCTTACTCGTTTCTCGCAGACGGGGCGATCGGTCTGATCACAGACGAAACAGCCAGAATCTGTGAACTTTTTCTGGCTGATGACACCGTGGAGTTTCAAGGTGTTTATAAAAAGAAAAAAGAACTTTCCAAAGATACCTTAAAGTGGCTCAACTTCTATTATACACTTTCTGAATCTGACCGCAATGCACTTTCCATGATTCCTTCCGAATTTGCCGGACAGATTTCCGGAACCAGTGCAGCAACAAAAGAAACCAGCACATCAGGTGCTTCCTACCTGGAATCACTCACACAGGAGGAACTAGACACGACTGAAGCGCTGGCTCAACATTATTTCACAGAAGAAGTCATCTCTTTTGAAGGAGTCGACCAGATCTACCCGGCAGACTCTTCTGACCCTCAATACCACAACAGTGGCATTGAAGAGGATTACAGTCCTGGAAATATCATCATCTACCGCGTTCTGACCAACCTGGACCGCAGGGACGGAAACCCGTTCCGTTATATCAGTATTGCCAGGAAATCCAAATCTGACGACTGGAAGATCATCAACAGCGGATTCTAACATCATCTATCATCATTCTTTCATCCGGTATCCCACACCAATTTCCGTGAAAATGTAGTGTGGCTCTGCCGGATTTGTTTCGAGTTTCCGACGGATATTCGCCATGTTTACACGAAGAATCTGATTGTCCGTATCGGCATATGGTCCCCAGATTTCCTTTAGGATAAAGTCGTACGTAAGTACTTTTCCTGCATTTTTCGCAAGAAGGGACACCAGCTTATACTCAATCTGGGTCAGATGGATGTCTTCTCCGTTTAAGGTAACGACACGCTTATCAAAATCAATCACCAGACCATCCCGTGAATATACGGTTTCCCGCGGTCCGGCACTGACGATCTGGGCACTGTGGCGCAACGCGGTGCGGATGCGTGCCAGTAGTTCTTCTGAACCAAACGGCTTGGTTATGTAATCGTCTGCCCCCTTATCGAGTGCCTGTACTTTTTCTGCCTCCTGCGTTCTCGCAGAAATTACAATGATCGGTACCGCAGAAAAGCCGCGGATCCGCTCCAGCACTTCACTTCCGTCAAGATCCGGCAGACCCAGATCCAAAAGGATCAGATCCGGATGGTGGGAGGTGCAAAGGGAAAGCCCCGACATTCCGTTCATGGCACGCAGTGCTTTGTAACCGTTTGATATCACAATGGTTTCAATATAATTTCCAATATTTTTTTCATCTTCAATGATCAGAATCACCTGTTTATTTGTCATGTTCTTCTTCCTCTTCCAATGGTAATGTAAAAATAAATTCAGCTCCCTTTAAGCGGTTAGCTGCCTCAATGCTTCCGTTATGTGCATTGATGATCGTCTTACAGATGGTAAGACCAATCCCCATTCCTTTGTGGGAATCTCCGCTGGCATTGGGTTCCATTCCTGCTCCATCAAAAATTATCTTCAGACGTTCCGGATCAATTCCTTTTCCGTAATCCCGGATGTGAAATGCCACACAATCTTCCCGTTTTTCTACATAAAACTCAATCGGCTCATCGGTCCCGGAATGGTAAACTGCATTTTCCAGAAGATTAATGATTACCTGTTCGATCAGGGTCGCATCCATCGGAACCATAAGAAATTCATCCGGGATCTTAACATCGACTTTTCCCTGCGGCAGACGTTTCCGGAAACGCTGTACGGCTTCCGCCACAACTTCTTCCAGTGGCTCCGGTGACGTATTTACATGGGCATCGCCCACACGGATCCTGGTTACCGACAACAAATTTTCCACCATATTCAGCAGCCAGTTGGCATCATCCCGGATCCCTTCTAACAGTTCCCGGCGCTTTTCCTGCGTAATTTCCGGGCTGTCGCTTAACGCAGTATCTGCCAGTCCGATAATGCTTGTAAGTGGTGTTCTTAAATCATGCGATACCGCTCTTAAAAGATTCGCCCGCATGGTCTCTTTTTCCGCTTCTACCAGCAGTTTTTCCCGTTCATTTAAAAGCTGGTTCTGTTTTTTAAAGCGGGTTGTCGTTGTACTGGTGATCGAAGATACCAGAAGCATACCGAGAAACGTTACCGGATACCCATCGATTGAAAAGTTAAAGTTCATGTATGGATAGGTAAAGACATAGTTCACAAAAAACACACCAAAAATAGATGCAATAATACCGGTAATGTAACCCGTTGTGTAACGTGCGATCAGCATAACCGTCAAGACATAAATGATCGCCACACTGGTAGAGTTCCTGCTATAATGGAAAAAGGCCTGCGCAATAATCGTAGATATTCCCATGATCAAGAACGTGATCACAACATTGTGCACAATCACATTGCTCAATTTTGGATGTTCTTTTTCTGCGTTTTTAGGTTTTCTTTTTCGTTTTTTTTCAACTTCTAGCTTTTTTTCAGTTTCACTCATAACGTCCCCCACTATACATCCGTGAATTTTCTATTCCGCAAACAGCTGATGCACCACTGGCATCCTGCCTTAAGTAAAGCGCTTTTTGTTTCACCAGACACAGCTCCATGCGAAACTCGAAAAAGGGAGCGGAAGTTTCCTTCCGTTCCCTCATATTTTACTACAAAAATGATTTTGTGTATAGTTTTTCACCTTTTGGGGGGCAATTCCTTAACAGCACCTTTACGGCTGTTACGGTTCATACACTGCGCAGCTTACACTTGCTGTTTTCCAGAAATGTCTTACTTATTGTAATTGACAATTGCGCCGAAATCCGGTTTTAAGGAAGCTCCGCCTACCAGACCACCGTCGATATCTGCCTGTGCAAACAGTTCCAGGGCACTTGCCGCAGATACAGAACCGCCATACTGGATACGGATTGCTGCTGCAGTTGCCTCGTCGTAGATCTCACCGATGCATGCGCGGATTGCTGCACATACCTCCTGTGCCTGCTCAGTCGTAGCAACCTTTCCGGTTCCGATCGCCCAGATTGGCTCGTAAGCGATCACTGCAGTCTTTGCCTGGTCTGCAGTGACATTTAAGAATGCAACCTTGATCTGCTGGCGGATCCAGTCAATGGTGATGCCCTGCTCTCTCTGGGTCAGGCTCTCGCCGCAGCAAATGATCGGGGTAATACCATGCTCAAATGCCTTTAAGACTTTCTTGTTTACGGTTTCATTGGTCTCTGCAAAGTATTCTCTTCTCTCAGAATGGCCGATGATGACATATTTTACGCCTGCATCGACTAACATATTCGGGGAGATTTCGCCGGTGTAGGCCCCCTTCTCCTCGAAGTACATATTCTCGGCACCGATCTGGATGTTGGTTCCCTTTGCTGCCTCCATCGCCGGGATAATGTCGATGGCCGGAACACAAAGCAAAACATCTACTTCATCGTTTTTTACAAGTGGTTTTAAGGTTTCGATCAGGGCAACTGCCTCGGAAGGAGTCATGTTCATCTTCCAGTTGCCTGCGATAATTTTTTTTCTGGACATTTTTTCTCTCCTTTTTTATATTGGAAACTTGTGAAAGGAAGCTTATTGAAACTTCCTCTTACTAAGTTCATACTGCGCCTTTGGCTTGCATTCACTAAGTGCGGGGAAGTAAGTTCACACTAAGCTTGTGCTTCGCCCTTGGCTCGCACGCACTAAGTGTTCACTTAAGTGCTTACTTATCATCTGCTGCTGCTACGCCTGGGAGGGACTTACCCTCTAAGAATTCCAGGGATGCGCCGCCACCAGTGGAGATGTGGCTCATCTTGTCTGCGAAGCCAAGCTGGTTGACTGCTGCTGCGGAATCACCGCCGCCGATGATGGTGGTTGCGTCGGTCTCTGCCAGTGCCTTTGCTACAGCAATGGTACCTGCTGCCAGGGTCGGGTTCTCGAATACGCCCATCGGTCCGTTCCATACGACGGTCTTGGCGCTCTTTACTGCCTCAGCATAAAGTTTTGCGGTTTCTGTGCCGATATCCAGACCCATCATGTCAGCCGGGATCTGATCTGCTGCTACGTTTGCAACCTCGATCGGTGCATCAATCGGATCCGGGAAGGATGCTGCGACTGCTGCGTCTACCGGAAGAAGCAATTTCTTGCCAAGCTTCTCAGCCTTTTCCAGCATCTCTTTACAGTAATCTAACTTGGTATCATCTACCAGGGATTTACCGATTTCCTTGCCCTCTGCCTTTAAGAAGGTGAACGCCATGCCGCCGCCGATGATCAGGGTATCGCATTTCTCAAGCAGGTTGGAAATTACATTTAACTTGTCCGCAACCTTTGCGCCGCCCAGGATTGCTACGAACGGTCTTACCGGATTTTCTACTGCATTGCCCAGGAAATCAATTTCTTTCTGCATCAGATAACCAACTGCGTTGGTACCGCCCTTTGCGGTGATGAATTTGGTTACGCCCTCTACGGAAGCGTGTGCTCTGTGGGAGGAACCGAATGCGTCGCATACATAGTCATCTGCCAGGTCAGCCAGCTCTTTGCTGAACTGTTCGCCGTTCTTGGTCTCTTCTGCGCCGCGGAAACGGGTATTCTGAAGAAGGACAACATCGCCTTCTTTCATCGCTTCTACTGCTTTGGTTGCTGCCTCACCGGTTACGTTATAATCTGCTACGAATACAACCTCTTTGCCCAGCTTTTCGGACAGGCGTACTGCAACCGGAGCTAAGGACTCACCCTCGTTCGGACCATTCTTTACTTTGCCAAGATGGGAACAAAGAATGACCTTTGCGCCCTCACCGATCAGCTTCTGGATGGTCGGGAGTGCAGCCACGATACGGGTCTCATCGGTGATGACACCATTCTTTAACGGAACGTTGAAATCACAGCGCACCAGCACTCTTTTTCCTTTTAAATTTTTCAGATCATCAATACTTTTTTTATTTAACATGGAGGTAATCCCCTTTCCTGTATCCAAATTTTCTGCATGGCTGCTGTTTGCGTACTATGCGGGCAGCAACCAATCTTTTTCCAGATTCCCAAATGTAGCACTATAAAGCGAAAAAGGATCCGGTCCACACGTGACCGGACCCTAATCTGAGTCTTTTGTAATAATTTTCTTTAGCAGAAATTATGCCAGCTCTGCGAAGTATTTGATGGTGCGAACCATCTGGCTGGTGTAAGAGTTCTCGTTGTCGTACCATGAAACAACCTGAACCTCGTACAGATCATCTGCGATCTGAGCTACCATGGTCTGGGTTGCATCGAACAGGGAACCGTACTTCATACCGATAACATCGGAAGAAACGATCGGATCCTCATTGTAGCCGAAGGACTCGCTTGCTGCTGCTTTCATAGCTGCGTTGATATCCTCTTTGGTAACGCCAGCTTTCTTAACAACTGCGGTTAAGATGGTGGTAGAACCGGTCGGCACCGGAACACGCTGTGCAGAACCGATGAGCTTGCCGTTTAACTCCGGAATAACCAGACCGATTGCCTTTGCAGCACCGGTGGAGTTCGGAACGATGTTTGCAGCGCCTGCTCTTGCTCTTCTTAAATCACCTTTTCTGTGCGGACCATCCAGGATCATCTGGTCGCCGGTGTAAGCATGAATGGTGCTCATGATACCAGACTGGATCGGAGCGTAATCGTTCAGTGCCTTCGCCATAGGTGCTAAGCAGTTGGTGGTGCAGGATGCTGCGGAAATGATGGTATCCTCTGCAGTCAGGGTGTTCTCGTTTACGCTGTAAACGATGGTCTTTAAGTCGTTTCCTGCCGGAGCGGAGATAACAACTTTCTTTGCGCCTGCGTCAATGTGAGCCTGTGCTTTCTCTTTGGAGGTGTAGAAACCAGTACACTCTAATACTACATCTACGCCGATCTCTCCCCACGGAAGGTCTGCTGCCTTAGCTTCTTTGTAGATAGTGATCTTCTTGCCGTCAACTGTGATGGAATCCTCGCCAGCCTCTACGGTGTGCTTGCCTTCACCGATGTGACCTGCGTATCCGCCCTGTGCGGTATCGTATTTTAATAAGTGAGCTAACATCTTCGGATCGGTTAAGTCGTTGATAGCCACTACCTCATAACCTTCTGCGCCAAACATCTGTCTGAAAGCCAGACGGCCGATACGACCAAAACCATTGATTGCTACTTTAACTGCCATGATTCATTCCTCCTAGATTGTTAAAAATATGATGATTGTTAAAAACTCATCAACCTTGTTCTTATTGTACCTAATTACACACAAAATAGCAAGCCTTTTTTTGCCATATTGACAAAAACACTTGAATTTTCGTCTTGTTTTTGTCAAAGAAGCCCCTCGGAGACCGGCTCCGAAGGGCTTTCTTTTGTGCTTTGTATACAAAGAACGCTGTTTCTGTATTTTTTCTCGCATCAATCTGTCATGATTTACATCTCATCTTTTACATATCCAGCCAGATTGTAGGCATGATCGGATACACGTTCCAGATTGCTGATGATATCGAGGAAGACGACACCTGCCGATGCATTGCACTCGCCTGCTGACAAACGCTCGATGTGTTTTTCGCGGAGTTCTTCTTCCTGGCTGTCGACATCGTCCTCGTACTGGCTAACTTTTCGTACTGCCTCCATATTTCCATTCTGTCTCGCATCGATGGCATACTGGAACGATTTTAATACGCTGTCACTGATCGAACGCAAATCATCTGATCCGGTAGTGGAAAACTGAAGTCTGTGTTCCACCATATACTGAGCCTGCTCCGCCAGGTTTTCCGCATGGTCACCGATACGCTCGATATCGCTGACACTGTAGAATAAGTTGTTTACAACCTTCTTCTGTTTCTCGGTCAGGGAAAGATTGTCTACCTTGATCAGGTATTCTGTCAGCATCTTTTCCATGTTGTTGATGGTCTGCTCCACCTTAAATACGGTTTCCACCTCATCGGAGTTCACCGTCAGGACTGCATCAATGGCGCGTGTTACATTTTCATAGGTGATCTGGCCCATATGGACTACTTCAAGGGCAGCTGTCTCAACGGCAAAGGCCGGAGACTCAAAAATACGCTCATCCAGATGCTTGAGGGTTGCAGCTGTTTCTGCATCTTCCACAACCGGTTCTTTTTCTTCTTTCTCTTTCACAACGATACCGGAGATTTTTACCAGTACATCTGCAAATGGGAACAGCAGCGTTGTCATGGACAGGTTAAAGATCGTATGGAAGATAGAAATCTGTACCGCATTGATATTCGCCGCCGCGAAAGCCGGACGCAGACTGAAAAAGATAAAACCAATGGTTCCAAACACAATCGCACCGATCACGTTGAAAGTCAGATGCATAACCGCTGCACGCTTTGCGGTACGGGAACCTCCCATACTGGACAGCATTGCTGTTACACAGGAACCAATGTTCTGGCCAAGGGTAATATAGATTGCTGCATTGGTCGTTACGATCCCGTTCATGGCCAGAGTCTGCAAAATACCGACAGAAGCAGATGAACTCTGTAACAGTGCAGTAACCAGTGCACCGATCAGCATACCCAGAAGCGGGTTTCCGCCAAGAACCTCAAACGCTTTTGCAAAGATCGGGGCATCGGTATACGGACTTATGGAACCAGACATAAAATCCAGACCAATGAACAAAAGTCCAAGACCGATCATAATCTCGCCGACCATCTTTTTCTTCTGACTTTTCGCAAAAACCAGAAGCAAAGCTCCGATTCCAATGATCGCCGGTGCATAAAAACTCGGCTTCATAACTTCAAATGCATCTCCGAGCTGGCTCATGGATACGATCCATGCGGTGATGGTGGTACCGATATTAGCACCCATGATCACGCCGACCGCCTGGGACAGGTTTAAAACGCCTGCACTTACAAAACCGACTACCATAACCGTTGTAGCACCACTGGACTGGATGATCGCCGTGATTAACGCACCCAGAGCCACGGCCAGGAAGCGGTTATTTGTGAGCATTCCAAGGAAACTGCTCATTTTGCTTCCTGCTGTCTTCTGCATGCCGTCTGCCATGATATTCATGCCATAAAGGAACATGCCGAGACCTCCAAGGAAACTAAACCCGTTTGAAATGTCGCTGATTGACATACTCTCCTCCTCGTCTCGCGTACTTTTTCTCTTTATTCTCTTCAGTCCGCAAACAATTTAATCATACCATACTGCTACCTGCATTTCCAACCATTTTTAAAATTTAACTAAATTTTGGATAAATAGTATGTAAAAATGCCTGCCGCAGCATCTGCGACAGGCATTCTCAACGAAATATTGCAAAAGAATTGTGAAAACCTCAGCATTCCTGTTAATGTACCATCCGATCCGTTTTGATCAATGATCCACTGCATAGGCAGCTACAGCTGCCATTACAGCCTGGTTACTGTTCCAGACATTGCCAAACTCGCTGACCGGCATCGGGCAGGCAACACTTCCTACCTCAATCGTCAGACTTGGAATCGGATTGTCTTTGATCTGGACATAGTCCTTGAAACCACCCTTTCCGCTGCTTGCATTGATCTGATATCCGGAAAGTCCGGTTACCAGATCAGCGAGCGCCTTAGACCCGGCTGATACTTTGTTTCCCGCAAAATCCCAGTAAACTAGGTTTCCCATACTGTGATAACTGATAGTAAGTGCCCAGTTTCTGGAATTGGCAAGATTCGCAAGCGCCTGGCTCTCCGGCTCAGAAAGTGCACTGGTTCCTTTGTAGTTTGCGTAAGAAGCATGGGACGGACCGGTCGTGATACTTTCCCACAATGCCGGGAAATTCTGATTTAAGTCCACGCCACGCCCATTTGCTTTCCACAAATTCAAATAGCGGCCAAATTCCTGGCTGGTACGTCCGTCCGCCTTATCCTGCGCATAACACTGATTTACAATCTGACGCAGGTCAGAAGAACGGAGCGCTGACACGCCAAACTGGCTGATGGTGATTCCATCCGGATTCACCATCGGCACTATGTGGACTGCCACACCGTCCAGAATACCAGAAAGGCTCCGCCCCTGATAAGTTCCGCTGTCATAAAAAGCCAGCAGATGTTCCGCCTGTTTCATGACCAGAAGCGGCGTCATGTACTCCCGCGCATGAATTCCCGCATGGATCAGCACATGTTTCGACGCATTCGGATTCCCGATCACCATCTCATAAAGAGCCCGTCCATCCAGGCTCGTTCCTATGGTATTCACCTGCAGATGGTTTCCGTAGCGTTCTTTCAGCGTGTTGATGTCACGTCTCATCTGGTCATAACTGTATTTTTCGACAACTTTCACAACTGGGTTCTGAAGCTGTCCTGCAAAAGAAAGATTTCCATTTTCAACTGCCGATGGAATCATCACGCCGCCCGGACCTGCTGCAATGCCAACCGCCGCTCCGCTTCCCACCGTGATCACCCCGGAGGAAGGTCCTGTCTGCGTGCCGGCCGTGACCGTCTGGTTTACAGACGCACCTCCGCCTGCTATTACGGCAGTGCTGCCCGCTGTCTGGCTTCCAGCCGTCACAGTTGCGCTTCCTGCTGCCTGGTTTCCGGCTGTGACACTGCCACTGCCCGCTGTCGAATTCCCGGCTGTCTGGCTTCCTGCCGTCACAGTACTGCTTCCGCTTTGTGCTTCCGATGCAGCCGGTGCTTCCGTCACCGCAGACGCTGTATCCTGGTTTCCTGTCCCGGTCATCTCACCGGGCGCTGATGTAAGTCCTGCCGGATCGGTTCCCATGGATGCAGGACCGTCCGCGTAAGTCATAAAAGCACTACTGGCTACCATAAAGGCAGCCAGAGCACCTGTAAAATATCTTTTACAGTTCATAATTTAGTTTTCACTTTCCTTTTTTGCAAGGTCGCCCGGCTTCATGCTGAGGCTGATCTTGCCCATTTTGTCAACATCAAGAACCTTAACGGTTACCATATCGCCGATATTTACAACATCTTCCACTTTCTCTACGCGCTTGTCGGAAAGTCTGGAGATGTGAATCATACCATCTTTCTTCGGCTTCAGCTCGACGAAAGCACCAAACGGCATAATGCGGACAACCTTACCGGTAATAACCTGACCCGGCTCAATGTCGGTTACAATGCTCTTGATGATGCTCTTTGCTTTCTCGATCATCTCTTTGTCGGTACCGCAGATTGCTACGTTGCCTTCCTCAGAAATGTCGATCTTCACGCCGGTCTCCTCGATGATCTTGTTGATCACGCAGCCCTGCTTACCAACCACATCGCCGATCTTCTGCGGATCAATGCTGATCTGGTCGATCTTCGGAGCATATTTGCCAACTTCTTTTCTCGGCTCAGAGATTGCCGGCTTCATGCAGGTATCCATGATGAAGAGTCTTGCCTCGCGACATCTTGCGATCGCACCCTCTACGATCGGTCTGGTCAGACCATGGATCTTGATATCCATCTGGATTGCAGTGATACCGTCGGTGGTACCGGTTACCTTAAAGTCCATATCGCCGAAGAAATCCTCAAGGCCCTGGATATCAGTTAAGAGAACGAAATCATCGTCGGTCTCACCGGTAACAAGACCGCAGGAAATGCCTGCTACCATCTTCTTGATCGGCACGCCTGCTGCCATTAAGGACATGCAGGAAGCACAGGTGGATGCCATGGAGGTAGAACCGTTGGACTCGAAAGTCTCGGATACGGTACGGATTGCGTACGGGAACTCTTCCTCGGACGGCAGTACCGGAACCAGGGCACGCTCAGCCAGTGCGCCATGACCGATCTCACGGCGTCCCGGTCCTCTGGATGGCTTGGTCTCACCTACAGAGTAGGACGGGAAGTTATAATGATGCATGTAGCGCTTGGATACTTCGTTCTCATCCAGGCCATCTAACTTCTGCTGCTCAGACAGCGGAGCCAGGGTACATACGTTGCAGATCTGGGTCTGTCCACGGGTAAACATCGCGGAACCATGTACACGCGGGATCAGGTCAACCTCTGCTGCCAGCGGACGGATCTGGGTGATCTCACGGCCATCCGGTCTCTTGTGGTCTTTTAAGATCATCTTGCGGACGGTCTTCTTCTGGTACTGGTAAACAGCCTCGCCAAGCACTGCAAGCCACTCTTCGTTGTCTGCAAATGCCTCTTCGAGTTTCTCGGTGATCTGACGGATGTTCTCCTCACGGGTCTGCTTGTCATCGGTGAAGACAGCCTCTTCCATCTGCTCCGGAGTTACGATCTCCTTGATCGCTGCAAACAGCTCTTCCGGAATCGCACAGCTCTCGTAGCTGTGTTTTGCCTTGCCGCACTCTGCCACGATGGTGTCGATGAATTTAATGATCTCCTGATTGATCTCATGAGCCTTGTAAATAGCCTCGATCATCTTTGCTTCCGGGATCTCGTTTGCGCCAGCCTCGATCATGATGACCTTCTCACGGGTAGATGCTACGGTTAAGTTTAAATCGCCCTGTTTCCACTGAGCCTGGGTCGGGTTGATGATAAACTCGCCATCGATCATGCCAACCTGGGTCATGGCACACGGACCATCAAACGGGATGTCAGAAATGCAGGTTGCGATTGCAGCGCCTAACATTGCAACTAACTCCGGACGACACTCCGGATCTACGCTCATAACCATGTTGTTCAAGGTTACATCGTTGCGGTAATCCTTCGGGAACAGCGGTCTCATCGGACGGTCGATGACGCGGGAAGTCAGGATTGCATTCTCAGATGCCTTTCCCTCTCTCTTGTTGAAGCCTCCCGGGATCTTTCCTACAGAGTATAATTTTTCTTCATATTCTACGCTTAACGGGAAGAAATCAATGCCGTCTCTCGGTTTATCAGATGCCGTAGCGGTAGATAATACGGTGGTATCGCCATAATGCATAAATGCTGCGCCGTTTGCCTGCTTTGCAACTCTGTTTACATCCACAGTCAGGGTTCTTCCGGCAAGTTCCATACTAAAACTTTTGTACATGGGTTGTCTCCTTTTCTCTTTCATTCTATATATTCACAGAAGGCTCCGAAACTACTGCTCTGTACACAAAGGAAATGCATCGTTCTATCGGGCTGACATGCCTTGTGTATACAGCAGCGGCTTCGGGATATACCTTCCAGAAAATATCCAGGTAACTCAGAACGTTTTTCGCTCCATGCAGCCCGCCGAATCTGCCACTGGCAGTTTTCTTCCGGTGCATGGCAGTAAAAAACAAAAGGGTGGAGATGACCTCTCCACCCTAACGTCCTAATTACTTTCTGATGCCTAACTTTTCAATCAGTGCACGATAGCCTTCCAGGTCGGTTTTCTTTAAGTAGTCAAGAAGACCACGTCTCTGACCTACCATCTTTAACAGACCACGTCTGGAATGATGATCCTTCTGATTGCTCTTTAAATGCTCAGTCAGCTCTGCGATTCTTGCAGTCAGGATTGCGATCTGAACCTCTGGTGAACCGGTATCTCCTGCTTTTCTGCCGTACTCAGCGATGATTGCTGCTTTCTTTTCCTTTGAAATCATGTTGATTTCCTCCTTAAAAATAATATACTCACCGTAAACCAGGTCATTGGTTGGAGTTATCCAAACGACTGGGTCCCGGCGCTAACTCATACCGGACTATAATAGCATATCCGTTTTCCTGTGTCAACTCGTTTTTATAAATAGTTTCTGTGCCAGACCGCATGCGCAAACAGAACTATAAATAGTTCTGATGCACAACCAGAGCCAGCAAAATGCCAAGTGCTGCTCCCGCTGCTACCTGAAGCGGTGTATGTCCGACAAATTCCTTCAGCCGCTTCTGGATTTCCTGATTATTTAAGTTAAACCAGTCCTGCTCCATGATCAGGTTCAGCAATTTTGCCTGCTTTCCTGTCTCCTGACGGACCCCGATGGCATCGTACATGACAACCGCAGCCAGAATAAAACTGATGGCAAACTGGAACGAATCCACTCCATAGCAAAGTCCTGCCGCAGTCGTAAGCCCGCAGACCGTTGCAGAGTGCGAACTCGGCATGCCGCCGGATCCGACAAGGCGTTCCGGAGTAAAGCTTTTATTCAAGCCAAAATCGATAAGTGTTTTTAAAACCTGAGCAACCGTCCAGCCCACAATGGCGCTGATCAGTACTTCGTTACTCAGCAGTTTATCCCAAAATCCCATGTTGTAATCCTGCTTTCCTTTTTCGTTTTGTTGCTGTGCACGCAGACGTTTGCATTGGATCTTTCACAACCGCCTGTCGGGAACGTTCCTTTCCTGCGCAGGCAAACACTTGGGATCAATAGCCAATCAGCCAGTCATAAAGTTCCTGGTATTTGCATGCTGACTGCTGCCAGGAGAAATCTGCTGCCATGGCACGGTCAATGATCTTGTTCCATTCCCGCTTTTTACTGTAGTAGATATACTTTGCATAGCGAACGGTATCTAACATCTCGTGTGCATTATAATTTGAGAAAGAGAATCCGGTTCCGCGGCTCTCATACTCATTATAAGGCTCTACCGTATCCTTCAGGCCACCGGTCTCGCGCACGATCGGCACAGTGCCGTAGCGGAGTGCCATCAGCTGACTTAAGCCACACGGCTCAAACAAAGACGGCATAAGGAATGCGTCACAGCCTGCATAAATCTTATGGGACATCTCGTTGGAATAATAAATCTGCGCCGATACACGGTCATGATATTTCCAGTCATAATGACGGAACATGTTCTCGTATTTTTCGTCGCCGGTTCCCAGTACTACCAGCTGCATGTCATCGCTGCAGAGTTCATCCATCACACACTGAACCAGATCCAGACCTTTCTGGTCAGTCAGTCTGGAAACAATGCCGACCATGAATTTCTTTTCATCCACAGGAAGTCCCAGCTGTGCCTGGAGCTGCTTTTTGTTTTTCACTTTTTCCTTGCGGAAATTCTTTGCATTATATGGCTGTACGATCAGTTTATCGGTCGCCGGATTAAACTCTTCATAGTCGATTCCGTTTACGATACCGCGCAGATCGCCGGAACGGGCACGCATCAGACCATCCAGACCCTCGCCATAAAACGGCATCTTGATTTCCTCTGCATAGGTCTGGCTTACGGTGGTAACAGCATCTGCAAATACAATCCCGCCCTTTAGCATGTTTCCGTCTTTGTATGCTTCCAGCTTATCCGGTGTAAAGTAATAATCCGGCAGCATGGAAAATCGCTGGATGGTCTTAACATCCCAGACCCCCTGGAATTTTAAGTTGTGGATCGTCATAACGGATTTCATGTTTGCAAAAAACTCTCCGCCGCGGAAACGGTCCTTTAAGTAAACCGGGATCAGACCAGTCTGCCAGTCGTGACAATGGACTACATCCGGTTTAAAACCGATAACCGGGAGTGCGGATAATGCCGCGTTGCAGAAGAAAGAAAACTTCTCCAGATCATACAGCCAGTCACCATATGGCTTCGGACCGCCAAAGTAGGATTCATTGTCAATAAAATAAAAGGTAATGCCGTCATAGACATATTCCATGATTCCCACATAACGGCTCTGTCCCAGATAATCCATATAAAAATGGTCAATATAGGTCATTTCATTGCGCCATTTTTCCGGGATACACAAATATTTTGGTATCATAACCCTGACATCGAAGTACTCCTTGTCAAAGCATTTTGGCAAAGAACCAACCACATCAGCGAGTCCTCCTGTCTTGATAAATGGAACTGCTTCTGATGCGACAAATAATATGTTCTTCATACGAACCCCTCCTCTGCACCAGTCTGCCCCCAAGCGGACTGTCTTACTTATCAGTATACATGATTTATACCGTTTTAGGAAGTAAAATCTTTATGAAACTTTGATTTGATTTTTACTTATTTACAAATCTCCTTTTTTGTAAAATTTCAGGCGCAAGGCAGGTTTTCTCAAAAGATCACAGAGCCCGTTTATAATCCAGACGGATCTTATCTGTGATCAGTGCAATAAATTCTGAGTTCGTAGGTTTTCCTTTTCCGCTGTTTACCGTATAACCAAAAATCTCGTGGATCATCTCCAGCTGTCCGCGGCTCCACGCCACCTCAATGGCATGACGGATTGCCCGTTCCACACGGCTCGCCGTAGTTCCATGCTTCTTTGCGATCGTGGGATACAAAACCTTGGTCACGGAAACCAGCATATCCTGTTCTTCTACGGAAATCGTAATCGCATCCCGCAGATACTGATATCCTTTGATATGAGCTGGTATTCCAATCTCGTGAAGCAGCTGTGTGACATCATCTTCCAGGTTCTGACGCAGGTAATCTCCTTTATTGATATGATTCAGGTAAGCTTCTGCCGGTTTTTCCCGCACGGAAGATACCATTCTGGAACGGAAACGCTCCTCCGCAACCAGACGGATCTTGTCGAGAAGAACTTCCCGGTCAAACGGCTTTAAGATATAGTAACTGGCTCCATTCCGAAATGCTGCCGATGCCACAGTCTCATTTCCCGCAGCAGTTACCATAATGATGGAAGGCATATCTTTTCCGCCTTTTGCCGCACGAACCTTCTCCAGCACGGTAATCCCATCCAGCTTTGGCATAATCACATCCAGAAGAACAATATCCGGATTTTTCTCCATGATCATCTGATAGGCATCTTCTCCATTGTCTGCTTTCCCGACCACATGGAACCCTTCTTCTGCTTCCAGTATACTGCTCAGTAATTCCAACATTAACGGGTTATCTTCTGCAATCGCAATATTTAATTCTGCCATGATCCATTCCTCCTGTCCCCAAATCCGACATACCATCTATATGACGGATAGTTACACAATTTGTATTATACACGCCGTCTTTGCAAGGGAACAACCAGGTCCTGGCGCACCATTCGACGCTTCCCGCATAATTCGACAAACGCTCAGAATCATCTTATGCAGCGTTTTTGCAGTCGCTCCGCCGTTTGTTTTCCAGACATGTCTGCATTTCATCTCAGACAGACCGCCTTGCATGTTCGGCTTTCCTACTTTATGACGAATGAATCCTGTCAGATATAACGCTTTGTGGAGAATTTTTTTCATATTTTTACAACGTTTCCAAGTTAAACAAAAAAGCGCCGCATTGCTGCAGCGCTTTTTACCTGGAATTATTCTGTTATGTTGCGTCGTCTTCTACCGATGAACAGCCTGCCCCCCGCAGATTTGCCGCCTGCAGGATCTCCGCATTCAGGGCGTTATCCTCCGCGCAGAGGAAACGCATACCGTTTAGGATGGAAGCACGCTCCGGCGCATCCGCAGGCACTTCGCTATGTACCCGGTCGATCACAGTTGCAAGGTTAGACAGGAAGAAAGGACGAGTCAGCACACCGTCTACACCGCCGTTTTCCGCAATCCCGGAAAGATACTCCCGTTCTTCGTAATCGCATCAGTAAAGCAGCAGTGCGTTTCCTGTTTTGTTCCGCAGCCGGTGCAGATTTCCGGCAAGCGTATCGTCCTTGAGACAACTGCCCAATAAAGCAATGTCCACCGGATTCTTCCGCAGTAATTCGTTCGCCTCCGTTTCGGATTTTGCAAGCAGCAGGGTAATTTCTGTTTTTTTGAATGCTGCCTGTGCATTCTCAATGAAAGATTTCTCATCGGTAATCAGCAGCAGCAGCCTTGTTGTCGTGTTCACCAGCTGTACTGTATTCGTAGCGACATAAGCGGATGGCACAAGAAACAGCAGCGTCCATTCGAAATTTTCCATCTGGTACAGTACATAATAATATTCCTGTCCATTCAGAATGACATTGGAATAAGCCACTCCGGTTTCCCGCATCGTCTGCAAAGTGCTGTCAAACGATGCATCGTGCAAATACTGCATATCCCGAAGCACGGAAAAGACATGAAATCAAAATTGATTTCCGGATAGTACTTGTGCACGACCTCGATGAATGCGTTCACATCACGGAACGGACTGCATATGCTGAGCGGTTCATGGACGCCACTGTCAAAATCACCGGCAGCACCAGGACTGGCCTTGCCGCCGCGGCCAGACACCAAGGACAGCACACAGACAATCGCCAGCAATACACCCGGAATCTTCTTTTTCTTCATCGCTCTGGTCTCTTTCTATTATAAATCTTAAATAAGTTCATTATAGCGGGCAATTGCGTGATTTACAAGGAAATCTTTCCAATTTCCAGGACGATCCAAAGCTGTCATTCCTAATGAGCACACATATTTTCCATAAAAATTCCGTACCCTTTTGTCGGATCATTCACAAATACATGCGTCACTGCCCCGACCAGTTTCCCGTTCTGGAGGATCGGACTGCCGCTCATCCCCTGCACAATCCCACCCGTAAGGCGCAACAGCCGTTCATCGGTCACCTGAAATACCAGGCTCTTGTTTTCCCGCGCCGGACTGTAATCAACCCGCTGGATCTCTATCTCATAATCGCAGGCACTTCCCGAAACATAGCTGCGGATCCAGGCCTTGCCCTTTTTTACGTCCTGCCGGTGTCCCACCTCAACCGGCTGTTCCAATATCTTCTGACGAAATTTTTCATCCACTGTTCCGAATATCCCGCAATCGGTATTTTGATCCACACTTCCCAGCCTGGATCCGGGACCGTAGTAGATGACACCGGCCATCACCCCAGGATTTCCGGCACTTCCTTTCTCTATTCCCAGAATTTCGGTCTCGTACAGCACCCCGTTCTCAATCTCTACCACCCGCCCAGTATCACTGTCACTGATCCCGTGCCCCAGTGCACCAAAGCTTCCATCTTCCTCTAAGTACGTCATGGTGCCGATCCCCTGGGTATCATCCCGCACCCAGGCACCCAGTTTGCGGCTCCCGTCCTCTGTTTTTACCGTATCCACAGACAGCTCCAGTTCCTTTCCGGCCCGCCGTACCCGCAAAAGTGCCTCACTCTCGCCCATATGGTTTAAGTTTGTGACCAGAGCTTCTTTGTCCGAAAGCGGCTGCCCATTGATTGCCTCAATGTAATCACCGGACTGCAAAATTCCGTAAGCTGGTTCTGCCTCTTTCCCGTTTTCATCCGTCACTTTTCCGGTTCCAACCACCAGAATTCCGTTGGATTTCAAATAGATTCCCACTGGCATGCCACAGGGAACTGCATAGCAGGTATCCTCCACGTCCACACTGATCTGCTTAAAGGGAATTGCTCCAAACAGCTTCAGACCCAAACGGAACTGACCTTCTTTTTCCGCATAGAGAGAGAATTCCTGGTCCGGCCGGATCCGGATCTCGTCCTGTGGGATGCCGGAATCTCCCTTTAGTACGACCGCCTCGCTCTCACTCAGTATGGTAGTATAAAAAGGCAGATCTAGCACCATAGATTCTTCCTCTCCCTCTGCAATGCTGAAATGTTCCGGGATCTGGTGTTCGGTATAATACCAGCCATATCCCGCTGTAAAGACCAGACTGCTCCAGAATACTGCGTTAAGAATCCGGTAAAAGTAACTTCCTGCCCTGTGTGTTTTTCGCATTCCACATTCCTCCTGTCCGTTGTCTCACCTGCCGTCTGTTTCATTCCTGTATCATGGAACCTAATTACCGATTTTCTATGAAACAAAGAAAAAAGGAGCCTTTTGTAAGCTCCTTTCTAGTATGTGTGCCGAATAGAAAAATCACACTGTCAGTTTTTAGTTGCAAACATCTTACCTGTACTTCTTTGTCTGCTTAGCCAGTTTTTTCATCTCGCTGGCATTCTGAAGCACCGCATCCGTAATCTGGACGCCGCCGAGAAGTCTCGCCAGTTCCGTGACCGTCTCATCTTCTTTTAACCGGTTGATCCTGGTTTTTGTGCTTGCCCCGTCTGTTGATTTTTTAATTTCAAAATGACAGTCTGCCATTGCCGCGATCTGCGGAAGATGCGTGATACAGATCACCTGGTGGTTTCTGGAGATCACTGCCAGTTTTTCCGCAACTTTCTGTGCCGTGCGACCGCTGATTCCCGTGTCGATCTCATCGAAGATCAGGGTCGGAATATCATCGCTGTCTGCTAACACCGTCTTGATTGCCAGCATGATACGGGAAAGTTCACCGCCGGACGCCACCTGGGCGAGCGACCGCTCCGGTTCTCCGGGGTTTGTGGAAATGACAAATTCCGCCTCATCAAATCCATTCGCCGTATAGTGAGGCAGCCGCTTAAATTCCATCGAGAAACGCACATCCAGGAAGTTTAAGTCAATCAGTCCCTCGCGGATTTTTTCCGTCAGTTTTCTCGCTTCTTCCCTGCGGACTTTCGACAATTTTGCACTCACTGTCTCCAGTTTTTCTTCTGTCTTTTTGTATTCCTGTTCCATTCTGGCGCGGTACTCATCAAAATGCTCCAGCTGCTCCAGACGTTTTTTCTTTTCTTCCAGGGATTTCTGGATCTTTTCTATATTTTCTCCATATTTTGCCTGCAGCCCGCGGATCAGATCAAGACGCTCTTTCGTTTCCTGAAACGATGCTTCATCAAAATCAAGTTGTCCTAAGTATTCCCCGATTGCATGATGGGCATCCGCTAACACCGCCTCCGCATCGTAAAGCTGATCCTGGATTGCTTTTAATTCCGGGTCAAATTCTGCCACCTCGCTGACCTCATGCAGGGCATTTCCCACACTTTCCGAATCCACCGCGCGGTATGCAGCCGAAAGGTTTTCGATGATCCTCTTTGCATTTGCATATTTTTTATAATTTGCCGCAAGAAATTCCTCTTCCCCTTCTTTTAATCCGGCATTTTCAATCTCTTCGATCTCAAAGCGCAGAAAATCAGCCTCTCTTCTGCGGCTTTCACTGTCCGTAACAAGCTGATCCAATTCTTTCTTAAGGGAAGTATATTCTTTATAAAGAGACTCTGTCTGCAATTTCAGCTCAAGAACACGGGATTTTGCGTAGGTATCCAGAATTTCCAGATGTTTTGATGCGTGAAGCAAAGACTGATGCTCATGCTGTCCATGAATATCGATCAGAAGAGACGTGATCTGTTTTAACCTGGCCGCCGTAACCGTCTCATCGTTAATACGGCTCATACTGCGGGATGCCATGATCTTGCGGCTGATGATCAGGATGCCGTTTTCATCCGGTACGACATCCAGTGCCCGGAGCGCTTCTTTTTTTTGTGGATCCACCAAAAACACGAGTTCCACATACGCATATTCCGCGCCGTTTCGGATCATCTCCTTCGAAGCCTTCTGGCCAAGCGCCAGGTTGACTGACCCGATCATGATGGACTTTCCTGCACCGGTCTCACCGGTCAGGATATTTAAGCCATCTTCCAGTTCCACATCTGCCGCCTCGATCAGCGCCAGATTTTTTACATGCAGTTCCAAAAGCATTGCCGCCCCTCCTTTTGCCTATCGGGCCAAGATCAGTTTTTTCAGTTTATCCATTAAAAGGATCGTGTCGTCCACGCTGCGAACCGCACACATGATGGTGTCATCTCCAGCGATGCAGCCAACGATCTCATGAAAATGGATCTCATCCAGTGCTGCTGCCACTGCCATTGCCATGCCGGACACCGTTTTGATCACAAGGATATTCTGTGCCATATCCATAGAAACATATCCATCTTTTAAGATGCGGATATATTTGTCACTGAAAGCCGCCTGGTTCTGCATGACCATATAGCGCTGCCGTCCGTTTTCCGACTGGACTTTGGTTAGTTTCAGTTCCCGGATATCCCTGGAAACGGTAGCCTGGGTCACCTTATACCCTTCCTGATTCAGGCGCTCTGCCAGTTCTTCCTGGGTTTCAATCTCATATTTTCCGATCAGTTCCACAATTTTGCTGTGACGTTCCAGTTTCATCTGTTCCCTCCGTTAAATGCGGTCCATTTTCTGTCTGATATTTTCAAGGAATGATACATTTTTTAATTGAATCAGGGTAGTATATTTCGGTGCCCGGCTAATCTCCAGCCGTTCCCCATAATGGAGCGGAAATGCCTGGTCTCCGTCAAATACTGCCGAATACGATCTGCCGCCGCTCCATTTTACCAGTCGGATGCTGACGCGGTCCTCCGGAGAAAGCACAATGCTTCTCGCGTTCAGGGAATGGGAACAGATCGGAGTCAAAAGCATCAGCTGCGCCCCAGGCGCCACGATCGGTCCGCCTGCTGACAAATTATACGCAGTAGAACCTGTAGGGGTTGCCGCAATGATTCCGTCTGCCATATATTCGTTGAAAAATACTCCATTCACATAAACCTGGAAATGCAGTACCTGCAATACATCCTGTCTGGTCAGAACGATCTCATTTAAAGCAATGCCTTTGACTTCTTTTTCTGCCCCTACCACACTGCCTTCCAGCATCATGCGCTTTTCCAATGTAAAAGAATCGGTCAAAAGGGCATCCAGTACCGGGTCGAGGGCTTCCTCCCGCGACACCTGGGTCAGGTAGCCCAGATGCCCCATATTGATTCCCATCATGGGAAGATCGAGGCTGATCAGATCTCTGGATGCCTGGATCAGGGTACCATCTCCGCCAAGTGTGATCACACACTCCGTGTCAGACGGAACCTGATCCGCCCTTGTATACCCCCGGTTATGCGTGCAGTATGCGCCGCGGCGAATCAGTTCTTTTTCTATTTTTTCCGCTGTATCCAAAGCTCCTGGTTTCGACGGATTCGCGATCAGATAAAAATGTTTCATAAACTCTCCTGTTATTTGTCCAGTTCTCCGTGAGCCGCATCGACAATGGCTTTTGCGTCGACCTGATACTCCGTGTAGGTTTGTCCATCGGTATGATTCTGAAGATAAAGCAGATATTCGATATTGCCTTCCGGCCCCTTGATCGGAGAATACTCCAGGTTCAAAATTTCAAATCCAATGCTTACTGCAAATTCGATCACTTTCTCAATGACTTCCAGGTGCGTGCTCTTTTCACGGACCACGCCTTTCTTTCCGACCTTCTCCCGTCCTGCTTCAAACTGCGGTTTGATCAGGCAGACGATCTGTCCGTCATCCGCAAGAAGCGCCTTCACCGGTCCTAAGACTTTTGTCAGGGAGATAAAGGAAACATCGATGGAAGAAAAATTGATCTGATCCGCGATGTCTTCCGGGGTGACGTAACGGATATTCGTTTTTTCCATACACACCACCCGCGGATCGTTGCGGAGCTTCCAGTCTAACTGACCGTGTCCCACATCCACCGCATAGACCTTCACCGCGCCATTCTGCAGCATGCAGTCGGTAAACCCTCCCGTGGAAGAGCCCACGTCCATACAGATCTTATCTTTTAATTTCACTCCAAAGTGCGTCATGGCCTTTTCCAGCTTCAGGCCGCCGCGGCTGACGTATTTTAAGGTTGCGCCGCGCACTTCGATGTTTGCCGTCTCCTCAAACATGGAGCCTGCCTTATCTTCCTTCTGTCCATCTACATAAACGATGCCCGACATGATAATGGCTTTCGCTTTCTCTCTGGAAGCGGCAAGACCTTTATTCACGATCAGGATATCCAGTCTTTCTTTCATGTATCTTCCTCTTTCTGTTTCTGGTTTTCTCTCTGAATTTGTTTCTGTTTGTCCCAGTTTTGTTGCTGACTTTCTGTTTTGTTTCCAGTTTTGTTTTCGCTTTTCTTTCCGACTCTTCTTCCGGTTTTATTCCTGGGTTGTTTGCGTTTTTTCATGAGACTGCATGGCAGACAACCTCTCATCCAGCGGTTTCCAGGCATTTCGCATCGTTCGGATCACAGAATCACTGTCAATGCCCAGTTCCTCGCGCAGAACCGATACATTGCCATGTTCCACATACGCATCCGGAAGTGCGATATTCAAAACTTTTACCTGCGGGTAACGTTCCTGCACATAAGCCTTCACCTGTAAACCATATCCGCCCTGAAGCACATTTTCTTCCAATACTACGAGCAGTTCATGCGCTGCTGCCAGCCGGTCTGCCAGTTCATAATCCACCGGCTTGATAAAACGACCGTTGGCAAGCGTGCAGTCAAAACCAACATCCTTTAATTTTTCCCGCACATGCTGCGCCGTGCTGACCATGCTTCCGACTGCCAGCAGGGCAATGCGGCTG
Source organism: Clostridium sp. OM02-18AC (assembly GCF_003481825.1). GTDB lineage: Bacteria > Bacillota > Clostridia > Lachnospirales > Lachnospiraceae > Brotaphodocola. The sequence continues at coordinate 177,495 of NZ_QULW01000001.1, read as the reverse complement.
CCTTCGTAAAGCATTTCACCCTTTCCGTACTCGATCGGCTGGGCAAACTCCTTTAATCCGCGGTATGCCTGCCCGCGCGGATAACGGATTGCGATCGGACCGTCGTAATGGCAGACTGCAAACTCCAGTTCCTGCTGAAGCTCCCATAAATTTTTCGGAGCCATAATGCTCATATTGGGAATACAGCTTAAATAGGACAGGTCAAAAATTCCCTGATGCGTTTCCCCGTCACTTCCGACCAGTCCGGCACGGTCGAGTGCGAAGACAACCGGAAGGTTCTGAATGCAGACATCGTGAAGCACCTGGTCAAATCCTCTCTGCAAAAACGAGGAATAGACGGCAACCACCGGTTTCAGACCGGCTGCCGCCATACCAGCCGCAGAGGTCACCGCATGCTGTTCCGCGATTCCCACATCAAAGAAACGCTCCGGGTACTGTTTGGAAAACGCTTTCAGTCCCGTTCCATCCGGCATGGCTGCCGTGACCGCAACCAGTCGTTTTTCGGTTTCCGCAAGCTGGCAGATTTCTTTGGAGAATACATCCGTGTACGTAGGATAAACCTTTTCCTTCAATGACTTTCCGGTTGCAATATCAAACGGATCGATTCCATGGAAACGGGACGGATTTTTTTCTGCCGGAGCATACCCTTTTCCTTTCTTGGTCAGCACATGCACCAGCACTGCATGGTCCATTCTCCGGGCTTCCCGGAACGTTTTCACCATGGCTTTGATATCGTGCCCGTCCACAGGTCCCAGGTAAGTCACGCCCATGTTCTCAAAGAGCATTCCCGGAATGACCAGCTGCTTGATGCTGTCTTTGGTGCGGCTGATCTGCTCTACCAGGCTGGCACCAACCACTGGAACTTTTAACAATGTCTCCGATACATGACGTTTCAGTGCATTGTATCTGGTTCCGGAACGCAGACCGCTTAAATATTTTGACATGCCGCCCACATTTTCTGAGATGGACATGTTATTGTCGTTTAATACAATGATAAAATTCTTTTTCAGGTGAGCCGCATTGTTCAATGCCTCGTAAGCCATACCGCCGGTCAGGGCTCCGTCGCCGATCACGGAAATGACTGCATAATTCTCGCCTAACAGATCCCGCCCCTGGGCAATGCCAAGACCAGCGGAAATGGATGTGGAACTGTGTCCGGTATCAAAGGAATCGTATGGGCTTTCCTTGCGTTTTGGAAACCCGCTCATTCCCCCGTACTGCCTCAGTTCATCAAACATTTCCCGGCGTCCGCTTAAGATCTTGTGGGTATACGACTGATGCCCCACATCCCAGATGACTTTATCCTTTGGCAGGTCAAATGCCAGATATAAAGCAATGGTCAGCTCCACTACGCCCAGATTGGACGCAAGATGTCCGCCGGTCACGCTGATCTTTTCGATCAGAAACTGCCGGATCTCTGCTGCCAGAGTCTTAAGCTCCTCCGTGTTTAATTTTTTCACGTCCCACGGACCTTCAATGTGTTCCAGAATCATGGTTTTTGCAACTCCCTGTTTCTTCCCTAAAGTAATTTGTAACTGCCCGCTGTGTTCCCAGTTACGGCATGTTACCTATCGTTCTTATTTTTTCCGCTCCACGAGCATCGTAATCAAATTTTCAAGGAACGGATTTTGGCCCGGCAGCTGCTTTAGCAGTGTTACCGCACGGGATGAGATCTCTGCCACATCTTCTCTTGCCTGGTCCAGGCCAACCAGCGTTACATATGTGGTTTTCTGGTTTTTCTCATCGCTTAAGACCGGTTTTCCAAGTTCTTCACTGGTGCTTGTCACATCCAGGATATCGTCCTGGATCTGGAAAGCCAGACCGACTGCCGCTGCAATCTCCTCCACACGACGGATTTCTTCTTCCGAAGCACCGCCTAAAATGGCACCGATCATCATGGAAGCCTCCAGAAGTGCTCCAGTCTTTAACCGGTAGATGAAATCCAGTTTTTCCTGCGGGATCGGTTTTCCGGTCAGTTCCACATCGACCACCTGACCGCCGATCATACCATAAATACCAGTCTTTTCTGCCAGAATGCCAATCGCCCTTGCTGCCCGCTCTGGGTACTGTGTCATGGCAAAGGCTTTGGATGCGGTCTCAAACGCATAGATCATCAGGGCGTCTCCCGCAAGCACAGCCATATCATAACCGAACTTTTTCCAGGTAGTCGGAAGCCCTCTTCTCAGTTCATCGTTGTCCATGCACGGAAGATCATCGTGGATCAGAGAAGAAGTATGGATCATCTCCATCGCTGCCATAAAAGGCTCCACAGCCTGTTCTTTTCCGCCAAACAGCCGGTACGTTTCTTCCATCAGCATAGGGCGCAGACGTTTTCCACCAGCCCGTACGCTGTAGTTCATGGCCTCAAAAATGGTTTTCTGGTGTCCTTCTTCCTTGGGCAGATAACGCTCAACAACCGTTTCTACCTCTCCGGTTCTCTTCTTCAGTTCTTCATGCATCTCCATCTTCCTCTGCCCCTCCCTGCAGGATGATCATCTGCTTTTCTACTTTATCGATTTTATCACTGCAAGCTTTCACCAGCTTCATGCCTGCCTCATAGCAGGCAAATGACTCTTCCAGACTTGTATCCGGAGACTCCAGTTTTTCCATGAGCTCATCCAGCTCTGCAAAAGTCTGTTCGATTGATTTTTCCATGTCCGCTCCTTTTTTGCGTGGCATATGTTCTGCTTCCAACACGCCAGATTTCCATGTCGTTTTATCATGGATCAAACGCTTCCCATCCAGCATGTGTTATGCTTCACGCTCTGTATGATAAGCTTCTGTTTCAAGCACCTTAGCCCGGATTTTTCCGTCCGTAATACGCAGCGTGATCTCCCCGCCAGGAGCTGTCTGGCTGACATGCGTAAGGCGCTCACCTTTTTCGTCTGTCACAAAGCCAAAGCCATTGCTGATTTTTGCAAGCGGCGACAGCCCATGCAGCTTCCCGCCAAGAAGTGCCAGCCGGTGCCGGCTTTCTGTTATTTTCTGTTCCATGGCACGTCTTAAGGCATACTCTGTATCAGCCAGGCGCTGCTTCTGCTCCCGCAGTTTCCGCTCCGGGTCATGAAGCTTAAGCTGCAGACGATACTGCTCTGTGCGATAACGCAAAAGCTCGGTTTTCCGCTCCATCGCCTGCGCAAGTCCCGCCCGATAAGAGAAACAGGCTGCTTCGAACTGCCGGTAATCAAACACGGCAAGCTCCGCTGCTGCCGACGGTGTCGGGGCACGCAAATCCGCCACATAGTCTGCGATCGTGACATCTGTTTCATGCCCCACTGCAGAGATAACCGGAGTCGCACAGTCAAAGATTGCCCGCGCTACGACTTCTTCATTAAATGCCCAGAGATCCTCAATGGAACCGCCTCCGCGCCCTACGATCAGAACATCCAGCCCCATTCTGTCTAATGTACGGATTCCTGCTGCGACAGACTCTGCCGCCCCGGCTCCCTGTACCAGGGCCGGATATAAGACCAGCTGCGTATACGGATTTCTTCTGGCTGTGATATTCATGATATCCCGGATCGCAGCACCGGTAGATGCCGTTACCACACCTACGGTTCTCGCATACTTTGGGATCGGCTGCTTGTATTCCGGTGCAAACATGCCCATCTCTTCCAGCTCATCACGCAGTTTTAAAAAGCGCTGGTACAGATCCCCGCGGCCCTCTTTCTCGATCTTTTTTGCGTAAAGCTGGTATTTGCCGTCCCGCTCATAAACGTCGACCGAGCCGGTCACCACAACCTGCTGCCCTTCCTGTAACTGAAAAGAGAGACCTTTCCTCTGGCCGGCAAACATCACTGCCGCCAGAGTTCCGGTCCCATCCTTCAGCGTAAAATAAATATGTCCTGATGTGTGATACTTGCAGTTTGAGACCTCGCCCCGCACCGTGATCCGGCTGAGGGCAAAATCCTGGGCAAACATATTCTTGATGTAGGAATTCACCTGGGAAACAGAATATACACTGGCCATATTATTCCTCGGTTACCAGCTTTGCCAAAACACCATTGATAAACGCCGGTGAATCCTTTCCTCCAAATTTTTTCGCAAGGTTTACTGCCTCGTTGATCGCAACTTTGGAAGGCACCTCGCTGTCATATAACATCTCATAAAGTGCCTGACGCAGAATGGTAAGCTCTACCTTTCCCATACGTCCGGTCTTCCAGCCCTGTGCCACCTCGTCGATGCGGGCATCCAGTTCCGGGATCTTGCCGGCAATGCCTTCCACACGGTCCGTCAGGAAAGTGCGGTCTACTTCTTTCATGTCTACGTTATGAAGCACTTCTTCCTTGCCGTCATCCGCAACATCGTCCTCCTGCGGTGCATCGAAATACTGCTCCACCTGAACGTTTATTTCTTCTGTCGGGTAAAACTCTACTCCGAACAGGATCTTAAAACAATGCTCACGCATTTCTCTTCTGGTCATCTATCTTTCTTCCTCCTGCTTATACCGATTCCAATCTTACGCATTATCATACCACATTTTTTTCAGTTTCACAACGCTGTTTTATCCGGCGCAAAAAAAGGTATAAAAACAGCCGCATCCGGTACACTAGCTAATGTTTCTCCATTGTGCTAATGAACCGGTACGGCTATATTTTGGGAGGTATTTTATGTTTGGATTTTTCATTGCCTTGATCTCAGGCGCCCTCATGAGTGTCCAGGGTGTCTTAAACACCGGACTTACCCGTCAGACCGGTATCTGGCTGTCTGCCGGATGGGTCCAGCTCAGCGCTTTCTTTACCTGCGTGGTCTTCTGGTTTTTTTTCGAACGGGTTCCTGTCTCTGCCCTCGTTTCCGTGCGCCCCTGGTACATGATGCTCGGCGGCATATTCGGGGCTTTTATCACTTACACGGTTGTCCGCAGCATGGACGGCCTCGGCCCGGCCAAAGCGACCCTGTTTATTGTCGTCACACAGATCATCGTGGCTTATGCCATCGAACTGTTTGGCTGGTTCGGAGTGGAAAAAGCCGCATTCGAGTGGAAAAAACTCCTCGGTGCGCTGATTGCCATCGGCGGAATCGTGCTGTTCCACAGCAAATGACAGTTCTGTCCACCTGGATCCCGCATCGTTCTGTTTCACAAACTGCTGCCACCCGTGGAGCATTCCATGAATATCCTTACTCCGGGGAATTCATCTTTCCTTCCCGGTCCAGCATCCGGAGGATAAAATCAACGGAACCGTCGATACCATAGGCCGCACTGTTTAAACACAGATCATAGTTCGCAGCGTTGCCCCATTTTCTTCCGGTAAAGAAGCGGTAATAATTCTGATGCTGGCGGTCTAACTGTTTTAACAGATGTTTTGCCTGCTTCTCATTCAAATCCGGGTGCACTTCCATGGTACGGTGCAGCCGCTGCTCAAACGGAGCCGTGATAAAGATGCTGATATGCGGGATCTGGTTATTGGTCAGGATCACATCGGCACAGCGTCCCATCACGATAAAGTCCTCCTTCTTAGCCATATCGCAGATCAGATCACTCTGGTTAAAGAATACCGCGTCCCGCTTGCTCAGGCCATGATAACGGTTAAACCCTGCCGCCCAGGCTTTCAGTGTCAGTTTCTGCGGTTTGGAAAATGCTGCTTCCTGATCCGCTTTATCAATCGTTTTTCCCGGATATCCGGCTTTATCTACTACTTCATCTTTTTCTGCTTCCAGACGTTTCAAAACGGCTGAAAAGATTTCCGCATCATAATAATTGATCCGCAAACGGTCTGCCAGGGTAAAACCAATCTCATTTCCGGCACAGCCATACGTACGGCTGATGCAGATAACCAGATGATCGTTTCCAGAGAAACGTTTCTCCAGATTTAAGGTATTTAAACTTGCCATGTTCTGATCCAGCACATCGCCGCCGCCAAAGCTGGTCGGCAGAGCGATGATCTCATGCAGAATACTGGTGTATTCCCGCATGATCATGGAACGGCTTTCCTTATCTGGAATCGTCCGCGCCATATTACTGATCAGTGCCAGCTCACTGCGCAACTGGTGGCCGCTGTCACGCTGCATCATCAGCCGCACCATTTCTGTTACACAGCGTTCCCGGTCACGGTTGAACACACGGCCAAGGGAAGAGCCAAGACAGCTGTAAACTTCTGCATCCAGATCATAGATGCGCTCCGCAAGCTCACGGAGACTTTCCTGTGTATATTCCATAGTCTCTTTCCCTCCTTATAAAAAGAATACCAGCATGTCCAGAATAAATACCGGAATCAGAAATGAAACCGCCCAGAGCAGATATCCGAAAAACGAAGGCATGCGGATACCATTCTCATCTGAAATCGATTTTACCATAAAGTTCGGTGCATTGCCGATGTAAGTATTGGCGCCCATGAAGACTGCACCGCAGGAGATTGCTTCCAGCATGGCGATCGGAACGGTACCGAGGATTGTCGGCATGCCTTCCGTAAACCCAAGGGCTCCGGCTGTCGTGAGGAAGACCAGATAGGTCGGTGTATTATCCAGAAAACTGGAGAGGCATCCCGTTGCCCAGAACATCTCAAACGGTTTGGTCAGACCAAGGCTTGCACCATTCGCCTTTAAGATCATAAGGGCCGGCTGCATGGTGATGAAAATTCCCACAAACAATACCGCAACCTCGTGGATTGCTCCCCATGTAAAGTGGTTCTTTCTGCGGATTTCCGGACTGGTTGTCTGAAAGGATAACCATGCTGCTGCCAGAATGATCACAACCTCGATCAGTGCCGGGTAAGTCAGCGTTACTTCCCCAAACAGATGAATTCCGCGCACAGCGCCCTCTGCATCCTGGAATGCTGCCATCCCCGGAAGGGTTCCGCTTAAAATTACGGCTGCAACGATCATAATCAGAAAGATCAGGTTATGAAGTCCCATAATGTGAACCTCAGTACCCGGCTTGCTGATATCCGGCTTTAAGCCTTCTGCGATATCTTTCCGGTAAGCCCTGCGGTCCAGGAAATAAAAAACAGTCAGTAAAATCACAACATTAAATAACAGCACCGGTAACAAATGCAGGCTCCAGAAGAATGGAACCCCACGCATAAATCCCATTAAAAGAGGCGGATCGCCGATCGGTGTCAGACAGCCTCCAATGTTGGAGATCAGGAAAATAAAGAAGACCATGATATGACTTCTCCGTTTTCTCCACGCATTCATCTTAATGATCGGACGCACCATCAGCATGCTGGCACCGGTTGTTCCGATCCAGCTCGAAAGCATGGTTCCGATCAGAAGAAGACCCACATTGATCCGCGGGGAACCAGCCAGATCTCCTTCCAGGGTGATATTACCAGAAACACAAAAAAGGCCGAACAGCAGAATGATAAAGGTCAGATAATCATCGACGATACACTCTAACACTTTCTCAAAAGCCTGTCCTGGTCCATAAACGAATGCAAACGGCAGCACAAACAGCAGCGACCAGAATATAACTGCATGCGGCTGGTGTGCTTCCCACCATTCTGCTTTTACCAACGGGAGAACCGCAATGCAAAGCAGAAGTCCTGCAAACGGAATACAAAATGCAAGATTCATTTCCATTTCCTCCTTTTTTTCATTTGTAATTGCAGAAAATAAATCTGCAATAGTTCTTCTCTTGATGAATCAAGCATGGATTATAGCACTATTTTTTACAAAATGTAACCATAGATATTTTATTGTCACATTTCTTTATGTTTTCTTTATATGTAATGTTCATCACGGATATTTTGTCATGCGTATGACAGCAAAAAAGAGGCCATACCATTTCCAGGCAGACCTCTTTTTACGATATTTCCATTCATGTTTAACTTTTATGCAATTTTTCAACTCGTTCCTGCAGCTTACAGTTACTGCTCGTTGATGTTCACTCCTGCAATCCGGATATTAACATCCAGTACGGTAAGACCGGTCATGTTCTCAATTGCAGATTTTACACGATCCTGTACACGTTCGCTGACATCCGGAATGTTGTAGCCGTACTTGATGTTTAAAGATAAATCTACCGATACATGTTCCTCAGTCACTTCTACCTTAACACCCTTGGACAGATTTTTCATGCCGAGTTTTCCAACCAGCTCGTTGGTAATGTTGCCAGCCATGGAATCCACGCCGTCTACCTCGGTAGCTGCCAGTCCGGCAATGATCGCTACAACTTCATCTGCAATACGAACCTCGCCCATCATCTCTTTTTCATATAATTTATGCGTATTTCTTCCTTCTAACTCTGCCACAGTATTCCCTCCTCAGATCAGCCCGGTGCAGCAGCTGTTTCTTACAACTCCCACTGCTGTCCAGATTCTCTATTTCCTATAGTATAGCAAATCTGGGGTGTTTTGCAAAGGGGATTTTCAGTCTTTCCAATTCGGTTTCCCATTTCCAATTTAGTCTTCCAGGTTCAGCAGCGTGATAATGATATTCTCCGCTCCAACTTCCGTTTTTCTCTTCACGATATCCTCGATCTGGGCTCTTTGCTGATCGGTGATGGAAGGCGCATTGATCACAACATCGACTTTTCCATCCGTCAGACTTACAACCGGATCTGCAAACCCGCGTGCCTGCAAAAGGGTCTCTGCTGCATTTTCTTTTTCTGCAACTGCAGTCATGGTGATCATGTTCTGAATCGCTTCCTGCTTCGCAGCTTCATCGATGTTGGTGTTGCTGATGATTGAATTTAACGTTTCTTTATTTCTTGCCCGGATCTGTTCCCGGTTTAACTGCACGTTTGCTATGTAATCCGATACGGTAAGACCGCTCGTCAGAACTGCCTCTCCCGGATTCTCGATTCCGGCTTCCTCTCCGCTGTCCCAGCTGTCAATTTCAGCGAGTTCTGCTCCCTGCTCTGCCTCTGCCAGCGTATTTTCCTGCGTCTGAATTTCTGTCTGCGAGGCTTCTGCCTGAAGCATGGAGCCTTCTGCCTGCGGCTGCGCTTCCTCAATCATGCCTGCTCCCTCCAAACTGTTCTTCTGGTTTTCTTTCAGCAGATCTTCCTGTGAAATGTCAAACATGCCGGCCTGGTAAATTTCATCTCCGGTGCTGGCTTCCAGTTCCCGTTTTCCCGCATAATTCAAATATCCGGCAGCCGCGATCATGATGGCCAGGGTCGTAATGATGATCTGGTTTCTGCGAAACAGTTTTTTCATGTTGTTCTGTTTGGATGTTTCTTCCCGTTTCAGTTTCATACCGACGCTCCTTCTTTTACTCCACCCGCTTTAGCACTTTTATCTTATGCGCCGGAAGGCCAAATAATGCTTCCATGGCCCCGGAAATCTCCGCCTGGACCGATGCACTCCCTCCCCCATCTGCACTGATCACGATTCCTTCGATCTCCGGGTAAACTTCCTTGGAGACAATTGGTTCCTGACCACTGCCGCTCCCCGTAAGTACTGTACTGTGTTCCTGATCCATGGTTTCCACCGAGCGGTCCATTCCGTTTCCCTTTTCTGTTGTCACGGATTTGGAACTGCTGTTATCTACCTGAATCACTTTTTCAGAGGAAGATTTTAATACGATCATCACATCGACTTCCCCTACACCGGAAACATTGCGCAGCAGTTCTTTTACGCGCAGTTCCAGTTTTTTCTCGTAGGCTGCCGCATCCTGTGACACGGTCTGTGTATTTTCTGAAGTGTCCGCATATCCGGGAGTCGGAGACAACATCCGCTTTTCTTTATTCCCCACCGGAAACGCCAGAATACAGAGAATCACGCCTATGGTCAGCAGAAAGATCCACCGATCTTTTCCCTCCGGCAATTTGAATTTCCACATAGTTTTCCTCCAGACCATAATATTCCTGAATTTTTTTTAACAGTTTTTTGGTACTCTCTGCATCAGACTCTTCCTGCAACACAATTGAGATGCTCTTTACTGCTCCAAATTTTGCACTGTTTTCTTCTCCGTCTATACTTACGTTACAATCAACAGGCTTCATGCCGCATGCATCTGCCAGTTTCCGGATGTCCTGACAAACTGTCTCCTCATAACGCTTCAGAATCTGCGTCACGCGTTCTTTTTCTATTTCATTGAAGTTTGCTTCGAGTCCCCCGGCTTCTTCACGAATGAGCAGACTCTCATAGCTGCGTGCCAGAACCTCTTCCAGATCAAGATGGTTCGTCAGCGGCTCCACGACCAAAAGGATCAGAACCATACCAGCAAACAGGCGTATGTATTTCCCGTATTTTTTCCCTGGCAACAGATTTTCCACGACAGAAAAAAAGAGGAAAAGTGCTGTCAGATTGCGGATCCATTCATAAACTGCTGACACTTTACTCCCTCCAAATTTTACGATGCCAGATAAACCGCATTTGTTCCCTGACAGATCAGCGCTATCGTGACCGCAAACAGCAAGAATCCGGATGCTGCCACCACAAGAAGCATTTTCTGGGCTTCTGCCACACCACTCAAGCAGGAAATCAGCCGCTTATCTGCCACCGGCTGCAAGACAGCTGCAATTCCACGGTAAAGCAGGTACATCACAAACAATCTTGCCAACGGCACTATGGAACATAAGAGTAACAGCAATACCGCCGCGGCTCCCATGGTATTTTTGATCAATACACCGGAACCCAGCATCAGTCTGGTCACTGCCCCGGCTCCATCTCCGATTCCCGGAATTGCCTGCAAAAGCCTTTGCATTCCGGCATTTTTTACTGCATCTGCATAAGGAAGCACCATTCCCTGAATCAGCTGAAACCCAAGTACGATTCCAAACAGGGACCGGCTTGCCCACCAGATCCCTGTTTTTAAAAGATCCAGCATCCGGGAACACAGATCTTCTTTGATCATGGAACCAACCATAACAGACAGAAAATAAATGCGTGCCAGCGGGAGTAATAATCCTCCAAAAAGCCGCTGTACCCCGGCGATCAAAAACAGCGCCAGTTCATACCAGGCAGCCGAAGAAAGTCCGGCACCAGACCAGACCACTGCCGTAAAATAAGAAGGAAGCAGTACTTTCATAAACTGGACCTGCCCATCCAGGATCCGCGAAGCAGCCTCAGAGCTTTCTTTGAATGCAGCCGCCAAAATTGCAAATACCATCAAATAAGTCAAAAAAAATCCGGTTTCTACCGTGGAATCTCCGGAAAACACCTCGGAAAAACCTGTAAACATCGCACCGAAAAGTCCAAGTGCCAACAGGCTGACTGCCATACTTTTTTTCCCCTGCAATTCGCCAGACAGCTGCTGCCACAGTCCTTCCAGGCAGAGAGAAGCAGCTGTTTTTGTATCTCCGGATGCCAATGCTTTCATCAGTTCACGAAACGTAAGCCGGTGCTCCCCTCCACCCAGTTCTTGTTTGAGATATTCCTCAATCTCATCCAGACCGGAAAGCTCGTCCAGAGGAAGCGCAGACTCTGACCCCAGTCCGGTTTTCTCTCCATCTGTGCTCCCGTTTTTCTGCCCGACCACAATCCCGGCATTATGAAACCCAGATACATTCCAGACATTGAAAGCCCTATCTGCTGCCAGCACGTTCGGAGACTCCCCCATCGCCCATGCATATTCAGCCGAAGCCCCCAACATGCACACCGAAATCGTCAGAACAGCTACGAACAGACGCAGCACTTTGCCTTTGCTCCCCCGCTTCATACCAGAAACCCCTGCAGTGTCTCCAACAGTGCCAGAATGACCGGAAGACTTACTGCCAGAATGGACAATTTTCCAAATATCTCAATCTGATTTCCCAACGCTCCATATCCTGCATCTTTGCAGATTCCGGAAGAAAATTCCGCAATATAAGTAATTCCGGTCATTTTTAAAAGCGTATTTAAATAGACCGGATTGAGCCGGATCATGGCCTGGATTTTCCCTAAGCCGTCAAGGATCACGCGAAGCCTCAGTGTTCCGTAAAAAAAGATCACACAGGCAGCCGCCATGACCAGATACAGCCCATATTCGCCCTTCATGCTTTTTAGCTGAACTGCCATCAGCACTGCCGCAATTCCGATAATTCCTACTGTTACAACCGACATATCAACCCCTGCCAGACATTTGCTATAGAAACACGATCTGTAACTGCCAGACACCCCGCAGTTACAATTTTTATAAGGCAAACAGATTTTTCATGGTTTCAAATAACTCATAAATATAAGGCACCAGCCAGAACAGCACCAGTACAAGACCAGCAAGACTGGTCAGAAATGCCTGTTCTTCCCGCCCGCTGTGCCGCAGTACCTGACAGATCACAGATACTAAAATCCCGACTGCGGCAATGCGAAAAATCAGATTTACTCCCATATGGATCCTCCATCAGACCAGGATTACTGCAAGAAATAAGCCGCCCATAACTCCAAGGCTTGTATACAGTCTGCAGCGTTCCTGGCGGTGTTCCCTTAAAACCTCAAGCTGGGCATCTACCTGTTCCAGATATAGAAGCAGTGTCCGTTCCTGAGTTTCCCGGTCCAGAAATCCAAGATGATCCCCCAGATTTTCAAGCGCCTGCATGTCCATTTTTGAAAGTGCGCTGTGCCCGGATATTTCGGAAACACATCGTTTCCAGATTACCGGGAATGGATCTCCGGGCTGTTGTTGCAGACTGGCTGCAGTTTCCTGAAACAATTTTCCCAGGATTCCGTCTACCCGCTTTCCGACTGTCTCCAATGCTTCCGGGAGCGGTGCACTGGCATAGAGGATCTGCCCTTTTAACAAAAAGACCATCTGTTTCAGCTGCTCCAGTTCCTGGATCCGCTGTTTATATCTTCCGGCAAACCAGATTCCGGTCCCTGCTGCTCCCCATAGAATACAGGCCGCCCCCAATACCTTCATCCATCCCTGAATACTCAAAAGCATTCACCTCCTACCGGATACAGCCTGCAGCCCCTGGAATCATAAATCTCTCCGATATTGCCAATTTTCCCCCTGTTATTTAAAATCACATAGCGCTCAAACCATTTTTCCAGCACCATCTTCCGAAGCACCGGTTTTTGTTTGATATCCTCAATCGAACTTCCATGAACCGTGGCAACCAGCTTACAGCCGCAATTCATGACATATTCGATCGCTTCCAGATCTTCCCGGCTTCCAATCTCATCCACCGCGATCACCTGCGGCGACATGGTTCGGATCAGCATCATCATCCCCTGTGCTTTCGGACAGCAATCCAGAATATCCGTCCGGATTCCGAGTTCATTCTGCGGAATTCCCTGATAGCAGGCACCAATTTCCGACCGTTCATCGATCACGCCAATGGTAAGCCCTGCATGTCCAGGTCCTCCATTGGACACCTGACGGATAATATCACGGAGAAGTGTGGTTTTTCCGCAGCGTGGAGGCGATATGATCAGGGTATGAAAGAGGGTTTCCTGGTCATACAGATACGGCAACAGTACCGTTGCACATCCTTTCACCTGATGGGAGAGACGTACATTGATAAAGGAAATAAATTTCATACTGCGGATTCCATGTTCATCAATGATGGTTTTTCCGGCAATGCCGATGCGGTGTCCTCCCTGGATCGTGATAAATCCCTGTTTTATTTCTTCTTCAAAGGCATACAGCGAATAATTGCTCATATAGTCCAACGTTTCTTTCAATGCTTCCCGCGTCACCAGATACGCCTCTTCGGCCCGCGTACTTAAATTTCCTTCCGGCGTAATGTAATACTCGTGATTATTCCAAATCATCAGAAGCGGCGCATGGACCCGCAGACGTATTTCCTGCACCTGGTCAAAATCCACCATGACCTGTTTTAAAATCACCCGGATATCTTTCGAAAATATTTTGATCAGTTCTTCCCGCTTATCCAAAAAATCACCCCTCCCCTACATAATATATATGAGGGAAGGGGTGATTTATACCCGGACCTTGTCTATGTTCACAATTGTTTCCTGCACAATGCGCTGTATTCGGTTATCCTATACCATGTTTTCTTTATCGCATTTTTTTTACTCCTGCAGGGCACCGGAAGCATCAAACCGGTATGCAGCACCGTCAATGGTGTATTCCCCGACTGCCATGGCACCGCTTCCCGTGCAGTAATAGCGGCTGCCGTTCCAGTCGATCCATCCCGTCTGCATATAGCCCTGCGCATCAAAGAAATACCAGATCCCGTTTGCCAGGTCCTGCCACCAGCCATTTGCCGGATAGCTTCCATCCGCATTCTGATACCACCAGCGACCGCTTCCTGCCTCCTGGATCCATTTCGCCTGGGACACAACGGAAGCTTCTTTCTCTTCAGCCGCCTGTTCGCCTTCTTTCTTTCCAGGTCCTCCGTTCTTTAACTGGGAAGAACTTCCGCCATTTTTGATCAGTTCAGCAAAATCAGCCGCAATATAGGTTTCCTCAGAATCTTCCGACCAGTATCCATCTGTAAATTCCTTCGAATTTGATTTTGCCAGAGCGCGCACCCGGAACGTGTAATTTCCCTCTTTTGTCATTTTCTTTTCCATGTCATAAGAGTCTTTTTTGGTTTTGACACTTGCCACCTGGCTTTCTTCACAGTAAAGACGCACTTCATACTGATAAGCATCCTCTACCGTTTCCCAGTTTGCAGTTGTTCCATCGTCCCCCCAGTAAAGATCTGTGATCGTTTCCAGCCTGCTCTTTGAACTTGCAAATGCAGTAACGGCTCCCATTGCCATCAAAAGTCCTGCTGCTACAACCAATGCAATCTGTTTTTTCCAGTTTTTCATATGAAATCTCCTCCTTTTTTTACATGGTCTTTCCTCTGAAACCTGATTGCTCTGTATACTGCTTTGCTGCGCCACCGGCAGCATGATTTATGATACCGTTACTTATGATACGGCTCTTTGTGGATAATCCGGTAACTGCGGTAAATCTGTTCCAGCAAAATCACCCGCATCAGCTGATGCGGGAATGTCATCTTTGAAAAGCTCAGATGGTAATCGGCACGGTCAAGCACGGCTTTGGAGAGTCCGAGGGAACCACCGATCACAAAAACCAGCTGACTGACTCCACCAACACCAAGCTTATCGATCTTTTCCGCCAGTTCCACGGAATCCAGCATTTTTCCATCGATTGCAAGGGCAATGACGAAAGCACCATCCTTGATCTGCTCCAGGATCCGTTTCCCTTCTTTTTCTTTGATCTGGATTTCTTCTGCCTCGCTCGCCTTATCCGGCGTTTTTTCATCTGCTACCTGAACGATCTCGAGTTTGCAGTAACGGCTTAACCGCTTCGCATATTCTGCGATCGCATCCGTATAAAACTTTTCTTTGATTTTTCCTACCGTCACCAGTGTGATCTTCATGATTCTCTCCTGCTTCTCTCCCGTCCGGATTTTACCCGTTTTACGGTTTTTCCTTCTTTTTTCCGCTCGATCCGGTAAATGACCTCCAGGAAACGGCTTACTTCGTCCCATGCCTCCCGGCTTTCCGGAATCAGGCGCAGCGCCATCTGAAACACATGGAACATACCCTCATAGACAGTCACACGCAATTTTCCATGTGCTTTCCGTACTTTATCAGCCGCCCGCAAAGTATCATCTAAGAGCACTTCCTCACTTCCCACCTGGAACAAAACCGGTGGGAACTCTTCAAAGCTGCCAAACAAAGGAGACAGATATGGATCGCGCGGATCTGCAGTTCCAATATAAGGACTGTGAAACAGCATATTGTCTGTTGTACCGCCAAACTGGGGATCCCGGTCAAAATTTGTCTGATATGAGCCTCCGCTGTTCGTCAGATCCGTCCAGGGTGACATGACCACAATACCCGCCGGAAGTTCCATTCCATGATCGCGCAGATACATGACCAATGCCAGTGCCAGACCACCTCCTGCAGAATCTCCCGCTATGATGATCTTTCCGGATTCATAATGCTTCTCCCCGATCAGCCACTGGTACGCTGCCACGGCATCTTCCAGCGCAGCTGGATACGGGTGCTCCGGGGCAACGCGGTAGTCCACCGTCAGCACATCTCCGCCGAAGCTTCTTTGGGAATACTGTATGGCAAAATCCCGGTAAATATTCTTCATGGGGCCAATGTAGCCGCCGCCATGAAACTGGAGAATCACCCTCCCGGTACACACACCGGCCGGACGCAGATATTCCATTTTAAAATGTTCCATCCCGATGATCTCATATTCATAATCCGGCGGACAATTCCAGGCTGGCTCCTTCGGATCCATCCGGTATTCCCCGGTCTGGATCTTATGTCCCATGGCGGAATCCATCATGTTTTTCATCATGTCCCGCACCAGTTTTCCACGCAGGCTCACTTCTCTGTTTCTCAAACTAGTCATCCTTTCCAAGCTCTGTCTAACATTATTTCCAACTGTTTCGCATACGCACAGTCTATGCAGCAACTGTGCAGACCGGCAAAGCAGTTACGTGGTGATTATATATGCAGGCGCCGTTTTAATTCTTCTTTCCAGCTTCTCCGGCCACTTACATAATCGCGGATTCCTTTTGCCGCGCCCACTCCGGTATTTCCTACTTTCTTTGCCATACGGGTTGCTTTTTCCTCTGCGCCTCCGCGGCGGATGAGCACTTTTCGGACTCGCGGATACATATCCCGTTTTGCTGCCGCAGAAAGCTCATTTCCCTCAAAACGGACCGGTACACCATCTTCTTTTAATTTATGGAAAAACTGCTTCTGAAGACGGCTGTCCGCAAATACCGAGGTAAAGGTGATCACCATTTCATCCTGATAAGCACAGACTGCGCACTTTACCGGCTGGCGACGGGACACCCCGATCATCAGATGGAAGCGCTCAATCAGATCTGCATATTCCGGTTCCATCGAAACCGGACCAATATTGGATAATGTCATCGTGTAGGCACGGTCTTTTAAACGGAACACCATGGAAAGTGCCGGAACCTTAAGGAAGAGCGGAATTGCACGCAGATACCATTTTTTCTCATTGGAGACATTGTAGGCAATGCTCTCTGCCAGCTTTTCTTTGTCAATTTTTTTATCCATCTGGCTGCTGACCTTCTGAAGCAGCACGTCAAACGGAATATCCGGATTTCGGAACAGCCAGCCGATCATGGTAACTGCAAAAAAATTAGCCATGGTATCAGAACCAAAAAAGGCCCGCAGATTGATTGGAAGATTCAATACAACTGCCCTCCGGCTGCTTCTTCCGCCCAAATATTCCTTCCAGATCGACCAGATCAGAGTTGCCGCCAGATATTTGGTAATGCTCACTCCGTGCTTTTTACAAACTTTCTTAAGTTCACTGACCGGAACATAGCCGTGCAAAACCTGACCGGCTCCAAGCGGCAGATAATGTCCTTCCAGCTGATAAGCCGGTTTGGAACTGTAGCTGCGCGGTTTTCCGTCATCGCCATGCTCTAAATAACTGTCCTGCACATGGAATACTTCCTGTTTGCGGATATTTTCATCGTCCCATGTCATAAACTGAGACGCCCCTGCCGCCAGTCTCAAATACTGCCTGGTCAGGCATTTTAAGAAATTTACTGCCCCAAGTCCGTCTGTCAGCGCATGGAACACCTCCAGGTTGATCCGCTTTTCATAATAGGTTACCCGGAACAAAAAACGCTGGTTTCCATGCGGGTCAATAAAACGGCACGGGTACGTATTTTCCCGTTTTACCTGAGGGATTCTGTCATTCTCTTCAAAATAGTACCAAAAAAGTCCTCTCCTGAGTTTTACCCGGAAATTCCGGATCTCCGGAAGAAGATCCTTCAGTGCCTGGCTTAAAAGTTCCGGATCTACCTTTTCTTTTAGCGTGACCGAAATCCGGAATACCTGGCTCACATTTTCATTTGCGATCACCGGAAAAATCTTAGCCGTATTGTCCAGTCTTCTCCACCGGTTTGTCCATTTGTTTTGTTCCATACTGCTCACCTCTTGTCCTACACACGGAAATAATAACCGACGCCCCACTTCGTATGCACATATTTCGGGTCACTCGGACTTGGTTCAATTTTTTCCCTTAAGCGTCTGACATGAACATCTACGGTTCGAACATCACCAGATTCGGATGCTTTGTTGCCCCACACTAGAGCCAGAAGACTCTCTCGCGAATACACCTTATTCGGATTGCATACCAAAAGTTCCAAAAGATCAAATTCCTTCGCAGTCAGGTTAATTTCTTTCTCTCCGATAAATACCAGACGTCCTTCCCGGTCAAGCTTTAAATTTCCTGCCGTGATCATCTTATTCTCTGCTGCTTTTCCCTTACCGGCCTTTTTGGAATTTCTTCGCATGATCGCCTTGATCCGTGCCTTTACCTCAAGAATATTAAAAGGTTTCGTGACATAATCATCGGCCCCGTATTCCAGTCCCAAAATCTTGTCCATGTCTCCGCCCTTGGCAGTCAGCATGATGATCGGCATCTCGGAAAATTCACGGATTGCCTGGCAAACCTCAAACCCGTCATACTTCGGCAGCATAACATCCAGAAGTACCACATCGTACTCGGTCTGCTTCGCAAGATTGATTGCCTCTTCCCCGTCATATGCGCAGTCCACTTCCATGCCGTCCTGTTCCAGACTGAACCGGATGCCCTTCACGATCAGTTTTTCATCATCAACCACCAGAATCTTTGCCATGTTCTCACCTATTCCCTATACTATAATGTTGTCTTTTATTTTCTGAAAAGCTGCCTCTTTGATGCCAGGCACTTTCATAATGTCTTCAATTTTTGTAAAACCACCGGTCTCCTGCCTGTAGCGGACAATATCCTCTGCCCGGGAAGCCCCAATGCCTTTTAACGTCATCAGTTCTTCCAGAGAAGCCGTGTTGATGTTCACCAGTGCCGCCTGGCTTTTCCCCGCTGCACCGTTCGCTCCACCTCCGGCCGCCCCCGCATTGTTTGCACTGCCAGCCTGACTTTTCGCCTGCCATGACGGATCCTTTGCCTGTGTCCGGGACGGAACCTCCAGCTTCATGCTGTCGCAGACCGGCTCTGCCAGATTCAGCCAGCTTTCCGCTGCTTCCCCGGTAAAACCGCCAGCCAGTTCAATGGCTTCATAAATCCGCGCGCCTTCCGGTAGCGTGTAAACACCTGGACAATTGACCTCTCCGCAGATGTACACATAGCAGCGTTTCTGCTCCGCAGTGCCCGCACCGGACCTCTGTACGGTTGACTGTCCTGCTTTCTGTACCGCTGCCTGTTCCGCTGTTTCCGATACGATTTCGGCACCGGACTGTCCATCTGATTCCAGTTTTTCGGTTTCTTCTACTTCCGCTTCTTTTCCTGCTTCTGGCACTTCCGCTTTGAATGTTTCCGACGCTCCCAGCGACTCTGTCTCCATGGAAGTTGCTGACGGATTCCACGTTTCAGAAGTCTGCCCTCCACTGTAGCTGTAAAAGCATCCGGCCGCCAGCAAAAACACAGCCAGCAAAAGCCATTTTAAAATGGCAGATCGTTTTTTCTTCATGTTCTTCTCTCCGTTTCCAAAGAGAATCCCAGATTCAGCCTAGTACTATTCTACCGAAAGCCGTGCACAAATACAAGCGGTATTTTCCGCAAACCGTCACCACCTTTTAAAACAATTTAGCACAGTAAGTATCAAAGGGGCGAAAGTTCCCGCAGCCGCCATGCATGGCGGCTGCGGGAACTTTCGCCCCTCATTCGTTATCGTGCAATATTGTTTAATTTTACGATTCGGACGGTGATTTGGCCAGCTGGCTCTCATCCTGTCCGGCTGCCGGGGTTGGGGAGGTGCTGGTCTGGACCACTCCTCCTGCCTTGGTGCCAGGGCCGGTCTGTCCGTCAGAAGACTGTCCTGCGGTCGGGGTTGCCTGGGTCTGTCCGGAGGTCTGCATATTTACGCCTGGACCGCCGCTGTTTGAAGAGCCAACGGTATAGGTTTTGCTTGCAGCTGCATTTGCCAGTTCCGGATAATCATAATAGGAAACCTCCAGGCAGACATTGCCGGTAATCCCGGCTACGGTTCCGGTTTCCGTAAACTGCCAGATCTTGCGGTTTACGAAGTCTCCGTTTGTTCCATAGCGGGCATACCAGATGTCATACGGAATCTGGGAGAGATCGATATGTTTCGTCAGCCATTCATTGTTTCCGTACAGCATCGGACGGTATCCTGCGTCTGCAATGGCTTTGCAGAAAATGTTTACATGATTTGCCAGTTCCTGCGGTGTTTTTCCGTTGTCCATCAGGTATTTGGATTCCACATCATATGCAACCGGGTAAGAGATCGGGTAGTCCTTGATCTTATCCAGCACAAACTGCGCTTCCTGGCGCACGGTGTTCTCATCCAATGCTCTTGTGTAATAGAACACGCCGACACGGATTCCGTTCTGGAGTGCGCCTGCTATATTTTCTTTGAAATACGGATCCTCTTTCAGGTAAGGCTCTTCGCTGTCCATATAAGCCACACGGATCATGGCGAAGGTTACACCGTCTGCTTTCATGGCTGCCCAGTCGATCGGACCAGCCTGGTTCTGATATTTGGAAATGGTAACGCCCTTTGCGACCGCCCCCGTGATCTGGGTTCCGTCACTCCGGTAGAAGTTCTGGTTTTCTATCCTTAAAGTTTCCTGTGCTGCCATAGCAGGTGCGGTTGGATTCTGCATGGCAAATAACCCGCAGAGTGCCAGCGCCGCCAGGCATCTGCCTGTATGTTTCTTATGAAATAACATAAAAATCTCCCTTCTGTCTGATTATACTTTTGTCATGTGTTTTAGTGTAATCCAGACGGAAAGGAGATGCAATGTCTATTCTTTTAAAAATTTCTTACTATTTTCTATGTTTGCCAAACGCGTTGTTGTTCACGCAATACGCAAGCAGCAATGCCCAAACGACATTTCATACCAATCTACGCAAACACCTGCTCTGCGTAATTGACCGATGCCATCGCGTCGCGGCAGTACTGGTCTGCCCCCATAGTATCGGCATACTCCTGGGTCAGCACGGCGCCGCCCACCATAACCTTGACCCATGGTGCTTTTTCGCGAAGCTGTACAATGGTTTCTTCCATGCTTGGAACGGTTGTCGTCATCAGCGCAGAGAGACCGACCAACTGAATGTGTTTCTCCACTGCGGTCTCCACAATCGTCTCCGGCGGAACATCTTTTCCAAGGTCCAGTACGTCGTAGCTGTAGTTTTCCAGAAGGACCTTTACGATATTTTTTCCGATATCGTGAATATCCCCCTTTACCGTAGCCAAGATGATGGTTCCCTTCTTCTCCTGCTTCTGACCGCTGGCATCCATCTTTTCTTTGATGATCTCAAACGCGCCTTTCGCAGCCTCCGCGCTCATCAGAAGCTGCGGCAGGAACATGGTGCCTTTCTCAAAGCCTTTTCCCACAACATCGAGTGCCGGAATGATCTGGCTATTGATGACATCCAACGCATCCTGGGTTTCCAGAAGTTCTCGCGCCGCATGTACCGCCTGATCCTTCAGGCCTTTTACAATGCTGGCATGCAGATCAGAAGTTCCCTGACCGCCTGCTGCTCCGGCCGCGCTTCCTGCTGCCGAACCGCCATTTCCAGTCACCGCGCTCTGTCCCAGGCTTGCTACCTGACCGCTGTAGACGGAAATGTACTCACTGCACTGCGGGTCTAAATTCATCAGCGCGCGGAAGCTGTAGTACGCACGCATCATCGCCTCGGAATTCGGATTGATGATTGCAGCGCTTAAGCCATTCTGCATCGCCATGGTGAAGAACGCCGCGTTGATAATCTCTCGCTGCGGAAGTCCGAAGGAAATATTGGACACACCTAAAATGGTCTTTCCATGGAGTTCATCACGCACCCGTCGTAATGTTTCCAGTGTCGTGATGGCGCCCTGGCTGTCTGAACTTACCGTCAGGCAAAGCGCATCGATCACGATATCTTCCGGTCCGATGCCATACTCGGCTGCGGTCCGGTAAATCTTCTTTGCCACCTCGATACGGCCTTCCGCGGTTTCCGGGATACCGCCCTCATCCAACGCCAGTGCAACTACAACACCGCCGTATTTCTGCACCAGCGGGAATACGGTGCGCATGGATTCTTCTTTGCCGTTGACAGAGTTGATGAGCGGCTTTCCGTTGTATACACGCATAGCCCGCTCCATAGCTTCTGCATCGGTCGTGTCGAGCTGAAGCGGCAGATCGATGATGCTCTGCAGTTCCCGCACTACTTCCTCTAGCATAGACGGCTCGTCGATTTCCGGAAGACCTACGTTTACATCCAGCACATGGGCACCGTGATCCTGCTGGGTCACACCTTCGCGGAGAATGTATTCCAGGTTGTGGTCACGCAGGGCCTGTTTGAACTTGGATTTTCCGGTCGGATTGATGCGCTCTCCGATGATGACCGGATTTTTGCCGATCTCCACTGCCTGTGCAAACGAAGAAACCACGGTACGGTTCTTTTTCGTAACCGGAACCGGCTGTTTATCCCGGCAGCGCTCTGCCACCATGCGGATATGCTCCGGCGTGGTACCGCAGCAGCCGCCCACAATGCGGGCACCCATATCCACGATTTCTTCTACGGTCTTTGCGAAATGTGCCGCATCGATATCGTAAACGGTCTTTCCATTCTCGCTTCTTGGAAGACCCGCGTTCGGATTGATCATCACCGGAGTGGAGGAAACCTCCAGAATGTCCTTCAGGATTTCTTTCATCTGAACCGGACCAAGTCCGCAGTTCATGCCCAGAACATCCACACCAAGGCCCTCTAACATGGCTACGATCGAAGCCGGGCTTCCACCGGTTAACAGCTTTCCGCGCTCATCAAAAGTTACCGTGACAAAAATCGGGAGATTGCAGCCTTCCTTTGCCGCCAGCACCGCTGCCTTGGTTTCATAGCTGTCGCTCATGGTCTCGATGAGGACAAAATCCGCACCTGCATCCGCACCGATCTCCACCACTTCCCGGTAAATCGCATAGCAATCTTCAAAAGCCAGGTCGCCCATCGGTCTTAGCAGCTTTCCGGTCGGTCCCATATCCAGACCGATCCAGGCCTGCTTTCCACTCTGGCGGATCGCTTCTTTCGCGTTTGCTACTGCCGCGCGGATCACCGGCTCCAACTGAAACTCGGTTGTTTCATTATATTTTAAGCGATCAACACCGAAGGTATTGGTTGTCACGATATCCGCGCCAGCCTCCAGATAAGCCTTGTGGATCTTCACAAGCTCCTCCGGGTGGGTGATGTTCCAGGTGCCCGGAAGCTCTCCCGGTTTTAAGCCCGCTTCCTGTAAAAGGCTTCCCATTCCTCCGTCACAAAACAGGATGCGTTTCTGTAGTTCCTGTACTATATCCATAACCAAACTCCTTCGTGTTTTCATTTTTTTCATTGTCAGGCAAACAATGACCGTTGCTACTTTGTATATCTGCCTTGTCTCAAACTGCACGAAAAGGCAAACGAATGACGCCAAACACCAACTCTTGCCGCTTCGTACGCCTGTATTGTCCGAATTTTACCTGCGATACGCGCAGTCCCGCTTTGCGCAGACTTCGCACCCCTGCACCGTGCAGTTTCTCGGCAGGCGGCTCAGTCCGATGACCGCGGTCACCGATTTGGATGGTGCCATAAGAAGGCTGTCCGTCAGCGTCACACCGATCCGTTTTGAAAGTTCCAGTGCCGGTGCGATCTGCCGCTGGCATTCCAGCGGAAAATCCCCATAGCCCGGACTGAATCTCGGGCGCAGATACCAGCCCTTTTCCTGATAGGCTTCTTTCAGCTTCTGGTTTTCTTCGTCGCAGAAGGTCTCCAGCATGGCAACCGATGCCGCCTGCATGACCACCGCCTTGCTCATCTGGATCATATTATAGCGGTGCAGCAATACATCCACCTGACTGCCAAGCGTTGCTGCAAACAACAGGATCTGCTCACAGTCCTTTAGATTCCGCTCCAGGCTTTTACTCCTTGTCTGAAAACAGGTCATATCGATCACGTGGTCCTGAATAGACAGCGAATACTCCCTCCAGGTTACCCGCGGGGAAGCTGCCTGCTCCAGTTCCTGCTTGCACTGGGCGATCAGGACTTTCGTGTTTTCATCTGGCACAATTCCATTTTTGCAGCCAAGATAGCGCAAAAGTTCCCGGTCATTCCACTGAAATGTATTTCCCATGAATAAAATTTCTCCGTAGTTTCTGGTCTCTGTTCACGCATGTAAGCCATTCAGCCCTTGCCAGTGAACAAAAATCCATATTTTTCCTACCGTATGATCTCAGAAAGGCTGTTTTTGATCTGCGCAGCCACATCCGGCTTATTCATGGAATAAACGTGAATGCCGTTCACATGGTTTGCGATCAGGTCGATGATCTGCTCCGTCGCATAAGCAATACCAGCCTGCTTCATGGCTGCCGGGTTATCTCCGAAACGGTCTACGATCGCCTTAAAGCGTGCCGGAAGGTAAGTTCCGGACATGGAACAGATGCGTTTGATCTGGGCTACATTGGTTACCGGCATGATGCCTGCGATCACCGGAACCGTAATGCCTTTCTCGCGAACCCGGTACAGATAATTGTATAAGATATTATTGTCAAAGAACATCTGGGTAGTCACAAAGTCGCAGCCAGCCTCAACCTTTTCCTTCAGATGCTGAATGTCTTCGGTCTTGTTTGCAGATTCCACATGCCCCTCCGGATAGCAGGCAGCACCGATGCAGAAATCGCCGGATGCCTTGATCTCCGCAATCAGCTCGGAAGCATAGCGGTAATCCTTCTCTACCTTGCCGTCCTTCGGGATATCGCCGCGCAGAGCCAGTACATTTTCAATGCCCTCTGCCTTTAACTGATTCAGAACGGAATGCACCTTCTCCCGGGTAGAGGAAACACAGGTCAGATGCGCCAGCGGGGTTACGCCCTTCGCCTTTAAAGAAGCGGCAATGTTCACCGTGTACTGGCTGGTTCCGCCGCCGGCACCGTAGGTAACGCTCATGAATGCCGGATTCAGCTTTGCAATCTCGAAAGCGGCTGCCTCTACAGACTCATATTTGTCCTCCGTCTTCGGCGGAAACACCTCAAAGGAAAGTGTCGGTTCGTTTTTTGCAAGAATATCTCTGATCTTCATCGGTATAAAATCCTCTCTTCATACTTGTTTTGGTTCAATCCACAATCGGTCTGAATTAAAAAATCCCTATCAATGCGTTCACCAGACCGCCCACCAGACTGATGATCCAGAACAGAACCACAATGAACACATACAGAAAAACCAGTTTTTTCACCGGATTTTGGGTTTTTGCATCCGTTTTTTTCGCGGTCATTTTCCTGTCAGCAGTTTCCGTTGTTCGCGGAGTGTTCACTGCAGGCTTTGCTGGTTTATATGCCGCCTTTTGCTTTCCGGTCCCGTTTTTCACAGGATCCGGATCTTCGTTGTGATAGCTGCAGTGCATTTCATGCTCTGGATGCCGCTCATTCAGATAGTAGGTTACATTCATATACACCGGGTCCTTCACCCAGGATCTGCATGCACTGCAGTAATGGGCATGTTTCATCACCTGGTCGCACACCGGACAAATTCGCTGCATCATAAAATGGCACCTCCTCACGCGATTTGTTCTTTAGTATAGCATAACATTTTGAGATTTTCCATTTTCTGCGCAATATTTTCCAAAAACAACAATATCGTTAACATAATAGGACCGTAGAAATCGCCTTCGGCAACTTCCACGGTCCATCGTTTTTCAATGATATTGTTCCTTCAGCGCCTCGATCGCAGCCTGCACCTGGTTATCCCGTTCTAACGGGATATCATACTGTCCGATGAGGTCTTCGTCAATCTGCTGCTCGACTTCCACATCCGGGGTCAGGCCTTTTTTATGCAGGTCATGACCGGCTGGTGTGTAATAGTGGGCAGTCGTGATCTTGACTGCAGAGCCGTCGGTTAACGGGATCAGGCTCTGCACGATTCCTTTTCCAAAAGAGGTAGTTCCAACCAGAGTGGCTGCACCATAGTCCTGGAGAGCACCGGCAAATACTTCTGCCGCACTGGCGGACTGTCCGTTGATGAGAACAGCAATCGGAACATTCAGCTCATGATCATCTGCTTTTGGGAACACGCCATCTTCCGTGCTCGTCCCCCTGACATCATGGCGGGTCTGACCGTCCTGACAGTAATAGCGTTCTTCCTGCCCGGTCTTGGTTGCAGTGGAAAGAATGGTGCCGTCATGCTGGTTTTCCGGCAGAACATATGCAGCCATCTCTACACAGGAGGTCACCACACCGCCCGGGTTGTCGCGCAGGTCAATAACCAGACGTTCCATTCCCTGCTGTTCCAGATCTGAAACGGCATCGATAAACTGCTCTGCCGTTACGGTATCAAACTGGGTTACCAGGACATAGCCGGTCTTGTCCGGCAGCATCTGGTGTTCTACAGTTGCCACTTCTACCATGCGTCTCTGAATGTGAAGCGGGATTTCTTCCGTTCCGCGCAGCACCGTTACATCAACATAGGTGCCTTCCTCGCCGCGGATGTATTCCTGAACCAGAATATCGAGTTCTTCCTCGGCCGCAGAGACGTCTTTTACTTTATAAAGAATATCGCCTTTCTGCATCCCTGCCTCTTCCGCAGGGGAACCCGGGAATACGCGGAGTGCCATTACGATTCCGGTCTGGACATTCTTGCTCACCAGAACACCAATGCCGCAATAAACACCGGAAGTCTCTTCGGTTAAAGAACTGTACTCGTCCGGCGTATAATATACCGTATACGGATCGTCCAGTCCTGCCAGCATGCCTTTGTAGATGCCGGTTTCCATCTGCTGTGCGTCCTCATCAAATAAGAAGTAGCGGTCTATGATCTGCTGCAACACGGAAATTTTTGCATCGACCTGTTTTAAATCGACCCGGGTGCGCACCGCATCGCTTCCGGTTCCAGAAGCTTTGGTATCCTGCACCTGGCTTTCGATCACCGTCCGCCCGATCACGGAAATACCGGTAGCTACGCCTACAATGCCAAAGCCCGCGAGTGCAGTCACAAGGGAACCTGCTAAAACGCCTTTCCAAAATTTTGTCTTGCCCTTATTCTCTTTTTCCAATGATGTCACCTCGTTTATTCTGTTTCCCTTTACGGACTTACATAAGACTGCGGATTTACATACCGTCCGCCGGACCGGATTCCAAAGTGCAGGTGAGATCCCGTGGAATACCCCGTGGAGCCAACCTTTGCAATGGTCTGTCCCTGTTTTACGGTCTGGCCTTCCGATGCCAGCAGCTGGGAGCAATGCATGTATACCGTGTATACACCGCCTCCATGGCTGATCATGATGTAATTTCCCGCAGAATAGCTGTAGGTCGATACGACGACCGTGCCGGATGCTGCCGCCACAATTGCTGCCCCGGTCGATGCCGGGATATCGATGCCCTGATGGTTGCTGGACGCTCCCTTGGTCGGTGAGGTTCTGCTTCCAAAACCGGAAGAAATTCTGCTGCTGGATGGACATGGCCACTTAAAGCTAATATTCCCAAGACTGGCAACATTATACGATGCGGCTTTATCCGTAGCGGAAACCTTTTTTCCTTCGGCCTCTGCTTTCTTGCGCGCCTCTTCTTCTGCCTTACGGGCTGCCTCAGCCTTCTTGCGTTCTTCCTCTTCTTTCCGCTTGATCTCTGCCTCGATCTGCTTGATCTTGTTTTCCTGGGCAGCCAGATCAGCATTGTACTGGTCTACCTGGCTCTGCGCCGTATCGATCTGACCGGCATAATTCTGCATTTCCTTATTTTTCTGGGCACGCAGCGTCTTAACCGACTCCTGCTTGGCTCTGGTCTTCTCCTGCATATCCACAAGAGCCGCCTTATCGTCCTTTAATTTCTGCTCCTCATCCGCAATAGCCTGCCTGGTAGCTGCGTATTCATCCAGCTTTTTCCGGTCATAATTCGACATCTTGTTGATGTACTCCGCCCGGTTCATCAGCTGTACCATATCTGTCGACTGAAACAGCATGTCAATATAGTTGGTATTTCCCTGTTCATACATATATTTGATGCGCAGCTTCATATCGGCATACTGTTTGTTTTCTGTCTCTTTCGACTGTTCCAGGGCAACTCCCGTGTCGGCGATCTCCTGCTCTTTCGTGCTGATCTGGGAAGAAAGCTCATCGAGTTCTCCTTCCAGTTTGGTCAGGCTGCCATCCAGTTCTTTCACATAAGCAGCCGCATCATTCTTTAATCCTTCCAGGTTTTTGATCGTCGCCTGTACTTTTTTCTTTTCTTCTTCAATGGAGCTGACTTTCTTTTTCGCCGCTTCCACATCCTGTTTCGTTGCGTATGCAGTCTGGAACGAAGACATCGCCATGGCAGCACCAAGCAGCGCCGCCGCAATGCGTTTTCGTATTCTTTTCCAATTGCAGTTTCCCGCAACGGTCATATCTCTATTGTTTTTATGCATGCTTACACCTTCATATACTTACGGATGGTGAAAAAGCTTCCCAAAAAGCCGATTCCCACGCCAAGGAGCATGGATGCCCCGATCATAAGCGGGTAGATCTGTGCTACCGGAATAAAATAGAACAGATCCGACAGAACCTGAAACCGCTCCGATAAATAGACAATTCCCTTCGTATAAAGGAAGTAGTTGCCAACTAACGGAATCAGGGCACCGACCAGACCGATCATCACACCTTCTACAATGAACGGTGCACGGATCATAAAATTGGTGGCACCAATCAGACGCATGATCTGACATTCCTGTTTGCGAAATGCCGCTGCCACGGAAATGGTGTTGTTGATCAGAAACAGCGAAACCGCCAGCAGCACACCGATGATCAGGGAGGATAACACGCCGATCACCCGGTTAAAGCCGGCAAAGCCTGCCACAGCCGTATTGGAGTAATTCACCTGACGCACTCCGTCTAAGCTCTGTAAATAAGCCACCAGATCATTCTGCTGGGAAATATCGTTTAAAAAGATCTCATAAGAAGCAGAACCGGCAAGCGGGTTGTCGTCCGCGAAACCTTCTGCCAGTTCCTCATGCCCTGCAAAATATTCCTCTTTAAAGGAATTCCAGGCATCCTCCGCAGAGATATAGTACATCTCCCGGATTTCCGGACGCTGGTGGATGACTTCGCCAAGACTCTGAATGTCTTCCTCGGTCATGTCCTCATTGAACAATACCGTGATACCTACGGTGCTCTCCACATGCTTTACCATATACTGGATGTTGGCAATGATGGAAAAAAACAGACAAAACAAAAAAATACATGCAGAAATCGTCGCTACAGAAGCAAGCGAAAACCAGATATTTCTGCATATATTTTTCATGCCCTCTTTCATGCAATACCAGAATGTACTAATCTTCACGGTTTGATCCACCCTTTCTTTCGTCACTCACCAGACGTCCTTTGTTCAGAGTGATGACCCGTTTGCCCATCTGGTCTACAATTTCCTGACTGTGTGTTACGACCACAACCGTAGTTCCAAGCGCATTGATCCGCTCCAGAAGCTTCATGATCTCTGCTGCATTCTCATGATCCAGGTTTCCGGTCGGCTCGTCCGCAAGAAGTACCTCCGGCCGGTTGATCAGGGCGCGGGCAATGGCTACACGCTGCTGCTCGCCTCCGGAAAGCTGCTGCGGATAACTTTTGTACTTTGCGGAAAGTCCCACCAGCTTTAACATCTGCGGAACGTCTTCCCGGATCTTTCTGGTAGAAGCACCTACCACTCTCTGGGCAAATGCTACATTTTCAAATACTGTCCGGTCTTTCAAAAGCCGGAAGTCCTGAAATACAACGCCAAGTCTGCGGCGGTATTTCGGTATGTAACGACGCGGCATCTTCTGGAGATCCATATCGTTTACAACGATCCGGCCGGAGGAAGGTTCTGCCTCTTTCATCAGAAGGCGGATCAGGGTTGATTTTCCTGATCCGCTCCGTCCCATGATAAAGACAAACTCTCCGTCCTGGATGCGGATGTCAATGTCTTTCAATGCCTTGCTTCCATTCTCATAGGTTTTACTTATATTACGAATTTCTATCATGATTAATAATCCAGGTTCTCCATGTATTTCATATACTTCACAACCATTAACGCGATTTTAAAGGTGATAGCATCCTCAAATACCCGAAGGTCCAGTCCGGTGCTCTTCTGAAGTTTATCCAGACGGTAAACCAGCGTGTTTCTGTGGATGTAGAGCTGACGGGAGGTCTCGGATACGTTTAAGCTGTTCTCAAAGAACTTATTGATGGTGGTCAGCGTTTCCTCATCGAACTCATCCGGGGATTTGCCATCGAAAATTTCGCGGATAAACATCCGGCACAGCGGCAGCGGCAACTGATAGATCAGACGGCCGATTCCCAGGGTTCCGTATGCGACCACATTCTTTCCGTTGTAGAAGATCTTGCCTACATCCAGGGCCATCTTTGCTTCCTTGTAGGAGCGGGATACTTCCTTGATGTCGTTAACTACGGTACCGTAAGCCACGCGCACTTTGGTCATGGCCTCGGAGCTTAACATATCGAGGATCACGCTGGCAGTCTTGTCCAGGTCTGCGTAGTCCTCATTCGGTTTTACTTCTTTCACGAGAATGATGTTCTTTTCATCGACTGCGGTGATAAAGTCCTTGGTCTTGGTTGCAAACAGGCTGCGGACAGTCTCAAGCGCATTCACATCCTTTTCCTGCCTGGTTTCGATCAGGAATACCACTCTGCGGACATTGGTCTCAATGTGCAGCTTTTTCGCACGATTGTAAATGTCAACTAACAGCAGGTTATCAAGAAGCAGGTTCTTGATGAAGTTGTCCTTGTCGAAACGCTCTTTGTAAGCGACCAGCAGGTTCTGGATCTGGAACGCTGCCAGCTTTCCTACCATGTAGACATCGTCACTGCTTCCCTTGGCAAGCAGAATGTATTCCAGCTGATGCTCATCAAACACCTTAAAGAACTGGTAACCCTGGATCACCTGGCTGTCTGCCGGTGAATCCACAAAGGAAAGAATGGAATTTTCGTACTCTTCTGCCTCTGGAAATGTGGAAGCCAGCACCTTGCCCTCTGTGTCGCAGATACACAGATCAATTCTGGTGATTCCCTTCAGGCCGTCGATGGTTGTCTGAAGAATCTGGTTTGAAATCATAATATTCACTCCTTAATCCTTATTTCGTAATACCGCCCCGTTTTGTAAAATCGCACAAACATAAAAGGACCCATATCGTATATTTTAATGCACTTTGCAGAAAAAAGCAAGCAAGTATCCAATACTTGCCTGCCTTTTTTGATGTTTTATTGTCTAAATTCAATAAAATCTTTTCAAAATTTTTTCTGTACATCAGGATATTTTCTTTGCAAGTACGTTTAGGAGTTTTGCTCCTTCTTCCCGGTCTTCATCTTCTGTAGTCCAGATCTTTAAGATTTCCAGACGACCCGTTTCTGTTAAGATGCGCTCCAGTTCTTCTTTTGTATATTCGCAGAAGTACCGTCCGCTTCTCTGTCCCTCAAAGTCTCCTTCCTGGAAGGAAAGGAATAAGATTCCGTTCTGGCACAGTGCCTCGGTCAGTTTTTCCAGGATACCCGGCAGTTCCTCCTCCGGTACATGGATCAGCGCTTCGTTCCCCCAGATGCCGTCAAATGCATCGTCAAACTCCATGTCTTCATAATCCATGCACAGCACCTCCAGGCCTGTGTGGATCTCTGCAAGCTTACACATTTCCTCGGAAGCATCCAGTGGAGTTACATCAAAGCCCTGCTCGTAAAATGCCAGGCTGTCGCGGCCGGAGCCGCACCCGAGATCCAAAATGGTGTCGCCATCGATTTCGCGGAGTTCCTCTAAGAACTCCTCCCGCTGCGACTCCATGTCACGATCTACCGTATCCTCAAAAATTCGCGACGCATACTTATTATAGTATTCTATCGTGTCCAAAACTATCCTCCTATATTCTCTCTATGGTTTTCTCCGTAATACGGATCTTATTTTCTTTCAGTAATTTGCCGACTGCACGCTTAAATGCGTTTTTGCTCAGCTTAAATTCCCGCATGATGGTTTCTGGTCTTGCCTTGTCATTGAACGGCAGAACTCCGTCAAATTCATCGATGACCTTTAATACAAGCTCGGCATCCTCATCCATCTGCATGTAGGCTTTCTGACGCGGGCTTAAGTCCAGCTTGCCATCGTCACGTACCTTCACAACACGTGCTTCGATCACATCGCCCAGATGGAAATCTCCGTAGAGCTCCTTTTTCGGGATGAGTCCGTAATAGCGGTTATCCACTGCCACAAACGCACCAAGGTTCTCATTGATCTCGTAGATGGTTCCCTGTACTTTGTCATCTTTCTTGTACGGGGACTCTGCACTCATGTAAGAATATACATTCATGGTCGCTGCGAGTCTCTGGCTCTTGTCCACATAAAGCGCAACCAGGCAGTTTTCGCCCTGACGCACCTTGTGGTTCTGCTCCTTAAACGGAAGCAGCAGGTCCTTCTCCAGCCCCATGTCGAGGAATGCGCCGATCTTTGCCACATCCTTTACGGTCAGGACTGCAGTCTCTCCAACCTGTAATTTCGGACGGTTGGTGGTTGCAATAAGACGGTCCTGGGAATCCTTGTAAACAAACACTTCCAGGCTGTCGCCCACTTTTGTGCCTTCCGGCACCTGTTTTTTCGGCAGGAGCACCGAGTTTTTATCGGTCTGGCTCTCGCCAAGATACACTCCGAATTCTTTTTCTCTCTGAACTACAAGGGGCTGTATCTTTCCTAATTCAATCATTTGGTTCTCTCTTTCTGGTCGTTCCTTCACGACCGCTTACCTGCCCGCAGCCATGCTGTTCACGCAAGCGTGCCCAGCATCGTGATTTTGCCGATGCTTCGCATTCCAAATCGGCAAAATCTGCTGCCACAACTGTATTGTACGGAATTTTCAGTGCAGAAAATTCCTACTCTGAACAGTAACTTCGCAGCCACACAATGGCATAAGGCTTTCCTTCTGTATCGCACAGGGCTACGGTATAGCACCCTGCTTCCACGCTGACGCGCGGTATCATGTTGTCGCCGAGGACTGCCGCTTTTTTGTACTCCACCCTAAGCTCCCGGATGCAAAGCCCTGCCGGCAATACCTCCCGCGCGATTTCCACATACTGGGCATTGTTCACATGGTGGTTGGTATCGATGTGATGCGCCGCCACTGCAATGACCGGATATTCCTCATATTCCGCCGGAAGCGGGATTCTTCTCGGTGCATAGTCCATCGGAAGTTTTTCCTCCTGCCCGATGCCATAAGCCGCCACATCTTCCTCCCCGACACGAACCGGACAGCCGGACTCCGTGTCAAAGAAAAACCAGTTGGAATTGGCCCGTACCAGATAATTGCCCTCCGGGTCCTGAATCGTAAAATTACGGTACCCGTAAATGCCCTTAAAGGCATACGGCCAGGTGCTCACCACGATCCGCTCTCCTAACTTCGGATAACGATCCACAATGATCTGCCAGGAAGACAACAGCCATGCCCGGTGCTTCTTTGTCAGGTAATCAATTCCCTGATTCAAGTCCTCCGACTGAAACGTCGAACAGTCCTGGAGATAGTTGATTACCCCGGTCAAAGAAAGCTTCCGGTCCTCATCTACCTCGCTGTAGCGCACCCTGCTGTCAAATGAATACATGATTGTCCTCCTTCTGGTCACGATATCCCACGGTTGTCTCACGGTCCCTGGATTTCTTCCGAGAAATCCGCAAAATGGAAATCGTCCCTTATTATCTCACATTCCTCGTGGATTCACAACTGTTTTTCTAAAAGAATTGTTAGAACTTTTTGTACAATACAAAAAAGCTTCCGAAAACCGGAAGCTTTTTCAGCTGGGCTACAAGGATTCGAACCTTGAAATGACGGAGTCAGAGTCCGTTGCCTTACCATTTGGCGATAGCCCAATAATAATCGGATATGAAGTTTTTGAACTGGGCTACAAGGATTCGAACCTTGAAATGACGGAGTCAGAGTCCGTTGCCTTACCATTTGGCGATAGCCCAATAATAATCGGATATGAAGTTTTTGAACTGGGCTACAAGGATTCGAACCTTGAAATGACGGAGTCAGAGTCCGTTGCCTTACCATTTGGCGATAGCCCATCGCTGCAACGAGTGTTATTATATACGATACCACCCGTTTGGTCAAGCACTTTTTTCAAAAAATTTTATTTTTTTCAAATTTCCTGAAAAAGTGCCTGATTTACGCAGTTTTGACGCTCTGTTCCTCGCGCTTTTTTTCCAATATCATTTACATACTGCTGTTTTCTTCTCCGGTTTCCGCGCTGCCTTTTGCAGTGTTCTCTTCATCGCTTTTGGAATCTGGTTTCGCAGTACTGCTTCCCTGATCTGCATCGTGACCGGTTTCTGTCTTTTCTTTTTGTGACTGTTCTGATGAATGATGTATTTCAGAATCTGATTTGACATCTGCCTTAGAATCCGCTTTCGCATCTGATTTCAGTTCTGCTTTGACATCTGCCCCGGAATCTGCTTTCGCATCTGATTTCGTATCTGTTTTGGCATCTGCCCTGCTATTCTCATCCTCATCCGTATTCTCGTCTGTGTTCTCAGCATCTTTTTTGTATGCTTCAGAAGACTTAAGCTCCTCTGCAATCTCCGGGGCATCAAAATAGCCCTTTACGGTCGTAGCAGTCGTATCCCCCTTGCGGGTAATACCGCCCAGGACAAAACTGTACGTTTTTCCGCCTTCCAGGGCATCCGTCTCTACGATGCAGCTGTCACTTTCCGTTTCTTCGATCCGTGCTGCATAGGAATTCCCGTCCTCGTCCCGCACGGATACTGTCGGATTTTTCCAGCGGACATAATCTTCAAAATAAATGTAGATGCGGCCTTCCTCATAATCCACATAATCGATCTTTACCCTACCCTGACGGATTTCCTCCTCTGTTTCCAATTCAGACTGTGACTCTGCCACGGTTTCAACTGCAGACGTTTTCTCTGCAGTGGTTTCTTCCGCTTTTTTCGATGTTTCCAAAGTTTCCGGTTCGGTTTCCACGCTGCTTTCGGTCGCTTCCGGTGTCTCCGTTTCCTGCGGTTTCGTATCCGCATCCCGTGAAGATTTCGCCTCATCCGCAAATTCTCCCAGACTTAGGGAATCCTTCGTGATCTCCCTGGCGATTTCTTCCATGTTCATGGTAGAAAGCCGCTTCATATCATCTTGCGTTAAGTTCCGGTTCTGGTCGATCAGTTCCTTTAAAAAATAAGCCTTTCCGTAAGAAATCCCATACGTATCCGCAAGACTGCGTACTTCATCCGCTTCGATCACCTGCTGGTCATAGACGACTGCATCCACCTGGTTTTCCTTTAATGTCTGTTCAATGTCTTCCACCACGCTGGTGCGCAGGGCGGATGCCTTTTTCACGCTGTCGTTGCTGACGGTGACCAGAATCGCATTGTCCAGATCATCCAGATAACCATGCGTTACCATGGATCCGATCACTGCATTGACCGCCACGTTGAGTTCAACACCTTTGAGGTCCATATCTTCCATGATCGTTCTGGCATCTGCATTCAGAGGCTCCGCCTTTAAGATCCGGTTTTTGCGGCTGATGGAAAGCTCTACACTCGGATTGACATCGATTCCGATTACAGAATCGATCTGGCGGTTCTGATACTGATAATGCCAGACACCTCCTGCGGCCGTCACTAGGCACAGACACGCTGCTGCGACCGCTGCCATGCCACGGATACGGCGCTGCAGCGTTATGATTTTTTCCTGACCGCGGTCCGCCTGCGGCCTTAGCTGCGGCACAGAGAGATCCAGTTTTTCAAAGACATCCGGCGTGAGCGCATCCAGAGCCGATTTCAGGTGCTGTTCAATTTCCTGGCTGCTCATGTTCCGGCTTTCCATTGTCTGGCTTTCCATTGTCTGGCTTTCCGTTTCCTGGCCGTCCGTTGTCTGTCCACTGGTTTCCTGCTGTTTCCTTTCCCGGTCACCATGTTCCAGTTTCTGCGTCTTCCTGTCCATATGCACTCACACCTCCTCTCTCAGATAATTCTGCAGTTTTTTCATAGCCCGGTTATACTTCGACAGTACCGTAGCGAGCGGCATGCCAAGCCCGGAAGCGATTTCCCGGTGTTTCAGACCGGAAGATGCATGCAATAAAACGATCTGGCGTTCATCTTCCTTCAAAATTTCCAGTGCTGCCTCTAATACCATGGCATCCGTCATCTGCTCAAGCGGAAGGCAGAGTTCTCCGGTCTCTTCGCCGGAAAGCTCATCCAGTCCCACATCTGCCATGCGTTTCTGATCCCGGAACTTCATATAACACAGATTCCGGGCAATGGTAAACATCCACGCAAGGGGCTTTCCCTGCGGCTTATAGCTGGCCGCAGAAGTCCATATTTTCAGATAGGTTTCCTGCAGAACTTCCTCCGCATCCTGCGGATTTTTCAGGATCGATAAAATAAAACTATATACACTCCTGTCTGTCTCCAGATAAAGCTGGTGAAACGCTTCCCGGTCACCCTCTGCTACCTGTTTTAAAAGTTCCTCCTGATTCAATCGACTGTTCCTTTTCCTTCCTCACAATCATTTAATGCGTTCCCGGCAATTCTTATTGCAGAAAATAGTAATTTATTCCTGATGTTCTTCCTGCCGGTAGCTGTTTTCCACCGTAACAATGCAGGCGCAGCGGCTATCCCGCTCCCGCACCTTTTCGCAGACCTGCCTGGTCAGTTCTTCCCGCATCTGTCTGGTATAATCCCGCGGCACCACCAGATCAAAGATCAGGTTGATGCGGGTCGGACTCTGGACAATACGAAAATCATGCAGAGTCAGACGGGAATCCAGATGCAGGATCACATCGATGGTCATCTCTTTTAAAATCGCCGCAAGTTCATTGTCGGTCTCAACCGGATCCATGTGGATGACCAGAAAAATACCAAGCTTTTCCATCGCATCGCGTTCAATCCGATCCACCACCGCATGCGACACTTCAATATCGACCTTGCTCGGCACCTCCGCATGGATTGATGCCATGCTGCGGCTTGGCCCATAGTTGTGCACGATCAGATCATGGCTGCCAATGATTCCGTCATAGCTTTCCACAAAATCAGAAATTTTTTTGTAAACCTCCGAATCGATGGCCTCGCCCAGAAGCGGAGCAAGTGTATCCTTCGCAATGTTGATGCCCGCGATCAGGACCAGAACCGAAACCACCAGACCAATGATGCCATCGATGTTAATATGGAAGAAACGGAATACAAGCAGAGACACGATCGTCGCTGAGGTCGCGCCCACATCTCCCAGGGAATCCGCAGCAGTTGCCATCATCACCGTGGAATGGATCTTCTTTCCCAGCTTCCGGTTATAGGAGGCCATCCACAGTTTCACCAACACAGAAAACACCAGAATTCCAACCGAAAACAGACTAAAACTCAGGGTTTCTGGATGCAGGATTTTTTCAACCGCAGTCTTTAAAAGCGAAAAGCCTACCTGAACAACCAGAAAGGCAACCACAAAGGCTGCAATATATTCCATGCGTCCATGTCCAAATGGATGCTCCTCATCCGCCGGTTTTTCCGCCATACGCACCCCGACAAATCCGATGATCGAGGACGCCGCATCCGATAAGTTATTAAAGGCATCTGCCATAACCGAAATACTGTTTACCAGAAATCCCGCAAATAACTTGGAGCTGAACAAAAAGAGGTTGCAGCAGATTCCAAGAATACTCGCCAGCATTCCATATGCAGTCCTTACCTTTGCATTTTCTACATTTTCATAGTCTTTTACAAATCGTTTTACTAAAAAATTGATCATAATCTTTTCAACGCCATACCTTCCTCACAAGCCTTTACTCATAAAATACCTTCTGCAGACAGAGACCTTCCGCCGGCGCCGTATAACCAGCAGCCTGCCGGTTCAGTGCCGCAAGGATCTCCGGCATCGAGCCTGCATCCCGTTTTCCAAGCCCTGCCTCGATCAGGGTTCCAGTCAGAATGCGTACCATATTCTGCAAAAATCCAGTTCCTTCAAATTCCAGCTTCACCAGACTGCTGCCCGCATCCTGCTTTACGTCAATCCGGTAAATGGTCCGCACGGTAGATTTTTTCATCTTCTTATTTCCACAAAAGCTCCTGTAATCGTGGGTTCCGCAAAGAAGCCCCGCCGCTTTCTGCATCGCATTTACATCCAGTGGCTGGCCAAGCCCATAACAGGTCCGGCGGGAAAATACATCGCGCTTTGCCCCGGTTTCGATCTGATAGGTGTAGATTTTCTTCACCGCACTCAAGCGGGCGTGGAAACGCTCCGGTGCCGGTGTCAACTCGGTTACGGCGATATCGTCTGGAAGATACTGGTTACAGTAATCACGGATCCAGTCTGCCACAGCGAACTGTTTCCGATCGTGAGCCCCGTTTTTGTGCCAGTCATTTTTCTGGTTTTTTTCCTGATTCGGTCCGCCATTCTGATTCTGGCTTCCCTCCGGTTTCCAGCTATCCGGCAGGTGAAAGTTTGCCACCTGTCCCATCGCATGCACACCGGCATCCGTGCGTCCGGAGCCATGCACTTCCACAGAAAATCCCGTCATGCGCTCCAGCATCTTTTCCAGCTTCCCCTGGATCGTATTTTCGGTGTTGCCCTGCTTCTGCCAGCCATCGTACCGGGTGCCTTCATATTGTATGATCATTTTGTAATTTTGACTCATAAGCGCTCCTTAATCAGATAAAATCACATCAGCAGACCCAGAAATGCCGCCGACTGGCGGCATTTCGTGGCCTGCTGCTTTTTAATCAAACTTATTTCAGAATCCCGCACGCCTCAATCGCTGCGATGCCCTTCTTTAACTCCGGCTCATCCTGGACGAGTGCCATGCGCACATAGCCTTCTCCGGATGGTCCGAATGCGCTGCCTGGTGTGACAAGCACTCCGCTTCGCTTTACCAGTTCCACCGCAAATTCTTCTGAATTTGTAAAGGTTTCCGGGATCGGTGCCCACACAAACATCGTTGCCTCCGGCTTTGGAATCTTCCAGCCGATGGCATTTAAGCCATCGCAGAGCACATCGCGGCGTTTCTCGTAAGCTGCACGGGTTGTCTTAACGCAGGCCTGGTCACCGGTGATCGCTGCAACCGCTGCTTTCTGGATCGGCAGGAACATGCCGTAATCCATATTCGATTTAAGGAGTTTTAAATGCTTCACGACCTCCGGATTGCCCACGCAGAAGCCGATTCGCGCGCCAGCAAGACCGTAAGTTTTTGAGAGGGAATTAAACTCGACACCAACCTCTTTTGCCCCCGGAAAACGAAGGAAGCTTCCGCAATGTTTTCCATCAAATACCAGTTCACTGTAGGCATTGTCGTGAAGGACAGTGATATCGTATTTCTTTGCAAATGCGACCAGTTCTTCATAGAAGGAATCCGGTGCCATCACAGCAGTCGGGTTATTCGGATAAGAAACGATCATAAATTTTGCACGCTGTGCCACATCCTCCGGGATATCGGAAAGGCGGATCACATAGCCATTTTCCTTTTTCTGCGGCATATAGTAAAGCTCTGCCCCGGCCAGACGCGGACCATCTGCAAATACCGGATAGCACGGATCCGGAACCAAAACCAGGTCACCCTCATCCACGATAGACATGGCGATGTGAGCCAGTCCCTCCTGGGAACCAAGCAGGGAACAGATCTCCGTGTCCGGGTCCAGCGCTACCCCATAACGGCGCTCATACCAGCCGGAAACCGCCTGCAGCAGATCTTTCTGGTCATTGATCGCGTAAATATAATTGTTTTTATCGGCTGCCTCTTTGCAGAGCACGTCGAGAATATGCTTCGCCGGCGGAATGTTCGGCGCACCGATGCTTAAATCCAGCACACTCTCCCCGGCTTCCAGTCTCTGGCGTTTCATCTCGGCAAGTCTGGAGAAGACGCCCTCTCCAAACCGGTTCATTCTATTTGCAAATTTCATAATCATTCTCCTCCGTAACTCCGGCACATATCCAGGCTTCACAACCGCCTGAAACATTTTCCATTACATTTTGTGCCATCTCATATTTTTCATAAAAGATTAGGCTTATTCTACCACAGTTTATTTAAAAAGTCTCGACTAACTTTACAATTCCCCGCACATCCTCTATGATTAAAAAAGTCACAAATAAAGTTCAAATTAAAGGAGTTCACCATCATGCTTACCATCGGATGTCATCTTTCCTCCTCCCGCGGCTACCTTGCCATGGGAAAGGATGCCGTTAAAATCAACGCCAACACCTTCCAGTTTTTCACCCGCAATCCCCGCGGCGGGAAAGCGAAGGACATTGACCCGGAAGATGTCGCACAGTTTCTTGCCTTCGCAAAGGAACACAGAATCCACCAGATTCTGGCACATGCCCCTTATACCTTAAATGCTGCTTCTGCCGACGAAGGGCTCCGCGACTTTGCCCGCCGCACCATGGCCGATGACCTCGTGCGCATGGAATACACCCCGGGCAGCTGCTACAACTTTCATCCCGGAAGCCATGTCAAACAGGGGATGGAAGTCGGCATCGCCTACATTGCTGAAATGCTAAATGCTATTTTAAAGCCGGAACAGACCACCACGGTTTTACTGGAAACCATGGCTGGAAAAGGAAGCGAAGTCGGCGGGCGTTTTGAAGAACTGCGCGAGATCATCGACCGTGTGGAATTAAACAGCCATCTGGGCATCTGCCTGGACACCTGCCATATCTGGGACGGCGGCTACGATATTGCAAACCATCTGGATGAAGTTCTCGCCGAATTCGACCGGATCATCGGTCTGAACCGGCTTCGCGCCATCCACTTAAACGACAGCTTAAATCCCCTTGGCGCCCACAAAGACCGCCACGCAAAGATCGGGGAAGGCTGCATCGGAAAAGATGCGCTGATCCGCGTGGTGCAGCATCCGGCTCTGAAAGATCTGCCGTTTTATCTGGAAACACCGAATGAGCTGGATGGGTATGCGGCGGAAATCGCGCTGATGCGGGAGCATGCAAGGTAAACTGCAGGCATCCGCTGATTCAGAAAAATCCTGGTTCGGAACCGTATCCGTAAAACCTCAGCATAACAACAAAATGGAATCGAAGCCAGATACATCATCCAGCTTCGATTCCATTTTTTCGATTCCATTTTTTGTATTCTGGTTGAATTATACTAGCTTCCTGTAACTTCTCCAGAAGTACAGCACCTCTGCCACTCCCGTGATTGCCCAGGAAAAGAAATACAAAAGATACAGTGAAGTAAGCGTATGGAAATGGGCGAAGATCGTAAATACCCAGATCACACGGAACACACAGGATCCCAGAATCACAATGATCGTCGGCGGGATACTCTTTCCGATTCCGCGGGATGCCGCAATGGAACAGTCCATGAATGCGGAAATCGCATAGGAAAAGCTCATGACATAGAGGCGTTCCCGTCCTGCGTGGATGACGGCTTCTTCCGTTGCAAACAGCGATAAGAATTCATGCCCGAACACAAGGAACAGAATGCCAAATGCTGCTCCGATTGCAAAAGCATAGGTCAGGCAGATAAAATAGCTTTTTAATACCCGGTCTTTCTTTCCTGCGCCGAGGTTCCGGCTCATAAAGCTGGCACAGGCAGTATAAAAAGCAAACATGGAATTGTAGACCAAAGGGTCTGTGTTTGCGGCCGCCGCGTTTCCGGATACGGTAACTGCATCAAACGAATTCACGCCTGCCTGCACAAACAGATTCGCGATCGCAAAAATGGCCTGCTGCAGACCGCCCG
Source organism: Clostridium sp. OM02-18AC (assembly GCF_003481825.1). GTDB lineage: Bacteria > Bacillota > Clostridia > Lachnospirales > Lachnospiraceae > Brotaphodocola. The sequence goes on along the minus strand of NZ_QULW01000001.1, from coordinate 136,052 downwards.
GGATTCCAAGCATTAAAACAGCCTGTCCAGCCACCTTGTGGTAGCGGAGTTTGCTGATTTGCAGCCTGCAGACATCTCTCCGGCACCACAGGTGATGCAGGATCAGTCCCGCTGACAGATACTGCGCCATAACACTGGCAATCGCCACGCCTTCTGCCGCCATATGAAACCCGATGACAAAGACCAGGTTCATAATCACATTCAAGATTCCTGCAATAAACAGGTATACCAGCGGACGTTTTGTGTCCCCTCTGGCACTCATCACGCCGTTGCCGAAATTGTAAAGTCCCAGCGCAGGCATACCAAGGGAATAGATCCGCAAATAGTTCACGGCACCATCCAGCAGTTCTTCCTTTGTATTTAACATGAGAAGAAATGTTTTCGAACAGGTCAGCCCGATGATGCAGATCAAAAGTCCGGTCAGAAGACAGATCAGGCAGGAGGTATGGATCGTTTCCTGCGTTTCCCTCTGGTTTCCGGCTCCCAGGCTGTGGGCCACGCGGACATTGACTCCGCTTCCCATGCCAATCAGAAATCCGGTAAACAGCGTGACCAGAAGGCTGGTCGACCCAACCGATCCCAGCGCCCGGTAATCCGCGAAGCGGCCCACCACAGCCACATCGCTTAGGTTGAACATGACCTCTAAAAGCTGGGAAAAAATCAGCGGGCAGCTGAACAGAAAGATATTCTTCCAGAGAGACCCTTCTGTCATGCTGACCGCAAATGCCTGATTCTTCTTTGAATCCGTATGATTTAATTTGTCAGAGCCCTGATTACTGCTCATACAGCTTCAGACTCTCCATAATGATATCGACACAACGCTCAATTCCAAGCTTCCCGCTGTTTAAGCTCAGATGATAGTTTCTTGGGTTGCCCCACTCATTTCCGCTGTAATACTGGTAGTAATCGCGGCGCTTCTGGTCAATCTGGCGCATACGGTTTTCCATCTTCTTAGCGCTTTCCTGCGGCTCTAATGCTAACATACGCTCCACACGTTTTTTCATGCCAGCACAGATGAACACATGGAAGCCGTCCTCCACCAGAATATCGGAGCAACGGCCGATGATCACGCAAGGGCCTTCCTGAGCCAGCTTTTTGATGATCTGGGACTGGGCCATAAACACCTGGTCGGATACCGGAACTTCATATAAAGGAGAAAACGGATTCACGGATACATAATCGTGATCGATCCGCTCCTTGTTTCCAATGACTTCGTCGTGGCTGTGGAAGACTTCTTCGGAAATGTTGCTGTCCTCTGCCGCCATAGAAATGATTTCTTTATCGTAAAACGGGATGCCAAGTTTTTCTGCCAGACGGAACCCCACCTCACGTCCACCGCTGCCAAACTCACGGCTTATGGTAATGACTCTGCTCATAATTGTTTCCTCCTCTCCGGTATCTTTCCCATTTTCCGAGAATGCTTCACACGATTCCATGTGCAGCACCCTGCTGCATTGTTTTCGGTCACCACGCCCTTTCAAAAAGGCATGTACTGACACCGTAAACCGCACGGATACCGTGTCTCCATCTTAGCATGTTTGTCCACAGAAAGCTACCGCTTCCGACAAAATTATGCACCAATTTTCCTTAATTTTGTCGCCTGCTGCAATTTCACCCTTCTTCATCGGTCCATGGATTTATTCTGCCCCGGTGCGCCTGGAATTTTCCAGAAATTCATACGCGATCCGCTCATCCCCGTTTGCGAGGTAAATGATCCCGCATCTCTGAAATCCGTTTTTTTCCAGCACATGCTGCATCGGAAGATTATTTCTGTGCGTGTCGATCCGCAAATCCCCGCCGCTGTGCTTCGCGCACCAGCGGATGCCAAAAGATCCGGCTCCTTTTACCCGCCCCGGTGCTGCCACGCGGTGCATGATATGATAGTTTTCATTCCCGATCCAGCTTCCCTCATAGATCTTTGCGTAATCCGGATCTGGTCCTTCGGAAAAATAGAATACTCCGGCAAGGATTCCCTCTGCCTCACAGACATAGCTTTTTCCTTCGCGGATATCTGCTTCTACCTGCTCCACAGGCGGATATGTGGTTCCCCACTGGCTTCCATTTCCGGTTTCCTGCATGAAGGTCCGCGCCTGTGCATATAACTTCAGGATTTCCTGCAAGTCCTGCGCTTTCGCTTTTCTTATTTTCATTTTTTCGCTCGCTACTGTTCACGCACGCATGCGCGGAAACGAGCTTTCCAATTCAAAAAACCGCCCCCCGTGATCAGTAACTTCTACTCCATTCTTATTATTTGAGATTACGACTAACGGATGAAATTGGTTCTTGCCCGCTCTTCTCTTCCGATTGGTGCGGTAATTCCGGCTTTCTTTCCAGCCTCCAGGCACTTGATTACCCACGCCATGTTGCGTCCGAGGGTCCGCATGGTCTGCAGTCCTTCGAGATCCTGCATCACTTCTTCCGGTTTGTTGCCATGTACCATGTTCCAGTACTGGGAACCAACCGTTACCATGTTTGTGATGCCGAAATATTTATTTAACACATCAAAGGATGCTGTCGTTCCGCCGCGTCTTGCAGAAAGCACTGCCGCACCCGGCTTATACGCAAAGGCACTGCCAGCGGAATAAAACAGGCGGTCCAGGAAGGAAAGCACTCTTCCGCTTGGATGCGCATAATAAACCGGGCTTCCGAAGATAAATCCGTCCGCATCTTTTGCCTTTGCAGCTACCAGATTTACCAGATCATCCTCAAACACGCAGCGTTTCAGCTTGCCGCATGCACCGCAGCCAATGCAGTCCCGGATCGCATCTTTTCCAAGCTGGATGATCTCGGTCTCCACGCCCTCTTCGTTCAATGCCTTTGCAGCCTCACTCAGTGCTGTAAAAGTACAGCCATGTTCGTTTCCACTTCCGTTGATCAGTAATACTTTTGCCATGTGAATCTTCTCCTTTCATTCTATCCATTGTTTTTCGATTCGTCTTTTTATCTCTTTCAACCGGACAACCAGTTTTTCGATGCAGACAGCCGCAATCTGCCGGCATATCCTGGTTTTCCAGCCGCGGATCGTAACTCTTTCTACTTATTACAAGAGTCCTGCTACCCTCATGAGATGCTTCGCCAGCACTGCCGTTGTCACCGCACCAACACCGCCCGGTACCGGAGTTGCCGCCTGGGCTTTCTCTAAAATGGTATCGTAATCCACATCTCCGCAGAGTTTTCCATTTTCATCCACGTTGATGCCAACATCGATCACAACTGCGTCGTCGCCCACATAATCGCCGTTCAACATTTTCGCGCGTCCGGCCGCTGCCACCAGGATCTCCGCATTGCGGCAGGTTCCTGCCAGGTCTTTCGTTCTGGTGTGACAGATGGTGACAGTCGCATTTTCCTTTAACATCAACATGGAAAGTGGCTTTCCGACTACCATGCTGCGTCCCACGATCGTCACGCGTTTTCCGGTCATCGGAATCTCGGCTGCCTTCAATACCTCAATGACTGCCTCTGCGGTGCACGGCGCAAAGCCACTGTTGTCGCCCGCAAATACCTTCGCGATGTTTACCGGTGAAATTCCATCCAGATCCTTTTTCGGATCGATCATCTGCTCAATGTCCTTCTCGCAGATCTGCTTTGGCAGCGGACGAAGCAGCAAAATACCGGTCACATCCGAATCCTCATTGATTTTGGTGAATTCTGCCTTAAATTCTGCATCCGAAATGTCAGCCGGATACACATAAGACTGCACGCGCAGTCCGAAGTTCTCCATCTTCTTGGTTGCACCGCGCTCATAAGACATATCATCCGGGTTCTCTCCCACCCGTACAATAGCCAGTTTTGGTGCCTCCCCGGCTCTGTTTGCAAGCGCTGCCTGCACTTCTTCTTTGATCTTGGCAGAAACCTCTGCACCTTTCAATACTCGCATGGAATGTCCTCCCTTATATTCTCTCCGTATTCTGGAACTCGCTTCTTCTCCTTTGTGTATTTTCTATTTTAAAATACACAGAAGCCTTCAAACCACACTGCGTTATCCAACCAGCTGCTTAAACACCTTTGCATAGATCTCATCCGCCTGTCTGGCTCCCTCTTCGATCAGTTTTTTCGCCTTTGCATTCAGTTCTTCCGCCTTTTCCCGGTTTTTCATGGACTTTGTATTGATGTATACGTTCATAACTGCGCCGGTCAGTGCCGTTCTAGCAAACTGCACAGCCACACCGACATCCGACACAGCCATGCGACTGCCTTTCTCACCGAGGAATTCCAGGATCTCTATGGTTTCCAAAGCCTTTTCCATCATCTGAAGCGGTACCAGGCTTGCCGCAAGCAGGTTTTCTTCCATAATGCGTGCTTTTACCTGTTTTTCCTCCTCCGTAGAAGCTGGAAGACTGTAAGCCGCAGCCAGCGGTGCAAAGACTCTGGCATCCTGGTCTGCCAGATCCAGAAAATCATTCTGAAGTGCCTGCAGCTTTCCAATCAGCTCCTGCACCTTTTCTTCCACGTCTGCATATTTCTTTTTTCCAATTGTCAGATTCGATACCATCTGTCCCAGTGCTGCTGCCACCGAACCGCCCAGAGCAGACGCACCGCCTCCGCCCGGAACCGGCGCTTTCGATGCCAGCGTTTCAAGCCACAGTCCCATCCGTTCTTTCTCTATCATAAAAGGAATCCTCGCTTTCGTTCTTTTGCCTTTACTCTCTTTGGCTCTCTTGCGCTCGTTCTCGTGACGCAAGTCACTCGATTTCCTCGCCGTTCGCCACATTATACCATAGGAAAAGAAAGAACGCCAGTCCGTGAGTGGATTGGCGTTCCAAAATTTGCATTCGAAAGTCTGCACACTTTTTTTCTGCTTCGTGCCTGTAATTCCAGTAAATCAGGAAAAATGTACTTGCTACCGCAGCTGCTCCATCGGGTCTTTTCCGAGGATTCCCGGCTCTGTCATGGTGTATGGGTTCAGCACGGTATTTAACTGTTCCGCATCCATCAGACCCTTTTCCAGAATCAGATCCCGTACCTGACGGCCGGTGCGCAGCGCTTCTTTCGCAATGTTTGCTGCTGTCTCATAGCCGACATACGGACAGATCGCGGTGATGACACCGATGCTGTTCTCTACCTCTTTGCGGCAGTGCTCCTTGTTCGCGGTGATTCCGGTAATACAGTTGTCCACCAACGTCTTGACTGCGTAGGTCAGCGTCTCGATCGATTCAAACAAATTATAGAAAATGATCGGCTCAAAGGCATTCAGTTCCAGCTGTCCGGCCTCTGCTGCCATCGTGATCGTCACATCGTTTCCGATGATATTGAAAGCAACCTGATTGACCACCTCCGGGATAACCGGGTTGATCTTGCCCGGCATGATGGAAGAACCATTCTGTCTCGCCGGAAGGTTGATCTCGCCAAAACCGGTTCTCGGTCCCGATGACATCAGGCGCAGGTCATTGGACATCTTGGACAGGTTCACGGCACAATTTTTCACAATGCCAGATACGGAGGCATAGCTGTCCAGGTTCTGAGTCGCATCGATCATGTCGTAGGACTGCACCAGCTCCTCACCGGTTAACGTGGACATATTTTTTACCACGCGGTGAAAATACTGGACATCCGCATTCAGTCCGGTTCCGATCGCGGTACCGCCCAGGTTTAAGCAGCGGATTTCTTCCTTCGCATTGTCGAACCGTCTGATATCGCGGCGGATGGCCGATGCATACGCGTGGAATTCCTGTCCCAGGCGGATCGGCACGGCATCCTGCAGCTGGGTTCTGCCCATCTTGATCACGGAATCAAACTCTTTCGCCTTGTCCATGAGTGCCTCTTCCAGGCGTTTCAGCTGCTCCTGCGCATTGCCAAGCAGCTTTAACGCTGCCATCTTTCCGCAGGACGGGAATACGTCATTGGTGGACTGTCCAAAGTTAACATGGTCATTCGGATTGACCAGCTTGTAATCGCCCTTCTTTCCGCCCAGGATCTCGATCGCACGGTTGGCAATGACCTCGTTTGCATTCATGTTCAAAGAAGTTCCGGCACCGCCCTGGATCGGGTCTACGATAAACTGATCGTGCAGCTTTCCGGCAATGATCTCGTCGCAGGCCTGGGTAATGGCCGATGCCCGCTTCTTATCCAGCTCGCCCACCTCAAAGTTGGTGATGGCCGCCGCCTTTTTGATCTGCGCCACACTGTTGATCAGTTCCGGATGCATTTTCAGCCCCGTTATATTAAAATTCTCATAAGCACGAAGCGTCTGAACCCCATAATAGGCATCCTCCGGCACTTCCTTTTCTCCGATCGAATCGTGCTCCAGACGATATTTCTTTTCCTCTTCCTTCATGTTCCTGATCCTCCCATGTATCTTTTCGTCCAAATATCCTGCCATACAAATATTCTATGCTTCCCTGCAGGCTGCTGCCGTTTTCTGCCATCTTGTTCCCGCATTTGTGTCCCGCAGCAGAATCTCTCTTATGTGGTTCTGACATTGTTTGTTCTTGACACCAGTATAATTTGGCACTACACTATTTTCAAATACTTATAAAATCATACTTTTTATAGATGTTTATCTATATCAGGAGGAAGTTATGTTTCAGGGGATGCGTTACGTTTACGAAGTTTACAAAGAAATGAGCTTTTCGAAGGCCGCCCGCAATCTGTTCATCAGCCAGCCATCGTTAAGCGCTGCCGTCAAAAAAGAGGAAGCCCAGATCGGTTTCCCCATCTTCGACCGCAGTTCCAATCCCATTCAGCTCACAGATCTCGGAAAAGAATATATCCGCTCCATCGAGATCATCCTGGATGTGGAAAACGGCTTTCAGAACTATATCCATGACATGCGGGAGATCAAAAGCGGCTCCATCTCCATCGGTGGCACCAACCTCTTCATTTCCTATGTGCTGCCGCCGTTCATTTCCAGATTTACGGAGCGCTATCCACAGGTTCACTTAAATCTGGTCGAAGCAACCACCGCAGAACTGACCGAAAAACTGTTTTCCGGCTCCCTGGACCTTTTGATCGACAACCAGAACATGGATCCTGCCGTCTACAGCAAACGTTTCTTTTGTGAAGAACACCTGCTGCTGACCGTTCCATCCCGCCTGCCCGTCAATGAGACGATGAAAAATTATTCCCTCACCGCTTCTGATATCCTGGAAGACCGGCATTTCAACTCCCGTATTCCACCGGTTTCCCTGGAACATTTCCAGAATGAAAACTTTCTCCTTTTAAAAGGTGGAAATGATACAAGAACACGAGCTGACCGGATGTTCCACAACGCGCACGTTCTTCCCAAAATCCGTTTAGAGCTGGACCAGCAGATCACCGCCTACAATCTCTCCCGGCACGGCATGGGGATCTCCTTCAGCTCCGACACCCTGATCCGCCATGTTCCGGACGCCGAAAACCTGGTGTACTATAAGCTCAACCACCAGGATGCTTCCCGGGAAGTGAACTTTTACTACAAGCGCAGCCGGTATATGCCAAAGGTAGTCAGCACGTTTCTGGATATGATCTGACCGGTTTGAAACATCTGCGTCCAGACTTTTTCGAACATTTTGCCAGAAAATGATTCGTCACTGATCTATAGTATCTATATCACTTATAGATAGTTGTCTATATCGTTTACGTTTACCCTTCCACAAGAAAGTGTCCTTTGGCATTTTCTGGCACTTTCTTGACATTTTTGTCCTCTGATTTTATACTCATTCTAATCAATTACATAAGGGGGGCTACCTATGAAAAAGATCCTGGAAGAATTCAAGGCATTCGCGCTGAAAGGCAACATGATCGACATGGCAGTCGCTGTAATCATCGGCGGCGCATTCAACGGACTGATCACCTCTCTGGTTGAAAACGTAGTCATGCCGGCATTAAGCCTGATCACCGGAAAAATCGACTTCAGCAACATGTTCATCGCCTTAAACGGCGAGCACTACACAACCCTGGAAGCAGCAAAAGAACAGACCTCCGTCATCGCCTATGGTCTGTTTGTAACCCAGCTGATCAATTTCCTGATCATGGCCTTTGTTGTGTTCCTGGTCATCCGTCAGCTGAACAAGCTGTACAAAAAACCGGCTCCGCCTGCAGCACCAACCGAGAAAGAATGTCCATACTGCAAGACCAAGATCGCGATTGCAGCAACCCGCTGCCCGCACTGCACTTCCATTCTTTCCGACGAGATTCAGAAAGAGGCGGCTGCTGCAGTCAAAGAAATTTAATTTAAATGCACGCAAAAAGCTCTGACCACATGGCCAGAGCTTTTATGATGTATACCTTCTTCATTTTTGAGCTGCTTCAATCACACAGCTATGCTTTTTCGTCTTCTTATCGTAATTGATTCCAACCAGAAGGATGTTCCCGGAATAGTCTTCCAGACTCCGGCAATATTCTTTGTCCTTTATCTGCTTCGCTGCACCAGCCGCGTTTTTATCCCATTTTAATTCCACAACCAATGCCGGTTTATCCGGGAATCGTTTTTTTGGAATGAAGACCAGGTCTGCAAAGCCCTTTCCGCCCGCAAGTTCCCTGTGTATCGTATAAAAATTACGTGCAGCATACAATGCCAGCGAAATCGTATAACTCAATGCATTTTCATCGTTATACTGAATATGTGACGTTTCAAAATGAGCCTGCCGCACTCCCTCCGCAACCTGCGCAGGTCTTCCTTCCCAAATAGCCTTCAGCGTTTCAGCGGAATTTTTCAGCGCAGAGGATACCTCTCCCCAATCTGAAACTGCTACCGCATTTACATACTCTGACTGCACTTCATAATTCGGTATAAACACACACCTGGATACACTGTCATATCCCAGATACCCCAAATGAATCAGCAAGGTCAAAACATCATCTTCACTGTGGAAGGTAGTCATATCGTTGGTAAAACTTCCTGTATTAACCGGAACATGATTCCCCGCGATCATATTAAGAATATCATCGCGAAGACCATCAAAATTCATATCGATATAAACCTGCAACGCTTCAAAGGTTTCTGTCTGGTTCCAGTAATTTTCAAGTTTTCCAAACCGCATACAGCTCACAACCGAACGCGGACTATATACGGATGGTTCCTGTTCAAACGAATACCCATCGTACCATCCCTTTACTTCATCCAGATCCATGCGATATTTTTCGCACAGCTTTCGGACCTCTGCTTCTGTAAAACCGGTATATTGTGCCAATGGTCCCGGATCCAGCATGGAGAATTCGTCAAACATATTTAGCGCAGAATGCGTCCCATATTTCTTAATTGGCAGAATTCCTGTCATATAAGCCAGTGCCACATACACCTTATCCTTCAATAAATCCCTCAGAAAGTCCAGATACCGTTCCTGCGCCTCTTTATCCTGCTTATATTCACGGAAAATGCAATCCCATTCATCGATGATAAACACAAACGGGCGATGATATGCCGTATAAATGTCCTTCAGAGACTCCGTCAGATCCGTACGGTCAAAATAAGCTGCATCCGGATACTTCTCAATCAGCTCCCGCAAAATCATCCGTTTTATGCGTGCAATCATTTCCGTCACGTTGCTGCTCCGGCTTAAAAACTCCTGAACATTCAGAAAAATGGTATCGTACTGGTTTAAATGCTTGTGGAAATCCGGTGAAGCAGAAATCTCATATGGTTGAAACAGTGCTTCCGAGCTGCAGCCGCAGCTATAATAAGCCACTAGCATGGCTGCGGCCATCGATTTTCCAAAACGTCTGGGTCTGCTGACGCAAAGATAGCCCTGCATCGTGTTGATCACCCGGTTCGTATATTCGATCAAACCCGTTTTATCTACGTAAATTTCCGAGGCAGCCATCTTGCGAAACTGCTCATTGCCTGAATTCAGATAATTTCCCATGCCACCCTCCTCTTATATTTAAGCTAAGCATAGCACAGCGGATTTTCTTAAGCAAGAACTTCTTTCTGATGCTTCATCGTCCGAAACAAATGCGTGCAAATGATAACGCCCACCATGATCGACAGATAATCCGCCGTCGGCTGCGCATAAATCACACCATCCAACCCAAACAGATTGTTTAAAATAAAAATCAGCGGAATAAAGATCAGTCCCTGACGGCAGACCGTAAGAATGAGAGAAGGCAGCGCCTTTCCCATACCCTGGATCGTATTGATGCACAGGAACAAAATTCCGATGAACGGGGCGGAAAGCTGCAGTGCAATGACCATCCGGATACCATATTCCACGACTTCCGCATCGTTGATGAAGATCTGGATCAGGGACTTTCTTGCAATGAGCATGAACAGGGTCAGCAGCATTCCCATAGCAACCGAAACAATACCGGTAAACTTAAACACCTGCATCAGGCGCTTTTTATTTCCGGAACCATAATTGTAACCGATTAACGGCTGGATTCCCACGCAAAGTCCGATCTGCAAAAGCACCACCAGCATATTCGACTTCATCGCCACACCCATTGCCGCAACCGGCGTATCGCCATAACCGACCAGTGCCTGATTCAGAATGATGTTCGCAAAACTCATCAGAATGTTGTTCAAAGAAGCTGGGATGCCGATTGCCGCCACCGCTATGGCGATTCCATCTCCCATCTTGAAATCCTTCAGATGAATGGACAGCATCGATTTGCCGCGCACATAGTAGCCAATATAAAACAGACATGCCGCAATATTTCCGATCACCGTTGCAAGTGCTGCTCCGGAGACACCCCAGCCAAACACCAGGATCATAACCGGATCCAGAATAATATTTACAACCGTGCCAAGCAGGTTCCCGATCATGGATTCCCGGGATGCACCTTCACCGCGCAAAATATTTGCAAACGCGGTCGAAAACATGATGGTCGGTGCACCAACGGCAATGATCGTCAGATACTGTCTTGCAAAATCAATGGTATTCGCGCTGGCACCGATCAGGCGTAATATCTTCTCCATACAAAGTACGGAAATCGCTGCCACAATGACGCCCAGTCCCAATGAACCATAACAGCAGAATGAACTAATGTGCCAGGCACGGTCCTTTCTCCGTTCTCCCAGTGCTCTTGAAATTGCAGAACTTCCGCCAATTCCAAACAAATGTCCCAGTGCCATAAAAATCATAAATACCGGCGTAGCCAATGACACGGCTGCTACCTGTAGCGGATCTTTTGTCTGTCCAATGAAAAATGTATCCGCCATGTTGTAAATAACCACAACCAGCATGGAAATCATCGTTGGAATCGCCATCGTCGCCACGGCCTTCGGCACCGGGGCATTCTCAAATAAATCTGTGTTTGCTTTCACTTTCTTTTCTCCTTTTCCTGCGTACCTTCCTTTTTAGAACGTTTCTTCCCAAAATCTTTATGCCGATGTTCCTTTTTTTAACGGCATTATGCTTATTGTAGTATTATTCTCATGTAGACGTCAAGTAAATATGAATTAGCTTGCAAAATAGAAACCGGACATCTCGTCCAACTGTTCCTTACAGACGATTGCAAAACAATCCACAAACGATACAATGGAGGTATCCTAGCAAACAGCAAAGCCAGGGACTTGATATGCCAGATGCAGTGGACGCAGCTGTCCAAATCTGCATTAAGCGTGGCATTTTAAAAGATCTGCTGGCTTCTCATCGCGCGGAGGTGGTAGATGTGATTTTGACAGAATATGATGAACAGAAATACCGGGCTATGGAGAAAAAAGAGGGGAAAGCTGAATGTAGGGCTGAGGGCAAAGCCGAGGGTAAAGCCGAATCTGTCATTTAAAATCTTAAAGCTTCGCTTTCATATTGTTCCCGAACAACTCAAACAAGCTATTTCAGAAGAAACTGACTCACAACGTTTAAGTTCATTACTTCATCTTTCTGCCACGGTTTCTTCTCTGGGGGAATTTATCAGGAAAATAAAGTGAGCAAAAAAGACCTTCCAAATTAACACAATACCAAAAGCATAAACCGTTTCCACCGCAAGAGCCGGGAATGTTCCCCGGCTCTTCGTCGTTTTCTATGCTTTATTTCAGCATGGTCTTATAGCTTCCTTCTTCCGCCATCTTCACAAGTCCCTCCACGCCGCACTGCACCATGCTGTCTACAGCCTGCTCGGTGTAAAATGCCATGTGCTGGGTCATGATGACGTTGCGGAACTGGTGCAGATAAAACCAGTTGCGGTTTGCGATGATATCACTTCTGCGGTCACAGTGGATAATGCCTTCATCTCCTTCTGTCGTATCCATGCCGAGCGCACCGATCTGCATGGATTCAATGCCTTCGATGAGTGCCTCGGTGTCGGTCAATCCGCCGCGGGCACAGTTTACCAGGATCACTCCTTTTTTCATTTTGGCGATGCTTTCCCGGTTGATCATATGGCGGGTAGAAGGAAGCAGCGGCATGTGAAGCGTGATGATGTCGCATTCGCGGTACAATGTTTCCAGATCTGTATACTCTGCCATCTTCGCGGTTTCTTCGTTCTGGTGCACGTCGTATGCCAGGATGCGGCAGCCAAAGCCCTGAAGATCACGGATGACCTGCTGTCCGATTCTCCCGGTTCCCATAACGCCTACCGTCATGGCTCTCATATTTTTCCCCTGCAGTCCTGTCAGGGAAAAGTCGTTAACGTAGCCACGCCAGAATGCCTGCTTATACTGCCTTAAGCACATCAGCATCATCATGATGGTGAAATCGGCTACGGCATCCGGAGCATAACTGGCGTTGCATACCAGAATGCCAAGCTCTTTTGCTGCTTCCAGATCGATATGGTCACTGCCAATGGTACGGGTCGACAGGTATTTCACACCCAGGTCGCGGTATTTGCCCAGCAAAGCACGGTCAATTTTTCCCTGACCGAGTATGGTCACGCCTTCACAGCCCGCCACAAGACCGGCATTTTCCAGGGTCGGCACCTGCGTATATTCTAAAATCTCCACCTGGTACTCTTTTGACCAGCGGGCAAACGAGTCTTTTTCATCTGGCCGCACTTCAAACGCTGCAATTTTCATAAGCACATCTCCTCTTCGTTGTTTATGGCATTATTATAAACTCTTTTCGCCAGAATTCCATCTTTTTGGCAAAATAAAACTGCAATGTTTTTTGTTTCACCGGACGCATTTTTCTGTGAAACATAAAAATCCTCTCCCCGCCGTCGCTGTGGCCGATGCCCGGAATGATTTCCAGATCTGCTGCAATCTGATGCTGCAAAAAATTATTCTGGAGATACTTCATGCGGTCGACTCTGCAGCCTCCGCAGAATTCTTCTCCGATCGGTTTTCTGTCTTCTCCACCGACCAGGATCTGAACCGGCACTTTTCGCATTGCCTCCAGATCAATCTCAGTGCCAAAGAGTTCCTTCCAGTCTTTTACGCCCCAGTAGTAGTCTTTTTCCCAGTCCAGGAAAGTAGGACGCCCGGGTGCACTGATCGATACGGCTGCCAGACGGTCCGGGTGCAGATATTTCATCCAGCATACCGAGCAGGATCTCGTCATAACGGATTCCATGTGATTTCATCATTTTATATTCATTGAAATCCTTCGGATCTCCCACGCCCCCCGGGAAAAGCGGAACCAGAAGACAGCATTCTTCTTTCTGCATTTCCAAACAGATTTTTATAGCTTTCTGCAGAAAGTCCTTTGCTCAGTGTATCTTTTTCTGTAGCTGTTTCCAAAGAACTGACTCCTTTTTCTTCAGTAAGCGACCGGTCTCGTTCCTGTAATCTGACTATACCATACCCAGGCATGTTTTTACCAATGCAAAAAGCAACAGGGGTATGCATAAAAGCTTATACCCTGTTGCTTTTCTTATAAAATACAATTTTATAATCTGCGTCCTGTGAGCGTTGTTATTTCACCACTGCCTCGATCGCAGTCTTCAGCTTTCCAACCATCTCATCTACATCTGCCTTCTCAATGACAAGCGGTGGTACAAAGCGGATGATATTGGCTCCGGCACTGATGAGTACCAGATGCTGCTCCAACAGCGCGTTGGTCACAACCGGTCCTACTGCAGCGTTAAACTCCAGTCCCTGGATCAGGCCTTTGCCGCGGTGTGCGATGACGCAGTCATACGCTGCTGCAACCTCTTCCAGCTTCTCCCACAGATAAGCCCCCACTTCTTTGACATGACCGGTAATGTTCTTCTCTTTGAATACGTCAAGAACGGCATTGGCTGCTGCACATACCAGCGGATTGCCGCCGTAGGTGGTTCCATGGTCGCCCGGCACCATAGCGGTTGCTGCCTTGCCGCAGGCAAGGAATGCACCAATCGGAACACCGTTTCCGAGTGCTTTTGCACTGGTCATGACATCCGGCTTCACGCCGTATCCCTGCCATGCGAACATCTCGCCGCTTCTGCCCATGCCGCACTGGATCTCATCTAACATAAGAAGGGCATCGTGCTCATCGCAGAGTGCTCGTACGCCTTTGATGAACTCCTCTGTTGCCGGGTAGATACCGCCCTCGCCCTGAATCGTCTCCATGATCACGGCGCAGGTCTTATCAGAGAACAGTGCCTTGACGCTGTCCAGATCATTGAACTGCGCGAATTTGATATTCGGGATCAGCGGGGCAAACGGCTCCTGGTAATGATCATTTCCGGTTAAGGAAAGTGCACCCAGGCTTCTTCCGTGGAAGGAATGCTTCATGGCAATGATCTCATAATCCGGTGCCATGCCCTTGTTGTAGGCATAACGCTTTGCGATCTTCAATGCGCCCTCAATGGCCTCGGTACCGCTGTTGGTGAAGAACACTTTATCCATCTCGGAAACAGCCAGAAGCTTCTCACCTGCATCGATTGCCGGTTCATTGTAAAACAGGTTGGAGATGTGCGGAAGCTTGTCCATCTGCTCCTTTACTGCATTTTTTACTTCATCACAGCTGTAGCCCAGACCCATAACAGCAATTCCGGCGCCAAAATCCAGATATTCCTGTCCGTCTGTGTCATACAGCTTCACGCCCTCGCCGTGGTCAAATACCACCGGAAAGCGGTTGTAGGTTTTATATAATACGTGCTCAGCACGGTCAATATATTGCTGCTTTTCCATGTCTTGTATCCTTTCTTTTCCTGCTGTTCAAGCATATGCATCCAGCAACTTTTTCATCAGTTCAGGCCGACTTTCTGAAAATTTTCTTTTTCCTCCGCCAGCCTTGTTTCTAACTTTTATTTGCATATCAGAAATGCTATTTACTTGCTCTCCTCATGGAAATACCGCGCATCTCCATCCTTATAGATTGCAGTACCGATACCACGGTTGGTAAAGATTTCCAGAAGCAGGCAGTGTGCGATCCGGCCATCCAGGATATGGACGCGGGATACGCCATTTTCGATCGCGTCGATGCAGTTCTGCAGCTTCGGCAGCATGCCGCCGCCCAGGCTTCCGCTGTCTACGAAGTCCTGTGCCTCTTTGACGGTCATCTCGGAAATGAGGGAACTCTTATCCTCAAAGTCGCGGTAAACGCCCTCTACATCGGTCAGGAATGCCAGCTTCTCTGCGTTGACTGCACGGGCAATGGCGCAGGCTGCGTCATCTGCGTTGATGTTATAGCTTGCATAGTGCTCGTCAGAACCGATCGGGCAGATGATCGGAAGGAAATCCTTCTCTAACAGATCGTAGATGATCTGCGGGTCTACCTTGGTGATCTCGCCTACAAAGCCGATATCCTCACCCTTGGAAAGCTTCTTCTCGCAGCGCAGCAGCATACCGTCTTTTCCGCTGATGCCGACTGCCTTCACGCCCAGCTCGTTGACCCGCTGAACCAGGCTCTTGTTGACCTTGTTTAACACCATCTCTGCGATTTCCATGGTCGGCTCATCGGTGACGCGCAGGCCGTTTACAAAATGCGGCTCCATGCCAACCTTGTTGACCCAGCGGCTGATTTCCTTACCGCCGCCGTGTACGATGATCGGCTTAAAGCCTACCAGCTTTAACAGTACCACATCCTGGATGACCTGATGCTTTAACTGCTCGTCTACCATGGCGCTGCCGCCGTATTTGACAACAATGATCTTGCGGTTGAACCGCTGGATATATGGAAGGGCCTCAATGAGGACCTCTGCTTTCTGTAACTCGGTGATCTCAGAACTTTTCATAATCGTCTCCTCTCCGCGGGCTGTGCAGGATCTGACGCAGTCCGTGCTCCTTCTGTTTTCCACACTTTTGTTTTGCAGGTTCTACTCTGCATGTTTTTCTTCTGCCTGTCTCAATTTGATCAGAAATCAGGAACGGTAATCCGCGTTGATCTTTACATAGTCAAAGGTCAAATCGCAGCCCCATGCAGTTGCACTTGCATCACCCATCTTCACATCAGCGATCGCGGTTACCTCCTGCTCAGACAGGATCCTGGTTGCTTCTTCCTCGCTGTAGTCCAGTGCCACGCCGTCTTTGATGATCTGCATGCTGCCTGCTGCACTTTCGAAGAACAGGTCCACCTTCTCCGGGTCGAACTGTGCTCCGGAATAACCCATCGCGCAGAGGATACGTCCCCAGTTTGCATCATGTCCGAAGATTGCTGCCTTGGTCAGGCTGGACGTGATGATGGACTTGGAAAGGGTCACTGCCTGTTCCTTGCTCTCCGCACCGATAACCTTTACCTCAAACAGTGCGGTACAGCCCTCACCGTCGCCAGCCATCTTCTTTGCCAGGGTCTCATTGACGTAATTGAGTGCCTTGCAAAATTCCTCATAGTCTGCGTTCTTCTCGGTGACCTCTGCATTGCCAGCCATACCATTTGCCAGAAGCAAGCAGGTATCGTTGGTGGATGTATCTCCGTCTACGGAGATCATGTTGTAGGTATCCTTGACATCGGCGCTGAGTGCCTCCTGCAACAGCTCTTTGGAAATGGCAAGGTCGGTGGTAACGAAGGAAAGCATGGTGCACATATTCGGGTGGATCATGCCGGAGCCCTTGCACATACCGCCAATGGTAACGGTCTTTCCGCCGATCTCAACCTGAACAGCGACTTCCTTTTTCTTCGTGTCGGTTGTCATGATGGATTTGGCTGCCTCGGTACCGCTCTCGATGGTGCCGGAAAGCTCCGGAGCCATGGCGGTGATGCCTGCTTTTAACTTATCCATCGGAAGCTGCATGCCGATCACACCGGTGGATGCCACTAAAACAGCGCTCTCTGGAACGTTCAGTGCTGCGGAAGCTGCTGCGGCAGTCTCTGCGCAGTAGCCCATGCCCTCTGCGCCGGTACATGCGTTTGCGATGCCTGCGTTGATGACAACCGCCTGTGCGTACTCAGACTCTTTTACGATCTTCTGGTCCCATTTGACCGGGGCTGCCTTTACGATATTCGTGGTAAAGGTTCCTGCTGCCTTACACGGCTTCTCGCTGTAGATCAGCGCCATATCTTTTCTGTTCTTGTATTTGATGCCTGCTGCAGTTGATGCAGTCTGGAATCCTGCTGCAGCGGTTACGCCGCCTTCGATTACTGTATACATCTTATGTTCCTCCATGTTCTGACCGATTTTCTTTTCTCTTTCCGGTCTTCTTCTGGCATACCGAATCTGCATACTCTGCAGATTCCCGGCACTTGTTATTGTATAAATTTGGTAATATTCTCTTCATTCAGCACGAAATCATAATAGTTCACATCGCTGCGCTCTACCCAGCCCACGTTGTGCCAGAACTCATTGCCGACCTCGTTGGATTTAAAGGCGATCAGGCTTACCTTGTTGATGCCTTCTGCCTGAAGGGCTTTCATGGCGAAATGCACCATGCGGTGCCCGACTCCGTGCTTGCGGTAATCCGATGCCACACACACATGGTAGAAAAAGCCGGTCCGTCCGTCGTGTCCGCAGAGGATGGCACCTACAATGCGGCCGTTCTGCTCTGCCACCACGCTGGTGGTTGGATTGCGCTTCAAAAACCGCGTCACGCCTTCCCTGGAATCGTCGATGGAGCGGATTCCGAAGCCCTGAATGCTCATCCAGAGTTCATAAACTTTATCATAATCTTCCGGGGTCATCTCCCGGATCAAAATACTCATGGTTCCTGCCATGTGATGCTTCCTTTCCCGGTACTACCAGTTTCCTTTTGTTTGCTTTCTTTCCGATTGCTTTTTCCGGTTGTTTTTTCGACTGTTTCCGTCTGCTGTTCCCATTTCCACATTCCATTTGGCGGGGAAAAACGGCCGGAAGCAATTTTTCCTCTTACTATTCTACGGGAATACCGGGATCTGCTTCAGTCCGGTATTTTCCGGCAGTCCGAACAACAGGTTCATATTCTGCATGG
This sequence comes from Clostridium sp. OM02-18AC, assembly GCF_003481825.1. Taxonomy (GTDB): domain Bacteria; phylum Bacillota; class Clostridia; order Lachnospirales; family Lachnospiraceae; genus Brotaphodocola. The sequence continues at coordinate 117,952 of NZ_QULW01000001.1, read as the reverse complement.
CCTGTCCGGCTGCTCCTTTTACCATATTGTCGATTGCGCCCATCATAACCACGCGGTTAGTTCTCGGATCCAGTTTGAAGGACACGTCTGCAAAGTTACTGCCCTCTACCCAGCGTGTCTCCGGTGCCATCCCCGGCTCCAGGACGCGGACGAAATATTCATGCTGATAATACTTGTCGTAGATTGCCTTTACCTCTTCTGTCGTTACTTCCCTGGTAAGGGATGCATACGCGGTTACCAGAATGCCGCGGTTCATCGGAACCAGATGCGGGGTGAAGCTGATGGTTACCGGCTTTCCTGCCGCATAAGATAACTGCTCCTCGATTTCCGGGGTGTGACGGTGTCCTGCAACGCCATAGGCCTTCATGCTTTCATTGACCTCGCAGAACAGACTGGAAACCTTTGCGCTTCTGCCTGCGCCGGAGGTACCGGACTTCGCATCGATGATGATGGTGTTCGGATCGATGATGCCTTCCTTTACCAGTGGATACGTGCTTAAGAAGGAACAGGTCGGATAACAGCCCGGGTTCGCGATCAGTCTTGCGTGTTTGATCTTCTCACGGTTGATCTCCGGAAGTCCGTATACGGCTTCCCCGATCAACTGCGGGGTTGCATGTTTGATCTTGTACCATTTCTCGTAAACGTCTACATCTTTAATACGGAAGTCTGCGCTCAGATCGATGATCTTGGTCTTGGATAAGATATCCTCGGTCACCTGGGATGCACAGAAACCCTGCGGGGTTGCGGTAAAGATCACATCTGCCATCTCTGCAAGCTTTGCCATGTCATCGTCTTTGCAAGGCTCGCTTACTGCGTGTGCAACGTTTCTATATATAGAAGCAAAATCTTCCCCGACATAGCTTCTGGAACCGTACCATACCAGTTCCACATCATCTCTCTGAAGTAATAAACGGGCCAGCTCCGCTCCTGCGTAGCCGGTTGCTCCGATAATTCCAGCCTTAATCATAGCCATTCCTCCCTATTGTTCATAAATATACACTTTTGGATGCTTATAACTGTCAAATACCCTCACAATCATAAATATTCCTAAGATTTTTGATTTTCATTATAAGTATTTTTTCATCACAAGAAAAGACCTTTTTCCAAATATTCTCATTATGTACAAAATGTGTTCCTGTACATGAACAAGAATTTTCTGGACTGAAGTAACTGCAAATACGATGCACCAGTTCCTGCGAGATTTCATAATTATACATCTGTTTTGCATAATATGCAATCTTTTTTTGAAAAATATGCAATTTAGTCTTGCATAATCCGAAAAACTGTTGTATATTTATGAAGTCTTACATGACAAGGGAAATTCAAAACATACATTTTTATAGACTACTCAAGGAGGATTTTGAGATGAAAGAGAAAGTTGTTCTTGCATATTCCGGCGGTCTGGATACCACCGCAATCATTCCGTGGTTAAAGGAGCATTTCGATTATGATGTTGTATGCTGCTGCATCGACTGTGGTCAGGGCAGTGAGTTAGAGGGTCTTCAGGAAAGAGCAAAGCTTTCCGGCGCTTCCAAATTATACATCGAAGATCTGGTAGATGATTTTGCTGAGAACTACATTGTTCCGTGTGTACAGGCAAACGCTACCTATGAAAACAAATATCTGTTAGGTACTTCCATGGCTCGTCCGGCTATCGCAAAACGCCTCGTTGAGATTGCAAGAAAAGAAGGCGCTGTTGCCATCTGCCACGGTGCAACCGGCAAAGGCAATGACCAGATCCGTTTCGAGCTTGGTATTAAGGCACTGGCTCCGGATATCAAGATCATCGCTCCATGGCGTATGAGCGACGTATGGACCATGCAGTCCCGTGAAGACGAGATCGAGTACTGCAAGCAGCACGGCATCGACCTTCCGTTCGCAGCAGACAGCAGCTACAGCCGTGACCGTAACTTATGGCACATCAGCCATGAGGGCCTGGAGTTAGAGGATCCGGCAAATGAGCCGAACTACGATCACCTTCTGGTACTCGGCGTAAGCCCGGAGAAAGCACCGGACCAGGGCGAGTATGTTACCATGACCTTCGAGAAAGGTGTTCCGACCAGCGTAAACGGCGAGAAGATGAAGGTTGCTGATATCATCCGCAAGTTAAACGAGCTGGGCGGCAAGCACGGCATCGGTATCGTCGATATCGTAGAGAACCGTGTAGTCGGCATGAAATCCCGCGGTGTTTATGAGACTCCTGGCGGAACCATCCTCATGGAAGCTCACAAGCAGTTAGAGGAGCTGGTTCTTGACCGCGCTACCATGGAAGTTAAGAAAGAGATGGGCGACAAGCTGGCTCAGGTTGTTTACGAGGGCAAATGGTTCACTCCGCTGCGCGAGGCCATCCAGGCATTCGTAACCTCCACCCAGGAATATGTAACCGGTGAAGTCAAATTCAAACTGTACAAGGGCAACATCATCAAGGCTGGTACCACTTCCCCGTACTCCTTATACAGCGAGTCCCTGGCATCCTTCACCACCGGTGACCTTTACGACCACCACGACGCAGACGGCTTCATCACCCTGTTCGGACTGCCGCTTAAGGTTCGCGCAATGAAGATGGCTGAACTGAAGAAGAACGAGACAAAATAAGACGTAACTATGATATAGAACCCGAAAAAAGCCGCTAAAGCGGCTTTTTTCGGGTTCTGCAACCATAAATATAAAAAGGAAGATTCTACTATGTCCAGTTCTATGACAAAAGGCAACCCCTTACGGGTGATGCTGCAGTTTGCCTTTCCGCTTCTGGTCGGCAACCTCCTGCAGCAGACCTACAACATCATCGATGCCGCCATTGTCGGTCAAAGCCTTGGCGCACAGGCACTCGCCAGCGTCGGGGCCAGCACCAGCATCCAGTTTATGGTCCTTGGTTTCTGTATGGGAAGCTGTACCGGTTTTGGAATTCCCGTAGCAAAATATTTTGGTGCGGGTGATCTTGCGCACATGAAAAAAATCATTTTCAATGGTGCCATTGTGACTGCAGCCATTGCATGTATCATCACCGCACTCTGCGCCCTGCTTTGTCCGCGGATTCTTCAGGTACTTTCTGTTAAAAGCGACATTTACGACAACGCTTACTCCTACCTGATGATCATTTTCCTTGGCCTGCCCTTTACGCTGCTTTACAACTACCTTTCCAGCATCCTGCGTGCAGTCGGAGACAGCCGGACACCGTTTTTGTTCCTCGCTTTTTCCGCCGTGCTGAACATTTTCCTGGACCTGTTTTTTATTCTTGTTGCAGGCTGGGGCTGCGCAGGTGCAGCCTTTGCCACAATCGCATCGCAGGCCGTCAGCGGAATTCTCTGCCTGATCGTGATCATCCGGAAAATGGAAGTCTTATGGCTTACCAAAGACACGCGTGTGGTAAGCAAAGATGCGATCACGGAACTGCTTTCCATGGGACTGCCTACCGGGTTCCAATTCTCCATCACGGCCATCGGCAGCATGGTCATGCAGTCTGCCAACAACAGTCTTGGAGGCGATTACGTTGCCGCATTCACTGCTGCCGTAAAACTGAAGCAATTCACCATGTGCCCCTTTGACGCCATTGCCACCTCGGTCTCCGTCTTCTGCAGTCAGAACTACGGTGCCGGAAACATTGACCGGATCCGCAAGGGACTTTGGGAAGGCATTTCGGTTGGTGTCGGATACGGAATCTTTGCCGGTATCATCCTGATCTTCGCCGGTCGCCCGCTCTCCATGCTCTTTGTAAGCCAGGATGCAACCGGTGTTCTGGATGCATCCGCAAAATATCTGCGCTGCATGGGCTACTTCTACTGGAGTCTCGGTATCCTGAATGTCACGCGCATGGTCACGCAGGGACTGGGACACTCCGGAAGAGCTTTCTTCTCCGGCGTCACCGAGATGATCGCCCGCACCATCGTGTGCCTTACCTTTGTCAAAACGTTTGGCTTCACCGCCATCTGCTTCACCGACCAGACCGCATGGATTGCGGCATGCTGTTATATTGCGCCGACATGCTTTTACTGCCTGAAGAAAATATCGAACAATATTGTTACTTCACTTTAAACAGCTTCTCGGTCGGTATCTGCACCAGCAATACCGCTGCAAACACCAGCACACATCCGAAAAGCTCTCTTCCGGAAAGCTTCTGGCCCAGAATGATCCATCCGGCCAGCACGGAGAATACGGACTCCAGACTTAAGAGCAGGGATGCGACCGTCGGGTCTACGCCATTCTGGGCTACGACCTGAAGCGTGTAACCTACACCACAGGACATAACGCCTGCATAAAGGATTGGGGCTGCTGCTGCCACGATCGCACTCCAGGACGGATGGTCGAACAGGAGCATCGGCACACTTGCAATCACACCTGCCGTGAAGAACTGGACACAGGAAATCACGACCCCGTCTGCTTTCGGGGAAAAATAATCGATTACCAGGATATGCACGGAAAAAACGACGGAACAAAGTAACACCAGCCGGTCTCCTGCTCCAATGGAGAAGGATTCGGTGATGCACAAAAAATACATGCCGACTGCCGCGATCACTGCACTTACCCAGATATTCAGCCCGATTTTTCGCTTTAAGAAAAGGCCCATAAACGGCACAATGACGATATACAGTGTTGTGATAAATCCGGCTTTTCCCACCGTTGTCTGGCCAATGCCAAACTGCTGAAGGCAGCTTGCCAGGCACAGGATCGTGCCGCAGCAGATGCCGCCGATGATTCCCATGCGGGTCTGCTTCTTTTTTTCTTCTGCTGTCAGTGTCTGCCACATGCTGTCTTTTCTTCCGTGCAAAAAGAAGATGCACGGGATCAGGACTGCCCCGCCAAGCAAAAATCTGCAGGTATTGAAGGTAAAGGTTTTTACATAATTGAGTCCTTCACTCTGCGCCACAAATGCCACACCCCAGACAAGAGCAGCAAGAAGCAACATAAAGCTGTTTCTCGCGGTTTTTCCCGATTTATGTGTTGATGGTTCCATATCTTTTTGTATCCTCCGATTTCCCTTTTTCTCATTTCCAGCGGCTTGCTTTCCCAAAACCATCTCCCACACAGTTCCTACACGGATCGTATGCATTTTCTTATGTCACAATTACTGGTCCACATATGCCGCAAATCCGCTGCTCTGCGTTTCTTTGCCATCGGGATATACCCACAAAGCTTCGACTCCGTCCAAAGATTCCACAAATTTCATACCCTCTTCCGGCTTCATATTGAAGACCGCTGTAGAAAGCGCATCTGCCTTTGCGCTATCGCTGCATAAGATGGTAACAGAGTCATAGGTATTTTCCGGCATCAGGCTATCCGGATCAATGATATGATGATACCGAACGCCATCTACCTCATAGTAACGCTGGTAGGTTCCGCTAGTAACGAGGCAGGTGTCTGCAAGCTTTAACACATGCAGATACGATTTTGCCGCGCTGGTATCCGGGTTCTGGACGCCGACCCGCCACGGCTTGCCATCTGCCTTCAGACCGATGGTTTCCACGTTGCCGCCAAGGCTCAGAAGTGCGGAAGTGACACCGGCTTCTTTCAATGTTTCTGCCAGACGTTTGGTTGCATAGCCCTTGGCAATGGCTCCCACGTCCAGACTCATTTCTTCGTCTGGAAGATACACAGTCGATGCTCCCCGGTCAATCTGGATCTGTTCGAAATCCGTATGCTGTGCTGCTTTTTCCAACTCCACAAGATCTGGCACCCGTGCACTGTCCGGATCTGCCATGCCTTCCTCCCGGTATTCGTGCCAGATAGAAAGCACGCTTCCCATCGCCACATTCACCTTTCCGCCGGTCTCCTCGTATTCCTGCCGGGAAAACTCCAGCAGATCCAGAATCTCCGGATCTACCGTTACCGGGTCGATTCCCGCATTATCATTGATGGTCTTGATGTTATTCACGCCATCGTAATTGTCATAAATATCAAACAGTTCATGATATTTTTCCAGCGTTTCCTCTGCCAGACTCTTATATTCCTGAAATTGTTCTTCACTCGCCGCGCAGATCGTGATGCTTGTGATCGTATCAAAATAATCCAGATACTGCGCATCGTAAGCCGTCAGCTTCTGCCTGTTTCCGGAGCAGCCCGCCAGTAACAGAGCGGAGGCTGCCGCCAGAAGAACGCAACTTGTTCTCTTCATGTTTCACCCGATTCTTTGCTACAGTCACATAAAATATGATACGACTGCAACATTTCTTTTTTTTATTCTTTTCTTGTTTCGTATCCGTCTGCTATCCAGACCTGCACAGACTGCATTTTCGCGTTTTTCTGCATTTCATGGCATCGCAATTTCTGCATTGCTTTACCCGCATTTGCACAGAAATTCATTTCCAGACCAGCGCACAGACCAATTCATCATAGCACAAAAAAAGAATGTTGGAAAGCCAGCATTCTTTTTTCGTCCATTTATTTATCTGTTTCTTTTCTCACACAGGATGATCTAAATTCCTGTGTTCCTTTTTTCTGAGCACAATGAATTGGGTTCATTTCAAGAATCATTGCAATTTTATTTTTTACTTTTTTTCAAATCCCACCGATGCCAGGAACCGTCCGAAAGCCTCTCTGCCTTCCGGCGTACACTTGTACACTCCTGCATCCTCCAGAACGCGTGCAAATACCTTTCCGACCTCTTCCCGCAGGATTCCATCTACATTTTCGCGGGTGATCGAAGCGTAATGCGGACGGAATTCGTCTACCCAGTCCGCATGCTTTTCAAGCACTTCATCGGAGTGGATGTCTTTGCCTTCCACGATCGCGTCAGCCAGCTTTGCCAGTTCATCCTTTAAGCGGGACGGCAGGACTGCAAGACCCATCACCTCGATCAGGCCGATATTCTCTTTTTTGATATGATGCAGTTCCTGATGTGGATGATAAACGCCCAGCGGAAACTCCTCGGTTGTGATGTTGTTGCGCAGCACCAGATCCAGTTCGTAGTATGCCCCATTTTTGCGCGCGATCGGCGTAATGGTGTTATGAGGCTCTCCATCCGTTTCTGCGTAAATAAACGCAGCTTCATCGGTGTAACCACGCCATGCCGTTAAGACCTTCTCACCCAGATCAATCAGGCGGTCCGGATTTTCTCCGCGCAGGCGCAGTACCGACATCGGCCAGTGCACAATGCCAGCCTGGACATCCTCAAAACCAGGCATCGTAAATTCCTGCTCCATACCGGCTTTTGCCATGGCAAAGGTATAATGACCACCCTGGAAATGATCATGGCTTAAGATGGAACCGCCTACGATCGGCAAATCCGCATTGGATCCCAGAAAATAATGCGGGAACTGCTTTACAAAATCAAACAGCTTCACAAATGCAGAGCGGTCGATCTTCATCGGCGTATGTTTTCCATTGAAGACGATGCAGTGCTCATTGTAATACACATACGGGGAATACTGGAAGCCCCAGCGGTTCTCGTTCACCGTAATGCGGATGATGCGGTGGTTGTTTCTCGCCGGATGGTTTAAGCGTCCGGCATAGCCCTCATTTTCCATGCAGAGCAGGCACTTCGGGTAACCGCTCTGTTTTGCCAGCTTTGCCGCTGCAATAGCCTTTGGATCCTTCTCCGGCTTGGACAGGTTGATGGTAATGTCCAGATCGCCGTATGGTGTGCTGGTCACCCACTTCTGGTCCTTGCATACGCGGTAACGGCGGATATAATCCGAATCCTGGCTCAGCTTATAGAAATAATTGGTTGCTGCCTCCGGACCTCCCTCCTGGTAACGGGTCCAGAACACCCGCTCCACTTCTGACGGGCGCGGCATCAGGCAGTTCATCAGCTTTGCATCAAACAGGTCACGATAAGCAATGCTGTTTTCGATGATGCCCTGCTCACAGGCATAGTCCAGAAGTTCTTTTAATGTTTCCTCCAGATTGATCTCACCAAAGGTTTCTTCCGGCTCCTCATATTCCTCAAGCTTCAATGCTTCTAACAGCTGGTTTGTTGCATAAATACGGTCTGTTTCTGTGATCAGCCCGGTATCCAGGCCATACTGTACCAGTTTTTTGATTGCGGTGTAAACCATACGATTGCCTCCCCATTTTTCACGCATGACAGCCCTTTGTTGCCCCTCAGCGCTGCCACACACTTACTATAAACATCTTGTTTTCTGCCTTGCAATGTTCCTTTTGTTCCAGTTGCACCAGGCAACTTATAGATTCAGTATAATCATTTTTTCTGCGGAATTCTATAGAATAATCTTTAGCATGTCTACGAATTTCTCTGCTGTATGATTTTTTCGTCCACGCTGCCTTACGGCACACAATACAACAGGAGTTACCATTTTTTACCGCTTCATTCCAGAGACCACCGGTGCAATCCGCTCCGTCACCAGACCTCCCAAAAGACCAATGACTGCTCCAGTGATCACGCCAGCCACTAAAAGAACCGGCAGATACGAAAACACACCAGCCGTCCCGGTAATCCATGCCGCCATGGAAAGCTGACCGATATTGTGACACACACCGCCCAGAATGCTGACTCCTGTTTTATCGAACCAATCCATCTTCTTTGCCAGCGCCATAGCTGCCAGGCTTAAGATTCCTCCAGACAGCGCATACAGCATACTTCCGGGATTACTAAACGTAAATCCGACCATAACGATGCGGATTAGACCTACTGCGATCGTTCCTGCTGCTCCCACCGTATAAAGCCCTACGACATTGACCAGATTGGCCAGTCCCAGCTTCATGCCCGGAACCGGCACCGGAAGCGGGATCAGGGCTTCCACGTAACTGAATATAAAAGCCAGAGCGATCAGGATGCCGTATAAAGCCACCTTCTCTGCAGGATTGTGCCCCTTGGCACGCCTTTCCTTCTTACTGTTTTCCAAATTGACTTCTCCTTATATCTGTGCTATAGTTGCGACACCATTATATCATTATCTGTACTTTTCAGAAAGAGGTGTTTCCATGACAAAAAAGAAACGGGAACTGATTCTGGTTCTTTTCATTCTTCTGGTTGCCGCTGCAGGATTTTTCATCAACCATACCCTGCATCAAAAACCAGCCGCACAGCTGCAGATCACGGTAGACGGAAATGTCACGCAGACGTTTGATCTGACCAAAAATACCGACACCATAATAGAAGGAGTAAATGGCGGCACAAATCATCTGATCATCGAAAACGGAACCGCTTACTTCAGCGAAGCCTCCTGCCCGGATAAGGTCTGTGTCCACCAGGGGCGCGTATCACAGAATGGAGAATTGATCGTATGCCTGCCGAACCGCGTGATCGCAAAGGTTGTGGCACCGGAGTAACAATATCGCGCGGTAACAAACGAGGGGCGAAAGTTTCCACAGCCGCCATGCATGGCGGCTGCGGGAACTTTCGCCCCTTTGACTTACTGTACTAAATTGTTTTTTTACAGATATGCCTTCAGCACCTCAACCTTGTCGAGTTTCTCCCACGGAAGATCGATATCGGTGCGGCCAAAGTGACCGTATGCTGCGGTCTGCTTGTAGATCGGACGACGCAGATCCAGCATCTTGATGATACCAGCCGGTCTTAAGTCGAAGTTCTCACGGATCATCTCAACCAGCTTCTCGTTGGAGAGCTTGCCGGTTCCGAAGGTATCTACCATGATGGAGGTCGGATGTGCTACACCGATCGCGTAGGAAAGCTGGATCTCGCACTTGTCAGCCAGTCCTGCTGCTACGATGTTCTTTGCAACATAACGTGCTGCGTATGCTGCGGAACGGTCTACCTTGGTGCAGTCCTTACCAGAGAATGCGCCGCCGCCGTGACGTGCGTATCCGCCGTAGGTGTCTACGATGATCTTACGTCCGGTCAGTCCGCTGTCTCCGTGCGGTCCGCCGATTACGAAACGTCCGGTCGGGTTGATGAAGAATTTGGTTTCTGCATCTACCATATCTGCCGGAAGGATCTCATCAAATACATACTTTTTGATATCTGCGTGGATCTGCTCCTGGGTTACTTCCTCGTCGTGCTGGGTAGAAAGAACCACTGCATCCAGGCGCTTCGGCTTGCCGTTTTCGTCGTACTCTACGGTAACCTGGGTCTTTCCATCCGGACGAAGGTAACGAAGAGTTCCGTCCTTACGAACCTTGGTCAGCTGACGAGCCAGCTTGTGAGCCAGTGCGATCGGGTACGGCATGTACTCCTCAGTCTCGTTGGTTGCGAAACCAAACATCATACCCTGGTCACCTGCACCAATGGCATCCAGTGCATCATCATCCATGGTGTTTTCTTTTTTCTCCAGTGCGGTATCTACGCCAAGTGCGATATCCTTGGACTGCTCGTCCAGTGCCACGATCACACCACAGGTATCGCAGTCGAAACCATATTTTGCACGGTCATAACCAATCTCGCGAACGGTCTCACGCACAATCTTCTGAATGTCCACATAAGCATTGGTGGTGATCTCACCCATAACCATAACCAGACCGGTGGTGGTGCAGGTCTCGCATGCTACACGGCTCATCGGGTCTTTTTCCATCAGCGCATCCAGGATCGCGTCAGAGATTGCATCGCACATTTTGTCCGGATGTCCCTCAGTAACGGACTCGGAAGTAAACAGTAACTTTTCCATGAAAATCCTCCTTAGAATAATAGTAAATGAAAACAAAAGAAAAGTCCGTAGCAACGCTGCGGACTTGATTTCTGATTCGATCAAATCCTCTTATTGCTCGATTTCTCGCTCAGGTTGGCACCTTCCGCACGCTCCTGCCAGTGGCATTTCGTGAGGGGTTGCCGTGACTTCACAGATCCTTTGTATCTCCATCACTCTGAATAAGGGATTACGCACTTTTCAGTTGTCAGTTAGGCGCAATTATCATCATAACTGCGTGTCATATCTTAACAGATACCTATAGGCTTGTCAAGGGGTTTCTCAGGATATTTGCATAAATGAGAAAAAATAGGGAAACTGCGCTTTCTGCAGACGCTGCATTCCCGGCAGCCAAAAAAGGACCGCGTCCATGACGCGATCCCAAAATGATTTTAAAATTTTCGCTTAGCGGGTTCTGCCCTGTACCCATGCACCAGATGCATCTACATAGTAGTTATCCGGAGTCCAGGTGTTGGTCAGCATATTACCGTTGGTCAGGTCACAGTAGTAATACTTGCCGTCGCCTGCCCGAATCCAGCCAGTGCGCATATAGCCTACGCTGTCAAAGCAATACCACTGTCCGTTGATCTGAAGCCAGCCATTGGTCGGGTAGGAACCATTTGCGTAACGGTACCACCAGCCTACGTTGTCTTTGATCCAGGAAGCCTGCTGCTGTGTGTTTCCAGGAGCATTCGCGGTGCTTCCGGAATTATTGGTTACGTTGTTAAACTCACCAGCTTTGATGCGCGCAAGCATATCTTCGTCTACATAAATGTAATCGGATTCGTACCAGTCGCCTTTTTTGTTGTTGCTGTTGACTGCACGTACCTTGAAGTAATACTCACCTTCTCTGGTGATGCTGGAAACAAAGTTATAATACTCGCTGCTGGTACTTACTGCACTTCCCACAGAGCTGCTGCCGCGGTATAAGCGCACCTGATAGCTTACTGCGCCTGAAGTGGTTTCCCAGGTTGCAACGGTGGAATTATCATTCTGCCAGGACACGTCATCAATCTCCATGGTACCTTCCAGATCGGCAAGCTTTACGGTAACGATCAATGTGGAGCTGGAATCTTCTCTTCTGGATGAAACATAGGTTGCCTTGTCGCCTTTTAATGTAACCTTTGCTTTGCTCATGGAAGCGAAATAGTAATCGCTGTCTGCCTCCATGGTAATCTCGACTCTCGGTACATCTCCGTCTACCCACTCACCGTCATCATTTACAATGTCGACATCGGTAACGTCATAATTGCTTCCGTTTGCGGTAGCGGTAACGCTTCCGCCGCTGTCACCTACTGCAATATCAGAATCGATCGTAAGGCTGACACTTGTAATTTTCGTACGGCTCTCTGCCGCAAACGCGGTTCCTGCTGCCAGTGCAGTAAGTAATGCCACACCTGCGAAAGCAGCCAGTTCTTTTTTCCATAACTTCATATTGATTCCTCCTTTTACACATTTTTCTAAATCTTCACTCTGTATTGCTACGGCTCTTCTGCAACTGTTTTTATTCTTTTCAGTCACGTCATCTGTTTGATTACTTATAGGATACAGGAAAAACGTGTACAGATTGTGTCCAGAACATGACAAATTCCATACAGGATTTAACGATTTGTTTACAATTCTTACCAAATTGCGTAAATTCTTTCATCAGCCTGTCTTTAAACGGAACTTCTGTGCTTCTTTCTCGGAATCTACCATTTCAATATCGGCTCCAAGGGCCTGGAGTTTTTCTTCGAATTTCTCGTAACCACGCTGGATATAACCGATCTCATCGACTATGGTAAAGCCGCTCGCAGACAGACCTGCAAGCACCAGGGCTGCGCCGGCACGCAGGTCCGGTGACTCCACACGGGCACCGGTGAATCCTTTTACCCCATCGATGACAGCCACATTGCCCTCCACTTTGATGTTTCCACCCATACGAGCCAGTTCGTCCACATATTTGAAGCGGTTCTCGAAAATGCTCTCTGTGATCATACTGGTGCCTTCCGCCAATGCCAGGGTAACTGCCATCTGCGGCTGCATATCGGTCGGGAAGCCCGGATACGGCAGTGTTTTGATATTGGTAGAACACTGCTTCGGTCTTCCTACCACACGCACCTCGTCATCGCCCTCGATGACTTCGCAGCCGATTTCAAGCAGCTTTGCAGAAATGGCTTCCAGGTGTTTCGGGATTACGTTCTTTACCGTTATGTCACCGCGGGTTACTGCTGCCGCACACATAAATGTTCCGGCCTCGATCTGGTCCGGAATGATGGAATAATCGGTTCCATGCAGCGTTCTGACACCGCGGATACGGATGACATCCGTTCCGGCTCCCTTGATATTTGCACCCATGCTGTTTAAGAAGTTTGCAACATCTACAACATGCGGTTCCTTTGCTGCATTTTCAATGATCGTCATGCCTTCTGCCATGGCAGCCGCCATCATGATATTGATAGTCGCACCAACAGAAACCATGTCCAGATAAATATGTGCACCTACCAGATCGATCGCATGTGCATGAACGGCTCCGCATGCAATTTCGATCTTGGCACCTAATGCACGGAAGCCTTTTAAATGCTGGTCGATCGGTCTGCTTCCGATATCGCAGCCGCCCGGAAGCGGAACCTGCGCACTCTTATACTTGCCAAGCAGCGCACCAATGAAATAATAGGACGCACGAATGCGGCGGATATACTCGTCATCCACCGAAACTTCACGAATCGTAGAACCGTTGATCTTGACCGTATGGCGGTCCATCCGGTCCACACGGGCACCAATCTCCTGGATCGCCTCCAGAAGCACGTTGATATCCCGCACATCCGGAAGATTTTCAATGATCACGTCTTCATCTGTCATAATGGAAGCTGCCAGAATGCCAAGCGCGGCATTCTTTGCTCCGCTGATCACAACATCTCCAACCAGTGGACTGCCGCCTTTCATAATATACTGATTCATTACACACCTCTATATTAAAAGTAAACCTTTACAATTCTATTAAATCTTTATGATTATACCACAGATTCCGATTTTGTAAAGTAAAACCAGGACAGGCCTGTGCTGCTGTTTTGCATGGCGCAGGCAGGAATGGATTTTGCCGGTGCCACGCAGTCTAAGGCAGATTTACTGCACAGATAAAATCATTGCCGCGGACCCGGAAAAATTCAGTACTGTCATTGAGACCTGCTTTATATAATTCTCCGGTCTGTGGATTGTACACGGTGACGTTGTACTGGTCAAACCCGCAAAGGATCAGATACTGTCCCTCTCCGGTATAAGCCGCCAACGGGATTCCCTGGTCAATGAAATACAGCATCTGCATAAGACTGCTTCCGCGGGCATCCAGAACTGCCAGCTTTTCTGTTTCATAAACCGTACTTTCCGTAAAGCTATCCAGATGACGTGCCAGCGGTGCAAACGCAGACTGTACATCCCGGATATTCCGGATATTTCCACGTTTTACGCGGTTCCACAGGATATTGCGGTTTTCATCGGTCACAAAGCCCATCTGATCATAGGCAAGCTGCAGTGCCTCGGAAAAATCCGTGGTCACTTTTAAAAGATGTCCGTTTCCATACGCATAAAATTCCATATCCGGCAGCTGATAGTTAGACTTTAAATCCAGCCGGTCAGACTGTTCATAGCTTACCCGCTTCGGGGCCTGCATCCGGATGCTTCGTCCATTCTTTATTTCATCATCCAGCTGAACAAAATAAACCCGTTCTTTTTCCGGCGATGCGAACCAGCCAATGCCATCCAGTTTGCTGTTCTCGAGTTCTGCATTGCAGACGATGGTATCTTCCGGACTCTCCGCATAACTGTGCGCTCCGGTTTTTACAACCCGTTTCAGGTGGATGCGGCTCTCGTCTACCGTAACCTCAGAAATATAGGATCCGTTCTTCTCGTAGCTGGTTTCTTCCTGCATCTGGTCGTTGATGATGCGGACATTATACATAGGGAGATTCTCTGTACGTCCATTCACCTGCCAGGTATCCTCTGCCCGGGCTGTCCCATATACCAGATCTCTTCCCACAAATCCAAGTGTCCGGACATATTCTCCGTCACCAGCCCGGATATCGCGGGTCTCACCAGTCTCCAAATCCATCAGGTAAAGCGTCTGAGATTCGTAAAGGCTGTCTTCCTGCCAGGCGATCCTCTTTTTGTCACTGCTCACTGCAAAGGTTCCTTCCACCAGAGAATCTGCCAATACCATATTTTCGCGGCTGTTCATGTCAATGCCGTAGATCGCGTGGTCTACGTAGAGGTAGAGCATTCCACTTTCCGTCTGGCTCGCCAGCTGATCAAGATCGGATTCCAGCTGTTCATAGGACCCGGAATATGGAATAAAATAGCGCTCCTCCAGGGCATTTCCTGCCGAGGTGTAATGATATCCCACAATTCCATTTTCCCCTTCATGATTTCCACGGTTCATGTAGCCATATACCAGAAAATCCACATCGCCATTGTCATTTACCGACAATATTTTTATATCATGATGGTCATAGTTACTCCGTACGTCTGTACTGTCATCATCCCGGAAAGAAAATACCTTCACCGCGCGCCGGTCTGCAGACGCGTAGCTCCACAGGTCCCGGTTCACACGATATGCCGTAACGTTTCCGCCTGCGCTCTTTACCGCTTCCACCCGGTCGTCCCCGGTGATGCCAAGCAGAATCCGTTTCCCGGAATACTCGCTCCGGTCCCCGGCAAAAATCTGATTCACAGTGCGGTCATACTGCATCAGATAAATACGCAGTTCGTTCCACTTCATGGTGAAATTTTCTTCCACCTCGTACGTTTCCTCGCCCCCTTCTCCCTGGCGTTTGGCCTGATAGGACAGCTGGACGCTGCACATCACTCCATCTAATTCCTTTAGCCGGATTTCCACATTTCCCTGTGGCTGCATGCCAAGCTTTCCCCATGTCAGCTGGGAAAAACTGGAATGGATGGAGGTATGGCCAAATGTCGTATTATCCTCCGACGGGCTGGTTTCCAGATAAGTGGTCAGACTCCTTGCCTGCTCATAGTCAAACGTTTTCGTGGAAAAATCTGCTGCCAGATTGATCATGTCGCTGGCATGTTCTGCTGCATCGGTCCAGAGAATCCGGGTATAATAATACACCGGTCCGAAATTTTCGGTATCCAGCTGGATTTTCAGCTGATATTCCCGTTCCTTTGTAAGCAGATTCTGGATGGGCAGCGCTGCAAGAATTCCGTTCTCCGTCTGCTGCCAGTCTGTCAGATCCGTCTTTTCTACCAGACGTTCCCGGTCCATGCTGCGGATTTCATAATGGATGCCGGTAACACCGCCTCCGCTAATCTGTATATTCAGTGCCCGGTCCTCCGGCAGAATGGTCAGTGTCTCTCCTGCTGCTGCCGTATTCATCTCCTGACGGTATCCGTAAAGCCGGTTCATGCTGCGTCCCGCCATCTGCATGGTAATGCCCGGGAGCGTTGCAGATTCCATATCCATATATACGGCCTGGTCCTGACCGCTGTTCCACCGGTTATTTGCGAAAAAAAAGACGCCGAGCGCCGCCGCAAATACTCCAGACAAAATTGCAATTCGTTTTATGATGTGATTCATAGATCCGTAATTTCCTTAATTTATTTCGTATATTTTTATTTCATACAGTTTTATTCTACCCTGTTTTGTGCTTCCTCACAAGAAAATGTTTTCTTAATTTTCTCTTGCTATCTGCGCGTACATCCATTATAATGAAACCATACATTCCGTCAATTCATAATAAAATCTTTATTTCAAAAATATCTTCTTGTGTCTGTTTTATGGAATTCCCATTTTTATTGTGAACCTATATTTTTACATATTTTTTTGCGTATTTTTACTTCATTTTATTTGTATTCATTTGGAGGTATTTTATGGTATATGAAACATTTCTGGAAACTGTAACCAATAAACTTCAGGAAGCCCTGGGTGATTCCTATCAGTTTACCCTTCGCCCGCTCCCCAAAAACAACGGTGTCACCCTCGACGGTCTGACGATCCAGAGTCCAGGCTGCTGCGTTGCACCAACCATCTATCTCAATCCTTATTACGAACAATTCTGCCGCGGAACCGACATTCACGAAATCGTACACGATATCCTGAGGCTTTACCGTGCAACCCCGTCCCCGGCTTTTCTGCAGTCCGATTCCCTGGAACACTTTTCCAATCTCCGTTCCCGGATCATGTTCCGTCTCATCCACACGGCATCGAACCAGATTCTCTTAAACGATCTTCCCCATCTTCCTTATCTTGATCTTTCCATTGTATTTTTTGTCTCCCTGGAACGCAACGAGGCCGGCCAGATGACCGCCCTCATCCACAATGAACATATGAACCGCTGGGATGTAACCGTACAGGATCTCTGGGAAGCGGCAAGCCGCAATACTCCGCTGGAATATCCGGCACAGATTCAGAGTATGACCGATCTGCTCCAGGAGATCGCAAAGAAAAATATGGGAGAACATTATGATCCGGAACTGATCCAGGAACTGCTGGAATCCGACGATACTGCACCGCTTTATGTGCTCAGCAACAGCAACGGACTCTATGGTGCCAGCTGTATGGTCTACCAGAACGTACTGAAGGACTTCGCAGAACACCTTCAGGCAGATCTGATTCTTCTGCCATCCAGTGTACACGAAGTCCTTCTCACTCCAAATCTGGAACACTCTTCTTTTGAGGATCTTAGTTCTATGGTTACCTCCATCAACCGCCAGGAGGTTTCTCCGGAGGAACAGCTTTCCAATCAGGTTTACCTGTTCAGCCGGAAAGATGGAAGCCTAAAGGTCGTTTCCAACGCACCAAAACTGGTTGGGACATCCGCGCTGTCCTGATTCATTTCGATTCATTTCGCCTTTCCGGATGTCTCTGTCTGACGCATCTGCTCCGTCATTGAGATATTTTAGAAGATCCGGCTTCCGACCTGGTAAATGATCACGGCAAAGCACCACGCCAGAACGATCTGGAACAATACCATCCGGATTGTAAATTTTAAGGATCTTGTCTCACGCCGGATGGTTCCCACTGCAGCCACGCACGGGGAATACAAAAGACAAAATACCAAAAGTGCATAGGCATTCGCCATACCAAACCCGGCAATTCCAAGCACCTTAGACAGCTCTGCCATTCCGGCGGCAGAGTTGATATTGCTGATTCCATACAATACGGAAAAGCTGGATACCACCACCTCTTTTGCGGAAAGTCCGGAGATCAGCGCTACCGCGATCTGCCAGGTGCCAAGTCCCGCCGGTTTTAAGATTGGAACCAACAGCCGTCCGATTGCTGCCGCAAAGCTCTGCGTTACATCGGTCTCGTAACCGTGAATGCCAAAATTCAATACAAACCAGAGCACGATGGATGCCACAAAGATCGTAGTTCCGGCTTTTGTCAGATAATCCTTTACCTTATCCCATACATAGATTGCCACAGTTCTGGCATTCGGGGTCTTGTACTCCGGAAGCTCGATCAGAAGCGTATCCTCATCCTTATTCTTCTCATGCTTATGAAGGATAAAAGCAATCGTGATCGCCACAATGAGACCGATCACATACAGGGAATACGCCGCTAACATCGCATGCTCCTTAAAAAACATCTCTGCAAACAGCACATAGATCGGAAGCCTTGCGGAGCAGGACATAAACGGGGTGATCAGGATCGTGCGGCGGCGGTCACGCTCTGTCGCCAGCGCCCTGGTCGCCATGACTGCCGGAACGGTACAGCCAAAACCAAGAAGCATCGGAAGAAATGCCTTGCCGGACAGTCCGACACGACCCATGATCTCATTCATGACATAGGCAACGCGTGCCATATATCCGCTGTCTTCCAGAAATGCCAGTGCCAGAAACAGGATGAAAATGTTCGGCAGGAAGGTCAGGATACCGCCCACACCGGCTACAATACCATCGACTACCAGAGAGATCAGCCAGTCTGAAGCATCTACATGCTGCATAGCCGCCAGAAGTGCCCCGGAAAACCATTCCAGTCCAATCTCAAAATAGCCCTTTAAGAAATCTCCCACAGTAAAGGTTAAGAAGAACACCAGCGCCATGATTCCGAGAAAGATTGGAACACCAAACACCGGATGTGTCAGCCACGAATCGATGCGGTCTGTCGATGCCGATTTTTCGTCCCGGCCCACCATACATTCTTCCATGACCTCTTCGATATAGTTATACTTCTCGTTGATGATATCTTTTTCGTAGTTTTTCCCTGCGATATGGCTGATATCCACCGGATGGTCTTTCATGACCTCCGGGTCCTGCTCCAGAAGCTTTACGGCATGCCAGCGCATGTTTTCCATATCGCCGTATTTTGCCCGCAGGATGGTTTCGATCTGCGTGATCTTTTCTTCGATTTCCTGATCGTAATGCACTACGATGCCCTGCGGTCCCTCTTCATAATGATGGACCACTGCGTGCATCAGGACATCCAGTCCGGTACGTTTTCTTGCAGAAACCGGGACAACCGGGATTCCGCCCAGCATCTCTGGAAGACGGTGCAGGTCGATCTCCATGCCGCGCTCTTCCACGATATCCATCATGTTCAGCGCCAGAATAACCGGCTTTTTCAGTTCCAGAAGCTGTAAGGTTAAGTAGAGATTTCGCTCCAGGGAAGATGCGTCCACCACGTTGATGATGACGTCGACCTCGCCTTCCTCAATACAGCGTCTGGTTACGATCTCCTCGATCGTGTAGGAGGTTAGGCTGTAAATACCCGGAAGGTCAATGACCTTGATCGGTCTTCCCTTATAATTGGTGCGGCCCTCCACACGCTCTACGGTAACACCGGGCCAGTTTGCCACTTTCAGGTTCGCACCGGTAAACGCATTAAAAAGCGTCGTTTTTCCGCAATTTGGGTTTCCTACGAAGCCAACGCGGATTTCGCGGTTGTCTGTTTTTTTGCCAGACTGGTTCGCGCTTTTCTCCTTTGTATTTTCCGGCTGTTCTGCCTTATTTTTGTTCTGCTGCATCTCAGTCATGGCTGCGCTCCTCCATTTCTGAAATCTCGATCCCGTCACTGATGCGCTTACCCACAGCCAGTCTTGTGCCGCGCACCTTAAAGATCACGGAACCACTTCCTTTCTTATTTAAAAGAGTTACCGGTGTCATGCTGTTGACTCCGAGTGCCTCCAGACGTCTGGTAATCGTCTCATTTACAGCCACACTGTTTACACGGTAGGTGTGACCGATCATTCCTTCACTCAATTTCATAGAAAACAACTCCTTATAGTTAGCTATTAGTAACCAGTACATAAAAATATACCCTTATTGATAAATTTTGTCAATAAGGGTATATTTTTAAGACTCCAGTTCCAACAGCGCTTTCTTCACTTCCAGCATCCGATCACGCAGCACAGCCGCCTCCTCGAAGTTTAATTCCGCAGCGGCCTGATGCATCTTCTTCTGGATTTCTTTTACCAGCTTGTTCAGTTCCTTGGCGCTCATGGACTCCAGATCCTTTTCATCTGCCGAAGGATCCTTTTCCGCAGCCTTGGAGATTGCGATCAGGTCCCGCACTGCTTTCTTGATGGTGGTCGGAGTTATGCCATGTTCCTCGTTGTACGCCTGCTGGATCTGGCGGCGGCGGTTCGTCTCCTCGATTGCCACCCGCATGGAATCGGTGATCGTATCCGCATACATAATGACATGTCCTTCGGCGTTTCGCGCCGCACGGCCAATCGTCTGAATGAGCGAAGTTTCCGATCGTAGGAAGCCTTCCTTATCCGCGTCGAGGATCGCCACCAGGGTGATCTCCGGAATATCCAGACCCTCTCGCAGCAGGTTGATACCGACCAGCACATCAAACACATCCAGACGCATATCGCGGATGATCTCCGCGCGCTCCAGCGTGTCGATATCGGAATGCAGGTACTTGACCCGGATTCCGATTTCTTTCATGTAATCCGTCAAGTCCTCTGCCATACGCTTGGTCAGCGTCGTGATCAGCACCTTGTGGTGTGCTGCCACCTCTTTGTTGACCTCGCCCACCAGGTCATCGATCTGCCCTTCTACCGGTCGGACAGAGATTTCCGGATCCAAAAGTCCGGTCGGACGGATGATCTGCTCTGCCCTGAGGAGCTCATGCTCTGCCTCGTAAGGACCGGGTGTTGCAGAGACAAACATCATCTGGTCGATCTTGCTCTCAAACTCTGTAAAATTCAACGGACGGTTGTCGAGCGCCGATGGCAGGCGGAACCCATAATCCACCAGCGTGGTCTTTCGCGAGCGATCCCCTGCATACATACCGCGCACCTGCGGCAGCGTGATGTGAGACTCATCCACAATGATGAGAAAATCATCCGGGAAATAATCGATCAGCGTCCACGGTGGCTCTCCCGGTTTTCCAAACGTCAGGTGCCGGGAATAGTTCTCGATGCCGGAACAAAAACCCGTTTCCCGCATCATCTCCACGTCGAAGTTCGTCCGCTCCGAAATGCGCTGTGCTTCCAGCAGCTTATCTTCGCTTTTAAAGAAAGCCACACGCTCTTTCAGTTCCTCCAGAATATTTTCCGTGGCAAGCTGCATCTTCTCTTTCGGCACAACATAATGGGATGCCGGGAAGATGGCAATGTGGTTTAACTGCAGCTTTGCCTCTCCGGTCAGCGTGTCGATCTCCACGATGCGGTCGATCTCATCTCCAAAAAACTCGACCCGGTATGCCGCACTGTCAGAATAGGCCGGAAAGATTTCCAGTACATCGCCCCGCACGCGGAACGTACCGCGGTGAAAATCCATGTCGTTTCTGGTATACTGAATATCGACCAGCTTGCGGATGACCTCATCCCGATCTTTTTCCATGCCCGGACGCAGGGAGATCACCATCTCCTGGTAATCAATCGGGGAACCAAGACCGTAGATACAGGAAACCGATGCCACAATGATGACATCCTTCCGCTCGGAAAGTGCCGCAGTCGCGGAATGCCGCAGCTTATCGATCTCGTCGTTGATGGCGGAATCCTTTTCAATGTAAGTGTCCGTGGACGGAACATAAGCCTCCGGCTGATAATAATCGTAATAAGATACAAAATATTCTACGGCATTCTCCGGGAAAAATTCCTTCATTTCCCCGTAAAGCTGCGCCGCCAGCGTCTTATTGTGGGCAATGATGAGCGTTGGCTTGTTCAATGCCTGAATGACATTCGCCATCGTAAAGGTCTTTCCAGAACCCGTCACACCCAGCAGTGTCTCGAATTGATTTCCCTCTTTGAAGCCTTCTACAAGCTCGGCAATGGCCTGCGGCTGGTCGCCGGTAGGCTGATACTCGGAGTGTAACTGAAAATGATCCATAAGTGTTTTCCCCTCTTTCAAATTTTAGAATACCATCTGCACCAGCACCATATAGCACGCCGTCCCGGCTGCAATGGATACGAGCATATTTCTCCATTTCAAATGAAGCAGTACCGTAAGTACAATCGAAATGATTTCCGGCAAGCCATAACTGTCTCCGGTAAATTTCACATTTCTTAAACAATACACCACCAGCATGCTGAAGACGGCACCCGGCAGCATATTTACCGCAAGGAATTCCAGACTCCCGCCGAAGATCGTCATGCTCATGATGAGCGGATACCAGAATCCAAACCCAGACACATGCATGTAAATGCCATATGCCATACCCAGAAACCAGAACCCGGCAAAAATCGGGATCGTGTGGGGAAAAGCTGCCAGAAATGCTTTTCGTTTCATAAGCAAAAACCTTTCCTTGTGTAGAAATATATTTTAATCAGCATAGCATAACTGGTAAATTATTGCAATCGCACAGGAAATACAATATATTTTCCACTTTTCTTAATAATTTGATAAGAACTTTTATATTTTTTTATTTTTCAAACACAATTTAGACACATTTCCCCGCTATAGTATGTTCTTGTCCTAAAGGACAGAGGAGGAAAAAATTATGATGAAAAAAGTATTTAACAAATCCATGATTGCTGTTGTAGCTGCTGCTATGGTAGCTATGGGAATCACCGCTTGCGGCGGCACCAAAGAGGAGACTACTGCTGCAGAGACTACCGTAGCAGAGACCACCGTAGAGGAGACTACTGTAGAGGAGTCCACCGAGGAAGAGGAGTCTTCCGAGGAAGAGGCTTCTGAGGAGTCTGTTGAGGCTGAAGACGCTTCCAAAGAGGATGCTTCTGTAGAGGAATCTGACGAGGCTGAGGAGTCTTCCGAGGAGGAGGCTTCTGAGGAAGCAGCTGAGGAGACCACTGCTGCGAACTAACGATATCATACAGGAAAACAAAGGGGCGAAAGTTTCCACAGCCGCCATGCATGGCGGCTGCTTTGCTTTGTCCTCCAACTTCGGGAACTTGGTCGTAATAAGTCCGAGAACCACCTTCTTGTCATCGGAT
Organism: Clostridium sp. OM02-18AC; assembly: GCF_003481825.1. Taxonomy (GTDB): domain Bacteria; phylum Bacillota; class Clostridia; order Lachnospirales; family Lachnospiraceae; genus Brotaphodocola. The sequence continues at coordinate 95,079 of NZ_QULW01000001.1, read as the reverse complement.
ACGTGGGACAAGCACTCAAAACCGCCGGAACGTGCATCGTCAAATTCCAGATACCTCCATCCGTGATCACATGGTATCCGGCTTTTTTCTGTTTCTCCACCAGATCCGTGATCGCGGTATCTTCTACCTTCTTTGATTCCTCTGCGGTTATCATACCCGTATTTTCCGTTTCTGTAAAATATCGAAAAAAGCGATTTGTCATAGTTTTAATCTATAGCAAACCGCTTTAATGCTTCAATATAATGTGCTGCAAACTTCCCGGGCACAACCTGTTTGTGGGTAATATACCCAATTTCCATATAGTCCTCCGCCTCTAGAGGAACTGCAACAATATCCTTTCCATTCAGTGTTTCATTGATCACACCGCTGCAGATGGTATAACCATTCAGCCCGATCAGCAGGTTAAATAGTGTCGCACGGTCGCACACCCGGATATCTTTTTTGCTCTCCAGCGTGCTCAAGATTTCCTCCGAAAAATAGAACGCATTGTGGTCTCCCTGCTCATACGACAACCGCGGATAATTCTCCAGATCCTGCAGTGTCACTGATTTTTGTTCCGCCAGCGGATTTTTCGCCCCGACAAAGACATGGGGCTTTGCGAGAAAGAGTCGTTCAAACTTAAGGTTATGTTCCTTAAAGGTCTTTCGCAAAACCGTTTCATTGAACTGGTTCAGATAAAGAACCCCGACCTCGCTTTTCAGCTTCGCGACATCTTCGATGATCTCGTAGGTCTGCGTTTCCCGGATACGAAAGTCGTAGCTTTCCCCGCCATACGTTTTTAACAGTTCCACAAACGCCTCCACCGCAAAGGAATAATGCTGGGTGGATACACAGAACTGGTGTCGTACCGGCGCTGCGCCCGCATAGCGCTCCTCCATGAGCCTGGTCTGGGTGATCACCTGCCTTGCATAGCCAAGAAATTCCTCCCCCTCTGTGGTCAGAAGAATGCCCTTGTTAGTCCGCTGGAAAATGGTAATGCCAAATTCGTGCTCCAGTTCCCGGATTGCCGCAGTCAGGCTCGGCTGGGAAATGTAGAGCCGCTCCGCAGCTTTGCTGATGGTCCCCGCCTCAGCGGTCTCCACGATGTATTTCAATTGTGTCAGTGTCATAGGTTTGTCCTTTTTCTGATTGCGCTTTCTTTCATCATATCAATCTGTTCCGATCAGCACCCGCTTACCCTCAAACGCGAATCCATAACAGCGAATCCGGTCTTCCGATACACCATGGGCAATCAGTTCCCGGTCATACTGCTTCTCCTGAATCTGCTTCAATGCCGCCTGAACCGTATCCCCAAGAGAAGTTTCCTCTTCCGCCTCACGAACCTTAAACTCCAGAATGATGCCATCAAATTCCGGTTTTTGTGGAATCAGCATCACATCATAACGCCCCAGTCCGCTCTCCCGGTTGGACCGGATCAGATAAGCATCCCGCAGCTCCACCAGAAGCCCAAGCACAAAGCCATGATAAAAGCGCTCCGGCTGTGTCCGCTCAGACGAATGATTTCCTGTGTCAAAGCTGCTGAAAGTAGTTAGAGCCACATCATTCATATAGGCGTTCATTTCTTTTATATTTCCCTTTAAAAGAGCCTCGATGAACGCATTATAATTGGTTCCGGAATTTTCAAACCATCCGGAAAACATATCAGAAAACATCCCCAGCGTTTCCAGATTTGTGATCATCAGATGATACCACGGTTTTCTCCAGGCTCCGCGATATTCGACCTGCTCCACCCGTAAATACCCGCTGGCCACAAGCAGACTCCAGATTGCGTTCTGCACATGATCCAGCTGGTCAAATACGATCTGCTCATCAAAGGTTACCACAATTTTTCCTCCCTGAAGCAGATCCTCCATGCCTTCCTTTATTTCCGCAGATGACGTCCGGATCAGCTTGTTGATCAGCGTATTTCCACTGGTTGCCGCCCAGTAGGCCATGAATGTTTTCTCCCGCAGGAAATTCGTGATGGACCACGGATTATAGATATCCCGCTTTGATCCAAACGTGAAGCCATCATACCAGCGCTTCACTTCTTCTTTTTGCTCTATTAGACCAAACTGTTCCAGAGATGCAAATACCTCTGCTTCCGTAAAGCCAAAACAGTCTGCATACCGCTTCGAGGTGGTTGTGATCACACTGAGGTTATTCAGATCCGAAAAGACAGATTCCTTCGAAACACGGGTAATTCCCGTCATCATTCCGCGTTCCAGATACGGGTTTGTTTTGAATGTCGCATTGAACAGACTCCGGATAAAGGAAGTAAATTCGTTCCAGTACCCATGCACATATGCCTCCTGCATGGGGGTGTCGTATTCATCCAATAATATGAGCACACGCTTTTCCCAGAAATGGTGCAGGTAATAAGACAGATTTTTCAGGGCATCCTGAGCTGTCACATCATCCATTTCACAGTTCATTACTTTTATAAACTGCTGTTTTTCTGTGTCCGCAAAGCACGCTGTATCCAGAAGATAACGGTGCTGACGATAAGTATCGCCAATAATATGCCGGATTTTCTGAACTGTGTCCGTATAACAATTCTGCTTTACATCCGCAAAACTTAAAAATATAACCGGGTAAGTTCCCTGAAGCTTCTGATATTTCTCCTCATTCCATATCTCAAGACCGCTAAAAAGATCAAAGCGGTCTGCATACCGTTTTGAAAAGAAACAATCCAGCATACTCATATTCAGCGTTTTTCCAAACCGCCTAGGGCGGGTAATCAGCGTAACCGAATCTCCTGACTCCCACCACTGCGAAATCAGTTTTGTTTTATCAATATAGAAATAATTGCCTTCCCGCAGGGACGCGAAATCCTGCTTTCCGATTCCGATCGTACATGGCATCTGCTCCACCCCGTTTCTGTTTCAAATTTATTTATTATCTTATCATATCCGGGAATCGAAATCCATATGAATATCCAGTTTCAGGATATCATCCAACAGCACACATTCTCCTTCCTGTGTCCCATTCTGCAAAATGATTCCCCGCCTGTCATGATCGATTTTTTTAACTGCGGCAGTAAACGTGCGGTAAGCACCTCCTGCTTTGTATTCATCTGGAATAAAGCAGGTGACAGTGACCCTTGGAGCTGCCTGATTTTTCCCGTTTTCTAAGTCCTGCAGCTGCGCTTCCAACCCCCGCAGCTGCTCATCCAGCGCTGCTTTCTCGTACTCGTCCAACTCCCGCCTTTGCTCGGTCTGACGTGCAGTCTCCTTCACTGCATCACCGTAGCCGGTCAACGCCGCAAACGGAGAGAACTGGGCGGCACGGTCCTTAAGATCCATCGGCGGGTGATTGCGCGACACCGGACGTTTGAGATATAGCATATCTTCATATTTTGAAAAATCTGTCATTATGCCTTGTGCCCTCCGATCTGGTCATTGCGCTCTTTTGCCGTCGCACCTTCGCATAGATTCATGCCCTTTAAGATCGCATTCTTCCCGAATTTTTTCTTAATATCCAGCATCGCATGCTGCAGGCGTTTTTCGCGCTCCAGTTCCTGCTGCTCTTTTTTGCGTTTCTGCTCCAGGGCAGCATAATCGGTAAAAAGATCAAGCTGTTCTGCCACCGGTTCCCGCTTCACTTCAGTCTCCGGCATGACATGATTTGCAGTCAGATACACCCGCCGGATCAAAAGCTTTTCATCGATAATGCGGTCATACAATGCCAAAACTGCATCCAGGATCTGCCGGGTTGAGGAAGTAAAACACCCCAGATTTTCCGTTCCGTGAGCATGCTTTGGAATGCTTCTGCCATACCGGTCCTTCATAACTTCACCACGATAGGAACCGCTGCGTTTTGGATCCGTCAGATTCTCAATATCATAACCTACTGTTAAGACCATCTGGTCTGTCACAAGTCCCTGGTCCACCAGCTGTAATGAAAGCTGGTCTGCCATTTCTTTGACCACGAGCCGCGTCATCTGTGCCGTATACGGACAATGCAGCACCTGCCCGGAACCAACACTATTGTTTTCCGGCTTATAAGCCTTGATATGCTCCATGCGGCATGGCTCATAGCCCCAGGCATGATCGATCAGAAGCTCTGCATTGATGCCAAACAAACGGTACAGCAGTTCTTCATTGTGATAATCTCCTGGCTTTCCAATGGAGCAGCGCGCGACATCGCCCATCGTCAGCATACCATGTTCCTTCAGCTTTGCCGCATAACCGCGGCCAACCCTCCAGAAATCGGTGATGGGCTGATGCGTCCAAAGTTTTTTACGGTAGCTGATCTCGTCAAGCTCTGCAATGCGGGTTCCATCTTCATCCGGCTGAATGTGCTTTGCTTCAATGTCCATGGCAATCTTTGCCAGATACAGATTGGTGCCGATCCCAGCCGTCGCGGTAATCTTTGTTTTTGCAAAAATCTCCTGCATGATCCGTTTGGCATATTCCCGCGCCGTACAGCCTGCCGCTGGCAGATACTTTGTCAGATCGATAAACACCTCATCAATCGAATAGACATGAATATCTTCCGGCGCAGCATACTTTAAGTAGATATCGTAAATTTGGGTACTCACTTTCATATAGTGGGTCATACGCGGCGGTGCGATCAGATAATCGATCTGATATTCCGGATGCTTTGCCAGTTCATCCGCCTGTGCAGAAGATCCGGTAAATCTGCCGCCTGGAGCAAGGCTTCTCCGCTTCGCATTGGCACGACGCACCTGTTCGATCACCTCAAACAGCCTGGCACGCCCTCCAATCCCGTATGTCTTCAAGGATGGGGAAACCGCCAGGCAGATGGTCTTCTCCGTGCGGGACGGATCCGCTACTACCAGGTTGGTCGTCAGCGGATTTAAACCGCGGTCCACGCACTCCACGGATGCGTAGAACGATTTCAGATCCATACACAGATACTTCATATCCACGATTGGCTTTTCCTCCTGTTCTTACTGCCATGTGAACGTTATTCCTTTACGTTTCCTGCTTACAGGCACTTTCCCGCGCCACTGCCCCAATCGGGCAGATATCATAACAGATCCCGCATCCATCGCAGAAACGCAGATCGATCCGATAATGCCCCTGGCGAGGCACCAGCGCGTGAAGCGGACACTTCTGGGCGCAGCGTCCACAGCGGGTACAGTTGTCTAAAATGTAGTATACCGTTTTTTCTTCCTGAACATTCATTTCATTTGCCATGATCTCTGATTCCTCTCTTAATTGCTGCAGTATTCCTGTTCATTGCTCCACAGTCACTTTGACTTCCATACTGATATCAGTATACCATACCCCGTTCATTCTGTCTACAAACAGGTCGAACATTTGTTCTTTCATTCTTTTCTATCAAACACAAGAGGGACGAAAGCTCCACATTTCTGCATTGCTTTCGTCCCTTCTGTTATAACATTCTATAAATTTTCTGTTTTAAATGTCGTATATCCCTCATAATAGTAACTGTGGTCGATTCCTTTCATAAAGACTTCTCCACTGTCCACCTCATCGGTCAGCGCCGCTTTCAGCAGCACTTTAATCTCTACATCCTTGATCGGACTCCGCTCCATAGCAAGAAGATAATCTTCCTTATCTACCTTACTCCAGTCGACGACCTGTCCGAGTGCCTGTTTCAGCATCTGGTCAAGCCAGATTCGCATACTGCGCCCGTTTTCTTCCCGAAACGGATGTGCGATATTCATTTCCACGTATTTTTCGATGATTTCATCATAGGTTGACCATGGCATTTTATCAATGTTCGCAAGTGCTGCTTCCAGATACATAAGCGGAGCAAAACGGAAATTTCCTTTTGCCAGATTCACGGTTCGCAGTTTCCCCGCAAACTCATAAATATCTTCAAAAAGGTATTTGTGTATCTCCTTCAATGATGCAAACGTCCCTGCGGGAAGCGTGTCCAGCTTCCCGCTTTCAAACAGCCATACAGCCTTTTTCTTGCTGATTCGTTCCTCTTCACGGGCAAGTTCTGCGGAATCGGTAATACCTAATTTATTTTCCAGAGCCATGAGTTCCTCCAAAATCTGTTTTTTTCATTATATGGGATTTCTTTTGGAAAAGCAAGGTCATGACCTGTTCGCCATTACAACCTATATATACCTGGAAACAATTTCGTTTCCACTCGTTAGAATATCTGCCCCGGCAGTTTCTTCCATACAGATCGCGCCATACCCAAGTCCGGCTGCTTTTTCCAACGAAGCATCCAACAAAATTTTTCCATAACCTTTGCGTTTCAGTTCTGGTGTAATGCAGATCGGTCCCATGGTCATGATCGGGATGCTGCGCCCGTCATCTGCTGCAATCTCTGCTTTCATAAACATGTTCTGACCGATGATTTCCCCGTCCTTTTCCATAACCAGATCCAGCTCTGGAACAAAGGCCGGATCCTTTCTTAACTGATTCAGCACGTAATGCTCCAGGCAGCCCGGGCGGTATACATTCCAGAAACTTTCCCGGACCAGATTCTCTACCTCACGATGTTCTTCCTGTTTTTCCAGACGGATTTTCATAGAATCTTTCATTCTGCTCTCTCCTTTTTCAATTCCCTGCAACACTGTTCCAGGCAGGCATCGGCAAGCGCAGTCACCTCCGCTTTCTCTGACTCTTTCGCACCGTCATACACCGCATACAAAAGAAACATCGGCGCGTAAAAAGATGCAGCTTTCTTCTGCGGATTGGCAAAGCCCATACCGGCAAATAAATCTGCCACATACCCCATGGGACCCGATGCCAGATATTGCTGGTAGAGTTCTCCCATCCGCTGACTTCGAAACTGCTCCAGAGTCAGCAGTTTCCGGGCTGAATGGCATTGCCTGGAATCACCTCCAACGATGCCAGCGTCTGCGTCACTGCATTTGCGGTGATCGCACTGGTTCCAAAGGTAGCGACAAAACCAAGAAGAACAATCTTTCCAAGCTGGAAAATTCCGTTTTCCACTCCGTTTGGAATGCCGAGTCGCAAAATATTTTTTGTAAGATTCCAGTTAAAACGGTGACGCAGGGAACGTTTCAGGCTCAATTCCCGGTTAGGATTTAAAAGCAGCCACACCACGATCCCGACTGCAAGCCAGCGGGAAACCAGCGTAGACAGCGCCGCTCCCTGCGTTCCCATTTTGCAGACGTAGATCAGAAGCGCGTTGCCTACCGCATTGACTGCATTCATGAGCAGGGAAATCTTCATGGTTGTCGCAGAATCGTTCATGGTACGGAAAATGGCAGTACCCGCTTCAAAGATACCAATCGCCGGAATCGAAAAGATTGCCACAAACAGATACCGCTTTGCATGGTAATACACATCCGCATCGATGCTTCCAAATACGTGCGTCAAGATCCATTCGGAAATTGCAAACATCAAAAGCATGATCACCAGGGAGATTACCACGTTCATCCACATCAGCTCATCGGCAGACCGCTTTGCTTCGTCCCGTTTTCCGGCTCCCAGGCGCTGTCCCGCCACAATGGCACCGCCTGCAGCAAGCGCCGCAAAAATATAAATCAGCAGCTGGAACACACTGTCGATCAGGGAAACGCCGGATACCGCTGCTTCTCCAACGCTGGACACCATAATGGAGTCCAGGAGTCCTACGACCAGTTTCAGCGCCAGTTCAATGACAAGCGGGATCACCAGATGGATCAGATCGCGGTTAGAAAAAATCGGGTTTGTTGGTTTTTGTTTCATTACTTCCTTCTCCTCAGTCGTAATCAGAATACGCAAAAAAATGCAGATATTCTTTCGAATACCTACATTTTATTGCGGTCTTATGGAAATGTCTAATAGTTCTTTCTATTCCTTTCAAATCTGTTCCAGAATTTCACCAATATCCCCGTTGATACAGATCGCCCTTTTCCGGATTTCTTCCGGTGCATACGCCTGCCCGTAATTCAGACACACATACACTGCGTTTGGATTGCGGTCGGTCATCTGCCAGAACGGATACTTTATGATACCAGGGGTGTTGTAACCGCAGCCTAATTCTAAAAATACAACCTTCATTCCTTCATGACGACGCAGGAATTCACTGTACCATTCCGCTGCCTTATGCCAGCCCTCATCCTCCACAAAAGAATCGTCGCAGCGCAGGTTCATGGTCATAGGTCTGCTGCAATGCGGACAATATGGAACCAGCTCCTCTGGAATTTTCATTTTGGGTTTCATGCCTTCCGGCAATGTCAGACTATGATCTGCTCCGATAATAAAGCCCTGTGCACTCAGCATCTGGCGAAGCAGGGATTCATTGTCACTGTTTTCCTGACAGCATGGTTTGGAGCACTGAAACAGCCCGTAATCTCCCTGCGTGTAGAACAGACGCTTTTTCTCAAACCCGGCTTTCTGGAAGCAATGGTCTACGTTGGTGGTCAGGACAAAGTAATCTTTGTCCTTTACCATCTGGAATAGTTCCTCATAAACCGGCTTTGGTGCATTCTGGTAACGGTTGATCCAGATATAGCGGCTCCAGTAAGCCCAGTGCTCCTCCAATGTCTGATATGGATAAAATCCGCCGGAGTACATATCCGTGAACCCGTATTCTTTCGCAAAATCAGAAAAATACTGCTCAAACCGTTTTCCACTGTATACAAAACCTGCCGAGGTAGAAAGGCCGGCTCCTGCGCCGATCACGATCGCATCTGCCTCTTCTAATACGTCTTTCAAACGCTCAATCTGCCCGGTCTGCGCCGAGCAGTTTTCTGTAGATTTCTTTGTCCATATCTTTGAAAACATTGAATACCACCTTCTTTATCCTGGTTTCTGTTGCTAAAAAGTTTTTAACCGTCTGCACGGCAATTTTCGCAGCCTTTTCATTTGGAAAATGAAACTCTCCGGTCGAAATGCAGCAAAATGCAATGCTCTCCACCCCGGACTCCGCCGCCAGGGTCAGGCAGGACCGGTAACAGCTTTCCAAAAGTTCACAATCCCGCTCTGTCACTGCACCGCGGATGATCGGTCCAACCGTGTGAAGCACATATTTGCATGGCAGATTAAAAGCCGGTGTGATTTTCGCCTGACCAGTTGCCTCCTCATGTCCCTGTTTGTGCATCATATCTGCGCAGTACAAGCGCAGCTGGATTCCGCTGCGGCTGTGGATGATGTTGTCGATGCAGCCATGAAGCGGATAAAAGCAGCCGCACATGCCGCTGTTCGCTGCATTGACGATCGCATCCACCTTCAGAGTAGTGATATCGCCCTGCCAAAGCACCATACGCGGATCTAAAGAAACCGGAGTGAGCCCGGACACATCGATCAGCACCCGCTTACTCTGCTCCTCCTGCAGATACGCATCCTGAATTTTCAAAAATTCCTCTGAGATTTTTTCCGGTTCACGGACATTCATCAGGGCACGGAGCAGATCATCCTGCTCCTTCTTTCCGGAAGGAATCTCCATTCTGCGATACTGCGCCCGCTCATCGCAAAGCGACCGGATCAGATATTGCCGACGCTCACTCTGGTTCATACAATACACCTCATTTCCTGCTGTTGCTTTTTCTAACAATTTCATCCTATCACAATTTCCAGTTTTCATAAAGTGTGCCTGGAACTTTGAAAGCCCCAGGCACTCCATGCATTTTCTATCTCTCTTCCTCTGGTATTCGATTCCGATTCACGCTCACTCTGGAAACGATATTAGAACTCGTAAGGCGGGTTTCCGGAGAAATCTGCGATCAGGCCGTGTGCATTTTCCAGATAGAATACCTCGAAGATCGGGTTTTCCGCAGTCTGGTACTGGCTCTTTACGATCGGATTTGCAATGCACATTTCCTTCACTGCCATGTTGTTCTCAAACACAGCCTTGCCGTGCAGACGGATCCATGCGTACTCCGGGCTGGAAACAGAGATCTCAATCTCCGGATTCTCCTGCATATCTTTGTACACTTCCTTGGTGTTGTTGGTGCAGAACCAGAGTTTTCCATCCATTTCACCGGAAAACATAAACGGGCGACATTTTGCCTTGCCATCACGTCCTACGGTTGCCAGATACTGTACCGGGTTTGCCTGTAAAAATTCTACTACTTTGTTCATGTTCTTATCCTCCATGATAAATTTGATGATTGAGTTGAGTATTTGGTTTTGAAAGGTTTTTCCTTTCGATGACTCTACTATAATGGAAGATTGGAAAATGTGAAAGTACGCACAATATTGTGGTGTAGTTACCGGAAGGAAACTACTTGAAACCCCAAAGCTGCTATATTATAATTAGTTATTATATTAAAATCTGAATTTTTGGAGGAAATCATGCCAGATTTACAGACTACTACAGAGAAAAAAAGCAGCACATGCCTCACGGAGACATCTGCTGCTTCTGCGATCAAAGAACTTCCGACCTGCCCGGTGGAGACTACCCTCATGCTCATCAGCGATAAATGGAAGGTACTCATCCTGCGGGATCTGCTTCCGGGAACCAAACGGTTTGGAGAACTGAAAAAATCAATCGGTCATGTCAGTCAGAAAGTACTGACCGCCCAGCTTCGCCAGATGGAAGAAAGCGGTCTCCTGACCCGCAAGGTCTATGCGGAAGTACCGCCAAGAGTGGAATACACGCTCACACACCTTGGCTATAGCTTAAAGCCGATCATGGATGCCATGTGGACCTGGGGCGAGAATTACCAGCGTTCCCACTAATGTTTACGGAACCCAGTACCGGATGATCTGTACGATCTGCTCCTGCCGTACAGTGATTACGGTACTGTTGCATCCAAATGACAACTCACTATTTGCACCATCTTATCATATCTGCGGATCAAAATCCATATGGATGGCCACCGCACCGATCGGGCAGATCTCATAGCAGATTCCGCAGCCATCGCAAAAACGTAAATCGATCCGGTAATGTCCCTGACGCGGCACCAGTGCATGAAGCGGGCATTTCTGAGCGCATCGCCCGCAGCGGGTACAGGTATCCAAAATATAGTATACTGCTTTTTCCTTATAGGATTCCATTTCGTTTGTCATTTCGCTGCTCCTTCCTGCAATTTCTTTTCCGCATCCATCCATTCCTGCGCGGTATATTCTTCCACCGCTGTCGTTGTCACCCGTTTTATATGTTTTTCCTTCAGTCGCAGATACACAACTTCCCTGAAAACAGTATAACAAACAGATGCAAGCGGAATAAAGATGAGCATCCCCGCAATTCCCATAAGATTTCCGCCGATGGTAACTGCAGCAAGGACCCATATGGACGGAAGTCCGACGGAACCTCCGACCACATGCGGATAGATCAGATTCCCTTCGATCTGCTGAAGCAGCAAAAATACAAGAATAAACAGCATTGCCTGTTTCGGACTTACCATAAAAATCAGGAAACAGCCCACTGCGCATCCGATAAACGCGCCAAAGATTGGGATCAATGCAGTAAAGGCGATCAGGGTTCCGATCAGCAGTGCATAGGGCATTTTCAAAATGCTTAACGTGACGGCAAACATGCTTCCGAGGATCACAGCCTCCAAGCACTGTCCTGTAAGGAAATTGGCAAATGTCCGATAAATCAGGGAACAGATTTTAAGGAGTGCATTTGCTTTCTGTTTAGAAAGAAACGCAAAACATACCTTTCTTATCTGTATGTGCAATTGTTCTTTCTGAAAAAGAATATAGCAGGCAAAGGAAAATGCAATGAAAAAGGTGGCAAGTCCGCTGACGATCGAGCTCACTGCTGACATGGTCGTGCTCATCATATTTCCTGCTCCGCTGCCAAGAATGCTGATTCCCCACTGAATGGCCTGATCTGGCTGAAACTGGATCTGATTTACATAATTCATAATACTCTGGTTATTATGTGAAAAATCCCGAATCCAGCTTTGCATCTGCGGAATAAAATCGGCAATGCTCATCATCAGTGTTCCCATAGTCCGGGTGAGCTGCGGGATCACGCCAAACATCACCAGTACCACGACACCGACAGCCAGTATCATGGTCAGAAGAAGGCTTACCGGTCTGGCAAGCTTTTTGCTTTTTTTCTTTCCGGCTTTGATCTTCCCAAAGATCATCTTTTCCAGAAAGCTCATCGGCACGTTGATGACAAAAGCAATTGCGCCTCCCAGTGCAAAGGGGAATAGGATCCCCCATATTGTTTTCAGCACATCGATCACAACTTCTGATTTCCACAGCGCAGCTGCCAGCAGTGCTGTGAAAATGATCAGTTCCCGAATTTTTTTCACAGATAGTTTACTGAAATCCATTATCTTTCTCCTCTTCTTCCTAATTTCGTACGAATCCACTTCAGCAACTGAATGATCGGAAGACTGGCAAAGGCATACAGATATACGCAGCCGAGCTGTCCCGGATTGAGAGTCTCCACCTGAAATATACGATGAAGGCCGGGAACGGTCAATACTGCGGTGATCAGTACTGCGCCGAGCACAAAGGCTCCCTGCAGCCATGGATTGTTAAAGAACCGATTTGTAAAGATAACCGGATGATCCGACTTGCAGTTAAATCCATGGAACAGGCGTGCCAGACAAAGTGTTCCGAACGCATACGTACTGCCAAGCAGCGCGCCGTCCTGGTGATATCCTGTCAGAAATGCGATCATTGTCATCGCACCGATCACAAAGCCCTCCAGACCGATTTTGCCGAGGAAATCCTTTGTCAGTATCGATTCATCCGCAGATCTTGGTTTCTCATTCATCACATCACTGTCAGAAGGCTCCACGCCAAGTGCGATGGCAGGAAGGCTATCCGTCAGAAGATTAATAAATAACAGGTGTACCGGTGCAAACGGAACCGGAAGTCCTGCAACCGATGCATACAGAACTGCTAAAATTGCTCCAAAATTTCCTGACAAAAGAAACTGGATCGCATACTGAATGTTTCGATATAAATTTCGTCCATTTTCTACTGCTTTTACAATGGTTGCAAAATTGTCATCGGTAAGCACCATGGCGGCAGCATCTTTTGCCACCTCGGTCCCGGTGATTCCCATTGCAACACCGATGTCCGCCTGCTTCAACGCCGGAGCATCATTCACACCGTCTCCGGTCATTGCAACGATCATTCCCTTTTCCTGCCATGCGCGGACGATACGGATTTTATGCTCCGGGGAAACCCTTGCATACACAGATATGTCCGGGACAAAATCCTTCAGCTCCTCATCACTCATTTTTTCGATATCCGCACCCTCGCAGGCTTCCGATAAATCATGCAGGATTCCAATTCTTTTTGCTATGGCGGCTGCCGTAATTTTATGATCTCCTGTAATCATGACCGGCCGGATTCCTGCTTTGATGCATTCTGCGACGGCGGCCTTTGATTCTTCTCTTGGCGGATCCATCATGGCAATGAGGCCGAGAAATACGAGATGAGCCTCATCCTTTGCTGTTAATACATACTCCTTTGGAATTTCGCGATAGGTAAATGCCAGTACACGCAGGCCTTCCATTGAAAAATCCCGGTTCTGCTGCTGTATGGTTTCTTTATCTGCTTCTGTAATTTCGCGGATTCCGTCTTTTGTCCAAATCCATTCCGTCAGCTCCAGCAGTCGGTCAACCGCTCCTTTTACGATCATCCGATTTTCACCGTTTATCCTGTGAAGTGTTGACATCATCTTACGGTCACTGTCAAATGGAAGCTCTCCTTCTCTCGGATAGCGGTTTCGTACGCTTGCGGCCTCGATTCCGTACCGGCTTCCCAAATTGATCAATGCAGTTTCTGTCGGATCCCCGATTTCCACTCCGTTTTCATTCGTCGAATCATTACATAAAATACTGCACTCCAGAAGATAGTTCTGTGCCGGATCTGCTATATCAATTTCTGCTGCCGGGATCCGTTTTCCTTCTACATAGTAATCCTCAACCGTCATTTTATTCTGTGTCAGTGTTCCTGTTTTATCCGAGCAGATGACGGAAACACTTCCAAGGCCTTCCACTGCCTGCAGTTTTCGGATGATCGCATGCTCCTTTGCCATCTTCTGTGTTCCGAAGGAAAGGACAATGGTCACGATCGAGCTTAACGCTTCCGGAATTGCCGCAACCGCCAGTGCTACGGCAAACATGAATGCACTGCTGATCTTTTCACCTCGAAATACGTTGATTGCAAATAACATCCCGCAGAATACCAGAATCAAAACAGATAATTTCTTTCCAAACTCTTCCAGACTCATCTGTAACGGAGTCTGCTTTTCAGAAGTTGACTTCAAAAGTCCTGCAATCTTTCCAACCTCCGTCTGCATTCCTATGTCCGTTACCACTGCCTTTCCGCGTCCATATGTCACAAAGCTGCCGGAAAAGAGCATATTGGTCCGATCTCCCAGCGGAGCCTCTGCCAAAATAGCCTCCAGGCCCTTTTCGACTGCAAGACTCTCTCCGGTAAGAGCACTCTCATCAACCTTAAGACTTGCATTTTCAATCAGCCTTGCGTCCGCCGGGATCATGTCGCCTGCTTCCACCAGGATCACGTCTCCAACCACCAGCTCTCTCGCCGGAAGCTGGATCGTGGAACCATCGCGCAGTACCTTGGTCTGCGGTCCTGCAAGCTTCTTTAAGCTCTGCAGAGACTGTTCCGCTTTTACGGTCTGCACAGTGCCCAGGATCGCATTGATCGTGATCACGATCAAGATCACAGCCGCGCTTTCCTCATCGCCAAGCATGCCGGATATGATGGCCGATGTAATTAAGATCAGTACCAGAAAATCCTTATACTGTTCCAGAAAAATCTGGGGGATACTTTTCTTTTTCCCCTCTGCAAGTTCATTCCAGCCACACCTTTCCCGGAATTTTCCGGCCTGCTCACTGGTGAGTCCTGTCTCTCTGCTTTCCACACGGTCCAGAACCTCTTTCACCGTTTGCTGATAAAATTCCTTCATCACTTCTGTCTCCTCTGTTTAAGCATTTTTCCACTGTATTTCTTATGCAATGAAGGTTTTTCAATAAAAAAGAGACCTTTATTGCACAATAATAATGCAATAAAAGTCTCACCGTTTCTTTGTGACACCGGATGCTTCCATCGTACTGACGACATCACAAACGCAGATTACCAGCGTAGGTTACTCCCCTTTATTGAGTTCATCATATACCAAAAACTGTACGAATGTCAAGATGCTTTTTCATAGGTTCCATCCGCCAGCAGCTTCTGATATGCATTGTAGGCATCTTCCAGACTGTCATATTTTTTGCCGGATGTATAAGGAGAAAAGTCTGCAATATGATCCGCAATTGCAACGTACGTCTTTCCGTCCTTCTTTCTTGCAGCTGTTGTCGTTTCAGAAATATAAAAACCATCATCTGCTTTGCTGACTATGACCGGAATTTTTTTTCCTGCCCCAACCTGATTGGTATCCATAGATGTCCAGAACAAATACCGTCCGGATGCATTTTTCGGACTTCCCATATAGGCCCATGTTCCGGTTCCCAGCAGACTGCTGCTGCCTTCCTTCCGGATTTCCTCATTCACTCTTGTCAGCATATCAGACTTTGGACACTTAGAATCTATTTCAAAATAAGTCTTATTCTGTTTTTTCAGCTCATTCAGTATATCGGTTCTGTCAAGTGCTCCATGCAGATCAGCGTTATACGGAAAAGAAATCGGTGTGTCATTGCCGCCTGCTCCGCTCCATATTACCTTCATTCCGAAATCCGGAATATATGACAGCGTACATTCTCCATGTTCAACAGGGATCCCGATCCAGTGCTCCGTGTTACCCTCGGCTCTGGAATGCGTGATCCCGGCAACCGTAACGGGATCATAGGCATTCCAGTTGTCCCGTTTCTGTTTTAATTTCACTGTCCTGGAATAATTTGCTGTATCCTCAGTCATCACAGCCGTCATCACTTCCGAGTAAGCAGAGCGCACATTGGCAAGATCAACCGTCTCACGGCTTTTCTCCAGATGTCCTGCAAAAACAGGCATGGATATCGCAACAAGAACTCCGAGGATCGCAACGACGATCAAAAGCTCCGCAATCGTAAAGCCGTTGTTCCCAGTCTTTTGTTTTTTCATGATTTTACGCTCTCCTTATGCCATTCTTTCGTACCGTTTTATTGTACTGCATTCTTTTTCGTTTGGCAATGATTGAGAATTTCTTCCCGCGCTTAAGAGACATGCTTCTGTTACCAGAAGCGTTCCCTCTCCGTCACTGTGGACGGAACCGCCCTCCAGCACAAACACCTTCCCGCATCATATACCGGATAACCAAGAGCATCACAGACAGCCTCTGCCACGGCATTATCTTTTTCCCAGTCTGCATAAAGGCCGTCCACGTCACCTCCCTGGGCATATGAAATCCATCTGATGCCGGAAGTGTTTTCAAGCGTTCCGGCAGAATGGTTTTATATGTCCATCACCTCGGTCACGAGATATCCGGCATTTAAGGCAATGGCTTCGCCCGGTTCCAGGTACACCTCCACTCCGTACGTGTCCCTGATATGTCGAACACAGCGGATCAGCAGTTCCAGTTCTTCTACGTTGTCCGCGTCCACCCCGGCGGTTGTGATCACGGTATCCGTGGATGATACTTCTTTGACGCAAAGCCGAACAGCCAGTAGCCGGACGGGCAGGTCGGAATATGTGCCTGATAACAGCTGCCGTAAAACTCCTTGGTAAAAAGCCCTTCCGTATCCTAAAAGACTCTCTTTACAGGATACAGAGAGAGTTGCATTTCTATGCGTTTCATTTCTGTGCACCGGATGAACCGATCAGTACCTTCTTTCCTTCAAACGCAAAGCCATAGCTGCGGATCTTATCTTCAGAAAATCCTGCTGCCTTTAATTTGGCATCATAGCGTTTCTCGCGAATCTGACGAAGCGCCGCCTGCACGGTATCGGCAAGCGTCTGTTCCTCCTCCGGATCATGAACCTTAAACTCGATCAGAATCGCGTCTTCCGCTTTTTGCAGTGGCGTCATCATAATATCGTAACGCCCATATCCGCTTTCTCCATTCGATTCAATCCGATACCGCCCGCGCAGTTCCACCAAAAGTCCAAGCACGAAGCCATGATAAAACCGCTCCGGCTGCATTTTTTCAGACGGATGCTTTCCAGTATCGAAAAAGCTGAATGTCATAAGCGCAATGTCGTTCATATAGGCATTCATCTCTTTGGTATTCCCAGACAAAAGTGCCTGGATAAAGCCATTATAGCTGGATAAGGACCGGCCAAACCACCCCTTGAACATGGCCGCAAACATTCCATAAGTTTCCTGATTGGTGACTTTCAAGGAATACCAGGGCTCCAGAAAATCCCCCCGGTATTCGATGCTGTCTGCCTTCAGATAACCACCTGCCAGCAAAAGGCTCCAGATTGCACGTTCATCCTGGTCCAGCTGATCATAAACAATCTGTTCATCAAAGGTCACTGAAATTTCCCTGCCACTGATCAGCTGCTCCATCTTCTGTTTTACATCGGCAGAGGATGTCTGGATCAGACGGTTTACCAGGGCATTGGAACTGGTTGCTGCCCAATACGGACGAAACTGCTTTTTGTCCAGATAATTGGTGATCGACCATGGATTATAAATGTCACGGCAATGTCCGAAAATAAAACCATCGTACCATTTCTTCACTTGCTTCTGCTGATCCGATAACCCATACGTTTCCAGTGCCTCAAACACTTCTTTTTCCGTAAAACCAAAGCAATCCGCATACTCTTCGGATGTCGTTGTCACCACGTTCAGATTGTTTAGATCTGAAAAGACCGATTCTTTTGAAATTCTGGTAATGCCGGTCATGACTGCCCGTTCCAGATATGGATTGGTCTTGAATACTGCATTGAACAGACTGCGGATGTAGGAAACAAAACCATCCCAATACCCTTTCAGCCAGGCTTCCTGCAGCGGTGTATCGTATTCATCCAGCAGGACGATCACCTTTTTTTCGTAAAAACGATTCAAATAACAGCACAGATCATTTAATGCAGAAGAAGCCCTTGCATCTTCCATTTCCATGGTGACCTGTTCATAAGCCTGTTTTTCATTTTCACTCAGGGTCGTTTTCTGAAGCAGAAAACGGTTCTCTTCATATTTTTTTGCGATCAGCGCATTAATCTGCTTTTTCGCATCGGACAGATTATCTGCCTTTACCGAAGCAAAACTCAAAAACAAGACCGGATACGTTCCCTGCAACTGCCGGTACATCTCATACTTCCAGATATCCAAGCCCTCAAACAGATCTGCACGGTCTGCATAATGATTGGAGAAAAAGCAATGTAACATGCTCATATTCAAAGTTTTTCCAAACCGGCGCGGACGTGTGATCAGCGTAATCTCATCTCCAGATTCCCACCATTCCCGGATCAGCTTTGTTTTATCCACAAAAAAGTAATCATGTTCACGCAACGATGCGAAATCCTGTTTTCCGATGCTGATTACCCTGGTCATACTTTCACCTGCTTTCTGTCTTTGCCACCAAGTTGTGCAGCTGCCTGATATACAACAATGACACAAATCTTACTTACGAGTCTAACATATTTCCTTCGGCGTGGCAACCTGACGAATTTTCTAATTTAAGAACTCCCAGTCTGTAAACGCTCAGCTACTCATGTTCCATATACCCAAACATCTCGGAAAACTCTTCCAAAAACGTTTTCTTCAGCATAAACCGGTCAATCATGCCATTGTTCAAATACCATTCAAAATCTGCCCCGTTCTGGTCTGCGATCAGGATCAGACGGGTTTCCGGATTAATGCGCCGGATGGCTTCGCACAGTTCAATTCCATTCATAACCGGAAGGCTGTATTCTGCAATGATCAGATTATAGGCTGACGGATTTTTCTGGATCCGGTCAATCACCACAGCCGGATGCCCATAGAGCTCTATCGTCTTCTGACTCCTTGCAAATGTCTTTTTCCATGTTTTCATCGATTCATCCTGGGACACAATGGCAATTCTGGATACCTGCTGCAGGCGTTTGCGGCTGTCTTTTTCTTCTGAACGGCTCTGCGGAATCTCCAGCACAAACGTCGTTCCCTCATCGGCCTTACTCTCTACCCGGATGTTTCCACCTACGGATGTCACCATATTCTGCACGACCGATAACCCAAGGCCGGTACCCTGTCTGGATCCTTTCGTCGTATAAAATGGTTCGAAAATCTTCTGCATGGCATCGTCTTTGATGCCACAGCCACTATCCGCCACCTCTAAAATAAGCATATCCGGATTTTTTGCCATCAGCCGGATCACAAGCTCCTTTTTTTCAGATTTTTCCATCGCCTGAAACGCATTTTTGCAGAGATTCATCAAAATATGCTCTGCCATTTTCTTACGTCCAAGAACATACAGCGGTTCTTTGGTAATTTCCGTTTTTAAGGTGATGGCTGACGGTGTCAGCTGCTTTACGATTGCTACTGCATCCTGTACTTCTTTGGTGAAATCAATCAGTTCCAGCCGGACTCCCGTGTCCTGTCTGGAAAAAGCCAGAAGCTCTTTGGAAAGGTTTGAGGCCTTATCCACAGCCGCTGTGATTTCATGGATCATCTCCTGGTTTTCCGCTGAAATGGAGGTGTCATTTTCTAAAAGCTCCGCATAAATGAGTACCGGTGTCAGGTAATTATTAAACTCATGTGCAATGTGGCTTGCCATCATGCCAAGCGACTGTACGCGCTGATAATGCCGTATTTCATTGTTTTTCTGTGCCAGCATCTCCATGCCCTGATTGATTTCTTTCAGATAAGTAATCTCCTTTTGCTGGTTCTGGGCAAGAAAATGGTTGCGGAGCAGCA
The DNA here is from genome assembly GCF_003481825.1 of Clostridium sp. OM02-18AC. Classification (GTDB taxonomy): domain Bacteria; phylum Bacillota; class Clostridia; order Lachnospirales; family Lachnospiraceae; genus Brotaphodocola. Next base: position 75,493 of record NZ_QULW01000001.1, on the reverse strand, counting down.
CAACCGTCGCTATAATCAGGAACAATACATACAATGCCACAATCCCAGTCAGCATCACCATCATACTGTCCAGTGGACCAGAGAGTTCCTTTACCGGAATCGTGGAATTTACAATCCAGCGCTCTCCCTGGACCAAAATAGATTGAAACGCGACAACCCTTCGGACTTTCGGTAATTCCGGGTCATCCCAGACATAAGTATCGACCACGCCGGTGCCAAAATCCTGTTTTGCCTGCAAGGAAAGCCATGCATTCATACTGCTCATATCCAGTTCCGGATACTTCTGGATCCGGTCATCAAAGGCCTCCAGTCCGATCTGGTCTTTGGCGTGATGCATGATGATATACATATTCTGGTCTTTCACACTGGAATACCCAGCTTTTCCGATCTTTACCGGTGCCACGATTTTCTGGTATAAACTTTCCAGGTTCATGGCAAACGTAAGGCGAAGCATTCCATCTGACCGCGAAATTTCTTTTTCCACATAAAGTTCATACCAGCCGGTTTCATCTGAGATTTTCTTCCCAGAGATCCAGGCCTTTTCCTCATGAAGCATTCCGGTTTTCTCTTCGGTTTTCTTCTCTTTCCTGTTTTCCGTTCCGCTTTCCTTTGACAGTTCAGAATGTTTCTGGATTTTCACTGCGTTCTTTTCCGTTTCTCCAGCTTTATAAAAAGTCACTGTTTCACCTGGTGCAGTGATTGAAATCCAGTTATAGAGCATCTGATTTTCCTGTAAAAAGTATTCAGTCTGACGTTCCAGCTGTTCTGTCTCTGCTCTGGAAATTGCTGCACTTTCTGTATTTTCTGCCGCCTCCGCATTTCCTGTTGTTTCTGGATTCGCCACCTCCACATTTTCTACATTCCCTGCTGCTTCTGCATTTGCCGTATCATCTGCACTCCACCCTTCCTGCCCTGCATAATACAGATCGATCTGATGCAGCTGCTGTTCCAGATAGGTGTTCAGATTGTTTCCGATAATTCCAGCAATCGTGAGCAGCTGACTTTCTTCTGTCTCGATGACCTGTTTCCGATACTGATGATAAAAACGAAATCCGGCCAGTATCATGACCAGCGAAAGCAGCAGAATAATGCCAAACGCAGACAGCTCTGTTTTACACTTTTGAACCGTTTTCTGAATGCCGTTCCAGATTTTTTTCATCCGCTTCGTCTCCCCCAATTTTCAGGCTTTACACGCTTAACATATACCCGATTCCGCGTACTGTCTTCAAGTACTGCGGCTGTTTTGGATCATCCTCAATCTTATTGCGGATCCGCTTTACATAAACCGTAATGGTATTGTCATCCACAACTGCCTCATTCCAGACCTGGGTATACAGCTGTTCCTTGGTAAACACCTGTCCCGGATGTTCCATCAGAAACCGGAATAAGGCCAGCTCCCGCGCCGTAAAATTGAGCGGCTCCCCGTTCTTTAAACATTCCATTTTCAGAGTGTCTACCGTAAATGGGCCTTTCCGGATGTCAAGATCCGATGTTCCCTGACTGTAAACCTTGCTTCGCCGGATCAGGGCTTTCGCTGTCTGAATCAGCACTGCTGTGTGAAATGGTTTGGTCAGATAACTGTCCGCGCCAAAGCCAAGTCCCAGAACCTGGTCCATCTCGTCCGATTTTCCAGACAGCATCATGACCGGTGTATGATCCCCGGCCGCACGCATCGCCTGCAGCACTTCATAGCCGCCTACCTGTTCCATCATGACATCCAAAATGACAAGCTGGAACTGCTGCTTTTTCAAAAGTTCCAGTGCCTCACTGCCATCCGAAGTCTCCGTCACCTGCATTCCCTCGCGGCTTAAGGCAGTCCGCACGGCAAGGCGAATCGCACGCTCATCATCCACCAGTAAAATTTTATCCGCATCCATAAAAAATGCCTCCCGTTTTCCTCTTCTGTTTTCGATTATACCATAACCTATAGCAATATTGTTAACGTAATAGGACCGTGAAAGTTGCCTTCGGCAATTTTCACGGTCCATCGTTTTTTTATGAAATTATTATACCGTCACAATCCCCAGAATAACTCCGAATGCCAGCATCAGAAGGCTTACTAGGTAATACGGCGGGATACTGAACTTCATATGGTCTTTCAGTTCCGTTCCGGTCAGGCCGATTGCCAGGTAGGTAGCCGGTACAAGCGGGCTTACCATCAAAGCCAGATTCTTACCGATCAGCATCGTCAGCGCAGTATTTAAAGAAGCAACACCGTAGGTCTCCCCTACCTGCATAACCAGCGGCATAATACCGTAGAAGTATGCGTCGGTTCCCACACACAGACCAAGCGGAAGGGCAAGGATACCAAAAATGATATGAATGTACTTGCCAAGTGCAGCCGGAATAATTGCCATGATAGCGCTTGCCATTGCCTCTAACATACCGGTTCCGTCAAATACACCAACCATGGCACCTGCTGCAAATAAGGTCGCAGAGATGATCAGTGCAGCCGGAGCGTGCTTCTTGATCAGCTTATCCTGCAGCTTCTGGTTCGGATAGTTCACAGCCAGAAGGATACACAGACCCAGCATGAAAATAACATAAGACTTACCGATACCGGTTGATAACAGTGCGATCACGCCTGCAGTCAAAAGGAAGTTGAAGATCAGATATTTGTTGGACTTTCTTAAATCCTCTGCTTCTTTCTTCTCTTTTGCATCCTCTTCAATCTCTTCTCCCTTGCCAAGTCCGGCCCCATGTTTGATTGCAAACATACCGAGCACAACAGCCAGAAGAATATTCATAACAAGTCCTACGATCTGAAGCGGGATCAACATGTGCCATAATTCGGTTGCGTCCATTTCCAGCACGGTTGCCGCTCTTGCAGTCGGACCGCCCCACGGAAGCAGGTTCATAACACCCATGCAGGCACCAGTCAGGCACAGAAGAATGCGCGGGTCAATCTTCATCTTTTTGTAAACCGGATACATCGCCGGAATGGTGATAAGAACGGTAACTGCAGTGGTTCCGTCAAGATGTGCGATGGTTGCGATCACTGCGGTTACAACGGTTACCGCAATGACGTTATTTCCGGCTTTCTTTACCAGCCAGTCTACGATCACATCAAAGAGTCCGGTGTCCGCCAGAACACCAAAATAAATAACGGAAAAGATAAATAAAATACCATTGCTGGTGGTCGTTTTAATGCCATCGGCAATGAAATCCATGATCTCTACCGGGGAAAACCGGAGAATCAGGGCTGCAATGGCCGGAACCACTGCCAGTACCACGATCGGTGACATTTTGCCCTTTAAAAGCAATGCCACGATCGCAATGATCATCAGAAAACCAATAACTGCTGCCATAGTCATGTCCCTCCCAAATTTTAACAAAGTTCTTACTGAGTTCTATTCTACCGACAGCAGTTTAATTGTTCATGACAAAAAAATGACAATTTTGTCATAATCCCACATAATTTGTTTCTATGTCTTTTTATTCTTTGCAGCATCCTTTCTCAAGCAGGTTCAGCCAGATTTCCCGCCGCTCCACCTCGTCTGCTTCCCCATTTCCTTCCGCCTGGAAATGCAGGAATGGCACCGGGGAATCGTGTTTCATCATCTCGATCACGGATCCGACGTTGGCATAGGTCGGAAGCAGCAGCATATTTCCTACCCCGCCGGGTATCACATTCGCAGCCAGACTGCACAGGTAACGGATGTTTCCGCCAACCACCTCCGGATACGCTTTCTGCAGTCCGGCAAACGCTTCTTCCAGAGTTTCCTTTTCTCCCCAGATATCCCGGTACGTTTCCCGGAACCAGGTAAGCTGTTTCGTTGCTTCCTGCGGAATTTCTTTTTGACTCTCCCGGACCCAGAACCAGAGATATTCGGAAAGCATCATCGGAACCGGCAAAAATCCATGTTTTCTCACGGCATCTGCCATATTCCGGTTGAGATCATTGCTGTTTAAGACCATGGCGGATCCAAAAAGGAATACCCGCTTCTGTTTTTTCAGAATGTTTCCATTCCATGTTTCATGCCATGCTTTAAGCAGAGACTTTGTCTTTTCCCATGTCAGAGGAAACGTGATGTTTTCGATTGCAGGTTTCTGCTCGTTTTCTTCCATACAAAGAAGTGCATCTCCCAGCATGATAAGCTGCCAGATCTGCTGCCAGTCTTCCATCTGAAATAAGTGCTCTGTAAATGGAGTATACAGACTGACCTGTGCCGGATCTGCGCCGGATTGCTTCAAAAGTGTCCGGATCACCATAGAAAACATGCCCTCTGCCTCGGCACCCTCGGTCTGCGGTACCAGATAGCAGCGCTGCTCAGGCTGGAGAACCTTCACCAGACAGCCCTCACGCCCCTCTTTCTGCGCTTTTTCTTCTTCCTGCAATGATTCTGCCTGCAAAACTCCGCCTGCAATTTCATTCCACCTCTTCTCCTGGCGCAGGATCTGTCCTGCCATAGCAGAAAAGGTTGCATATTCTTTTGAGATACTTTCTGCTTTTCCGGTCTCCATGTCTTTTCGCGTATAATCCGGGCTGACATGAACCATATATCCCCGATTCCGCAGCCACCTTGCATAAAGTTCTGTGTAGACAGAAAGCGGCGGCAGATGCAAGACCGCATTCTTTTGCAATTTATGAAGCAGAGGGATGCCGTCGTACCCAGCCGCACAGCTTTCCCGCCTGTTGCTTCCCAGTTCGCTGCGTTCCTGTCCTCTGCGTTCCTGTCTGCCGCTTTCCGGGTTGCATTTTCCCCAGGCATTGTCCTCCCTCTTGCTGCTTTCCCGGTTCTCCACATGCTTCAGACTGTTCAAAAATGCCTCAATCCGTGTCACCACACCAACTGCCGACTGGTGTTCATCTACCTCCACAGACAGATATGGCTTCTCTCCCATGATCTCACGGAACAGATGAGAAATCATCGTGTCCGGTCCGCATCCATGATTGGTCAGATACACCGCATACAGATTCGGATGATTTTTTATGATCTTGGCTCCGGTTAAGATATGCTGGCTGAATGGCCAGTATAAATTCGGGTATTCCTCTGCGAGATACATGCTGTGTCCCTGAAGATGTGCAAGGTTTAATACCTTGCAGCCCCGTTTTAGAAGTTCACCTGGAATTCCCATATTCAGTACCGGATCTGAGATTCCGTAGTTCCGGGTGATGAGCACCAGAACCTTCTCATCCGGCTTTAAAGATGCCAAAATCTCTTTTCCAAGTTCTTCCGACTTCCGGTCACACAACTGCATGGCGGCAGCGCCTTTTTTCATTGCCATCTGACAGGCTTCCTTCTCTTTTCCAAGCCCAATTCCAGTCTGGATCATCGCCTTTGCCAGCTGCGGCTGTCCCATATCCATGTCAAGAACCGGTGCGAGAATCTGAATGCCGCGTTCCTTTAGCTTCAATGTTTTCGCCACGATTTTCGGCGCGGTCTGCATGTAAACACAACCATAATTGTGCTCTACCCCGGATGTTTCATGCCGGATGGTACGGATGCAGGGAAGGAACATATAGTCTACTCCTTTTCGCGCCAGCCATTCCATATGCCCGTGAAGCAGTTTCACCGGGTAACAGGTTTCCTCCTGCGTCACATCCTGGCTGATGCGGATGATCTCCTCGCAGCTTTCTTCCGATAACAGAACGTTAAAGCCGAGCTGGGTAAAATACTGGTACGCCATCGGGAAAAATTTATACATCATTAAGGACTGCGGGATACCGATCGTTTTCCGGTCCGGCAAAAGCGTTCCATCATATCCGGCATAAAACCATGCGCGGTTTTTCTTATAGATTTCCTCATTTCTTTCCTGGTCGCAGGTGCATTTTTCCGAAGCATCCCTGGCTTCCAGCGCCGCTCCGTAAGCACCGGTCACGTCATAATAAGGTGTGATGCGAAGCCGGTCGCCCAACATTTCATAAAAAGCAGAAACAATGCCCTCATTATGAATAATGCCGCCCTGCAGACAGACCACCTGTCCCACTTTCTTATTGACTACCACACGGTTTAAATAATTGCGCACAATGGAACGGCAGAGCCCAGCGCAGAGATCTTCCTTCCCCGCGCCTGCCGCAAGCTCTGATACGATTTTTGACTCCATCAGCACCGTGCAGCGTTCGCCAAGCTCCACCGGATGTTTTGCCCCCAGCGCCATCGGTCCGATTTCAGGAAGCGGAATTCCCAGCCGCCCTGCCTGCTCCTCAATAAACGAACCGGTTCCAGCCGCGCAGACCTTGTTCATCTCAAAATCCACGACCTGACCGTGCTTCACGGAAATGTATTTCGAATCCTGACCGCCGATCTCAAAGACCGTATCCGCATCCGGGTTTAAGAACGATGCCGCCCTGGCCTGCGCCGTGATTTCATCCAGAATCTGGTCCGTTCCCAGCTTCTTTGCGATCAGATAACGGCCAGATCCCGTCACTGCGGTCTGGACAATGGCGGTTCCTGCCATATCTATGGTTGGTTTTAATACTTCCAGGCCTTCCTCGACAGCCCGGGCCGGGTTGCCTGAAGTACGGATATAGCAGTAATCCAGCACTTCCTGATTTTCTCCGATCAGCACCAGGTTGGTGCTGGTAGAACCCACATCCACCCCAAGCCACATTGCTTCTCCCGGCTTTGGTGCCCGGGTCTTGTGAAGCTTCGCCTTCTCGTAAGGAAACGCAGGAAGCCTCTTCCCCTCAGACTTTCGTTTTATTTCCCTGCTGCAGTCGCAGAAAGTCGCCATACCATCACAGGTGCCCTCACAGGAAGACACCATATCCTTACCTGCGTCCTCACATAGCCGTTCCCAGTCCACACGCACCTTCCGCTCCATGGCAATCGCCGCCAGACCAGCCGCGGAAACAACAGTTCCACCGTCGTCACAGAGCAGTTCTCCTTCTTCCAGCCCAAAAATCTCTTTCACTGCCCGGATCACGCCGCGGTTTTTTACCACACCGCCGGACAAAAGTACCGGTTTGCGCACCGGAAGTTTGCGCACTACGGAAGTTTTGAAATTCCTTACCACCGCATAAGCCAGTCCCAGAAGGATATCCTCTGCGGCTACTCCCTCCTGCTGCCGGTGGATCAAATCGGTCTTTGCAAACACACTGCAGCGTCCTGCAAGCCGCGGAACACTGACGGCACGGTCTGTATATTCAGAATAAGATTCCAAAGGTAATCCCAGACGATACATCTGATCTTCAAAAAATGCCCCTGTTCCTGCTGCGCATTCTCCGTTTACCGCATACTCCAGCACCTGACCACGTCCAAGTCCGGTCAGAAAGCAGGAAGTCTGTGCACCGATTTCCAGAATGCTCTGTGCCTTTGGATAAAGCAGTTTCTGCCCTGCCAGAAGCGCCATCACCCGGTCTGCCATCTCCACCTGTCCCACTTTAGGGAAAAGAAAAGCCGCAGCACTGTTTCCTGCGGCATAGTCGATGGTTCCCGGATTGGTACGGTTCAATTCCTGCTTCATGTCTTCCAGCATTCTGCCAAGCACAGCCTTGGCTTCTCCCTTATGTAGCGCGTAACGGCTGTAGATCAGATTTCCGTCTTCCACTACCGCCAGGGAAATACTTCCCGCTCCCGCATCAATTCCCAGTCCTCTCATTTCTTTCCTCTCTCCTTTTCCAATGCTTCCTATTACAAATTGGCAAACTTCTCAGCCGCAGCTGCACCATACAAAATTTTCTGTTCAGAAACTTCCTAACCGATCAGCCGGATCATTTCTGCTTTCGCCTCGACCAGTTTTTTTATACTGAGATCACGAAGTCCTTCCTGACGTGGAAGCCGGATTTCTTTCACCACAAACGACGGTCTCGGACCAAATATCAGGATCCGGTCTGCAATCTGCAGCGCCTCATCCATATCATGCGTAACAAACAGCACGGAGTTCTGCTCCTGCTCCCAAAGTCTCTTCAGGTGCGTGAGCATTTCCTGGCGAAGAGTGTAATCCAGTGACTTAAACGGCTCATCCATCAAAAGGAGCTCGCTTCCATAGTAGAATGCCCTTGCGATCCCGCACCGCTGCCGCATGCCGCCACTCAGCTGCTCCGGATAATAATCCTCAAATCCGGTCAGATGCACCTGATCGATAAGCTGGGTAATCCGCGCCTCATCGGTATCGTCCCGCACCACCCGGATATTGTCATATACCGTCAGCCACGGAAGAATCCGGTCTTCCTGAAACACATACCCCGTTTTCTTCGCCCGGTTTCTGATCTGCCCCTCATAATCACCGGTAATTCCCGCGATCAGGTTCAGAAGCGTTGATTTTCCACAGCCGGAAGGACCCACAATGGCCGTGATTTCTTTTGGTTCCACACGGAGATTTAAATGCTCCAGAACCGGCAGGCCACCGAATTTTTTTCCAAGATCTATCACATCCAGCATACTGCCCCGTTCCTTTCCTATGTTATTCCTTTCGCTGTATCGCATGTTTTTTACAAAGAAGCAGCTTTCCGGCAAGAACCACTGCATAGTAAATCCCCACCATGATCACAGTCCAGGCAATGACTGTCTCTGGCTCAATATTCAGCCGCGCTGTCATGATCTGTCCGCCAATCCCCGACGTCGTAGTCAGCACTTCTCCCATCACGACCGTTTTGCATGCCATACCAACTGCAATTTTCAGGCCGGATGCAAAATACGGGGTTACCGACGGGATCAGGATATAGCGAAGTTTTTTCCAGACAGAAAATCCAAACACGCTTCCCATCTCCAACAACTTCCGGTCAATCGCCGAAATGCCGTCACAAATGCAGATAAACATGGTCGGAACCACCGCCATCACTACTATGAAAATGCTTGCCCGTCCGTTGAATCCAAACCAGATAATCGCCAAGATCAGCCAGGAAATCGGCGGCACGACCTGGATAATGCCGAGTACCGGCTGAATGAGCTGGCGGACCGGTCTGAGCACACCGCCAAACAAACCTGCCAGACAGCCAATCCCAATCCCGATTCCCAGACCGCAGACAAGGCGCACCATCGTTTTCCCAATCTCACACCAGAGTTTTGCAGAGCTTAAAATTTCAGCCACCTTTGCAGCCACCGCAGGAATCGGCGGCACGACCAGGGGGGAATAAAGATTGCTCATTCCCCACCAGAGTCCAAGCACCAGAGCCGCTGCCGCGATCCGGTACCTGTTTGCTGTCATGCAAGTCTTCATCCGCTCCTTGTTTGATGTCATGCAGGTCTTCATCTGGTACTTATTTGCTGTAATACATTCCTTCATCCGGTACTTTGCCTCCGATCATGGACGGATCAAAATCGTTCAGAAGCTGATAGAAACCATCCAGGTCAGTCTTCGCGTCTGCCGCATTTTTATAAATCAGACCCATGTTCGGGATTGCTTTTTCTACCAGCGCAGCCTTAAGTCCAAGCTTTTCCTCTGCCAGTGCTGCAGCATCTGCCGGGTGTTCCAAAACCCAGTTTAAAGATTCCTCATAAGCAGCTTCAAACTCTGTCACCAGCTCCGGTTTTTCAGAAATAAATGTTTCTGTCGTTCCAAGTCCTGCATTTGGCACGATGGAATTTTCTCCTTTTACTTTCTTCCACTCATCCTCAAACGAAAAAGCCACGCGAACCTGATCATTGTTCATCTTTGCTGCCGTTACCTGCGGTTCGATGAGAGTTGCATACTCGATCTTACCCGCTGCCATCATCTGGGAAATCTCTGCGGTAGTGGAATAAACAATCTCGACATCCTCACCAGCCTTTAAACCAGCTTCATTTAAAAAGAACTGGGTTAAGGCATCTGGCGGGGAAGACTGGAGCGGAACATACACGGTCTTGCCCTTTAACTGGGACCATTCCGTCAGATTTGGATCCGTCGTGATAAAGTAGGTTACACCCCAGGTATTGACATTGGTCAGGCGCACCGGAAGTCCTTTGTTATAAAGCTTTGCCGCTACCGTAAGCGGAAATGCAAACATATCATGTTCTCCGTCCTGCACCATGGCGATCAGCTGCTCCGGCGCATCCCAGATATCCAGTTCCATCTTTACGTTATCGCCCAGCAGTCCGGCATCTGCCATATGAAGAAGCGGAAGTGTCGGCGGTGCTTTCGGTACTGCCAGTTTTAACACCACGTCTTCTCCGTTTCCAGCATCTTCTCCGGATTCAGCAGCTGTCTTTTCCCCGTTTTCATCCGCTTTCTTTTCAGATGCTCCAAGGCTGTCAGCACCACTATTTTCGGAACTGCCATTCTCAGCGCCGCCATTTTCTGAGCTTTCTGCCGCTGCGTTCGTTTCTGCTTCTGTCTCTGCAGTGCTTCCGCCTGATCCCTGACATGCAGTCAGCGCCAGCATCGCCACGGCCGCAAGTCCGATTAGTAACTTTGATTTTTTCATTGTATTTTTTCCTCCCCTTTGTTATAGTGGTTAGTAATTGCTAACATTAGTTAGTGAACGCTAACTAAAATAGCAAAGATCAAACGTCATTTCAGTTGCCGCGGCAACAAGGAGGCTTTCATGAGAAATTATTATCAACTACTGATGAAAAATCCATTATTTATGGGAATCCCGGAAGAAAAAATGGAGCCGGTACTCCAGTGTTTAAAAGCAAAAAAGAAAGTATTTACCAGCAGGACCCTGCTGTTTTCTTCTGATGAACCAATTCCCTGTCTTGGGCTGGTCTTAAACGGATATGCGGAAATTTTTCTGACTGACCCGGACGGCAACCATACCCTGATCACCCAGGCCTGCGTCGGTGAGCTGTTCGGTCATGCCCTGACCGTTGCCCATGCCTCCGCCAATATCTTTGAAATTTTCACCTCAGAGAAGGCAGAAATTTTATTCTTGTATGTGCCGGAATTTACTTCCCTGCAAAACTGCAACTGCACCTACCGTTTTAAAGTCATGGAAAACCTGATGCAGCTGATCGCCAAAAACAATATGGAACTGATGATGAAGATCCGCATCCTGACCCAGGGATCCCTGCGGAAAAAGCTGCTGCTCTATTTCTCCATCTTATCCAGACAGCAGCATTCTGCCACCATCACACTGCCGTTCGGGCGTGATAAGCTGGCAAACTACCTGTTTTGTGACCGGAGCGCTGTTTCCAGAGAGCTTGGGCGAATGGACCGGGAAGGTCTGATCCAGCTCGGGAAAACAAAAATTATGCTGACCGGATGTCTTCCTGCCCAGCACCCGGTTATACAGACAGAATAAATTTTACTGCCGGAACTGGATCGTATGGGTCTGTCTCGTTTTGCCTCTGCTATCGTCCTTTCATCACCATATCCCGGAACCGTTTGGCGGCGGTCCCGCTCTCACGGTTTGTGTCGTAGAGCATGCAGATCAGGCGTTCCGGGATACTCTCTTTTAGCGGGATTTCAACTACCCGCCCCTCTTCCAATGCCTGCGCTGCCAGTTCATACGGAAGAAATCCGATTCCAAGATTTTTTTCCACCATTGGGAGGATCAAATCTGCGGTTGCCACTTCAATATCCGGCTGCATGGTCAGGCCATGCTGCAGATAAAAATGGCTGTAAAAATCGTAGCTGCTCGTATGGCGCTCCAGCGAGATCAGAGAATATGGTTCCAGACTTTTTAACTCGTTTGTCTTCTGGGAAAGGCTTTCCAGCCGTCTTCCCGCGATCAGTACATCATAAAAGGATTTTACCAAAACCACATGGTCTGCCACTCCCTCCAATTCTTTCTGATCCGCTGCAGTAACCACCGCCAGATCAATGATTCCCTCTTTTAAGGCTTTCGCTGCGCCTGGCGTGGAATAATTGTAAATTTTCAGCCGGACTCCCGGATAGGTTTCGTGAAATGCCCGCAAAATCTCCATCAGATATAAGTGCAGTGCCGTCTCGCTGGCGCCGATCACAATGCTGCCGTCCTGCAGGGCCGCACTCTGGCGCACCTCTTCTTCCCCCAGTTCAATCTGTTCGAAGGCCACCGCCACTCTGCGGTAAAGCCGTTCGCCTTCTTCTGTCAAAGTAATTCCCCGGTTTGAGCGCCGCATCAGACTGCAGTCAAGCTCCGTTTCCAGAATCCGAATAATCCGCGTGATGTTTGGCTGGTTGCTGTACAGAAGCTCCGCGGCTTTGGTAAAGCTTCCGTAACGGGCCACGTAATAAAAAATCTTATAATGTTCGAAATTCGCTGCCATGCATGTTGCCTCTCTTCTTCTTTTCTATTTTTATCTTACTATATATTTTTTATATAGTAAATATATGAACTATATATTATCTATCTGATTTGATCACGGTTATAATAAAGCACGGTTAGAAAATCATTAGAACGAAAGAAGGAATTATTATGGCAGACTCCATGAATTTAAAACAGCCTCTGATCTGCATCGGTCGTGAATACGGCAGCGGCGGACGTGAGATCGCAGAAAAGCTTGCAGAAAAGCTAGGCGTTCCCTGTTACGATAAACTGCTCATCCGGAAAGCCGCAGAGGAAAGTGGATACACCGAACACTTTTTAAGCCAGAATGAGGAGCAGCCTTTCTCGATTGGCAGTCTGCTCACCGGAAATCCGTTTGCAGATACCGTCAGCATGGCTCATGCATTCTACCCGGAAAGCCAGATGGCATTTGACGCAGAGCGTCATGCGATCCAGGATATTGCCCAAAACGGCGGAGGTGTTTTCGTAGGACGCTGCGCCTCTTCCATTCTGGATGACCGAAACGACATGCTGTCCGTTTTCATCTACGCCAAAGAAGATGACAAGCTCAAACGTGTCATGAAACGAAACCAGATGGATGAAATGACCGCAAAAAAACGGCTCCAGAAGGTTGATCGGATGCGAAAACGCTACTTTGACTTTTATGCCGACACCCACTGGGGGGAATCCGAAAGCTATGACATGATGTTAAGCAGCAGCCAGTTCGGTATCGACGGATGCGTAGAGCTGATCCTGCAGTGCTTAAAGCTGCGTGACCAGCACACCGAAGCATAGTTTGAATCTGCACAGCCACTACACAGAAGCATGACTTGCTCTGCACAAAACAGCTTTGTTGCACGAGCCAAGGCATCATGCGAAATCCAGACCAAAAACGAATTACCATGTTTTTGATTGAAACAAACATCAGCATAAAAAGGGAAGGAAGGTACAAACCCCATGAATAAGGATTTGACCGTGGGAGAACCCCAGAAAGTATTGTGGCAGTTCTGTCTGCCCCTGTTTGGAAGCATCATCTTCCAGCAGCTTTATAACATTGCCGACAGCCTGGTCGCCGGAAAATTCGTCGGCGAAAACGCACTGGCTGCCGTCGGAAACAGCTACGAGATCACATTGATCTTCATTGCATTCGCATTCGGATGCAACATTGGATGCTCCGTCATCGTATCCCAGCTCTTCGGTGCCAAACAATACAGTGAAATGAAGACCGCCGTTTACACCACACTGATCGCAGGTGCAGTACTCTGCGCGGTACTGATGGCAGGCGGACTGGCACTCTGCCGCTCACTCCTGGAGCGGATCAACACCCCGGCAGAAATCCTCGATGACTCCATGCTCTACTTAAATATCTATATTTTAGGACTGCCGTTTTTGTTTTTTTATAATATTGCAACCGGAATCTTCTCCGCACTGGGCGACTCCAAAACTCCGTTCATTTTCCTGGCAGCATCCTCAACCTCCAACATCGCAGTGGACATCCTGTTTGTCACTGCTTTCAAGATGGGCGTAGCCGGTGTTGCATGGGCAACCTTCCTGTGCCAGGGTGTCAGCTGCATCCTCGCAATCCTGGTTGTTTTACGCAGACTGGCTGGTGTCAAGACCGAACGCCGTGCCGCCATCTTCTCCTGGCGGCTGCTCGGCAAGATCTCTGTCATCGCCATTCCGAGTATCCTGCAGCAGAGCTTCATTTCAGTCGGAAACATCATCATCCAGAGTGTCATCAACAGCTTTGGTGCCAGCGTCATTGCCGGTTACTCCGCATCGGTAAAGTTAAACAATCTGGTCATCACATCCTTTACGACACTTGGAAACGGTATCTCAAACTACACCGCACAGAACATCGGTGCACAGAAAATGGAGCGTGTCAAAGAAGGCTTCCGCGCCGGTTTAAAGCTGGTATGGATTCTCTGTCTGCCGCTGTTCCTCGCTTACTTCTTCGCCGGACGTTACCTGGTATTCCTCTTCATGGATAACTCCACCGGCCCGGCCATCGACACCGGAATCCAGTTCTTGCGGATCCTCTCTCCGTTCTACTTTGTAGTCTCCGCAAAGCTGGTAGCCGATGGAATCTTAAGAGGTGCCGGACTCATGAGAAACTTCATGATTGCTACCTTCACCGACCTGATCCTGCGTGTGGCACTTGCCATTGGACTTGCAAAAGTCTTTGGATCTATCGGAATCTGGTGTGCATGGCCAATCGGATGGATCGTTGCCATGTGCATGTCCGTATGGTTCTATAAACGCGGACCGTGGAATCGGAAGTAACAATTTAACACAGTAAATCAAAGGGGCGAAAGTTCCCACAGCCGCCATGCCTGGCAGCTGCGGGAACTTTCGCCCCTCGTTCGCTACACTGCATCTGCTTCCGCATTCTTTCCTAATCTTCGCAGCATCGTCTTCTTCACGGCCCGGAAGATATTCTCATATCCCGTGCACCGGCAAAGGTGTCCGGACATAAGCTTTCGGATTTCATCATCGGAATACTCTTTTCCAGACTGCAAAATCTCCGTTGCACTCATAATAAATCCCGGCGTACAAAAACCACACTGGATCGCTGATTCATCGATAAAAGCCTGCTGGATGTCAGACAGTTCCCCATTCGGGCCTGCCAGACCTTCTAACGTCAGGATTTCTTTTCCCTCTGCCCACACAGCCAGGTAAATGCAGGAATTAAAACACTCTCCATCGATCAGGACATTGCAGGCTCCGCACTCGCCCACCTCACAGCCTTTTTTGACGCTGGTCAGACGAAAATCATTTCTGAGCACATCGGTTAAGGATGCACGGACATCGATCATCTGCTCTACTTTCTTTCCATTGATCGTGCAGGAAAGAAGCTTATACTGTTTACTCATTTCCCTCACCTCCAGCCAGACGGATAGACTCGCACAGAGCACGCTGTGCAAGTACCGCTGCAATGTGTTCACGAAAATCCTTTGCTGCACGCCAGCTGTCGCGCGGATTGATGTCCAGAAGAACCGCCTGGGCAAATTCCTTGATGACCGCTTTGCTGATCTGTTTTACGCGGATCAGTGCCTCTGCAGAAGGTGCACGCATCGGCACAGGTCCCGCCACGCCATAGGCGATCCGGGCATCCAGAATCGTTTTCTTATCTTCAGAAAGCTTTACATTGACCGAACATCCTGTGGTTGCGATATCCATGGCATTGCGCATGGCATATTTGATGTAATGTCCGAAATATCCCTCATAGGCTTCCTTCGGAATGATGATCGCGGTCTGCAGCTCGCCCGGTCTTAAATCTACCACTCCAGCTCTGATGTAAAAATCGTGGATTGGGATCCGGCGTACCCCATCCGGTCCGGTGATCTCCACAATGGCATCCCATGCATGAAGCGTTGAGGCAGAATCTGCCGAGGTCACGCCGTTGCAGGTATTTCCTCCGATGGTACCGATGTTGCGGATCTGCGGTCCGCCCACCATGTCTACGGCCTCGCCGAGTACATTGATATATTTCTGAATGATTGGATCCTTCGTAATATGGGAAAAGCTGGTAAGGGAACCAATGCGGATGGCACCATCCTCCTCAAAGGATACGCCACGCATGGCATCGATTCTGTAAATGCTGACCAGTTCCTTTCCTGCGCGTTTTCCTTCACGCATCTGCACCAGCACATCACTGCCTCCGGCAATGATCTGCGCTTCCGGATGTTCCATCAGGAGCGCTACTGCGTGCTCTACACTCTCCGCTTCGTAAAGCGCCTTTAAATCATACATACTGTAACCTCCCCGTTAAAACAATCCTTCTTCTTTAAAACGTTTGAATAAAATATGTGGGTTAACCGGTGCGTCATTGACGGCCACTCCGGTTGCCTGATATACCGCATTGCGGATGGCCGGAGCAACCGGGCAGGTCGGCGGCTCACCCAAAGACTTGGTTCCGAATGCACTGGTCGGCTCCGGATTCTCCACAAAATAAGCACGAAGTCTTGGATGATCCATAAACGTAGACAGCTTATAGTCTAACAGGTTGTTGTTTAACGCCCGGCCGGTCTTCGGGTCAAATATCAGTTTTTCCGACATACCAAAGCCAATGCCCATGCTCATGCCGCCATGCACCTGTGCCTCTGCAAGAGCCGGGTTGATCAGCGTTCCCACATCATGGACGTTTACAATGTCAAGCAGTTTTACCTTGCACATCGGGATGTCCACCTCAACCTCTGCAAAGCAGCAGCCAAAGGAATAGGCATTGGACTTGATCTGCGCGGTACTCTCTGCTGTGATATGCTGGCTATGTGTCACGCTGTAGAGTGCCTCGGTTGCCAGCTCCCCTACGCTCATCAGCACACGTCCATCCGTCACACGGATGATATTGCCCTCCACGATGTCTAAATTATACGGAGGCATGCGGGTCAGTTCCTGGGCATAGTTCAGAATCCGTTCTTTCAGCAAAAGCCCGGTCTGACGGATGGAGAACCCGGCTGTGTAAGTCTGACGGGACGCGTAAGCGCCGGTGCCAAACGGGGTCACATCGGTATCCTGACAGGAAACTACATGCACCTGGTCCAGACGGACGCCAACCACATCGGCTGCCATCTGGGTATAGGCGGTATCCGCGCCCTGACCGATCTCAGTCTCTCCCACCTGAACCTGTAAGGAACCATCCTGGTTCAATACCATACGGCAGGAAGAGGTCTCTAAGGAGATCGGCCATACTGCCGTGTTATACCAGAATACCGACATTCCGATCCCACGGCGGATATCGCCGGTCTGGTTCTGGTATTCTTTGTATTTGCGCTCGTAATCCATTTCCTTCATGCCCTTATCCATGCACTGGTTAAAGGTATCGGTATACAGCTCATTTTTGGAAAATTCATCTTTGAATCCAACCGGCATCAGGTTCTTTCTGCGGAACGCGACCGGATTCATGCCAACTTTTTTTGCCACCTCATCGGTATGGCACTCAACTGCCCACATCGCCTGTGGAATGCCGTATCCACGCATGGCTCCGGCCGCCGGTTTGTTGGTAAATACCGTGTAGCCGTCTGCTTCAATATTGTCGCACGGATAAAGCTGCGGGAATGCCCCCACACCCTTTGCGCAGATGCTGTGTCCGTGGGACGCATAGGCACCCTGGTCGGAAAATGCCTCCAGCTTTCTCGCCTCAAATGTGCCGTCCGGGCGTACCCAGGACACGATGTGGCTGCGGATGGCATGGCGCACACGGTTGGAAACAAAGGTTTCTTCCCGTGGGACATCCAGCTTTACCAGATGACCGCCGATCTGCATGCAGACCCAGGCACAAAGCGGTTCATACAGAACATCCTGCTTGTTTCCGAAGCCTCCGCCGATGTACGGTTTGATGATCTGGATACGCCCCCAGTCGATTCCGAGTGCCTGCCCTACCACACGGCGTACAATATGCGGGATTTGGGTAGAGCTGACCATCTTAATACGGTCACCTTCCATCTCGGCTGTACAGATAAAGTTCTCAATATGGCAGTGCTGCACGGTCGGAGTACTGTACCAGCCCTCCACCTTGATCAGCCCCGGCTCTTTGATCGCCTCCTCGTAGTTTCCCTTGCGGATGGATGTGTGCTTTAAGACATTGCCCGGGAAATTTTCGTGAATCTGCGGAGCCCCCTCTTTCATGGCATCCTGCACATCCAGAACAAACGGATACTCCTCATATGTTACCCGGATGGCACGCAGCGCCTGGGCTGCTGCCACTTCATCCTCTGCCACCACAACGCCAATATCATCCCCGTAGAAACGGACACGCTCGGTCATAACCAGCCGGTCTGCCACGTCCTGATGGGACGGGTCGGTAGACCACGGATGCCCCGCTGTTGGAAAATAATGCTTTTCCTTTCCATCGAAACAGGTAAAGATCCTTACTACTCCCGGAATCTTTTTTGCTTCAGAAGTATCGATCGAAACAACCCGTCCATTCGCGATCGTGGAATGTAAGATCCGGATGACGTATGCGCTCTTATCGCACAGATCATCGGTATAACGGGTTCTGCCCATTGCCTTGTCGCGGGCATCGACACGAGTTACCTTCTTACCAACATACATTTCTTCTCTCCTCCAATACTGATACATCCAATTCCCTTACAGGTATTGATTGCGTTTTTTACAAAATCCGCTGACCGGCAGCGTATTTGGATAAAACCTCCCGTTCATCCCCCAGATAAACGATCCGTTCCAGACGCTGCCGGATACTGAGCGGCTGCGGATGTTCAAGTCTTGCATCGTCCAGCACTACCGCATCCAATTCATACCCCGGTTCAAAGCTTCCCACCTGACCAAAGAAGGAACCGCCTCCCTTCGTCGCCAGATAAAATACTTCCTCCAGCGTCAGTGGCTTTAACGTCTGGTCGGTCAGGCGCCAGCGCAGCTTACTCTCCTGAATCGCATGGCGCATGGCCACAAACATATTTTCCGTACTGCCTCCCGCCACATCGCTGCCAAGTCCCACCGGAATCTGCTCCTCCAGATAGCGGCGTACCGGCGCGATCCCGGAAGAAAGGTTGGTATTCGACTCCGGACAATGTGCAATAAACACACCATTTGCCTTCATCCGCTGAATTTCTTCTTCACCAGAGTAAACACAATGCGCCATGATCGTGCGGCACGCTCCGCCAAACATGCCAAAATGTTCGTAGGCATCCCCATAAAACTTTGACCATGGGCAAAGTCTCTGTACCCAGGCAATTTCTTCCTGGTTCTCAGACAAATGAGACTGCACCGGAAGTCCGCTCTCTTTCTGGATGCCATGTAAAAGTTCCATCAGTTCATCACTGCAGCTTGGAATAAAACGGGGAGTCAGAATCGGCTGCACATGGCGGTAATGCCGCTCTGCCACCGCCCGAAGCCACGCCTTTGTCGCCTCAGCCGCTTCCTTTGCAGATGCTTCACGCAGGTAATCCGGACTATTGCGGTCCATATTCACCTTGCCCACCATAGCTGCAATCCCGGCCTCCTCGAGCTGATCCATCAGAAGCAGGGTTGCCTC
Source organism: Clostridium sp. OM02-18AC (assembly GCF_003481825.1). GTDB lineage: Bacteria > Bacillota > Clostridia > Lachnospirales > Lachnospiraceae > Brotaphodocola. The sequence continues at coordinate 56,444 of NZ_QULW01000001.1, read as the reverse complement.
GTTGTGGATCGTGGCAAATGCGCAGACTCTTGTAGTGGCACTGCGCCTTATATGGTCTGTAAAAATGCGGTAGGATTTCTCTGCATATTCCAGATCCTGGTACTTGCTCTCCTCCGGGAAGGTGTTCGTCTCCAGCCATTCCAAAAGTTCCAGATCCATGCTCATTCCCCGAAAGGAGTACTGGGGTGCATGGACATGCAGATCGGTAAGACCGGGGATGATCAGCCTTTCACCAAAGTCCTCTACTGGTATTTCCCGGAATTTTTCCGGGAGAGCTGCGTAGATTCCCTCAACCTTTCCGTCTTCGCAGACCAGATAATGCTGCATGGCAATCTCCATCGTGCCGATCTCTTTTGTGTAAATGAGATTTCCTTTCAGGGCGAATATTCGTTTTCCATTCATAGCATTCTTCCTCCCTCTTGCCGCTTCGCCGAGTGCACATCTCCACGGAGCAGTTTTTTAAACACAAAAAGAGCTCCGCTCACGCGGAACTCTCATCGATCTTCAAAAGCAATACACAGCCGCATGGACGCACCGGCTTCGCCGGTTCATGTAACTATGTAGTCAACTCTTTACGGTAGTTGGTAGAGACTCTGGACCCATCTCCAGGATATACAATCACGTTACCCGTTTATGAAATTGTTATGATCTGTTTTGTATGTATTACAGTACAACCTTAACATATCCTGTATATAAAGTCAATCTGCTATCAGCCCCACCATTTAATTACTGTTCACGCCAACTCATTTACGCCTTTCCATTCCAGTCGCTCAGCTTATTCAGTCCATCCTTGCTTCCGGAAATGTATGCGATATCGCCCTTCTTGAATGCATAATCCGGCGTGATGGTCTCGATCAGCCTGCCTTCGCTTTCCACCGCAATAATGTTGACCCCAAAGCGTCCGCGCAGATTCGCCTCCAGAACGGTTTTTCCTACGATCCGCTCCGGCATGATCATCTTGGAGATGTTTAATTTTTCACTTAACTGGATGAAGTCCAGCATGCGGACTGCCTCCAGCCGGTGCGCCAGACGCACTGCCATATCGCGCTCCGGATACACCACCTGAGCTCCAATCTTCTCCAGGATCTCACCGTGCTCCGCACTGGCTGCCTTGGAAATGACGGTCGGCACGCCAAGACTGACCAGATTCAGCGTAGTCAGAATGGAAATATCCAGCTGCTCACCGATACACACTACTGCCACATCGCAGTTCTGGATCCCGGTTTCCGAAAGTGTCTTTTTGTCCAGCGCATGAACGACATACGCATTCTCTGTATGCTCCCGCAGCTCCCGCACCTTTTCTTCTTCGCGGTCCAGCACGACCAGGTCTGCCCCGGCTGCTGCCAGCTCCAGCGCCAGCGCATGTCCAAACCGGCCAAGACCAATGATGCCATAGGTGTTTTTCCCATTACTCTTCTTTTTAAACATAGCTTCTTGCACCCTTTCTTCTGACAGGCGCACCGTTTCGTGCCACCTGTCCTTCCATATTTCCATTCCACAACATCAGGACAGCAGAATCAATAACCCGTTTGCCCAACATCGCCAAATTCCGCTCTGGTTATCCGATCGCAATATTTCCTTCCGGATAGCTGACCCGCTCGCCCTTCGTAAAATACCATAACGATGCGATTGTCAGCGGTCCCAGCCTTCCGATAAACATAATCAGGATCGTTAAGATTTTTGCCGCGTCACAAAGTCCCGGCGAGATTCCGGTAGAAAGTCCTGCCGTTCCAAACGCACTGCTGATCTCAAACAGCGCATCCATAAACGGGACTCCCGGCTCCAGAATTACCAGGATATACGTTCCGGTCAGCACAATGCCAAGTGCCAGCAGCGTAATCACTGCTGCCTTGCGGAACGCATCGGCCGGAACCGCATAGCGGAACGCCTTCTCTGATGTGTTGGTTGCTGAGGATTTTATGCCCTGAAACAGCACAAACGCTGTGGTTGTCTTGATTCCGCCTCCCGTGGATCCCGGAGATGCACCGATCACCATCAGCACAATCACCGTCAGCAGTCCGGCATTCGAAAATGAGCCCAGCGGAAACGTTGAAAAGCCGGCCGTTCTTGCAGAAACACTCGTGAAGAACGCGCCCATCCAGGTGATGTCCTCAGTCAGCTTCAAAAGCACCGTTCCTGCTACAGTCAAAAACAGGCTCATACTTAAGACCACCTTGGTATGCATGGAAAACTTTTTCCAGCGGAACCGCTTGTCGATCACCTCGCGGATCACCAAAAAGCCGATTCCGCCAAATATGATCAGCGCACAGGTCACCAGGTTTAAAAATACGTCATCCTGATATGGGATCAGGTTCTGCATGTTTCCCAGAATGTCAAAGCCGGAGTTGTTAAACGCCGCCACCGAATGAAACAGGCTGATCCCTGCTGCATGAAGCGGGGAATAGCTTCTGGAAAACACCAGAAAGCTTAGAGCCGCCCCAATCAGCTCAAAGGTCACTGTCGTAAACAGCACCATCCGCACAAACCGGACCACACCTTTTCCGGAATCCAGGTTCGAAGCCTCCCGGATCAGGTTTCTGGCCTTTAAATTGATTTTCTTTCCCATCGCCAGGATCACACCGGTTCCCACAGCGGTAACCCCCAGTCCGCCGATCTGGATCAAAAGTCCAAGAAAGAACTGTCCCAATGGCGTAAATGTATCTCCCGCATCCACGGTCAGAAGTCCGGTCACACAAACCGCACTCGTTGACATATAAAGTGCGTCAATGTAACGCACCGTAACCCCATCCTGAATGCTGCAGGGCAGACTTAACAGGATAGAGCCGATCAGGATCACCAGGGCAAAGCCCATGGAGATGATCCGCACCGGGGACTGCTTTTTTAGAAAATTCATGATTTTACTCACCTCACTTTCGCGCGTTTTCTTAGGCATTATATCATACTCTATCGAAACCGTGGGCAAAATTTATCACAGTTCTTCCGATGCAAACGCAATAAACGCCTCCATTTCCCGGGTTTTAAATTTATTTTTGTGATAAAAGATCTGCCGGTACATGGAAATTTCTACCTGCTCTACCTCAATCACGGCCAGCTTTCCGTCCCGGATCTGCTGCTGCACGGCAAACAGCGGAAGAAACGAAAGTCCGTGTCCCTGTTCCAGCATCTGAATGATAAATGCCGTGTCACTGATCTCTAAAACCGGGGACAGTGCGCGGTGGCAGCCCGCTAAGTGCTGATCCAGCGCCTGGCGGTAGTTGGCATTTTTCTCGGTCAGGAAAAACGGTTCCTGCAAAACATCATCCAGATTTTTTCTTCCCAAAAGTCCATGACTCTCTAAAAATCCCGGCGATGCCACAAACACAACCGGCTCTGCCTGCTCCATGGCCTTCACCCAGTTTTCATTCCACCTGGGTGCGTCCAGAATGTAGATCATATCCAGAAGATCCTGCTCCATCATGCGGATCAGTTCCTCCGGAGTCCCAACGGTGATCTGGAATCGCACCTGCGGATGCAGTTTCCGGAACTGACTGACGATTGCCGGAAATTTAGCCGTGCAGATGGACTCGATCGTCCCGATATGCAGTGGATTCTTTAATTCTTCATCTTCATGCATGGAAAGCCGGGTACGGCTCACCTCGTACAACACCCGGTTCGCATGCTCCAGAAATTTTCTTCCCTGTGCAGTCAGGATCACCTGCTTTCCCATCCGGTCAAAGAGCCTGGTCCCCAGCTCCTTCTCCAGCAGGCGGATCTGGACCGTCACTGCCGACTGAGAATAGCCAAGCTGCTGCGCAGCCCTGGAAAAGCTCTGCAGCTGCGCCGCCTGCACAAAGGTCTGAAACTGACGCAATTCCATACTTCACACCTCTTTTCTTTTGTTTTATCAAAAATTTCACGAACTCTCTGCATTTTTGCAGTATAATCGTTGCGAAAAGCACATTATTTTGCAGCTTCTTTCACAATCTATAATTGAAAAATTTTCAATATCATTATGAAAACTATGAATTTGATTCATTCATATTACCATGATATAATGCCCCTGCGAAGACGTCAATCGCCATTTTTCTGAAATCTGCACCAAGCACAGTTGTCTGCCCAGCACGCAGACAGCCACAAACAGCAGATTTCCAAACGATTCACATTTTTGTTTTTGGAGGGAATTTACAAATGGAAAAAAAGAAATTTAAAATGGGGCTGGTACCGAAGCTGATCCTGGCAATCATCATCGGTATCTTATTCGGACAGTTTCTGCCGCCTGGTCGTAACACTGTCTGGCTTTTTCAGTAACTTCTTAAAATTTATCATCCCGCTCATGATCCTGGCTTATGTAACCATGGGTATCGCAGACCTGTCACAGGGCGCCGGAAAACTGCTTCTGATCACCGTTGCCCTTGCATACAGCTCTACCCTGATCGCAGGCTCCGCATCCTTCCTGGTTGCAGAAAACCTGTTCCCGAGCTTTATGAGCGCAGATGCATTAGACCAGATCGCTGCTACCGCAGAAGTATCCCTGTCTCCGTACTTTACCATCACCATCCAGCCAGTCATGGACACTCTGTCCGCAGTTGTGCTTGCCTTTGTTTTAGGACTCTGCCTGTCTTCCATGCGCGGCAAGGAGATCGGAGATACTCTTTACAATGCGATCAAGGATTCAGCAAGAAGAACCCGCTGACCCTGATTAAAAACCAGTTTCCGGGTTATGCAACTGCACTGGGAACCCAGTCTTCCGCAGCGACCATTCCGGTTAACTTACAGTGCGCAGCCAACGATGGCGTCTGCGAGCAGATCCGTAACTTTGTCGTTCCGCTTTGCGCAAACATCCATATGGCCGGTTCCATGATCACCATCACAGCCTGCGCTACCGCAGTCTGCCTGATGAACCAGCTGCCGATCAGCCTTGCTACCGTTGTTCCGTTCATCATGACCCTGGGCGTTGCCATGGTTGCTTCCCCGGGTGCACCGGGCGGCTCCATCATGACCGCACTGCCGTTCCTCTACATGGTATTCGGCACCACAGCCGGAGACCCGAACGGCCCGATCTGCGCGATCATGGTTGCGCTTTACATCACACAGGATTCCTTCGGAACTGCCTGCAATGTTTCCGGTGACAATGCCATCGGCGTAATTGTAGATACAATTTATCGCAAATTTATCATAAAAGAAACTCAGGAGGCTTAACATGTCATTTATCAGTGTTTTCGATGTACTTGGACCGAACATGATCGGTCCCTCCAGTTCTCACACGGCAGGCGCTGCCCGCATCGGTTTCCTCGCCCAGAAAATGATCGGTGGAAACGTCATCCGGGCTGATTTCACCCTGTACGGCTCCTTCGCCAAGACCTATCATGGACATGGAACCGACCGTGCGCTCCTCGGCGGCATCATGGGCTTTTCCACCGATGATATGCGCATCCGCAATTCGTTTGAGATTGCGCAGGAAAGTGGTCTGGCCTACACCTTCACCCCGAATGAGACGGAAACCGAGATTCATCCGAACACTGTGGACATCTCCATGACAAACAAAAACGGACAGACCATGACAATCCGCGGAGAGTCTCTTGGCGGCGGCAAGGTGCGCATTGTCCGCATCAACGGTGTTTCGATAGACTTTACCGGAGAATACAGCGCTGTCATTGTTGTCCAGCAGGATAAACCAGGAGTAGTTGCCCACATCACCAAAGTCTTAAGCGACCGCGGTGTCAACATTGCTTTCATGCGCCTGTTCCGTGAAGCAAAGGGGCACACTGCCTACACCATCGTAGAATCCGACGGAACACTTCCGGAAGATGTAGCAGAAAGCTTAAAAGAAAATGCAAACGTACACGATGTGATGATCGTACAGATTTAAGGAAGGGAGAGTGACAAGATCATGGATTTTAAAAACGCAAAAGAACTTTTAGAATTATGTCAGAAACAGAACCTTCCGATTTCCAGGATCATGCTGAACCGGGAAATAACCGAAGGCGAGATGCCAGAAGAAGAGGCGCTTAGCCGTATGGCCCGCGCCCTGGAAATCATGAAAGAATCTGCCCGCACCCCGATCAAGACACCGGTGCGCTCCATGGGCGGCCTTATCGGCGGCGAAGCAGGAAAGCTTGCCGCACACCAGGCTGCAAGCCGCAACATCCTGGGGGAAGTGCTGGAAAAAGCCATCACCTGCGCGGTAGCTGTTCTGGAAACCAATGCTTCCATGGGTCTGATCGTAGCTGCCCCAACCGCAGGTTCTGCCGGAGTAGTTCCGGGCATGCTGTTATCACTTCAGGAATGTCATCACTTTTCCGATGAAGACCTGGTCAAAGCACTGTTCAATGCCGGTGCGATCGGTTATCTGGCGATGCGTAACGCAACCGTAGCCGGAGCAGTCGGCGGCTGTCAGGCCGAGGTCGGCATTGCATCCGCCATGGCTGCTTCCGCTGCCGTAGAGCTGTTCGGCGGTAGTCCGAAGCAGTGCCTCGATGCTGCTACCATCGTTCTGATGAATATGCTGGGACTTGTCTGTGACCCGGTCGGCGGTCTGGTCGAATACCCGTGCCAGAACCGCAACGCAGCCGGTGTGGCAAACGCCCTGATCGCAGCCGAGATGTCCCTGGCCGGACTCTCCCAGCTCATCCCGTTCGATGAAATGTTAGAAACCATGTACACCGTAGGCAAACGCCTTCCGGCAGAACTGCGCGAAACCGCCATGGGCGGATGCGCGACGGCACCGTCCGCATGCGCGGCATGCCATATGTGCAGCTAAAAATAAACAATATCGTTAACGTAATAGGACCGTGAAAGTTGCCGAAGGCAACTTTCACGGTCCATCGTTTTTTCAATGAAATTGTTATATAGCCGCAGCCTTCAGCGCTGCCCCGACCGCTCCGGCATAACGCCCGTCTTCCTGGGTGCGTACCTCTGCTCCAAGCGTTTTGGAAAGTGCCTGCGTCAGATACGGGATTCCGCACAGTCCTCCTGTCAGACAGACTGTGCCCGTTCCGATTGAAAGCTTTCCTGCCTGTGCCGCTACTTTGTTTACGATGGAATCCACCACGGCGTAGGCAATGTTCTCCCGCGGCTCTCCCTTTCCGATCAGACTGATAACTTCCGACTCCGCAAAAACAGTACACATGGAGCTGATGGAGGTCCCGCTTCCTTTTTCAGCCAGCGCACAAAGCTCGTCCGGCCGCATGGAAAGTGTGTTGGCCATCACCTCCAGAAAACGCCCGGTTCCCGCGGAACATTTATCATTCATTACAAAGTCCGTCACAACCCCATCTTCCGTCTGGATCAGCTTGGTATCCTGCCCGCCAATATCAATGACCGTCAGGCTGCTTTCCCCATACAGAAAGCAGGCGCCAAGCCCATGACAGGTAATCTCTGTTATACATTTATCTGCAAATGGAACCGACACTCTCCCGTAGCCGGTGGCTACGATCTTCATGCTTTCCCGTTTTATGCCTTCCGCTTCCAGCTTCCGTAAGATTTCACCGGCTGTATCAACGCAGCTCCAGCCCGTAGGCTGGAGCATGCGTAAGCAGATATTCTGTTTGTCATCCATGACGATCGTTTTGGCAGAAGTAGAACCGATATCGATGCCTGTAAAATATGTCATATGCAAATTCCTATCCTGTTTCAATCCTTCTTGTTTTCCCGAATAAACCTACAGAACCGGGGTCCATGCCAGTCCGTAGATTTCCTCCACATCATCGGTGGAAGTGATCAGGCCAAGACGGACATACTTCTCAATGATTTTCTTCAAAGATGCACCGGTGCACTCATCCGAAAGACCAAACTGCAGGGCATTGTTGATCATAACGTTCATGTCAAAATCGCCGCCGTTCCAGCCACGGTCAAGAAGCAGTTTGGTTGCCTCGTCCGGATTTTCACGCATCCAGGAATGTGCTTTCTGGACTGCCTGGGTGATTTTCTTTGCGATGGTCGGATTCTCCTGTACAAACGTGCGGTTCATAGCAATCACACAGCAGGCGTCTCCTGCGAAATCCTCATCCTGCAGGGAACGGATGCATTTTAACTTGCCCTCTTTCATCATGGCATACGCAAATGTATCACTTAACAGGGCTGCAGAAATCTCACCGCGCTCCATAGCTGCCACGCAGGCATCGGAAGAAACCTGGGTCAGGGTCACATCGCTCAGCGGATCCATGCCATCTGCATCCAACAGGATCGAAGTGATGTTATAGTCAGAAGCACCGATTCCGTTCGGTACGGAAATCTGGGTTCCCTTTAAATCTTCGGTTGTATTGTACGGGCTGTCTGCCAGTGCGTAAAGCGATTTGCAGCCGATATGTGCGCCGCCAACGAAGGTAAGATCCACATTGTTGGTGATCGGAACGATCATGGTAGCGATATGGCCGACTGCTACGGTTGCCTGGCGGGTTCCCAGTGCCTCAATGTAGGAATTGCCTTTGAAGCCTTCTGCGGTCAGTCCTGCCTCTGCATAGTAACCGAGGTCATCCGCCACGGTCGGGCCGGAGGTACATCCGTCAGACATGTAATACAGGACCGGCTCACCATATGCCGGTTCGCTCTCCATGGCTTTTTTCTCTTCCTCAGTCGGAGTCAGGTCAAAGTCTGCCATGTCGATCGCGCGGTCTTCCATATCTACCGGGGTAAACAGAGCTTCCCATTTTCCGGCTGCAAATGCATCTGCCGCATTCATATGAACATCCGACACATTGACCTCAACCGCAACACCGTCCTGGCCCATCTCGATCTGTCCGTCGTTGTTCAAATCTCCGGCAAGCTGCTCTTTCTCCGTTGCCTTCGTCTCCTCAGCCTGCTTTGCCCCTCCGCATGCAGTCAGAGACAGTCCCATGGAAAGGGACAAAAATAATGCAAGTGATCTGTTTGTTTTCATAATACCTTCTCCTTTAGTAAAAAAATGATCTATTTCTCACCGGCAAAATGAAGCCGGTTTAAAATCATGTTCCGGTACGCAATAAAGCCTTGCGAAGAACGGTTTCGCGGGAAATCTTCTTCGATCCTGATATCCGCGATGATCCGTCCCGGGTTTGCATCCATGACAATGACACGGGTTCCCATGTAAATCGCCTCATCCACATCGTGGGTTACCATCAATGCAAGCTGCCTCTTTTCCCGCCACATAGACAAAATCTCATCCTGCATGTTCATGCGGGTGAACGCATCCAGCGCGCCCAATGGTTCATCCAGAAGCAAAATCTGCGGCTGGCTGATGAGCGTCCGCACCAGCGCCACGCGCTGCGCCATGCCTCCGGAAAGCTGTCCCGGGTAATCATTGCGGAAATGCCGCAGGCCGATCACATCCAGCATGTGTTCCACCTGATCCTCATTTTCTTTCAATTTCCCCTGTGCTTTCAATGGGAACGCAATGTTTTTCTCTACGGTGAGCCACGGAAACAGCGTCGGCTTCTGAAACACCATGCCCCGCTGCGGGGATGGTCCGTCTACCTCGTTTCCATTCACGGTTACGGTTCCGAGCGTCGGCCGGATCAGTCCCGCCACCAGACGCAGCACCGTTGATTTTCCGCACCCGGATGGTCCTACCAGACTGATAAACTCCCCGCTTTCCATCTCCAAATCTACATGATCCAGCGCATGGGTTACTTCATCCTGTTCTACCTTTGCGAAGCTTTTGGATACTCCATTCAGCTTCAGCACAACGTTGCTGCGATCATCCATAATTCTTTTCCGCTCCATTCTGCCATCTGAGCACATGGCGTTTGATCCGGTCTAATACCTTGGTGACTACGGTAAAGATGAAGCAGATCACAAACAACGCTGCAAACATCTTATCGTAGCTGGCCCAGGACTTGCTCCAGTTCATATACCAGCCAAGTCCTGACTTTACGCCCAGCATTTCAGCGATCATGATCGCGGTGCAGGAGCTGCTCATAGCCTGGGTACAGCCCGAAAGAATCGATGGCATGGCATGCGGGATCGCCACGCCAAAGATCAGCCTGCGCTCGCTTGCCCCAAGCGTCCTCGCCGCGCCAAAATAATCGCGGTCTACATTGGCTATGCCGTTCATGGTCGCAACCGTTACCGCAAACCACGATCCCAGCGCGATGATGAACACCGCCCCGCCAAACAACGAGGAGGCAATGACCATCATGATCGGGATCCACGTTGAGGTTGGGATCGGTCCCAAAAATTTAATCACCGGATCGATCCAGTAGCGGGCTTTCCGGGAATACCCGCAGACAATTCCGGTTACAAGCCCAAGCGCTACACCGGAAAAATATCCCAGGAACAAAAGTCCCAGGGTATGCACCGTGCAGTCCAGGATCGTGGCCCGGTCGATCCACGCAGCATTCAGGATAAAGTTGATACAGGGAACAAACGGCTGAGTCAGGATCCCGGTTTTCAACGTCAGATAATCATATCCGGTAAATAAAAGAAATAAAGCCGACCAGAGCGGTGCCCGGTACCGGAACCGCTCAGACATTTTTTTATCGCCTGATCTGCGCTTCCATGCTGCAGCGATTCCACAGATATCGTAAACCAGGATCAGCAGCACCAGAAATCCAAGATAGGTGTTCGGATTCCGGTTGGTGCTGTTGTCCGGGATCAGCAGATATTCCAGGATTGCAAGCAGTCCGCAAACATTGGGCAGACACTGGATCAGGATATCAAACGCCTTTTCCAGCTCTGTTTTTTCTTTCGCTTCCAGATCTTTTAGTTCCTGACGGGTCAAGGCTGCCATTTTCCTCTGTTCCTGTCTGGAAAAATTATCTTCTTCCGTTCTGCAGCCTGACAAAATTACATTCTTTTTCTTCTCCATGTTTTTCCACCCTGCAACTTTTGTAACACGACTGTTCATGCATGCGCACACAGTCCTCCTCACTATAATAGTTCCAGAAACGCCTCAATACGCGTTGCCAGCTGGCCGCTGTCATTCTGGGAATAATCTGTTTCAATCGCCAGATACGGCACATGCTTTTCCTTTGCGAGCTGCCGGATCGTATAAGCTTCCACCGTGTACGGCGTGCAGGCCTGCAGATCAATCTCCACGATCCCGTCGATCTGGTATTCCCGGATCAGCCGTTCGATCAGCCCGATCCGTTTTGTGTTCGGAGTCATCACCGAACAGCCGATTTCTAAATACCGGGCAGCGATGGCCTCCACGATATCTTCCGCTTCCGTATCTACCATCTGAAATGCCGCCTTGATGCCGCTGCAATTTTCAAAGCAGACCACTCATAGGCGGCGGAGTCTGCTTCTGAAGTTCCATCAGCTTCAGCCGCTCCCGACGTTCTTCATTTCTCACACGTGCAGCTTCCCGCAGCGCTTCTTCCGTAATGGTGATCCCGAAGTTTTCCTCCAGATATGCAAGAAAGCGGTGCAGTTCTTTTGTCCAGGCTGTCAGCAGATCTCCGTCATGGCCCTGTGGAAGATGAAGCACGTAAGTCGGGCGCTTCTCATTTAACAACTCATACATCTTCTTTTTTCCATCGCAGGTCGTCTCTCCTACGATCAGGTCTGAAAAATAGGTGTACGGGCATTTATCAGACAACGCGAACCCGTAACTGGACTTGATCAGCGGACATAAGTTTTTCGGAAGCCTTGTTTCCGCAACCGGAATGGTTTCCGCTCTCTTTTAATTCTTTTACCCGCAGAAATCCGGCTCGTCTGGCCTCCCCAAACTCCTGAAACTGCTCTGGAAGATGATACCCCATACCTTTTTACCCCTGTTTTCTCATTTATTCTCAATAAAATGTAATATAAATTTCCCGGAATGAGAAATTGTATCTATCAATATATTGGTATTACTTATTTAAATTTTAAATAAATCAGATAAAAAAATAGCGAAAGTCCCGCGCCGCCATTCATGCAGACGCAGGAGCTTTCGCCCTTGTCCGTTACGATATTCGGTTATTACAGTACCGCTTTGCTTCTGCCTGCATTCCTTAACAGGCGGAATACTCCCGACGCCTCCAGTGTCTTCCCAATGGTGTAAAACAGCATGGAATTGACTGGCCACATGATCAGGTTTTTGAATGCCCGCATTGGAAGAAGTGCCATAAATGCTTTTCCATACAACATGCTGAGCCACAGCGTTCCAAGCAGCATATTGCAGATGATCGATACCGTCAGCTCCGCAGCAAGCACACGCACGAACCGGATCGGATGCTTATACAGAAAACATCCGTAAAGCACGCCGCCCACCATGGCACTGAAGGTAAAGCCCGGGAAATACGCACCGGTTGGACGGATGATGTATTTCAAGATGTCGAGCGCTCCTCCGAACGCTGCGCCCACCACAGGACCGAACAGATAATACACAAACTGGTTTGCGATCGTGGAGAATCCGATTTTTAAGTAATCACCCAGAACCAGGGTGAAATAACCGAGCACCACGGAAATCGCAGCAAACATCGCCATAATGGTGACCGTGTTGACATACTTGAGTTCTTCCATGGAATCTTTGAATAATGCCGTAAACTTTTTCATAAAAAATTACCTCCTTTGCAGAATCCTGTTCCCGTTCACACAGACATGGCAGGAATGGAATACTCCATTCCAAAAACCTGTCCATAAACAGGAACGATTTCTCGACTACAAAGGAGATAACCGTATCTATCCTCTTCGCAGCGGGATGCGGGCTGCGTACCGCGGAAGACGTTCGAAAGCCGTTTCCTTCGTCCTGCCGGCAACTCCCTGTCCGGCTGGCACTTGACGCACACAGACCTACTCTGCTTTTCTTTGATTTTGATTGGATTGCATATCAGAGACGCCAGTGGCATGTCCTCTGATTTTGTGTGCTACTATAGCACAGTTTTGGATTCCTGTAAAGCAAATTTTTATTTAGAAAAAATCCCGCTGCCGGACACATGCATGAACGGCAGCGGGATTTTTTACGCCTGAAGCGCAGTAAATTTTTTCATTTTATAAATATAATATGGAATCAGCGGAATCAGCGCGGAAATCCATGCGGCCGGATCTGACAGGCAGGTGCTTACAAATCCGCCTCCCAGATGGAGCACCAGCATCACAACGCCGCCTCTGGCCATCAATTCAAAGACACCGCCCAGCATAGGCACAAGACCATATCCCATTCCCTGAAGTGCATTCCGGTACAGGAAAATACTTCCAAGGAACGGATAACACCAGGATACTGTTTGAAAGTACTGGTTTGCAGCATCGATCACCACAGTCTGTGAGCTGTCTACAAAGATCAGCGTCAGCTTTCCAGCCAGGAAATGGATGATCAGAAAGGAAACAAGCGCTGCGATCAGAATCATGATCTGGGTGTCTTTCACACCCTGGCGCACACGGTCCATCCGTCCTGCACCCCGGTTCTGTCCTACATAGGTCGCAATCGTTGCCCCAAACGCAATGAAGATGGTATTGACCATGTTCTGCAGCTTTCCTGCTGCCGCGTAACCAGCGATATAATCTGCACCAAAGACATTGATCGCGCTCTGCACAATGATGGTTCCGATCGCGGTAATGGAAAACTGCAGTCCCATTGGCACACCGATCGAGAGCAGTCTTTTGATCATTGGCAGATCGAACGCAAAATCCTCTTTTTGAAGTTTCAGAATATCAAACTTCAGGATGATGTAGATCAGGCACAGTAACGCGGAAATTCCCTGCGCAATGACCGTTGCGTAGGCACAGCCCTCTACACCCATGTGAAACTTCACGATAAAGAGGACATCCAGCACTGCGTTGATCACTGCAGAAATGATCAGAAAATACAGCGGAGATCGACCATCTCCCAACGCACGGAGCACCGCCGCAAACGCATTGTAGGCAGCGGTTACACAAAGTCCTGCGTAAATGATCCCCATGTAAGCAGCCGTCTGACCGATGATCTCATCCGGGGTATTCATCAGCCGCAGGATCGGTACATTTAAAAATACCAGACCTGCAGTCATGGCGACCACGAAAGCTGCACAGAGATACACAGACATTGCGACATAATGACGCATCTGTCTGTAATCCCTCGCACCAAAGGTCTGCGCCACCATGATGGCAAAACCACTGGTGATTCCCTGAAGCCACCCGGTCACCAGAAAGATCAGCGACGTGGTGCTGCCAATGGCTGCCAGGGCATGGACGCCGATATAGCGGCCGGCGATCACCGAATCCACCAGGTTATAAAACTGCTGGAAAATGTTTCCGAGATAAGTCGGAATCATGAATGCCAGAATCAGGCGAACGGGGTTTCCCCGCGTCATATCATTTGTCATGACAAATTACTCCTGCCTTTTCCAGTTATGACAATCCGATTACAATTGCGATGATCACTGCAATGGATGCGCATACAAACAAGAATGCCTGGAACTTGATCTGGAACTTCGCCCACTGTCCCCACTCCAATTTTGCTGCAGCCAGTGCACCGAGAAGGCATCCGCTGGTCGGAACAATGAAGTTGGTAAATGCATCACCCAGCTGGTAAGCAAGCACTGCAACCTGACGCTCAACTCCTACCAGATCAGCAAGCGGTGCCATAATCGGCATGGTCAGGGCTGCCTGTCCGGAACCGGATACAACGAAGAAGTTGAATACGGACTGGAATACGTACATCAGCCAGGCAGAGATAACTGGCGGGAAATTCTTCATGCCGTTGCTGATGGTATAAAGAATGGTATTCAGAACGGTTCCATCGGTTGCGCTGGTACCGCCCAGGATGATGATGATACCCTGTGCCATACCTACACACATGGCAGCGCCCAGAAGGTCAGCCGCACCACGGTCAAATGCACGCGGGATATCGTTTAAGTGCATATCATTTAAGTGGAAGATCAGTCCGATGATACCGGAAACAAGACCCATTACAAAGAACTGGGATGCGATCTCCGGAATGTAGTAGCCCTGGGTTACTACGCCCCAGATGGTCCATACCATGCAGGCTGCGATGGTTAAGAGCACCAGCTTATGGCCCAGCGTAAACGGCAGGTCTGCTTTACCATTCTTTGCGAAGTCCTCACGGTACTCTTCGTCAGACTCGTAAGCAACAGAAAGCTTCGGGTTCTTTTTGATCTTTGCTGCGTAACGAAGGGTAAACACACAGGTCAGACCGGTAAAGATGATCCATAACGGGATACGGAACCATGCACCGGACATAACCGGGATGCCTGCGATACCCTGTGCCACAGCCAGGCCGAACGGGTTCTGCCACGAGGTACCGAAACCAATCTGGGTTGCCACGTAGCTGCACATGATGCCGACTACTGCATCGTAACCCATCGCGATGAACATCGGCACCAGGATCATAACGAACGGGATGGCTTCCTCACCCATGCCGAACACGGCACCGCCCAGGGAAAACAGGACGATCAGGATCGGTACCAAAAGGATTTCCTTACCGTTTGTCATGCTGATGACCCGCATGATACCGCTCTCCACGGCACCGGTTCGTAACACGATACCAAAGGAACCGCCCACCACCAGGATAAAGGCGATGATTCCGACTGCAGTACCGTTTTTGTTACCGGTTGTAAGACCCTCAAATACATAGTTTAAAATACCCTGGCCACCGAAATCCTCCGTACCGAAAAGCGGGGCAACCTTCGTTACCTTGTTTCCGTTTTCATCCAGGACATACTCAAAGCTGTCCGGATCCAGAACGGTTCTGGTCTTTTCTTCGCCGTTCATGGTGTAGGTGATTTCTTTTGTTTCATATTTACCCAGTGGGATAAACATGGTCAGGATTGCTGCAAACAGAATTACACCAAAGATAATGATGTACGTATGCGGCATCTGAAACTTCTTTTTCTTTTCCATTTGTAGTTCCTCTTCATTCTCAAAAATAAATTGACGTGTCGCAACGAAAAATTATACCATACAGACCTATAAAAGTAAACTAATGATTCTGCGGCTCATGATCATATGCCTGGATCCGGTCCTGGATCTCGATCAGGCATTCCAGAAGGAGCGGATTAAACGTACCGCACTCCCCATTCATGATCATGCTCATGGCCTGCTCATGCGGGAACGCTTTCTTGTATACACGCGGACTCACCAGGGCATCGTAAACATCTACAATGGAAACCACCTGGGCTGCGATCGGGATTTCTTCTCCCTTTAAGCCGTCCGGATATCCCTTTCCATCGTAGCGCTCATGGTGCCACCTGCAGATCTGGTAAGCGATCTTTACGATCGGCTCGTTCTGGTAGGCAGTCAGATGTTTCAGCATCGAAGCACCGATCACGGTATGGGTCTTCATGATCTCAAACTCTGCCTTGGTCAGTCTGCCCGGTTTATTCAGAATTTGTTCATCGATCCCGATCTTCCCGATATCATGAAGGGCAGATGCGGTTGCAATCAGTTCCCGGTCTGGTCTGGAAAGATGGTACTGGTTTGTCTTTTGCGTCAGCCGCTCCAGCAAAAGGTCTGTCAGACGATTGATATGGAACACATGGCGACCGCTCTCTCCATTTCGGAATTCCATGATCTGGCTTAAAATCCCGACCATGATCCGGTTGTTCTTTTCTTTTTCGTAGATCTGGCTTGTCACCAGTTTGATCAGGCGGTGCTGCTTCGCATACAGCTTAATGGTATTGAATACGCGCTGAAATACCACCTTGGCATCAAATGGACGGCTGATATAATCAGAAACGCCAAGCTCGTAGGCCTTGCGGATGTATGGCTCTGAATTTTCACTGGAGATCATAATGACAGGGACCTCCTCGATCCAGTGGTTTCTGGTCATGTATTCCAGCACCTCAAAGCCATTCATGACCGGCATGACAATATCTAACAGGACCAGGGCGATTCCGGTTCCGTACTGCTCTAACTGGGCAATGCACTCTTTTCCGTTTTCTGCCTCCAGAATGCGGAAATCTGAGTGAAGCATTTCAGAAAGGATCTCGCGGTTCAGCCCGGAATCATCTACAATGAGGATCTGCTGCTTGATATTCTCCTGATCCTCAGTATTGTCCCCTGAATGCTGTACCTCCTGCTTTGTTCCTTCCGTCACAACCGTATTTTTCCGGTTTTTAGCCTGATACATAAGCTTATCGGCACAGATCGCAGCATCCTCCACCGTTTTGCTCCCATCACTCAGTACTCCGCCAATGCTCACAGAAAGGCGCAGGTTCGTATAGCCTGGCACATCGGCATCGCAGACCTTTTCCTTGACCCTGCGCAGGCTTTCCTCAAACTGTGCCTGGCTGATATCCGGCATCAGAAGAAGGAATTCATCGCCTCCGTAACGGATGATGGAATCTTCATCCCGCACACAGTTCCGAAGCATCTGGACCAGGGTTCTCAGCACGGCATCGCCTGCGTCATGTCCCCAGGTATCGTTGTAGAGCTTAAAGTCATCCAGGTCGATCATGGCTACGCCGCCCTTCTGGGCTGAGGTTTTGATCTTATCCTCGTAGTAACGCCGGTTGTAGGCACCGGTCAGGGCATCAATGTAAAGCTCATCGTGATAGCTTGTCAGCTTGATGAGAAGCTTTTCCCTGCCCTCAGCATCGATCAGGCAGGTGCCGTCCATCGCACGCACCAGCTCCATGATATAAGGAGTCCCGTCTACCTCCACATAACGGGCAGTTACCTCAAAGAGATCATTTCCTCTGTACTCCAGCTTCGTCCTCTGAATCCCATCCTGATAAACCTTCCTGGAAATGCAGTTTTCACAGGGCTGGCTTTTCTTCCAGTAATCATAACAGTAGCAATGGTTCAACCCACCCGTCTGGTCTTCTTTTGTTTTTTTCGCTCCAGTCAGACGAAGATCAGCAGCATCCAGAAGGCGCACGGCTGTAAACACCTGCCGGTAGAGTTCCATCTGTTCCTCTGCCTGCTGTCTCGTCAGTTTATCGTATGAATTCATATATGGGTTAAGCCTCCGCTTCCAGCTCCCGAATTGCTTCTGTTAACTGCTCGTAACGCTCGGTCAGTTCCGGAAATAACCGGTCACCGCCGTTGATGTCTCTTCCTCTCAGGTCTTCTGTCAGAGCTGCGCTGGTCTCGTAGAGACGGTCAAATCCAAGATTTAAGCAAACGCCCTTTAAGGTATGTGCTGCACGGAATGCACGCTCTGCGTCACGCGCCTCCAGGGCTTCTTTTAAATCTGCATAGCTCGGATCCTTTAAAAACTTCAAGGC
Organism: Clostridium sp. OM02-18AC; assembly: GCF_003481825.1. GTDB lineage: Bacteria > Bacillota > Clostridia > Lachnospirales > Lachnospiraceae > Brotaphodocola. Next base: position 38,442 of record NZ_QULW01000001.1, on the reverse strand, counting down.
AAAGCGCTTTACCAGCGCCTCGTTGCCGAATCTGCTCAGCACACTGTCGTAATTAGATCCAATTTTTTCATAACATTCTTTCGTTGTCATTTGTTTTTCCCCTAATTCTTTCATTTCTGTTTTCTATCCATCGTAATGGTTTTGCCGCTGCTGTTTACGCAAAGCACAAGCAGTAACGAATATATGCTTAGTCTAGCATAAATTTCTTTGTATTTCTACCCATAAAGCTCAACATAGCCACAAAAAGACCGCGTACCAAACGGTACGCGGTCTAAAAATATCATCGATTCTGTTTTCGATTATTTCTGAGCGATAGCTGCCTGGGCTGCTGCCAGTCTTGCGATCGGAACACGGAACGGTGAGCAGGATACATAATCCAGACCGATCTTATTGCAGAACTCTACAGAAGACGGGTCTCCGCCATGCTCGCCGCAGATACCGATATGCAGATCCGGGTTGGAAGCCTTGCCAAGTTTGATAGCCATCTCCATCAGCTTGCCTACGCCAGTCTGATCCAGTTTTGCGAACGGATCGTTCTCGTAGATCTTCGCATCGTAGTAAGCACCTAAGAACTTACCAGCATCATCACGGGAGAAACCGAAAGTCATCTGGGTCAGGTCGTTGGTACCGAAGCAGAAGAAGTCAGCCTCTTTTGCGATCTCGTCTGCAGTCAGAGCTGCTCTTGGGATCTCGATCATGGTACCCACATGGTAGGTCAGGTCAGAACCAGCTGCTGCGATCTCTGCATCTGCAGTCTCAACAACGGTCTTCTTGCAGTATTTTAACTCTTTTACATCGCCGATAAGCGGGATCATGATCTCCGGAACGATGGTCCAGTCCGGATGAGCTTTCTTTACATTGATTGCTGCACGGATAACAGCCTTGGTCTGCATAACAGCGATCTCCGGGTAGGTAACAGCCAGACGGCATCCACGATGACCCATCATCGGGTTGAACTCATGCAGGGACTCGCAGATTGCTTTGATCTCTGCAACGGTCTTGCCTTTTGCCTTAGCCAGTTTCTCGATGTCCTCTTCCTCCGTCGGAACGAACTCATGTAACGGCGGATCCAGGAAACGGATGGTTACAGGGTTGCCCTCCATAGCCTCGTAGAGCTGTTCGAAATCGCCCTGCTGTAACGGAAGGATCTTCTCCAGAGCCTCTTCTCTCTCTTCTACGGTATCGGAGCAGATCATCTCACGGAATGCATCGATACGGTCGCCTTCGAAGAACATATGCTCGGTACGGCAAAGACCAATGCCCTCTGCGCCAAGCTCACGAGCCTTCTTCGCATCGTGCGGGGTATCTGCGTTGGTGCGTACTGCCATGGTTCTGTACTCATCAGCCCATGCCATGATACGTCCGAACTCACCTGCGATGGTTGCCTCTACAGTCGGGATTGCTCCGTCATATACACAGCCGGTGGAGCCGTCGAAGGAGATCACATCGCCCTCGTGGTACTCTTTGCCAGCCAGAGTGAATTTCTTGTTTGCCTCGTCCATAATGATGTCGCCGCAGCCGGATACACAGCAGGCACCCATACCACGTGCAACTACTGCTGCGTGAGAGGTCATACCACCACGAACAGTCAGGATACCCTGGGAAGCCTTCATACCGGTAATGTCTTCCGGAGAGGTCTCAAGACGAACCAGAACAACTTTCTCGCCTCTCTCAGCCCACTCTACAGCATCGTCTGCAGTGAAGACGATCTTACCACATGCAGCACCAGGAGCTGCACCTAAAGCCTTAGCGATCGGGGTAGCAGCCTTTAATGCCTTCTGGTCGAAGGTCGGATGCAGTAAGGAATCCAGGTTACGCGGATCGATCATTGCAACGGCTTCTTCCGGAGTTCTCATACCCTCGTCTACTAAGTCGCAAGCGATCTTTAATGCAGCCTGTGCAGTTCTCTTACCATTACGGGTCTGCAGCATGTACAGCTTGCCGTGCTCAACGGTGAACTCCATATCCTGCATATCTCTGTAGTGATCCTCCAGAGTCTTACATACCTTCTCGAAATCTGCGTATGCCTGCGGGAACTTCTCTGCCATCTCCTGGATGTGCATCGGGGTGCGGACACCAGCTACTACGTCCTCGCCCTGTGCGTTGGTTAAGAACTCACCGAACAGGCCCTTTGCGCCGGTTGCCGGGTCACGGGTAAATGCAACACCGGTACCACAGTCATCGCCCATATTACCAAATGCCATGGACTGTACGTTTACAGCAGTACCCCAGGAATACGGGATATCGTTGTCACGGCGGTAAACGTTTGCACGCGGGTTGTCCCAGGAACGGAATACAGCTTTGATTGCGCCCATTAACTGCTCCTTCGGATCATCCGGGAAGTCTGCGCCAATCTTGTCTTTGTACTCAGCCTTGAACTGGTTAGCCAGCTCTTTTAAGTCGTCAGCGTCTAACTCAACGTCAAGCTTAACGCCTTTCTTTTCTTTCATCTCATCGATGAGAGCCTCAAAATATTTCTTACCGACTTCCATTACAACGTCGGAATACATCTGAATGAATCTTCTGTAGCAGTCCCAAGCCCAACGCGGATTGCCAGACTTCTCAGCGATTACGTTAACAACCTGCTCGTTTAAGCCCAGGTTTAAGATGGTGTCCATCATACCAGGCATGGAAGCACGTGCGCCGGAACGTACGGAAACCAGAAGCGGGTTCTCGAGATCTCCGAATTTCTTTCCGGTAATCTCTTCCATTTTCTCAATGTACTCGTTGATCTGCCCCTGGATCTCTTCGTTGATCTCGCGGCCATCCTCGTAGTACTGTGTGCAGGCCTCAGTTGTAATTGTAAAGCCCTGCGGAACCGGAAGACCGATATTGGTCATCTCAGCCAGGTTTGCGCCTTTACCACCGAGAAGATTTCTCATGGTAGCGTCACCTTCTGTAAATAAGTACACCCACTTTTTAGCCATTGGTTTTTTCCTCCTCAACTTGTGTAGACGATGCTGCCTACGGTTTTCAACTCCGTCGGTATAGTTTTTGCACAAAAAAATCACCATCGACGGTCTGGTATAAGTATACCATATTTTTTGCGATAGTAAAGGTTTTTCTTGGTGTTTTTTGTATAAATTTTAGCAAAAACTCGTAAAATTTTGTTTCGTTCCCGTCATTTTCACATATACGATGTGAGTTCGTATATACGAATGTGTATTTTGCATATTTTGACGAATTTTGTACCCAAACGAATCTGACACTGCGCTTTGCAGTCAGGCAGGCTCTTTTTATTGCATGTCATTTTATTGCGAAAAAAACAGGGGTACCGTGCATCACGATATCCCTGTCAAAATAATCTCGACCGGAGTCCCGGCATATACCGGTCCGCTGCCTGCCGGAACATCCACCAGGCAGTTACATCCGATCCCGCCGGTCAGCTGGCCATTTTGCTGTTTTTTCGAAAGTGCGACCGCAGTTCCATCGTAATATCCCCGCAGCAGTCTTCTTCCTCTGCTTTCCTTTAAAAAATCCGATGAGGCGGTTGTGTGGATCCGGATATAATCATACCCGTCCGCTCCCAGAAGACCTGCCGTAAGCGGTCTGATCAACAGTTCAAATACAGAAAAAGCCGAGTACGGATTCCCGGATAAGGAAAGCACCGGAGTCTTTCCAAGTACGGAGCACATCGTCGGCATTCCGGGTTTCACTGCAATTCCACGAAACAGGATCCGTGCCCCCAGTGCATCCATCACATGGGGGAGCTGGTCTTTCTGTCCGACCGATACCCCTCCTGTCGTAATGACAAAATCGGCTTTGTCTGCGGCTTCCTGCACTGCCCTGGCAATGGACTCCCGGTCATCTCCGGTCATTTTGCAATACACGACATCGCAGCCCTCCTGCATCAGTCTCACCCGCAGATACGCCTGATTGGAATTGTAGATCTGCCCCGGCTGCAAAACGCTTCCGGTCTCGCACAGTTCTTCCCCTGTCGTAACAAGCGCCGCCCGCAGTCTCCGCCGTACACTGAGTTCTTTTTTCCCGGAAGCGACCGCAGCGGCAACGGTGTAAGCATCCACCGTTTCGCCTGCTTTTGCCAGAACTTCCCCTGCTTGAAAATCTTCCCCTGCCTGACAGCAGTTTTGCTGCAAAACTGCAGCTGTATAAATCTGAACGGTTTCTTCCCCGTAATCGGTATCTTCCTGCCGAATCACGCAGTCTGCGCCTTCCGGGATCATGGCACCAGTCATAATGCGCACACACTCCCCTGGCTGAATGTTTCTTCCCGGTCGGTCTCCGGCACAGGTTTTATAGACAACCTGCAGGATAGCCGGATGCTCCCGGTCTGCTTTCCGGACATCTTCCTGCCGCAACGCATAGCCATCCATAGCCGAGCGCGCAAACGGAGGCTGCATCATCCCGGATACCAGGTTTTCTGCCAGGACACTGCCGGCGCACTCTGTGACCGGACGCCGCATGGCTTCTACGGCATGTTCCTGCTGAAAGATAAGTTTTTGTGCTTCCTCTAGTGTGATACGAACCATGTTTCTCTCTATACTCCTATATTTGTTTTTTTAACGTTTCCAGTTCATCTGCCAGTTTTTCCGCTGAAATCAGAGGCTCTTGCGGATAATTACAGACGTATTTCGGATAACTGCTGTTTTTCAGTCCTTCGATCAGAATGATATCTGCCTCCGGAAATGCCGCAAATAGATCCTCCTCCGTAATCCCCTGACATTCTTTCGTGATCAGAAAACGGTTTTTGGAAAATACCGCAGTCCCATAAGCCCCCGCTTTCTGATGACGGTAGCTGTCCGTTCCCGGTACGTCGCTCTCAAAATCATGACCGTCATGCTTGATGACCGCTACTTTGTAGCCACGCTTCGTCAGTTCCGGCACGAGACGCGTGATCATAGTCGTCTTTCCTGTATTTTTATAGCCGCTGACCGCAAATACGAAAGGACTCTTCTTTTGGGGAGAAATTACCATTTGAGGGTTCGGCGCCGCAGCATTCTGCATTGCAGAACCTGTCAATCCCCGGTAAGCCTCTTTCGTATTCACATTTTCCATCGCGTGACTCTCCGTCTCCAGTTCCATGATCCGGTATCCGGCGCGCTTAAGCAGATGCATCATGCGGTAATCACCTGCCTGAATCTGTTCTGTCATGCAGGGCAATATTCTTTTGGGATAAATTCCAAAAAGCGGGTGAATGCGTCCGCTCTGTGCCGTCACAAGAATGGAGGATGGTTCTTTCCGGTAGCACTCCAGGATTTTTCCTACCAGTCCGGCATCGATCATGGGCATATCGCAGGCTATCACGAGAAGCGCCTCTTCTTTGCAGTCCCAAAGTCCGCTTGCAATTCCCCCGATCGGTCCGATTTCCTTCCACCGGTCCTCTACCATGGGCAGACCGGCTTCTTTGTACGGTTCTTTTTGATCTACAGACAAATAAACCGCAGGCAGACAGTCACAGGCTTTTACAATTCTCTGGCAGAACGTTTCACCGCCGTAGCGGAGGAACAGTTTTTTCTGTCCCTCCATACGCGTGTTTTTTCCTCCTGCGAGAATGTAGCCGGCGACTGCGCCTACGGTTTTTAATTGGTTATCGTTCATATTAGAAACGGAACTTGTCCTCGAAATACTGTTTTAACTCAGCGATCGGCACACGAACCTGCTCCATGGTATCGCGGTCGCGGACGGTCACTGCGTGGTCCTCCTCAGACTCAAAGTCATAGGTAATGCAGAACGGAGTACCAATCTCGTCCTGTCTTCTGTATCTCTTACCGATGTTTCCTCTGTCATCGAACTCACAGTTGTAGTACTTTGCAAGCTCTGCGTATACCTTCTCTGCGCCCTCGTTTAACTTCTTGGACAGCGGAAGGATACCGATCTTAACCGGTGCGATGGCCGGATGGAAATGAAGGACGGTACGGACATCGCCCTCACCGATCTCCTCTTCGTCGTATGCTGCGCACAGGAATGCCAGGGTAACACGGTCTGCACCCAGGGACGGCTCAATGACGTACGGGATGTATTTCTCCTTTGCCTCGTCATCGAAGTAGGTCATATCCTCACCGGAAGTGTTCTGATGCTGGGTTAAATCGTAGTCAGTTCTGTCTGCGATACCCCACAGCTCGCCCCAGCCGAATGGGAACTTGAACTCGATATCGGTGGTACCCTTACTGTAGAAGCAAAGCTCCTCCGGAGAATGGTCGCGCAGACGGATCTCGTCTTCCTTTAAGCCAAGTGCCAGCAGCCAGTCGCGGCAGAAGCCTCTCCAGTACTGGAACCACTCCAGATCTGTGCCCGGTTTGCAGAAAAACTCCAGCTCCATCTGCTCGAACTCACGGGTACGGAAGGTGAAGTTGCCCGGGGTAATCTCGTTACGGAAGGATTTACCGATCTGTCCGATACCAAACGGAACTTTCTTTCTGGAAGTACGCTGTACGTTCTTGAAGTTTACGAAAATACCCTGAGCGGTCTCCGGTCTTAAGTAAACGGTGTTCTTTGCATCCTCGGTTACACCCTGGAAGGTCTTGAACATCAGGTTAAACTGACGGATATCGGTAAAATCATGCTTACCGCAGCTTGGGCAGCAGATGTTATTATCATCGATGTATTTTTTCATTTCTTCCTGGGACCATGCGTCTACGCTGCCCTCAATGGTAATGCCGTTCTCAGCCATGTAATCTTCGATCAGCTTGTCGGCGCGGAAACGCTCCTTACATGCCTTACAGTCCATCAGCGGATCAGAGAAGCCACCAAGATGTCCGGAAGCAACCCAGGTCTGGGAGTTCATGAGGATTGCACAGTCAACGCCTACGTTGTACGGGCTTTCCTGAATGAATTTCTGCCACCATGCTTTCTTTACATTGTTTTTCAGCTCAACACCAAGGTTGCCGTAATCCCAGGTGTTTGCGAGACCGCCATAGATCTCGGAACCCGGATAAACAAATCCTCTGGTCTTTGCCAGTGCTACGATTTTCTCCATTGTTTTTTCCATCGTCAGATAACCTCTCTTTTTTACTTGAATATAATACAGCCGGTTCCCTCTGGGGTCACTGCTGAATGATCACTTGTTATTTCCACGCCTTCGGTCACATAAAGGATCTTTCCTTCCGTGTAAACAGAAGCACTGCCTTCGGTCAGGACCATATGGCTGCCTTTTTTTGCCCCGGCTTTTGAAAGTTCCATGCTCTTTCCGGAAGCTGTTTTGTAGGTCAGATCCGGCAATTTCGATGCATCCGTATCCAACACCTGCAGCGATGTTACAGAATGCGTATCGTCGCCGTTTTCCTCGGAAAATTTCACAAAATCATCCGGGGAAGCATAGGAAAATACCAGCGTACCGGTCGTCCCTTCCAGGCTGCTTTTTTCCAGCGCCACCGGGAGTTTTTCTTTCCCTTCTGTATGTTCTGCCTCGGCGGCCGCTCCCTGTTCTTCATTATAAGAACAAATCTGCTCTTTTGCAAATTCAGCTAAGCCCTCGGCGCTGTACCGGTCGTTTTCCTTTTGTGATGTGTAGACCATGGCGCTCTGCACACTTAAGTCATCCGCCACATAAATGCTGTTCTCAGAAGCGTCCCAGGCTTTTTTCTTCGCCCCTGTTTCCGAACAGCCTGCAGTCCAGACTGCACAAAGCAGCACGGCTGCAGTCAAAACTGCTGTCTTCTTTTTCATAAATCTCCTCTTTGCCCTTTTTGCGGGTTCTTTAGGATTATACCTGTTCATAAACGGTTTTTCAACACTTTATTTAAATTGTTACGGTCTCCATCATTTTCAGGATTTCCAGGGAATGAAATTCCCGGTCAATAAAGCTCCGTTTGTTCAGCTCCACACAGTGCTTCAGTTCCTCTAAAACTTCCGGTGCCAGCGTAAAGGTATACAGGGATTCAAGCGGTGATGCCACGATATATTCCCAGGCATAATTGGCAGAATCGCTGACCGGACGGGGCGGATGTTCCGTATAATCCCCGTTGATCGCCATGCTGCGCAGCTCAAACACTGCCTGTACCAGCGAGTTTGGAAGGGCCGGCTTTAACAAGGCCCGCAGCGACTGGTAGAGCAAAAGGAGCTGCTCGGTCGCCTCTAAATTTTCCCGGCTGTAATAATCCGCAAATTCCAGAAAATAAGAGCCGTAGCAGGTTGCCTCCATATCCATCGTGATCTCGGAAAAATAGTTGAGCACGTCAGCTGCCTGCAGATTATAGGCATCTCTTCCTTCGTACAGCTTAAAGGTACCAAACACAAAGGGTCTGGTCACGCCCAAAAGCGGGCTGCCCGGCCGTTTGGCACCGCGGGCAAAGGCCGTGATCTTGCCGCGCTCCCTGGTTAAGATCACCAGTCTCCGGTCATTTTCCCCGACCGGCGTTGCTTTTAAGACCATTCCGGTCAGATTCACCGATTCTCTCACTGTTCCCGTTTGCCTTTCTGCTCCCACAGCACTTCTATTTGCCTTTCCATCCCTGCGGCGCTTTTTCTGTTATTCCTTCGGATTATAACCATAATTCTTCATTAACAATTCGCTGTCGCGCCATTCTTTCCGAACTTTGACCCAGATCTGCAGGTTGACCTTCGTCTCCAGCATTGCCTCCAGCTCTCTTCTGGCAGCGGAACCGATGCGTTTTAACATGGCGCCGCCCTTGCCGATGATGATGCCCTTGTGGGAATCGCGCTCACAGATGATGGTTGCCTCCACATCCATGATGCCATTCGGGCGCTCACTCATCTTCTCAATGGTGACTGCGATTCCGTGCGGAATCTCTTCCTCTAACAGGCGGAGTGCCTTTTCGCGGATCAGCTCTGCGGCGATCTGGCGCATCGGCTGGTCTGTCACGGTATCCTCATCGTAGAACTGCGGACCGTAAGGCAGATATTTGAACAGCTGTTCCAACAGGGTGTCCGTATTCTTATCACGGAGCGCTGATACTGGAACGATCTCCGCAAAATTGCAGATATCCTTGTAAGCATTGATAAAGGTCAGGATATCTTCCTGGTTCTTTACCGTATCGGTCTTGTTGATGACCAGAATGACCGGGGTTTTGACTCCCTGAAGCTGCTCGGCGATATGGCGTTCCCCGGCACCGATGAAGGTGCTCGGCTCTACCAGCCACAAGATCAGGTCCACCTCTTTTAAGGTATGCTCTGCCACATTGACCATATACTCACCCAGCTTATTTTTTGCTTTGTGGATGCCCGGCGTATCGAGGAAAATAATCTGTCCCCGCTCATCGGTATAGACGGTCTGAATGCGGTTTCTTGTGGTCTGCGGTTTGTCTGAAGTAATGGCGATCTTCTGGCCGATGAGATGGTTCATCAGCGTGGATTTCCCTACGTTTGGCCGTCCGATCAGCGTTACAAAGCCGGATTTTTTCTGAACCGGGGCAGCTGCTTCGCTGCCCGCACCGCCCTTTTTCGCTCCATTCAGTTCTTCCAGTAATTGATCAAAATTCGTACCTTCCGGTTTCTTTGCCATAGTTTATCCTTTCCCATACATAACTGTTTTGGTAACTGTTCAGTACCTTCCCAGTTATCCTTTCCCAACAACGTTTCCTACAGGCTTCGTGCCGCACACTGCACACACCTGTTATCCTCTCGTAAGGCTGGAAACCTCGCCAAACATTGCGCGGTTTGCCTCGATCTTTTCCTCATTTCCTACCACGCAGAAGCTTCCGGTCTGCAGTACGGCACGGACATGGGCCGCCAGCGCGCGGATATCCTCCTTGGTCGCCTGTAAGACCTGGTCACGCTCGGTCTGCATCATCTCTTCCGTCACACCGGACAGATATGCAGAAAGTCCCCTGCTGCCCTTCACGGACGGCGTCAGCGGAGCATCCAGATTGCTGATGGTTCCGATCACATATTTCGTCATATCGCGCTCATCCGGGTCAAACTGCTCTAAGTAAGCCGGAATACCCTCGTAGATCTCGTTTGTCTCTTTTAAGTTCGGGTCGCGGTACGATACCAGATAGCCCTCGCCGGAACGTCCAAATCCGCTCATGCAGCCATACGCACCGCCTTTCACGCGGATGTTCAGCCACAGGTAGTCGTAGCTTAAGATCACCTGAAGGATCTTTAATGCACCGGTATACGCAAGACCTGCATCGCGGAAATTGCCGCAACGCGCCACATAGTCGACCTGCGCAGAGGTCTTTAATCCCTCGTTCACATTCTTGACCGGATGGGTAAATGCATACGTTTCGCGGCTTCCCTCCGGGAGTTTTGCGGAGAGCAGCTTTAAGGTCTCCGGAAGCTTTTCATAACCCTTTTCATCTGCCGTGTAGTTTACCAGCATATTGGAACGGGTGAAAAGCTTTCTACTTACTTCCTGAAGCTTTGCAATGATCTCCTGTTTCTTTGCCGGATAATCCTTTTCCAACTGCTCCAGGAAATGATAATACGCCGTGCCGCCCGTCAGCTCATTGTAGTATGCAGTCGCAGAGAAGTAAGAGGTTGCGCGGGATACTGCCGTGCTGTGTCCTGCATTCTCCAGTTTCATTCTCGCACGGGAGCGGGTCTCCTGGATCACCTCGCCCAGACGCTTTTCATCCGTAAATACGGAGTGGTTTAAAATTTCTTCCAGCATGGTAAATCCAAAATCCAGCTTGTCGTACAGCACACGGATGCTTGCCACAAACGCTCCGGTAAACTGCTCGGCATCCTGCAGGTTTGCGTAGGAAGTCACGGAGAAATCCATGCCGCCGCTGTTTAAATGGATCTCACTGGTCAGATCCGAATAGCTGTAATGCTCTGTGCTGATGGAACCCAGCACGGATTTTAACAGACCTGCATACGGCAGATCTTCCTGCGGCAGTACGCTGGTATTGAATAATATCTTTAAATAGCCGATTCCAGAGGTAAAGAAATTGTGGTGCAGCACTTTAATGCCGTCCTCCTCTTTCTCGGTCCAGAAGAAGATCTCTGCTTTTTTATCAATGTCTTCGCGGGTTAAGAGCGGGATCTTTGCCAAAATCTCCGGAGTGGACGGGGTATCCTGGTACTCCTTTAACTCTCTGGTTGCACAAACCAGCTTCTCCAGTTCCTCCTCTGAAAGAGATGCCTTATAATCGGCCAGCTTCTTAGCCAGCTTTTCATCTTCTTTTGCGGTCAGGTTCTTTTCCGGCGCTACCACGATCACAGCCTCAAACGGGTTATCCAGGAGGTAATCTTTGATCAGCTGCTCAAAATAGCCGTTCTCCACTTCTTTTTTCAGGAAGTCGAAAGTTTCCTGGTAGCAGAGGTGCGTCATCGGATCTCCGTCGTACAGCCAGCTGTCCAGGCACTGCAAACCATACATCAGGCCCTTCGGTGCAGAACCATAATCCGCCTCACGGTATTTAAACTCAAAATAATTCATGCCGGCAAGCAGACTCTTGCGGTTGATGCCCTGATCAGCAAGCTTTCTCAGCGTGCCCTTTACGATCGCTAAAAACTCGCCCTTCTGCTCCTTGTTGGCATCCTTTGCGATGACGGAGAAGAATGGCTGTAAAATGCCGCTCTCGTATCCGCCCAGGATGTCCTTACCGATTCCGGCATCGATCAGCGCCTGTTTTAACGGTGCTCCCGGTGCATCAAGCAGGGTATACTCCAGAATCTGGAATGCCACGTAAAGCTTCGGATCCAGATCATCACCCACGACGGTATTCACGGAAAGATAGGTTGCATCCTCCTCGGATTCTCCATCGGTGATGGAATAGGAGAACTCACACTCTACTGGTTTTTCAAATGCCTTCTGCTCCCGGATGCGGGAATCGACCGGACGCTCCTCGTAGTGGCTTAAATATTCCTCATCCAGCCATGCCAGCTTCTCAGCCATATCCATATCGCCGTAGAGATAGATATAGCTGTTGGAGGGATGATAGTACGTTCTATGGAAATCCAGGAATTTTTCATAGCTCAGCTCTGGAATGTGAACCGGGTCACCGCCGGAATCCTTGCCATAGCAGGTATCCGGGAACAGGGTCTTCTGGGTCACACTGTCTAAGAGACTCTCCGGAGAAGAGTAAGCGCCCTTCATCTCATTGTATACAACGCCATTGTAAATGAGCGGGGCATCCTTGCTCTCCAGCTCGTAATGCCAGCCCTCCTGGCGGAAAATCTTCTCTTCTTTGTAAATGTTCGGATGCAGGACTGCGTCCATGTAAACATCCATCAGGTTCTGGAAATCCTTATCGTTGCAGCTTGCAACCGGATACACAGTCTTATCCGGGTAGGTCATGGCATTTAAAAAGGTATTCAAAGATCCCTTTACCAGCTCTACAAACGGATCCTTTAACGGGAACTTGTCGGAACCGCACAGCACGCTGTGCTCCAGAATATGCGGCAGTCCGCAGTCATTGTCCGGCGGAGTCCGAAAACCGATACAGAATACCTTGTTCTCGTCATCATTTGATACCAGGAACAGTCTGGCTTTTGTCTTTTTGTGTTCCAGGACAATGCCTTCTGACTGCATTTCTTCAATGGTTTTATGCTCTACCACACGGTAGGCATCCAGTTTTTCTATTGCTTCCAGCTGATTCATCCGTTGTCTTCCTTTCCTGTCTTTTTACGATCTTATTTTTTGTCTTGCTTTCCATTATAGGTTGCCCATCAGGCGGTCTTTTAATATGGCTATGCCATCACGCAGGGAAAAATGGACCAGCAGAACTTTGTCGGATTCTGACGCAATGCCGTAAACCGTACCATAATCCTGATGCTTTGCGATCATGCCGGCACGACACAAATGAAAATTACTGGTTAAAATACCGATCCGCAGGTGCCGTTCGGACAGCCCGGAAGTCTTTTTCCCGCTTTGTCCCGGTTCTTCCGGCGCACGAAGAAGCATTTCTGCCTCTTCCTTTTGCTTTTGTTCCTGCAAGATCTGCTGTTCCCTGTTTTCGATCAGGATCTTGCTGTAAGCCAGATTTTCTACCGTACTGAAGGATTGTTCTTCCCGCATCAGCCGTTCTTTCTCTGCCCCCTGTTCCAGGAGATAGCGTTCCATGGCTTCCGCCTCCGAACATGGCTCTCCGTCGCCCTTGGCTCCGGAAAGGATCAAAACCGTTTCCGGATTTTCTTTTGTATATTCCAGTGCCTTATCCAGACGCAGTTTCAGCGTTTTACTCAGCGATCCGTCCGGTTTTACTTTCGTGCCAAGCACGATCACATAATCCAGGGATGGCTCCGCTGTTGCCGGAATTCTTCCAAAGATTAAAATCTGCGTAACCAGAAGGATCAAAAGCCCGGAAGCACACAAGGTCACAAAAGAGACCGGGATCCAGAGCGGCATCCGTTCCGGATACTTCTGATAAATATGAATACCGGCTGCCGTCGCTCCGAAAAATCCACCGATCAGAAGCCATAACACTGCAAACGATGTACCAAATCCCGCATACAATACGATGATCCCGTAATATACCAGGCAAAGCAGTGCTGCCGCAGTGAAGACCCATATTAACATCGTTTCACCTCACATCAGTTTCTTGTTTATTTTCCTTCGTAGATGATTGCAGACTCCACATCGTATCCGGCAAGACGGTCACGTCCTTTTAATCCTGCCAGTTCCATAACGAAGCAAAGTTTTACCACTTTTCCGCCCAGCTGTTCAATGAGGCTGATAATTGCTTCGGTCGTACCGCCGGTTGCGATCAGGTCATCGACTACAACTACTTTCTGTCCCGGTTTGATGGCATCTTTATGGATCTCAATCTCAGCAGAGCCATACTCCAGATCATATTTTGCAGTGATCGTCTCACGCGGCAGTTTTCCTTTCTTGCGGATCGGCACAAAACTCTTATGCTCCGCATAAGCAACCGGCACACCGAAAATAAAGCCGCGGGACTCCGGACCTACCACAACGTCGTAGTCCAGATCTTTTAACATTTCCCGGATACTGTCAATAGCAAGTGCAAGACCGTCTGCATCCTGAAGGATCGAGGTAACATCGCGGAAAATAATGCCTGGCTCCGGAAAATCCGGAATACTTACTACGTAATCTTCTAACTTTTTCATGTTCAATCTTCTCCTTACCTTTTTTCGTCATTCTATTTTAACGGAACACGTTCAACAGATTTTTGACTTCTTTCTGGCATACTTCTTCCTGGAAGGAGCCATATTCATAAAAACTGAACCCGGCGACCGCACCGGTGACGCGCCCGGCTTCTACCTGACGGCTGATGATATCGTCATAACGCTTCCATTCCGGGATTCCGGTATTATCCCGTGCACTGCTTCCTGCCTTGTACATGGCAAGACTGATGTAAAGCTTTGCATGACCTTTCTTTACCAGAGCGATCCAGGTTTTCAGATTATTTTCATACGCAAAGGGTGCCGGACTGCCATTTGCAAGCTGGTGTTCAAATCCCCAGTAGATCTGCGGCATGATGTAGTCGACATAGCCGTCATGGGACAGCCAGGTATCAATATCTGTAAACAGGCGGTTGTCGCTGCGCAGATGATTGACATAGCCCTCCGGGCTGATGCCAAACTGGGCGGACGGCCTTGTCTCCTTGATCGCCTGGTATACGCTGCGGATCAGTTCGTTGACATTTTCCCGTCTCCACTGCGCGATGCCAAGCGTGCTGCCTGACGCATCGTACTCTGGTTTGTCAAACCAGCGGCTTGCATTGGAATTGTCCACTTCCGGATAGAAATAATCATCGAAAATGATGCCGTCCACCGTATACTTCTGCGCAATCTCCCGTACTCCGTTTGTGATCAGTTCCCGCACCTGCGGGATAGCCGGGTTGAAATAATAGGCACCATTCTGTTTTAATACCCAGCGGTCGTTCGACGGATCCGCATCGGTCAGCCATTTTTTCGCCGGATTCTGGTCAGAAACCTGATCCCAGTTGTTGTGGTAGCCTGTCACACGGTACGGATTGACCCACGCATGAAACTGCAGACCTTTCGCATGTGCTGCCTTTACAAAAATCGCCAGCGGGTCGTACCCCGGGTTCTGCCCCTGGTTTCCTGTCACAAAACGGGACCAGGGAAAATAGGAAGACGGATACATGGCATCTGCATCCGGACGCACATGCACAAAAACGGTATTCATTTTTAATTCCAGGCAGCGGTCCAGCATTTTGTCGACTTCCCGCTTATAAGATTCCTGGTCTGCCGGAAGCCGTTCCCAGTCCAGATAAGAAATCCACACGCCGCGCAGTTCATCGGAGCGGATGACCGATGCCGCTGGTGCGGCAAACGCAGGGAACAGACCTGCCTGTAAGACCATGAGCCCCGTAAGCAGCAGACAGACTGCCTTACAGAAAGCCAGGGTCCATGTTCCGGCATATATCTTAAGTTTCTTTTGTATCAGCATTCCAGTTCCTCCCAGATGTCCTTTCATGCGGTACCGTTTTCTCATTCCCGCACTCACTTCCAATCAGCTGCAGGATGCGTTTTCCCGCAGTTACCATATTTTTCATAAACAGTATAGCAAAGGATCCGGGAAAGAACAACCAAACAAATCATGAAGCTATCCTTAAGAAATTCGTTTTATTACGGTTCACGTGCTGCGCAAACAGCGTTGATTTCGCAAGGATCAGTTCCGGTCCAGGAGGAATTCGCTTAACACCACATTGCTGACATCGATTCCGAATTCTGTCAGCCGGACCATCGGTGCTTCTACTTCGATCAGCCCCTGTTTTTCCAGTTTTTTCAGGACATCTCCATAGACATTCCACATATTCAGTCCAAAACGCTCCAGAAATTCACTGCCGGACACGCCCTTCATCATGCGCAGACCGGTAAACATGAACTCTTCCATTTTGTCTTCCAGGGAAAGTTCTTCAATGTCCCGGGTCGCCGCTCCCCCTTCATAGAGATTCAACGAGAGGTACTCCTGTAAATTTTCGGTATTGTGATAGCGGTATCCGTAGGTGTAGGATGAGGCACCAAGTCCCAGTCCCAGATATTCCACACCTGTCCAGTAACCAATATTGTGACGGCATTCATAACCTTTTCTGGCATAATTGGATATCTCATAACGTTCGTAGCCCTGCGCCGCCATCATCTCTCTCGTCAGATGGTACATCTCGCGGTCGGTATCCTCGTCCGGGAGATCCGGCAATGTCATCACAGCTGCGCGGGCAGCCACCTCTGCCGCTGTT
The DNA here is from genome assembly GCF_003481825.1 of Clostridium sp. OM02-18AC. Classification (GTDB taxonomy): domain Bacteria; phylum Bacillota; class Clostridia; order Lachnospirales; family Lachnospiraceae; genus Brotaphodocola. Next base: position 22,408 of record NZ_QULW01000001.1, on the reverse strand, counting down.
TTTGCAGGCGCACCGGCTCCGTTTGGAACCGCTGCCGCCGTGCCGCACGATTTCTCCCCAAAACGTTCAAAAAACGGGGTTCCTTCTTCAATGATCAGGCTGTATGCCGAAATATGCTCCGGTTTTAACATCATGACCTTTTTCAGCGTCGTTTTCCAGGAATGGACGTCCTGACCCGGAAGCGCTGACATCAGGTCCACATTGATGTTCTTAAACCCGGCCTGTCTGGCACGCTGATAGCTCTTTAAAAAGGAATCGTAGGAATGGATCCGCCCAAGGTATTTTAATTCTTTCTCATCGGCCGACTGCAGACCAATGCTTAAGCGGTTCACACCGCTCTGGCGGTATACTTCCAGCTTTTCCATCGTCAGGGTGCCCGGATTGGCCTCCATGGTCACTTCCGCATCCGGGGAAATATCAAAATTTTCCGAAAGCGTCGCAAACAGCTCCATGATCAGATCTGGCGGCAGAATCGACGGAGTACCGCCGCCCACAAAGATCGTGGACACACGGTACCCCTGAAAATTCGGACCCTGACCGCAGATTTCCTCGATCAGTTTGTCCATATATTCCCGGTATGTCCGCTCCGGTGCTGCGAACGATAAAAAATCGCAGTAGGAGCACTTGCGGGCACAAAAGGGAATATGAATATAAAGTTCCAGTTCTCGTTTATTCATCGTCTAATTTCAGAACACTCATAAATGCCTTCTGCGGGATTTCTACATTGCCCACCTGACGCATTCGTTTCTTTCCTTCTTTCTGTTTTTCCAGAAGCTTCTTCTTACGGGAGATATCACCACCGTAGCACTTCGCAAGGACATCCTTACGCATCGCCTTTACGGTCTCACGGGCAATGATCTTGCCGCCTACCGCTGCCTGGATCGGAATCTCGAACAGATGGCGCGGAATCTCCTCTTTTAACTTCTCACACATCTTTCTGCCGCGCTCGTAGGCAGAATCTGCATGTACGATAAAGGACAGGGCATCCACCTCTTCTTTATTGATGAGGATATCCAGCTTCACAAGCTCCGAAGTTTCATATCCCTTCATGTCATAGTCGAAGGAAGCGTAACCTCTGGAACGGGATTTTAACGCATCAAAGAAATCGTAAATGATCTCGTTTAACGGAAGATCGTACTTTAAGAGTGCCCTTGTTTCTTCAATGTATTCCATGCCATGGTAGATGCCGCGGCGCTCCTGGCACAGTGTCATGATCGCACCCACAAACTCGGTGGTTACCATGATCTCCGCACTGACGATTGGCTCTTCCATATACTCGATCTCGGTCGGGTCCGGAAGGTTGGACGGGTTGGTCAGTTCGATCATCTCGCCGTTTTTCTTATGCACGCGGTAGACAACGCCCGGAGCCGTAGTAACCAGGTCGAGGTTGTATTCGCGTTCCAGACGCTCCTGAATGATCTCCAGATGCAAAAGTCCTAAAAATCCGCAGCGGAAACCAAAGCCAAGGGCGATGGAAGTCTCCGGCTCGAAGAACAGGGACGCATCGTTTAACTGAAGTTTTTCCAGCGCATCGCGCAGGTCATTGTACTTTGCACCGTCTGCCGGGTAAAGTCCGCAGTATACCATAGAAGTTACTTTTTTATATCCAGGAAGCGGCTCTGCACACGGACGCAGCGCATCGGTGATGGTATCGCCCACACGGGTATCTTTTACATTCTTGATGCTGGCCGTGATGTAGCCAACCATACCGGCGCTCAGCTCGTCACACGGGATGAACTGACCTGCACCGAAATAGCCGACCTCAACCACTTCTTCCTCCGCTCCGGTTGCCATCATGCGCACACGGGTGCCTTTCTTTACGGTTCCCTCTTTGATCCGGCAAAATACGATAACGCCCTTATACGGGTCATACAAAGAGTCAAAGATCAGTGCCTGAAGCGGTGCCTCCGGGTCTCCCACCGGCGCCGGAACCTTGTGGACAATGGCCTCCAGCACATCTTCCACATTCAGACCGGTCTTTGCGGAGATACGCGGCGCATCGTGTGCCTCAATGCCGATCACATCCTCAATTTCGTCTGCCACCCAGTCCGGTCTGGCACTCGGAAGATCGATCTTGTTGATGACCGGAAATACATCCAGGTCATGATCCAGGGCCAGGTAAACGTTTGCCAGCGTCTGGGCTTCAATGCCCTGTGCCGCATCTACGACAAGGATCGCACCGTCGCAGGCAGCCAGGCTTCTGGATACCTCATAGTTAAAGTCGACGTGTCCAGGGGTATCGATCAGGTTAAAAATATATTCTTCTCCGTCTTTTGCACGGTAAACGGTGCGGACTGCCTGGGATTTGATGGTAATTCCACGCTCCCGCTCCAGGTCCATATTATCGAGTACCTGCGCCTGCATTTCACGGCTGGTCAGAAGACCGGTCATCTCGATGATGCGGTCTGCCAGCGTAGATTTGCCGTGGTCAATATGGGCGATGATACAGAAATTACGGATCTTGCTTTGGTCCATTGATGCCATGTATTGATTTCCTCCAAAATAAAACGTATAAGATCAGTTTTTTGTTTCCGTTTCCGTTTTCTGCGTCTTGCAGAAAGGAAACAATTCGTCAATTTATAATAATAACATTTTTTCAGATCCCTTGCAACACGATATCATGCCTGTTTTCCGGTTGTTTTTCAGTCTGTTTCAATTCACAGCATCCCCGCCAGCAGGCTGGAGCACCGTATCTACCGCTTGTGCAAGCAGTTCCATGGCGTTTCTGGCTTCCTCCATGGTGTTGGTCTGCGCTCCGGCTTCGATCAGGGAAGACCTGCCACGCAAATGCAGGTTGTAACGCAGACCTTTCAGGTAAATTTTCCTTGTAAATCCGGGATACCGGCTCAAAGCCAGCTGCATCTGAAACGAGAATGCCAGATTTTCCTGCAGATAGGGATTTGGCAGATAGGCAATCTCGCCCTCCGGTGTCCGGCTCATCCCCTGAAAAAACATGATCTGGGCAGTCGGTTTTCCCTGAATTTCCTGCACCAGACGCACCGACTCTGCTACTCCGTCCCGGTGCAGATCCAGGATCACTTCTATGGTCGGATGTTCCTGTAAGATGCGCTGGATTCCTTCCAGCGCATACGTATACGCCCGGCTTCGCTCCAGTTTTCCCTCTTTCTGATCATAAGCGGTTGTGTCATGGATCACATTCCATCCTTTCGCCCGTAAAAGTTCCGTCAGATAAGTTCCGGCTCCCACCACCGTGGCATCTGGCTGTCCGGGTCCGTAATCGGCATATGTTTCGCTGGCATGGGTGTGATAAATCAGGATCTGGGGAACTTCCGGATTCTTCTCCAGCGTTACATCGGTGCCAAGCAGCTGATCTGCCTTCATCAGTCCTCGGTCGGCTGTCGTGGACGCATGGACGCTGAAATAATGCTTCATCAGATAATCATAGTCCTGAAGCCGGGAAAACAAGGTGGAGTTTCTCTCGTTTCCTGCATCCCTTTCCAGACTGTACGTTTCCTTCACGTTTCCGCTTCCTCCGTTTTCTTTTTCGTTCTCGCCGTTCCCTGCTTCCTTTTCCCAGCCTGTCGTTTCATTCGCTGTCTTGCCATCCTCCTGCGTCTCTTCTGCATACGAAAACAGGTATCCGTACTGTCTGTACGCATACCTGTATGTTTCGTATATCTCATAAGAGGGATCGCTCCTTACGGGTTCTTCCTTCTGGAACCGCACCGTTGGATAGCGCAGCTGCAGACACACCGCCAGCATCCATTTCAGCGCCCAAATCAGTATATTATTCAAAACGAACGATTTCCTTCTTCAGGCGTTTCATAATTTTCTTTTCCAGACGCGATATGTAGGACTGGGAAATTCCCAGGCGGTCTGCCACTTCCTTCTGGGTCATTTCTTCTCCTTCCACATTCTTTAATCCGTAACGCAGCTCCACAATGGTCTTTTCCCGCGGACTCAGACGATCGATCGCCGAATTTAAAAGCTGCCGTTCCGTTTCATCTTCCAGTCCCCGGTAGATCATGTCATCATCCGTACCAAGAATATCGGAAAGGAGCAGCTCATTTCCATCCCAGTCAACATTCAGCGGCTCGTCAATGGATACCTCTGCCTTCGTCTTGCTGTTGCGGCGCAGATACATAAGAATTTCATTTTCAATGCAGCGGGATGCATAGGTAGCCAGCTTGATATTTTTCTCCGGGTTGAAGGTATTGATTGCTTTGATCAGACCAATGGTTCCTATGGAAATCAGATCTTCCACGCCTACCGCCGTATTATCAAACTTCTTTGCTATGTATACAACCAGACGCAGATTGTGTTCGATCAGAAGAGACTTTGCCTCTTTTTCTCTGTCAGTCCCAAGCATGGAAAGCATTTCTGCTTCTTTCCTGCTTTCCAGTGGCGGCGGAAGAATGTCTGCACCCCCAATATAATGGACTTCTCCCTTCCTCTGCCACAACATTGTAGTAAAAGAAGAAACTGCCTTAAACTGAAAACGATTTGGTACTGAAACTTTTACGATCACTTTTCCATCCTCCAGGTCTTTGTATTATAGTTCTCCATGCAGAAGCATTTCGTATTGATGCCGGGGCGACAGCGGCGTTTCACTGATCGCGATCCAGGGCCGTTCCAATGTCCGGATCTGTTTCTCGTTCTTCCAGATTTCCATCCGTTCCATCCGCACTGCCGGCAAAAGTCCCGCTTCGGTTCCCACGCTGCTAAACGGAATGTAAATGACTCCGGATGCTGTTTCACAAAATTCCAGGCAGACTCGCTTTTCCAGAATGTGTACCGGCTGGTGGCCATATGGTTCATACAGCTGATTCCCGGTATCCCGCAGGGCCCGGACTGTTTTTTGTTTTCCATGATCATGCAGCGTTACCTCATACAGATTGTCGCAAAACACGGCTCTCCGTTCAAGGAAGACCACTGCCGCATACAAACACAGCCCCGCAATGCCCAAAACCGGAAAAAACCTTCCGGCAGACCAGGACGTCATCTTCCAAAAACCAGAAGACACCGAAGCAGACATTCCGTCTGCAGATTCCAGCACACTGCAGATTCCCCCCATAAAAAGTGCAAGCATCCACAGTATACAAACCTGCCGGAGCCATGTCCGTATCCCATGGTTTCCAAATGCGATCCGCGTCATAAGTACAGCTGGCAGGATCAGTTCCAGAACTTTCCACAAAAAAACCGATCGCACCGGGACAAAAACCAGACTGCATCCCAGCACTGCTCCGCTGAATGAGCCAAAAAAGAGTCTGCTTTTTCGTTTCCTTACGGGTTCTTTCAAGATCAGACCCGTAAGAAACAACAGATACAGATCCGCTGACAGATTCACCAGAAAAAGCAGATCCAGATACAGCGTTTCTGCCATGCTACATTGTCCCCCTGACATCATGAGCCTTTCCAGGGCTTCGTAACTGCCTGATATTCTCACAGTTACAAGGATTCTCATTGCTCATGTCCTCATTATAATTCGCAGAAAGAGAAAATTTTGTCAAAGCGACGGACGAAACTTCCATTTTTGAACGACAAAAAAAGACAGAAAACCCAAACTGGTCTTCTGTCTTTGTCGTCTTTTGTCGTAGAAATAATATGTAGCCTCAGAATGATTCTTAGCGCTTATTCTTTAAGAAATCCGGAATGTTGATCTGGGTCTGGTTTAACGGACGGTAAGAACCCTGGCTTGCCGGAGCACTCTGAGCCGGAGCTGCAGCCTGCGTGGTCTGTGCCGGAACCGGTTTTACGCTCTGGGCCTGAGTGTGAAGCTGCGGTGCAGCCTTTGCAGCCGTTGCGCTTGCCTCAGCAGCAGCGGTGCGGCCAACACTCTGGGTGTTTAAGTTTAATCCGGACGGCATTTTCGGTTTGAAGTTTCCAAACTCAGCCATAGCCTTGTTAACCGGAGTATTTGCATGTGCATCCAGACCGGTTGCGATTACGGTAATGGTGGCCTCATCCTGTGCGTTCTCGTCGTACATTGCACCGAAGATGATGTTTGCATCATCGCCAGCCAGCTCCTGAACATAGCTTGCTGCTTCGTTTGCCTCGATCAGGCTGATGTCGCCGGAGATGTTGATGATCACGTGGGTAGCGCCCTCGATGGTGGTCTCTAACAGCGGGCTTGCTACTGCCTGCTTAACAGCCTCAACAGCCTTGTCGTCGCCCTTGGCATGTCCGATACCGATATGGGCGATGCCCTTGTCGGTCATAACCGTCTGTACATCTGCAAAGTCAAGGTTGATCAGACCCGGAACGTTGATCAGGTCGGTAATACCCTGAACAGCCTGCTGCAGCACTTCGTCTGCTTTCTTTAATGCATCCGGCATCGTGGTTCTGCGGTCAACGATTTCAAGAAGTTTATCATTCGGAATTACGATCAGGGTATCAACACTTGCCTTTAAGTTTTCGATTCCGGCAAGCGCGTTGCTCATACGTGCCTTTGCCTCAAAACGGAATGGCTTTGTTACAACACCAACGGTCAGAATGCCCATGTCTTTTGCGATCTTTGCAATGACCGGAGCTGCACCGGTACCGGTACCGCCGCCCATACCGCAGGTAACAAATACCATGTCAGCGCCCTTAATGGCCTGAGCAATCTCCTCGGAACTCTCCTCTGCTGCTTTCTGTCCAACCTCTGGCTTTGCACCAGCGCCTAAGCCCTTGGTCAGCTTCTCGCCGATCTGCATGGCGGTCGGAGCCTTACAGAACTGCAATGCCTGTTTATCGGTATTGATGCCGATGAACTCGACACCTGCAATATTTTCGTCTACCATGCGGTTTACTGCATTGTTGCCGGCACCGCCAACACCGATCACAATGATCTTCGCGGAGTTTTCCGCTTCATTTATCTTAATCTCTAACAAGACTGATTCCTCCTTAACTTCTTTCATTGGCCTTTTGTAACAGTTTTGTAACATTATATCAAAAACTAGTCTAAATAATACTATAGGTGATTTCCTTGAAAATATCAACCGTTTTTTTTAGTTTTTGGGTTTGAATGTATACATCGGATTTGTTTTGGTTTCATCGTAATTATCCAGATACAAGGTGCCGCTCCTGCCTTCCAGCTGTGGGAGCATGTCGCCAAGCTCTGCTATTTTTCCGTTCAGACCGTCATTGCTTCCCAGGATCACCTCGATGTCTCCCATATACAGGGTAGCCTCACCCAGGGTATTGTACTGGATCTTGTCCACACTCAGTTCGTAAATCGAGAGGATCTGTGTCAGATTCAGGATTTCCTGGAAAATCCACTCACTTTCCACCGGCAATTTCTGATAAAGGACGATATGACCGAACTTCAGTCCGTTGATCCAGGGAACGCCGGGAAGCTTCTGGCTGGAGCTTTCCACGATAATACCGTCCTTATCAAAATACATATAACTGCTCATGTAAGAGACATATCCCACCACACTTTTCTCGTAAACAATAAGTTCTGCCCTGGTCAGCCCTTTTAATACCAGTTTGTAATCTTCCACGAACGGGATCTTTTCATGTTTTCCGAAATGCTCCCGCAGATAGCAAAATATCGTGCTGCGGCTTACGTTATCCGGAAAAACCAGATCTACCAGCTGTTCCTCTGTGTATTTTTCATTTCCTGTTACTGTGATATCCCGAATTTTTATGGAGCACACAGCTGCCATACATGCAAGCAGCAAAAGCAGTGCCGCAAGCAGGATCACCTTTTTCTTTCCTGATCCATTTTCCATCTGTTTTTTCTCCTATTATCCGACCACGGCACCGGCAAAGCACCTGTGCTTAAACATGCGGACGCGTACGTGTCCGGCAGCAAACCTTTGCCGGTGTTTCCCATTCAGCAAAGGCGGATCCGGGCTCCCACTCCGGCGAGATCCCGGCTGATATCCTCGTACCCGCGGCTGATATGCTGATAGCCGTCAATAAAACTTTCTCCCTCTGCCGCCAGACCAGCCGCTACCAGGGCAGCACCCCCGCGCAGGTCTTCTGCCTCCACACTGGCACCTTTTAACGTGGCAGCACCGGTTACGGTTGCAAGTTTGTCTTCTATTATAATATGTGCACCAAATTTCCGCAATTCCTTTGCCGCGCAAAACCGGTTTTCAAAAACATTCTCCCGGATCCAGGATGTTCCGTCCGCAAGAGAAGCTGCTGCCAGAATCACCGACTGCATATCGGTTGGAAATTCCGGGTAAGGTCCTGTCTCCAGATGAATGGGCTTTGTTCTTTCTTTCCTGGAAATCCAGATTCCATCTTCCTCCGGTTCCAGCTTCGCTCCCATCTGTTTTGCGGTCCACAAAGTTTTTCCCATGTGACGGACTGGCGCCTTTTCCAGAAAGACCCGGCCGCCTGCACACAGCACGGCTCCCACATAAGTTCCTGCCACGATCCGGTCTCCGGGAAGAGCAAATCGCACATTCTGAAGTTCACGCCTCCCCTGTAAACGAATGACAGAACTTCCTGCCCCTTCCACGCTTATCCCAAGCGCTCTTAAAAAATCACATAATATCTCAATCTCCGGCTCCCTGGCTGCGCCAGTCAAAACCGTCTCTCCCTGCGCCCCGGCAGCTGCCATCAGAATATTTTCCGTTGCCCCCACACTGGGGTATGGAAGCGAAACCGTTGTTCCAGACAGGCCACCTTCCGGCACAAACGCATGGATCCGGTCTTCTTCCATGTTCACGACAGCACCAAGTGCCTCCAGTCCCCGGATATGCAGATCTACCGGTCGTTTTCCAATGCGGCATCCACCCGGAAGCCAGGTTTCCACCTTTCCCATCCGCACAAGCAGAGGTCCAAGCAGCATCACCGAAGAGCGCATCTGCCCGGCCAATACTTCCGGTATACGCGAAGCGCTCAGGGAAGCGGCTGAAATGACCAGACGGTCTTCTTCCATCCGGCAATCTGCCCCCAAAGCGTTCAAAATCCCCAACATACAGAAAACATCCTGTATTTTGGGGACATGCTCCAGTATCGTGGTTCCGTTATGAAGAAGAGATGCTGCCATGACCGGCAGCACCCCGTTCTTGGAACCCTGTATTTTTATCGTTCCTTCCAGCCTGTGTAATCCTTCTATCCGCAGCACAGACAATCCCAGATCCCTCCTGTACATAATCTTCCAGACACAAGCAACACGAAACTGCCGCCATTTGATCTCTGGTCCGGCAGCTTTTCATATTCTATTTCTATGCTTTATCTTATGTACCTTTCGGATGTTGCGTTCCTGTTATTCCCGTTGGTTTGCCAGATTACGCATCCATGCCCGCCAGCGAAACCTTAGAACATCTTACCGTTCCAGCCGGATCTGGTTTGAAACACCAAGTACCATTCCCATTTCCATCATAAGGAACAAGACGGAGGTACCTCCGTAACTGATGAACGGCAGCGTGATTCCGGTGTTCGGGATGGTATTGGTTACTACCGCGATATTTAAAATAACCTGGATCGCAATATGCGCCATTACCCCGACTACGATCAAAGCGCCCAGAAGATCCGGTGCGTTGTTCGCGATCAGCATAAACCGGTAGATCATAAACAAAAAGATGAGAATGACCGATACCGCCCCGAAAAGTCCCAGTTCTTCGCAGATAATGGAGAAGATCATATCATTCTGTGCCTCCGGCACAAATCCCATCTTCTGGATACTCTCTCCAAGTCCCTTGCCGAACAATCCGCCGGAACCAATGGCGTAAAGTCCCTGCAGCACCTGATATCCGCCATCCATAGGGTATGCTTCCGGGGACAGCCATACATGGATACGGCTCAACTGATATGGCTTCAGCAGCTTGATCTTTTCCAGAAAGATTGCAAGCGGACCAGCCGTAGCTACCGCCAGAAGTGCCATAGCACCGCAGGCATAAAAAGGCCACTGCTTTTTGCATGCCACAAACAGCATCACAAAGGCGATTCCCATGATAATGATACCGGAACTTAAGTTGTTCGCTGCAACAATTCCGGCGATCGGGAGTGCAAGTCCCATCACCTTCGCCATATTTTTCCAGGTATTGACGCTGGATCCCATACGGGTGATGAGAACCGCCAAAAAAACGATCAGGGCAATTTTTACAAACTCCGTCGGCTGGAAACTCAGCGAGCCAACACCAAGCCAACGCTTTTTACCGTTTACTTCCCGCCCAAACAGGGTTACCGCAACCATCAGCACATAGGATAACAGATACGCAAACATGGAAAATTTTGCATACCAATGGTAATCCAGTTTGGAAATCAACAGTGCCAGGACCAGACCGCCTGCTGCGACCTTAAGCTGACGCATCATAAAGAAACCGGCATTGTTATATTTGAGCTGTGCTGTGTAAGAACTGGCGCTGTAAATCATGACCAGTCCAAACACCGTCAAAAATATGATACAGAACAACAGGCTGTAATCATAAAACCGTTTCGGCCGGTTCTTCTTTGCCATATCACTCCTCCTACAGGTTTTCTTGTAACTGTTTTAAGACCTTCCTAAATTAGAGGTTTCTTACACATTCCTTGAAAATCTCACCGCGCTGCTCGTAGTTGTCAAACATACCCCAGCTTGCGCACGCCGGAGATAAGAGGACATTGTCCCCTGCATTGGCATAAGCGGCACAGACGCGTACAGCCTCTGCCATATCCTCTGCATACATAATATCAGTAAAGCCATGGCTTCTGGCACACTCTGCGATCTTGTCGCGGGTCTGACCGATCAGAACCAGATATTTTACCTTATCGCCAAATTCCTCGATCCACTCGTCATACTCGCTGTGCTTGTCATAACCACCAGCGATCAGAACAGTCGGACCCGGCATCGCGCGGATTGCCTGAATGGCAGCATCCGGGTTGGTTCCCTTGGAATCGTTATAATAACGGACCCCGGAACGCTCCAGGACAAACTCAATCCGGTGCTCCACTGCCTGAAACTCCTTTACGGCTTTGCGGATGCAGTCCATCGGCACGCCCATGCGGATGCTCATGGCTACTGCTGCCATAACATTCTCATAATTATGCTTTCCTAACAGCTGCATATCGGTTTTTACATTCAGGATTTCCTCAGTCTTGCCGTCATGCGCATAGATCATGGTATCTCCGTCCAGATACATACCGTCTTTTAAGGTCTGTGTGCTGGAGAAAAAGATAACCTTCGGCTTTAAGTCCTTCTTCTCGCCAAACTCGCGCAGTACTTTATCGTCGTAGTTTAAAACGATGCAGTCGTCTTCGGTCTGGTTCACTGCAACACGCTCTTTTACTTCAATGTAATTTTCCATGGTTCCGTGACGGTTTAAATGATCCGGCGTAATGTTTAAGATTGCGCTCACATTCGGATGGAAATCCATGATGGTCTCAAGCTGGAAGCTGGAAACCTCTGCAACCGTAACCGATTTCTCGGTCGTATCCAAAGCAACTTCCGTGTACGGGATACCGATATTTCCGACCACAAACACCTCATCGAAGAACGTTTTCATAATGGCGCCGGTCAGCGCTGTGGTCGTGGTTTTTCCATTGGTTCCGGTAATGGCGATCAGTTTGCCCTTTGCCACATGGTATGCCAGCTGGATCTCACTCCAGATCGGAATTTTCGCCTCATCCAGTACCGGTACAAACGGCGCATCCAACGGGATTCCCGGGCTGATAATAGAAAGCTCCACGCCTAAAAGATCCGGTCTGGTCAGTTCTCCCAGCACGATCGTGATCTTTGCATCTTCCTCAAAATTTTCCTTAATCTTCTCCGGATCCAGCTTGTCGTTGCCATCGTAAAGTACAACCTCGCCGCCCATGGCAAGAAGAAGTTTTGCTGCTGCAATACCGCTCTTTCCGGTACCTGCCACCAATACTTTCTGACTCATCTCATATACCTCCTGTCCTTTCAAAGATGTTATATTCCCAAGTATGCCACCAGGCAGAGCAGTGCAGTCACAATCGAAAATACTGCAACCACCCTGGTCTCAGACCAGCCGCCCAGTTCAAAATGATGATGGATCGGCGCCATGCGGAAAATACGTTTTCCATGGGTAGCCTTAAAGTAAGATACCTGCATGATAACCGATAATACTTCAACCAGATAGATCAGACCGATGATCGGAATGAATAACGGCATCTGCATCATAAATGCGCTGGATGCCACAAATCCGCCTAAAGCCAGGGAACCGGTGTCGCCCATGAAGACCTTGGCCGGATATACGTTAAACAGCAGAAAGCCAAGAAGACTTCCTACTACGGCTCCGGTGATCGGGCTGATGCCGCTGTTTTCCCCAATGGAAATGATGGTCAGAAATGTTGCAACCAGAATGGTCACACTGGTGCACAGGCCATCCAGACCATCGGTAAAGTTTACGCCGTTGTCCGTTCCAAGCACAACAAAGAAGACAAACGGAATAAATAAAAAGCCTAAATTTAAATAAATGCCATGTTCGAAGCCGCCGGTAAACGGCACCAGCATGGATGTCTCCACTTCGCCGGAACACATCAGATAATACACAAAAATTCCGGTGATGATAAACTGGCCGATCAGCTTCTGGACCGGATTTAAGCCCTCGGAACGCTTCATGACGATCTTGATGTAGTCATCCAGAAAACCGATGACACCAAACCCCACAGTCATAAATAAGACCGGAATGATGCGCGGGTAGTCACGGATGTACAGCAAAGAGGTGATCACCACCGCGGTTAAAAATACCAGTCCGCCCATCGTCGGGGTGCCCTGCTTCTTTAAATGTGCCTGTGGACCGTCATCGCGGACCTGCTGTCCGAATTTTAACTTATGCAGAAACGGGATTACGATCGGACAGAGGATCGCGCTGACTGCAAATGCGATAATGATCGCAAGAATGGTTTCGTTAATCATGATACTCTCCTAAGTTTTCTATGTATTTTGACATATCTATTAGTATACGTCTTTTCTATTTCCTTTGCAAGGCTGTTTCCTGCACAATTCCCAGATACGGCAGGATATTCTGGAACAGATCCGCAATGACCGGTGCCGCAATCGTTCCTCCATAATAGATTCCCTGCGGTTCATCGATCGTGATCAGCGCAATGACCTGCGGATCGTCCGCGGGGGCAAAACCGACAAACGAAGAAATATATTTTTTCAGGCTCCGCGGCAGTTTTTCCGAAGTTGCTGTCTTACCGCCAATGCGAAAGCCCGCCACCGCTGCCTTCTTTCCGCTGCCCTCTGCTACCACCTGTTCCAGCACATAGCGCATGGTTTTGCTGGTCTCTTCCGACAGGATCCGGCGTCCCTCCGGCCAGGAAAAACGGTGAACAAAGCTCTCATCCGCTGCCACCGCCTTCACGCCAAAATGCGGTGTCACCCGCCTGCCTCCATTGATGGTGGAAGCAGCTGTAGTGATCAGCTGGATGGGCGTGATCTGAAAGGACTGCCCGAACGAAACCGTGGCCAGCTCCACCAGTCCCATATGTTCTTTTTTATGCATGATCGTGGATGCTTCACCCGGAAGATCAATGCCCGTTTTTTCGCGCAGACCAAACTGTTCAAAATACTGGCAGTAACGGTCAATCCCAAGGCGCTGCCCCACATCGATAAAAACCGGGTTGCAGGAATTCATGGCACCCTGCAAAAACGTTTCGCCTCCGTGTCCGCCCACCTTATGACAGCGGATTTTCCGGTCTTCCACAATTCGAAATCCCGGGCAGGAAAACTGGTCTGTCAGCGACACCACACCGGCCTCCAGCCCAGCAGCCGCCGTAATGATCTTAAACGTAGAACCAGGTTCATAGGTATCGTTGATCGCCGGATTTCTCCACATCTGATTTAAAAGTTCCTGCTTTTCTTTCGCCGAAATGCCCGGTGGTTCTTCTGTATTCAGTGTGAACGGATCGTTGAGATCAAATTCCGGAACATTGACCATTGCCAGAATTTCCCCATTCTGCGGATTCATCACGATCACCGATACTTTTTTTGCGCCTTTTCGCTCCATAGTCTGACGTGCCGCCTGCTGGGCATACTGCTGGATATTCACATCCAGACTTACGTACAGATCTGCTCCCGCCACCGGCTCGTTCCGCTCTTCAAACGCATTTTCCAGTTCCACCCCCGCTGCATCGGCCATCGTAAGGATCGTACCGTTCGTTCCTTTTAAAACTGACTCATAAAAGACCTCAAGACCGATGATTCCCTGGTTGTCTCCTCCGGTAAATCCCAGAACTTTGGATGCCAGGCTGGAAAACGGATAATAGCGTTTGTAATCCTCATCCACCTTTACTCCATCCAGATGAAGTTCCCGGATCGCATCGCCTGTTTCTTTGTCAACATTGGTCCGGATAATCTCACGGGAACTGCGTTTTTCCACCTTTTTCCGGACCGTCGCCTCCTCCATCCCCAGTTTTTCGCATAAACTCCGAATAACCAGCTCTGCATCTTTCACCTGATTATGGATCACGGAAATGGTACACACCGTCCGGTTTGCCGCAATGACCGTTCCATTGGTATCCAGGATCCTGCCTCTGGCTGCCTTAATGGTCCGCTCTCTCTGATGCAGATCCTCTGCCATCTCACTGTAGTGGTCTGCCCGGTATATCATAAGAAACACAAGCCGCCCTGTCAGTCCCGCCATGCAAAGACACAGCAGGAAAAACAGGACGGCTATCCTTCTCCGGTGATGAGTCAGAAACGCATTTCTGTTTTCATGCTGCGTAAACAAGATTGGATACGCGCCCATGCCGGCTCCTTAAACAGTCATTATTCTATTCCTATGAAGATTTTAAAGGTTCTATGCGTAAATCAGCCGGCATTCCATGCAAAACACCGCATGATTTTATGCCTGCTATTATCATGTTTTCCTGTACATGCATACGTGCCAGGTAAAACATTACGTCCCGGCAGCAGAAGTGGCACTCATGGTTTCCCGCTCCTGCCCGGCAGAGGACTCTGCCGTTCCTGCCGCACTGCTTTGTGTGCTCTCTGAACTGCCTGCCTGTTCCTGCCCGGATTCCGTATTTCCAGAATTTTCTGCTGCGCTGCTCTCCGAACTGCTCTTGGCACTGCTACTCTCTGTACTTTCTTCCGAAGCAGAAGACTCTGGAACATTCTGAACCGGCGTCACGTAACCGCTGCCGTCACGCTCTCCGCTTCCAGCATCCGCGCTGCTCTCCGGCACATCTTCCGGAAGGTCGGAGTCTGCTCCAGGTTCTACATATTCCTCTGTCTCATACACCTTCGGCTCTGCCTCGGTCTCCGGAACTACCCCCGTATTGTCGGTAATGCCCTCTGCCTCCGGCAGCTGCGTCGATGCCTCGCTCTGCTGTGCCTCAAAATCTACAGACGGGAATACATTCAAATAAGGAAGAATGTCACCCATGATCTTGGAAAATACGCCGCTGGCGTAAGAACTGTGCGCCTGATCTTCTACATGCGGGGTATCGATCGTGACATATACCAGCACCTGCGGATCATGCGTCGGTGCAAATCCACAGAAAGAAAGCAGATAGTTCTTTGCGGAACGCGGGATTTTCTCTGCGGTACCGGTCTTTCCAGCGATCTCATAGCCTTCTACAGCCGCTGCTTTACCGGTTCCCTCAGAAACCGTGCGGAATAATGCATCTTTGATAAAGCTGCTGGTCGACTCGGAAACCGTCTCACGCACCAGCTTCGGTTTTACTTCCTTCACAACCGATCCCTGGTCATTTAAGATCTGTTTGACGACATGCGGCTCATAGTAAGAACCGCCATTGATCACGGAACAGTAGGCTGCAGCCATCTGGATCATGGAACAGTTATAGTTCTGTCCAAAAGAGTTGGTTGCCAGGTCTGCAGAGTTCATCTGATCCGCACTTCGCACCAGACCCTTTGCATCGGCCTCACCCGGCAGGTCAATCCCGGTTTTTTCGCCGAATCCAAACGAGCTCATATAACGCGCGAAAGTCTGCGCCCCTGTCTTGGCTGCAATCTGCATCATGGCATCGTTACAGGAAACCATCAAAGCCTCTGCAACTGTCAGCATGCCGTGACCGCCCTTTTTGTAAGCGGTACACTTGATCTGGTGTCCCGCCACTTCCTGGTAACCATCGCAGTAAAAAGTATCGTTCGGAGAAATAATTCCCTCCTCAAGCGCCGCTGCCACGGTAAAGATCTTCGACGGAGAACCTGGCTCATAGGTATCACTGACATCGTAGTTACGCCATTTCTGGTTCCACGCTACCTGAAGTCCGTAGGAACGGATCTCATCCGACGAGAAATGCTCCGGCACCTGTTCGATCGTGATGGTGCTTCCATCGGTCTTCTTGTGCTGACGGTTATAGGTCTGCATTGCCTCCTTTAAGCCAAGTTCCCGAAGCGAATCTTCGCTGAAACTGTCTGCCGCACTTCTCGGATTATTTAAGTCAAACATGCTGTCATTCGCCATGGCAAGCACTTCACCGTTATTCGGATTCATGACCACAACGCCCACATGCTCGGATCCTGTCTCTGCCATCCATTCATTGATCCGCTTTTCTACTGCATTCTGAATGTTCACATCGATACTGGAAACCACTGTGTTTCCATTCTGCGCAGGCTTAATGACTCGTTCCAGGTTGGAATCGTCATTCAAATAACCGTATTCCCGGCCATTCGTGCCAATCAGGGAATCGTTGTAGGACTGCTCAATGCCGCCGTTTCCCGAACCTCCGTCGCTGGTAGCAAAACCAACTACGTTGCAGGCCAGGGAATTGTACGGATAGATTCGTTTAAACTCATCCTCAAACCAGATGCCCTTCACACGGGCCTTGGAATCTGCCTTGGCATTGACCTTGTTTGTATCGGACTGGTACTGTTCAAATGCCTCTTTCTGGTCATAAGAAAGCTGTCTGGCATAACGCAGGTACGCCTTGGCGGAATTGTCCCGGATCAGATTGCGCATCTCGGTCTCATCATAGCCAAATACCGTTGCAAGCGCTGTCACGGTCGCATCCAGATAGTCCTCTTCCGCAGACATGATCTGTTTTGCGTCGATGATCAGATTGTACACCTTTTCTGTCGTTGCCAGATAGGTACCGTTGCGGTCCACGATATCGCCCCGCCGGTACGGAAGCACACGGCTGTCGTACTGCTGCTGGGACAGCACAATCTGGTTGTAGCTGTCCTGTTTTGTCGTCATGATGTGATACAACACATAGATTAACGCAAACAAAGCCAGCGTAATCACAATGACCGTGACCGCCAGCTTTTCCTGCATATATGTTGTGAAGATCCGGCGCACACCGGATCTTCGTTTTTCCCCCGTCTGTGAATGCTGATTAGTGTTTTGGGATGTCCTCATATTGTCTTACATACTCACTTTCCGTTTTATCATATAATAGCACCTGATTACGGTTGGCATATACCATGCCGAGTTCCTCTGTAGCAACTTTGTAAATATGGTCCAGATCCATATCGGTATTGATACGGGTCTGAAGGGCATCGTTCTCGGAGCGGAGCTGTTCCAGTTCCTGTTCCAGTCCCTCAATGTTGTGGATCTTGGCGGTCATGGAGGACTGCACATGCAGATACCCTACGCAGATATACAGCGTACAGATTGCTGCCAGTGTCAGCATGATCACGTAAGGCAGATCCATCTGAAGTGCCTTTTCCTGATTTCTTCTGACAGTATGGCTCATATTCTGGCGGTACTGCACAACTCTCCGTTCTCTTGTCCGTTCCCTCTCTGCTGCCACATTTCTGGCGGCAGTTCCATACACATAGCCCTCTCTTGCTGCTCTGTGCGAAGCCATACTCATTCCTCCTTTTTCCTCTTACGTAACATTCCCTTTTTATATTTCTGATTCTGTATCTTACATTTTCACGGTGCCGCTGCTTTTTCAGCACCAGTCTTATGCCCGTTCAAATACACGGAGTTTTGAACTCTTCGAACGCTTATTGTACTCCAGTTCCTCTTCTCCCGGCACGATCGGCTTTCGGGTGATCACCTTTCCTTTGCTCTTTCTGCCACACATGCATACCGGAAATTCCGGCGGGCAGATGCACGGGTTTTCATTATCCCGGAAGCGTTTTTTCACGATCCGGTCTTCCAGTGAATGGAACGTAATGATGCTTAAACGGCCTCCCGGATTCAAAAGATCAATCATCGTATCAATCGAGCGGTTTAATACGTCCAACTCATGGTTTAATTCAATCCGGATTGCCTGGAACGTCCGTTTTGCCGGATGTCCGCCCGTAGCCCGGATCTTGGCCGGAATCGCTGCTTTGATGGTCTCGATCAGCTCTCCGGTCGTCTCGTAAGGTTTTTCCTCACGCTGCCGCACAATATGTTTGGCAATATTCTTCGCGAAGCGGTCCTCGCCGTAATCACGGATAATACGGTAAAGTTCCATTTCGCTGTAGGTATTTACAATATCTGCTGCAGTCTGGGTATTCCGCTGATCCATACGCATGTCAAGCGGAGCGTCCTCCCGGTAGGTAAAGCCTCTGGATGCTGTATCAAGCTGATAGGAAGAAACCCCAAGATCCAGATAAATGCCGTCCACTTTTTCAATTTCTAAATCATGAAGCACGGAAGCAATGTTTTCGTAATTGCTTCGAACAATCGTGACCTTATCCTGAAATTCAGAAAGACGCTCGGATGCAGCCGCGATTGCATCCGCATCCTGATCGATGCCGATGAGACGTCCATGCTCTCCCAGACGGCTGCAGACCTCATGGGCATGTCCGCCTCCGCCAAGTGTTCCGTCCACATAGATGCCGTCCGG
Source organism: Clostridium sp. OM02-18AC (assembly GCF_003481825.1). Taxonomy (GTDB): domain Bacteria; phylum Bacillota; class Clostridia; order Lachnospirales; family Lachnospiraceae; genus Brotaphodocola. The sequence goes on along the minus strand of NZ_QULW01000001.1, from coordinate 3,802 downwards.
TTTGATGTTCAGACTGTCGACCGTTTCATATAATAATACTGATTTGTGTTCAAATGCCATTTAAATTCCAAGACCCTCCATATTCTCTGCAATTTCTTCCATATCGTCGTAGGTATTCGACTGATTCCAGTTATCTCTGCTCCAGATCTCAATCCGGCTTCCTACACCGACTAACACTGCGTCCTTTTCGATCTTGGCAAATTCCCTTAACACGGCCGGAAGTAAGATCCGTCCCTGTTTGTCTACTTCACAGGTGGTAGCGCCCGCAAGGAAAAAGCGGGAAAACTTTCGTGCGTTTGCATTGGTGAGCGGCAGAGCATGTAATTTTTCTTCCAGAGCTTTCCACTCTGTATTTTCATAGACGAATAAACAGCCATCGAGCCCTTTCGTTACCACGAATTCGTCTCCAAGCTGTTCCCTGAATTTGGAAGGGACAATTAACCGGCCCTTCGCGTCCACTGTATGATTGTATTCACCCATGAACATACTCAATCACCTGCTTCGTTCCTGCACTGCACATTCTCCAAATGGTTCCTGTTCACGCATGTGTGCCCAGGAAGCAAAACGTACCCTTGTCCTACACTTTTGTACCATTCCGAACCACTTTGTGCCACTTTCCACCACTTGTAACATAAGTTTAGTACATGCGTAAGAAAATAGCAAGGTTTTTTCACAAAAAAGCAATGGAAAATCAAGGAAATCCACAAGCGGAAGTCATGCCATTGGCATATTTCCAATATGCAATGCAAAAAAGAGGAGATATCCACCCGTCTTTTGTGAATATCTCCCCTGTAAAGTTTGTGAAACAAATGTTCAGGAATTTTATTTTTCAGTATTCCATGGCTATGTAGATCTCGATCAGCCGGTCAAGCTCTACACTCTTTTCATAAATATAGCGATAATCTTCTCCATTTTCAATACTGCCGTCCAGTTTTTTTCTGGCCTGTTCAATGCATACCACCAGTTCCTCCTTGGAAATTTCCATGCCTTTTCCCTCCAGGTATCCGGCAACACAGCTGTCTGGTCAAAAAGCCTCTTTTCCCGCTGTATCCGGTTCAATGTGTGACATGTTTTACGGCATTTGTGATTTTCATTCTGATTCTGCAATGTTCTTTCTGCCATGTTCCAGATGACTGGCCGCAGAATTTTGTTACTGTTTGTGCAAATGTGACGAGGAATCGTTTCTGCCGTGCCAGATCAGGTTGCCTGCTGCTACTAGAATCAGCACCAGGGACAATGCCTGGGAAACCGGAAAACCGGTTCCAAATAAGATCAGCTGATCCGTCCGCAGACTCTCAATCCAGAAACGTCCCAGTCCATAACCGCACAGATAGATCCAGAGCATCTGTCCATCGTACTGTTTCTTTTTCCGGAACCAGAGCATAAACAGAAGCAGGCACAGATTCCAACAGGATTCATAAAGAAACGTCGGATGTACCTGAATGAACTCCACTCCATTTTCCACGATCTTGTGACTTAAAACATCTGCATTGAGCATATTTTCGTTCACCAGCGAAAGTTTGATCCGCATAGCCAGCAGACTGTCTGTATAGCCACCAAAGGCCTCACAGTTAAAGAAATTTCCCCACCGACCAATGATCTGTCCCGTGACCAGTCCCAGTACCCCGGTATCTGCCATGGAAAAAAACGACATTTTTTTCACGCGTGTATACACGATCATGGTGATGGTTCCGGCGATCACACCACCATAAATTGCAAGACCTCCCGCACGCAAGTTAAAAATCTGAAGTAAATTTTCTTTGTAATAATCCCACTCAAAAACCACGTAGTAAATTCTCGCACCGATAATGGAACATATAATTGCATACAGAGCAAAGTCCAGATATAATTCGGGATCCTGCCCCCTCCTTTTCGCATCTGACTGGGCGATCCATATGCCCGCCAGCATTCCGATTCCGATGATGATGCCATAAAACGCAATCCGGAATCCGAATACTGAAATACTGTTTTTCAGATGCTCGATCGTAATTCCGAGATGTACAAAACGGATGTCTGCTCCGTTCATTTTCCGCTCTCCTTTCAACGCTGTCTCTATTTTAATGCCTATAAAGGGCAAAGGCAAATAAATTCGTACGACTTATTTCGCCCTTGTTCGACAGCTTGTTTTTTAATATATGATATGGTGTTGAAGTCAAAAAGTCTTTCTTCATCTGTCATACCAGATTGCCGCACAGATATAATGGTATAAGGAAAGAGAGAAAAAAGCAAGGAAATTTGGCTAATTTATTTTTTATTACGACTGTTTTATAGAATTCCTCTGTAACTTTTTGAAACCCAGTCGATATGACCTCGATTTTCAGATACGTATCCAAATAGATTTTGCCTGTCTGGCAAAACAGCTCATAAAATATGAGCCGAAATATTGTCATGCCTCTTCCCGGATTTCATCCGCATGTTCCCGGACATATTCTTCCATGTACAGATTATACATCATATAGCGTTCCCCCATTTTTCGACTGTTTTTTATTCGGCGAACGGAATTCTGAAGCTGTTCCACAAATGGATCCGCGTAGTCAGCTTCGCTTCCGAACAAATCAATAATTTTATTTATATTCTTTCGTAATCAGCAATTCCACCGCGAGCCTATCCTGCAGCCGTCCGCTCTTCACTGCTTCTTCTGTCTCCACACAGGATTCCACGTATGAAAGGATCTGCTCCCGACTGAACTGTCTGGCCTGCGGCATGACCTTTCCTACCACAAATGGCTGCATTTTGAGCTTCGATGCGATGGTTCCCTTGTCCATGCCCTTTGCCATCAGCTCTTTGACCTGCAACAGCTGGTTAAACTGTCTCGCGATCAGAAAAAGAATACGCATCGGCGGTTCTTTTAAGGTCAGGAGATCTTCGTAGAGGTCCATGGCTTTCCGGGTCTGGCGGTTTACGATAGCTGCCACCATGTCGAAAATGCGGTTTGTGACCTGCACCGTGCAGACCGCCATGACATCTTCATCGGTGATGACATCGCGCCCCAGCGTATAGCTGATGACCTTTTCCAGTTCCATACGGATGTTTTCCATGTCATCCCCGGTCATGCTTAAAAATAAATCCATCGTGCGGTTGGTGATCTTTTTCTGCTCCCTCGCCAGAATTCCGCCTGCCCATCTGGCTAACTGAGCACTGTCCTGGCGGTTTAGTTCTGCGGCGTAACCCATGTCCTTAACTTTCTTGTAAAGACGGTTGCGCTTATCCACCTCAGTCTCCACAAACAGCAAGATGGTGGTGTCCGGCATGGACGGAAGATACTGCACCAGGGCATCGGATGCACTTTTGAAAAATCCGCTGTCTTCGATGAGAATAAGACGGCGCTCCGCAAAAAATGGCATGGTATCTGCCAGACGGATCAGCTCGTCTACATCGAGACCTTTGCCTTCGAACCGCGCAAAATTCATGGTGTCGTCGCCGATGATGGCTTCTTTTAAGCGGTTTTTGTAGCTGTTTTTTAAGAAAACTTCTTCTCCATATAAAAGATAGATCTGTTTAAACTGTCCTGTTTTGATATCCTGATTCAATACCTGCATGAAACGTTCTCCATTTCTTTTCTCTCGTTCGCGCCAAGGTGCAATTCCTTTGTATCATAACACAGCGTAAAAACGGATACAAGGCTGCAATTCACAGACAATCTGCGTGAACTACATCGGCAATTGAATTACCGAGCATCTGATTACGAAGTATAGCTCCGTAGTTTCAGGGGTGCGTCCATGACACCCTTACTGCTACCCTGATGGGTTACACAGCTACTTTTATTGTTTTTGTACTGCTCAGCCCGGTTACGGGCATATCA